>JBIJDH010000002.1:0-595399 GCA_044344255.1 Myxococcota bacterium
CGGCGAGCGGCGGGAGCTGCTGCATGAGCTGGTGGACGAGGTGCGCGTCTACCCGGGGCGCATCGAGGTGGCCCTCTACGACGGCACCCACGCCTCGGCGCCCTTGGAGCAGGCGGCGCGGAAGGCGCGCGGCCCCAACGGCGGTGGCGGGAAGGCCACCGGCGAGGTTCACGCGGTTCACGGGGAGGTTCACGCCCCACAAGCAGGGCGTGAACCGTCACCCGGGACCACCAAGGCGTCTGCCGCGACTGTGAAGTGCGCGCAGCGCGTGGATTGGCTCCCACTCCCAGACTTGAACTGGGGACCCACGGATTAACAGTCCGTTGCTCTAACCAACTGAGCTAAGCGGGAATGCGCCGACATTCTAATGCGCCGTGGGCTCTCGTCAAGGCGCGCACCCCAAAAACCACCCGCGACGACGCACCCGCGCGGTGCGATCCGGGCGCGGGGTGTGGGTTCAGGGACCCGCCAGGGCCTTGATTTCAGGCTTCTTCGAGCGCTTGAGGCGGCTCTTGACCCGATCCGGGTTGGGACCCTTGTCGAGGGCGAGCTGGGCGAGGGCCAGGGCGGTGTCCAGGGGGAGCGCGTCGAGCTGGGTGAGGATGAGGAGGCCGAAGCCCTCGAGGGCGGGGTCGGTGAGCCAGGCCTCGAGGGTGGGGCGGGCCTCGGCGCTGTGGCCGGTGATGAGGCAGGTGGCGGCCTCCAAGCCCACCCAAGGGGGCATGGAGACGTTGAGGGCCACCCAGGTGAGGTCGGCGACGGGGGTGGGGGAGAGGGCCTCGATCTCGATGCAGGGCGGCCGACCGTCACGCGGGCTGAGCGCCTCGACCATGCGCGCCTGGGTGGGTGAGGCAGCCTGCTCGGCGGCGCTGGCGTCGTCTTCTACACCGGTGGTGGTGGCGGTGGACGAGCCGCTGGTGGCGGGGTCGGAGGGCGGGCGGGCGCTCGGCGGCGCGAGGCCGGCGCCGCTGCGAGGCGCCTCGGCGGAGGCTTGGGAAGACGAGGGGGAGGCCTCGCTGCGCTTTGGGCTGCAGGCGACGCCGACGTGCAGGGTGAGGAGAGCGGTGAGGGCAGGGGATGGGCGAGTCACCGGGAGGGCTCCGTGGCGAGGCGGCGGAGGTTGGGATCGGCGGCGCGGGCCAGCCGGGGCCGGAGCGAGGCGGCGTGGGGGCCGGCGAGGCCGCGGATGGCGAGGTCTTGGGCGGTGGGTGCCGGCAGGAGGTCGATCTTCTGGACGACCAGCAGCGCGAGGCCCTTGGTGTCGGGCGAGACCATCCAGCGCTGGAGCTGCGGCGTCACGGCCTCGGCGTGGCGCGTGATCAGGCAGTCGGCGGCGCGGAGGCCCACCCAGCCCGGGCGGGTCACCTCCTCGGCCAGGAGGGTGAGGTCAGCGACGGGGGTGGGCGAGAGGGCCTCGACCGTCGCGCAGGGCGGAGCGCCGTCTCGGGCGACGAGGGCGTCGTAGAGGGCCTGCTGGCTGGGCGTGAGGGGGGCCGGCTCGGCGGCGAGGCCGGCGGCGACCGCGAAGAGGAGGAGGGTTGTGTGGTGCATGGAGGCCCCCGTGGATGGGTTCAGAGGTCCGCGATGGACGGCGTCAGAGGGCGCCGGTGTACCGTTGGGTGACGCCGACCTGCCCGTCGGAGAGCTGCGTCTGCTCGGTGCAGGAGGTCCGGCTGCAGACCGGGTAGGGGAACATCAGGTTGTCCTCGAGGTCGGACTCGCAGCGGTTCGCGTTTGTACAGCGTTCGGTGTCGTCGAGGGCGTCCCAGTAGTCCCAGGTCATCTCCACTGGATGGAAGAGCCCGGCGAAGTGGCCAACCTCGTGGGCGATGGTCTCGCCGTAGATCTTGATGTCGGTCTCGTCAAAGCGCCCGTCGCCGCCCGCGTTGGCGAGCCAGGAGATGACCACGCCGGAGCGGGGGCCGGCCACGAGCGTGCCGGGGATCGAGCCGCTGATGCCGTAGTACTCGATGGAGCCCGAGACGGTGTCGCCGATGATCACGGTGACGTCATGATTGTCGCCGCTCTCGCTGGCGTTGGAGAGCAGGTTGTCGGCGTTGGAGGGGTCGGGGAGGTCGGGGTCAATCGAGCTCGAGATGAAGTCGGCCTCCAGGTTCACCCCGTAGGCGCCCCAGATCTCGCCCCAACGGGTGACGGCCGCCTCGGTGGCCTCGACGACGTCGGGATCTTCGTCCAGCCCCTCTGCGTAGACGACGAGGGCCCTCACGGTCCCCTCATTGAAGGAGTCATCGGGCTTGATCTGAACGGTGACGTCGATGAACTCACCGGGTAGATAGTAATAGTTGCGGTTCAGGACCGCGATGTCAACCGTCCAGGTGCCGGCGGAGAGCTGGGTGTCCTCTTCGCGGACGGGCCAGTTGACGGTGGTGTCGGCCGCGGCGGCGTAGACGGCCTCGGTCAGGCTCTCGTCGCCGCTGGTCCATTCTTCCCAGTCCAGCACCTTGCTCCCGGAGGGCGCACGGACGCTCTCGACGGCGAGGAAGCCCTTCTCGGCTTCTCCGTTGACGAGGAAGGCGCCGTCGCCGTCTTCGATGTCGACCTGGATGGTCGCGACGCCGTTGTCGTCAGCGGTGGCGGTGTAGGTCTGTGTGTACAGACCATCTCCGCTGCGCGAGCCGCCCTTTCCTCCGTCGCCGAGCTTACAACCGACGAAGACGAGGGAGAGCGCCAAGGATCCAGGGAGGGAGGGCCGGGAGATGTGCGGCGACATGGGCATCCGAGGGCTCGACGGGACCGGGGGCAGGGAGGAGGAGTGTAACCCTGGCTTGGTGAGGAGACGGCCGCGCGCCGCCTGTGCTTCACCGCCTTGCGCCTGCCCACGCGCTCAGCCCCGAGGTCGGCGCGCGGCGGCGGGCGCAGCGGGCGCTGGTGGGAGGGCTCGGCCGACCTCGGCCTTCGCGCGATCGATGGGCCGCTCGACCACGGCGCCCATGCGGTTCGGGCCGAGGTCATCGATGTCGGGGAGGAAGGGGCCGGGGGCGCCCGGCACCTGGCCGAGGGGCCAGCGGTCGATGTCGCCGGGGAGCCTCCAGCGCAGGTTGGTGCGGAGGACGAGGAAGCCGATGCGCTCGGCGTCCAGCGTGCCCGGGGGGCCGACATGGGTGCCGGTGAGCTGGACCACGAAGGGGCGGAGCCGCGGGGATCGAAGCTCGACGCCGGCCCGATATCGCTGCGGGATGGCGCTCCGGATGCCTCCCTGGGCGTCGCCGAGCAGGGACAGAGCCGGGTGGAGAGCTTGGCGCGCCCCCACCGACCAGCCGCCTTGCCACCGCGGACCGATGGGCCGGGTGATGAGGTCGGCCCGGAGGAGGTCCACCCCCACCTGCGTGGACTGCACGAAGCCGGAGGCGGCCAGCGTGTAGTGCGGCTCCGAGGGGCGCGTCGCGTCGGAGACCATCCGGAAGGCCGTGCCCGTGCGGAAGCTCGGCGGCGGTGGCCCCTGGAGGCCGGCGGCGCGGAGCTCTGAGGGGTCGTCGAGGTCGTCGGCGGTGGAGCGGGCCGGGTGGACGGGGCTGTCCAGGCGGACGGTGAGCCCCTCCTCAACGCGCCGCATCTCCACGCCGGGGCTGACGGCGGTGTGTACGATCTGGCGCACCCGCTCGACCCCCTGGTCGCGAGAGAGCACCTCGCGCAGCACCGCCCGGGCCCCGAGCGAGGCGCCGGCGACGGAGAGCTCGAGCAGGCGGTCCCGCTCTTCGACGCTGAGGGTGGGGGAGGCGCCATCCACCGCAGAGAGGCGCCAATGGATGTCCATGCGGTTGGCGGACTCCCGGAATTGCGCCGAGGCCATCGGACCCGCCATGGAGGTGGTCATCGCGCGTTGCCACGACAAGCCGGGCTGCTCTCGGACCGGGTGCAGGCCGATCGCGAGTGGCGCGGCGTACCAGACCGTCGGCGGGCTGGCCGCGGCCGGTGCGTCGAAGACACCGAGCGCGAAGACGCCGAGGGCGAGGGCCGAGCGAGCGAGGCCCGCGACCGCGTCCAGGGCCGAGCGGAGCGCGGCGGGGCGACGGCTGGCCGACGGAGGGGCCCGTGCTACCTTGGGCGGATGTCGCTCGGCGCGCGGGCCCTCGCCGTCCTCAACTCTGCGCTCCTTTGCCTCGCCGCTTGTGCCCTGGGGGGCCTGCCCGCGCGGGGCGCCCCGACGGACGACCCGACGGTCCGCCTGCTCCAATGGGAGCTCCGCGCGGGGGCCGTCGACGCGCTCCTCGGCGTGCCCGACCGCTCGCCCCTCGTTCAGGCGAGCTGGCTGTCCGCGATCGAGGCGGACGAAGATCGCGGGGATGAGGCCGTGCGCGTGGTCCTCGGCGCCGAGCTCGAGGCGGAGCGCCTCGCCCGAGCTGGGGATCGCCCCTGGTCGCGGCCCACGGTGTCCGTTCGCCCCTTCGGTCGCCTGTCGGCGGGAGGCCTCGCGCCTCCCCTGGCCGGCGGGGACGTGGAGCTCGGCCTCCTCAGCGTCCGCGGGGGCCTCGACGCGCGAGCCTACCCAGGGCTGCTCGAGCTCGCCGCGCGCCCCGAGCTGGGTCTCGACCTCTCGCCCGCGGCGCCGTCCCCGGTGTCGCCGTCCGTCGCCGTGCGGGAGGCCTGGGCCGGCCTCCGCGCCCCCACCGGCCCGCAGGGGGAGGTCAGCCTGGGCTTCGGGCTGCGCGACCGTTGGATGGGCCCGGGGCGCTTCGGCAGCGTGCTCTTGACCGACGCCGCCCGCCCCGCGCCTGCGGGGGCCTTCGCCCTCGGCGGCCGCGTCCCCTTCGTCGGCAGGCTCCGCGGGGAGGCGGGCGCGGGCTGGCTCGACGGCGAGCGGGGAGACGTCCCGCGGCCGGGATGGCTCTGGATGGATCTCCGCTGGGCGCCGGTCTCGTGGGTGGAGCTCGGCGCGGGGCGGGTCGCGCTCTTCGGCGGCGAGGGGCGGCCCACCCCCGACATCAGCCAGCTCATCTTGCCCCTCGAGCCGCATGTCTACGATGACCCCGACCAGCTCTTGCCCGACCAGGACGAGCTCGCCGCCCTGGACGCCCGGCTCCTGCTCCCGATCGCCCGCTGGACCGGCCGCCGCGCTCGCCTCGACGAGCTGCGGGGCGTCGACATGGTCGAGCTGTACTGGCAATACGGCGGGGAAGACGTCATCGGGCAGCGCACCCTCGGCATACCCTACCCCTCGCTGGCCGGCGTGGGGAACCTCGTCGGCGGGGAGCTGACCGCAGGGCCCCTCTCGCTCAACGTCGAGCACACGCGGCTCCTCGACGACACCTTCCGATGGTACACCGGGCACCGCGTCTATCACGACGGCTTCTATCGGGACGGCCTGCCGATGGGCCACCCGGGCGGCGGCGACATGATCTCCGACGACCTCGCCCTCACCTTCCTCCAGCCGCGCTGGGGCGTCAGCGCCTCGGGCGGGCGCCGGCTCCGGGTCGGGGGCGTCTCGAAGGCCGGCAGCACGCTCATCACCCTGTCGACGGAGGAGCGGGGCGCGACCGCCGGGATCGAGGGCTGGCTCCGCGACCGTGAGCTCGGCTGGTGGGTCGCCGGGCTGCAGGTCGAGCAGCGGACGGGCGCTGACTTCATCCCTGGCGCCCGCGACCGCTCCCTCCGCCTGACGCTCGGGAGGCGTTGACCCCGGACGGCGGGCGGTCGGAGACGAGCCCCCCAGGAGGGGCTGGCTCAGAGGTCGGAGACCGTGCCGTCGGGGAAGCTGGCCACGGCGAAGGGGATGTAGTCGTTCTCACCTGAGATGCCCTTCGTGGCCTCCCAGAGCAGCTCGCCGTCGATGTAGACCCTCACCGTGACGGCGTTCTCGCCGTTGTAGACGGTGTCGGGGTAGTCGTGGACGTAGACGGAGTAGGCGCCGTCGGCGGGGAGCTCGATGTGGATGTTCTCGGGGCCGGTGCCGGGGATGTCGTCGAGGTCGAGGGAGGGGTCGTCCTCGCTGGCGCCGGTGACGCCCCAGTCGAGGTCAGAGGTCACACAGTTTCCGTAGAAGCAGTCATCCGAGGTGGTGAGCGCCCCGCCGGGCGCGAGGAGGTGGAGGTCCATGTCGTCGTGGTCCTCCTGCCACCACATCTCGACCCAGAGCGAGTTGCTGGTGACGGCCTCGAGGGTGGCGATGCAGGGCGCCGACTCTAGGCCTGCGCTGTTGACCACCACCAGCTCGCCCACGTAGGTGCCGACGAGGTCAGCGGTGAAGCCGACGCGGTCTCCCTCGCTGGTATCGCCGGGCATCGTGGCCTCGGAGCCGTCCGGCTGATCGATGAGGGTCCAGCGAAACTCGGTGATCGGCTCGCCGCTCGGGCTGTAGGACTCGCTGCCGAACCAGGTGGCGGTCTCGATCTGGACCTCGATCTCGTCGGGCGCCACCGAGCAGAGGGCGACGGGGGCCGAGCTCCCCGCTTGGAGGGGCACCTTGCTGGGCGAGCCGAGGGTGTTCGACTCCGCCCAGAGCTCCCCGGGGAACCACCCCTCGGAGAGGGAGGTGAAGCCGATCGTGAGGGGGGCCGACGCGCCCGGCTCGAGGGTGATGGGCAAGCTCGGCGCCTCGAGCAGCTCGTAGCCCTCGCCGATGACCGCCAGCGTGTCGACCACCAGGGGCGCGGTGCCGGAGTTGACGATCGAGACGAGCTCTTCGCTGGTGGTGCCGAGCACGACCTCGTCGAAGATCACGGGGTTGGGGTCAAAGACGAGGGCGGGGAAGAGCCCCTCTGCGCTCAGCGAGACCAGGGCCTCCGGCTGGGCGGGGTCGCTGTTCCCGATGACGAGGTGCCCGGAGGACGACAGCGTGGAGGGGCGGTAGGACAGCCAGAGCTCTGTGCTGGCGTCTGGGCCCAAGCCCTCGCCGGAGCCGGGGTCTGTGAGGGTGAAGCCCTCGGCGCCGTCGAAGCGGGTGCCGGTGATCTCGAGCGTGCCGATGCCGACGTTGGTGACGGTGACGACGGCCTCGACGGCCTCTCCAGGGGCCACGCCGCCGAGGGCGATGTCGGTGGGGCTCACCGAGATCACCGGACCGGTGGGCTCCCCCGCGGTGGACTTGATGATCTGGTTCTCGGAGCAGCCGACCAACGCCCCGAGGATGATCGGGAGCAGGTCGAGGTGCGTTGAGCGGGCGCGGCGGGAGAGGCGGGGACGGGGGCGCATGGTGCTTCCTCACCCACCCTGTAGCGTGCGGCGGCCGCACCTCGCTGTCTCTTAAGGTAAGGAATTGGTTGATTGGGCGATTTCACACAGTGGGATTGCGCACAGGTGCCCGATGCCCGCCGGCGGCCATCGGGAGACGCGCACGCCGTCGAGCTTTGAAGTTGGCACGATGGTTGCTAAAGTGCATCTCCACTTTGGAGCCAACATGCCTGCCCTGCCCCCCATCCTCCCTCATGTCGTCGTCCTCGGTGGCGGCTTTGCCGGCCTCGAGACTGCCTTCCTGGTGAACCATCGTATGCGAGGGGAGGTCAACATCACGCTGGTCTCCGATCGGTCGGACTTCACCTTCCGTCCGAACCTCGTGTATGTGCCCTTCGGCGTCGATCCCTCCAAGCTGGAGATCCCGCTCGGCGAGGCCACGGCGCGGCAGGCGATCACCTTCGTGCATGATCGCGCGGTCGAGGTCACTCCGTCCGCCAAGCGCGTCCTGCTGTCGAGCGGCACAGAGCTCACCTACGACAAGCTGGTCATCGCCACAGGCGCGGCGATGGCCCCAGAAGAGGTCCCCGGGCTGGCCGATCACGCCAGCTCCATCTGGTCGGCCGCGGATCAGCTCGGTCTGCGGGACGTCGTGCATAAGATCACGCAGGACGGCGTGTCCGGGCGCAACCGGCGGGTGCTCTTCCTGATCGCGCCGAACAACAAGTTCAGCGCCGTGCTCTACGAGCTCGCCCTGATGCTCGACGCTTGGCTCACGAAGCACAACGGGCGAGAGACCATCGAGATCACGTTCGCCACCCCCGAGGCGAGCTACCTCGAGGTCTTCGGCGCCCAGATGGACGAGCTCATCACCGATGAGTTCTTCCCGCGCGGAATCCGCGGCTTCCGCGCAGAGTCGGCCGTCGAGGTGCTCCCGGGCAAGGTGCGCTTCGCGAGCGGCCGTGTCCTCGAGTTCGACGATCTCATCGCCTTCCCCGCCCACAAGGCGGCGGTCTCCTACCCGAGCCTCCCCTCGGACGAGCGGGGCTTCCTCCGCTGTGAGCTCGGCTCTCGGCGGGTGGTCGGCCACCCCGACATCTTCGCGCCGGGCGACTGCGGCGACTTTCCGGTCAAGCAGGCCTTTCTGGCCTTCCTCCAGGCCGATACGGTCGCCGAGCGGGTCGCCGCGGAGCTGCGCAACCAGCCCTGCAACGCGGCCTTCGACCCGCTCTCGATGTGGGTGCTCGAGACCCTGGACAAGGCCATCTTCGCCCAGGTCCCCCTCCGCCTGACCGGCGCCCCCGCCTTCCCGGTGGAGCTCGATCGAAGCCGCGAGTCCGAGCTGCGGGTCGGGGTCAGCCCGATGTGGCGTATCGGCAAGAAGATGCTCGGCGTCTACATCCCGATGCGCTTCCGGGCGGGTGAGCCCTTCCACGCTGGCACCGCCTGGAAGCTGATGGACGTGGGCATCGAAGGGATGGCCTCGATCCTCGCCCACTGACCCGAGCG
This sequence comes from Myxococcota bacterium, assembly GCA_044344255.1. Lineage (GTDB taxonomy): Bacteria > Myxococcota_A > UBA796 > UBA796 > UBA2385 > JBIJDH01. The sequence goes on from JBIJDH010000002.1 coordinate 8,638, forward strand.
AGTCGGTCGCCTCGGGGCGTCCGGAGAGTCAGATCCCGCTGTGGGCGCCTGTCGGTGCCCACCGCACGGAGGGGAGATATCGAAGGCCATCTCCTCGGGAGTCTCCGATGTCCTGCCCCTCTTGCGCTGGCGCCCTCGAGGCCAACTCTACTGGCATGTACAAACGGTGTGTCGCCTGCGGCGCGCTGTACATGTTCTACAACCAGCAGCTGTCGCCGCTCCAGCTCCCGCCGGGCACCGACATGGACCTCTTCGTGAAGGCCCAGGGCTTCCCGAGCCAGCCGAAGGTGTTGACCCCGATGGAGGCCACGCAGGCGGCCTTCAAGGCCAAGGCTCAGGAGAGGGTAGATGCCGGGGTGCGGGTCAAGATGGGGGGTGTCGCGGTTGACCTGAACAAGGACGGGGTCGGGCTCGACACCTCGCGGCTGCAGAAGGACATCGCCAAGAAGGTGTCGAGCACCGTCAGCGGCTGGATCTGGGGCTGCGTGGGCACGGTCGTGATCGGCGGCCTCATCTTTGTCGTGTTTGCCGGGATCCTCGGCTACGTTTGGTGGACGTGGAACCACCGTTGACCGCGCGTAGGGCCTCCCCCGTCGCGGTGTCTTGGGCGGCGATGTGGTCGGGGGGCCCCTCGGCCACGAGCTGACCGCCCGCCGCCCCGCCGTCCGGGCCCAGCTCGATGACGTGGTCGGCGTTGCGGATGACGTCGAGGTGGTGCTCGATGACCAGCACGCTGTGGCCCGCGTCGACGAGGCGGTGGAGCACGCCCACCAGCCGGTCGACGTCGGCGAGGTGCAGGCCCGTGGTGGGCTCATCGAGGAGGTAGAGCGTCTCTGTGCTCCGAGACATCAGCTCGCCCGCCAGCTTGACCCGCTGGGCCTCCCCGCCGGAGAGGGTCGTTCCGGGCTGACCGAGCCGGACGTAGCCGAGACCGACATCGGAGAGGGCCTGGAGCCGCTTCTTCAGGGCCCGGTGCGCGGAGAAGAGGCCGAGCGCCTCATCTACCGGCAGATCGAGCACGTCGGCGATCGACAGGCCCTTCCAGCGCACCTCGAGGGTCTCGGGGGAGAAGCGCCGCCCGCCGCAGGCCTCGCAGGTGACCTGCACGTCGGAGAGGAAGTGCATCTCGATCTGCACGGTGCCGCGGCCCTCGCAGGGGCGGCAGCGCCCCCCCTCGGTGCCGTTGAAGGTGAACCAGCTCGGCCCCCAGCCCCGCTCGCGGGCGCCCTGGGTCTCGGCGAAGAGGTCTCGAATCGGCCCGAGCAGCTCACAGTAGGTGGCCGGCGTGCTGCGCGGGCTGCGGCCGATCGGCTGCTGATCGACCACCACGAGGCGCAGGGGAGGCGGCTCCCCCTTCTTCACCTTTCGGCCTGCTGCTACCGAGAGGATCGGGGCGACGTGGTCCATGATCAAGGTCGACTTGCCAGACCCGGAGACCCCTGTGACCGCCGTGAGGCAGCCGAGCGGAAGGCGCGCGGTGACCCCCCTTAAGTTGTGGAGGGAGGACGCCGGGAGCTCCAGCCACGATCGCGGGCCGCGGCGGGCCACGGGGGCGCTGATTTGGATTCGGCCGGACAGATAGGCGCCCGTCAGGCCGGGCCCGACACAGAGCTCACCGGGCGTGCCCTGGTCCACCACCCGCCCGCCGTGCTCGCCGGCGCCCGGGCCCATGTCGATGACATGGTCGGCGGCGCGGATGACCTCGGGGTCGTGCTCGACGACGACGAGGGTGTTGCCGAGGTCGCGCAGGCCCCGCAGCGTGCCGAGCAGGCGAGCGGTGTCCCGGGGGTGGAGCCCGATGGTGGGCTCGTCGAGCACGTAGATGGTGCCGGTGAGGCGGGCGCCGAGCTGCGTCGCGAGCCGGATGCGCTGGGACTCGCCGCCGGAGAGGGTCTCGGCGGGGCGGTCGAGGCTGAGGTAGCCGAGGCCGACGTCGAGCAGGAAGCGGAGCTTTCCTCGCAGCTCGTCCAAGGCCTGCTCGGCGATGGCAGCGTCGTTCGGGCTGAGGCGAAGCTCCGTCCAGAAGGTGAGCGCGGCTTCGACGGTCAGCGCGCACGCAGCGGCGATGTTGAGCCCCCTCGGCCCCTGCGCGGAGGGCGCGTCGCCGATGGTGACCGCCAGCGGCTCCGGGCGGAGGCGAGCGCCGCCGCAGGCCGAGCAGGGCGACTCCCCGCGGAGCCACCCGCTGGCGGCCTCCCAGCCTTCGATGATGGCGAGGATGCCCTGCCAGTCTTGCTCCTCCTCGACCTTGGTGACGGTGCGCCCCCAGCGTCGCACGTAGCGGAGCTTGAGCTTGCCCTCGACCCCGTAGAGCATCGCCTGCCGCAGAGCGGGGCTCCAGTCTTTGACCGGCGTCTCGGCGGGGGTGCCGGTCTGCTCGAACACCGCCTCGATGAGGTGACGGTTGCGGGGGGCCCGGTAGAGGGTCGCGCCGACACGACCGTCGAGGGCGAGCTCCAGGCGCTTGTGCGGCTCGGGGAGGAGGAGCTCGAGGTCGATCTCCGCTCGACGACCGAGGCCGGCGCAGGCGGGGCAGGCTCCCTGATGGTGGTTGAACGAGAAGTGGCGCGGGTTGAGCTCGTCTTGGAGCACGCGCCCGTGCTGCGGGCACTCGGCGGCGCGGGCGAAGGGGAGCTCCTCGCCGCCCTGGCGGAGGCGGAACCGGCAGCGGTCGCGGCCCCAGCCGTAGGCTGCGCCGATCGCCTCGGCGAGGCGCTCGAGGCCGGCCCGCTCGGGGTCGAGGCGGTCGATGACCAGGGCGTGCCCGTCGAGGACCGCCTCCTCTCCCTCCTCGGCGATGAGCGCGTCGAGCTCGACCTCGGTCGCCGCGCGGGTGCTCCAGGCGCGAGAGAAGCCCTCGCGGCGAAGATCAGCCACGCGGCTGCCTTCGGGGAGCTCGGCCAGCACCCAGCCCGGGCCGGGGGCGCGGGCGACGAGCGCGCGGGCGGCGTGGCTGGGCGACCAGGCCACGATGGGGCGGGCGCAGCGCGGGCAATGCGGCTGGCCGACGCGGGCGTAGAGCAGCCGGAGGGTGTCGTAGGCCTCGGTGACGGTGGCGACCGTGGAGCGGGGGTTCGCGCCGCGGCTGCGCTGGTCGATGGCGATGGCGGGGGCGAGGCCCTCGGCGCGGTCGAGGGACGCCCGGTCGAGGCGCCCGAGGAACCGGCGCGCGTAGGTGGAGAGGCTCTCGACGTAGCGCCGCTGACCCTCGGCGAAGAGGGTGTCGAAGGCGAGCGAGGTCTTGCCGCTGCCGGATGGGCCGGTAATCACCGTCATCTTTCCCTGGGGCAGGTCGACGTCGATGTTCTTCAGGTTGTGGGTGCGGACACCGCGGAGGCGGATGAAACGAGGGTCCGAGGGGGCTGCGGGCGAGGCCGCGGTCTCCCAGCGCGGGGAGGCGGACTCGGCCAGCCAGAGGGGCGCCATCGCCGCGTCTTCGGCCAGGACCGCGCGCAGCACTCGACCGGTAGGGCTGTCCTCCAGCGCGAGGCGCTCCGGGGTGCCGACGGCGAGGATGAGCCCGCCGCCGACCCCGCCCTCTGGGCCGAGGTCGATGAGGTGATCGGCCACCTTGATGACGTCGGTGTTGTGCTCGATGACGAGGACGGTGTTGCCCGCCTCCACGAGGCGCTGCATCGCCACGAGGAGGCGGCGCACGTCGGCCATGTGCAGGCCGGTGGTGGGCTCGTCGAGGATGTAGAGGGTGCGGCCCGTCGCCGGTCGGGCGAGCTCGGTGGCAAGCTTGATGCGCTGCGCCTCCCCTCCCGACAGGGTGGTGGAGGGCTGGCCGAGCGAGACGTAGCCGAGACCCACGTCGACGAGGGTCTGCATCACGCGGCGGATTCGTCGGTGGTGCTGGAAGAAGACCGCGGCCTCGGCGATGGTCATCTCCAGCACCTCGGTGATGGTGTGGCCGCGGTAGCGGAGCTCGAGGGTCTCGGGGTTGAAGCGCCTTCCGTCGCAGGACTCGCAGGGCACCTCGACGTCGGCCAGGAACTGCATCTCCACGGTCTTGACACCAGCCCCCTCGCACTCCTCACAGCGGCCCCCCGCGACGTTGAAGGAGAAGCGCCCCTTCTTGTAGCCGCGGGCCCGCGCCTCGGGCAGATCGGCGAAGAGGTCCCGGATGGGGTCGAAGGCGCCGGTGTAGGTGACCGGGTTGGAGCGCGGGGTGCGGCCAATCGGCGCCTGGTCGATCTGCACGACCTTGTCGAGCTCCTCGATCCCGTCGATGCCGGTGTGGGGCCCCGGCTCGACGGTGGAGCCGTGCAAGCGCTGGGCGAGGGCCTTGTAGAGCGTGTGCTCGACCAAGCTGCTCTTGCCGCTGCCGCTGACGCCGGTGAAGACCGTGAGGGTGCCGAGCGGGATCTCGACGTCGACGCCGCGCAGGTTGTTCGCGGTGGCCCCGCGCAGGCGGAGCCGCTTGCCGGTGCCGGGCCGGCGATGGGCGGGCGTGTCAATGCGCTCCTCCCCGCGGAGGAAGCGGGCGGTGAGGGCGGAGGACGCGAGAAATTCCGCGCGCGGCCCCGCCGCCACCAGCTCGCCGCCCTCGCGGCCGGCGCCGGGGCCGATCTCGACGAGGTAGTCGGCGCGGGCCATCGTGGCGGCGTCATGTTCAACCACGAGCACTGAATTGCCCTGGTCGCGCAGGCGGAGGAGGGCGTCGAGCAGGCGCTCCTGATCGCGGGGGTGGAGGCCGATGCTCGGCTCGTCGAGCACATAGGTGACCCCCTGTAGGGCGGCCCCCACCTGGCTGGCGAGTCGAATGCGCTGCCCCTCGCCGCCGGAGAGGGTCGCGGCGGGGCGGTCGAGGGTGAGGTAGCCGAGGCCCACGGCGTCGAGGAAGCGGAGGCGGCCCAAGAGCTCGCTGAGGATGGGCTTCCCGACGGCCTCTTCATTGCCCTTCAGGCGCACTTCGCCAAAGAAGCGCAGGGCCTCGGTGACCGAGAGGTGGCTGAGCGCGGCGATGCCCTGTCCCCGAAAGTCGACCGCGAGGGCGACCGGGTTCAGTCGGTGCCCCGCGCAGGCGGGGCAGCTCAGGCGGCGTCGATAGGCCGCGAGCCGCGGGAGGTGGGTGAACTCCCAGATGTGCTGGAGGATCGGGAGGAAGCCGGCCCAGGTCTGGTGGGTGGTCGTGCTCCCCGCCTCCCGCTCCTTGGTGACGGCGTATCGGACCTCCGCCCCGCCGAGCAGGCCTGCCGTCTGTTCGGCGCTGAGCCTCGACCACGGCGTGCCGGGGGCGATCTTCAGCCGCTTGCCGACCTCCGCCACCACCTCTCGAGACACCGAGGAGAAGGGCAGGCGCTCCTCCTCGCGCAGCAGCCGGAGGGCGGTCTCGAAGGAGGCATCGGGGTCGATCAGCAACGAGAGGTCGAAGTCTTCGAGGAAGCCGATGCCCTGGCACCGCAGGCACATCCCCTGCGGGGCGTTGAACGAGAAGAGGCGGGGCTCGACCTCGGGGATTGAGATGCCGTGCTCGGGGCAGCTCCGATCGAGGGCGAAGAGGCGATGCTCGGCCGTCGGGCGCTCGGCTGCGTCGGGGGCGTCGGGCTCGACGAGCAGGCTGACGGTGGAGCCGGTGAGCCGGTGAGCCCGCTCGATGGCCTCGACGAGGCGTGGGCGGTCGTCCGGGCGAGCGCGCAGCCGATCGACGACGAGCTCGATGGTGTGCTTCTCGTAGCGCGCGAGGGTGATGGGCTCCTCGAGGCTGCGCAGCTCTCCGTCGATGCGGGCCCTCAGCCAGCCGTTGGCGAGGGCCTCCGCCAGTTCCTTTCGGTATTCTCCCTTTCGATCCTGAATGATCGGCGCCATCACGTGCAGGCGGGCCATCGGCGCGTCGCGGAGCAGGCTGTCGGCGAGCTGACCTGGGGTGGAGGTGGCGATGGGGCGGAGGCACTCGGGGCAGCGGGCGGCGCCGAGGCGGGCCATCAGGAGGCGGAGGTGGTCGAGGATCTCGGTGATGGTCCCCACGGTGGAGCGGGGGTTGCGGTTCACCGTCTTCTGGTCGATGCAGAGGGTGGGGGAGAGGCCGTCGACCCGCTCCACGCGCGGCTTCTCCATCTTGCCGAGGAACTGCCGGGCGTAGGCCGACAGCGACTCCATGAAGCGCCGTTGACCCTCCTGGTAGATGGTGTCAAAGGCGAGAGAGCTCTTGCCGGAGCCCGAGAGACCCGTGATCACCACGAGGCTGTCTCGTGGGAGGGCGAGGCTGAACCCCTTGAGGTTGTGCTCGCGGGCCCCGACCACCTCGATGTGACGCAAGGGGATGTGACGAAGGGGCGCTGGGCGAGCCGGAGCAGCGCCCGGCGAAGGGGCGCCGTCGGCGGGGGGGGCGGACAAGGGGCGCTCCTGCTCAAGGGTTCAGCGGAACCCCTATCCAGTGTCCCCCTGCGCGATCAAGCCCCTCCACGCCCGGATGTGAGGTGACCTCCCGGAGGTGGTGGCGACTGCACCTCGTTCAACGCCCGGAAGAGAAGAGGAAGGGGTAGGTGACGACGATCGTGCCCACCCCCTTGGGCGGCGGGAAGCGGGTCGCTCGTACGGCCCCCACGAGGCACTCCTCAACGACGGTGTTCCCAAGGGAGGAGGCTCGGATCTTTGCGTCCTTGATCGTGCCGTCCCGGTCGATCACGAAGGCCACCACCACCTTGCCGGCGAGGCTCGGGTCCCGCTGGAGCTCGCGCTGGTAGCAGCCCTGGTACTGGGCCATTCGGTTCTTGATGGTGCCGTCGATGTCCGACTTCTCGAGCGTCCCCCCCCCCTCTCCCTCGAAGCTCGGCTCGGCGGAGCTGGCCGCGGCCTCCGCGCCCTCTCGCGGTGCGTCCCCGGTGACGGATCGCGCCGGCGCCGAGCGTATCGCCAGCGCCTTGTCGCCAGAGCCGATGATCATCCGCGGCGGCCCCAGGCCAGCGTCCACCGCGACCTTGAAGTGACCCTCCCCCGGCGCGAGCTCTTTCAGAGGAAGCCGAGTCAAGCTCGGAGCCAGCGCGGCGTGGGCCATGACGTCGGGCCCGCGGGAGATGAGCACCCGACGCCCGTCGGCGACGCTGATGAAGAGCTCCTCCGGGCTCCCCTCGTAGGCGCGGGCCCGCTCGAAGCGGATGAGGTCGTCGAAGGGCACCTCCTCCGGCAGCAGGCCGCCCGGAGTGGGCCAGGTGAAGGTGGCCACCCGGCTCGCGGTGTCGAAGCGGGACTCGGTCGGCCAGGTCTGCTGAGACCAGTCGATCTTCCCCGAGGATGCTGAGGGGTCCGAGGACTCCTCGGCATCGTCGTCGATCGCGATGTCGGGGACGCCCTGCGCCCACGCGCCTTGCGCCGCCACGAGAGAGACCGACAGGAGAGACACCCACAGGAGAGGGACCCACAGCCGCACCATCATGGAGCCCTCCCCCTATCGCCGCGCACGTTCATTCATGGAACCCCGCCGGTCTGGCGTCGTCTTCCCTCCCCCGCGGCGACGCAGCAGGGCGAGCGCGAAGGGGAGGAGGGCGGCGAGCGCGCCCGGGCTGCGCGGGGAGGCCGTACACCCACAGCCGGCCTTCTCGTCGTGCTGGTCATAGATGCTCGAGGAGCCGTCCGCGCCGTCGCTGGCCCCGACGTCACCTCCATCGGCGCCGTCGGCGCCGTCGGTTCCATCGGTGCCGTCGGTGCCGTCGGTGCCGTCGGTGCCGTCGGTGCCGTCGGTGCCGTCGGTGCCGTCGGTACCATCCGTGCCGCCGGTGTCGCCCGTGACCTCGTCTTCGCCGTCGCAGTCCTGGTCGATGCCGTCGTCGGCCACCTCCTCGGCCCCAGGCCAGGCATAGGCGTCCTGGTCGTCGCAGTCCCCGATCGGCAGGTCGGCGGTGCCCTCGCCCGCGTCCTGACAGTCGGCGTCCTCCGAGTAGTACGAGGTCTCCATCCGGTAGCCGTCGCCGTCGGCGTCGGCGTAACACTCCTCGTGGCCGTCGCAGTCTTGATCGAGCTCGTCGCCGACCCCCTCTGTCGCCCCGGGATTCACGGCGCCGGCGCTGTCGTCACAGTCCTCGCAGGCGAGGTAACCGTCAGCATCGGCGTCGGCGTCTCCCACGGAGCCGTCACAGTTGTAGTCATTCGGATCTTCACAGTCGATCTCGGGGGCGCCAGGGTGATAGGCCGCGCTCGTATCATCGCAGTCGCCGTCGGCGGTCGTGGCGAGGGCCTCGCCGCTGTCCAGGCAGTCCGTGTCGGTCGAGAGGACGGAGGTGTCGGTCCGGTAGCCGTCGTGGTCCCCGTCCTCGTAACAGAGCTCCCCGCCGTCGCAGTCGGCGTCGATCCCGTCGGCGACCACCTCTGGGGCGCCGGGGTGGATGTCGGCGTCGCTGTCGTCGCAGTCGTCGGCCGGGTCGGTGGCGAGGCCCTCGCCGCTGTCCGAGCAGTCGGGGTCGGAGGAGCTCACCTCCGCGCTGACGCGGTGGTCGTCGTCGTCTGCGTCAACGTAGCAGGTCTCGGCGCCGTCGCAGTTGGCGTCCACACCGTCACCGACGGTCTCGGCGGCCGAGGGGTAGACCGCGATGTCGGCGTCATCGCAGTCCTCACAGGCCGCGAATCCGTCGCCGTCGCTGTCATCGAAGCCCGTGGAACCGTCACAGTTATAGTCGGCGGGGTCCGTACAGTCCGCCTCGCTGGCGCCGGGGTGGTAGGCGGAGCTGGTGTCGTCACAGTCGCCGGTCGGATCGGAGGCCAGCGCCTCTCCCGTGTCTGAGCAGTCGCTGTCCGAGGAGGCCAAGGTCGTGTCGACGCGGTAGCCGTCGTTGTCGGCGTCCACATAGCAGGTCTCCTTGCCGTCGCAGCTCTGATCCACCGCGTCGCCGACGGTCTCTGCCGCGCCCGGATAGACGGTGTTGTCGGCGTCGTCGCAGTCCCCAGAGGGGAGGCCCGACGTGCTCTCTCCGCTGTCGTTGCAGTCGAGGTCGGAGCTGGCCACGGTAGAGGTGAGGCGGTACCCGTCGCCGTCGGCGTTGACGTAGCAGGTCTCGGCGCCGTCGCAGTCCTGGTCGGTCCCGTCGCCGGCCACCTCGAGCGCCCCGGGGTGAACGCTGGGCTCCGCGTCGGCGCAGTCTCCTGCGGACTCCGTGAGGGCTGCCTCTCCGCTGTCGTCACAGTCGGTGTCCCGGGAGGAGACGGTGGTGGTCACCCGGTAGCCGTCGTTATCCTGATCGGCGTAACAGGTCTCGACGCCATCACAGTTCTGGTCGATCTCGTCGCCGGTGACCTCGATCTCACCGGGGCTGACGGTGGCGTCGGCGTCGTCGCAGTCGCCGGTGGGGTCACCCGCGAAGGCCTCTCCGATGTCGGCGCAGTCCGTGTCGGCCGAGGTGATCACGGTGGACAGCCGGTACCCGTCGTCGTCCACGTCGGCGTAACAGAGCTCCGTCCCGTCACAGTCCGCATCGACGCTGTCGCCCGTGACCTCGACGGCGCCGGGGTGAACGTCAGGCCGGGTGTCGTCACAGTCCTCACAGGCGGCGAAGCCGTCACCGTCCGTGTCCACGAAGGCCGTTGAACCATCACAGTTGTAGTCTGCCGGATCGGCGCAGTCGGACTCGGTGGCAAAGGGGTGGTAGAGGTCGCTCGTGTCGTCGCAGTCGCCGGTGGGGTCCGAAGGGAGGGCCTCGCCAGGGTCGGCGCAGTCCACGTCTGCGGAGGAGACGAGCGTGTCGAGGCGATACCCGTCGTCGTCTTCGTCTGCGTAACAGAGCTCACCGCCGTCGCAGTCTTCGTCGATCCCGTCGCCCGCGATCTCGGCGGCGTCGGGGAAGATGGCGTCGTCGCTGTCGTCGCAGTCCCCGTCCGGCTCGATCGCCGCCGCCTCACCGGCGTCCGTGCAGTCTTCGTCAGCGGAGGTGAGGGTGCTGGACGTGCGGTAGCCGTCGATGTCGGCGTCTTGGTAGCAGAGCTCGGCGCCATCGCAGTCCTGATCCAGCTCATCGCCGACGAGCTCTGTGGCTCCGAGGTAGACGGTCGCCTGCGTGTCGTCACAGTCGCCGGTGGGGTCCGAAGACAGGGCCTCGCCGCTGTCGGCGCAGTCGGGGTCGGTCGAGATCTTGGTGCTGGTGAGCCGGTACCCGTCTCCGTCCTGGTCGACATAACAGAGCTCGTCGCCGTCGCAGTCCTGGTCGGTGCCGTCGCCAGTCACCTCGGCGGCCCCGGGGTGGACGGAAGAGGCGCGGTCGTCGCAGTCCCCGCCGGTCGCGCTCGCGGCGGCCTCTCCGGCGTCGGTGCAGTCGAGGTCGGAGGAGGGGAGGGTGGAGGTGTCGCTCCGATAACCGTCGGCGTCGGCGTCGGTGTAGCAGAGCTCCGCGCCGTCACAGGACTGGTCCTCGCCGTCCCCCACCACCTCGGCGGCGCCGGGGAAGACGGAGGCGTCGGCGTCCTCGCAGTCGCCCGTGGGCTCGGCGCTCGTGGCCTCGCCCGTGTCGGAGCAGTCCCCGTCGCTGGAGAGGAGGGTGCTGGTCAGCCGGTAACCGTCATCGTCCTGGTCGATGTAGCAGGTCTCCGCTCCGTCGCAGTCCTGGTCGAGCCCGTCGGCCACCACCTCCGCGGCGCCGGGGTAGATGGTGGCGCGGGTGTCGTCGCAGTCTCCGGTGGGATCTGCGGTGACGCCCTCACCGGAGTCGATACAGTCCGGGTCAGCGGAGAGGACGGTGGTGGTCAGCCGATATCCGTCGTTGTCCTGGTCGGCGTAGCAGCTCTCGTAGCCATCGCAGTCCGTGTCGATGCCGTCCCCCACCGAGTCGGCGGCGCCCGGGTGGATGGTGGCGTCCACATCGTCGCAATCTCCGCTGGAAGCGCTCGACAGGGCCTCACCGGCGTCCGAGCAGTCGGCGTCGGCGGAGGCCACCGTGGTCGACAGTCGGTAGCCGTCCCGGTCTGAGTCCACATAGCAGATCTCTTTACCGTCACAGCTCTGATCTGCCCCGTCTGCCGTGACCTCCGCGGCGCCGGGATAGGTGATGGCGCTGCTGTCGTCGCAGTCGCTGGCGGGGAGCGAGGAGAGGGCCTCTCCCGGATCGGCGCAGTCGGTGTCGATGGAGGTGAAGGTGCTGCTGAGTCGATAGCCGTCATTGTCGGCGTTTGTGTAGCAGAGCTCGGTGCCGTCGCAGTCCTGGTCGACCTCATCTCCGGCGAGCTCTGTCGCGCCGGGGTGGACGGCGGTGTCGGTGTCGTCACAGTCGCCCGTGGACATCGTGAGCGCGGCCTCGCCGCTGTCGCGGCAGTCGAGGTCGGCCGAGGCCAGCGAGGCGGTGGAGCGATAGACGTCGGCGTCGGCGTCGGTGAAGCAGAGCTCGGCGCCGTCGCAGTCCTGGTCGACCTCGTCGCCGACGACCTCGGTCGCGCCAGGGTGGGTGGTGGTGGCGGTGTCGTCGCAGTCGCCGGTGGGGTCCGCGGTGAGGGCCTCGCCGAGATCATCGCAGTCGGAGTCGGCAGAGGTCACCGTGGTGCTCAACCGGTAGCCGTCGTCGTCTCCGTCCACATAGCAGAGCTCGATATCATCGCAGTCCTGGTCGATCCCGTCGCCGGTGATCTCGACGGCCCCGGGCTTGATAGTCGCGTCCGAGTCATCGCAGTCGACGATGAAGGTGTATCCGTCTCCGTCGGAGTCGGCGCTGCGGCCGTGATAGGCATAGGCCGCCCCGACGTTCGAGCTGGAGGCGGGCGCGCCGGCGACGAGGTCGTCGTAGCCATCCCCGTTGACGTCGCCGGCGAAGGCGACCGCGTAGCCGTACTGCCCGGACGACCCTGCCGGGCTGTCGAAGCGCATGGAGCCGGTGGTGATGAGGCCGGCGGTGGAGCCGAGGAAGAGGTAGGCCGCGCCCGTGTCGGCGGAGTAGGACGCCTCTCCCACGAAGAGGTCGGCGGCGCCGTCCCCTGTGTAGTCTCCCCGCAGCGACAGCGCGGCGCCGAATTTGAGGTTCATGCCGGAGCCATAGACCACGGAGGTGCCAGCGGTGGCGAGGCCGGCCGCGCTGCCGTACGCCACCCAGGCCGCGCCGACAGTCGAAGCATAGGGCGCGCCGAAGGCGACGTCGTCGTACCCGTCGCCGTTGACGTCGCCGCCGCCGCTCACCGCGGTGCCCGCGCTGTCGTTCGGCAGGAACCCGGTGAACGAGGTGACCGCGGTGGTGGAGAAGCCCGTGGCGGCGCCCCGATAGACGTCAGCGCGGCCGGAGTTGGCCGAGTATCCCGGCGAGCCGATGATGAGGCCCCCATAGCCGCTGCCATCTACGTCCCCGCTGGGGGACAGGGCGTAGCCGAAACGATCGCCGGTGTTCGAGCCGTCCAGGGTGGCGGAGCCAGTGGTGCTCAGCCCGGACGAGCCCCCGTAGTAGATCGTGACCCGGCCCTTGCTGGAGCTGTAGCCGTATCCGCCCACCGCGACGTCGTCATAACCGTCGAGGTTGAGGTCCCCGGCGCTCGCCACCGACCACCCGAAGTACCCATTGGTGGTACCCCCGCCCGGCGTGAAGGCCGAGGTCGACGACAGACCGGACGCGCTCCCGTGATAGACATAGGCTCGACCGCGGCTGCTGTTGTAGCCGTAGGATCCGACGATGACGTCATCGTAGCCGTCATTGTTGACGTCTCCCGCGCTGGCCAGAGAGGCCGCATAGCCCGGCGTCGAGCCGCCGATCGCGACGACGCTCGGCGACACGAGGCCGCCTCCGCTCCCGTAGAAGACGTACATCTTGCCCGATGAGCTGCCGATGCCATAGGGCGCGCCGACCACGATGTCATCGAAGCCGTCCCCGTTGAGGTCGCCCGCCGCGGCGGTGGCCCAGCCGAGGAAGGGCGAACCGGCGACCGTGCCGGTGGTGGTGAGCGCGGTGGTGTATCGGGAGACGGAGGGGTCCACCGTGAGGGGCCACTGGGCGCCCTCGTCGTCGATCTGGATCAGGATGTCGGCGCCGTCGGCCTCGATGCGCGCGGGCACGGGGGCGCCGGTGGCGTCCCAGACCCGGAGCTGCGTGTAGAAGAGTACGCTGCCACCCTCTCCCTCGAGCGTGGCGGTCTCGCCGTCGGCGCGGAGGGCCCCACCGCCTGTCTCGATCACGAGGGTGAGGGGACCTCCTCCCACGGGCGGGGTCTCGAGGACCCAGGACTGCTCGAGGCCTGTGGCACGGCTCACCCAGCGCTCGACCACGGACTCCCGGCGGAGCTCGATGGAGGGCCCACAATCCGCGGACGCGCCGTCGTCATCCGCGCACACGCCCAGGGCGGGCCGCGCCGCCTCGACGAGCTCCAGCGCCTCTCCGCGGCCCCAGGCGGAGAATTGAAACCAGAAGGTGTCCGACTCCGTGCGGACCCGGACCCCGTCGGCGTCGATGTCGGCCTCGAGGCCGGTCAGCGGCGAGGTGCTTCGCCAGGTCGAGCCGCCGTCCAAGGTCTGGAACCGGCGTTGATCGGCGTCAATGGCCGCGAACAGGCTTTGGTGGTCCGCCGTCAGGCCCGCCGGCTCGGCGAGGCCGCCTGTGTCCGTGGCGGCATGGGTGTCCGCGGCCGCTTGGCTGTCTCCAGCTTGTCGCACGTCGCCAGCACGTTGGCCGGTCCCGCAGGCAGCGAGCAGGGCGAGGAGGAGCGAGGGGGGCCTTCGACACATCGGGAGCTCCGGCGATGAGCCGCATCCTACCGCAGCGGCGACCCCGCGGCCGGCTCCCGACGTTCGCTGGACAGGGTGAGGGAGAAGGTCGAGCCCACTCCGGGCTGAGACTCCACCCAGATCTCGCCGCCGTGCCGCTCCACCACCTTCTTGCAGATGGCCAGCCCGATCCCGGTGCCGTTGTACTCGGCCCCAGCGTGGAGGCGCTGGAACATCTTGAAGATGCGCTCGCAGTCCGAGCGTGCGATGCCGATTCCGTTGTCTTCTACCTGGAGGCGCCAGCCGATGGGGTCGGGCCGAGCGCGGAGGTAGATGCGGGGCGGGCGGTTGTCGCGGAACTTGATGGCGTTGCCGAACAGGTTGCGGAAGAGCTGGTCGAGCTGGATCGGGTTGCCAGGCACGACAGGGAGATCGTCGCGGAGGATGACGGCGGAAGACTCGCGAATCTCGGCCTGCAGGCCTTCGATGGCGGTCTGGAAGACGTCGTTGAGCGGCACGTCGCGAAAAGACTGCCGGTCCGAGGCGAGCCGGGCATAGGAGTAGAGGTCTTCGACCAGGGACTCGAGGCGGGAGACCGCCCCGAGCGCGCGCCGGATCAAGCGTTGGCCGTCTTCGTCGAGGCGGTCCTGATAACGAAGGCCGAGGAGCTCGACGTAGCCGCCGATGACGTGCATCGGCCCACGAAGGTCGTGGGAGACGACGCTCGCGAATTGTTCGAGCTCGGCGTTTGAACGCGCGAGCTCCTCCTTCTGGGCCTGCAGGGCCCGGAGCGTGCTGCGCCGCTCGATGGCGTAGCGGATCGAGCGGTCGAGGAGCTGAGAGTCGGTCTTGCCCTTGATCAGGTAATCGGCAGCGCCGGCCGAGAGCGCCTGCACGTCGACCTCCCGGTCGCCGATGCCGGTCAGGAGGATGATGGGGCCCGCACAGCAGCCGGACTGGGTCGCCTCTCGGACGAGGTCGAGCCCGTTGCGGCTGCCCAGTCGATAGTCGACGAGATAGACATCGTGCTGATTCCGCAACATCGCCCGAAGTCCAGCCTCGGAGTCGAATTCCCAGTCCAGGTGATAGGCGCGATCGGGGAGGCTGCGAAGCAGGTCGCGCGTGAGGACATAGTCATCCTCGTCATCTTCGATGAGCAGTACGCGGATGGCCAGGTCGGTCATTCAGGGTCCCGAAGGGGCGGGAGCTCGACGATCTCAAACCAATAGCGGCTCAAGGCCTTCATGAGCTCGACCAGAGACAGGAAGGTGACCGGCTTGGTCACGTAGCCCGAGCAGCCGAGGTCATAGGTTCGAATGATGTCTTCTTCAGCCTTCGAGGTCGTGAGCACGACGATCGGGATTCGGCGGAGGTCGGGAGACTGCTTGATCACCTGCAGGGCCTCCCGGCCGTCCATCCGGGGCATGTTGAGGTCGAGCAGGACGAGCCCGGGGCGGGGAGAGCGCGCAGGATCGGCGTAGGGCCCCTCCCGTCGAAGGTAGGCGATCAGCTCTTCGCCGTCGTTGACGAAGCGCAGATCGTTCCGAAGGCGGCTCACCTGTAGGGCCTCCGCCGTGAGGAGTCGGTCGTCCTCGTCGTCATCGGCGATGAGGATGGTGATCGGGCGGCCTGCGGGGGTCATGGGGGGTCTCCGGTGCCGGACCGGCCAGGAGGGAGGCGGCGAGGGAGCGTGACACGAAAGACGGTGCCCTGAGGGGGTGCGCTTTCAGCCTGCAGCCTACCACCGTGGCGCTCGGCGATGCGTCGACAGATGGCGAGGCCCATCCCCGTGCCTTCGTACCGCTCTCGGCTGTGCAGTCGCTGGAACGGTTGAAACATGCGCTCGACCTGATCGGGATCGAAGCCGATGCCCTGGTCGCGGACCTCGATGACCCAGCTCGAGCCGGCGGCGAGGTCGCGATCCTCCCCGTAGGCCAGCACTTCCACCTTCGGAGGCGCGCCCGGCTGGTGGAACTTCAGCGCGTTCCCGATCAAGTTCTGGAAGAGCTGGACCATCTGTGTGGGGTCGGCCTCGATGACCGGCAGGCGCCCGACCTTGGCCTCGCCGCCGGTGTCGCGCAGGCGCGTCTCCAGGTTGGACAGTGCGGCGCTCGCGGACTCGTTGAGATCGACCTGAGCGCGCTCCACGGCGCGGGTGCCGATCCTCGAGTAGGCGAGCAGATCGTTGATCAGCGTCTGCATTCGAGCTGCGGCCCGTTGCATTCGATCGATGGAGTCCGTGGCCACGGGCGGGATCGACTCGCCGAGCGACCCGCGGAGGCGGTCACCGAAGGCCAGGATCTTGCGGAGGGGCTCCTGCAGGTCGTGCGAAGCGACGTAGGCGAACTGCTCGAGATCCTGGTTCGAGCGTGCAAGCTCCTCCGATTTCCGGGCGAGGTGGGCGGCGTTCGTCTTCCGTTCGGTGATGTCCTCGGAGATCCCCAAGAGATGGGACGGTCGCCCCAGCTCGTCGAGGATTGGGATCTTCTTCGTGTGCAGGGTGCGCGTCCCGAAGGTCCGAGTGTGGATCGGCTCCTCCGGAATGTCGACCAGGACTCCATTCTGGAGGACGTCGCGGTCTTTTGCGGTGAAGAAGTCTGCCTCGTCCTTGGGGAAGAAGTCGTAGTCGTTCTGGCCGATCAACCGCTCGCGGCTGTGACCGAGGAGGGACTCCCCCGCGCGATTGAAGCGGACGAAGCGGAGCTCGGCGGCGTCCTTCACGAAGATCATGTGGGGGATGTTCTCAACGATCGACTCGACGAAGCGCTTCTCCTCCTGGAGCGACACCTCGGCGTTACGACGACTGCTCACGTCCTCCACCGTGACGCCGAGCAGGCCGGGCTCCACGGGGAAACACCGCACGTGGACCCATCGCCGGGGACCGGAGCTGGGCTCGGGGAAGCAGTGCTCGCCCAGATCGCGGAGCGGTCCGTGGGGAGTGCCGGCGGCGCCCGTGGCGAGCCGCTGGCGGAGTGCGGCCGCGACGGCCGCGGGTAGGCGTGAGAGCACGAGCGCGGCGCCGGTGGCGTCGGCCTCTGGGTTGAGCGCCTCCTGACCCGCCAACACCTGGAGGAGGGCGCGGTTCGTGAGCACGAGCGTGGGCGCGGGCTCCGCATCGCCCGAGGTCACCCCCGCTGGGCGAAAGACGGCGACCCCGACCGTGAGCTGCTCAAAGAGCGCGGGAAAGAGCTCGGCTCTTAGGTCGCTTGGCGGGGTCAGCGCGGGCAGGGGAGCGGCTCCATGCGGAGGGTCTCATCGATCGCGCCCAAGCGGGCGGGCAGAGCGCAAACGGGCAACGGATCGGGTGGCAGCTTTGTCTACCCTACCCGGGTTCGGCGCGGCGTGTGATGGGGATGGGTGCCGATCGTCGCTGTCACGGGAATTGGACTCGTCTCCCCCTTGGGCGCTGACCCCCAGGGCGTGGCCCGTCTGTTGTCGACGGGCGAGGCTGGCCTCCGGCCTCTGCCGGCCCTCCGTTGGCTGCCCGATGGCGGCCTCGGTGGGGCGGTGGAGGGGCCGGATCTGAAGCGCTGGCTGCTCCGCCGAAAGGACGCGAAGCTCCTCCCGCGGGCGGCCGCTCTGGCCCTGCCTGCGGGCGGCGCGGCCCTGGAGGGTTGGCCGGGAGATCGGCTGGAGCTCGGGCTGTTCCTTGGGGTGGGGCGCGAGCCTCCCGATGATGGGGAGAGCGAGGCAGCTCTCCTCGCGGCCTGTCGTGCCGGCCGGCTCGACGACGCCGCCCTCGCCCATGGCGGGCGAGACCTTTACCCTCCGCTGCTGCCGCTCAAGACCCTCCCCAACATGGCGCTGGCCCACCTGTCGATCAACCTCGGCGTACATGGCGAGAACGGAACCTGGGCGGGCGGTCCGTTGGCCGGCGCGCGCGCCATCGTCGCGGCGCTGCGGGCCGTCGAAGAGGGACGCTGTCCGGCCGCGCTCGCGGGGGCGGCGGAGAGCCGGATCGACCTCGGCAGCGCGCGAGACCGCCTCCGAATGGGCGAGGTCGGCGCCCCGGGTGAGGCCGCCGCGATGCTCCTCCTGGAGCCGCTCGACGTCGCCTCCGCCCGTGCCGCGCGGATCTTGGCCCACATCGAGGTCGTGGCGCCCGGGGGTGCCCCCGCGGGAGAGACCTGCCCGGGCCCGGAGGCGCTGCGCGCGGCGATCGGGGATTGTGGCTCGGCTGAAGGAGCGATTCGGGTCTTGCTCGCCGTGGTGGCGGCGGTCGAGTCGGGCCGGCATCAGCGCCTGGACCTCGTCGAGCCGGGCTCTCCACCCCTGCGCCTGCAAGTCCGCGCCCCGTCAGCGTGCTAACCTTGGCCTCCGCTTCCCCCATGAGCGCGCCTCTGGCCGCTCGGGGTGCGGGGGCATCAACCGTGGAGTCGCCACCTTGTCGAGCCGAGACAACGCGCGCCGCTTCCACTTCCTGCGCGAGATCGCGTCGGGAGGCTTCGGGAGCGTTTACCTCGCGAAGGTGATGCACTCGGATGGCTTCTCCCGCCTCGTGGCGGTCAAGCTCCTCAAGAGCCAGTGGTCGGACAGTGAGGAGGTGGCCCGAAGGATGCGGGACGAGGCGAGGCTGCTCGGCCTCCTCCGGCACCGAAACATCGTGGACGTCATCGACCTCACGGCGATCGATGGCCGCGCAGCCGTGATCATGGAGTACCTCGAGGCGGTCGACCTCCGCTTTGTGACGGTGCGGCTCGGGGAGATGGGGGAGCAGATCCCGGTCAAGGCGGCCTTGGAGATTTGCGCGGCGATCGCGAGCGCGCTTGACGCCGCGTTCAATCGGCCGCCGATCCCCGGTGACAAGCCGCTGCGGGTGGTGCACCGCGACATCAAGCCCAGCAACGTCATGGTGGACGAGAATGGTGTGGTCAAGGTCCTCGACTTCGGGGTCGCCCGCTCCGAGCTCGCCGATCGGGAGAGCCACACGCAGGATCTGCAGTTCGGGTCCGTAGATTACATGGCCCCAGAGCGGCTCTTCTTTGAGCCCGAGTCCCACTCCTCTGACATCTACTCGCTGGGCGCCACCTTCTTCGAGCTCTTGGCGCTGGAGAAGCTCGGAAAAGCCAAGGGCCGGCACGAGAAGCACGCGCTGTTCCTCGCCGATCGCCTCTCCTTCCTGCGGAGCCGGGTCTCCCTCCGCGGCACGGCCGCCACGGAGGTGGAGTCGCTCCTCAAGGCCTCCCTCGACTTCGATCAGGAGAAGCGGCCGACCGCCGCCGAGTTCTACCAGCGCTGCCGGGCGCTCTCACGCCTGGTCGACGATGAGGACCTCCCCGGCTGGGCGGAGCGCACCCTGGCGCCGCTCATTCACGAGGCGGCCTCGGTCCCGCAGATCCCTACGCCGATGACCGACTCCGTGCGGATGGAGGACTCCGTCCTCTTCCGACCTGGGCAGCTGGGGCCGGGAGCCGACTCGGACGGGCGGCAGATCCCGGGCGCGTGGAGGGGCCCGGCCGACCTCGGAGTGCCCCTGCCTTCGGCGCTGGCTGGGTCCGAGCTCCCCCCCGTCGGGGCGGAGCACGCCGCCGCCGGGGTGGAGCGCACTCCCGCAGCGGCGGAGCATACCCCCGCTGCGGCGGAGTCCGGCGAGCTCGTCGATCCTCCCGGCGTCGCGGACCCCTCTGACTGGGAGGATGGGCCCACGACGGCAGGGGTCCCGGGTGGCCGGCCGATCCGGCGGGCCCCCGCCGAGGAGCCTCTGCCTGCCCAGCCCCCTGCGGATCTGCCGGCTGATCCGGCCGAGCCCTTTGCCGGTCTCGACGCGCTTCGGTCCCCCGTCCGCGCCGCGCCGATGAGCCCGCCGACTGGCGCGCCGAGACCGGTCGCGCCGCGCTCTTCCAGCCCCACGCTGATCCCCGATTACACAGACGATCTGCCGACCACGACCTCGATCGACGCTCAGATGGTGGCCGAGGCGAAGAGCCGGGCCGCAGCTTCGAACGCCGAGGATGATGCCGCAACGGTGCTGATGACCGCCGAGATGGGCGGTGAAGTTCGGGTCGTGCAGGCCCCCGCTCGACCGGCCGTCGCGGCGCCGCTTCGGGAGTCGGCCGATCGCACGAACGCCCAGCCAACGGAGGCGCCGGGGCCCGGCGCCCCGCCCCCGGCGGTGGCGCGCGCGGCGGCCGCTCGACCGGCGTCTGGGCGCGGCCTCGCTGTCGCCTCGGTCGGGAGCGGTGATCTCGGCGCGGAGCCCGACCTCGCCTCGCCTCGCCCGAAGAGCCGCGTTGGCCTCTTTGCGGCGCTCGGGTGTTTCGTGCTGCTCCTCGGCGGCGCAGCGGTGGGCGGGGGGCTGTGGCTCCTTCGTGCGGAGCTCTCCTCCCTCGTGCGAGACCTCGGCGCTGCCACCGCCCCTGCGGATGGCTCGGCCGAGCACGCTCCGAAGGCTGGGGCTCCGGCTGCCGAGGCCCAGCCGGTCGCCTCCCCGGGCGCGGAGGCTGCGCCCGAGGCCGCCCCCGCGGGCCCCGTCATCCGCTTTCGCTCCGCCGAGCCGAACACCACGAAGATCAACGTGCGCTGCGATGCGGCGAACGCCAAAGGCACCACCGAGGCCGTCGTCGGCGCCGCCTCGGCGAAGACCTGCACGGTCACTGCGATCTTGTCGGACCGCTCGCGCCTCTCAGCGGTCGTCACGGGCCCTACGGAGGGCAGCTACCGGTGTTTTGCCGATGGCGCGAAGGACTGCCTGAGGCAGTGAGGCGTAGTCCGTGAGCTCCGATTCGTGTGAGACCCCGAGGACATGTGACTCTGAGAACAACCCGGTGAACTCCCTTGACTGACCGTGCGAACGACGTGGTGATCACGGGGGTGGGGCTGTGTAGCGCGGCTCCGGGGGGGCTCGTTGGCCTGGAGTCAGGCTTGCTCGCGGGTCGGTGCTTCGCCTCGCCGTTGGCGACCGTGCTGCCCGTACCCGGGGTCGCGGCCGTGACCGATCGCATCGAGGAAGATCCCGACTTTCCCGATGATCGGAAGGCTTGGCTCGCCTTCGAGGCCCTCCGGCGCGCGTGGCGCGACAGCGGGCTCGACCTCGGCGGGGCGCCGGCCTCAGAGCGGCTCGCGGTCTTCCTGGGGACTGGCCTCTCATCGGTGACCCCCCACGAGCTGGAAGAGGACATCTACCCCCACCGCGCCGGGGAGGGATTCGACCGACAGGCCATGTCTCTCGACCTCGTCACCACCCGCGCCGCGCCCCGCCGTCACCTCCCGGGGCGCGTCACGGAGGAGATCGCGCGGCGCCTCGGCGCAGGTGGTCCGGTGGGCACGAGCTTCTCGGCCTGCGCTGCTGCTGCCCAGGCGATCGCCGAGGGCCTCTGGGCCATTCGGCGAGGAGAGGTGGACGTGGCGGTCGTCGGTGGGCACGACAGCATGATCCACCCGGTCGGCCTGTTGTCCTTCGTCGTGCTGGGGGCGCTGAGCCCGGTGGCCTGCCGGCCCTTCGATCGGGAGCGGGACGGCTTCCTCATCGGGGAGGGCGCGGGGCTGCTCGTCCTAGAGAGCGGCGCTCATGCCCGCGCCCGCGGCGCACGGGTCCGTGCCCGTTTGCTGGGCGCGGGGACCAGCGCGGACGCCTGGAACGTGACCGCGCCGCACCCGGAGGGGGAGGGGGCGGAGCGAGCCATGCGTCGGGCCCTCCGCGACGGGGGGCTCGCCCCGGACGAGGTGGCCTACGTCAACGCGCACGGCACGGGCACGCCGGTCGGCGACGTCGCCGAGGCGAAGGCGATCCACAGGGTGTTCGGACACGGCATGCGAGTCTCGTCGATCAAGGGCGCGATCGGGCACACCATCGCCGCGGCGGGGGCGGTAGAGGCCGCGGCTTGCGTGGCCGCCCTCGAAGGGGGCTGGCTGCCCGGCAACGTGGGCTCTCAGGAGCCCGATCCCGCCTGTCCGATCGAGGTCCTCCGTCATCCGGTGCGGGAGGGCGTTCGCCATATCCTTTCCAATTCATTTGGCTTCGGAGGGCAGAATTGTTGCCTGCTCTTCGGTCGGGCCGATGGGGGTTGAGCCGTGACTGAGCTGCAGATCGTACTTCCCGGGGGAGCCGCGGCAGCGGTGGCCGGGGTCGGATTGCTCTGCCCCGCTGGCATCGGACTGGAGGGGGTGGGCGAAGGGAGAGCGGGGAGCGTCCCTGGCTTTCGGGCGATGGCGTACATCGCCGACCGAAAGAGCACGAAGCTGATGACCCGCGCCGTGCAGCTCGGCGTCTCCGCGGTCCGGCTCGCGCTCTCCGACACCGCAGGCTGGGAGTCCGTGATCCCCGAGCGCCGCGGCATGTTCGTGGGCGCCAGTCCGCAGCCGGGCGAGCCCGATGAGCTCCGCCCCGCCTTCGAGGCCTCCGGTGGTCCGGATGGTTTCTTCGACCTCGCCCGCTTCGCGGTGGCCGGAGTGCCGCTCATTCATCCGCTTTGGCTGGTCCGGGGTCTCTCGAACAACGTGCTCGGCTTCGCCAGCGCGGCCCATGACCTCCAGGGGGTGAACAGCAACTATTGTGATGGTCTGGAGGGTGGCTGGACCGCGCTCCGCCAGGGTGTGCTCGCCGTGGCCGAAGGGCGGGCCGAGCTGGTCGTGGCCGGGGGCGCCGACTGTTTGATCGGCGCTGAGCCGATCCTCGGTGGTCGGCGTTGTGGTGAGGGCGCGGCCTTCCTGGCGCTACGCCCCGCGGGCGCGGGTGAGGCGGTCGTGCTCGACCTCACCGCGGCGGAGCGGGAGATGGAAGTAGAGGGGCTCGGCTTCCTTGGGGCCGCGGCTTGGCCGATCGCTGTGGCCCGCGTCGCATTGCGGGCGCGAGCCCTGCTCAATGGGGCCGTCGCTGGGTGACCGAAGCACCGAGATCGGCGTGCCGAGGGACGCGCCTGTGACAGGAGCTTGACAGCCAGGGTCCGGTCCAGCCGGGGAGCACCCGGCTACATTCGGCGCCACCAGAGGGATCTCATGGCCATCTCGACCTCCGCCGCGTCCAGCTCCGCCGCGTCCAATTCCGCCGTGTCAACGGGGCTTCAGCGCATCGGCGTCGGCGGCTTCGACGCCGCCGATCCAGACACCTGGTCCCGGGTTCGAAAGGCCTTCGCGGGTGCGCTCGCGCTCTCTGAAGGCGAAGTAGAGCTGGATCACACGATTATCGGAGACCTGGGCGCGGAGAGCCTCGACTTCCTCGACATCGCGTTTCGCCTGGAGCGGGCCTTCGACATCAAGATCCCGCGGGGCGGCATCGAGAGCACGGCCAAGTCCGATCTCGGCGACGAGCCGTATGAGATCGGCGGCGTCCTCACCCCGAAGGCGCTGGCCAGCCTCCGCGAGGCGATGCCCGAGGTTCCCGCCGAGGAGGTCGTGGAGGGCCTGAAGGTCACCGAGGTGGCCGGGCTGTTCCGCGTCGCCACTTTCTACAACCTCGTGGTGCACCTGCTCGGGCAGAAGGCGCGCGGTGAGCTTGCCTGAGCGGCCCCCTGGCGGCGTCGGTGAACCGCGGCTCCCCCGATTTGCGTTCGTGGTTCACGCGCTGACACCGTTCCATCGGAGGGTCTTGGGCCTTCGGATGGTCGCGCCCTCCTTGGCGCTCGGGCGGGAGGATGGGACCAGCCCCTGGAGGATGGGGCGGGTCGCCCGCCTGTCGTTGGACGGCGTCGCCGAAGGTGTGATCCTGGGGGTCACCCTCGACCCGGCCCAGATGCTGGAGGATCAGGAGCGCGCCGTGACCCGCATGGAGCGGGTGGTTCGCATGGAGCTCGACCGTGAGCCGCTGGACGCCGTCGGCCTCGGGAGCCTCTGCGCCGTGGTGGGCGGGAGGGGAGAAGCCCTGGCCGAGCGCCTCCCGATGCCCGTCACCACCGGTGGCGCGGCCACGGCGTGGGCGCTCTTCGAGAACACCCTCACCGTCCTGCGCGCTCGCGGCGTCCAGGGGCCGGTCGCCGTCTGCGGATCGACCAGCCCGGTGGGCAAGGTGGTCGCCGCGCTGCTCGTGGGAGAGGGCCTTGAGGTGCACGTCGACGGCAAGCGAGGCGGGAAGGGCCAGCGGATCACGGTCTTCGACAGCCCCGCCGCTGCAGCTCGAGGCTGCCCCGTCGTGGTCGGGGCGGGTCCGACGGGCGGCACGCTCGAACCAGCAGCCCTGACCGAGGACGCTGTGCTGGTCGATGTCGCGCTCCCCGAGACGCTCACGGGGCGGCCGCCACCGCGCGCGCGAGTGCTCGCCGGGGAGGCCGTCGAGATGCCGCCAGGCTGGCGACGGGACGGGTGGGGTCACCTCTACCACCTGCTCGCCGGGTACGGCCCCACGCAGGTCTTCGCCTGCTTGATCGAGCCGCTCGTGCTCGCCGTCACCCGTCGAGGGCGCCCCTTCGCGCTCGGCCGGCGACTCGAGGTCGACGACGTACGCGAATTCGGGCGGGCGGCGAGCGCTCTCGGCTTTCGACCGCGCCTCGTACAGGGGTGGTCGGAGGTCAGCGCAGAGCGGGTGGCGCGCCCACCGCGCTTTGCGCGGCTCCGCAGTGAGATATCGGGGCGGATCTCCTCTGGAGGCTCGTCTTGACGACGGCTCATGTTGACAGCCTTGACTCCACCGCCGCTTCGGGGCTGACTCCGGCGAACACCGCAGAGATCACCGTTGGGCCCAGGCGCGTCTTCTTGCGGACCTTCGGCTGTCAGATGAACAGCTACGACACGGGCAAGATGCGGGCGCTGCTCGATCGGGACGGCTACTCCCCCACCGACGACATCGGCGAGGCCGATCTCATTATCGTCAACACCTGCTCGGTGCGAGAGAAGCCCGAGCAGAAGCTGCACGCCTTCCTCGGCGAGGCCTTCCGCCACAAGCGGCAGCGCGCAGGCCTCGTCACCGTGGCGGTCGCCGGCTGTGTGGCCCAACAGGAGGGACAGCGCCTCCTCGATCGATACAAGGCGCTCGACCTGGTCTTCGGCCCCGACGCGGTTCCCCGGATCGGGGACCTCGTGCGCGAGGCGCGACACCGACCGGTCCTCGACACCGACTTCCTCGACGCCGACGACTACGTCTTCGCGACCGAGCTCGATCCCGCCGCCGCCCAGCGGATCACCGCAGAGGTGACCATCCAGAAGGGCTGTGACAACAAGTGCACCTTCTGCATCGTCCCCCTCACGCGCGGTCCCGAGCTCTCACGGCCCTCCGCGGCGGTCGTCGAGGAGGTGCGCGCGCTGGTGGCCGAGGGCGTCCGCGAGGTCACGCTCATCGGCCAAAACGTCAACTCTTACGGGCTCAAGGTCGCCGGTGAGAAGACCTTCGCCCAGCTCCTCTACGCGGTAGCAGCGGTGCCGGGGCTCGAGCGCATCCGGTACACCACCAGCCACCCGCGGGACATGGGGCCCGACGTGGTTCAGGCCTACCGGGACCTCCCCCAGCTCACAAGCCAGCTCCACCTTCCGGTGCAGTCCGGCTCTGACCGGGTGCTCCGGAGGATGAAGCGGCTGTACACCCGCGATCAGTACACCCGCATCATCGAGGCCATGCGAGCGGCCCGCCCCGACCTTGGCCTGAGCACCGACGTCATCGTGGGCTTCCCCGGCGAGACGGATGAAGACTTCGCGGCGACGATGTCGCTGCTGGAGGAGCTCCGCTTCGACAGCTCCTTCTCGTTCAAGTACTCGGCGAGGCCCGGGACACCCGCATTGAAGCTCCTCGATCGCGAAGAGGCGGTCCCGGAGTCGGTCGCGCAGGCCCGCCTCGTGGAGTTCCAGGACGCGCAGCGACGGCACGCGCTCTCCAACAACCGGGCTCTCGAAGGGGAGACCTTCGCGGTGCTCGTCGAAGGACCCTCCGCCCACGACGAGGGCGTGATCTGTGGGCGCACCAGCGCGTTCCGGATGGTGAATTTCCCGGGAGAGCCCTCCCTCACCGGGCGCGTGGTCCCGGTGCGGATCACGCGGGCCTTCACCAACTCGCTCCGCGGTGAGCGGGCGGATGGTGTCTCCGCGCCAGCCTACAGCGAGTAGGCCACCGCTCGGGTGAACAAGGGCTTCGGGGGCGCGCCTTCGATCACCTGGGACACCTTGACCTCGATCGCACCTGCGGTCTGCCGCACGGGGACTGAGCCCTTCCACCACAGCACAGTGGGGCCGAGGTCGGTGAGGGACGCGGCGCTCACGAGGTCCCGGGCCTCCGTCACCTTCTTGCCGTCTACCAGGACCTCGAGCACCAGCCACCAGTCCGCGCCCGTGTGCTCGGAGGCCCTCCGCGTGACCAGGATCGGCAGCTCGACCACGACCGCGTCGACGTCCTTGGCCAGCACCCGCAGCGGATAGTTGTCCGCGAGCGGCACCTTGTCCTGGATGTCCACCAGCACACCCTTCTCGGGCCCGGACACCACTACCTTCGCGGGTGGAGTCGGCTTCGCGGTAGCGGTGTGGGGCCGAACGTCGTCGTCCTCCTCGTCTTCGCCGCCCATCCCGTGGTCCTCGAGCCTGGGCCTCCCGTCCTTTGGGCCGTCCCAGTCGGGATCCCCCTCCTCCTCATCCTCCTCATCTTCGTCATCATCGCCCTGCACCGGCCCCCCCTTGTCCTGGGACCCCTTGGTGTCCCGCGCCCAGGTGGGGCCAGTCGAGAGGGCGAAGAAGAAGGCGACGAGGGGGGCCGAGAGGCGCATCGTGGAGCTCCGTTCGATGGGGAAGTCTACGTGCACGCTGCACGCTGTCAACGTGTCGCTGAGGATCCAACTCGCCGCCCCCAGCGCGCCGATCGGCATGATCGAGGGGGTGCCTTCCTTGACAAGCCCATGGGGTCCTTTTATAAGGCGGCGTCCTGTCGTGATCCCCCAGTGGAATCCGGCCCCTGACCCCAGGCAAGCCGGTCCCCCTCCTCCAGCGTCGGTCGTCTCTCACGGCCAACGAAGCGGAAGAGGCAATGGGGGCACGGTCCCCTCCTGAGGTTTCGGAATGCCGACCATCAACCAGCTCGTCCGAAAGGGTCGTGAGAAGGTCCGTCGTAAGACGGCCTCCCCGGCGCTCAAGGCGTGTCCGCAGAAGCGCGGCGTGTGCACCCGAGTGTACACCACGACGCCCAAGAAGCCCAACTCCGCTCTCCGCAAGGTGGCTCGCGTGCGTCTCACCAACGGGATGGAGGTCACCTCCTACATCCCCGGTGAGGGTCACAACCTGCAGGAGCACTCCACGGTGCTCATCCGCGGCGGCCGAGTGAAGGACCTCC
Organism: Myxococcota bacterium; assembly: GCA_044344255.1. Lineage (GTDB taxonomy): Bacteria > Myxococcota_A > UBA796 > UBA796 > UBA2385 > JBIJDH01. Next base: position 35,406 of record JBIJDH010000002.1, read on the forward strand.
CGGGCGTGCGCTACCACATCATCCGCGGCACTCTGGACACCCAGGGCGTCGAGGGTCGCCATCAGAGCCGTTCCAAGTACGGCGCGAAGCGACCCAAGGCCAAGGACGCCGCGAAGGCGAAGAAGAAGTAGGACGCACCCATGCCCCGTCGTCGCGAAGTACCCAAACGAATCCTCATGCCGGACCCCAAGTTCGGCGACACCCTCGTCACCAAGTTCATGACCATCGTCATGTCCGAGGGGAAGAAGGCGGTGGCCGAGTCCATCGTCTACGGTGCCTTTGATGTGGTGCTTGATCGCACCCGTGAAGAGCCCCTCAAGATCTTCCATCGGGCGCTGGAGAACTGCCAGCCGGTCGTTGAAGTGAAGTCTCGCCGGGTTGGTGGTGCAAACTACCAGGTGCCTGTCGAGGTCCGGCCGGAGCGGCGGATGGCGTTGGCCATGCGCTGGCTCGTGTCCTTCGCTCGCAAGCGCCCGGGTCGCTCGATGCGTGAGAAGCTCGCTAACGAGCTGATCGAAGCCGCCCACAACCGCGGCAACGCGGTCAAGAAGCGGGAAGACGTTCACCGTATGGCCGAAGCCAACAAGGCCTTCGCCCACTACCGGTGGTGATTATCCGCGAATAGCGGGTGGTCCAATCACGCCTCATCGGGTCGCGCTCAGCTCGCCCCGATTCGGTCTCAGAGCGTGTGGTCGAGGCGGCCACGATGCCTGAGACTACGGATGAACTCATCCAGATCATCTCCGTCTGCACGCTCGACAAAACAAACCCTTAGGGTTAGCTTTGTCGTGTGCAGTAGGAACTAACTTTGTCTCTCTCTCCTGAAGTGCGCCGATTTGGTTGCACCTGGGAGGGAGGGTCGAGCCACTGAAGTGGACTCGGGAGCGCGGAGCCATGGCCAAGGAAAAGTTCGAGCGGTCCAAGCCGCACGTAAACATCGGTACGATCGGTCATGTCGATCACGGCAAGACGACCTTGACGGCCGCTATCACCATGACGCTCGCCAAGCGCGGCGGCGCCAAGGAGATGAAGTACGCCGACATCGACAAGGCCCCTGAAGAGAAGGCCCGAGGCATCACGATCAATACGGCGCACGTCGAGTACGAGACGGTCAACCGTCACTACGCCCACGTGGATTGCCCCGGGCACGCCGACTACATCAAGAACATGATCACCGGCGCCGCCCAGATGGACGGAGCGATCCTGGTGGTCAGCGCGGCTGACGGCCCGATGCCGCAGACTCGCGAGCATGTGCTCCTGGCCCGCCAGGTCAACGTCCCGGCCATCGTGGTCTTCCTCAACAAGGTCGACATGCTCGATGACCCCGAGCTCCTCGAGCTGGTTGAGATGGAGGTCCGCGAGCTGCTGAACCTCTACAACTTCCCCGGCGATGACATCCCCATCATCCGCGGCAGCGCCCTCAAGGCCAGCCAGGGTGACGTCGGCGAGCTCGGCGAACAGGCGATCATGAAGCTGATGGCGGCGGTGGATGAGAGCATCCCCACTCCCGTTCGCGCCACTACGCTTCCGTTCCTCATGCCTGTTGAAGACGTGTTCACGATCACCGGCCGCGGCACGGTCGCGACGGGCCGCATCGAGAGAGGCATCGTCAAGGTGGGTGAGTCCGTCGAGCTCGTGGGCATTCATGACACCTCGACCACCACGGTCACGGGCGTCGAGATGTTCAAGAAGCTCCTCGACCAGGGGGAGGCGGGCGACAACGCAGGGATCCTGCTCCGCGGTCTCAAGCGGGAGGATGTCGAGCGCGGTCAGGTGCTCGCCAAGCCCAAGTCCATCAAGGCCCACACTCAGTTCATGGGTGAGGTCTACATCCTGAAGAAGGAGGAGGGGGGGCGTCACAAGCCCTTCTTCGATGGCTACCGTCCTCAGTTCTACTTCCGGACGACGGATGTCACCGGCTCCATCAAGCTCCCCGAGGGGACTGAGATGGTGATGCCCGGTGACAACCTTCAGATCGAGATCACCCTCATCACTCCGATCGCTATCGAGAACCAGCTTCGCTTCGCTATCCGCGAAGGTGGCCGGACGGTTGGCGCCGGGGTCGTGTCCAAGATCCTCACGTGAGCGCGGGCTGGTTCGGCCCTCGGGTCGTACCGCCGCCTCATCCCTTCAGGAGCCAATTCCATGGCCAACACACACAAGATTCGAATCCGGCTGAAGGCGTACGATCACAAGCTGCTTGATCGTTCCGCTCGGGAGATCGTGGAGACGGCCAAGCGCTCTGGCGTCGTCGTCCGCGGTCCCTTTCCTCTCCCCACCACCGTGAGCCGGTGGACGGTGCTTCGCGGACCCCACGTGGACAAGAAGTCCCGTGAGCAGTTCGAGCGGCGCACTCATCACCGGCTCCTCGATATCCTCGAGCCCACCCAGTCCACTGTCGATGCCCTCATGAAGCTCGACCTCTCGGCGGGCGTGCACGTCGAGATCAAGTCGACCTGACAGGAGACAATGGGATGCCTACCGTAGACGTCTACAACATCGCTCGGGAGAAGGTCGGCACTGTCGATCTGAACCCTGTTGTCTTCGGAACCGAGGTCAAGGAGTACCTGTTCTACGCGGTTGTTCGGTACCAGCTCGCCAAGCGGCGCGCCGGCACCCACGCCGTCAAGGGACGCGCTCAGGTGAGCGGCGGTGGTCGGAAGCCTTTCAAGCAGAAGGGCACCGGTCGCGCTCGTCAGGGCTCCACTCGCGCTCCGCACTGGACGGGCGGCGGCGTGGTTCATGGTCCGGTTGTCCGGTCCCATGCCCACGACCTCCCCAAGAAGGTGCGTCGGGCCGCGCTTCGCAGCGCGCTCTCCCGACGCGTAGAGGACCAGAAGGTCATCGTCTTCGATGCCTTCGAGCTCCCCGAGGCCAAGACCCGGCGCTTCGTCGAGGTCATGAAGAATTTCGGGATCGAGGACCTGCTCCTCGTCCTCCCGGAGAAGGAAGAGGCCGTGTGCCGCTCGGCGCGCAACATCCCCGGGGTGACCATCCTCCCCGTGGAAGGCCTGAACGTGTACGACGTTCTCCGTCACAAGAACCTGGCGATGACGCAGGCGGCGATCGAGAAGATCGTCGCGCGGTTGGGAGAGTGAGCCATGGCTGAAATCCACGACATCCTCATCCGGCCCATCGTGACGGAGAAGTCGACCTGGCTCACCGGCCACCAGAACACCTACGCTTTCGAGGTGTCGGAAGGCGCCAACAAGGTGGAGATCAAGCAGGCCGTTGAATCTCTCTTCGGCGTCAAGGTCGAGGACGTACGCACCCTGCGTCTGCGGGGCAAGTTCAAGCGGTTCGGGCGCTTCATCGGAAAGCGCTCCAACTGGAAGAAGGCGTATGTTCGTCTGGCCGACGGCCAATCTCTGAACTTCTACCAGTCCTGATCGGGGGCGCTCATGGGTACCCGAAAGTTCAAGCCGACTACGCCCTCTCGACGTTTCATGAGTATCTCCGACTTCTCGGAGATCACCACGGATACGCCCGAGAAGAGCCTCATCGCAAAGAAGAGCAAGTCCGGCGGTCGCAACAACACCGGTCGTATGACGATTCGTCATCGCGGCGGTGGCCACAAGCAGCGCTACCGGATGATCGACTTCAAGCGTGACAAGCTGGGCGTGCCCGGCACCGTTGCGTCGATTGAGTACGATCCCAACCGCAGCGCGCGCATCGCGCTCATCCACTTCCGCGACGGCGAGAAGCGGTACATCCTCGCGCCTCAGGGGCTTCAGGTGGGCGCCTCGGTCGTCACGGACGACAAGGCGGACATCCTCCCTGGCAACACGATGAGCCTCCACGCCATGCCCCTCGGCACCTGGGTCCACAACGTGGAGCTCCAGGTCAACCGTGGCGGGCAGATGTGCCGGTCTGCTGGTGCCTTCGCCCAGGTCATGGCGAAGGAGGGCGACAAGGTCCTCCTCCGTCTGCCCTCTGGCGAGATCCGGCAGGTCTTCAATCAGTGCCGGGCGACGATCGGACAGGTCGGCAATCTCGAGCACGAGAACCAGATCATCGGGAAGGCCGGCCGCACCCGGTGGAAGGGTCAGCGTCCCCGCGTCCGCGGTGTGGCGATGAACCCGATCGACCATCCTCACGGCGGTGGTGAAGGTCGCGCCAAGGGTCGCCATCCGGTCACCCCTTGGGGCAAGCCCACCAAGGGTTACAAGACCCGGTCGCCCAAGAAGCCCTCGAACAAGCTCATCGTCAAGCGGCGCCGTTAGTCGGCGCTGTTTGGAGGAATTCTCATGGCACGTTCAGTCAAAAAGGGCCCCTTCATCGACCAGCACCTGGTCGCGAAGGTGGCCATCGCCCGCGAAGTGGGCGGTCGTCCGGTGATCAAGACGTGGAGTCGGCGGTCTACAATCCTGCCCGATTTCGTGGGTTTGACGTTCGCCGTGCATAACGGTAAGAAGCACATTCCCGTCTACGTGACGGAGAACATGGTGGGACACAAGCTCGGTGAGTTTTCGCCGACCCGCACGTTCTTCGGCCACGCTGCTGACCGGAAGACCAAAGTTAAGTAATCGATCCGATGGGTCGATGCGCGCGGGCCCTTCTGGTTCGCCTGTCGTACCCGTCGGCTTCGCCACAGGCGAGGAGGTTCAGATATGGAGTCGAAAGCGGTTTTGCGTCTGGCGCGGGTGTCGCCGCGGAAGGCGCGTCTGGTGGCAGACGTGGTTCGCGGACTCCAGGTTGGAGAGGCGCTTGAGCAGCTGGCGTTCCTCCAGAAGAAGTCTGCGGGGCTCATCAAGGGCGTGGTGGAGTCCGCCATCGCCAATGCTGAGCATCAAGCGGGTCGGGACAACCGAAAGCTTGACATCGACGACCTCTTCATCAAGCAGATCCTGGTCGATCAGGGCCCGACGCTTCGGCGGTTCCGCCCCCGCGCCCGCGGGATGGCGACGAAGGTCCTGAAGAAGACTGCTCACATCACGGTAGTTTTGGACGAAGGAGAGGTCTGATGGGCCAGAAGGTTCACCCGGTAGGGTTCCGCCTCGGCGTCATCCGCGACTGGGATTCGAAGTGGTACGCTGGTCGCGAATACCAGCGCTTCCTCCATGAGGACATCCGCATCCGTCGGTTCCTCAAGGAGAAGCTCTTCCACGCCGGTATCAGCCGGGTGACCATCGAGCGGGCGGCCAACAAGGCCAAGGTCTACGTGCATGCCGCTAAGCCCGGCATCATCATCGGCAAGCGCGCCAGCGGGCTTGACAGCCTCCGGGCCGATCTGCAGAAGATGAGCAACACGGAGATCTTTCTCAACATCATCGAAGTGCGGAAGGTCGAGACCGACGCGCAGCTGGTGGCCGAGAACATCGCCGCTCAGCTCGTCAAGCGGGTCAGCTTTCGGCGCGCGATGAAGAAGGCCATCACCCAGGCCATGCGCTCGCATGCGAAGGGCATCAAGGTGATGTGTGCGGGTCGTCTCGGCGGCGCTGAGATGTCTCGTACGGAGCAGTACCGCGAGGGCCGAGTGCCCCTGCACACGCTCCGCGCCAATGTGGACTTCGGGCTGGCGGAAGCCAAGACGACCTTCGGCGTCATTGGTGTGAAGGTGTGGATTTTCAAGGGAGAGATCCTTCCGGGTGAGGAAGAGCGCGCGGCCTAGCGCGCCTCCGCCCGGGGGGCTTCGGCCCCCGGTCCGAGCGAAAGCTCCAACGAATCGGTCAGAGGTGTTCCGATGCTCAGTCCCAAACGTGTAAAGTTCCGCAAGAGCCAAAAGGGCAATAGGCGTGGGCTGGCCTATCGCGGATGCGACGTTTCTTTCGGAGACTTCGGGCTCCAGGCTGTGGAGTGTGGCTGGCTCACCTCCCGGCAGATCGAGGCGGGCCGTATCGCGCTCACCCGCCACGTGAAGCGTGGTGGGAAGGTGTGGATCCGCATCTTCCCGGACAAGCCCGTAAGCAAGAAGCCCGCCGAAACCCGAATGGGTAAAGGAAAGGGCAACCCCGAAGAATGGGTGGCCGTGATCCTCCCCGGGAAGGTCCTCTACGAAATCGAGGGGGTCCCCGAGGACGTGGCTCGCGAAGCCTTCCGGCTCTGCGGGCACAAGCTGCCTGTGAGTACCAAGTTCCTGGCTCGTCGTGAGGTGCTGTGATGGCCAAGCTCTCTCTTGAAGGTCTCAGCGATGAGGCCCTCGTGCACAAGGAGCTCAGCCTCGAGCGTGACCTCCTCGAGGCGTCCTTCCGGCTCCGTACCGGTCAGCTGGAGGACAACTCCAAGACCGGGAAGGTCCGTCGGGACATCGCCCGCGTTCGCACCGAGGAGCGCGTCCGTGAGACCGCCCAGGGTCTGAACAAGGACGAGCTCCGTACCCGTCATCGGGGCACCTTCCGGCCGCAGCCGGTGGCCGCCTCGACCGGAGCGGGCGGCGAGACCGCCCAGAAGGGCGGCTTCTTGAGCGGCCTCGCGGGCAAGCTCGGGATTGGCGATCAGGGCGCGGAGCAGTCCGGGTCCTGAGCGGTTCTGGGGAGCCGGGATGAGCGGCGCGCCGTTGTCGGAGCGTCCCGTCCCGGCTTCTTTGTTTGGGGCTGGCAATCCCTATCGTCGGGTCCACGCGCTGCGACGGCGGCGGCTCGGCGGAGGGTGGGCCACCCTGCTCCCCGTGGTTGTCGCGTTGGCGGCTACGCCCTTCACGAACGGCCCAGTGGAGCGCCTGCTCGTGGACATCGGCGGGCTGCAGGGCGTGGAGGCGCTGACCCTTCGGGCGGCGCTTCTGGCGGTCGCCGCGGTCGCCTTTCATTCTTACGCCGACTTGGTGCGTGGGCCGGATCGGGTCGTCGCCGACGCGCACCCCGTACGAGCGGGGGACATGGTGAGGGCCATCGGGCTCCACACCCTCCGCGAGCGGGCGTACCTGCCGCTGGTCGCCGCCACGCTGCTCTCGCCGATCATCGAGGTCGAGGGGACCGGCGTCTGGTTGGCCTCGGCGGCGGTCGTCGGTGCCTCGATGGTGGGCGCGGTTGGGGTGGGGCTCGCGGTGCACATCAGCGCAGTGGGCTTCGCTCTGAGCCCCCGAGCGGGCTGGGTCTTGGAGCTGCTTCGGGGTTCAACCCCCCGCATGCACGCGGCCCTCATCTACTCTCCAGGCGTGGCGCTGGTGGTCGCGGGCAGCTTCGCGGCCCTCTCCGTGGAGGGCACCGTCGCAGCGCTGCAGGGTTGGGCGCCGGGCTGGTGTCTCGCTCCGCTGCCGCTGCTGGCCGGTGGCCTGGGGATCGGGTTCGCGGCGCGCCTGGGGGAGCGTTGGCTCGTGCGCACCACCGCGGTCCTGACCGAGATCGAGGGCTCCTACGCCGGGCTGGAGCAGGGTGAGGACGGCCGTAGCGTCTACCTGGAGGGCCTGGGGCGGGGGAGGCCCGAGCTCACGCGCGCCCTCCGGCATGGCTGGCGGAGACACCGCGCCTTCGCGACCGGGCCTTGGATCGCGGGGGCGCTGGGCGTCGTCGGGGGTTGGTCCGCGGAGGGCGGGGCGCTGGGTCGGGGGCTCGCGTTGATCTCCGGCGCGGCCTTGCTCTGTGGGTTGCTGCCGTCGCGCTTCGCCGCCGGTGACCCGCCCTGGCTCGATCGGGCCTTGGGACTATCGGCGGCGCGCGTGGGCGCTGCCCGGGTTGGGGTGTCCTGGCTGTACGCCCAGGGGGCGCTGTTGCCCGGCCTCCTGCTGCTCGGCTTCCACCACGGAGGCCGCGCCGCTCCGGCGCTCCTTGGCCTCGAGGGGCTGAGCCTCGGCGTCGCCGGGGTGTCGGCGGTGCTCGGACAGCGATGGCCGGGCCGGGGCGTGTGGTATGCCGGGCCGATCGTGCTGCTCACCTGGCTGATCTTCGTCTCGGAGGTGCTGTGATGTCGGTGGTAGACGCGATCCGCGCCGTGGCCCTCACTCGGCGCTTTGGTCGGGTGAGCGCCGTCGACGGGCTGGACATCACGGTGCGGAAGGGGGAGCTGGTGGGCCTCGTGGGCCCGAACGGCGCGGGGAAGAGCACCACCATCAAGATGCTCTCCGCGCAGTTGCTCCCCACAACTGGCAGCATTCACATCGACGGCATCGATGTCATCGCCGATCCGAACGGCGCGCGGGCCCGCATCGGCTACGTGCCGGAGGAGCCGGCGTTGTACGACTACCTCACGGCCCGCGAGATGGTCGACTTCGTGGTGGCCGTGCGGGGGCGTGGGGACGCGGCCCGGGCCTTACGACTCGCCGGTCTCGGGGACGACGCCGACAGACCGATTCAGGAGTACTCCCAAGGCATGCGCCGGAAGACCGCGCTGGCCTGCGCGATCGTGAGCCAGCCCGCGGTCCTCATCCTCGACGAGGCCCTGAACGGGCTCGATCCGCCGAGCGCCGAGCGGGTCGTCGCCTCCTTGAAGGCCGCCTGCGCGGAGGGGACCGCGGTGATCCTCTCCACGCACGTGCTCGACACGCTCGAACGCGTGGCCGATCGCATCGTGCTCATCGACGCGGGGAAGGTCCAGGCCGATCTCCCCACCGCCGATCTCGACCAGGTCCGCGCCTTTTTCCGCACGATGGGGGAGCGATCGAGCCGCTGAGCCTGGGCAAACCGCCGCCCGGCTCGCGGCTCCGCTCGGGCTCCGCGCAGGCCTTTGGCTCAGCTCACGTCGAAGCGAGCGAATTCCATCGTGAAGCTGCCACGGCCGCGGGTGATGCTGCGGAGCACGGTGGTGTAGCCGAGGAGGCCCTCGAGGGGGCACTCGCCCGCGATCGTGGACATGCCCATCTCGGCCTCCTGGCCGTGGATGTTGGACCGGCGGGACTGGAGGTCTCCGAGCACCCCGCCCAGGTTCTCGTCCGGGACCACTACCTCGATGCGCATGAGCGGCCGCAGCACCTGCCCGCCGCCGTTGGCCAAGGCCTCCCGGACGGCCTGAGAGGCGGCCATCCGGAGGGCCTGCGCCGTGGTGGCCTCGCCGAAGAGCTCGACCTCGAGCAGCTGGACGGCGACGTCTTGGAGCGGTGAGCCCTCGACCGGCCCGCCGAGCACCGCGTCGTTCACGCCCGAGCGCACCGCCTCGAGCTGGGTCGCGGTGAGGAGGGCCCCCTCCGGCAGCACCCGGGGGCTCACCGTCAGCTCCATCCCGGTGTTTCGATCGCGCGGGCGGGCGCGGGCGAGGCAGCGCGCCTTGAGGTGCAGCTCCTTGGTCTCGGTGATGTGAAAGGTGCGCTCGACGAGCGCGTCGCCGGTGCCAGGGCCGGCGATGGTCTCGCGGCTCATCACGCGGGGCTTGCCGGCGTGGACCTTGAGGCCGAACTCTCGCTCGATTCGTTCGAAGACGATCTGGAGGTGCAGCTCACCCATCCCGCGTAGCACCCGCTGGCCCGTGTCCTTGTCTTCGACAAAACGAAGGGTGGGGTCCTCCTCGCAGACCTTCGCCATCACCTCGAGGAATTTCTCTTCCTCCTTGCTGGACTCCGGCTCGACCGCGAGGCCGAGGACGGGCTCCTTGGAGTCGATCTTCTCGAGGAAGACCTCGCGCTCCGGATCGCACAGCGTGTCACCGGTCGTCGCCCAGCGGAGCCCGGCGAGGAGGCCGATCTGGCCGGCGCTGAGCACGTCGATCCGCTTCTTGGCGTCGGCGTCGACGTCAAAGACGCGCGCCACCCGCTCCTCCTTGTCGCGTCCGGCGATGCGGATGGGGACTCCGGGCTCAAGCTTGCCGCGGTAGACGCGGACGAAGACGTGCCGGCGCCCCTCCCAGAGCTGCACCTTGAATGCGATAGCGGCGAGGGGGCCGTCCGAGGTCATCTCGACCAGCTCCTCGCTGCCGTCGGGCAGACGGGCGATGGCCGGGGGGCGCTCGAGGGGGTTCGGCAGCAGCTTGAGCACGCCGTCCAACAGCGGCTGGACGCCGCGGTTGCGCAGCGCGGTGCCACCGAAGACGGGGATGATGCGCAGGGCGAGCGTGCCCTTGCGGAGCGCGGCCCAGACGAGGTCGGGTTCGACCTCCTCGCCCATGAACACGGCCTCCTCTAGGGACGGATCCAGCTCGGCGGCGGCGACCAGCATCGCCTCCCGGTGCCTGCGGAAGGTGTCGAGCTCGAGGGCGGGGATGTCCTCGAGGGTGACGACCTCGCCCCGCTCTCCGGAGAAGCGGTAGCATCTCTGCTCGATGAGGTGCATGACCCCGCCGTCGTCGATGGGGACGCAGACGGGCACGGTGTTGGCGCCGAGCCGCTTGCGCAGGCTCTCCATGCTGCGGTCGAAGCTCGCGCCGGGGCGGTCCATCTTGTTGACGAAGACGAGGCGGGGAACACCGAACTTGCTGGCCTGCCGCCAGACCGTCTCGGTCTGGGGCTCGACGCCGCGCACGCCGTCCATCACGATCACCGCGCCGTCCAGCACCCGCATCGAGCGCTCGACCTCGATCGTGAAGTCGACGTGCCCCGGGGTGTCGATCACCTGGATGAGGTGGTCCTTCCAGGGGCACTTCGTCACGGCGCTCGTGATCGTGATGCCGTGGGCCCGCTCCTCGGGCATGTAGTCCGTGTGCGTGTTCCCCTCGTGCACCTCGCCGATCTTGTGGGAGGCGCCGGTGTAGTAGAGGATGCGCTCGGTGAGCGTGGTCTTGCCGGCGTCGATGTGCGCGGCGATGCCGATGTTTCGGACGAGATCGAGATCTTCGCCTCGACCCACCCGCAGCGACTTCTCGGCGTGGCCCGACTTGCCGCCTTCCTTCCCGCCGTCCTTCTGGTCCTTCGCGCCCTTGGCCACCGCTGCCTCCTGAGCTCCCCGGGTAGGGGAGGGCCGGCCTACTAACCTGGGGCGGCGCGCCGCGAGGTGAGGGGATAGCGGGGCCGCGCGCGGAGGGCGGCGACATGGGTGGAATCCTGCTCCTGGAAGACGGGCGCTCCTTTGAGGGAGAGGGCTTCGGCGCCCGTGGCACGCGGGTGGGTGAGGTCGTCTTCAATACGGCGATGACCGGGTACCAGGAGGTCCTCACGGATCCCTCGTACACCGAGCAGATTGTCGTAATGACGGCGGCGCACGTGGGAAACACGGGTATGAACGACGAGGATCCGGAGAGCGCCCGCATTTGGCCCTCTGGCTTCATCGCCCGCAGCTTCTCGCGACTGCACTCGAACCACCGCGCCAACGACGGCCTGGATCACGCGCTCCGGCGCGCCGAGCTCCCGGCGGTCCAAGGCATCGACACCCGCGCACTCGTCCGGCACATCCGCTCGAGGGGCGCCATGCGGGCCGTGATCTCCACGGACGGTACGTCGGCGGCCGATCTCTGGGAGCGGCTCAACGCCTGGCCGGGCATGGTCGGCCGCGCGCTCGCGGCCGAGGTGGGGACACGGATCCCCTATGTCTTCGCCGATCCAATCGCCCCGCGGGCCCGTGTGAGCGTGATCGACGGCGGGGTGAAGACCAACATCCTCCGCCTCCTCGCCGAGGCCGGCTGCAAGGTGGTCGTGCACCCCATCGAGGCCTCGGCGGCCACGTGGATGGAGGGCGCTGACCTGCTCTTCCTCAGCAACGGCCCGGGCGATCCCGCCGCCCTGCCCGGCGTCGTGGCCGAGCTCAGGGCCTGCCGCGGGCGGATCCCGATGGCCGGCATCTGCCTCGGCCACCAGCTCCTCGGCCTCACGGTCGGGGCCGACACCTTCAAGCTCCGCTTCGGCCACCGGGGCGCCAACCACCCGGTCCGCGACGAAGAGACGGGCCGCGTTGAGATCACGAGCCAGAACCATGGCTTCTGCGTCGATCCGGCGGGTGTGGTGGCCGCCGGCGGGGTGGTCACCCACGTCAACCTCAACGACCAGACCCTCGAGGGCTTCCGGCACGACGGCGACCGCATCATCGCCGTGCAGTACCACCCCGAGTCGGCCCCCGGCCCGCACGACAGCCGACACCTGCTGGTCGACCGCTTCTTGCGCTTCTGCGGCGCCTGAGCGGCCGCATCGCGGAGGTCTGCCTCAGCGCTCGAAGGTCCAGTCGCCCTGGAGGGCGCCGGTGCCGCCGGGGACCGCCAGGGCGCAGGCCCCATGGATCTCGTCCTGGTCAAGATCGCCGCTCGCCGTGAACACGAAGGTGCCCTCGTCGTTCTTGAGCTCGCTCGTGACCTCGATGAAGGTACCGTTCCGTTCGCCCTTGAGATCGCCCTTGAAGCTGCGGTCTCCCGACATGTCGAAGGTGAAGTTGCCCTCGAAGGTGCGTCCGCTCCCGCTCTCGACGTCGGACTCCATCTCGGCCTGGTAGACGTAGGCGAAGTCGGTGCTCCCGAAGTCACAAGCGCCGAACCAGTGCCCGTTCATGTCTGTGCAGCCGGCGAGGGCGAGGAGCGGTAGCAGGGCCGCCGCGCGGCTGCGGGGGCCGAAGCGGGGGAGGCGAGGGGAGCGGGGGAGGTGAGCGGAGCGGGAGGGGTAGGGGGAGCGCATCTCATGTTCTAGCACGGGGAGGCTCGATCGGCCGCGCCAACGGGCGCCCTCCGTGGCCCGGGTGGACCCTCCCTAGGTGGCCTGGGTTAGCGGAGCCGCTCATTCGGAGCCCCCATGAAGACTCGTGCCGCTGTCGCCTTCGCCGCTGGACGCCCCCTGGAGATCGTGGAGCTGGACCTCGAGGGCCCACGGGCTGGCGAGGTCCTGGTCGAGCTGAAGGCCACGGGCGTCTGCCACACCGACGCCTTCACGCTCTCCGGGGATGACCCCGAGGGCCTCTTCCCCACCGTGCTCGGCCACGAGGGCGCCGGCGTCGTGGTCGAGGTGGGGCCGGGGGTCCGCTCGGTGGCGCCGGGCGACCATGTGATCCCTCTGTACACGCCGGAGTGTCGGGAGTGTGATTACTGTCTCTCTGGAAAGACCAACCTGTGTCAGCGCATCCGCTCGACGCAGGGGCGCGGCCTGATGCCAGACGGTACGAGCCGCTTCTCGTACAAGGGGCAGATGGTCCACCATTATATGGGGACCTCCACCTTCTCTCATTACACGGTCCTCCCCGAGATCGCCGTGGCCAAGATCCGCACCGACGCGCCCTTCGAGAAGGTCTGCTACGTGGGCTGCGGCGTCACCACCGGCGTCGGCGCCGCGATCTGGACCGCGAAGGCCGAGCCCGGCGCCCGCTGTGTCGTCTTCGGCCTCGGCGGCATCGGCCTCAACGTGATCCAGGGCCTGCGCCTCGCAGGCGCGGCGCAGATCGTCGGCGTCGACCTCAACCCCGATCGGGAGGCCTGGGGGCGCCGCTTCGGCATGACCCACTTCGTCAACCCGAACACCGTCCAGGGCGACCTGACCGCTCACCTCGTGGCGCTGACCAACGGCGGCGCCGACTACAGCTTCGAGTGTGTGGGCAACGTCAAGGTGATGCGCACCGCCCTCGAGTGTTGCCACAAGGGCTGGGGCGAGTCGATCATCATCGGGGTGGCCGGCGCCGGGCAGGAGATCTCCACCCGACCCTTCCAGCTCGTGACGGGGCGGGTCTGGCGCGGCTCGGCCTTCGGCGGGGCGCGCGGCCGAACGGACGTGCCGCGCATCGTGGACTGGTACATGGACGGTCGAATCGAGATCGATCCGATGATCACCCACGTGATGCCCCTCGAGGACATCAACCGCGCCTTCGACCTCATGCACCACGGCGAGTCGATCCGCGCGGTGGTGACCTTTTGATGGCGTTCACCCTCCCCGGTGCCACGGTCCTCTCGGCGGTGCGCTGCTTTGGCGGGGAGCAGCTCCAGCTCCGCCATGACAGCGCCGTCCTCGGCGTCCCGATGGTCTTCTCGGTCTACCTGCCGCCGGCGGCGGAGGCCGGCCCGGTGCCGGTGCTCTGGTGGCTGTCGGGCCTCACCTGCACCGACCAGAACTTCGTGACCAAGGCCGGTGCCCAACGGGTCGCTGCGGAGCTCGGCGTCGCCCTCATCACCCCCGACACGTCCCCGCGCGGGCCCGACGTGCCCGGTGATCCGGACGGCGGCTGGGACTTCGGGCTGGGCGCGGGCTTCTACGTCGACGCCACCGAGGCGCCCTGGCGCACGCACTACCGAATGTACAGCTACCTCCGAGACGAGCTGCCGGGGGTGGCGGCGGCGCTGCCGATCGACCTCACGCGGCAGGCGATCAGCGGACACTCGATGGGCGGCCATGGGGCCCTGGTGATGGCCCTGCGCAACCCGGGTCGCTTCCGCTCCGTCTCCGCCTTCGCGCCGGTCTGCGCGCCCTCGGTGGCGCCGTGGGGGGTCAAGGCCTTCGGTCGGTACCTCGGGCCCGACCTCGCGGCCTGGCGCGCCTACGACACGACCGCCTTGCTCGCGGGGGCGACCGAGCGCCTGCCGCTGCTCATCGACGAGGGGGAGGCCGACCCCTTCCGGGCGGAGCAGCTCGGCCTCTCGCGCTTGGAGGCGGAGGCCGCGCGGGTGGGGCACCCGGTCGAGCTCCGGCGGCGGCCTGGCTACGACCACAGCTACTTCTTCGTCGCCACCTTCATCGAGGAGCACCTCCGCTGGCACGCGGCGGCCCTCCGGGCTTGAGCGCGCCGGGCGCGGTGGTCAACGCACCCCACCCAAGAGCAGGTAGACCGCTCCGCCCGTCGCGCCGCCGGTGTCGTCGCTGTAGCCGCTGACCCAGATGTCAGGGTAGCCGTCCGCGTTGTTGTCTCCCCCGGCGGCGACGGAGTAACCTGCGAAGTCCTGAGCGTCTTCGCCGACGATGAAGACGTCGGCGGCGGAGGCGGCCTGGGTGCCCGAGACCGGCCCATAGAACAGGTAGGCGGCGCCCGCCGCGGTGCCGACGGTGTCCTCCCCGTAGGCGCCGAGCAGCAGGTCGGCGTAGCCGTCGTCATCGACGTCCCCGGCGCCGTCGAGGCCGCGGGAGAGGTAGTCGTTGGCCGCGCCGCCCGTGAAGGTTGCGGTGGCGGCGGTGGCCGCCTTGCTGCCGGTGGTGCCGCCGAGGAAGAGCCAGGCGCTGCCGGAGGATGCCCCTCCGGTGTCGGCGTTGTAGGCGCCGATGAACACGTCATCGTAGCCGTCACCGTTCACGTCACCGCCACCGCTCACCGTCTGGCCGAGGCCATCGCTGGCGACCGTCCCCGACACCCGCAGCGTGTAGGTGGAGGCGTCGACCGCGCCGGAGGGGGCGTTGGTGAAGACATAGGCGGCGCCGGCGTAGGTGAGGGCGCCGCTGGGCGCGCGGCCCGGGGCGCCGATGATGAGGTCGTGGCTGCCGTCCCCGTCGAAGTCGCCGGCGTCGTCCACGGCGGTGCCGAAGGCGTCGGGGCCGTCTTCGCCGATGATGCGCCCGTCCGCGTAGGTGGCGGCGAGGATCGACGTGGAGCTGGAGTGCGGTCCGTAGAACAGGTAGGCGATGCCCGCCGCCGAGCCGCCGCTGTCCTGGCTGGGTGCGCCCACCGCGACCTCGCCGATCGTGTCGCTGTCCATGCTGCCGATGAGGGCGACCGAGGCGCCGAGGTAGTCCCCCGCCGTGTTCCCGCCGAGGATGAGGTCAGCCCCCGCGGAGGCGGTGGTGGTGCCGCTCGCCGGCGCCCCAAACAGGATGTAGGCGGCGCCTGCGTTTGAGGAGGAGAGGTCGGAGTACTTCGAGCCGAAGATCGCGTCGTCGTAGCTGTCGCCGTCGAGATCCTGACCGCCGCTCAGGCTGGCCGCGAAGTTGTCGCCGGAGGTGTCCCCGGTGATCCGAGCGCGGGCGCCGCTGAGCGAAACGATGCCTGTATTGGGTCCGTACACGATCCAAGCCTGACCGGTGGCGGTGGCGTAGCTGGCGCCGCCGACCAGCACGTCATCGTACCCGTCCTGGTTCATGTCGCCGGCCGAGGCGACGCTCATCCCGGCGTAGTAGGAGGCGGCCTCCCCATAGAGCTTGGCGTCGGCGTCGGCGAGGTCGATCGTGCCCTCGAGGCCGCAGGCCCCGTCGGCGCCGCTGCAGTCCTGGTCGACCCCGTCCTCACAGACCTCCGGCGCGCCCGGGTACACGGTGAGCGCGGCGTCGTCGCAGTCTGTCTTGCTCGTGACGTAGCCGGTCGGCTTGTCGCAAGCGGTGGCCTTGACCGTGGAGCTCCCGTAGGTGTCGCCGTCGGCGTCCTGGTACCAGGAGCTCTTCCCAGAGGCGCCGGAGTCGAGGTCATCGGCGAGGCCGTCACAGTCCTCATCGGTGTTCGAGGCGTCGCAGAGCTCGGTGGCGCCGGGGTGGATGGCGCTGTTCGAGTCTTTACAGTCCGAGCTGTCGGAGACGTAGCCGGTGGGGGCGGCGCAGGCGGCCTTGGTGGTGGCAGTGGTGCCGTAGCCGTCGCTGTCGGCGTCGCGGTACCAGGTGGTCGTGCCGGTCACGCTCGTGTCGGCGTCGTCGATCAGGCCGTCGCAGTCGTCGTCGACGCTGTTGCAGGCCTCGGCGTCGGCGGGGGAGATGGCCGCGCTCGTGTCGTCGCAGTCGGTGCGGCTGGCGACGTAGCCGGTGGGCTTCGAGCAGGCCGAGGTGGAAACCGCAGGGTCTCCGTAGCCGTCGCTGTCACCGTCCGCGTACCAGGTGGCGGCGTCGACCGCGCTGTCGTCGGCCGTGCCGTCACAGTCATCGTCCAGGCTGTTGCAGAGCTCGCTCGCCCCCGGGTAGGCGCTGGCGCGGCTGTCGTCACAGTCTTGGTCGTCGGCGACGGTGCCCGCGAGCGGATCGCAGGCGTAGGTGACGGCGGTGGCGTCGCCGTAGGTGTCGCCGTCGCTGTCGGCGTACCAGGCGAGCGGGTCGATGGCGTCGGCGCCGTCGGTGAGGGTGTCGCAGTTGTTGTCGAGGCCGTCGCAGCGCTCGTCGGCGTCGGGTGAGATGGCGGCGTCGCCGTCGTCGCAGTCGTCGTCGGAGGCGGCGTAGCCGGAGGGGAGCGCGCAGGCGGAGAGGGGGAGAGCAGGGTCCCCGTGGCCGTCCCCGTCGCCGTCGGCGTACCAGGTGGGGGCGTCTGCGGGGGGGCCCTCGTCGGTGGAGCCGTCACAGTCGTCATCCACGTCGTTACAGCGCTCCTCGGCGCCGGGGTACACGCTGGCGTCGGCGTCGTCGCAGTCGTCGCCGCCCCAGTCTGTCGAGACGGCGCCGTCCCCGTCCTGGTCGGCCTCGACCACCTCGATCACCACGGAGGCGGCGCCGGTCTTGCCGCTGCTGTCGGTGGCCGTCACGTCGAGGCTGGTGAGGCCCAGCGGGAGATCGGTGATGTAGAAGCGGGCCCAGCCGTCGGAGGTGGGGGCGGCGGGCGCGCTCGCCCCCGCTGAGGCCGACCAGTCGAGGCGGAGCGCGGTGATGTCGGCCTCGTCGGCGTCGGTCACCTCGAGCTCTACGCTCACGGGCTCGCCGCGGAGCTGGGTGTCGGTGGCGAGCGGCGCGGCGAAGCGCGGCGCGGGGGCGGCCCCGGCGGCGACGGTGAGCGCGAGCTGATCCTGGCCCGAGGCGGCGTCGGGATCGACGACGGTGAGCTGGATCTCATGCTGACCCGCCGGCAGGCCCAGGGGGAGCACGAACAGCACGCTGTCGGGGGTGATGGTGGTCTCCCCGCTCAACGGGGCGCCGGTGCTGTCCTGCCAGAAGTAGCTCAGCGCCTCGTTGTCGGACTCGCGGTCGGAGACCTGGGCGATCAGGCTCAGCGGCTCGCCCTCACCCACCTCCGAGCCGTCGGCGGGCGAGGTGAAGCTGACCGCCGGGGCGTCATTGTGGACCTTCAGTCCGGAGTCAGAGCAGGCGGAAAGCAAGAGGAACAAGGCGGGTCGCATGGGATCTCGGGCATCGGCGATTCGGGTTCGACGCTTGCAGGATACTCCGACAGGCGGCTACACGCGCCCCATGCCCGTCGCCCCTACCGTGCCCGCCCTCGCTTTCACCCTCACTGGCCCCGCCGGCGGCCCGCCGCTGGTGCTGGTCACCGGGATGGGGGGCGTGCAGGCCGCCTTCGCGCTCCAGATCAAGGCCTTCGCCGACCGATGGCGCGTGCTCACCTACGATCAGCGCGGGCTCGGGGCCTCCGAGGTGGTCGACCGCGACGTCACCATGCGCGACTACGCCCTTGACCTCGTCCATCTGCTGGACCACCTCGGCGTCGAGCGGGCCGCCTTCCTCGGCCTCTCCTTCGGCGGGCGTGTCCTCCAGGAGCTCGCGATCGGCTGGCCCGAGCGGGTGGAGCGGCTGATCATCGGCGGCACCTCGGCCGGGGGGCGGCTCCACATCGGCGGCAGCGCCGAGGGCTATCGGGCCCTCACGGAGTCCTCCGCCCTCGATGAGGAGGGCTGGCGAACCCGCCTCCTCCCCGCGCTCTTCGGGCCGGTCTACCGGAACAAGTACCCCGATCGGATGGAGGCCTTCGCCCGCTGGCGGGTGCGGTACCCCACCAACCCCGTCGCGATCGCGCGGCAGTGGCAGGCCTGGTCGACCTTCGACACCTCTGACCGCCTGCATCGCATCACCGCCCCGACCCTCATCCTGCACGGCGACGATGACGCCCTCTCCCCCGTCGAGAACGCCGAGCTGCTGGCCGAGCGCATCCCTGGGGCGGAGCTCATGGTCCTCCACGACGTGGGCCACAGCCCCAACGTCGAAGATCCGGCTCGCTTCAACGCCGTCGTCCGGGCCTTCCTGGAGCGGCCCCTCGTGGGCTAAGGTTTGGGCTCCGATCCGGCGCGGCGCCCGATCGGGACGGATCCAGCGCCCCGGCGGCCCCATGACCCCCTCCTACGCTCCGCTCCTTGTGCTCACGCTCACCCTCGCCTGTGGGCACGGCCCTGCGAAGGTCCCCGCGAGCGCCCCGTCCGGCGCCCCGTCCGGCGCCCCGTCCGACGCCGGAGCCCCCAGCGCGGCGGAGCCCGGTGACACCGTCCTCATCGGCACCCTCGTCCACAAGCGCTGGTCGAAGACGATGGAGTCCTGGGACGCGGGGGGCAGCGATTATTTTGTCCTGGAGACCGGCGACGAGACGGTGGTGCTCCAGCTCACCGGCCCCGTGACCGGCGAGGCCCTGCTCCCGCTGGACGGCAAGAAGGTGGAGCTCCAAGGCCGGATGGTCGAGGGCAAGGTGCCTGAGATGCCTCCCCACTCCCAGTACCCGATGGACATGAACGGCGGCCCCCTGCCCACGGGGGCGGGCTTCCGCGTCTCGGCCGCGCGGATCCTCCCTTGAGGGGAAGCGGGCGATGAACAGGGGGGCGCTCGCCCGGCGGCCCCGCTTGAGGCATCATGTCTCCCACACCTCCGTCCCCCGTGACCCTTGATCACCGCCCGGCGCGTCCGCCTCTGCCTGAGAGATCTGTACCACCAGGACGTGGTGGAGATGATCGAGCGGGAGACTCGTAAGTACCAGCTCTGGATCATCGAAGACCCCTCCGATCCCCACTTCGAGAACGCGTATCGGACCCTCTGGGAGGCCTTCGGCCCCACGGGCGAGATGGAGCGGCGGGAGGCCATCGAGGCCTTCCTCCGCGACAGCCCCTTCGAGCCCTTCAAGACGGGCACCTATGTGCGGTACTTCCTGCTCGTCGCGACCGATGAGAAGGGCGTGGTGCGCGGTGTCCGCGATGGGTCTGTGCTGGTCAACCCCGCCTACTCGCCCGATCTGTGCGTGGTGTACCTCAGCCACATCTACATGATGCCGGAGGCCCGCGGGACGGTGCTCTCCTACTGGCTGCGCATCTCCCCCTTGGAGATCGCCGTGCAGTACCTCGCCGATCTGCACCAGCGCGGGCTCGTCAACCTGCCGCTGCCCCACCAGCCCTCCCGCTACTTTGGCATGCGGATGAACCTCGCCGCCGAGATGGAGTACTGGGCGCCGGAAGACCCCATCTCCCTCCAGCGGGTGCTCTTCTACGGCCGCGGCGGCTTCGACGTCATCAACCCCGCGCACTTCCCCTATCGGCAGCCCGACTTTCGCGATCCCGAGGAGATCCGGGCCACGGGGAACTGCCCCTTGCCCTTCATGCTCCTGCTCCGGCGCATGGGGCGGGAGCGCCAGGCGGCGCTGCCGATCGAGGAGGCCGAGGCTGTGATGCGGCTCATCTACGACGACTTCGCCGAGTTCTGCGCCCCCGAATTTCTGGAGAACAGCCTCGATCTCGTGCTGGAGCGCCTCGAGAGCCAGCGGAGCCGCGGCAAGCGGGCGATCGAGCTCCTGCCGATGCCCACCGGGCCGAAGGACATGCAGCGGCTCAAGAAGATCTTTCGATACAGCGTCTTCAAGAAGCACTACAAGGGTTCACCGGACACCCAGGAGTACCTGAACGGTCCGATCAAGGACCTCGTGGCCGCCGACCCTCGGTACGTGGATCACGAGATCGGTCGGATCAAGGAGGCCTTGTCGAGGCGGCCCCACTATGTCTACGGGAGCCGCGACAAGCACTTCTCCTGGGACGGCACCCCGATGGAGGAGCCAGAGGAGCAGACCCAGCCCGTCGAGGTCCATGAGAACGGCCTCGCCGAGCCCTTCCGCGGCTGAGCAGGGCCGCGGCGCCGAGGCCCCTCAGGGTGACCCTCAGGGTGACCCTCAGGGTGAGGAGAGGCCGAGGCCGCGGAAGGTGGCGGCGCGGGACTCCACGCGGCCCCCCCGCACGAACAGGGCCTCGCAGACCCGATCGAGCAGCTCGCCGCTCTTGGCCGGCCGGGCGATCACCGGATCCCCGACGCTGAAGCCGGCGGGCAGGGGGGCGGTGATGCGGAAGGGCGTCTGTACCTCTCCCCAGCCTTCGAAGGGGAGGGGGCGGAGCCCGGCCGGGAGGATCACCTGGGGGGCGCGGTCTTCGTTCACCGGCCCCGAGGCGATCCAGCCGCCGCCCATGGCCGTCAGGTGGTCTCCGTCGGGGCGCCGGCAGGCGGCGAGGGCGAAGAAGCAGGCGGGGACGAGCGACAGGCCGTCGTAATGATCGAAGAGGTGAGGGGCCAGGAAGCCCGAGCCCACCGTGATCTCGGTGACGGAGGGGTCACGCGCGGTGAAGAGCAGGGAGCCCGTCCCCCCGCCGTTGACCACCTGGACGGGGAGGCCGGCCTCCTTGAGGCCCTCGACCGTGATCAGCCGTCGATCGAGCACGGCCGCCTGCGACTGCCGCTTGATGAGGGCGCGGGCGGGGTCGAGCGCGCGGCTGCCGGCGTTTCGGTCGGGCACGCCGGCGATCTGGGCCTCGTAGCTGAGCAGGCCAACCGGGAAGAGCCCGGGGGTGTCCGCGACCCGCCGGGCGAGCTCCACCGCCAGCGCTGGGTTGCGCAGCGGCGAGCGGCGGGCGCCGAAGCTGAGGCGACCGACCGGGCTCCAGGAGAGGTCAAGGTCGATGAGGACGGGCAGGGTGACCCCCGCCTCGGCGGCGAGGGGGCCGAGGAGGGTGAGGTGGGCCGGCTCATCGACCACCACGCGCACGAGGGCCCCGGCCGCCGCCACCCGCACCAGGGCCTGCGCCTCGGCCGGCCGGGAGGGTGGATAGGCGAGCAGGAGGTCGTCGAAGCCGAGGCCGTGCAGCAGCTCCACCTCGGCCGCTGTGGAGGCGAAGAGGCCCTGGATCCTCGGCATCCCGCCTGCGAGCAGGTGGCGGAGGAGGGAGGGGCAGCGCAGCGCCTTCGTGCCGAGCCGGAGGCTGACGCCGGTGCCCTCGGTGGGGGCGAGCAGCGTCCGTAGGTTCTGTTCAACCGCGTCCAAGTCGATGATCGCGGCTGGCAGGGCCTCTTCGCGCAGCATGTCGCGCCAGGCGGCGTAGTGGGCAAGGTCCATGGCTCAGGTCCTGCGGCGTTCCGAGGTGGCCTCAAGCGCCCCGGTGTGGGCTGTGTACCACGGCGTCGGCCGGCGAGGCGTGGCCTCGACCGGGCAGGGAGGTGCCGGTCTGTCACCCGCTGAATAGGTCGGCGGAATGGACCTCTCCACCCGCAGCCTCGCCGCCCTCGACTGGCCGGTGCTCCTCGACCGCCTGTCTCGCCACGCCCGCACCCACAGGGGGCGTGAGGCGGCGCTTCGGCTGGGCCTCGTCGGCACCGCGGTCGCCGCCCGCCTGCTCTACGACGCCGTCGCCGAGGTCTGGGCCCTCGATGAGGCGGGGCACGCCATCCCCGTCGGCGCCGTGCTCGACGTCGAGACGCCGCTCCGCCGCGCCGCCCGGGGCCTCGGCCTCGACAGCGTCGAGCTCCGCGACGTCGGCAGCTCGCTCGTCGCCCTCGACACCCTCCGCAAGTGGGTCGACGAGCGCGCTGACCTCGCCCCGCGGATCCGCGATCTCGCGCAGCCGATCCAGGTCGACGCCGAGCTCAAGGAGACCCTCGCCGAGTCCTTTGACGCCACCGGCGAGCTCTCCGCCGAGCGGTACCCCGAGCTCGGCGACTACCGCGAGAAGATCCGCAACCTGAAGGAGCGCATCCGGGCCGTCCTCGAAGACATGGTCAAGGGCGATGCCCTCGGAGACGCCCTCCAAGACCGCTTCGTCACCGACCGCGGCGGGCGCTTCGTCGTCCCGGTCAAGGCCGGCTTCCGGCGCGGCCTCGGCATCGTGCACGGCACCTCGCAGTCCGGAGAGACCGTCTACGTCGAGCCCGCCGAGGTGGTCGAGCGCACCAACGAGATGAAGGAGGCCGAGGCGGCGCTGGCCCGCGAGGAGCGGCGCATCTTGACGATGCTGTCGCGGCTCGTCGGCCACCACGCCCCCACCGTGCTCCCCGCCCTCGAGGCCGCCGTCGAGATCGACCTCGCCGTCGCCCGCGCTGGCCTCGGCACCGAGCTCCGCGCCGTCATCCCCAAGGTGGGCGAGGGGGGCGTGGTGCTGCTGCGGGAGGCCCGCCACCCCGTGCTCCAGCTCCGCGGCGTGGCCGTGGTGGCCAATGACCTCGGCATCGACAGCAAGCGCCTCGGGCTCATCCTCACCGGCCCGAACACGGGCGGGAAGACGGTGGCCCTCAAGACCATCGGCCTCGCCACCCTGATGGTGCGGGCGGGCCTGCCCGTGCCGGCCGCCGAGGGGAGCCGGGTCGACCTCTTCGATCAGGTCCTCGCCGACGTCGGCGACACCCAGACGGTCGAGGGAGATCTGTCCACCTTCTCGGGCCACCTGCTCGTGCTGCGGCAGATGTTGGAGCGCGCGAGCCCCACCTCGCTCATCCTCCTCGACGAGATCGGCATGGGCACCGATCCTGCGCAGGGGGCGGCCCTGGCGCGGGCGGTGATCGAGGGCCTCGTCGATCGCGGGGCGCGGGTCGTGGTCACCACCCACTTCGCGCAGCTCAAGGGCCTCGCCGCTGCTGACGAGCGCTTCGCGGTGGCCGCCGTCCAGTACGCCGACGGGCGGCCCACCTACCGGCTCGAGGCAGGCTTCGCTGGCCAGTCCCACGCCTTCGCCATCGCCCGCCGCATGCTCCTCCCCGAGGCCGTCGTCGATCGGGCCCGCGATGTGCTGGGGGCCGGCGAGCGAGAGCTGGCCGACCTCATGGAGCAGCTCGATGACGAGCGCGCCCTCCTCCGCGCGCAGCAGCAGGCGCTGGTCGACCGCCAGCGCCGCCTCGAAGACCAGGTGCGCGAGGCCCGTGTGCAGACCGAGAAGCTCGAGGAGCGGCGACGTAAGCTCGAGACGGAGGTGGCGGCCGGCTTCGAGAGGCGAATGAAGGAGAAGGAGGCCATCGTCCGCGGCCTCATCTCCGCCCTCCAGGAGAACCCGAACCTCAAGCTCGCCGGCCGCTCCCTCGACAAGATCCGCGATCTGCGCGGCGAGGTGGCCGAGACCATGGCCCCCGTCGTGCTGCCCCCGCCGCCGCCCCCGGCGGGCATCGCGGTCGGTGACATCGTGATGGTGCGCACCTTCGGCAAGAAGGGCCGGGTCAGCGCCGTCCTCTCGGGCGACCGCTTCGAGGTCGAGATCGGCACCCTCAAGATGAAGGTGGGCCGCGCCGACCTCGGCGAGGGCCCGCCGCGCCCGCCCGCGCCGCCGCCCCTGGCCCCGCCGCCGCCTGACCCCCGGGGGGCCGAGAAGATGGTGGCCAAGGTGCGCACGTCCACCAACACGGCGGATCTGCGCGGCCTTCGCGTCGAGGAGGCGATCGACACCATCACCACCTTCCTCGACGCCCAGATCAGCCACGGGGAGGGCCTCGCCTTCCTGCTCCACGGCCATGGCACCGGCGCCCTCAAGACGGCGGTGCGCGAGCACCTGCCCCGCTGTCGTTACGTCAAGAAGTGGCGCGCCGCCGAGCCCAGCGAGGGGGGTGACGCTTACACCCTCGTCGAGCTGGGCTGAGGGTGCGGCGCTCGCTTGCGGCCCTCGGCGCCCTCGTCGCCCTCGACCTCGGCCTCCTCTTCGTCTCGGGCGGCGGGGCTGGCGAGCTCGAGGCCGCCGGCCCCAAGGTGGGCCTCGTCTTTGACGTGGGCGGGCGCGGCGACAAGAGCTTTAACGACCTCGCCTACGCCGGCCTCGAGCGGGCGCGCACAGAGCTCGGGATGGCGGTGCAGTATGTCGAGCCCGGTGAGGGGGCCGACCGCGAGAGCGCGCTGCGGATGCTGGCGGCCGAGGGTTACGCCCTCGTGGTGGGCGTGGGCTTCATCTTCACCGACGACGTCACGCTGGTCGCCGCCGACTACCCCGGGACCTCCTTCGCCTGCGTCGACTACGCGCTGCGCACCGGGCCGGACGGGGCGGTGATCCCGCCGCCCGAGAACGTGGCCGCCCTCAAGTTCCGCGAGGAGGAGGGCTCCTTCCTCGTGGGGGCCCTGGCCGGCCTGAAGACCGGCACCCAGGCGGTGGGCTTCGTGGGCGGCATGGACATCCCGCTCATCCGGAAGTTCGAGGCGGGCTATCGGGCGGGGGTGGGAGAGGTCTGCCCGGACTGTCGGGTGGTCGGCCAGTACGCCGGGGTCACCGGCGCGGCCTTCAAAGACCCGGGCAAGGGCAAGGAGCTGGCCCTCGCCCAGTATGGCGACGGGGTCGACATCATCTTCCACGCCTCCGGCTCGACCGGCCTCGGCGTCTTCGAGGCGGCGCGGGAGACGGGCCACCTCGCGATCGGCGTCGACGCCGACCAGTCGGGGGAGGCGCCGGGCTCGATCCTCACGAGCATGGTCAAGGGGGTGGACGTCGCCGTCTTCACCCTCGCCGCCGAGGTGAAGGAGGGCCGCTTCGCCGGCGGGGTGCGCAGCTTCGGCCTCGCCGAGGCGGGGGTGGGCTGGGTGCACGACACGAACAACGCCGCGCTCCTCCCCGCCGGGGCGGTCGAGCGCCTGGACGCGCTGTCGGCGCAGATCGTGAGCGGCGCCATCCGCGTGCCCACCACCGTGGAGGCGGCCGCGGCTCCGGCTCCGGCCCCGGCCCCCGCTCCGCTGCGCGCCCCAGGTGCGCCGTGAAGGCCGTCGTGCTCGAGGGCATCGGCCGGCGCTACGGGGCCGTCGAGGCCAACCGCGGGGTGAGCCTGTCGGTGGAGGCGGGCACGGTTCACGCCATCGTGGGGGAGAACGGCGCGGGGAAGTCGACGCTGATGCGGATCCTGGCCGGCGTCGAGCGCGCCGACGCTGGCACGGTGCAGATCCTCGGCCAGCCGCTCACCCGGCCCGACCCGCTCCTCGCGACCCGCCTCGGCCTCGGGATGGTCCACCAGCACTTCAAGCTCGTCGAGACCTTCACCGTCGCCGAGAACCTCGTGCTCGGCCACGAGCCGCTCCGGGGCGGGCTGCTCGACCGCGCCGCCGCCGCCCAGGCCGTCCTGGCCCTCTCCACGGCCTGGGGGCTGCCCGTGCGCCCTGACGCGCGGGTGGAGGACCTGTCGGTCGGTGAGAAGCAGCGGGTCGAGATCCTGCGCGTGCTCTACCAGGGGGCGCGGGTGCTCGTGCTCGACGAGCCCACCGCCGTGCTCGCCCCGCCCGAGGTGCGCCGCCTGCTCGAGATGTTGCGGCGCTTCGTCGAAGATCCGGCCTCGCCCCGCACGGTGCTCCTCGTCACCCACAAGCTCGACGAGGTGATGGCCGTGGCCGACCGTGTCACCGTGATGCGGCGCGGCGAGGTGGTGGCCGAGCTCGCCGCCCAGGAGACCACCCCCGCCGCCCTCGCCCACGCGATGGTCGGCCGGCCCGTCGAGCTCACCCGCCCGCTCGCGCCGCGCCCGCCGGTGACCGCGCCGCCCCTGCTCACCCTCGAGGGCGTCGGCCTCGTGGCGGGGGGCCGGGTCCTCCTCGAGGGCCTCGACCTCACGCTGCGGCCGGGCGAGATCCTCGGCGTGGCGGGGGTCATGGGCAACGGTCAGTCCGAGCTGCTCGAGATCGTGGCGGGCCTCCGGCGCGCGACCTCGGGGGCCCTTCGACTTGCGGGCGCGGACCTCCAGCCCCTCTCCGTGGCCGAGCGCCTCGCCGCCGGCATCGCCCACGTGCCCGAAGACCGCGGTGAGCGCGGCCTCGTGATGCCCTTCTCGATCGAGGAGAACCTCGCGCTCGGGGCGCTGGACCGCTTCAGCGGGAGGTGGTCGATCCACCGCGCGGCGCTGCGCCAGCACGCGCTCCAGCTCCTCGCCCGCTTCGACGTGCGGCCCCCCGATCCCACCGTCCCCGCCGGCGCGCTCTCCGGCGGCAACGCCCAGAAGGTGGTGATGGGCCGGGAGATCAGCCGCTCGCCGCGGCTGCTGCTCTGCGGGCAGCCCACCCGCGGCGTCGACATCGGCGCCGTCGAGCTCATCCACCGCGAGCTCCGCCAGCTCCGCGACCAGGGCGTGGCCATCCTCCTCGTCTCGGCCGACCTCTCCGAGCTCCGCGCCCTCTCCGACCGGCTGATCGTGCTGCACCGGGGCCGGGTGAGCGGGCGCCTCGACGCCGCCGAGGCCACCCCCGAGCGCCTCGGCGAGCTCATGACCGGCCTCCACGTCGAAGGCGAGGGCGCCGCCCGATGACCACTCGCCTCCGCGCCGCCCTCGCGCCCCTCCTGCCGGCCGCCCTGGCCCTGGCCTTCGCCGTCGCGGTGGGAGAGCTGCTGGTGCTCGTCGCCGGCGCCGCCCCGCGTGAGGTCGCCCACGCCCTCTTCGCCGGCACCTGGGGCAACCCCTATGGGCTCGGGCAGGTGCTCTTCAAGGCCACCCCGCTCGTGCTCACCGGCCTCGCCGTCGCGCTGCCCTACCGGGCCGGCCTCTTCAACATCGGCGCCGAGGGCCAGGTGGTGCTCGGCTCGCTCGCGGCCGGCCTCCTCGGGGCGGCCCTGCCCGCCGCCACCCCCGGCCTCCTCGCCGTCCCGCTCTGCGCGCTCGCGGCCTTCGGGGTCGGCGGGGCCTGGGGGGCCCTGCCGGGGTGGTTGAAGGCCCGCTTCGGCGCCCACGAGGTGATCGTCTCGATCATGCTCAATTTCGTGGGGGTGGCCCTCGCGAACTGGCTGGTGGCGGGCTTCTTCGCCGAGCCCGAGACCCTGCACACCGCGCCGGTGGTGGCCGGCGCCCGCCTCTCCCGCTTGGGGGAGTGGCTGCCGAGCTTGCGGGGGAGCGCGGTCAACAGCGCGCTCTTGCTGGTGCCGCTGCTCGTCCTCGCGGCCCATTGGCTCATCCACCGAACCCCCTTCGGCCACCGCCTGCGCTCGGTAGGCCTCGGGGTGGGCGCGGCGGAGGCGAGCGGGGTCTCGACGGGGCGGGTGACCGTGCTCTCGATGGCCCTCGGCGGCGGGCTCGCGGGCCTCGTCGGGGTGAACTTCGTGCAGGGCTACAAGGGCTACTTCGAGGACGGCTCGTCGGGCGGGGTGGGCTTCATGGGCATCGCGGTGGCCATGCTCGCCCGGGCTGAGCCCCTGGCCATCGTGCCGGCCGCCCTCCTCTTCGCCACTTTGTCGCAGGGGGGGCTCGCCATCAACGCCCTCGTGCCGAAGGAGCTGGTCGATGTGCTCGTGGCGGTCGTCGTGCTCGTCGTCGCCGCCAGTCGCGCCGCAGGGAGGCGCCCGTGAGCGTGGTGACCTCGCTCGTGTTCCTCGTCTCGGTGCTGCGCATCGGCGTCCCCTACGTGCTCGCCGCCCTCGGCGGGACGGCCTCCGAGCGGGGCGGGGTGGTCAACATCGCCCTCGAGGGCATGCTGCTCACCGGCGCCTTCGGCTACGTGCTCGCCGCCCACCTCACGGGCAGCCCCTGGCTCGGCCTGCTGGGCGGCCTGCTCGGCGGTGAGCTCGTGGCGCTGCTCCTGATCGTCGCTGTGGTGCGCCTCCGCGCCGACGCCATCGTCACCGGGGTCGCGCTGAACCTGCTCGCCGCCGCCGGCACGCGCTTCTGCCTCAAGCTCATCTGGGACTCCTCCTCCAACTCGGGGCGGGTGGAGGGCTTCCCCACGGCCCCCGGCGCCCTCGGCGGGCTGCTCCTGCAGCCGGTCTTCCTCCTCACCCTCGCGCTCGTCGGCCTCGCGCCGCTGCTGCTCTTCCGCACCCGCTTCGGGCTCCGCCTGCGGGCCTGCGGCGAGCACCCCGAGGCGGCGGCCTCCCAGGGCGTGTCAGTCGCGCGCACCCGCAGCGCGGGCGTGCTGCTCTCGGGCCTGCTCGCCGGCCTCGGCGGGGTCTGGCTGGCCGCCGAGCAGCACCAGTTCTCGGACGGCATGAGCGCGGGCCGCGGCTACATCGCCCTCGCCGCGATGATCACCGGCAAGTGGCACCCGCTCGGGGCGGCGGCGGCCTGCCTGCTCTTCGCGGGGGCGGAGGCGGCCCAGATCGCGCTCCAGGGGCAGGGGACGGGCATCCCGAGCCAGCTCCTGCAGATGCTCCCCCACGTGCTCACGCTCGTCACGCTGGTGGGCTTCATCGGGCGCTCTCGCGCGCCGGCGGCGCTCGGCCAGGTCGATCGGGGCTGACCCCCCTCGGGACTCGGTGATGTTGTCGCTCGCCCCCACCGTGATCCTCGGCGCGCTGCTGCTCTTCCTGGTGCAGCCGATCGTGGGGCGCGCGCTGATGCCCTGGCTCGGCGGCGCGCCTGCGGTCTGGACCACCTGCCTCGTCTTCTTCCAGCTCCTGCTGCTCGGCGGCTACGCCTGGTCCTTCGCGCTCAGCCGCCTGCCGCCCCGCCGCCGCACCGCGCTGCAGGCGGGCCTCGTCGCCCTCGCGGCCCTCTCCCTCGCCCTGGCCATCCCCGGCGGGGGCACGCCGCTCCTGCCCGCGCGCGCCGGGCTGGTCGCCCCCGAGGGCTCGCCGGTCGGGCCCCTGCTGCTCACGCTGCTGCGCCTCGTCGGCCTGCCGTACCTCGCGCTGTCCACCACCGGGCCGCTGCTCCAGGGCCTCGCGGCGACGCGCGTACCCGAGGCGCGTGTCTATCGCCTCTACTCCGCCTCCAACCTCGGCTCCCTCGTGGCGCTGCTGCTCTATCCCGTGCTCTTCGAGCCCTGGCTGCGGCTCGCCACACAGGCCTGGCTCTGGGCGGGGGGCTTCGCGATCTGGGCGGTCGGGATGGGCCTCTGCCTCACCCAGACGGCGGGCGCGGCGCTGCCCGTGGTGCCGGCGGAGGCGGAGGCGCCGCCGGGGCGCTTCGGCCGCTGGGTCGCCCTCGGCGCCGCGGCCTCGGCCCTGCTCGTCGCTGTCACCGCGCAGCTCACCACCGAGGTGGCCCCGGTGCCCTTCTTGTGGGTCTTGCCGCTCGGCCTCTACCTGTTGAGCTTCGTCTTCGCCTTCGCCGGCGACCGCTGGGCGCCGCGGCGCCCGCTCCAGGCGGCCTGGCTTCTGCTCCTCCCCGTCGCCCTCTGGCTCCTCTCGCGCCCGCGCGAGATCGCAGTGCCGGTGCAGATCGTCGGCTGGTCTGCGGTGGTCTTTGTCGGAGCGATGTTGGCCCACGGCGAGCTCAGCCGCAGCCGCCCCGCCGCAGGGGACCTCAGCCGCTTCTACCTCGCGCTCTCCCTCGGGGGAGCCCTGGGCGGCCTCCTCCTCGGCGTCGGCGCGCCGGCGCTCCTCCCCATCCCGGTCGACGTCGAGGTGGCGCTCGTCTCCGTCACCGCCGCACTGGCCTTGTCGCGGGCGCGGCTGGCCCCCCGGCGGGAGCTGATCACCCTGATCGGCGCCGTGCTGCTCCTCAACCTCGCCGCCGCGGGGCGGGCCGTGAAGTGGCAGCAGGGCCTCGTCTTCGCCCGTCGGGGCTTCTATGGTGCGCTCACGGTCCTCGAGGTGGCCGGCGACCGCGAGGGGAGCGCCGCCTACCTCCTCGCGCATGGCCACACGATGCACGGCGTGCAGTTCCGCGCCTCCCCGCGGCGCGAGGTGCCGGGGAGCTACTACGCCTCCGAGACCGCGGTCGGGCAGGCCCTCACCCTCCACCCTCGCCGGGCGCGCGGGGAGCCCCTGTCCGTCGGCGTCGTCGGCCTCGGCGTGGGGGTGCTGGCGGCCTACCTCGAGCGCGGCGACACGATGCGGGCCTACGAGATCAACCCCGACGTGATCACGATCGCCCGCGACCCCTCGCTGTTCACCTTCCTCTCCTCCGCCCGCGGACCGGTCGAGGTGAGGCTCGGCGACGGGCGGGTGACGCTGCAGCAAGAGCTCGACCGGGGCGAGGCGGGGGCCTTCGACGTGCTCGTGCTCGACGCCTTCTCCGGCGACAGCATCCCCACACACCTGCTCACCGTCGAGGCCCTGCGGCTCTGGCTCGCCCACTTGCGCGACCGGGAGTCTGTCATCGCGGTCAACATCTCCAACACCGCCCTCGACCTCGCGCCGGTGGTCTTCGCGACCGCCGCCGCGCTCGACCTGCCGGCGCGCCACGTCTTCACCGCCGCCCCCGATCCCCAGGACCTCGGGCTCCGGAGCTGCCACTGGGTGCTCCTGGGGCCGAGCGACCCCGCCGCCGCCCCCCGCTCACCGGCCCTCGACGCCGGAGACCAGGGGGTGCCGCTCGCCCTGCCGCCCGCCTGGACCGACGACAGGGCGCCGCTGCTCTCTGCGCTGCGCTGAAGGGGACGACCGGAGCACCGTTCGGGGTCGGCCTGGTTCAAGCGGTTGCTCGGGTTCTGAAGTCCCCCGACAGGGTAGACACCGCTCCAAGTCGGGTGAACCAGGGACATGAACGCACACGACGAAGAGAGTCTGGTGGAGGACTGCGCCTCTGAGGAGGTATAACCTCGCTCATGGAGCGGCCCACGGCGAGGGCCTCAAGACCGGATAGGGTGGGGGAGCGCGTTGTTGCGCGGCCGCGGTGACCCCCTCGGGAGGTATGAGGGAGACATCGCGGACTTCACCTGGCGGTGGTCTGATGCCCCTTTACTTCCAGAGCGTGAGCCTGTCTCGCTGCGGCGCCCTCGCGCTGCTCCTGGCTTGTACCTCGGGCTCCAAGGGAGTGGGAAGTTCCCGCAGCGGCGATGACGACACCTCCGCCGCCGAGGGCCTCGCCACCGACACGAGCATCACCGTGGGCGAGCCCGGTGTCGAGGACACCGACACGGGGCACGGCGACGATGGGGGGCCGACCGACTCGGGACATGTCGACGACACCGGCTCGGGCTGCGCCGCCTGCACCGTCGTTGAGCTGGATGCGGGTGACTACACCACCCTGACTGCATCTTACGAACATCCTTCGATCACCGGGGGCACCTCCCTCGGCTACACCCTCGCCCTCACGAGCGACATCTGGGGCGACGGCCGGCCGGAGGTCGTGAGCAGCAGCTCGTATGTGGACGGCTACTACGGCGTCGCCACGACCTACATCTTCGACAGCGACTACTTCTCTTCGGGGCCGAAAGACGGCATCGCCAGCGACGAGGCCCGGATTCAGATCGACACCGAGAACCTCTCGGGGAACTCGATTCCGTTCGTGATCGGCGACATCGACGGAGACGGGCTCGATGAGCTGGCCCTCAGCCCTGATGG
The DNA here is from genome assembly GCA_044344255.1 of Myxococcota bacterium. Lineage (GTDB taxonomy): Bacteria > Myxococcota_A > UBA796 > UBA796 > UBA2385 > JBIJDH01. The sequence continues at coordinate 67,116 of JBIJDH010000002.1, forward strand.
TTTGGGCTCCGAGTCGATCCTGCTCCGCGGGTCCAACGTCGCGATGCTCAGCGGGCACATCAAGCGGGAGGATCTCGTCGCAGACATGACCTTCACGAACTGCCCTCCCGGCTACTCTGGAGGCTTCGCGTTCGTCTACCGCTCGGGCTACCTCTCAGACCTGAGTGGTCTCAGCCCCGACCTTGTTGTGGACTGCTTCGGGACGATCGTAGTCGCTCATACGTCCGGTCTAGCTGACGGCATCGTGACAATGGCCGACGAGGGGCAGGTCCGCATCTACAACACGGACGCCTGGGGCGGTGAGCCAGTGGTGGAGGATGACCGCCTGGGGCTACCAGAAGTGCTGGGAGATCTCGACGGCGACGGGCTCGACGAGCTCGGGATCGCAATGGGGACCACGACGGCCGCCTACAACTACGTCTTCTACGGGGGCTCGCTCGACTTCGAGAACCCCACCGCGGTGTTCGACGCCGACATCACCCTCGCCGCGCCCTCCACGATCTCGTGGGGAGACCACTACAGCTATTCCTTTACGACCAAACCGCTTGGGGACGTCGATGGGGACGGCGTCGCGGACGTACTCTGGTGCGCCGACTACGCTGAGGTCGGTGGGCGTGGAGACGTCGGCACCGCCTGGCTTTGGTCCGGGTCACGCCTCGCGTCACCAACGGTCGGGGACGTGGGGGACGCCGACGTCACCTTCACCGCGGAGATGTGGGGTGCTTCGGTTGGACAATCGGCGGCAGACGCTGGTGATGCCGACGGTGACAGCCTCAGTGATCTCCTCATCCACTCCACGGGGTATGACCCCGACGACTCGGATACGCCGAAGCCATTCGTGCACCTCGTTCGTGGAGCGGAGCTATCGGGAGGCGGTATCTACAACCTCGAACACACTGGGTTGTCCTTCATCGGGACCGGGAGCGGACTTCCCAGGCGTGGTAGTGACACGGGCGAATATGTGGGTGGGCAAGACATAGATGGTGACGGCGTCAGCGATATCTTGATTGGAAACGGTGATTGGAGCAGAGGCGCCACTGGACGCATCTGGATGATCCCCGGCGGCACCCTCCCGCTGTGACGGGCTCGACGCGGTCGTCCTCCTCCGGGCCGCCTGCCCGATGACCCCCACCGGCACGCTCAGCGCGGCCTACGGCGAGGACCTCATCGTGCGCCAGGGGATGGGCGGCTCCTGACCGGATAGGGTGGGGGAGCGCATTGTTGCGCGGCCGCGGTGACCCCCTCGGGAGGTATGAGGGAGACATCGCGGACTTCACCTGGCGGTGGTCTGATGCCCCTTTACTTCCAGAGCGTGAGCCTGTCTCGCTGCGGCGCCCTCGCGCTGCTCCTGGCTTGTACCTCGGGCTCCAAGGGAGTGGGAAGTTCCCGCAGCGGCGATGACGACACCTCCGCCGCCGAGGGCCTCGCCACCGACACGAGCATCACCGTGGGCGAGCCCGGTGTCGAGGACACCGACACGGGGCACGGCGACGATGGGGGGCCGACCGACTCGGGACATGTCGACGACACCGGCTCGGGCTGCGCCGCCTGCACCGTCGTTGAGCTGGATGCGGGTGACTACACCACCCTGACTGCATCTTACGAACATCCTTCGATCACCGGGGGCACCTCCCTCGGCTACACCCTCGCCCTCACGAGCGACATCTGGGGCGACGGCCGGCCGGAGGTCGTGAGCAGCAGCTCGTATGTGGACGGCTACTACGGCGTCGCCACGACCTACATCTTCGACAGCGACTACTTCTCTTCGGGGCCGAAAGACGGCATCGCCAGCGACGAGGCCCGGATTCAGATCGACACCGAGAACCTCTCGGGGAACTCGATTCCGTTCGTGATCGGCGACATCGACGGAGACGGGCTCGATGAGCTGGCCCTCAGCCCTGATGGTTTGGGCTCCGAGTCGATCCTGCTCCGCGGGTCCAACGTCGCGATGCTCAGCGGGCACATCAAGCGGGAGGATCTCGTCGCAGACATGACCTTCACGAACTGCCCTCCCGGCTACTCTGGAGGCTTCGCGTTCGTCTACCGCTCGGGCTACCTCTCAGACCTGAGTGGTCTCAGCCCCGACCTTGTTGTGGACTGCTTCGGGACGATCGTAGTCGCTCATACGTCCGGTCTAGCTGACGGCATCGTGACAATGGCCGACGAGGGGCAGGTCCGCATCTACAACACGGACGCCTGGGGCGGTGAGCCAGTGGTGGAGGATGACCGCCTGGGGCTACCAGAAGTGCTGGGAGATCTCGACGGCGACGGGCTCGACGAGCTCGGGATCGCAATGGGGACCACGACGGCCGCCTACAACTACGTCTTCTACGGGGGCTCGCTCGACTTCGAGAACCCCACCGCGGTGTTCGACGCCGACATCACCCTCGCCGCGCCCTCCACGATCTCGTGGGGAGACCACTACAGCTATTCCTTTACGACCAAACCGCTTGGGGACGTCGATGGGGACGGCGTCGCGGACGTACTCTGGGGGGCGGAATACGCCGAGCTGGATGGGCAGGAGGATGTCGGCACCGCGTGGTTGTGGTCCGGTGCCCGCTTGGCCTCGCCCGGCGTCGTTGATGTCGGAGATGCTGACGTGACCTTCGTGGCGGACTTCCAGGCGGCGACCGTTGGACAGTCTGCTGCGGCTGTGGGCGATATTGATGGGGACGACCTCAGCGACACTCTCATCCACGCTACGGGGTATGACCCAGACGACATGTACACCCAGGGTCCCTTCGTGCACCTCGTCTTCGGTGCCGAAATTGTGGGAGACGGGACCTACAACCTCGACCACGCTGGTATTTCGTTTTTGGCTGATGGGAGTGACTATCGGAAGAGTGGCTATGATCAGGGAGAATATGTTGGGGGTCGCGATGTGGATGGAGATGGAGTTGACGACCTCCTGATCGGAAACGGCGACTGGGGCGGGGCGTACCTCGGTCGTATCTGGATGATCCCCGGCGGCACCCTCCCGCTGTGAAGCGCGACGCCCCATCGTGTCGAGCGCGCGCCCGCTCGCCCAGGCGCCAGAGAGGGCCTTCGATGCCTGGACCCGACGCGGAGATCGCTCCTCGGCGGGCTCCCGGGCCGTGTGGCCACCCCGAGGTCAGCCGGCGGCGCGGCGGGCCGGCGGGGGGCGGGCGGCGGCGCGGGCCTCCACCCCGGCGTAGGCGGCGTCGAAGCCGCAGGTGCAGGGGGTGAGATCGACCCGCAGCGCCTCGTAGCCCCGCCGCGACCAGGGTCGGGCAGGTGGGCCGGGCAGCTCGGGTGGTGCTGAATGTAGGCCTCGAGCCGCAGCAGGCGGTCCCAGTCTTCGAGCAGGCCGAGGAGCTGCCGGCGGGTGATCCGCCCCTGGCCGGCGGGCCGGCTCAGCTCCTCGCGCAGCCGGCTCACGAAGGCGAGGTTCTGCGGGCTCGGCGGGGGCCTTTCAAGGGGCACCGAGCGGAGCGGGCGGAGGCGGGCGCTGGCGTGCAGGGGGATCGGAGGGCATACCCTCCTGAACCTGAGCGGATGACAGGTGTACAGCGACAGAGTGCGGACCTCGACCGCCGACCGACGCCTCGATCAGGCCCGCAGCCAGCCTCCCCGAAGAGCCGCGCGCTCGCGAGGTCGGGAGTGAGCACCGGGAGGGTGTGGAGGAACCGGACGACCAGGGCCGCGTTTGCCTCGGGCTTTGTCGACTTCGCCGCGCCATAGAACAGCTCCGATGCGGTGACCCACGTCGTGGTGAGCTCGTCGAGCTCACGCGCGCTTCGCTCCAAGACCTCGGTGTGCCCCCGGAGGATCCCGATGCAGGTGTCCGAGTCGAGCACCTTCACAGGTCGATGTCTCGGCCGGCTGTACGCGCGGCGTAAAGGCTTGCCACTTCGTCGTCGAACGCGCGTTCGCTCACCCAGGCGCCCGAGAGGGCCTTCCAGGCCTGGACCCGACGCTGCGCTCGCTCCTCGGCGGACTCCCGGGCCGTGAGGCCCCCCTCGATGAGGACCAGGGTCTCCTGGTTCAGGCTTCGGCGCTCGCGCGCCGCCACGGTGCGGAGCCGGTTGAGCAGCTCCTCCGGGACGTCCTTCAGGGTGAGCGACGCCATGTGCACCTCCGTGGTTCCATTGTGGTGCGGTAGTGGAGGAAGTCAACCCAGACGTCGGCATCGTCCACTCGAAGTCCATTTGCGGCGCGGGGTCAGCCGGCGGCGCGGCGGGCCGGCGGGGGGCGGGCGGCGGCGCGGGCCTCCACCCCGGCGTAGGCGGCGTCGAAGCCGCAGGTGCAGGGGGTGAGATCGACCCGCAGCGCCTCGTAGCCCCGCCGCGACCAGGGATCGGGCAGGTGGGCCGGGCAGCTCGGGTGGTGCTGAATGTAGGCCTCGAGCCGCAGCAGGCGGTCCCAGTCTTCGAGCAGGCCGAGGAGCTGCCGGCGGGTGATCCGCCCCTGGCCTGCGGGCCGGCTCAGCTCCTCGCGCAGCCGGCTCACGAAGGCGAGGTTCTGCGGGCTCGGCGGGGGCCCGCAGCTCTGCTCACCGGTCTGGTGGCGCAGCGCCTCGCGGAAGCGCTCGACGCGGTCGATCTCGTCGAGGAGGGCCTGGAGGTCTTCCCCGTCGAAGCGGACCCGGCCGAGGGGCACCGAGAGGAGCTGGCGGAGGCGGGCGCTGGCGTGCAGGGGATCGGAGGGCATACCCTCCTGATACTGAATGGATGAGCAGGTGTCCAGCGCCCGTGTGCGGTCCTCGGCCGCCGGCCGGCGCCGCGATCAGGCCCCGTGGCGCCCCTGGCCGGCCGCGAAGCGCCCCGCGCCCTCGGCGACGTCGGCGGTGAGGGCCGCCATGCCGTGGCGGAGCTCGTTCTGGATCGCCTCGGAGAAGGAGAGGTCTGCGCTCTCGTAGGCGCTGAGCCGATCGCCGCGGAGGGCCGCTTGGGGGAGGGCGGCGAGGGCCCGGGCCAGGGTGAGGGCGGCCTCGAGGGCCTGGCCGTCGGGGACGACGCGGTGGACGAGCCCGATGGCCAGGGCCTCCTCGGCCCGGACGGGGCGGCCGGTGAGGATGAGGTCGAGGGCGCGGGAGAGGCCGATCAGGCGGGGGAGGCGGATCGTGCCACCGTCGATGAGGGGCACGCCGAAGCGCCGGCAGAAGACCCCGAGCACCGCGCTCTGCTCGGCGACGCGCAGATCGCACCAGAGGGCGAGCTCGAGGCCGCCGGCGACGGCGTGGCCGGCGATGGCGGCGATGACGGGCTTGCCGAGGACCATGCGGGTGGGGCCGAGCGGCCCGTCTCCGTCGGGCTCGACGCGGTTGAAGGTGCCCGCGTGGATGGCCTGGAGGTCAGCCCCGGCGGAGAAGGCGCCGCCCTCGCCCCACAGGACGGCGACGGCGGCCTCGGGATCGGCGTCGAAGGCGCGGGCGGCCTCGGCCAGCGCACCCGCGGTGTCGCGGTCGATGGCGTTTCGCCGCTCGGGGCGAGACAGGGTGATCACGGTGACGGGGCCTTGTTTCTCGACTCGAACGGCGCTCGGCATCGTCGGCTCCTTGCCCGAGGGGCGGGGGACGCACAGGGCCGGTGCTTATCGTGGGTGCGGTGGGAGGAGCGGGGGGATCGGAGCCGAGGCCAGGCAGAGGCGGCGTGCTAAGCCTCGGAGACGGGGGTGGGTGCGTGGGGCGACCGAAGCTGGACGCGGCCGGACAAGCGGCCCTGGGCGCGCGGATCGAGGCGGGGCTGGGCGAGCAGGTGGGCCTCCCGGTCGAGGTCACGGCCCTGTCTCCGCTCGGCGGCGGGGCCTGCCAGGAGCTCTTCAGCGTCGATCTGCGCGTCGGAGGCGAGGCCCTCGCGCTGGTGCTGCGCTGTGACGCCCCCTCCTCGCTGCCGGGGAGCCTGCGCCGCGCCGCGGAGGTGGAGGTGGCGCGGGCCGCCTGGGAGGCGGGGGTGAAGACGGCCCGCCCCCGCTGGCTGCTCCGCGATCTGCTGCGGCCCGGGTCAGACGGCTGGTTCATGGATCGGCTGCCGGGCCTCGCCCTCGGCGGCAAGGTGGTGAGCGGGCGGGAGCTCGCGGGCGCGCGGGCGGGCCTGCCTTCGGCCCTCGCCGCGGAGCTGGCGCGGATCCACCGCCTCCGCCCCGGCGGGGCCCCGCCGCTGCCGCTGCCCCAGGCCGACCCGGTGGAGCAGCTCCGCGCCACCCTCGACGGCCTCGCCGCGCCTCGCTTGGCCCTGGAGCTCACGCTCCGCTGGCTGCGCGACCACCGGCCCGCGGGGGAGCCCGTCACGCTGGTGCACGGCGACTTCCGCGTCGGCAACCTCCTCGTGTCGCCGCGCGGGCTCGAGGCCGTGCTCGACTGGGAGTTCGCCCACTGGGGCACCCCCGCCGAGGATCTGGCCTGGCTCTGCGTGCGCGACTGGCGCTTCGGGCGGGTCGAGCTCGCCGCGGGGGGCCTCTGCAGCCGCGAGGCCCTGCTCGAGACCTACGCTGCCGCCGGTGGGGAGCCCCCGGGCGCGGCGGCGCTGCGCTGGTGGGAGGTGATGGGGAACGCCCGCTGGGCCGCCGGCTCGCGGGCCCAGGGGGAGCGATACCTCGCCGGAGATGAAGACGACATCGAGCTCCTCGCCATCGCCCGCCGGGCCGCCGAGATGGAGTTCGAGGCCCTGCGCCTGATCGAGGAGGCCGGATGATCGAGCGACCCTCTGCCGAAGACACCCTCCAGGGCCTCGCGCGCTTCCTGCTCGAAGAGCTGCGCCCGGTCGTCACCGACAAGGTGCTGGCCTACAAGGTGCTCGTGGCCGCCCACATCGCCAGCGGCCTCTCGCGGGAGGCGGCGCTGGGCGCGGCCTTCGCCGAGCACGAGCGCGAGCGGCTCGGGGCGCTGCTCCCCGCCGCCCCCGCCGACGCCGGCCGCGCGGCCCTCCTGGCCGAGCTCATCGCCGAGGTGCGGGCTCCCGAGACGCCCGGCCCTCGGCTCGCCGCCATCCGCCGCGCCACGCTGGCCTCGCTGCGCGAAGAGCTCGTCGCGGTCAACCCCTTCTTCGACACCGGCTTGTCGCCCACCTGAGGGGCATCCGGCCCGGGCCTGCAATTTGCAGGAGCGGCGTGAGGTGTCTATAGGGGCCGTCCAACCCGCTCATTGGTTGGATCGATCGCCCATACACCGAAGTCCTGATGCGTCCGCTGCTGCTCTCCCTGCTCCTCGCCGCGCTCTCTGCCCCAGCCTTCGCCAAGAAGGACAAGGGCGACGACGACGAGGGCAAGATCCGCCTCCGCGGCGACACCAACATCGTCTCGATGGACACCTTCTCGATCGTGCCGGAAGATCCGGACGCCGCCGGCTTTGACGAGGCGGGCTTCAAGTCCACGGGCATCTCGCTCGGCGGCGCCGAGGCGCGCCTCCACATCTCCTACCTCGTGACCCCCCAGATCGAGGTGGGCGTGGGCCTCGCGCTCGGCAGCACGACCCTCAAGTCTTTCGTCGACAAGGAAGATCCGGAGCCCCTCGGCAAGACCACGAACATCGGCCTGCTGTTCGAGCCCGCCTACAACCTCAAGCTCACGGAGGGCCTCCAGCTCTTCGTGCAGCCCGAGGTGGGGATCGCCAACACCAAGACCACCCCCGAGGACGGTGATCCCACCGGCTCGAAGTACATGCTCTACGGGGCCGAGGTGGGAGTGCACAAGCGGCTCGTCAAGCACGCCACGATGGACCTCGGCCTCGAGTACCTCGCAGGCAGCGGCCATGACAGCGTGGACGGCAAAGAGGACGACACCTATACGAACAAGCTCTCCCACATCGGCATCCGGGCGGGCTTCGGCATCCGCATCTGAGAGGCTCCACGGCCGCGGCCCTGCACCATCCCTGCACAGAGGCTGTGGGGATGCGGCACAGGGCCGCGGCGGGAGCGCCCAGGGGCCACCTTAGGTTGGGGATGAACCCAAGGTGGAACCCATGCACCCCCTCCTCCGACTCGTCGGCCTCGTCGCCGTGTTCTTGTTCACGACCGTCTGTTGGTTCGCCCTCGCCGGGGTGACCAGCTCCCGAACCCAGGAGCAGCAATACGCCCTCGACGGGCGCGTGGCCGACCTCTGGGGCAGCCCGCAGGCCCAGCTCGCCCCCGCCTTTATCGAGGAGTGGGTGGTGGAGCGGCAGGAGGCCTCCGAGGTCACCGATCCGGTGACCGGCCGCACGATGAAGACCAGCAAGACCGTGCGCGAGCTCCAGTCCCGCCCGGTCGACCCGAACCGCAGCCGAATCGCCGTCGACCTCAAGCTCGATCAGCGCCGGAAGGGGCTCCTGTGGTACCCCCTCTATGACGTGGGCTTCTCGGGGGACTGGACCTATCGCCACGAGGGCCGGGACGACCACCTTCGCATCGTCTTCCCCTTCGCCGACAGCCAGGGTGTCTACGACGACTTCGCCTTCGTGGTGGACGGGGTGGACCGGGCCCGCGAGCTCCACCCGGAGGGGGGAAAGGTCTATACGGTGGTGCCGGTGACGGCCGGCCAGGTGGTGAGCCTGCACATCGGCTACACCTCCCGCGGCAAGGGGGGGTGGAGCTACCGACCCACCGAGGGCGTGGGCCAGATCGAGGACTTCTCGCTGGTGATGAACACCGACTTCGACTCGATTGACTATCCGAACCTCACCCTCTCCCCCTCCTCTCGCACCGCCACCGAGGCGGGCTGGCGCCTCGAGTGGACCTTCTCTCGCCTCGTCAGCGCTTATGGCATCGGGATGGTGATGCCGGAGCGGGTGCAGCCGGGCGAGCTGTCGAGCAGCATCAGCCTGTCGGCGCCCCTGTCGCTGGGGCTGTATTTCCTGTGGATCTATGTCCTCGGCATCCTGAAGGGCAAGAGCATCCACCCGATCAACTATCTGTTCATCGCCGCGGCCTTCTTCTCTTTTGACCTCCTCTTCGCCTATACGGCTGACCGGCTGCCCGTCGAGCAGGCCTTCGCCCTGGCGAGCGTCGTCAGCATCGGCCTCGTCGCCTCCTACCTGCGCCTCGTCGTCGGGTCGCGCTTCGCCCTCTTCGAGGCGGGCCTCGCCCAGCTCCTCTATCAGGTGGGCTTCTCGCTCGCGCACTTCTGGGAGGGCACCACCGGCCTCACCATCACCGTGCTCGGCACCGTCACCCTCTTCGCGCTGATGCAGCTCACCGGCCGCATCAAGTGGAGCGAGGTGCTCAGCCGACAGGCCCCGGCCGCGCCGCTGCCGAGCCCGGCCCGCTGAGCCGGAGACGGTGAGCCGGCAACGGTGAGCCGGCGGCGGTGAAGGGTCACAGATAGGCGCGCACGAAGCCGTAGAGCGGTCGCAGGGCGGGCAGATAGACCGTCTCCGAGGTATAGAGCAGATAGAGCAGCCGGGCTGACGCCAGCGAGAGCGTCAGCCCGGCTGCCGCCGTCAGGGCCAGGAGCTCGCCGGGGCGGGCATCCAGGGGCCTGCGGAGGCGCCGGGGCGCGGCGGGGTCAAAGCCGCGGGCGTCGAGGGTCTCGGCGAGGGTGCGGGCGCGGCGTAAGGAGCGGGCGACCACCGGGCGGAGGAGGGAGAGCTCGAGCGCCAGCCAGGCGAGCGGGCGGCGGGCCCAGACCGGCCGGCCACGCGAGGCGCGAGAGGCCCGCACCGCGGCGAGCTCGGCCCAGAGGGTGGGGACGAAGCGGAGGGCCGTCACGGCGAGGAAGGCGAGGCCGCTCGGGAAGCGCAGCGCCACGAACGCGGCGAAGAGGCGGTCGGGGGGCGTGGACAGGGACAGAGAGACTCCGGACAGGCTGAGGGCGAGGAAGCGCAGCGACTGGACGAGCCCGTCCCGGACACCCTCCCGCCAGAGGGTGAGGGGGCCCCAGTGGATGAGCTCCACCCGCGGCTGCTCGGCGTAGAAGAGGCCCTGGGTGAGGACGGTGCTCCAGACGAGGGCCAGGACGCCGAGGGTACCGCGCCGCAGGGCCGCGGCCGAGGGGCGCATCGCGAGCAGCGGCAGGGCCGAGACGAGGGCGAGCAGGCCGAGGGAGGTGGCGTGGTCGAGCGTCACGGCGAGGAGCCCGACACAGGCGAGCAGGCCGAGGCGGAGGCGGGGATCGGTCATGGCGACCCCAGCGTGCGCCCGAGCTCGGCGGCGGTGCGGTGGGGGAGGCCACGGGCGGCGCACCACCGGAGGAAGGGGGGCAAGAGCAGGCTCGGATCGGCCTCGATCGCGGGGAGGAGCTCGGCCGGCGGCCCATCGGCGACGAGGTGACCCCCGCGGAGCAGCAGGATCCGGGTGGCGTGGCGGGCGGCCAGATCGACGTCGTGGGTGGCGAAGAGCAGGGTAGCGCCGCGGAGAGACTGGGTGAGGGCCTCCATCATCGCCTCGACCTGGTCGCGATCCTGGCCGGCGGTGGGCTCGTCGAGCAGGAGGAGGGCGGGGCGGCTCGCGAGGGCCGCGGCCACCGCCACCCGCAGGCGCTGGCCCCGAGAGAGGGCCTGGGGCGCCATCTCCCAGAGGTCCTCCACCGACAGGGCGCGGGCGGCGCGGCGGGCGGGGAGCGCAGGGTCACCCGGGAGGAGCTCGCGGGGGCCGTACTGGAGCTCCTCGCCCACGGTGGCGGAGAAGAGGGCCAGGTCGGGATCTTGGGGGATGAGGATGACCCGCCCGCAGGGCGTGCGCAGGGCGGAGAGGCGCGCGAAGAGGGTCGACTTGCCGGCCCCGTTGCCCCCCAGCACGGCGACCCGCTCACCGGCGAAGAGCCGCAGCGGCGGGAGATCGAGGGCCAGCGTGCGATCCCCGCCAGCGGCCCAAGCATGGCGCAGCGCCGGGGTGTGGAGGAGGGGCTCGGCGCCCGGCCCCGGCCCCGGCCCCGGCTCCGAGGGGCCCGGGAGCAGCGAGGCCGGGAGCAGCGAGGTGGGGACAGGCGTCTCGGGCCACCGGGCCTCGATCGCCGCGGCGCCGAAGCGGTGCTGGAGCTCCAAGAGCGGGGGCACCGACAGGCCGAGCGAGAGGAGGCGGCCGGGGTCGAGCTCGGCGGCCGCCCAGTCGTCAGTCAGTCGACCGCCCTCCATCACGAGCAGGCGGTCGAGCAGCGGGAGGCAGGGCTCGAGGCGGTGCTCGACGAGGAGCACGCTGTGGCCTTGGTCGGCGAGGAGCCGGAGGAGCTCGAGCAGGGACTGGGCGCCCACGGGATCGAGGTGGGCGAGGGGCTCGTCGAGGAGCAGGAGCCGCGCGCCCGCCGACAGGGCGGCGCCGACCACGAGGCGCTGGCGCTGCCCCCCCGAGAGGGCCACCGTGGCGCGGTCGGGCTCGGCGGGGAGCCCGACGGCCCGCAGCAGGCGGTCAATGGTGGTGTCGAGCGTGCCCGGATCGAGGCCCGCCGACTCGGCGGCGAAGGCGATCTCGTCGCCCAGGGTGCCGGTCACCACCTGATCGACTGGATTTTGAGAGACGAAGCCGATCCGCGCCACCCGCTCTGCGGGAGAGAGCGCGGCGGGATCGGCCCCGCCGACCGACACCGCCCCGGAGAGGGCGCCGGAGCCGTGGCGGGCGAGCAGGCCGGCCGCGAGGCGGAGGAGGGTCGACTTCCCGCAGCCGGTGGGCCCGGTGAGCAGGGTCAGCGTGCCCGGTTCGAGCGAGAGGCTCAGCCCCTCGAGCGCGGGCCGATCGGCGGCGGGGTACCGATAGCCGGCTTGGCGCAGCTCCAGCGCGGGCTCGCGCATCAGCTCTCCACCCGACGCAGCGAGTCGGCGAAGCGCAGCGCCACCCCGCTCGCGGCCAGCACATAGAGGAAGCCCGGAAAGAGGACGATCATCACCACGTACCAGTCGGCGTAGCTCAGGCGATAGAGCGCCGACTGGAGGGTGAGCCCCGTCGCCGTCCCGACCGCCGAGGCCAGCCCCAAGCCGAGGCCGAGGCGGAGCCAACGGCCGGCCGGCGAGCCCGAGGCGCCGAGGCCGCGGCTGAGCCCGGTGAGGGCGGCGAAGAGCTCCAGATAGAAGACCCGCGCCGTGACGAAGAGGAGGTCAAAGGGACTGAAGCCGCCGAGCGCGAAGCCGCGCAGGAGGTAGCCGAGCACGGCGGCGAGGCCGAGGGTGCCGGGGCGGGGCAGGAGGGTGATGAGGGTGCCGAGCAGCACGGTGGAGACGGCGTCGTCGAGGATCCCGGTGAGCAGCGACGAGAAGGGCCCGAGGATCGCGCCCACCCCGGCGCCGACGAGCTGGGAGACGGAGCCGGCGACGAAGAGCAGCGCCGCGAAGAGCGCGATGGTGACGAGATCGGCGCTCCGTTGACCGATCCAGCGCGGCCCGCGGAGGCCAAGCAAGAGGCCGCCACCCAAGGAGGCCAGCAGGGCCAGGCTGAGGCCGACGGCCTGTCGGGTGTCACCCCGCGAGGCGTAGAGGGGGCGCTGGTGGACCGCCAACGGGTGCGAGAGGGGAGCGGAGCTGCCGAGGGGAGCGGCGCTGAGCTCGAGGGTCCAGGTGCGCGCGGCGTCGAGGGCGGCCTCGTCGACGAAGACGGGTAAGGCGGCCCGGGCCTCACCCTGGGCGGGCACCCGCAGCAGGACGCTCACGAGGCCGGTGCCGTCGTCGGCGCTGCGCATCCGCGGGCGAAAGACGGGGTCGGGCTGCCCGTCGGGCCCCAGCACCCGCGCGCGGACCACGAGGTTGATCGGGCTGTCGCTGCGGTTCTCGATCGTGACCCCCGCGTTGGACCAGGGCGCCTCGGAGTTTCGAGGCCGGGTGCCGAGGGGGCTGTGATCGAGCACGGCCTGCCAGAGCGGCGAGGGGAGGGTGATGCGCCCGCTCGGCCGGGCGATGTCGGGCTCGCCGGTGGGCCCCGCCGGGAAGTCGACCCGCACGATGCGGAGCCCTGCGGCGACGGCCTCGGTTGAGAGGCGCACGGGCTCCACGCGCAGCGACAGGCGCTGACCGGCGGCCTCGACCGTGATCGGGGTGGGCTCGCCGGCGGGCGCCTGGGCGACGAGGCGCTCGCCGGGGCGGAGCACCCCCTCCACCGCGGGGCCGCCGCCGGCGAGGATGCGCACGGGGCCTGGATCCCGCGCGGTCACGGAGACGGAGAGGCTGGCGGTGGCGCCCTCGACGAGCGGGAAGCGGAGGGTCTCTCCGTCCTGGACGCGCACCCGGCCTTGCCCGATCGGCGCCTCTACCTCGACGGACAGGGTGGGGGCGCCCAGCGGCACGGAGAAGGGCGTGTCAGAGGAGAGGCCGTCGCCGTCGATCACGCGCAGCACATAGTCCGCTCCGGCCTCCCAGCGGAAGCTGATCTCCGCCTCCTGGACCGCGGCGGGGAACCGGCGGGTCGCGAGGACGGCCCCGGTCGTGTCCTTCAGCTCCGCCCGAGACAGGCCGCTCGGCGCGCGCGCCAAGGCCCCCGTCGGCCGCAGCTCCACCGTGACCGGCGCCCGCTCGGCGGCGCAGGCGGCGAGCAGGGCGAAGAGGGCGAGCGGGGCGCGCCTCACCGCATCACGGTGACCCGATAGGCGCCGACGCTGCCCGCCTCGGTTCGATAGGGAAATTCAGCCAGGGCCAGTCGGCCGTCGGCGCTCAGCGCCTGTCGGAAGAAGACCGGCCCCTCGGTGGAGCAGGTGGTGAGGCGCCGAGCCTCGCCGCCGCGGCCGTCGCCGGGGCTCGACAGGTCGAAGATCAGCGCCCCGTAGAGGTCGCGCCGGGTGTCGGCGTCCCGCGCCCCCGCGCCCACCGCGAGGCTCTGGCCGTCGGCCCCGAGGCTCAGCCCCTCCACCCGCTGCTCCCCGTGCCAGCTCCAGCGCTGGGCCCCGTCGAGGCCATAGACCCAGAGGCCGTCTTCGTTCGGGTGGGCCGCGGGGGGCCGGGTGTCGGGCGCGGCCGCACCATAGGGGATGTTGGTGCCGGAGGTGAGGAAGACGGCCTCGTCTCCGTGCAGGAGCCCGTGGCCGATCGAGGCGGCGATCGGGACCTGGCCGGCCATCACGGGGGTGCCCGCGTCGACGGAGGCCAGGGCCGCCCCTGAGCCGAGGCGCTGCAGGCGGAGGCGGCCGTCGCCGAAGCCCATCAGGACGGCGTCATTGGCCGCGGACACGTCGAGGGCCTCCCACAGGAAGGCGCTCTTCCACCAGGGCGCGAGGGGCTCGATCTGGTGCGCAGAGACGGGGGAGAGGTCGTCGAGGCGGAGCACCTGGGCGCCATTAACCGGCAGGTCGACCGGCGCCGGGCCGTCGGCGGATCGGCCGACGGCGACGATGACCAGCCCGCCCGCCTCGTCGACCCGGGGGTGCCAGAGGGTAGCGTCGGCGGCCTCGGCCGGCCAGCGCGCCTTGAGCTGCCCTCGGTCGTCCAGGCGGAGCAGCACGGCCTTGTTCTTTCGGACGCCAGCGCTGTCGTTCCACCCGTGTGTGCCGGCGAGGATGAGGTCGCCCCCGGAGAGGACCGAGATGCCATAGGCCGAGGGGAGGGTATAGACCCCGTAGATGTCCTCTCCGGGCGGGGCCGGTGAGCTGTCGATGAGGTCCGCGAGGCGATAGGACCAGCGCGGCTCGAGGTCGCGGGGGTCGAGGGCGTGGACGAAGGCGTCCGGGGACTGCTCGCCGGCGTAGAGCGTGTCACCGTCGGGGGCCCAGGCCACGGTCTTCACCATGGTCTCGGCGAGGTGGCGGCGGGCCTTCACCGCGCCGGTCCAGCCGTCGAGCACGAGCAGGTCGCCGTTGTAGCTGCCCACGGCGAGGCGGTCGCCGGTGGGGGACCAGGCGAGGGCGGTGTCGGGGGCGTCGCCGCCCATGGCGAGCAGCCGAGAGACGTCGCCGAGCTCCACGCGGAAGAGCGTGAGGCAGTCCGCCTTCTCGGGTGCGGTCAGGCGGCGCCCCGCGACCTCGATCGCGTGCAGGGGCGACCAAGGGGCGGCGACGAGCGTACCCTGGCCCCCGGGGAGGGGCTGCCCGTCGGCCTCGCCGGGGAGCACGACCCCGCCGCGGAGGAAGACCACCTCGCCCGTCGGGGCCGGGGCCCCGCCGCAGGCGAGGATCAGAGCGGGCCCTGCCAGTCGAGCTCGGTGTAGGCGGTACATTCGGCGTCCTCGGCTCGAAAGGCGGTCTCTCTCTCTTCACAGGCGGCGTCGGTCCGGCCCTCCGCCTCGGCGCGGCCCCGGTCTATCGCGTCCTCCTCGAGCAGGCGCTGCTCCCAGGCCCAGGTCTCACAAGCCTCGGTGAACGCGTCCACGTCGGCGTAGCCGGCCGCCGCCCAGTCCACCCCCCAGTCGGTGAGGCACCCACCATACAGCTCCGCCGCCGCCGCGCACATCTCGGTGCAGGGATCAGGCGGGCCGGCGCAGGACAGCAACACTGATAGGGAAAGGGACAGGACGGGCGAAAGGTGCGCGCGCATCGAGGGGCTCGCGGTGCGCCTAGTAGAAGGCGATGTCGTAGGGGGCGATGCCGGTGGTGATCCAGTCGGGGCCCGTGAGCGAGGAGCAGCTCTCCACGTCATAGACCATCACCCCGCCTTGCGAGTCGGGGTCGGCCCAGGAGGTGCGGGCGGAGATCCAGGCCTCTCCGTGGCTGTTCAAGCTCATCCCGCTGAGGAAGCTCGTGGTGCTCTCGGCCTCGACGAGGGTGTCCTCGGCCATGTCGTAGCACCAGACGGTGTAGACCGAGGCCGCGTCGCTCGTGAGCAGGAGGGCCTTGTCGCCGATGGCGACGGCGTCACCGATGTTCTCGCCGATGAGCTCCTCCGAGAGGAGGACCTCGGACTGGGTGCCGGCGTTGATGTCGAGGACGGAGATCCCACCGTCGAGGTCGATGTTGTAGTCGGCGTCGTAATAGACGCCGGTGCGGACGAGCAGCCGGCCCTCGTCGATACGGCTCAGCGAGGGGCTGGGGCCCACCTCCCAGGCATCGGTGACGGTCTGGCTCGTGCAGTCCACTCGGACGACCGTCCCGCCGTCGGCCAGCCAGCCGCCGTCCTGGGCGAGCTGCTGGAGGGCGACGTAGAGCGCGCCGCCGAGCTCGATCACGCTGCCGGTCTCGACGAAGCCGTCCCCGTCATCATAAGCGGCGAGATCGACCACCCCGGTGAGGACGCCGGTGCTGGGGTCGTAGACGCCGATGTGGTCGGAATTGTAGAGGCCGACGAAGAGCTTGTCGTCGCAGACCGCGGCGCCGAGCGGGTTCGAGCCGGAGCCGGTGGAGAACTCGAGCACGGGGGCTGCCCAGTCGCCGATGGTGTAGAGGCGGACGCTGTCGTATCCGTAGCCGTTGGCCTCGATCAGCCAGGGGCCGTCGATGTTGAGGTGGGGGTCGCTGGTGAGCGTGGCGAGGCCGTCGGTCACGGTCCAGTCGTCCAGGCTCACCGAGGAGAGGCCGCCCACCGAGTAGTCATCGGCCACGGTGGCGATGAGCGCGGTGCTGATGTCGGCGTCGGCGTCGGCGTCGGTGTCCCCGTCGGCGTCGGCGTCGCTGTCCCCGTCGGCATCGGCGTCGGTGTCGGTGTCGCTGTCCGCGTCGGTGTCGGCGTCCGTCTCACCGGACTCCTCGTCAGGGTCGACCTTGGGGGCGCAGGCGAGCAGGAGGAGGGCGAGGAGGGTCTTCGGGTTCATGTCTTCTCCAGGATTGAAGCGGATGACGATGGCGATACACGCAGCATGCGAGCAGGGCGCGCGTCAGGACTGCCAGCGGAGCGTGAAGAGGAGGGTGCGGCCAGGCAGGGGGTAGCCGGCGAAGTCGGTGATAGGCTGGACGGCCCGCGCGCCCGACGGTCGGAGGGGATCCCGAGGGACAACCTCGACGAATCGATCGAGGAGGTTGAGCCCCGCGAGCTCCATCGAGGGCCAGGCGGCGGAAGGCTGGAGGCGGAGGAAGGCGCCGTGGATCGAGCGTGGGGCCGAGCGGAACCAGTTGGTGGCGTCCCAGTAGTTCCCGTCGGTGAAGCTCCAGGTGTGGCCGATCCGGGCTCGCTCCTCCCAGTGCAGGCTGGTGGCCTGTCCGAGCTCCCAGGTGGGGACACGCGGGAGCTGATTGTTGGAGACGGCAGGGATGGGCACCAGGTTTCGGGAGAGGGTGCGGGTGAGGTTGCTTTGACTGTCCAGGTGACCGCCGAGGTCGAGGCTCACGGCCAGCTCGAGACCCTGCACCCAGGCCTCCCCCACATTGACGGGGATCAGCACCCGCTGGGCGTTCTGCATCCAGGTGATGAGGTCTTCGGAGGCGCTCCAGTAGTGGGAGAGGTCGAGGCTCCCGCTCAGGTGTCGGCCCGAGTGGACGAGGCGCCCGCCCACGTCCCACTGCCAACCGCGCTCGGGCTTCAGCGTCGTGTTCCCGGCCATGGCGCCGCGGTCGCCAAAGAGCTCGGTGAGATCGGGCGGACGGATGGTGTGGCCGCCGTTGGCCTTGAGCGCGAGGGCCGGCGTCGGGCGGTAGAGGACGCCCAGGCGGGGGTTGAGGGCGAGGAGGTCGGTGGTGGGCTCGGTCTGGGCGGCGTCGTACTCAAAGACGGGCTCGTCGAGGCGGAGCGCGTGCCAGGCCTGGGCCTGGACCACCGGGGAGAGGGTCCAGCGGTCGCGGTTGAAGCGGAAGGTGCTGGCCAGCGAGGCGCTCCCGCCGAGGCGGCTGCGCGGCAGGGCCTCCTCTTCCTGCACGAGGTCGGTGGCGATATACCGCTCCTGATGAACAGAGAGCGTGAGGGAGGGCGACACCCAGGAGGCTGGTGTCCAGAGGGCGTGCGCGAGGCCGCCGCGGTCGCGCGTGTCGCCGCGGATCTGCTGGCCGCCCGAGCCGAGCTCGCCGGAGAGATCGTCGAAGAGCTCGCGGCGATCGAGCTGCCAGAGGCGGAGGGTCAGCGCGCTCGCCTCGCCGCAGCGCTCCAGGCTGAAGACCCCGAGGTTGCGCCGCGTGTCGAGGCTGGCCTCGAGGGCGGGCAGGTGAACCGGTCCCGGCAGGCCTTCGTCGCGAGAGAGCCAGGCGTCGAGGAGGGTGAGGCGGAGCGCGCCGTAGCGGGCGCGGAGGCGGGCCGTCGCGGCGAGCTGGTCCTTCTCGTTGTTCAAGCGAGGAGCGACGGCGTCATCGGCGAGGTTGTAGAGGGTGCCGTTGTCGTCAAAGGCCTCATAGTCCGCGGCGGTCGTGAAGAGCTCGGCGGTGAGGAGACCGTCGAGCTCCCAAGGGCCAAGCTCGCCCGTCGGCGTCGTGAAGGCGTTGAATCGGCCAGTGTGGTAGCTGCCGCCGCTCACCGCGACGGTGGACGGCCCGGGCACCTCTGCGCTCACGAGGTTGACCACGCCCCCCATCGGCGCCGCCGAGAATTCCGGCGGGGCGTTCCCTCGATAGAGCTCGACCCGGGAGAAGGCCTGAAGCGGCAATTCGGAGAGGTTGACCGTGTCGCTCCCGTCGGGGTTGAGCGGCACGCCGTCGAGGAAGACCGCCACTTGGCGCAACGTCGAGCCGCGGATGCTCACCGCCGAGAAGGAGCCGAGGCCGCCGAGCTCCACCACGGTGGTGCCCGAGGCGGAGTCGACCACGGAGGCGACGTCCGCCCCGCTGGAGAGGCGCGTGTCTATCGGGATGACCGTCACGCTCGCGGGCGTGAGGCTCGGGTCAGGCCCGCGGAGGCCGACGACGACGATGTCACCCACGCCCTCGACAAGCGAGGGATCGGCGGGTGGAGGGTCTGCGGCGGCGGCAAAGGTGAGGGACAAGGGCAGGAGCAGCGGCGTCAATGCCAGCCTCCGCCGGGGCTCAAATCGTGGCCCGGCAGGGCGACACGACCTGTTCTTCAACCCCGAAGAACGATGCGTTGCTGCTCGAAGGCCGGTCTCCTGGCTCCTGGATCATCCGCTTCACCACGCCTTCCCGGTGTGACCCAGTGGCAATTGTGGTGAGCGTCCCCAGTTACAGTGGCGGGGGCCGCGCCGGACTCGGAGAGCGAATGACCCTTTCGGACCATCCCACCACCCCACCGGCTTCCCGTTTCACCTCCGCCGCCGAGAGGACGGCGCAGGCACCTTCGAGGATCTTCTATGAAAAGAACGAGCCGAGTGACTAATTCAGATCGCGGCGCCTGTCAAGCGAGGCCGTGGGCAGCCCCCCTCACCGGTCGGTGGGGGGGGAGCCGTCGGCGGGCAGGGCGGGGAGCGTGGGGTGGCTCCAGGTCGCCGCGGCGGCGGGCCGGCCAAAGTAGTAGCCCTGTGCGCAGGCGAAGCCGAGCTGTCGACAGATCTCGGCCTCCTCCGGGCGCTCGACGCCCTCGGCCAACGGTACGATCCCAAAGTCGAGCACCATCTTGACCAGGGTGCTGACCATCTGGTGCTTCTGCGCGCTCGCGAGGTGGATGTTCCGGATGAGGCTGATGTCGAATTTGAGGAACTGCGGCGGCGCTTCGACCAGCTCGATGAGCCGGGCCTGCCCGGCGCCGAAGTCATCGTAGGCAAGAGATACGTCGATGTCGCTCAGACGCTCGGCCAGGGCGCGCATCTGGGGAGGATCGGTGACCGCGGCCTCGTGGATCTCGAGCACCAGCTGCAGCTTCGAGTTCATGGAGCGGAGCTCTGCGAGCTCAACGAGGAGGTCCGGGTTGTGGGTCTCGATGGGGCGCGAGTTGAGGAAGAGGAGGAGCGGGCGCTCCGGGAGCGTCGCGGCCTCCTCCACCGCTCGGCGGCGAAGCAGCCGGCTCAGCTCCTCCTCGGCCTCGAAGCCCGCGGCGATGGAGAAGAGGCGGATCGGGCTGGCGGGCATCCCCGGGGCATCGCTGCGGCCCAGGGCCTCGTAGCCCATGCGGGTGACCGCAGCGTCAAGGCGCACGATCGGCTGGAAGACCACGCGGACCGCGCTCGTGCTGAGCATGTCGCGGAAGGCGCGCGGGTTGTTGAAGAAGTGATTCGAGAGGCCCGAGGAGTGGATCGAGGTGTTGAGCGTCGGGTGCCGCAGCTCGCCGAAAGACTCGTGGCCGAGGCGGAATTCGGCGGAGGCGAAGTGGATCACGTCGCCTTCGCTGAGGGGCGCCAAGCTCGAGATTCGGACCGAATTGACGAACGTGCCGTTGGTCGAGCCGAGATCCCGCAGGTGCAAGCAGCCGCGCTCGTGGACCAGCTCGGCGTGGGTCCATGACACGCCGGTCGAGCGGATCGTGAGCATGAGATCGGGGGAGCGGCCGACGCGGAACGGAAAGTTGAGGATCGGCACGCGCATGAGCTGCTTGTTCCCTGGGAAGAATCCCTCCAGGAACCAGCCTACGATCGGGGTTTGTAGAGTTGACATGGTAGTCCGTCAGGCGCCCCTCGGGGACCCGCTGCAGGGAGGGCGCGGGGCGATGGGAGCAGGATGTCCCGAAACCGGCTACAATTCAAGCCGATGAAGTCGACCGGCCCGACGGATGCGCTCGCCGCAGCCCCCGCCTCCGCGGCTCCGGCCGCCTTGGAGCCTGTTGTCGCCACCGGCGTGCACCCCGCGGCACCTCCCATGGAGGGCGCTGAGGAGACCGATCAGACCATCATGAAGGAGGACCTCGGCGCCTCCTTGGAGGACGCCCCGGCGGACGGGAGCCTCGGCCCCGTGGAGCTCCCCGGAGACGCCCTGCTCGGCACGGTGCTCGACGGCAAATTCCGGCTTGAGAAGCCGCTCGGTCGGGGTGGAGCGGGTCGGGTCTACCTCGGCCGGCAGCTCTCGCTCGGCCGTGTGGTCGCGGTCAAGGTCATGCGCCCGGAGCTCGATCCGGAGGGTGAGCAGCGCTTCGGCGAGCGCTTCTTCCGGGAGGCCTCGCTCGCGGGCGCCCTGAACCACCCCAACGTGGTCACGGTGCACGACTTCGGGCGGACGAAGGAGGGGCTCTGCTACATCGTGATGGAGCTCCTGGGTGGGGTGTCCCTCAAAGACCTGCTGCGCCTCGGGCCCATCCCGGCTGAGCGGGCCGTCGTCATCTTCGAGCAGATCGTGAGGGGCCTCCGACACGCCCACAAGGCCGGCCTCGTGCATCGAGACGTCAAGCCGGGCAACGTCCAGGTGCTCCCCGGTGATGACGGGCGCGACTTCGTGAAGCTGCTCGACTTTGGGCTGGTGAAAGGAGACGACGAGGAGTCTGGGATCACCCAGCACGGCTCCTTCATCGGCACGCCGCAGTACGCCGCCCCCGAGCAGGTCAAGGGGGAGGCCGCGTCCGCGCGCTCCGACCTCTACTCGACGGGCGTGATGTTCTACCGGGCCGTCACCGGGAAGCTGCCCTTCGCCTTCGACAACCCGATGGCGATCGCGCTCGCTCACGTCAAGGAGCCCTACCCGCCGATGGCGGAGCGCGCCCCGGATGTGCCTGTCCCGCACGACATCGAGCTCATCGTACGGCGCTGCATGGAGAAGGAGCCGGTTCAGCGCTATCTCGACGCCGACGCCCTCCTCAACGACATCATCGCCGCCCGACGGAACCTCTTCCCCGAGATGCCGAGCGTGGTGGGCACCGCGGCGATGGTGGCGGCCTGGACCGGCGCGGCCGGCGCGGGGAACGGGGACGCGGGCGCGGCGAGCGGCGCGGCCCCGAGGTCACTCGGCCCTTCCTCGGGGGAGCCCCGGACGCTGCCGATCCCGATGCCGATCCCGATGCCGGCGAACGGCGCCGCACCGGCGGTTCGGACGGGCCGGCGGCTCGGCGGACTCGTCGCTGTGGTGCTCGGGGTGGGCCTCCTCTTCGGGGTCGGCTGCCTCGGAGGCGGCCTGTGGCTGGGGCCCTGGAGCGTTGACTTCCTGGACCGCGGCGCGGCTGGGCCCGAGGCGGCGGACGGGGCGCCCCGACCGGCCGACGCTGCGGACGCCGATCTGATCAACGCCCCCCCGAACAACGCCCCCGCCGAGCCGGAGGCCCCCGCCATGCGGACGGTCTCGCTGACGGTGCAGAGCGCGCCCGCGGGAGCCGAGGTCCGGCTGAGCGGGGCGCTCCTGGGCACCACGCCGCTCGTCACGGATCTGCCGATCCCCGCCCAGGAGCAGGGCGCCCACCGGCCGATTGAGCTCCGCCTCTCCGGCTACGAGGCCCGGGTGGTGCTGGTAGACGTCTCGGGGTCGGAGGCGCTGCTGGACACGCGTCTATCCGCGATCGCCCGCGCCGCCGAGCCCGCTGTGGCGAGCGGCGGTGCCCGCGCCGCGGCGAACGAACCCGAGGTCGCTCCCGAGGAACAGGGGTCGAAGGCCAGCGTCGGCGCGACCCCGGCGCCAGCACCTGCCTCGCCGGGCGGGGCGGTGATCGCCGACGGTGTTCGTTTCACGAGCGCGGAGGCCGCGGAGGCCGTCGCCTTCGCCAATGGCGCCAGCAAGGAGGCCCTCCTCGGGGCCGGTATCGCCCCCGCGCAGGCCAACGTCGTGCTGCGGTCGCGTCCCTTCGCGGACGTGTCGGCCTTCGCCGCGACGCCGCAGATCGGCGAGAAGACGGTCGCCGCCGTGCTGCGAGCGGTGAAGTCTCCGTAGGAGAGCGAAGGGTGCGGCGGCGGCGATCGGCGCGGAGGGGTAGATCGGCGTCGTGGAGGTCTGCATGGTTTCGCGCGTTCTCATCACCGGGGTCGGCGGGCAGGTGGGCAGCGATCTGCTGCCTGCGATTCACCAGTCGGGCGCCGACTACCGGATCGTGGACATTCAATCGGCGGAGAAGAGCGCCGCCTGGCCTTCCCTCTGCGCCTCGCTCGGCGAGACCGGCGCCTGGCGGGGGCGGTGGATCCAGGCTGACGCCACCGATGCCACCGAGATGCGGAGCCTCGTCCGCGACTTCAAGCCGGACGTCACCTTCCACCTCGTCGCCATCTTGAGCGCCCGTGGCGAGAAGAACCCCGACCTCTGCTGGCAGGTCAACGTCGAGAGCCTGCGGGTGTTGATGGACGAGCTCGCCCTCCAGTCGAGCCCCGACCGCCGCCCTCGCCTGCTCTGCCCCTCCTCCATCGCCGCCTTCGGGCCGGTGCCGGGATTTGAGCGGGGATATCCGCCCTCGGCCACTCCGAATGAGTTCCCCCTCCTCCCCCGCACGATGTATGGCGTGACCAAGGTCGTGACCGAGCTGATGGGGGACTACTACGCACGCGCACGGGGTGTGGACTTCCGCTCGGTGCGGTACCCCGGCTTGCTCAACGCCTCGCCGCCGGGCGGCGGATCGTCGGACTACGCCAACATGATGTACATGGCCGCCGCCCGCGGTGAGCCCTCGGTGGAGGTCTTTGTCCGTCCGGACGCCACGATCCCCTTCATGTACATGCCCGACGCCATCCGGGCGCTCCTCGAGCTCGCTGACGCGCCGGAGGCAGCCCTGACCCGACGGACCTACAACATCGCGGCGATGTCACCTTCCGCCCGCGACATCGCGGACAGCATCCGCCGCACGGTGCCGGGCTTCGAGGTCACCTACCGCCCGGACACGCTCCGGCAGCCCATCGTGGACTCCTGGCCGGACGCGCTCGACGACCTGCCTGCGCGTCGAGACTGGGGCTGGCGACCGCGTTTCGATCTCGACGCCATGACCACAGACCTCATGCGGGCGTTCCGCGCGCTCGGCTGACGTCACCCCGCCGACGCCCGCCCGCTGAAGCCTCAGGACGCGGTCAGGATCACGACGGTCTGACCGGCTTCGTCGGCGCAGCGGACCTTCTGGTCTCGCTCGGGGACGCAGACGAGGTGGGTGTCTTGCTTCAGCTCCAGCGAGCCCTCCACCTTGGCGCGGGCGGCGACCTTCGCGCTCAGGGCGTAGACCCCTGTGGGAAGGGCGGCGTCACCATTCGGGCTGCCGCTCAGGACCCGCTTGCCAGCGGCGTCTTCAAGGCGGATCCACTGAACGGTGTCGTCAGGTGAGCGGAGCTCGACCTTCACGGTGCCCTCGAGGGCGGCGTCGCCTCCGGCTGGTGTGCGCTCGGCCGCGCTCGAGGTCGACTCGGCGCTGGCGCGGGGGGCTGGAGCGCCCGCGGCGACCACGTCGGGGGCGGCCGGCCCGCGACTCCAGAGATACCAAGCTCCGCCTCCCACCGACGCCAGCGCGATCACGCCGAAGAAGGCGATGAACACAACGGCGGCGCCGATGATGAGGCCTCGCTTGGACGGGGCCGGGGCGGCCTCCGCATCGAAGGGAGGGGGCTGCGTCCGCCGGGAGGGTTCGCCTCGCCGGCCCGCTGGCGCGGAGGGCGAGGGGCTGCCCCGGAGGGCTCGGGAATTGGACGGCAGGGGGTCCTCGGCCTTGGCCGGCATCGCCGACGGCGAGGTGCGGGCGTCGGCGACCGGACCGCGAGCCACGGGAGCGTCGGGGCGGGCCTCCAGCTTTCGGGCCGGCGTGGCCGGTCGGGAGACCTGCACATCCGAGGCGCTCGGATCGGGCAGGGCCGCGCGGCCGGATGTGGCGATGGGAGGAGATGGCTGAGTGGCCACCTGCTGGGGGTCAGCGGTCTTCTCTGCGGTGTTTATCGCGATGAACAGGCGCGATCCGGAGAGCGCGCCGTCGGTGCCCTTGCCATAGACATCCTCCGCCACCCGCGCGACGGTCGTGGTGGCGAAAGCGTCGAGGGACGGACCGGCGGACTGCTCCGAGAAGGCACGCAAAAGCTGGATGATCTGCTGGGCGTTCAGGCGCAGCTCGGGTTCGGCGGCGCACATCCGCGCGAGGGTCTGGCGGAGGGACTGGTCCCAGTCCTTGTTCGGCAGGCCGAGGCTGTCCAGGCGGGAGATGACGTCACCGAGCGCGGAGTCGTGCTCAGACTTGTCGAGCGGAAGGAGCGGGAGCAGCTCGCCGCGCAGCATCTCGATGAGGACGAGGCCGAGCGCGTAGATGTCGGAGGGGTGCTCCCCGCGGTCGCCGACGCGGCGCTCGGGGGACATGTACTTCATGCTGCCGAAGCGCAGGACGCCGGTGCGAGCGAGGCGGGCCTCATGGTTGAACCGGGCGGTGCCGAAGTCGAGGACCTTCACCTCGCCTTCGATGCTGACCATGATGTTCGACGGCTTGATGTCGCGGTGAACGACGTTCAAGGGCTCGCTCATGCCGTACGGCACCTTGAAGCAGGCGGCCTCGAGGGCGGCGGCGGCGTCGTGGGCGATCTTGTACGCGGCCCGAGGGGGGATCCGCTCACCCCGCGCGGCGAGCTTCTCGATGAGCTGCTTGAGGTCGACCCCGTCCACAAACTCCATGATGATCGCGGGCTGGCCGTCGATCTCGGACATCGCCTCCACGCGAAGGATGTTGCGGTGGTGCAGGCGGGCCAGGAGGCGAGCCTCGTCGCGGGTGCGGTCGAGCAGGTCGTTGGACTCCGACCACTGGTCCTTCAAGACCTTGACGGCCACAATGCGCGACAGGCCGTCTGCGCCCGAGGCCTCGGCCAGGTAGACCCGCGCGAAGGTGCCGGCGCTGCGCTCCTGGAGCAGCGTGAGCTCGAACTGTCGGGTCATGGGAGCTGCACTCGTCGACGGGGCATGACTTCGGCTCGTTCGGGCCGCCCCGCAGGCGATGGACCCCGGGCGAGAAGAGGACGGAATCGGGAGAAGGACGGAGAGCCGGACGGAGAGGGAAGTGAATGATGGCCCGGATGGAGGGCTGGACCCAGGCGAAGGCGGTGTCGCGAGCTTATCACGCCGGACCCGCCCCTGTCCGCCGGTGCACTTCCTGCGGACCCCGCAGAGGGCGCTTGCACAACGGACATGGGATGTGGTTAAACCCCCCCGACGGTCCGTCGGACCGCGGAGTGCCTCCGAAATGCCCCTCTCCTCGGCGAGCGCCTGGCCTTCAGGTTTCGCAGTGTGTAAGGCCGTCCAGGATGGCTGCGTTGGGTGTTCGAAGGGTCCCTTGGCGCTTGAGTGGAGGTCTCCGTGAAGCAAGGAGTGAAGGGCGAAGCCCGAGCCAGAGGGGGCGCAGCTCCCGGCCTGCTTCGGATGGCGCCCGTCGGATGTGTGGCGCTGCTCGCGATGTTCGCCCTCAGCGGCTGCAGCATCGTCGACAAGGTGCTCAAGCTCGGCGACAAAGCGTCTGCCGCCGCGGAGGTCAAGCTCAAGGCGGGTGATCTCCCTGGCGCGAGCACCGACTACGCCAAGGCTGCAAAGGACCACCCCTCGACGGTCTCGGCGGCGACCGGCGCCGCGTATACGGCGCTGCTCCAAGGAGACACCGCGGGGGCTGACAAGATCCTGGCGGCGGCCGAGGCTGGCGCAGGGCCGCTCGTGGGCGAGATCAAGCTGCGACGAGCCTTGGTCGCGCTCAAGGCCGGTGACCTCGACTCCATGCGCACCCACGCGGAGGCCAGCGGGCTGCCCCTCGGCAAGCTGCTCGCCGCCGAGGTCGCGCTCGCGGACGGTGAGCGAGAAGAGGCGGCGGGGCTCCTCACTGCGGTGGAGGGTACGTCGGGTACGGTCGGCGACACTGCCAAGGCCTACCTCGCGCTCATCCAGGATCCGGACCCTCTGGTCGCGGGCCTCTCCGAGGCGCAGGCCCTCTGGGCCCTCGGTGAGCGGAAGGTGGCGGTGAAGTCGGCGGTGGAGCTCGTCACCAACCTCCCCGACACCCGTACGGACCGCGAAGAGCAGCTCCTCGTCTGGGCCGGTCGCGCCGCCTCGGTGGGCGAGACCGACATCGCCCGTGGGCTGCTCGACGCGGCGATCTTTCCCCCGGAAGGGCAGGCCTGGCGCAAGGTCGCGACCCTCGGCATCATCGCCTGCGCCGAGGGCAAGGGCGCGGAGTGCCTCACTCAGCTCGACGCGCTCGAAGGGAGCGCTCCTTCTGACGGCCTCGCCGACGCCCGCGCCACCGCGGCCTTCCTGATCGCGGGCACCGATCCGGAAACCTCCAAGAAGCTTGCGGGTTCGTACATCTCGAACGCTGCGGCCCGCGCCCTCGTCGAGGCGGGCGACCGGGATGCGGCCCTCGGCTCCTCCCCGGGCGGCGTGTACGCCACCTACCTGAAGTCCGGAGGCTGAACGATGCGTCTCGCCCATACCCTGCTCCTCGGAGCCCTCGTCCTCGCGCCTGCGCTCGTCCCCGCCACCGCATCGGCGAAGAAGGGTTCAGAGGGAGATCCCGAGGGAGTGCCGGTCAAGGTGAAGGTGCTGGACGCAGACGGGAACCCGATCCCCACCGCCGTGGTCCGGCACCCCGACGAGGCCGATCGTCACCGGGTCAACTCTCTGACCGGGGAGTGGTTCAACTCGGTGCTGTACCTGCCGGACGGCAGTGAGATGATCTTCACTCCCGGCATGCAGCTTCGCCTGGAGATCTCCGCGCCAGGCTACATGACCAAGATCATCCAGTACGACATCCGCAAGCGGAAGAACAACATTGAGGTCGCCCTCGACAAGCTCGAAATCGAAGAGCAGTCGATCGAGGAGCCCACCATACAGTTCGGCCGAGACAAGCCCCGCGATGACGGTGGCTCCGGGCCGGCCAACTGAACAGGAGTCGCGCGTGAAGCAAGGACTGGTCTTCCTGGCGGTGTCGGGAGCCTTGGGGGTGGTCGGGGTCGCGTTGGCCGCGGGCTGGTCGGACTTCGGCCCGGCCTTCCCTGGCTTGCCCTGCAATGACGGCTGGGCGGCCTGCCTCGTGGAGGGGCAGGTGGTGAGCCCGGACATGGTCGTCGACTCCGCGGGGAGGCCACAGGTCTCCAACCAGCGGGTTGGCTTCTTTGACCTCCAGCCGTTGCCGGCCTTCAGCCCGTTCAGCACCCTGTCCCCCTACGCGGGCAGCGCCGACGCCGCGTTGGCGGACGCGGCGCCCCCTGCGGGGGCCCCGGCGGAGGCCGAGCCCGCGGAGGCCGAGCCCGCAGAGGCCGAGCCAGAAGACCGAGCGGAGAGGGAGGAGGGATCGCGACGGGAGCCGCCGGTCGCGGCCCGCGCCGATCGGGAGGAGCGGGAAGATCGCGCTCCCACGGCGGTCGCCACCACCCGCACCCCGCCGCCGGAGACGACGGCCGCGCGAACGCCTCCGCCGGCTACGGCGCCGCCCCCGACCACCGTGAGCGCGCCGCCGTCCAACACCCAGACCGCGGCGCGGACTACGCCTCCGCCGACCACCGCGCCACCGCCGACCACGGTCGTGGCGACGCAGCCGCCGCCGGTGACAAAGACCCAGTCGGCCGCCGCGACCGCTCCTCCGCCGACGACCGCCACGCAGGCGGCCAGCGCACCGGTAGCGGTCGCAGCGGCCAGCCGCCCCCCACCGCCTGCGAACGCGGCGCCGCAGGATGACTCCTGTGACGATCTCGTCGCGCTCGAGGCCCCGGCCATGATGGGGCAGCTCGGCGTGGGGCGTCGAAAGTGCTTGGAGGGGGTGCTCGGGGCGGGCGGTGCCCAGACCCAGCGGAACAAGGTCAGCCGGGTGCTCATCTTTGACGCCGAGGCCCGCGGGGATCGGTCGGACTGGGAGCGCTTGATGAAGCGCCACCTCGAAGACATCGATCGCTCTGATCCGAACCTCTGCATGAAGTATGCGATCCACCTGTCTCGCGGCGGTGTCGCGCGGGCCAATGGCGTGATCCGGTGGGCCGACTACGCGCTCGAGAACAAGCAGCAGTGGTCCGGTCCGTCGTACACCAAGAACGTCTACAGCCTCTACAAGCTGCGGGCCCAGGGTGCGCATAAGCTGTGGGAGAGCGCCGAGGCCAAGTTCGTCGCGGAGCGCAATGACGAGAACGAGGCGGCCGCCGCGAAATATCGCGGGGTCGCGAAGGACTACGCCCGGGAGTGGCTGGACTACGCCCGTGCGTCCAGCAGCGACATCAAAGATCCTCTCGCCCTCTGCGTGTCCGCGTCCGGAAACAAGGAATTCTGCGACGGATGAGCAACTGGCGCCGGTATTCGACCTTCCTCTTCGGGTGTCTGTCGATCGTCTCCTGTGCGGGCGAGCCGGAGGTGGCGGCGGTCCCCTCTGCGAGCTCCTCGCTCATCTCAACGGAGCTCCTCGCCGCCACGTGGCCCGTCCGGATGTCGGAGGACCAGGTTCGCTTACCCTTCGAGCAGGATCCGGCTTGGGGGCAGGTGTTTCGGCGTGAGTACCCGGAGGCCCTCGGTGCCTTCGCGGCGGCGGCGCCGACGGGCCGAGCTCTGGCCCGGATGCATGTCGAGCACGCGGCCCTCTACCGGCAGGCCGCCCTGCTCGCGGCCAACAGCGTGAGACAGGTATACGGCGCAGACCGGCAAGACGTCGATCCGGTCGAGGTGGACTACCTGCTGGCCGCCTCCGCAGGGGTGATGGGCGACTGCGCGGGCGCGCGGGAGGCGCTCCGTCGGCTCCAGGGTGCGAACGCCGCGCTGTTGGGGCCCCAGACGGCCTTCCTGCAGGCTTGGGCGGACGCCCCGGATTGCCCTCGTGTTCCGGGCGGCGCCGATGTTGGGGTGGGGGCCTTTCCGGGGCAGTGGACCGCCGCGAAGGCGGGCACGATCCCCAACGTGGAGGCGCTCCCTCACTACCGCTTTACCGAGAAGGTGGAGGGAGGCGGCGAGCTCTCGGCGACCGACCCCACGAGCTTGCTGCTCCTGTCTCGCTGGCATGAAGCCGCAGCCCTCGCGGCGGCGCCCGCCGAGGACGCGTCCGTGGTCGCCCTCGTCCTCGATCCCTGGCGCCTGCCGGGTGAGGCCAAGGACCCACTCACGTCTTCCACGCCCGCCGTGGCCGATGACTGGCTCTTCGCGGGCTTCCTGCTCATGCCTGCTGACGCCGCGTTTCTCTCCGCCGCACGCCAAGGGGGTGTGGCGGCCGTCGAGGCCTGGAAGGGTAAGAGCGCGCTCGCCGCGGTCGTCGCCCCAGCCATCGTGGACGGCAAGGTGGACCCCGATCGGATGCTCGATCAGGCTGTCGGGTTGGGTGATCAGATGAGCGCCGCGATGGTCGCCAAGGCTGGCTCCGAGCAAGGTTATCAGCGGCCCTTCGTGGACATCAGCCGTGTCGCTGCGCTGAGGGCCGGGATGGTCGTCGCGGACGCCACGGGTGAGGCCCGGGACGCAGGGATCTTGCGCATCAACGCGCTCGAA
The DNA here is from genome assembly GCA_044344255.1 of Myxococcota bacterium. Taxonomy (GTDB): domain Bacteria; phylum Myxococcota_A; class UBA796; order UBA796; family UBA2385; genus JBIJDH01. The sequence goes on from JBIJDH010000002.1 coordinate 96,987, forward strand.
CGGTCCACTGGGCCGGCCTCTGATCCCGTGTTCTCCATCTCCGTGGCTGCCTGGGACGCGGGAAACCGAAACCCTCAGCGGGCGCAGGACCTCTTGCACGGGCTCTCGATGAGCTTCCCCGCCGTGGAGGCGGCGCGTTACCCCCTGGACGCCATGCACATCCGCCTCGCGCGGAACGCGGGGCCCTCTTCGCCGGTACATTAGTCTCCCCTCGGGTACCCTTCGGGCTTCCCTGCCTGAAGGAGCGCCCCTTCCTCTGCTCCCCGTCTCTCCCGTCCCTGTAGCGCCCCGAAATCGAAGAGAGATCGCGGGTGCTTTGCGCTCCAAGGCTGAATCGATGAACCTGCCGTCGCTGTCCCGAAGCACCCAGGAGACCCAACCATGGCGCTGAAGCACGCCCTCTTGGCCGCTGGGGCGGCAGCCCTCGCGCTGTTCGCCACCGGCCCCACGCTGGCCTACTTCGAGGAGAGCCTCCCAACGACCCTGAACCCGCTGTACGCCTCCACGATGGTAGACGTTCGAGCGCAGGATCTGGTCTTCGATCGGCTTTGGTACCACGACGCGATCACGAACGAGCTGAAGAGCCGCGTGGTGGAGAAGTGGGAGCTCGTTGAGAATGGGACGGCCATCAAGATCACGCTCAAGAGCGGGCTCAAGTGGCACAATGGCAAGGCGATGGGCGCGGACGACGTCTGCTTCACCGTCGCGGCGATGCTGGACAAGGGCACGCCGAGCCCCGTGGCGGAGGGCTACCGGGACGTCCTGAAGGACTGCAAGGCCCAGGGAAACCAGGTCGCGGTCATCAGCTTCACCAAGGTCTTCCACAACCCGCGTGAACGCCTCGGCTTCGCCGTGCTCCCGAAGTCGAGCTTCGAGTCCACGGCCATCACGCCGGACCTCCGCTTCAGCGCGCAGCCCGACGGCTCCGGCCCTTTCAAGGGCGGGCGTGGGCGCCGCAGCGTCACCTTCGACGCCTTTGGGAATGTGCACCACAGCCCGGCGATCGCGCAGCTCCAGCTCCAGGAGGGCGGTGATCCGATCGTCCAGGTCAAGACGATCATCAACAACGGCGTGCAAGGCATCATCGCCGTGCCTCCGCAGTACCGTCCCGAGGTCTCCGCCTCGGACGAGGTGGCGCTGAAGTCCTACGACCTACGCTCGTGGTGGTTCATCGCGGTCAACCCGAACAGCGCGGCGCTCTCCGACAAGCGCGTCCGGCAGGCCCTCAACCTGCTCCTCGATCGTACCGAGCTCCGGCAGCTGGCGATCGGCGTGAAGCCCGGCGAGCAGAATAGCCCCTGCGAGTTCATCTCGGGGCCCTTCGTTCAGTCGAGCCCCTATTACAACCGGTCGATCCCGGTCGCGGAGCGCTCGGATCGAGCCAAGGCGGACGCCCTCCTCAAGGAGGCGGGCCTCGCGCAAGTGGGCGGTCGGTGGCACCTCAAGGGTCAGCCGGTCGATCTGCGCATCGGAATGCTCGCGCCCCTCAACAATGAGGCGCCCGACCTCCTCTCGCAGATCGGCAATCAGCTCGGCGCTGGGGGCTTCGCCCGCGAGGAGGCGCGGATCAGCGTGGACGACTGGAACCGCAAGGCGGTGACGGGTCAGCTCACGCAGGAGTACGACCTCTTGATCGGAAAGTGGTCGTTCGGCATCGTCGAGGACGTCAACGACCTCTTCCATTCTCGCGCCGGCAAGGATGGAAAGAAGAACATCTTCAACTATTCGAACGCCGAAGTGGACGGGATCCTCGACACCTTCGCGAAGGCTCGGACGGACACCCAGGCCCAGGACGCCTACCACAACCTCCATGAGAGGCTGTCCAAGGAGCTGCCGTACCTCTTCTTGTGGAAGCTGGACACGCGGTCGGCCTGGCGCACTGAGGTTCGGGGCAACATCATCACGCCGTACCACTACTTCACCGAGATCGACTCCTGGCGCTACGAGAAGTAGCCCCGGTCGGCTCTGGAGCCTCGTGTGAAGCGATGGTGGTTGAGACCGGCGGTGCGGCTGCTGGCGGCGGTGGTCCTGCCTCTGGCGGTGCCCGCGATCATCACCCTGTTGATCTGGGCTTTGCCCGGTGATCCCGCGAGCATCATCTGCCCGCCGGAGAGCTGCGGCGGCACCGAGGCCTTGGCCGAGCGCTGGCACCTCGACGGCGGACCTTGGGCCTTCTTCAGCTCATGGCTCGGTGGGGCGATCCAAGGGGACTTCGGGAACTCCTGGCGTGTGATGCAGGGCGGGCCGGTCTCCGAGCTCCTCCTGGAGGCGGCGCCGACGACCGTCGCCCTCATCAGCGCGGCGCTGCTGCCCGTGATCTTCGGCGTCGTGGGCGCGGCCGCAGGCTGGATCCCTCGAAAGCTCGACGGGCCGCTCAACGTCATCGGCCTCGTCCCAGCGCTCGTCTTTGCGCTCGTGGTGGCCGCGGTGATCCAGCTCAAGTGGGGGGCAGGATCGTCTGACCCCGAGCAGCTCGCGCGCCTCCTTGGGGGTGCGCTGGTGCTCGGCCTCTCCGACGGGGCGTTCTCGGGCGCGGTCGCGGGGATGCGGGGCATCTTCGACGCCGAGAACCGGCAGCGCTACGTCGCCATCGCGATTCTGCGCGGAGAGCGACCGCTGTGGAACACGCTGCCAAATGTCGCGCCTGCGATGGTCGGTCAGCTTCGGGCCCGCACGCTCCACTTGTTGTCTGGGGCGGTCGTCGTCGAGGTCGTGCTCCGGATCAACGGCCTGGGAGATCTCCTGTGGGGCGGCGCGCTCCGGCAGGACTTCGCGGTGGTGCTCCCTGTGGCGACCGGCTTCGCCTTGCTCTCGGCGCTCCTCCTGCTCATTCAAGCGCTGGTCGAGATCCTGGTCGCCGTGCACGTTCGTCGTTCGCCGGCGCTCGGGAGCGCCGCATGAGCGGACGCTGGCTCTCGGGGACCGTGGCTGCGATCGGGCTGATCCTCCTCCTCTTCGCGGCGCTCATGGCGCCCGAGCACCTGCCCTCGCCCGCGCTCGAGCTCGCTAACGCTGGCTTCTTGGACATGCCCCCCTTCGGGGCGGACGGCCGGGGGCGTCCGCTCTTGGCCTATGCACAGCAGGGGGCTCGCGTGGCGGTCCTCCCCGCGGTGTTCGCGGGCCTGCTGGTCTCCTCGCTCGCGGTGATGGGCGGCCTCCTCCGCGCGATGGGCTTCACCGGCCTCGACTCTTGGATTCAAGGGGTCGGTGAGGTCGTCGGCGCGCTCCCGCGCATGGTCGTGCTGCTGGTGGTGGCGCTCATCCTGCCGCGCGACGCGCGGGGGCTGTTGCCGATCGCGCTTTGCTGGGCGCTGCTCGCCGCTCCCGGGGCGATGGACGAGGCGGCGGCGGTCTCCGAGCGTCTGGGCGGCGCGCGCTTCGTCGAGGCGCTGCGGGCCCACGGCTACTCGGCCACCCGGATCTTCCTGTACCACGTCGTCGCCCTCAACCTTCGCCCTGTGGTGGTGCGCCAGGGGGTGGAAGTGGTGATGCAGGTTGTCTTCTTGGAGATCGCCTTCTCTTACCTCTCGGTGGTCGAGAGCTACCCGAGCTTCACGCACTCCGACAGCGTGGTGAGCTGGGCCGACATCCTCTACATGGGCTACCCGGCGCTCGCCTTTGGTGACCCCACCGCGGCCCACGCCCTGTTGCTCGGCCTCGGTCTCATCAGCTTCATCGCCGTGGTGACCCTCGCCACCAGCCACGCCGCGAGGGCCCGTTGACCCCCCTCATCGAGCTGCGCGGGATGGCGATCCGCGCCGCGGAGCGCCGCCTCGTGGCGGACGTCAACGTCACCGTCTACGGCGGGCGGGTGACCGCGCTGGTCGGCCCCTCGGGGGCTGGGAAGTCGCTCACCGCGCGGGCCTGCATGGGCGTGCTCGACGTCGAGCCGGGGCTCGAGGCGGGGACGCTGCGATACCCGGAGATCGACGCCGAGCGAGACTGGTTCGCCGGGGTGCGCGGCGGCGGTCCTGCGGCGCAGCGGGCTCTGCTCGAGCGGACACGCCACCTCCGCGGTGCCTTCTTCAGCTACTCGCCCCAAGCGGCCGCCTCAGCCCTGAACCCGGGCCGCACGATCGGCCGGCAGCTCGAGCTCGCGATCGCCCGTCGGAGCCAAGCCCCCGCCTCGCTCGGCGCAGAGGTCCGAAAGCTGCTCCGCGAGGTAGGCCTCGGCCCGGAGGCCAGCGCGGCGCTCCCCGGCGAGCTCTCCGGGGGCATGTGCCAGCGGGCGGCACTGGCGATCGCCGTCGCGCCGGCGCCCCGCCTCGTGATCGCCGACGAGCCCGAGACCGGCCTCGATCCGGTGCTGCGGCGAGCGGTCATCGAGCTCCTCGTCAAGGTGTGCAAGGACAACGGCGCCGGGCTCCTCCTCATCAGCCACCACGCTGACACCATCGATCGGATCGCCGACGACATCGTTCGCCTGCCGGGCCCGCCAAGCTCGGTCGCACAGGACGGCCCGCCGGTCGCTGCGGTGCACGGATGAGCGGGCCCGTCGTTCAGGTCAAGCGGCTGGGAAAGACCTTCACCCAGGGCGGCGCTTGGCCGTGGAGCCCGGTGCGCCACATCCCTGCGGTGCAGGGGGTGGACTTCGAGGTCGGGGCCGGTGAGGTCGTGGCGCTGGTCGGGCAGTCGGGATCGGGCAAGACGACGGTGTCTCGCATCGTGCTCGGCCTCGAGGAGCCCACCTCCGGCGAGGTCTGGCTCGACGGGCAGCGCTGGGACGGCCTGACCGAGGCGGAGCGACGCCCCAAGCGGGTCCGCTATCAATATGTGCCGCAGGACGCCCTCGGGGCCCTTGACCCCCAGCAGACCGCCCTTGACCACGTGATCGAGACGCTGATCGCCCTCGGCGGCTGCGATCGACGGGAGGCCCGCGATCGGGGGCGCGACATCCTCGACCGCCTCGGCCTCGGCGCGCGCACCGCCGCGCTGCCGCGGGAGATGTCGGGCGGGGAGCAGCGGCGCGTGACCTTGGCGCGGGTGTTGGCCCTCGAGCCGCGCCTCGTGGTGGCCGATGAGCCGACGAGCGGCCTCGACGTCGATCGGCGGGCCTCCGTCCTCGAGGCCCTGGTCGGAAACCTGCCGAAGGGCGCCGGCTGCATCCTGGTGACCCACGACATGGCCGAGGCGCGGGGATGGTGCAACCGGGTGCTGACGATGCTCGCGGGGAGGGTCATCGAGGAGGTCGACCTCTCCCAGGACGAGCCTCTTCACCCGTACGCACGCCTGCTCTTCGATCCCTGGTCCGGTCCCTTGCCGGCCGGTCCGCTGGCCCAGGTGGGCTGCCCCTTCCGTCCGGACTGTCCGCTGGCTACCGGAGAGGCGGCGGCGCGCTGCGCGGCTGAGGTTCCTTCGTTGCAGCTGCTCCGCGAGCCCGCGCATCGGGTAGCCTGTCATGCACTGAGGGGAGTGCGCCCATGACCCTGTTTCAAAGACTCTCGCCTGCCGCGGTCCTCGTGGTCGCCGCTGGGGTCCTGCTCGCCGCTCCCCGCGCCGCCGAGGCGGCAGACGCCGCGGCCGCCCAGGCCGAGCACACCCGTCTGTCGGAGGAGATGCGCAAGCTGGCCTCTCGAAACGCCTGGATGGGTGTGGAGAAGGGCTACCTCAACATGCTGAACGTCGAGAAGCAGGGCGCGGTGCTCACCTACGACGATCACATGTTGGGCGCCCAGGCTGCTCGCGCCCTCGGTGACACCACCGCGGTCTATGATCGGCTGCTTCGCGCGCGATCCAAGAAGAAGACGGACGAGGTCGCGGCCTGGATCGCCGACATCGAGGGCAGCTACGGCCGGGTCGAGCTCTTGAAGGACGTCAAGTGGGCGGGCACGCTCACCCTCACCCCCGACGAGATGCCCTTCGCCCCCGACCAGCGCGCCGTCATCGCCGTCGCCTTTGAGGCGATCAAGACCAAGGGCGAGTACAAGGGGCTGCTACCCTTCGGCGGGTACTCCCTCGCCGGGCAACACTTCGAGGTGAAGCCGGGCGGAGAGCTCGCCGTCGCCGCCCTCAAGGCCGAGGGGAAGAGCGGGAACAAGGTGCAGACGCACGAGCGTCGAGACGGCCTCCGCTTTGATCTGGGGCCCCTGTACAGCGTCGTCGGTGACCCCAAGACCGACGAGGGGCCGGAGGGCTTCTCGGGTTACGGGGTCCGGGCGGGGCTCGGCTGGGAGGTTGAGCTGGCCCGCCCCGTCGGGCTCGTGCTCCAGGCGGGATACCAGGGCACGCTGGCCGGCTCGGCCAACGAGCCCGCAGAGCTCTATGGCACGACCGTCAACGCGAACGCCAAGGGGGACTCGCTGCACCTCTTCTTCGTCAGCGGCGGAGTGGCTGTGTGGCCGACGAAGAACCTCTCCATTTCGGTGGGTCCGAGCTGGTCTATCGGCGGCGCCCACATCACGGGGGCGCCCGCCGGGGGCTGCCTCGAAGGTCAATCCGCGGTCGCATGCGAGAATGCGACCGCGGAGGCCACCGTCATGCCGGTGGGAGGTTCGGCGGGGCTGTTCTACGGCTTCGCGGGCTTCCCTGGAATGAAGCGCTCCCGCAGCGGTGTCAGCTTGAACGGCGGTGCCGTCGCTGACTCCACCCGACTGTACCCGTGGGCCCAGCTCGCGTTCACCATCGCCCCGTCGAGTTGAAGGAGAGAGGGATGTTCGGAACGGTCCGCCTCGCGCTCGTCGCGTTGGCTTCCACTTGGGTGGCCTCCGCAGAGGCCGTTGAGGTGAACATCACGGCGAAGGGCCATGCCTTCAACCCGTCCTGGTCACCGGACGGTCAATGGCTGGCATTTGAGTTGAACAAATACGAGGGAGCCATCGAGCTCTACGTCGTCAAGATCGCCAACGGCAACCCGGTCGGCGCGCCCTTGAAGGTCGACGTGCCGGGGGCGACCTCGAGCTTCGCGACCGGGGGCAGCGTCGCTCAGGCGCCGAACTGGCACCCCAAGGGCATGCTCATCTTCGAGGGGAGCAATTCCGGCGGCACAAACCGGCTCTACTATTGGGCGCCGAGCGGCCAGAAGGCGTCGGAGCTGCTCAACGTGGGGCAGATCAAGGGCGATCTCTCTTGGCCGAGCGTCTCGCCGGACGGCAAGACGGTCGCCTTCGTGAGCGACGCCACGGGCCTCGGTGACCTGTACACCTGGAACCGCGACACCAACGCGGTCACGATGGCCTTGACGTCACCCTTCTCCGAGATGGCGCCGCGCTACTCCGCAGACAGCACCTCGATCGCCTACTCTCGCAAGAACCAGGGCGGCGAGGATCTCTTCGTCTTCACGGGTGGTCAGTCGGTGCCCCGAATCGGCGGCAATGGTGACCAGAGCCGACCGATCTGGTCAGGGGGGACGTTGGTGTTCTTCTCCAACGAGCGCGGGGATGACCGTTGGGACATCGCGAACTCGGCCGCGGTGGGTGACAAGAAGACGATCGCCAAGGACATCCGCCTACCGCTGCGGGCCTCTCCCTCGCTGTCCCCCGACGGCAAGTGGGTGGCCTACGGGGTGGTGACCCCGGAGAAGGCCGACGCCATCTTCCTCACGACCGTGGACGGCAGCCGCACCGTTGAGATCAACACCGGCCTCGTCGCGACAGGTGAGCCGGCGATGATCAGCACGGGTGGGCGGACCTGGCTCGCCTTCACTGCGCTGCCGAGCAACTCGGCCGACTGGCGGAGCCTGCAGATCATCGACGTGACCGACAAGCTCCAGTAGTCGGTCGTCCTCGGCGCGGCGGTGGGCCTGCTCGTCAGCGGGCCCCCCCCTGAGTGTGTTTGCGGCGCGCCGTGCGTCAGGGCCGGTGGGGTGGGATCAGAACCACTTGCAGGCCTTCTCGCTCAAGTAGTTGAGCGCCGTGTCGTTGATCTGGCCCGTGGCGTATGGGGTGCCCGACTCTGCGTAATAGAGGAGCGTGGTGCCGTCGCCCTTGTCGAGGACCGCGTAGGCTGTGGACCAGCTCTCTTCGCCCTCGAAGAGGCCCTCCGGGCAGTCGGTCTGGGTGATGTCGATCGAGGCGCTGACCTGGAGCCCGAAGTCGCAGGCCGCGCAGGCGCCGGTGCTCGTCTCCGTTGCGCTCGTGAGCCAGGTGATCACACAGTCGTCCTCCCCGGTTGCCTGCCAGGCCGCGTTGGAGAAGAGGATCCACTGCTCGAAGCCGCTCCAGCCACCCGCGCCGTCGGAGCGGAGCTCGCCGTACCAGTAGCTGGCGGCGCCGGGGATCGGGGTGCCGTCGTAGTCCTCACAGCCACCCTGATCGAGGCCGACGCGGAGGTCGTCGAGGCCGGTGCCGTCGCCGCCGTCGCCGCCGTCGCTGCCGTCGCCGCCATCCGAGCCGTCTGCGCCGTCGCCGCCGCCGTCATTGCCGCCGTCACCGCCATCTGCCCCGTCGGTGCCATCTGTAGAGGAGGTCCCCGTCTCGCTGGCGGTGGGCTTGCCACTACAGGCGCCGAGCGCGGTGAGCGCGGCGAGCAGGCTGAGCGGCCAAGCCCTGCGAGATCGCGGGGTGCAGGCAAGGGGGACCACCAGTTCAAGGCGCGTCGTCATGGTCAGAACCAGTTGCACTTGTGGTTGGAGACGTAGTTGAGCTTACCGCCAGAGTGGTAGCCCTGCCCCAGCATCTTCCCGCTCTTGTGGAAGAAGACGGTCGTGGTGCCGTCGGACAGCCGCTTGATGTCGTACTGCTCGTCCCAAGGTTTGGCCTCCTTCTTGACGAGGCCCTCCACGCACTTGCTGGCGTTGATGTTCGGCTCGCCGTGCACCTTCACGGAGAGGTCACAGTCGCCGCAGGCGCCCACCGTGCTCGTGAAGCCCGTGACCTTCCAGGTGATGTCGCAGTCGCCGCCCCCGCGGGCCACCCACTTCGGGTTGGCGAAGAGGATCCAGCTCTCGGAGCCGCTCACGGCGTTACCGTTGATGGTGAGCTCCCCCGAGAAGTAGCCGTCAGCGCCTTCGTTTCCGGGGCCGTTGTCACAGAGGCCGCGCTGGAGGGTGGCCTTGAGGTCGGGCAGGGCGCCCTCGGCGATGGGGGAGGGGGGAGCGGCAGGAGCGCCGGCCTGGGCGGTCCCCACCTCGGCGGAGGGCGCCGCGGGGGCGGCGAGCGGGGTGGCCTCCGCGCCTTCGGGTTGGTCGCCGCCCGCGCAGGCGAGGGCCGAGAGGGCCAGGAGGGCGACCGTCGTGGGGAGGAGCCAGCGCACCCGTTCCATGTGTACTCCGTGCCCTCGATGATAGCGCGAAGCCGAGGGACGCGCCCCGCTGACAGCCCCGAAGTGGACAGGGTAAGGAGGGCCTCCAGGAGGTGCTCATGGCCGCTCGACCCTCGCTCCCTCGCCGCGTCGCGTCCGCGCTCGGTCGGTCGCTCTCCGCCGCGCTGCTGCTCGGCGCCCTCAGCCTCGCCCCCCGGGTCGCGGTGGCGCAAGATCTCGGCTTCGGCTTCGTGCCCTCCCCTGCCGCCGGAGAGAAGCCCGCCCTGCTCATCACGCCCGAGCGGGCCGTGAAGGAGCTCCACGTCGAGATCACCGCCGGCGGCAAGAGCTGGACCTTCGACAAGGTCAACCAGGCGGCTGGAAAGCAGATCCGCCTCTCTTGGGATCGAGACACGTCGGTCACGGAGGCGGAGGCCTTCGTCCGCGCCGTCTTTCCGGACGGCTTCGTGGGCGAGTACAACGTGCCCATCCGCTACTCGTACGGCGAGCGACTCTCGGTCGACCTCAGCCGCGCCACCGCCGACGTGAGCAAGCGGACCCTGAAGGTGAAGGTCACCGCCAAGGTCGACACCGCCGACATCACCGCCTACGGCGCCAAGAAGGTGGTGGTTGATCAGAGCTCGGTGAGCGTGGGCAGCGGCCCGGGTGAGATCACGCTGCCCTGGGTGGGCGATCCCGCTGACGTCGTGCTGCTCGACGTCACCCTCCATGGCGGCTCGGCCTACACTGGCTTCACCTACTCCCCCTGGTTCCTCAACATCCCGCACGACGACGTGCTCTTCGACTCAGACTCGGCCAACGTCCCGCCCACCGAGTCCTTCAAGCTCGAGGCCACGCTGCGCGATCTCACCGACGTGCTCGACAAGTACGGCGACATCGTGCCGGTGAAGCTCTACATCGCCGGCTGCACCGACACGGTGGGCGACGGCGCCCACAATAAGGACCTCTCCACCCGTCGGGCCAAGGCCATCGCCGTGTGGTTGAGGGCGCACGGCTACGACAAGCCCATCTTCTACCATGGGTATGGCGAGGGTTTCCTCGCGGTCCCCACCGGAGACGGCGTGGACGAGGCGCGCAACCGCCGCGTGCTCTACATGGTGGGAGCGAACCCACCGCCCCCCGGCTCCGGCGTGCCGGGCGGGAGCTGGGTCGCCCTCTGAGCCACCCCCTTCGAGACCCATCGAGGCCCCCGCCATGCGCCTTCGTCGTGACGCCGTTGCCCTGATCCTCGGGACCTCCGCCGTGGTCATCGGCGGGATGGCCTTCAGCGCGAACCGCCTCTTCTCCAGCCAGATGGCCGAGATCGAAGCGGGCCAGTTCAAGTTGCTGCGGACGATCGTCGACTTCAACCTGCAAGGCGGGCAGGAGCGAGCGCTCTCTCGGGCCGAGCTCCTCGCGGCCACCCCGGCGATCCGGGAAGCCTTCGCGTCCGGCGACCGCGATCGCCTGCTCTCGGACACTCAGGCCCTCTTCGAGATCCAACGAGACAAGTACGGCCTCGATCAGCTCCAATTTGTCACCGCAGACAACGTCTCCTTCCTCCGCGTACACAAGCCGGAGAAGTTCGGAGACGACCTCTCTTCCTTCCGGCCCATCGTGGTGGCGGTCAACCAGGACCACGTGGCACGTCGGGGCATCTCGCTCAGCCGCACCGGCCCTGCGCTGATGGGCGTGGTGCCGATGCTCACCCCTGCGGGAGAGCCCGCAGGCCTCGTCGAGATGGGCCTCGACTTCGGGCCGGTCCTCGACCGCTTGAAGGCGACCTACGGCTTTGACCTCACCTTCTTTGTTCAGGAGGAGCCTCTTCGCGCCGTCGCGACCAGCGTCGATCCCGCCGTGCTGGACGAGACGAACCGCGTGGGGGCCTACCTCAAGTACCACTCCACCAACTGGGAGCGGATGCGGGGCCTCGTGTCGAGCGAAGACCTCGCCGCCGTCTCGGGCGACAGCGTCGAGTACACCCGCGAGAACCTCGGCGTCCCCTACGGCGTCGTGATGGTCTCCCTCAAGAACGCCGCGGGCGACCCCATCGGGGTCGTGGCGAGCGCGAAGGACTTTAGTGACACCCGCGCGGCCGGCGGTCGGGTGGCGGTCGTGCAGGCCGCCTCCTCGATCTTCGGGCTGATCGTGTTGGCGGGGGCCGTCGCCGTCGCGATCAACGGCTTCCTGCTCCGACCGCTGCGCGCGCTCTCCGACGCGATGGCGGCGCTCGCGGCGGGAGATGCCGGCCGGGTCGTCGATCTGACCGGCTCCTGTGAGGAGCTGGCCGTCGCCGCCGACCGCTACGAAGCGCTCCGCGCCTCGGCCGCTCGACCGCTCGGCCGGTCGCAGGCCATCGAGGAAGGGTCGGTGACCGACGAGGTGCCCCGGCCCGGCCCGAACACGGCACGCGGAGCATGAGCGTGAGTCCCCGCTGTCGCGCGCCCGCGCTCGCGGCCCTCGCGCTGCTCCTCTCCCTCGTCGGGCGTGACGCGGCGGCCAGTGACCGCTCGATCCCCATGGGCAAGGGGCTCCCCGTGGTGGTGCGCACGGGCGCCTACTTCCTTGACGTCGAGCAGGTCGACGACGCCACCGGCACCTTTGATGCCACCCTTGACCTCCGGATGACCTGGGACGACCCCCGGCTGCGCTTCTCCGCCCGCGAGGCTCCCGCGGGCTTCCTGGACCTTCGTGACGCCGATGTCGAAGCCCGCCTGAGCGAGATCTGGTCCCCGCAGCTCGTGCTTCGAAACCTCGTGGGCGATCCGGCCTTCGTGACCGAGCGCCTCCGCGTCTACCCCTCCGGGCGGGTGGAGTGGATGCGGCGCACGAAGGGGCAGTTCCGGACCGACTTCGACGTCACCCGATTCCCCTTCGACCGGCAACGCCTGTCCGTCGACATCCTCTCCCGACAGGAGCCCACCTCCCGGTTGATCCTCGCCTATCAGCAGGCAGAGGTGGACTTCAGCCGGCACGCGAAGGAGCTGGCGGTTGTGGGCTGGCAGATCGGGGCGGTGGACCTTGTCCCGTCGACGGAGGTCGGCTGGGACGGGGACCGCCACTCCACCCTCAGCGCCACCTTGACGGTGGCGCGTGAACCCCTCCGCTCGATCCCGCCGATCTTCGTCCCGCTCCTGGCCTCTCTGATCATCCCCTTGATCGCGCTGTGGCTCAATCAGTGTGATGAGGAGGGTGAATTCAAGGTGGAGGCTTTCGAGTTGACGAATGTGTTGATCGGAGGGCTGTTCGCGTTGATCGCGCTCAACTTCACGATCAACTCCTCCTACCCGATGCTCGCGGAGGGCAACCCCGTCGCGACGCTCTTTGGCCTCAACTACCTGCTCCTGGCCGTGAGCTTCGCCATCAACATCGGCGTGATGCGCTTCGGCGTCGTCAAGCGCCTGTTCGGCCCGCACGTCCAGGCTGCGGTCTTCGCGTACTGCGTTTGGGCCCTGCCAGCCGCGGTCCTCGTCTGCGGCGCCGCGATCGTCCTCCACGCGATGGCCTGAGGCCACGCCCCGAACGGGGCCCCCAGGGCGCCGCGCCTTCCGGGTGGCTAAGGCCTGTCCCATGACGCCCGTGAAGCCCCCGTGCACCCATCGCCACCTCCTCGTCTGCACCAACGTCCGGCCGGACGGCTCCCCGAAGCCGAGCTGCGGTCGACAGGGAGGGGTCGAGCTCCGGGAGGCCCTGAAGATCCGGGTCAAGGACGCGGGGCTGAAGGGCGTCGTCAAGGTCACGGCGGCGGGCTGCCTCGACTACTGCCCCGCCGAGGGCGTGGTGGTCGGCTTCTACCCAGACGGTGACTACCTCATCGCCGACGCCGCCACCGAGGCGGACGCCCTCTGGACCCGGCTCCTCGAGGGGCTGCCGGCGGCGGATGCGCGCGGAGCGGCGGCCCTCCCCCGCGGCCCGTCAGCGTAGGAGCAGGTCGACGCCGAGGCCGATCCGCAGCTCCTTGTCGGAGACGGCGACCTCGTCCTTCTTCTGCGCGAGCGTGACCGACGTGCGGTCGAGCCCGACGTCGAGGACCGCGGCGAGGCGCTCCTTCACGGCGAAGGACAGATCGAGGCTGGCCTGGGTCTCGACCGGCCAGGGCACGATGAGCTCGCCGAGCCGTAGATCGGCCCCGAGGCGCCCGTGCTCGAGGAGGAAGCCGCCGCCCACGACTCCGCCCTGGAGCGTGTAGAGCGAGGGGGAGAGGGCTTCTTCGCCGTAGAGGAAGAGCGGCGCCGAGCCGCGACCGAGGCCAGCGAGGACGTAGAGCGCGGCCTCGTCGCCGAGGTCAAAGCGGCGCCGGGCCGCGGCGCGGGCGCTCCAGCGTTGGAGGTCGAATTCGTTGAAGGGGCCGGGCTTCCCCGTCGTGCGCCAGGCCTGCGCGGAGAGCTCGACCCCCCAGTCGCCACCCCGGGGCCAGAGCACCGCCTCGAGGCCGGCGCCGAGGCCGTCCTGTACGGCGCCCTCGCTGAGCTGACCGGCGGTGAAGGAGAGCGACTTGGGGCCGAGGTTGGCGGCGCCTTCGCTCGTGTAGGTCATGCCGACAGAGCCAGCTCGGAGGCCGATCCGGCCCCAGGGAGCCTCATTCGCGCTCGCTGAGCGGGCGGCGCGGGCGGCGCGGGCGGCGCGGGCGGAGGGCGCTTCGTCGTCGGCGTCGGCGTCGGCGGGGATGGGCTCAGCGGTGATGGGCTCGGCGGGCGCGGGGGTGGACCACGGAGAGGCGGCGCTCCCGGCCGCGGGAGCCGCGGACCGCGCCTTGGCGACGACCGGGGGAGGTCGATCGTAGCTGAGCCAGCCCGCGGTCTCGGCCCAGCGGCGGCTGGCCTCGAGGGCCAACGGGCCGCCGAGGGCGACGGCGGCCCAGGGCGCGCTGCCCTGGCGGAGGCTGCGCTCGACCTCGAGGCCCGCGCCCTCTGCCCGCAGCCGGACGAGGCCGACACCGGCCCCCGCCTTGTAGCTGATGACCGCCACGCCACGCTCATTGGTGATCGCGGTGGGCGGTACGGTGCCATCTCCCTGGGGGACGCTGAGGCGGAGCGTGACCTTGGGGACCGGGAGACCGAGCGCGTCTACGGCGACGATCCGCATCGGGAGCACCTCACCGGGGCGGAGGGCCTCAGCGGAGGGGTCGATGAGCAGCGCAGCAGGGGGCAGGCCGGAGGCCTTGAGCGCCGAGCTCTCGGCGCGGAGGCGGAGCGCAGGCGAGCGGGGGGCGAGGGTGAAGGTCGCCTGAAAGCGGCCCGGCGCGGTCTCCTTCGGGGCGCCGGCCCGGGTGCCGCCGGTCCCCTCGAGCAGCGGCGCCTTGCCCTTGACCGGGCGCCCGTCTGTGCCGGTGACGGTGGCGGTGACGACGTAGCTGTCCCGCGCCTTGCCGGCGGCGCCGGTGGCGGAGATGCGCAGGGGCGCCGCGACCAGCGGGCGCTCGACCGTGACCGATCGCCCCCCGACCTCGGCGGTGAACTGGACCTTCGTGCCCTCGGCCGTGGGGGTCCACTCCACGGCGAAGAGGCCGTCCTGATCGGTCTCCTCGACGGAACCAAGGCTGCCAGAGCTCGCGCTCAGCCTCGGGGCCTCCTCGCCGGGATCCCCGTTTGGTTGGGCCACGGCGATCAGGAGCCGGTAGGGGCGCCTGGGGTCGGCGAGCAGGGCGGGGGGCAGGGCGACGAAGGCGTGGGTGGGCGAATCGGCCACGCTCAGGCGCACGCGCTGCTCGACGGGCTTCCCCACCTTCGGGGTGGACTGGACCGTGGCCTCGACGGAGCGCGGGTCGATCGCCACCTCGAGGGCGAAGGTGCCGGCTGGCGAGGCGGTGACGGGGCCGAGGCGCTGGTCGCCGTGGAGCACGACGTTGTCGCTGCCCGGGGGGCCCGCGAAGGTGACGCTCTGGCGCAGTCGCAGCGGCAGGCCCGCCCAGCCGGCCACCTGCTCGGGGGAGGACGCCCGCGCCGCAGTGAAGACCACGATGGTGGAGCCCTTGATTGCGGCAGGGGGGGTCCAGCGGGCCAGCCATTCGCCGCCCGAGCCTTGAACAGGCGCCTCGAGCGTGCCCAGGCTGGCGTGGACGAGCAGGCGCTCCTCGGCGTCCGACACCGGGCCCGGGGGCGGCAAGATGCGCACCAACACCGAGCCTTCGCCGAGCGTGATCGCGGGAGGATCAAAACGGAGGCTCACGGGGCCGGCGTCGGCGGGGCGCACGGGCACGGTGGCTCGGCTCTCGGTCGTGCCGCCCGCGCCCTTGATGCGGATGACGAGCGGGACTTCGCCTGCGGCCTCGAGGCGGTCTGGGATGAGGCGGAAGGTGCCCGTCCCGTCGGTCCCGATCGTCAGGTCCTCGACGCTCCCGCCGTCGGCCTTTATCTTCACGGAGTCAGCCGGGCTCAGGCCATCCGCTTGAAAGCGGAGCACCGAGGCGGTCTCTCCGTCCGCGGGGATCGGCGCGACCCCCAGGAGCTCGGCGTCCGCGGCCCAGGCAGGGGCCCCGACCAGCAGGGCCCACCCGAGGGTGAGCGGAGGGAGCGCTCTCGAGACCATCGACCCCACCTTCGACTCCTGTCACGACTCCTGTCACCGGCGCGTGCACGACTTCGCGACGCGCGCGCAGTGTAGCGCCCTGCCCTCGGCGCGGATGTCAACAGCCCGTGCAGGCTCCCGGGCGGCCGAACGACCGCCTCGGGTTAGCAAGCCCCTTCGCCCACTGGCGCAGGGAGCGAGCTCGATGCTGGAACAACCGGATGATGTTGGGGCTGGAGATGTTTGGGACGACGCCGCGCTGCTCCGCGCCTTCGCCCTCGGGCTCCCCGGCGCCTGGGAGGACTTTCCCTGGGGCGACCGCGTCATCAAGGTGGGGAAGAAGATCTTTGTCTTCCTCAGCGGCGGGGAAGACCTCTCTCGCCCCTTCGGCTTGGGCGTCAAGCTGCCGAGCTCCGGCGAAGCGGCGTTGCAGATGCCCAACGTCAAGCCCACGGCGTACAACCTCGGTAAGAGCGGCTGGATCTCCGCGCGCTTCGGCCCGGAAGGACGGCTCCCGACGGCGCTCGTCCAGGGTTGGGTCGAGGAGAGCTACCGCGCCGTCGCGCCCAAGAAGCTCATCCGTGAGCTCGACCTGCGGCCGCCTTCGCCCCTCCTCGTCGCCGAGGGCGGGGCCCGAGACGGGGCGGTGGACCGGGCTGGGGACAGGGCTGGGGACCGCGCGCCTTAATCGAGGCCGAATTCCTCGGCGGCGGTCTTGAGCGCGATGGCCGGCTGATCCTCTTTGAGGAGGATGAACGGTCCGGCGACGAGGGCGTCCATCTCGGTGCGCATGAAGCAACGGTAGGCGTCGGCGGGCGTGTTCACGATCGGCTCCCCGCGCACGTTCATGCTGGTGTTGATGATCACGCTACAGCCGGTCTTCTCGCGGAAGCGGTGGATGAGATCGTAGTACATCTCGTCCTGGGTGCGGCTGATCGTCTGGATTCGCGCTGAATTGTCCACATGCGTGATCGCGGGGAGGTTTCGGTGCTCGGCCCGAACCTGCGCCACGAGCAACATGTAGGGGCTCGGCCGATCGAGCTCGAAGTATTTGCCCACGTCCTCCTCGAGTACGGTGGGGGCGAAGGGGCGGAAACCCTCTCGCATCTTGATCTTCCGGTTGATGATCTCCCGCATCTCCGGGTGTCGCGCGTCGCCCAGGATGCTGCGATGGCCGAGCGCCCGCGGCCCCCACTCGAGGCGACCCTGGTACCAGCCGACGACGTTGGCCTGATCGATCAGATCGGCGGTCTGGTCGAGCAGGGCCTCGCGCTCGTAACGCTTGTAGACGGCGCCGTACTTGTCGAGGGTCTCCTGGATCTGCTCGTCGGTGTAGCCGGGGCCGAGGTAGGCGCTCTCGAGCTTCCACAGTCGCGGCTGGTTCATCTGGTCATGCCAGGCCCAGAGCGCCGCGCCCATCGCGCCGCCTGCGTCGCCGGCCGAGGGCTGGATGAAGATGTCTTCCACCGGGGCGCGGCGGAGGATGTGCCCGTTGGCCACGCAGTTGAGCGCCACGCCGCCCGCTAAGGCGATCTTGCCCTGCCCCGTCTCCTCGACCACGCGGGTGGCCAGCTTGACCATCACTTCGTCCACCACCTCCTGAAGCGAGCGCGCCACGTTCTTGTGGAACTGTGTCATCTCGCCTTTCTCGAGCTCGCGGGTCGGTTGACCCATGATCTTCTCGAAGCCCTCATTGTACATGCGCATGCCATGATCGAAGTCGAAGTAGCGCATGTCGAGGCGGAAGGTGCCGTCATCCTTGATGTGAATGAGCTGCTTGATGCGGTCGACCTCGGTGGGCTCGCCGTAGGGGGCCAGGCCCATGACCTTGTACTCGGCGGAATTCACCTTGAAGCCGAGGTAGTAGGTCATCGCGGAGTAGAGCAGGCCGAGGGAGTGGGGGAAGTGGATCTCGCCCTTGAGCTCGAGCTTCGTGCCCTTCCCGACGCCCCAGGAGGCCGTGGACCACTCCCCCACGCCGTCTACGGTGAGCACGGCGGCCTCGTCCCAGCCTGAACAATAAAACGCGCTGGCGGCGTGGGAGAGGTGATGCTGACCGTAGAGGATGGGGCCGGTGTAGTCGAATTCGCTCTTCAGCAGCTTGTCGAGGCGCAGCTTGGTGCCGAACCAGCTCGGCATCCCCTTGACGAACTGCGGGAAGCTCTTGGGGAAGTTGGCCACGTGGCTCATGAGCATGCGCTCGAACTTCCAGAGCGGCTTGTCGTAGAAGGCGACCGCCTGGACCCGGCTCATGTCGATGCCCGCGTGCGACAAGCAATAGCGGATCGCCTGGACGGGGAAGTCGGAGTCGTGCTTCTTTCTGGTGAAGGCCTGCTCGTCGACCGCCGCGACCGGCACTCCGTCTGCGAGGAGGCAGGCCGCAGAGTCGTGGTAGAAGCAGGAAAGACCCAGGATGTACATGAGCTCGGACTCCCGGTGGGGGCTGGGCGCACGGCCGAGGCAGCCCGGATGCGGACGGTCGGGTAACTTACCTCAGGCGAGGGCCTCGGACACGCGAGCGCGTCGGGGTGTCAAGGCGATCGGAGGGCGCCGCGGATGAGCGCCGCGCGGCGGTGAAGGTCTGCGGAGAGCTCGGCGGTGGGGGCCCCCCCGTCGCGGAGGCCCGCTGCCGCGGGCTCGAGGGTGGCCTCAAGGGCAGCCACCGCCTCGGCCAGCGCGGAGGTGGGGGGCTCCCCCTCGTCGAGCTGGGTGTCGATCTCGTCGGCGGCCCCGAGGAGATCGAGGCGGATGGGATCGGGGAGGCCCCGCAGCAGGGCCTGTCGCCGGAGGTCCTGGAGGGCCCCGCGCAGGCCCTGAAGTGCGGGATCGACGGCTTGGGCCGAGGGACGGAGGCGGATCGCGTCTCGGAGCTCGGCGTCGACGCGCCCGGCGGCCAGCAGGCGCTGGGTGAGCAAGGCCGCCCCGGCGAGGCCGCCGAGGAGGCCGCCGAGGGCCAGCGCCGCCAGGAGCCCGAGCGCGAGGCTCAACAGCAGGGTGCCCGCGAGGCCGCCGGCGAGCGCGAGGGCCAGGGCGGGGAGGATGGCTCCGCCCCTGCGGGAGACAATCTCAAGGGGCACCCCCGCCCGATCGAGGTCGACGCGCAGGCGGTCGAGCTCGGCCGCGTCCCGCCCTCCAGCGAGGAAGACCGGGAGCCCGCGCCGCGCCGCCTCGTCGAGGAGGTCGCGGTCGAGCCCAGCGAGCGCGGCGAGGCGGCGACGGAGGCTCTGCGGTTGGAGGGCGACCCTCGCCACGAGGGCGAGCTCGGGCAGGGCGACGTCGAGCTGCGCAGAGGGGGGGGAGGGGACCGACACGCGGGGCGGGCGCGCCTGCGACGCGGCGGAGGGGACCGGGCCTGAGAGCGAGAGGGGGAGCGAGAGGGGGAGCGAGAGGGGGAGCGAGAGGGGGAGCGAGAGGGGGAGCGGGGAGGGGAGGGTGGGAGAGAGGGCCGCGATGGCGGTCAAGCGGGCGGCGGCGTCGAGGCCGAGCAGCGCCCGCAGCGCGCTGTCCAGCGCGTCGGGCGCGTCGGGGCGGGCGTCCCGTACCTTCCGGGGGCTGGCCTGGGCGCGGCGGAGGGCATCGACAGCGCCCCCTTCGACGGGCGCCAGGCCGGTGACCGCCTCGAAGACCACGACCCCGAGCCCATAGAGGGCTCGCGCGGCGGGAGCGCCCGACGACTCCGGGGCGGAGTAGCGCGAAGGGCGCAGGCCCTCGTCACCGCGGTGCAGGCCGGAGGGGGCGAAGACGGGCCGCCCATCGGCGTCGAGGGCCAGGTCAACGGGCTCGAGGATGCCCCCGGTGGCCTCTCCGGCCTCGATGATCCGCGCCCCGAGCGTGGAGAGGATCGCCAGCGCCTCCGCCGGCTCGACGCGAAGGTCGGAGCCCCACGGGCGGCCGATCGGCGCGCGGACGGCGATGGGGCGGCCGCCCTCGACGCCGACCGCGAGGACGGCGAGCCGGCCGCCCTCGGCGGGGGTCACCTGCTGGGCGCGCTCGAAGCGCCCACGGGCGTCGGGCCGCAGCAGGACGGCCCCCTGGGGGCTGAGGAGCTCGACGGCGGCGCCGCTGTGGAGGTCGGTCGCGGCTTGCCGGCGAAGCTCACCCACGTCCGGCAGCGGGGAGCCGGCTTCGAATCGACCGAAGAGGGGGGTGCCTGGGCGGACGATCTCGGACAGGTTTGGCTCCTCTCCGAACGTCGTATCGCGGCCTGCCGAGGCGGGCAGCCGCTACACTGGACACCGATAAGGGGTGTGGATGGAGCGTGAGGAGGCCGAGGCGGGCTGGTTCTGGGGGCGGCTGTTGCCCGCGGTGATCACCGCGGCCTACCGTCTCCTCGCCGCCACCTGGCGGGTGGAGCGACGTGGGGAGCCCCTGCTCGCCGAGGCGCTCGCAGAGGGCCCCGTCATCTTCTGCTTCTGGCACGGTGAGCAGCTCCCCCTCATCCAGGCCCACGCCCACCAGGGTATTCACGGCGTCGTCTCGCGCAGCCGAGACGGGGCGCTGCTCGCTCGGGTCCTGGCGCGGCTCGGGTACGGGCTCATCCGTGGGAGCTCCAGCCGGGGAGGCGCCGTCGCGCTGCTCGGGGCCGTCCGCGGCTTGCGGCAGGGGCGCTCCATCGCCGTCGCCGTGGACGGGCCGCGTGGTCCGCGACACGTCGTCAAGCCGGGCGCGCTCCAGCTCTCCGCCCTTGGGCGCCGCCCCATCCTGTTCGCGGTCAGCCACTGCCCGACGGCCAAGGCGCTCGGCAGCTGGGACCGGTTCGTGGTGCCCGCGCCCTTCTCCCGCGTCTTCATCGCTTACGGGCGCATGGAGCCTCCCGAGGACGTAGAGGCCGGACGAGCTGGCCTCGCCGAGGCGATGGAGGCGCTCGGCCAGCGCTTGTCTGCCGACGGGCTGGGTTGACGACCGCCGACACCCGCGGCGCGCTCAGGCCTTCCAGTGGATCCGCATTCGAAACTGGCCGTCCGAAGGGGACTTCGACACGGAGACCATCGAGGCGCTGTCGACCTTGACGCCGAATTCGAGCTCGACGGCGGCGTGCTTCGGGGCGCCCTCCATGATCAGGGCGAGCTGGTTCGCCATCGTCCCGGAGAGGCTGATCACGTTGCGGATGACATCGTCGGGGTGGAACTCCACCGCCGAGGCCGCCTTGGCGAAGCCACCGACCTGCTCGCACTCGAGGTAGACGATCGTGTTGCTGTCAATTCGAGACTCGAGGAGCACGGGGGCCGCCCTGGTTCAGGTTTCGTCTGCTTCCTTCTTCGCCTTCGCGCCCTTCGGTGGGGGCGGGCGGTTGAGGCGGGCCATCACCACCTGGGCGTCGTCGTTGGGGACGCCCGGCTTCTCGTAGGCCACGATGGTCTCGGGGGCCTCGGCGGAGTAGTCCCCGGAGAAGCGCTGCACGACACCCTTCAAGCGACTCAGCACCTTGTCGCGCAAGCCCATGATCACCTCCCTCGTGCCCTCCTAAGTCGTTTCACGGCCACCGTCAGGGCAGGTCGCCCCAGGGGGGCAATCGGGGAGGGCGACGGAGGAGGACGTTCGGAGAGGGTGTCAGGGTGTCGCGCCGCGGCCATCGCTCGCGCGGCGATCGGCCACCTGCAGGAGGAGCTCGGTCTCTTGCACGGGCACCCGCTCGGACAGGGCCTGAAAGAGGGCCTCGGCGCCGCTGACGGAGTATCGCGCGCCGGCGGCCTCCGTGGGCACGAAGACGTCTCGCTCCGGTCGGGAGCTCTCCACGTAGAAGCTCCGATCTCGCGGGCGCAAGTGGAGCCGGACGATGGCGGAGATCGGGAGGGCCGAGCCTTCCCCGTGGGGGGTGCTCAGTCGGAGGGCGTCCCCTTCGAGCGCCATCCAGGAACCCCAGAGGGGATCGGCCTGCGTGCGGCGGGCGAAGAGGGTCGCGAAGAGGCCCGTGGGCAGCGCCGCGAGGGAGCCCCAGTCGAGGGCGCCCCGTTGGGCGGCCCAGAGGGACCACAGCACACAAGCGGTCCCCGCGGCGGCGAGCAGCAGCGGGACCTGAGGGCGCCGCGGTAGCACCCGATGACGGCCTGGGGCGGGCGGCGCGATCGGGATCCGGAAGAGGATGGCGAGGACACGAGCCGCGATCAGGGCGAGCGCGGTGGCCGCGCCCAGGTGCAGCGCCTGCTCTCCGTCGGCGCCGATCGGGGAGAGCGTGGTCAGCCAGAGCAGGAGCGGCGGCCACAGGAGGGCGGCCGCGCCGATGCCCGCGCCACCGTGCGACGCCCAGCGGTAGGCGCGGGCCCCCTCGGTGGGCCCGGACGCGGCCTCCCCGGGGGGAGGCGGGTTGGAGCTGCTCTCTTTGGCCGTCATCCCCGCGCGGTCCTCCTCCGGCCTGGCGTCCCGGGCGAGGTCCGGCCGCAGGTCGGTCTCCGCGTGTGGTATCACGGACCGGTCGGCGCCTGACGCGCCCGGGAGGCCCCATGGAAGGTCAACTGACCTTGGAGGGAGTCATAAATTTCTTGTTGGAGACTCCGCTCTTCGCGGATCTCGACCCCACCGAGCTCGCTGAGATCGTGCGCATCATGCAGGTCCAGCGGCTGCGCCCGGGTCAGTCGGTGTTTCGAGAAGGTGAGGTCGGAGACGCCTGGTTCGTGATCTACGAGGGCCGCGCTTCCGTCTCCAAGGACAATGGATTCGGTCCCGCGCGCAACATCGCGAACCTCGAGCCCCATGCTTGTTTCGGAGAGATGGCGGTGCTCGATGGTTCGGAGCGCTCGGCCACCGTGAAGGCGGAGACCGAGCTCACGCTGTTCCGCTTCCGTCGCGCTCCCTTCCAGGACCTGATGGAGGAGGGCAGCCTCGCGGCCTTCAAGTTGGTGACCGCGATGGCGCGGGTGCTCTGCGCGCGGCAACGAAGCTTGAACCGTCAGATCGCCGACCTGCTGGAGCGGGAGGCGGATCACGGTCCGGTCAAGCAGGGCCTCGGGCCGATCATCGACAATTACTCGGTCTCCGAGTAGTGCGGCGGGCAGCGGGCCTCGGCCCCCTGCTCTGGTTCGTCGGCGCAGGCCTGTGCTGGCCCGCCGAGGTCGCTGGGGGAACCCCGAGCGGCCCGCCAGCGCTGCTGCTGTCGGTGGAGGCCGAGTCGGTCTTCGCGGCTCGGCTCCCCGGGTTGGTGGGCCTCGCCGCGGAGCCCGCTTGCCGGAGCGTGGGAGACGGGCTCGCGCTCTGCCTCGTCATCCGCGAGGGAGCGGGCGGTCGGCGGCTGAGCCTCGCGGACCTCGCGGGCTGGGGGCTGACCCTGTTCGAGGCGGAGCGCGCGGCGCGGGCGTCGGCTGAGCTGGCCTGGGAGGCCCACCCCGCCGAGGTGAGCTCGGTGGAAGGTATGAAGGGGCGCTATTGGCTGCGCATGGAGGGAGATGGCGCTGATGGCGCGGCGCCCCTGCTCCCGGAGCGCCTCGCCACGGCGGCAGGGGGATCGCCGGTGGTCGCCTTCCCCCAACACGGCGTGGTGCTCTTCTGGCTCCCCGGGGATGCGGACTTTGACCGCGTGATGGCCGTCGGGGTCAAGCGCATGGCCGAGGCGGCCGCGGAGCCGGTGAGCGGCCGGGTCTATCGTTGGTCGGGCGGTCGCTGGGAGGTCTGGGGGGAGGCTCGGCCGCCGGCTGGTGGGGGGAGCCCGCCGGGTTAGGGCCGCCCGCAACGCGGAGGGCAGATGGGAATCATCCGAAGCTGGGTGGGGCGCGCCGGACGACGGGCGGCCTCGGTCGTGGCGGGCCTGGTGGGGGAGGATGAGCTCTTCGAGAAGGTGGGTGAGCGGCCGAAGCAGGCCCCCCTGCCCCCTGCGCCGTCGGCGCCTCTGTCCCCGGCGCCTCTGTCCCCGGCGCCTCTGTCCCCGGCGCCTGTGTCGCCGGCGCCTGTGCCGCGCTCCGCCACACCCCCGCGGGCCCCCGCGCCCCACCCCGCCGCGCCCCGGTCGTCGTCGTCGGTGTCTTCGCCTCGGGTGCCTTCGACCCGGCCTGCGCAGGCGACCTGGGCCACGCTCGATCAGCTCCGTGCGGCGGTCGGCCCCGGTGGTCGGTGGAGGGTGGTCAATCATTGGGCCACCTGGTGCATCCCCTGCGTCGAGGAGTTCCCCGCCCTCCGCGCCCTCCACGCCGCCTTGGGCCAAGAGGTCGACATGTTCGGGATCTCCTGGGACATGTTTGATCCGCGCGGCGACGAGGACGACATCCAGGAGCACGTCGAGAACTTCGCCGTCGGCCACTCGGTCGGCTGGCCCTCGCTGATCATCGAGGGGCGGATCAAGCCGGAGTCCTTCTTCGCCGCCTTCGAGCTGTCCTACGACAAGATCCCCCAGACGTGGGTGGTCTCCCCCGAGGGGTTGGTGGTGCGGCGCGTGAACGGCGCGCTCGACGCCGCTGGCGGCCAGGAGCTGCGCGCCTTCATCGAACAGCAGCTCAAAGGCGCATGAGCCCCGCGCCGAAGGTCGGGCGACGCCGCACCCTCGCCGCCCTCTCGCTGATCCTGGTGTTCGCGTGCCGACCCCCGCCGCCGCCGCCGCTGCCGACCGGTGACCCGCCGGGGCACTTCGTCCTCGCCCACACCAACGACCTCCACGCCCACTTCTTGCCGAACCGCGCCGAGTGGCTGGATGGGGGGCCGAAGCTCGGCGGCTTTGATGCCATCGGCTCCGAGCTCCGCGCGCTCCGGGCGACCCACGGCGAGTCGGCGGTGCTCTACCTCGACTCCGGTGACATCCTCTCCGGGACGCCCTTGATGGAATTCCCCGTACACGGCGTCGCGGGGGGCGCGATGCTCGACCTGCTCGACGCTGCAGGCTGCGGCGCCTGGGCCATCGGTAACCACGAGCTCGATCGGGGGTGGGAGAACCTCGCGGCCATGGTCAAGGCGAGCCCGATGCCTGCGCTCTCGGCCAACCTGCACCGCGCCGGGCACAAGGGCGAGCCGGCCTTCCCCGGCCAGAAGACACACGAGATCTTCGAGGTGAACGGGCTCCGGGTGGGGGTGTTCGGCCTCACCACCACATCGCTCGCCCGCCTCGCCAGCAAGGACGCGATGGATCGCATCCTGGTCGAGGACCTCGCGCCCGCGGCCCGTCGGGAGGTCGCGCTGCTCGAGCCGGAGGTCGACCTCGTCGTCGCGCTCACGCACGTCGGCCTCGACGACGATCGCCGCCTCGCGGCGGAGGTGGATGGGATCGACCTCATCGTCGGCGGGCACACGCACACGCGCCTCGTGCCGCCGGTCCGGGTGAAGGACACCTGGATCGTGCAGGCAGGGTCCTACGCGCGCCAGCTCGGCGTGGCGGAGCTGCAGGTGGAGGGCGGTCGCATCGTCTCCTTCCAGGACGAGCTGCGCGACCTTTGGCCCGACCGGGCCCCGATGGCCCCGCCGGACGACCTCCATCGTGTGGTGCGAGAGTGGCAGGGCGTCGTGGCGGAGCGCTTCGACGTGCCCATCGGCAGCGTCGAGGTCGATCTCACCCGGGACGGTCGGCGAGAGAGCCCGATCGGGCGCTTCGCCGCGGCGGTCTGCCGGAGCGCGCTGTCCGCTGATCTAGGCCTCTACAACGGGAGCGGGGTGCGGGGAGATCTGGTGGCGGGGCCGATCACCCTCGCCGACCTCTACGAGGTCTTCCCTTTCCCGAACGAGATCGTGAGCTTTCACCTCACCGGCAGCGAGCTTGTTCAGCTGCTGCTCAGCGGGCTCCAGGGTGAGCTCTCGGGGAGGAAAGCGCCGCTCCAGTGGTCGGGCCTCAGCTACTCGTGGCGGGAGCGGCTGGGGTCCCCAGAGCTCGTCACCGTGGAGATCGGCGGCAAGGCCCTCCAAGTCGATGCGACCTACTCCGTCGCCACCAACAGCTTCGTCGCCGAACAATGGGCCTCCCAGCTCGGGATGGACCCCGGCCCCCTGCGCTCCTCCGGGGTGCTCGTACTCGACGCCGCCGAGCGGCTGGTGCGTCAGGGACCGCTGAGCGCCTCGCTTCGGCCCTCCGGCTTCAAGGTCCAGTAGGCGCGGCCCGGTCGGGCGCCCCTCGGGCCCGAAGCGCTCAGTGTGCGGCGGAGTTGGACTTCGGTCGGGCGTTCCAGATCGGGATGCAGAGGCCGAGGCCGATGAGGGCCATCACGATCATCGGCGCAGGCCAGACTGTCCAGTTCGCGGGGTCCTTCGCGGCCTCTCCCTTGGGGAGGATGCTGCCGTACAGGAAGGCCTGGGTCCCGGTGCCGAGGTAGACGAAGCCGTCGATGATGCCGGTGACCGCGCCCGCGTTCTTCGAGCCGCCGAAGTCCATCGAGGCCGTGCCGCTCAGCATCCCGTGGACGCCGATCACGCAGAGCGACATGAACACCATCGCCCATCCGAGGGCGGGGCTCCCCACCGCGAAGAAGGCCACCACGGCGCCGAAGAGGAGGCCCGCGTAGAGCACGCTGGCCACCGGGCCGCGGCGGCTGCCGAAGACGTGGTCGGAGATCAGCCCCGCGAAGACCCCGCCGAGGATGCCGGCCACACAGAGCAGCATGCCCCAGTTGGTGTAGACGAAGCTGTCTCCTTCGCCGACCAGCTTCGCGAAGGAGCGGTACTGCTTCATCACGGCCTGGCGGAGAAAGCCAGAGCAGAACTCGATCGCGATGATCAGCCAGATGACCCTGTTCGAGAACATCCGTCGAAGCACGGTGCCGAGGGGGGCGGAGCCTCCTTCGCCCGAGGAGGCGTCGCCGGTGTTGAAGTCCAGAAAGCCGGCGGTCGATGGACTGTCCCTCACAAAGAACGCGGTGACGGCGACGCAGGCGGCCAGCACGCCGGCCGGCACCCAAAAGGCGAAGGCGAAGCCGAAGGCCTTGGCGAGGGCGAGGCTCCAGTCGTAGGAGAAGTAGAGCCCGAGGGAGATGAGGATGCCGAAGAGGGCGCCGAGGACGCCCCGCTCACGCACGTGGAACCAGGGGGCGTTGACCTTGACGATGCTCACCGCGCCGAAGCTCTGAAAGTACATGTTGACCGCGTTGAGGATGAGCAGGCGCTCCCGGAGGGTCTCGGCGTCAGCCGCGCCCGAGACGGTCTGCTGCATCGTGATCGCCATCCCGACGTTGACGATCGCGGAAGCGGCGGTGGCGACGAGCATCGTGGCGCGCCCCCCGAAGCGGTCGGTGAGCGGGCCGTTGATCAGGAAGGCGATGCCGTAGGTCCAGGCGCCCACGCCGTCGATCTCGTTGAAGGCCTCCTTGGTGAGGATGCCGGCCTTGTCGAGCTCGCCGACGATCGCGGAGAGGTTGTAGCGCCCGAAATATAGGAAGGCGTAGGCGAAGCCCAGCGGCACCCAGTTTTGGACGCGTCGCCGCTTGAAGGCCTCGCTGTGACCGAGCTCCACCTTGGGCAGCCGAGCGACCACAACCCCCACCGCGATCAGCAAGAGGAGGATGGGGAGGAGCTTCTCAAGCCAGACGGGCATCGTTTACCTCGGGGAGCGGCTGGTTCGCCGGAGCGCCCGAGGGCACCGTCGGCGTTGGGTCGGGTATCTTAACTGCGGCGCTGCGGTGGGCCCGCGGGCAGATCGGCGAGGCGGGCCTCCCCGGGCTGATAGACCGTCGCGTAGAATTGAGGGTGAACCATACGCTTCTCGCGAAGCTCCGGATCGGACAGCTCCACTCGGGCCTGGAAGCCTGCGGCCATCGCCTCCTCCAGGGGGGTGAAGCTTCCGCCGAGCAGATCGCGGGTGGCGGCGGGGTCTGCCAGCAGCTCGCGGCTGAACCAGGCGTGGTCGGCCGCGAGGCGGTGCGCGAAGCGGCGAAGGGGCCGGCCGAAGTGGGTCACGAGCGTGACCAAGGCCTGGGGGAGCACCGTGGCCTTGGCGGGGACGCCGGCCACCCGGGCGGCGAGCTCGTAGGCGGCCCGCGCGGTGATCGGCGCCTCTCCGGCGAGATCGACGGTCGCACCGATGAGGTCGTCGCGATCGACGGCGGCGGCCATCGCCCGTCCGACATCGTCAGCGGGCAACAGGCTGAGGAGGTTCTCGCCCCGAGCGGGGAGCTGGGCCCGCCCCGCGCGCTTCGCGGCCCAGGCCAGATCGATGAAGGTGTGCTCGTGGGCGGGCGCGCGGAGGATCGTCGTCGGGATCCCGGAGTCACGCGCGAGGCCCTCGAGGGCGGCTCGCTGTGCGGCGCCGTACACGTCCGGCCAAGCGGGGGCGGAGAGGCAGGAGAGGAGGAGCAGGCGCTCCACGCCCCGGGCGCGGGCGGTCTCGAAGAGCGCGCGGTGCCCCTCGATGGTCACGTTGCCGTGGTGGTTGTTGCGCTCCTCCAGGCGGACACCCGAGCAGACGACGAGGACCCGCGCTCCCTCCATCGCGCGGCCGAGGCTCTCGGGGTCGCGCAGATCGCCGAAGAAGTAACGACACGACGTGTCATTCAGCCAGTAGTACTCGCTGCCCTTGCGGACCAGGGCGCGCACGTCCCGGCCCTGGCTGCGGAGGGCGCGGACGACCGCCCCTCCGAGGCGGCCGGTCGCTCCGGTGACGAGGAACATGCGTGGGCTCCCAGGCTCAGGGTTGGACGGAGAGGGGGGCAGTGTCTGGGAGGGGGCGGCGACGCCGGGGAGGGCGCACAGCAGGGCAGGGCAGGGCAGGGCAGGTTGGCTCCGCGCTTGCGGCGCCGGAGGGCCAAGGGTAGCTGCGGAGCGCCGGTTTGTCCCGTGATCACGGGCCCGCGCGAGAGGTCCATGCCGATGGCCGCTGAATCCCCCCCCTCCATTCTCGCGGCAGATGCCTCTGCTGTTCCCGTGGACTCCGCGAGCGCTGACGCGGCCGGCGCCTCCGGCGCTCCGGGGGCCCCCGACCTCCGCGCCCCTTCGGATCAGGGCTCAACCGGTGACTCCCTCGGCAGCGCGGGGGGGGCCCTCGGGGAGGCCCTCGGCAGCGTGCTCCGCCTGCTCCTGAAGCGAGGTCGGGTCGAGGTGGAGCGGGTCGCCCAGGATGGGCGTCAGCGCCTGGAGCTGCGCCAGCTCCACCGGGACCGAGACGCGATGTACATGAAGATCGGCCGCGAAGTACGAAACCTCGTTGAGGGCCGCGAGCTCGTCCACCCCGGTCTGGTGAAGGGGGTGGAGCGGATCCGGGAGCTCGATCAACGGATCGCCGAGGCTGAGGATCGTGCGAAGGCTCAGCGCAACGCGGGGAGTTCAGCGGCCTCGGTGCCGGACTCAGAGGATCAGCGCAGCTGACCCTTGCCAGCGCGGCAGACCATATATAAAAGGGGAGCACCTTGAAGGGGGGGCACCAAAGAGTCCACCTCCTACCCGGCCACTCCGAGTTGTGATTCGACTTAGGTCGTTCGCTTTTTGGGTGCTTGTTAATTCTCTCGTGTTTCTCTGTCACTGAATCTCGGGTTGCCGATTTTCGGTGAGTAGATTAAACATCCAGAGTCTGAATGAGGGTGACCGAATAAGGACGGAGTCAAGCGCGGCATGTTCGCGCTGACCGAAAAAATGGGGTTGTAGCTCAGTTGGGAGAGCACCAGAATGGCATTCTGGGGGTCAGGGGTTCAAATCCCCTCAGCTCCACCATTTTGAGGGCCACCGAGACAGTAGTCTCGGTGGCCTTTTTCGTTTCGGTTGTCTGGTGCCCCCGCCGAGCGCCGCCTCCGCCCACGGTTCGGCCTGCGCCGTGCGGGAAGGTCACCGGCTGGCTCCGGGTCTTGCGGGAAGCGCTGTCTCGGCGTGCCCGTTTACAGCGTGGACCGATGCTGGCACCCCCTTCTCCACCGCCTTAAAGCGCACCTCCACCGGTGCCGTTCTGCGGCAACCCTTCGGACCTGCCCTCACTGCCTGGAGCCCTCATGATCACCCCGTGGTCCCTCCTCACGGCCCTCGCCATCCTGCCGGCGCCGGCGCACGCCAGCGGGATCCCGAAGGCGGATTATAAGTTGAAGCTGGATAAGTACGACGTTCAGATCCGGGACTATACATTCCCGTCTGGCCTTCGGATCCTCTTCGAGGAAGACCACAGTCAGCCCATCGTCGCCGTCACCTCCGTGACCGACCACGGCAGCGGCGCGGACTACAAGGGCATGGAGGGCATGGCCCACGTCATCGAGCACCTCGCCTTTCGGGCGAAGCACGGCGACCTCCCGAAGAACATGGACCTCATCAAGCAGCTCGGCGGCAATTTCAACGCCTTCACCGCCGACGACATCACCGCCTATATGACGGTCGCCCCGAAGGACGCGCTCGTCCCGCTGATGAAGCTCGAGGCCAAGCGTTACGGCGGCTTCGCGGTCGCAGGCGTGACGCAGAACGAGCTCGACCTCGAGCGCGACATCTGTCGAAATGAGCTGCGCCAGAACTACGAGAACGGGATCGGCGACGCCTGGACTTCGCTGCACAAGCTGCTCTTCCCCGAAGGCCACCCCTACCGGAGCCTCGGCATCGGCGGGCATGAGTCCCTCGACGCCATCACCCTGGAGGCGGTCAACCGCTTCACGAAGGAGTTCTACACTCCTCAGTACACCACGATGGTGGTCGTGGGCGACTTCAAGCTCGATGAGACCAGCGCCATCATTCAGCAGGTCTTCGGTGACATGCCCGAGCTGCTGCGCGACCCCAAGAACCCCACGGCTCCGCTCGCCCTGGTCGAGCCGAAGCCGCGCCTCCCTCCGAAGCAGATCGAGCCGCCTCCGCCGGTGAGCCGGGAGACGGTTCGGGTGCAGGGCGCCGTCGACCGCACCACGGTCGTTATCGGGTGGTCGATGCCCTCCGGCTACTTCGACAACCAGATCTCGATGAACGTTGCTGCGAACATGATCTCCAGCTCGATCACCCAGGCGATCGATCCGGAGTACGACCCCTACGGACCGGCCGATGAGCAGCCCTCTGCGGGCTGTGGTGCCCAGCCCAGCCGTGAAGCGACCATCGCGTACTGCTTCATCGAGCCCCCCGGCGATTGGACGCCGGAGAAGACCATCAAGAAGGCCGCGGACGCCCTGGTCGGCACCTGGGACACCGAGATGCTCAAGATCGAGCAGTATCGGCAGATGAACAACTGGGCCTTCAACAACAGCAAGGCGACCTTTCAGTCCTCGGTTCTCCGCACCGTTGACACCGTCGCCGACATCGGGGCCGGCCGCGCCACCGACCTCGCGCTCTTCGTGCACTTCACGGCGAATCCGGCCTACTTCTCGGGCTCCTTCGAGCAGATCTACAAGGCCGACATGGGGGAGGCGCGGGAGATGGCCCGCAAGTACCTCAACCGCGAGCGGATGGTCTCGGTGATCGTGGAGCCCTTCTCGGACGAGGAGAAGGCACGTCGAACCGCCGCCGTCACCAACGGTCAGGAGAAGGCGGCCTACCACGGCACCCAGGCTGCCGATGACTTCGAGTTTGCCTTCGACGTCCAACAGATCACGCCGGAGACCATCAAGCGCGTCTTCGTCCCGCCCGATCTCACGAAGGTGAAGAAGCTCGACCTCCCGAACGGCGTGCGCGTGGTCCTGCTCCCGTATGGCGAGGCGCCCATCGTCCGCGCCAGCCTCTACTTGAACGGAAACGGTGAGACGAACCCGGAGCGGGGCCTGAACGCCTTCGCCGAGGCGCTGACCTGGCGTGGCGCCGGCATGCGAGAGGCCGACGACATCTCCCAGGTGGCCGGCGACGAGTACCAGAGCGCCCTCGCGCTCGGCACGGCGATCACGGCGGAGGGTTCGTCCGGCAACCTCGACGCCGTATTGCGCACCGTACGCACCCGCGCCTCGACCTTCGATTGGCAGATGGCGGACAAGGGGCAGCAGATCAAGTCCTGGCGCAATGGCATGAAGGCGGATGGGAAGGAGCCCGAGGTCTGGGCGGGCCGCCTCATCGACGGCGCGGTCTTCGGCGAGCATCCCCTGGGCTGGTGGAACGGAAACGCGGTCTACGACAAGATGGAGACCTGGGGCGCCGCCGAGGTGAAGGGCTGGATGTACAAGAAGTACCAGCCGAAGAACGCCACGCTCGTCGTGGTGGGCAAGGTGGACCCTGCGGCGGCCGAGAAGTCGATCCGCGCCTTCTTCGAAGGTTGGAAGGCCGAAGACGGCGCCGGTGAGCCGCCGGCGGGGACCTTGCCGGTCCCCTCCGTGTCCACCTCCCGAAAGGTGCTGATCTTCGACAAGGATGAGGCCACCCAGTCCGAGATCAACACCGCCTGCCTGCTCAAGCCGGTCCAAGGCGCAGAGAAGGCCAAGCTCGACATCCTCGGCGACGCCATCTCGGAAGAGTACTGGCGCATCCTCCGCGAGAAGAGCGCGGTGACCTACGGCGCCTACGCCTACGGTGAGTGGACGCCGGGCGGAACCGCCGCGCTCCGTGGCTACACGCTGGTCCAGAACAGCGCCGTGGGCCAGGGCGTGAGCTCGATGATCAAGCTCATCGAGAACACGGCCCAGGGCAAGGTCGATGAGAAGCGCATCGCCTCCGCAAAGTGGACCCGCGCCCGGAAGTATGTGCAAGGCCAGCAGTCGGGCGGGCAGATGATGAACCGCCTCCAGAGCCAGCTCGCGACGGGCCTGGGCTTCGAGTACTTCCAGACCTATCCGGAGGCCCTCGGCGCCGTGAAGGCCTCGGACATCGCCGATCTGCTCAGCCCCTGCGTGGGCCATGAGGTGATCACGGTGGTCGGGCCCAAGGTGTTCGCGGAGGAGCAGCTCAAGGCCGCCAACATCCCCTACGAGGTGGTGGATTGGAAGGGCCTGTACCGCGCCCAGCTCACGCCCAAGGAGCAGGAGAAGTACGACGAGTCGGAGAAGAAGAAGGCTGAGGAGAAGGCCAAGAAGGCCTCGGAAGGCAAGAAGTAGCCTCGGCCCCCTGGGTCAGCAGGGGGCCCAGGTGTCTCGCGGCGAGTGAGCCCATGGGCTCCCTCGCCGCGCTTCGTTTGGGGGGTGCCGCTGCGCGCGGCCCCGGTCAGTGGACCTGGGTGCCCCGGCCGCCCTGGTTGGCCTTGCCGGCGATGTGCTGCTGGAAGCGCTGGAGGTAGAGCTGGAGGTCGCCGAGGTTTCTCCGGTCGGCCGACTTCAAGAGGGCCATGCGCCCGCGCTTCAGCGCGGCCTCCAAGCCCGAGATGTCCTGCTTGTGCAGGTGGCCTTGGTTCTCCCGGAGGAAGCGCTCGAGCGCGACGAGCTGCTGCTCGATCTGCTCCCGCAGGGCCTTGAGCTCACGGTCGCCTTCATCTTCGGGCGCCGCAGCCGCCGTCGCCACGCCGGCCTTCATTCGCTCGAGCTCTTGCTTGCTGAGGCCGGTCGGGGAGTCGATCGTGATCTTCTCGGAGACGCCGGTGCGGAGGTCGCGCGCTGAGACGGCGACGATGCCGTTGGCGTCAATGGCGAACTTGACCTCAATGCGAGGCACGTTGCGGGGCGCCGGCTGAATGTTGCGGAGCTCGAAGTCGCCGAGGCTCACGTTGTCTCGGGCGAGCGTGTTCTCCCCCTGCAGGACGTGGATCTTCACCGTTCGCTGGTTGTCTACCACGGTGCTGACGAGCTGTGTCTTTTGCGCGGGGATGGTGGTGTTCTTGTCGATGAGGGGCGCAAAGCGCCCGCCCTGTGTCTCGATGCCGAGGGAGAAGTTGGTCACGTCGAGGAGGGTGACGCTCTTCACGTCGCCCTCGAGGATGCCGGCCTGGATGGCGGCGCCGATGGCCACCACCTCGTCGGGGTTGAAGCCCTTGTTGAGCGGGCGGCCGAAGAGCTTCTTCACCGCCTCTTGTACGAGGGGGATGCGGCTCGACCCACCGACCAGGATGACCTCGTCGATGCGCCCGACCTCGATGCGCGACTCCGTGATGGCCCGTTGGCACTCTGAGATCGTGAGCTCGACCAGCGGGCGGATCAAGCCTTCGAATTGGCTGCGGGAGAGCGTACACTGGAGGTGCTTTGGCCCGCTGGCGTCGGCGACGAGGAAGGGCAGGTGGATGTCGGTGGAGGTCGAGGTGGAGAGCTCCAGCTTGGAGCGCTCCGCGGCGTCTCGCATCCGCTGCATCGCCACCCGGTCGCCGCTGATGTCCATGGAGTGCTGCGTCTGAAACTGCTGGAGCAGCCACTCGACGATCTTGCGATCGAGGTCAGCTCCGCCGAGGGCGTTGTTGCCGCGGGTGGCTCGCACTTCCGCAACATCTCGATCCACATCGAGGATCGAGATGTCGAAGGTGCCCCCCCCGAAGTCATAGACCGCGATGGTGCTCGCCTTCTTTCGATCGTGAACGTATGCGAGCGCGGCGGCGGTGGGCTCGTTGATGATGCGCAAGACGTCCAGGCCGGCGATGGTGCCCGCATCGCGGGTCGCCTGACGTTGACGGTCGGTGAAGTAGGCGGGGACCGTGATGACCGCCTCGGTGACGGTGGCGCCCAAGGAGTCCTCGGCCGCTTTCTTCATCTTTTGGAGCACCATCGCCGACAGCTCTTGGGGTGAGTATTGACGCTCACCGATCTCGACCAGACAATCACCGTTTCGGGCCTCGCTGACGCGGAAGTTCACCATCTCGACGTCGTGGCGGGCCTCCTTGAAGCGCCGGCCCATGAAGCGCTTGATGGTATAGACCGTCGCGTCCGGGTTGATCAGCATCTGGCGTTTGGCGATGTCCCCCACAAATCGTTCCCCGTCTTTCGCGAAGCCAACGACCGAAGGTGTGACCCTCCCGCCTTCTTCGTTGATGATCACGCGCGGCTCACCGCGATCCATGTAGGCGCAGACCGAGTTGGTGGTTCCAAGATCGATGCCGATGATCGTGCCCATGGGGAGCGCCTCGTGGGGCCAGCGGGTCAGACGGAGGGAGCGTAGGGAGGGCGTCGGCGGGGACGTGACCTTGGCGGCCACGACGCCCCGTCAGCGGCGGCCGAGGCAGACCCACCGAAGCGCAGCTTATCACCCGGGAGGTCGTGGGCCTCGGCGGGAGGGCGAGTCTCGTCGGCGCCACGGAGTTAACCACTCGCGGGGCCGCTCGTGGCTGCGACGGGGGAGCGACGGATGCAGCCGACACGTTGGTTCATTACCTTGTCCCTGCTGCTCATCGCCTGCGCCCATCGGTCGGGGCGGGACCCTGTGTCCCGTCAGCTCCGCAAGGCCGACGCGGAGCTCGCCGCCGCGCGGGACCCTGTGGCCCTCGACGCCGTGATCGACAGCTACCTCCTGATCCACAGCGCGGCGGCGGGCGACCCGCGGGTGTTGGACCGCCTCAGCCGCGTCATCGCGCTTCGGGGCTACTGGCGTGGCGGGGTCTCCGGCGCCAGCGACCTCGCCACAGCGCGCGACTTCGGCCTGCAGTGCCTCAAGCGGCAGCCTGCGTTCGCTGCTCGGACATTGGCGGCGGGAGAGCGCATCACCGCTCCGGCGGCGCGGGAGCTCGGCCCGGGTGCGCAGCCCTGCTTGGAGGAGACCGCCAGCGCCTGGGTCCGCTGGATGCACCTCCAGGGTGCGGGTGGGGCCTCACTCGACCTCGCTCCGCTCGACCTCCTCACCGCCCGCTCCGTCCAGCTCGGCCAGCCGGGGCGCCCTGGCGCTCCGGAGGCCACGCGTGGCTTGCTTCTGAGCCTGTGGCCAAGCGTCCTGCCGGGGGGAGAGCCCGACCGGCACCTCGCGGGGGAGTCTGCCCTCCGCGACGCGCTCCAGAAGGCGCCTGGCCGGCGGACCATCTCCGTCGATCTGGTCGAGCTCGTCCTGCTCCCAGATGACCGTCAGGCGGAGGCGGCGACGTTGCTCGAGGCGGTGCTCATGGAGCCCCTCGATCAGGATGATCCCGAGTGGATCGAGGACAGCGCGGCGATCGCCAGAGCCCAGCGCTTGCAGGACGCGATTCAGAGTCCGGACGCCGCTGCGCCCTGAGAGGATCGTGTGGCACCACCGGCGACAGGCCGGGGCGTCCGCAAGACACCGAGGCTGCAAGACACCGAGGCTGCAAGACACCGAGGCTGCAAGACAACGAGGGCCCGCCCGATCGTCGGGGGGCCCTCGTCGTGTCTCTCGCGGCGAGCGAGCGCTCGCTGCGAAGCGCCCTTCGCTCAGTGCGTGGTGGCCTTGCGGATCGCGCGGCGCATCGCCTTCCGGCGGCGCTTCTCGGCGAGGCGCTGCTTGAGGCGGCGCTTCTCGCCCGGCTTCAGGTAGAAGCTGTTCTTCTTGATGTCCTTGCGAATGCCTTCGCGCTCGACCTTGCGACGGAAGCGGCGAAGGGCCTTCTCGAAGGGCTCGTTCTCTCGGACGGTGACCAGGATCAAGGCTAACTCCGGTAGGGGAAGAATTCGGCTCGGCCGCTTAGCGCGCCATGCGCCAAGCGGCAATGTCTCGACGGGCCTGGTCTCAGAAGACCCCGCCCATCGCGCCGCCCACGTAGAACATGTCATGCACGCCGAAGTCCACCCGGACGTTCGCCTTGTCGGCGAAGTTGACCCGGGCGCTGCCGGTCAGGTCGACGATGGGGAGCACGGTGGGGAAGCGCTTCTCCCCGTCCGGCGCGCATTGGTCCTTGCGCTCGTAGGACGGCGCGTCGGGGAGGCAGTCCAGCTCTGTGTTGTCGGGGTTGGACCCCGGGTGCCACTGCTCGAGCTCACCGGTGACGAAGCCGATGCCCAGGCCGCCGCCGAAGAGCAGGCTGAGCCAGACGTCGTTGGTGACCGGCGTGACCGGAATCTCGGTGGCGTAGTTCACGCCGAGCGAGTGCATCCCGAAATTCTTGGGGTTGATCCAGTCCCCGTCGTCATGCTCCGCCGGCTCTTCGACGTCGTCCCAGTAGCCCTCGCCCATCAGGCTGCCGGTGTATTCATAGTAGAAGATCCAGTTTGAGGGACGAGGCTTGAGGACATACTCGATCCCCACCGAGTAGAGTCGGATCTTCGGCCGCTCGTAAGGGTAGTTGACCCCCTCGTCGCCCTTGTCGAAGTACCAAGTGTCCATGATCCCGTTCGGGATGTTCAGGTACCGGGATCGGAGGTTGATCTCCATCAGGGGGCGTGTGGTGGTGGTGGTGGTGGCCGTGGTGGCCGCGTCCGGATCGCCCAGGCCTTGGAGCAGCAGGTCGGTCGGCTCCGGCGCAGGCTCAGTCGCCGCGGTCGCCGTCGCGCTGAACAGGGAGAGCGAGGCGGTGAGGAGCAGCGAGGTCAGGGGAAGCGGCATGGCGGGTCCTGTCGGCAGGTCGTTATGGCGAATGGGAGGATATTCCCATGGGCGGGTCGGCTGTCAACCGGTGGGCGGTGAGCCTTTTGTGCATGGCCGCCGTGGCGGGGTGCCACCTCGGACGTCCCGGGCCGACTTACTCCTACCACCTCGGGCACGTCGAGGTACCCGAGGTGGAGCCAGGGCTCAGCGATGCCCTCTCCCGGAGCGTCTCAGCCGCGCTGTCGGCGCGCTCGGCCCTCGGTGGGGGAGTGGCCCTGGACGTACGCATCCTCGAGGCGGTGGAGTCCGTGATCGCGGTCGATGGCGCTGGCGCGCGGGTGCACCGGGTCGGGCTGGTCCTCCGCTTGGAGGCCGCTGGCCCGGCGCCGCGGTCGCTGGTGGTGCGTGGTGAGCGGGGCTATGCGGTCTCCTCGGCGGACCCTACCGCCGCCGAGGCAGCGCGGTCGGCGGCCTTCGCGGCGCTCACGGTCGAGCTCAGCGAGGACGCTGTCACCTGGCTCGTCACGGGGCCGAGCGGTGGAGCGGCCGCGGTCAGGGGCGGCGCGAGAGCAGAGGAGCCAGGACGGAGCCATGACGGAGACAGCGGTTCGGATGATCCTCGGTGACGAGGGCCTCCTCGTTCAGGAGGCGGAGCAACGGGCGGTCTCCGAGGCCTTTGGCGGCGCGGCTCCCGGCTTCAACCACGCCGTCTTCTCTGCGGCGGGAGGGGCGGAGGCGGCCCTCGATCTCGCGCGCACTCAGCCGATGATGGCCCGCCGTCGCGTGGTGGTCATCCGAGATCTCGAGAAGGCCTCGGTCGAGCTCCTCGACGTCCTGGCGGCCTACGTAGAGAGCCCGAACCCAAGCACGCTCCTCTTGCTGGTCGGCTCCAAGCTGCCCGAGGCGACCGGCGGGGTCGATCGGGGGCGGCGGCTCGAGAACCGCCTGAAGAAGACCGACGCGGTCCTGAGATTTCAGGCGAAGGACCAGCACCCGATCGCCTTCGCCACCGAGCAGGCCGCCCTGCTGGGCTGCAAGCTCGATCGTCGGGCGGCGGAGCTGTTGGTGGAGCTGGTGGGCTCCGACCTCGGCCGACTTCGCATGGAGGTCGCCAAGGCGGCCGCGTGGCTCGGCGGTGCCGGCCTGATCGACGTCGTGGCGGTGGAGGCGGTGTCGAGCCCGGTCGCGGAGGCGGTGGTCTGGGACCTCACCGACGCCATCCTCGTAGGCGACATCAACCGCGCGCTCACCACCACCCACCGCATGCTCGAGGACGCTGGGCCGGGGGACGGCGCCAGCCACCGCCTGCTCGCGCTGGTCACCTGGCAGGTGCGGCGCGTGCTCGAGCTGCAGTCCGGCCTCCGCTCGGGCGCGGGCGTCCCGGAGTCGTGGCAGCGGATGCCCGCGAACAAGCTCCGCCAGGCCCAGGACACCCTGCGCCGTCGCCCGATCGATCCTGCAGCCATCCTCGAGACCCTCAGCCGAGCGAACCGAGACTTCAACCGCTCCCCGGCGGGCGATCGGAGGATCTTCGAGGCGTTGGTGCTCGAGCTCTGCGCGCGGTGAAGCGGAGCGGGGGTCGCTCGGGCAGGCTCCCCAAACGGCGAAGCGGGCGCATCCCGGAGGAGGCGCCCGCTTCGGGCCGCGATCGCCCCCGTGGGGGCGAGGAGGCTAACGACCCTTGCCGGAGACCACGGGGGCCTTGGGCTTGGCGGCGGCGACGGCCTTGGCGAGGCGGCTCACCCGGCGGGCGGCCTGGCTCTTGTGGATGATGCCCTTCTGAGCGACCTTCTGGATGGTGCTCACGGTGTTGCTGAGCTCGGCCTTGGCCTCATCGACCTTGCCGGCCTCGATCAGCGCCCGGAGCTTCTTGATGCCGGTGCGGAGCGTGCTCTTGTAGTGACGGTTCCGCGCGCGGTTCTCGAGGCTCTGACGATGGCGCTTGACGGTGTCCTGGACCTTGACGGGGCCCTTCTTGCTGTCCTTGGATGCCACGGGATTCTCACCTTGGGCGACCCAAATTGGGCCGCGTCGTAGAGTGCTGAATGGAGAGGATGGAGCGCGGGGGACTCTCTCTGGACCGCCGGACCTGAGCGTTCAGGTTCGGAAGGACAGCCAGAGGCCGCGAGACGGCCGGCTCTATCGCGACCCTCGGCGACATGTCAAGCGTCGAGCCCGCCGTCTTCGCCTTGTTTGACTGGACCCGGGGTGAGCGCTATCGGAGCCCGGCGCGACCGCGCGGGTGGAGATCCGCGCCCGTCGCGTACACTGGGCGCTCCCGCGAGCGCCGGGTCACGAGCGCTTCGACACGAGAGGTCCCCGGCCGCGGCGTCGGGAGAGGCAGCCGGCACATGGACATCTGCGTCATCGGTACAGGCTACGTCGGGCTGGTGGTCGGCACCTGCATGGCTGACCTCGGCTTCCACATCTCCTGTGTGGACCACGATCGGAGCAAGATCGAGCA
Organism: Myxococcota bacterium; assembly: GCA_044344255.1. Classification (GTDB taxonomy): domain Bacteria; phylum Myxococcota_A; class UBA796; order UBA796; family UBA2385; genus JBIJDH01. The sequence continues at coordinate 136,219 of JBIJDH010000002.1, forward strand.
ACTGCGACGCGGTGAGGTGCCCATCTACGAGCCTGGGCTCGACGCCATCTTACGCCGCAACATCCGAGAGGGCCGAATCACCTTCACCGATCAGGCCGCCCCGGCCATCGCCTCCGCCGAGGTGGTCTACATCGCGGTGGGCACGCCGGGGCTGGCGGATGGTTCGGCTGACCTCTCCGGGGTCTTTGCCGTCGCCGCATTGGTGGGCGAGCACATGTCCCGCTCGACGGTGGTGATCATCAAGTCCACCGTGCCGGTGGGGACAGCGGATCGGGTGAGGGAGGTGGTCGCCGCTTCGGCCCGCTTCCCCTTCGACGTGGTCTCGAACCCCGAGTTCCTCAAGGAGGGCGCGGCGATCGAGGACTTTACTCACCCCGATCGCATCGTGATCGGCTGCCGCACCGAGCGGGCCCGGGAGGTGATGAGCCACCTGTACGCGGGCCTCGTCCGCTCCGGAAAGCCCATCTTCTTCATGGACAACCGCAGCGCCGAGCTCACGAAGTACGCGTCGAACGCCATGCTCGCCACCAAGATCTCCTTCATGAACGAGCTCGCCCGCCTCTGCGAGGTGGTGGGGGCCGACATCGAGATGGTGCGTAAGGGCACCGGCAGCGACTCCCGCATCGGCCCTCGCTTCCTCTTCCCGGGTGTCGGCTACGGCGGTTCTTGCTTCCCGAAGGACGTCAAGGCCCTCATCGACACCGCGGAGAAGGTCGGCGTCACCCTCAAGGTCGCCAACGCCGTCGAAGAGGTGAACGCCGAGCAGAAGCACGTCCTCGCCGACAAGGTGCTGGCTCGTTTCGGCGACGACCTCTCCGGGCGCCGCTTCGCCGTCTGGGGGCTCGCCTTCAAGCCCGAGACCGACGACATGCGCGAGGCGCCCTCCCTCGTGATCATCGAGCGCCTGCTGGCCCGTGGCGCAGAGATCCGGGCCTACGACCCCGAGGCGGTGCACACCGCGCGCCAGGCCTTGGGCGACCGGGTCACCTTCGCCAGCTCCTCGATGGACGCCGCCGAGGGGGCTCACGCGGTCCTGCTCGTGACGGAGTGGAATGAGTTCCGGAACCCAGACCTCGCTGACCTCCGGGACCGCATGGCCAGCCCCGTGATCTTCGACGGGCGCAACATCTACGACCCCGCCGAGCTCCGTCGAGCCGGCTTCGAGTACGTCGGCATCGGCCGGCCCTGAACCGCGCGCCGCAGGGTTCGCCGTAGGGTTCGCGGCAGGGTTCGCCGGGGGGCGCTGCTGGGGTTAGCCGGGTCGGCCTCTCGGGTCACCGGGGGCGTGGAGCCCATCGTGAGCGTGTCAGCCCTGTCCCTCCTCTCTACGTCCGTGCCGCTCGAGCGCATTCGCAACTTTGCGATCATCGCGCACATCGACCACGGCAAGTCCACCCTCGCCGACCGCTTGATGGAGACCACCGGCCTCATCTCGGAGCGAGAGAAGAAGGATCAGTACCTCGACAAGATGGAGCTCGAGCGCGAGCGCGGCATCACCATCAAGGCCCAGACGGTGGTGCTCGCCTACAAGGCCCTGGACGGGCAGATCTATACGCTCAACCTGATCGACACCCCGGGGCACGTCGACTTCACCTACGAGGTGAGCCGGTCGCTGTCGGCCTGTGAGGGCGCGCTGCTCGTGGTGGACGCTGCCCAGGGCGTCGAAGCCCAGACCCTGTCAAACGTTTACCTCGCCCTCGACCAGAACCTCGAGATCATCCCCGTCCTCAACAAGATTGATCTGCCGAGCGCGGACGCCGATGGGGTCTGCCAACAGATCGAGACGATCATCGGCCTCGACACTGCACAACACGTGCGCTGTTCGGCCAAGTCGGGCATCGGAGTGCGCGATCTGCTCGAGGCCATCGTGGCCCAGGTCCCCTCCCCGAAGGCTGATCGCGAGGCCCCCCTCCAGGCCCTGATCTTTGACTCCTGGTTCGATCCTTACGTCGGTGTCGTCGTGCTGGTGCGGGTCGTGAACGGGGTGCTGCGCAAGGGCGACAAGATCTTCCTGATGGCGACGGAGGCCGTACACGAGGTCACCCGCCTCGGCGTCTTCGCCCCGGAGCCGATCGAGCGGGATGAGCTGGCGGGCGGTGAGGTGGGCTTCGTCATCGCCACCATCAAGCGCCTGCAAGACGCCCGCGTCGGCGACACGATCACCCACAAGGATCGGAAGGCCACGAGCGCGCTGCCCGGCTTCAAGGAGGTCAAGCCGATGGTGTTCTCCGGGATCTACCCGGTGGACAGCGCCGACCACGAAGACCTCCGCTCGGCCCTCGAGAAGCTGCGCCTCAACGACAGCGCCTTCAACTATGAGGCCGAGACCAGCGACGCGCTCGGCTTCGGCTTCCGCTGTGGCTACCTCGGCTTGTTGCACATGGAGATCGTCCAGGAGCGGCTGGAGCGAGAGTACAACCTCAACCTCATCAACACCTCGCCCTCCGTGATCTACCGGGTCGTCACCACCAAGGGTGAGCTGCTCGAGATCCACTCGCCCTCCAAGTTGCCGCCGCTTCAGGAGATCGCCACGATCGCCGAGCCGATGGCCAAGCTGACGCTCCATCTCCCCGAGTCCTACGTCGGGGTGGTGATCAAGCTCTGCCAAGATCGGCGCGGGAACCAGGTCTCCTTCGAGTACGCCGGCCCGGGCCGCGTGGTGCTCACCTATGACATCCCCTATGCCGAGGTGGTCTACGACTTCTTCGACAAGCTGAAGAGCTGCTCCCGCGGCTACGCCTCGATGGACTACGAGGTGCAGCGCTGGGAGGAGGGAGATCTGGTGCGCCTCGACGTGCTGGTCAACGGCGACAAGGTCGATGCCCTCTCGACGATCGTGCACCGCGTGAAGTCCTATGACATGGGGCAGAACCTCACGCGCAAGCTGAAGGACTTCATCCCTCGCCAGCACTATGAGGTGGCGATCCAGGCGGCGATCGGCTCGAAGATCCTGGCGCGGACCACCGTGAAGGCGCTTCGAAAGGACGTCACGGCCAAGTGTTACGGCGGCGACATCAGCCGGAAGCGCAAGCTCCTCGATCGGCAGCGCGAGGGCAAGAAGCGCATGAAGCAGGTGGGCTCGATCGAGATCCCACAAGAGGCCTTCATGGCGGTCCTCACCGTCGGAGACGATTGAGCCGCGGGCTGTGCCGGGGCTGTGCAGGTGCGGAGGCTCAGCGGCGCCGCCCTCTGGTACACTCCGGGTGGGCCGTACGAGAGGAGTCCCATGGAAACCACAGCCTCGCATGTCAGCAGGAAGGGGGCAGCGCTCACCCATCGTCGGCGCCGCATGCGCGGGGGGCGTGTCAACGTCCTCGGCGTGCTCTTGGTGCTGCTCTTTATCGGCGGCGCAGGCTGGGCTTGGATCTTCGGGCCTTACTTCTGGGACTATCAGGTCATGCGCGAGGCTACGGCCGCCGCGGCGCGGGAGTGGCGCACGGCCGAGAGCAAGGACAAGGGCGTCATCAAGCTGTGGCGCCGCGTCGAGAAGGAGGAGATGACCTACATCCCCGAGACGGCCTGCTCCTTCCAGGAGGAGGGCACCAATCGGATGATCTTCTGCGCCTGGGACGTCAACGTCTACTATCCGGGCACCGAGTATTACCGGACGCTCAGCTTCTCCCTCGACACCACCTGTGACGCCGAGGGAGACATCGAGCAGGGTTAAGGGGCCGCGGGGGCGTGGGGCCCGGTCAAGGGGGCGCGGCTCCCCCGAAGGAGACGAGCCATGGACGGTGAGATGGGGGCGCTCGAGCTTCGGCGGACCCTCGGGCGGCTGGCCAGCGAGCTCTCGGAGCGCTTGGGGGATCCGAGCCAGTACGTGTTGGTGGGCATCGTCACGGGCGGGCGCTTCGTCGCCGAGCGGCTGGCCGAGATCGTCACGGCCAACGAGGGCAAGGCGCCCCAGGTCGGCTGGCTCGACATCACGCTCTACCGCGATGACCTCTACACCGGCATCGAGAAGCCCGTCCTCGGTGAGACCCGGCTCCCCGTCGAGGATCTCGAGGGTCGCGGGGTCGTGCTCGTCGATGACGTGCTCTTCACCGGACGCACCGTGCGGGCCGCCCTCGACGAGCTGATGGACTACGGGCGGCCCCGCTTCATCAAGCTCCTCGTGCTCGTAGACCGTGGCCACCGGGAGCTGCCGATCTCCGCTGACTTCGTCGGCCGCACCTTGGCGACCTCGAAGGCCGACCGCGTGCGGGTCGACCTCGTGGAAGACGGATCGGCCGAGGACGCCGTCCGGGTCATCCGGGCCCGGCCCTCGGGGGAGCCCGCGCCGCCGGACTCGATGATCGAGCCGGTGGGGACCCGCCAGCAGGGGGGGAGAGCCGATGAAACGTGAGCCCAAGAAGGACCTCCTCGGACTCCGCGACATGCCAAAGGAGGAGATCGTGCGGGTGCTCGACACCGCAGCCCGCTTTCGGATGGTGAACGAGCGGCGCATCAAAAAGGTGCCGACCCTGCGCGGGCGCACGGTGGTGACGGCCTTCTTCGAGGACTCGACCCGCACCCGCATCAGCTTCGATCTCGCCGCCAAGCGCCTCAGCGCCGACACCGTGGCCTTCTCGTCCTCCGGCAGCTCGACCACCAAGGGCGAGAGCCTGATGGACACGGCGCGGAACCTCGACGCGATGCGCCCGGACTGCATGATCATCCGGCACCCGGCGAGCGGCGCCCCCCATATGCTCGCCCGCGCCTTTCCCTGGCCGGTGATCAACGCAGGGGATGGGATCAACGAGCACCCCACGCAGGGGCTGCTTGATCTCCTCACCATGCGGGATCACCTCGGCCAGCTCGAAGGCAAGACCGTCGCCATCGTGGGGGACGTCTACCACTCGCGCGTGGCCCGCTCGAACATCTTCGGCCTGCGCACCATGGGGGCGCGGGTGCTCGTCGCCGGTCCCGGCACCATCTGCCCACCGGAGATGGCCGAGCTCGGCGTGGAGCTGCGGCACCGCATCGACGACGTGGTCGAAGAGGCCGACGTCGTGATGATGCTCCGCATCCAGCGGGAGCGCCTCGGGCGGGCGATGGTCACCTCGGTGCGGGAGTATGCCCACCTCTACGGGCTCGACCTCGACCGCCTCAAGAAGGCGCGCGCGGACGTGCTGGTGATGCACCCAGGCCCGATCAACCGTGGGGTCGAGATGAGCCCCGAGGTCGCGGACGGCGAGCGCTCCGTCATCCTCGAGCAGGTCACCAACGGGCTGGCCGTCCGGATGGCCCTGCTCTACCTCTTGCTCGGCGGAGAGAGCCCAGATGCTGCTGCTTGAGGGTGGGAGGGTGGTCTGCCCGGCGTCGGGCAAGGACGTCGTGGAGGACGTGCTCATCGACGGCGGGCACATCGTCGCCGTGGGCCCCGGGCTGCGCGCCGCGGCGGGGGAGGGCGTGCGGGTGATCGACTGCGAAGGCGTCGTCGTGGCGCCTGGCTTCGTGGAGCTGGGGGCCGAGCTGGCGGATCCCGGGCACCCGGAACGGGAGACGCTCTGCTCGGGGAGCGAGGCCGCGGCGGCCGGCGGCTACACCACGGTGGTCGCGTCGCCGAACACCGATCCTTGCGTAGACGGTCCCTCGGTCGCCCGGGACATCCTCGGCCGGGCCGCGGCCCTGACCGGCGCCCGGGTGTTGCAGGCGGGCGCGCTCACGATGGGCCTGCGCGGGGAGGAGCCGGCGGAGCTCGGGCTGCTCGTGCTCGCCGGCTGCGTGGCCCTCTCCGACGGCCGGGCCCTGGTGGCCGACACCGAGGTGCTGCGCCGCTGCCTCGAGTATGCGCGTCCCTTCGATGTCCCCGTGATGCTGCGCCCCGGCGAGGCCGCCCTGGAGCGCGCCGGCGTGATGCACGAGGGCAGCGTTTCCCTGCGCATCGGGCTCCGAGGCATCCCCGCCGAGTCCGAAGAGATCGGCCTCCATCGCCTGATCGCCTTGGCCCGCCGCACCGGGGCCCGCGTCCACATCAGCCACCTCAGCACGGGTCGAAGCCTCGCCGCCTTCCGCGCGGCGGTGGCCGACGGCCTCTCGATCACCGCCACCGTTCCTGCGCGGTCCCTCGTCCTCACCGACGTCGCGGTCGAACGGTCCGGCTATGACCCCCTGCTGCGCCTGGTGCCGCCCCTCCGCCCCGAGGCTGACCGCCTCGCCTTGGTGGGTGCGGTACGGGCCGGCGAGGTCGGCGTGTGTGCCGATCATGTGCCTTGCTCGATCGTAGACAAGGAGGTGGAGCTCGTCCGCGCCCGACCCGGCGCGGTCGGCCTCGAGACGGCCCTCGGCGCGACCCTCGCCGCCCTGGGCGGAGACGTGGTGGCGGCGGTTCGTGCCCTGTCCATCCTGCCCGGTCGGGTTATCGGTCTCCACCCACGCGTCGTCGTCGGGTCTCCAGCCGACCTCGTCCTCTTTGATCCGGTCCGGCACCGGGACCTCTCCCGCTCCCCCCGGAGCCGGGGTCGAAACGAGCCGCTGCGCGGTCACGTCCTACCGGGGCGAGTCCGGGCGACGGTGGTGGCTGGCCACGTGGTCTTCGGGCCGATACCCGACTGATCCTTCTCCCTTCTCGCGCCCCCAGCACGGCGCTCACTTCGAGGATTTTTTCATGAAGCGCATCCCGATGACGCCGGCGGGCTTCGCGCGGCTCTCGGCCGAGCTGAAGGTGCTCAAGGAGCACACCCGACTCAAGATCGTGCGTGACATCGAAGAGGCCCGGGAGCACGGCGACATCTCCGAAAACTCGGAGTTCGAAGACGCCAAGCACCGCCAGTCGCTCTGTGAGGGCCGCATCCAGGAGCTCGAGAGTAAGCTCGGCGCCTCTGAGGTCATCGACGTCCGGACGCTCAAGCCGTCGGATCGCGTGGTCTTTGGCACCACCGTGGTCCTCCAAGACCTCGAGACCGAGGAGGAGGTCCGCTACACCATCGTCGGCACAGACGAGGCCGACGTGAAGGCGGGCCTCATCTCGATGAGCGCGCCGATCGGCCGCGCCATCGTGGGACGCAGCACCGGCGACGAGGTCGCGGTGGAGACACCCCGTGGCCAGCGCCGCTTCAGCATCGCGGACGTGTTGTACCGCTAGGGGTCCCTGTGGAAGTCGCTGTGGAAGGCACTGTGGAAGGCACTGAAGCTCAGACCGACGCCCCGATCGACGGCCGGCCGCTCGCGCAGATCGACGCGGTCCGCCGCACGATGCGCTGGGCGGCCGCCGGCGGTGCCGCCCGGTACCTCGGCGTCAACTGCGCCCGTCTGGTCACGGCGAGCCTCGATGCGCTGCCCCGGGAGGGCGAAGGTGCGGAGCGCGTCCGAGACGAGCTGTCCCACCTGGTCGGCCTGCTGGGCGACCTCGACTCGCTACCGTCCGGGGAGCGGGCCGAGCGGCTGGGGGCCCTGCTGGGGGTCCTCGAGCGGGTCCCCGCGGGGCCGGCCCCACGTCTCCCCACGCGCGCTCCCGCACCGGTCGAGCCCGCCCTCCTCGCGGAGGATGGGGGCGCGCCGGTCGAAGGGGAGGCCGCCCCAGCCCAGCGCGGGGGCGACGACCCCAGCGGCGAGGCCCGCGAGCGCGACGGTCGGGATCGTGATCGGCGTGGCCGCCGCCGGGAGCGCGGCGACCGCGCCGAGCGGCCAGAGGGCGTCGAGCCCCGAGGGCCCCGACCGGAGCGAAACGAGCGCGCCGAGGGTGTCGAGGCTCGTGGTCCCCGACCCGAGCGAGGCCAACGCCCCGAGCGCGGGGAGCGCGTCGACCGCCCCGAAGGCGCCGAGGGCTCGGAGGCCCGTGGATCGCGCCCAGAGCGCGCTCCTCGCGGAGAGCGCAACGAGCGGGGCGAGCGCAACGAGCGGGGCGAGCGCAACGAGCGCAACGAGCGTGGAGAGCGCAACGAGCGCGCCACTTCGGTCGAGAAGCCCGAAGGAGAGGAGCCCACCCCGGAGCGGTCCGCCCGCGCGGAGGGTTCGGGGCGACGGGAGCGCGGACGTGGCGATCGACCCGGCCGCGGAGAGCGTAACGACCGCGGAGAGCGCAACGAGCGCGGAGAGCGCAACGAGCGCGGAGAGCGCAACGAGCGCGGAGAGAAGCCCGAGAGGGCGGAGAAGGCCGAGCGTCCGGTGGAGGTGCCTGCGGCGGATGTGCGGAGGCTCCCGCTGGGCCATCCGGAGGGCACCGGGGCCCCGCTGAGCTCGCTCGGGGTGTTCACCGATGAGCTGCTGGAGCGGCTGGGTGACGAGGGCATCAGCACGGTCGCCGAGCTCCTCCTCCTGCCTCCGACCAGCTACGATCGGCCGCCGCTGGTGCCGATCGCCGCCTCGATGCCAGAGGGCCCGGCGGTGGTGCGGGGGTCTGTGGTCAGCCGCAGCGTGCGCTTCGTGCCGGGCGGGCAGCGGGTGGAGGTCGTGCTCGCAGGGCCAGACGGCCACAGCCTCCGGCTCCGCTGGCCGGGGAGGGGCCCGCGGGGGTGGGAGCGCTGGAGCGTCGGCTCGGAGCTGGGCTTCATCGGGCGTATCTCCGAGATTGAAGAGGGCACCTTCGCCTTCTACGAGGGTGAGCCCGTCGGACTGGACGGTCGCGGCAGCGGCATCGTCCCCCTGTACAGCGTCGAGGGCGTCGAAGATCGGCTGATCCGGGAGGCTGTGGCCCTCTCCCTCGGCCTCATCCAAGGCGCGCTGAAGGACACCGTCAGCGCCGAGCTCATCGAGCAGCACCGCCTGCTCCCCCTCGACGAGGCCCTCCGCGACGCGCACTTCCCCGCCAACGCGGCCGGCCGGGGTCGCATCCGCATGGCCTTTGAGGAGCTCTTCCTCCTCCAGCTCGGCATCGCCTGGCGGGCCGGGCGTGGGCAGGCGGAGCGCGGCTTCGCGCACACCATTGTGCACGGCGCGGTGGGGCAGCTCGCGGTGCAGCACCAGATCACGTTGTCCGACGGCCAGGAGTCGGCCTTCTGCGACATCCGGCGAGACCTCCTCAAGCCCAACCCCATGACCCGCCTCCTCCAGGGTGACGTCGGGGCGGGCAAGGGCCTCGTGGCGCTGCTCACCGCGGTGGTGGTCGCCGAGAGCGGGCACCAGGTGGCGATGATCGCGCCCGATCCGCTCACGGCCGAGCGACGCTTCCTTCACGCGGAGGCCGTCCTTCGCTCGGTCGGTCTCGTGCCGCTGCTGGTCGGCGACACGGTGAACCACGCGATGACCGACGCCATCCGGCGCGGCGAGGTCCACGTCGTCTTCGGCACCCGCAGGATCCTCGAGGAGCAGGTCCATTGGAAGCGGCTCGGGCTCGTCATCGTCGAGGAGCGCGGTCCCTACGGCACGGTCAGCCCGCAGAGCCTCAGCAGCCGCAGCGTGGTCCCCGATCTCCTCGTGGTCACCAAGGCGCCCATCCCTTCAAGCCTCTCGCTGACGGTCTTCGGGGACTTTGACCTCTCCATCGTGCCCTCGGTCGAGCGCCCGCGGGTGACGGTCAAGGTCTTTGGCGCCGACGCCCGCGCCGAAGCCTACGCACGCGCCTGGGAGGAGGTCGAGAAGGGCCGCCAGGCCTTCGTCGTCTTCCCGGTCCGTGACGGCCGAGACCTGCTCGGCGTCGAGGACGCCCAGCGCATGGCCAAGGCCCTCCAGGCCGAGGGGCTCCCCGGAGCGCGCATCGGCACCTACTGCTCGGCGATGAGCCGCGAGGAGCGCTTCCGCGTCTTCGACGACTTCCAGCACCGCCGCGTAGACGTGCTCGTCTGCACGACCTACATCGAAGACGCGCCGCCGGTCGACAACGCCAGCGTCGTGGTCGTCGAGTACGCCGACATGCACGACCTCGTCCGCCTGCACCGCCTCCGCGGCCACGTGGCCCAGGGGCGCCACCCCGGCACCTGCCTGTTCGTGCTGTCGAACAACGCCGCCGAGGGGGCGAGCCAGGTCGTGAGCACGGTCATCAACGAGCGGGACGGCTTCCGCCTCGCCGAGGTTGACCTGCAGGTGCGGGGCGCCGAGGCCCTCCTCGGAGACCGCGCCACCGAGATGCCCGAGTTCCGCTGGGCCGATCCGCCGCGCGACCGAGACCTCCTCCTGCGGGCCCGCGCCGAGGCCTTCCAGCTCGTGGCCGCGGATCCCGGCCTCCGAAAGAGCCCCGACCTCGCCCGCGCGGTCTCGCTGCGGTGGGGAGACTGGCTCGGTCAGGCCAGCGCCACGCCGGAGTCCGCCAAGGCCGCCGACAATCGCAGCCGCAAGGGCCGTCGCCGTCGTCGGCGGCGGTAGGAGTCGTCGATGCCAGCCGCCACGCGCCGGGCCCTGCTCCCCGCGAGCCAAGAGGCCGTGATGGCGGTGCTCACCGACTTCGGGGCCTACCCTCGGATCTTTCCGATCCTGGAGGCCGTGGAGGTCAGCCGCGCGAGCGCTCGCGAGTGGGAGGTGCGCTTCACCCTCTTCTACCTGCGGCGCCTCCGCTACGCGCTGCTGATCCAGCGCCCCGAGCCCGGCCGGCTCCTCTGGTCGCTGATCGAGGGTGACCTCAAGGCCGCCGAGGGCAGCTGGCAGGTCGAGCCGAGGCCCGGCGGGCAGGTCGAGGTGGAGCTCCGGCTCGACGTACAGACGACGATGCGCCTCCCCGGCCCCTTCCTCCGGTCGCTGGAGGAGGTGGAGCTGCCGCGCGTGCTCATGGGCCTGCGCGCCGAGCTCGAGCGTCGGGCGGCCCTCGCCGTCACTGCCTCAAATGGCGCGGAGGCGCTCGCGGAAGAAGCGGTCCATCCGGTGGTGGATCGTCTCGGGCTGCTCGACGAGGGCGGCGTGGGTGGCGTCGGCGAGCTCGAAGAGCTCCGCCCCGGGGATGAGGCGGGCGATCTTCCGCGAGCACCACATCGGCGTGAAGAGGTCGCGCTCCGCGGCGATGATCAGCACGGGCACGCCGATCCCGGGCAGGACGTCCCAGGCGTCGTGCGCGTCGGTGGCGAGCACGGCGGTGAGGAAGAGGCGCAGATCGAGGGTGGAGAGGTGGGCGGAGTAGGACGCGAGGTCCTCCTCGCGGGTGTAGTGCCGATCGACCCAGTCGAGGGCGGTGGCGGTCGGGAAGGCGAGGGGTGACTCGAGCAGCGGTCGGACGAGGTTGTTGATCCGCGGCCCGATCGCGTGCACCACCCGGTGGAGGCCGCGGAACATCGCCGCCGACCCGCTCCAGTCGTAGAAGGTGTGGAGGGCCTTGCCGGCGGTGCCGAGCATGAGGACCGCGGCTCGGGCCCGCTGCGGGTAGAGGCGGATGGCCTCCAACACCACCTGGCAGCCCATGCTGTGGCCGACCAGCACGGCGGGCTCGGTGACGCCGGCCGCCGTAAGCACGATCGCGAGATCGAGGGCGTGGCGACGGATGGAGAGGTCGGCGGTGAGGGGGTCGAGGCGGCGGTCGCTGCGACCATGGCCTCTGTAGTCCCACAGCAGGACGGTGAACTGCCCCTTGAAGTGCTCAGCGAGGTACTTCCAGAAGAAGAGGCTGACTCCAACGCCGTTGTTGCAGACGATGGCCGGACCTTGGCCGATCGCCCGCCAATACAGAGAGACGCCGTCTTCGGCGCGGGCGAAGCCGCTCCGGACCTCGGGCTCCACGTTGGCCCCGTCGGTCGCCCGTGTCGCCGCGCCCCCTGGCTTGCCCGCTGTGACCTCCACGCTGCCTCCTCGCCGGGTCCTCGCCGCAGGCCCGGCTCCCCGGATTAACGATGGGGCGCAGCCTGTGCGAGAATCGAGGGATGCAGATGCAGCGATGGCGGGCGATCCTCGGGACCCGGGCCCTCCTCGTCGGGGTCACCGTCGGCGTCGCGGGGGCGTGGCGCATCTGGCTGGCCGGGCACTACGCCGGCTGGGAGGAGAGCGACTACGGCAACCTCGCGATGATCCGCGGTGTGCTCGACGGTGGCTTCCGGCACTACGACATGAACCACATGCCCGGCTACTACGCGCTGGGCGCCGCGGTCCTGGCCGTGGTGGGCGACACCGTGCTGGCGGCGCGGGGCACAGCGGTGGTCATGGGGCTGCTGGCCTACATCCTGGCCGTGCTCCTGGCCGACCGCCTGGCCGGGCGGCGGGTGGCCTGGCTCACCGGCCTGCTGCTCGCCTTCCAGCCAGAGCTCGCGCTCTACTCCTCGACCTCTCTGCGGGAGCCCATCTACGCCGGGTGGGTGCTGGCTGCGCTGTTCTCGCTGGTCTCCGAGCGGCTCCTGCTGGCCGGCGTCTTCGCGGCCCTGGCCTTCTCCGTGCGCATGGACGGTGCCCTCGCCCTCGCCCCAGCGCTGCTCGTCCACGCCCTCGGCCGAGGCGACCGTGTGCGGCGCCTCCTCTCCGCCTTCCTGCCCCTCTTGTTGGCGATGGGGGCGTGGTCCGCCTACTGCGCGGCGGAGCACGGCACGGCCCTCTTCTGGTCGCACTCGGTGGAGGTCAACATCGAGACTGGCCTGGGCGCGGAGGCGGTCGATCGTTGGAGCTGGGTGGAGAACGGGCTGTCGGTCGTCTTCGGCTTGGCCGCGGGGCTCCTCCCGTCGCGGATCGGCTGGGCGGTGTGGGCGGGGGTCTTCTATGCGGTGGTCCACACCCCCTGGCTCCGCCACGATCCGCGCCGCACCTGGGCGATCCAGGGCATCGTGATGGCGGGGGTCTGGTGCGGCATCGGCTTCGTCGGCCAGCACGCCCCCGACCACAACCTCTATTGGAAGTGGATGTCTCCCTTCGTGCCGCTGCTGGTGCCGATCGGGCTCAGCGGGCTGCTCGGCGCCCTCGATCGCCTCCGCGCGCGGCTGCCGGCGGCGCCGCCGCTCCTGCTCGGCCTCGCGCTCGCGCAGGCCCTCGTCGGCTACGGCTTCGAGACGCACCGCCAGTTCTGGCTCTCCGAGGCCCTGTATCGACCGCAAGAGGAGCTCGCGCAGTGGGTCGAGGCGAACGTGCCCGAGTCCGTGCCGATGCTCTTTGACGACATCCCCGCCTGCTACATCAACCGGAACCCGCACGAGCGCCGCATGGTGAGCTGGTTCGACGTGCCGAGCGAGCCCGGCGACCCGGAGTCTTTCGCGGCCTTCCTCCAAGCGGAGCACATCGGCTGGGTGTTGTGGTTCGCCGAGGATTGGACGCAGGCCCCGCGCTTCGCGCCCTTCCTTCGGGAGGGGGGCACCTGGGAGTCGGGAGGCGTGCGGCTGGTCGAGGTGCGCCGGGAAGACCAATACGGCTGGATCTTCTTCGAGGCGCAAGGCACCGACTGAGGCGGCCGCGGCCAAAAAAAAGACCCCGCCTTTCGGCGGGGCCCTATCTGGTGGAGGAAAGGGGAGTTGAACCCCCGACCCCTGGAGTGCGATTCCAGTGCTCTCCCACTGAGCTATTCCCCCGATTGGGGCTGCCCCAGACGGGGCTGCGTTTATGGTGTGGGGCCTCCGCTGTCAAGGCGCCTGACGCCTCTCCGGCGCGCCCATGGCTCAGTCGAGGCCGCGCTCCGCGAGGTCTTCTTCGTCGAGGCCGAGGAAGTGCCCGATCTCGTGAAAGAGCGTGATGCGCAGCTCCTCGATGATCTGCTCCCGATCGGCCGCCATCCGCTCCAGGTTGTTGCGGAAGAGCGTGATGGTGGGCGGCAGGTTGCTCCAGGGGTTGTCCATCGACCGATCGACGAGGGAGTGACCGCTGAAGTAGCCGAGGAGGTCTAGGGGCGAGGCCGGCGGGTCATAGCTGCGGAGGATCTCCTCGCGGGGGAGGTCTTCAAGGAGGATCGCCACGTTGGCCAGCCAGGCCTGCAGATCGGGGTGGAGCGAGCCGACAGCCTCCTCGACGATGTCCTCGACGACCTCATCGCTCAGCGAGTGTGGCACGAGGAAGCTGTCGGGCTCCAGCCAGCGGGCCCGGGTCAGCGCGCGGCGTCGGCCGGCCTTGTCGCCCTTCCACTCGAGCAGCAGCGAGCGGGCCCACCATGCTTCGGGGTTCCGCGGGTCCTCCCGGAGGGCGCGGGCGGCCGCACGGGAGGCCTCGTCGAAGCGGAGGAGGTCGAAGCAGGTCGTCGACAGGGCCGCCCAGGAGGAGGAGTGGCCGGGGTCGGCGAGGGCTGCGCTGCGGTAGGCCTCGGCGGCCTCGCTGTCCCGCGAGAGGGCCCGCAGCGCGTCGCCGCGCACGAACCAGGCGCCCGGGTGCGTCGAGTTGAAGGTCAGGGCGCGGTCCGCGAAGCGCAGCGCCTCCTCCGGCGCGGCCCGATCGAGGGCCTCTTCCGCTTGATCCAGCAGCTCTTCAATCGCCACCACGGAGGCACCCACGTTCGTCACCCCTTCTTCGGCTCACGTACGACGTAACGAAGGCTGGTCCGGAAGGTCGCGTAGTCCCCCTGGACCAGCGAGAACTTGATCGCGCGGAGCTCCCGCTTGATGCACCGCTGGACCTCGCCGCCGAGGAGCGTCGCCTTCTCGAAGTTGACGCCCATGACGTAGCCACGAGGCGACACGTAGGCGGTGAGCTCGGTGGAGGCGACGCTGCCGGGCTCGGCGGTCAGGTGCTGGGCGAAGCAGGCGTCGAGGCGGTCCGCGCGCCGCTGGACGAGCGCTCGGGCCCCCTCGTCATCGAAGGGGGCGGGCGTCTGCTCGGCGGTGGGCGTGAAGCCCATGGGATCGGTGAGCTTGAGGACGGGCTCGACGGTCTCGGTGGCGCCGTCCTCGATCGTCACCTCGCGGGTGAAGGGCTCGAAGCCGTCGAGCTCCACCTTGATGGCGACGGGCTGGCCGGGGGGGACCCGATGCTCGCGGAGCACGCCCTCGGAGGTCGCGAACGTACCGGCCACGGTGACCTCGCCGGCGGGGGGATCGCAGATCACGTTAAGGATCCCGTGCGGAGGGTCCACGACGGGAGGGTCGCCCCACTCGATCCGAGAGGCGACGAAGGCGGAGACGCCGACGATCATCAGCGCCGCGAGGCCGATCAGCCAGGGCAAGGGGTTGGGCCGCTCGGCCTCGATGGTGATGGCCTTACGCTCCTGGTCATCGGTGGCGACCGTGACCAGCGCTACGGCCTTGTTGCGGGGCATCTTCCGCGGATCGATGGTGACCTGGATGATCTGCTCGGCCGCGCCGGGATCCAGGCGGGAGGGGTTTACCTCCACCCAGTCGCGGTCGACGAAGACCCTCCCGGGCATTCGGCCCGAGCCGCCATTGCGGATGGTGAGCCGGAGCTGGACCGGCGCCTTCCGCGCCTTGATCGAGATGACCTCGGGGCCATCGACGTGGAGGCGGGCGGCGCGCTCGGGGCGGGCCGGCTGCGCGGTGCCGCCGAGGTTGAGCGTGCGGCTTGGGTTGGTGAGCGCGTCGGGGACCCGAGGGGGAGGGGAACCTCGGGAGTGGCCCCCGGCCGTCGAGTGGGTGGTAGGGGCGTCCGAGACGTCCTCGGTGTCCTCCCCGGCCAGCGCGAGCCGGCGCACACGGAGCGGCTCCGGCTCCTTTTTGGGGGCCGCGGGCGGGACGATGCTGGTGCCAAGCACTTCTCGGCGCTTCTCGTCGTACCGGGCGCGGGTGATGGGGTCCTTCAGGATGTCCCAGGCCTGATCGAGGCGCCCGTAGATCTCGCCGGCTCGGCGGGTGTCTTGGAGCTGTCGGGCCCAATGGTACCGATCTCGGTGCGCCTGCTCGAGGACCTCGACCGAGGAGTGCGCGGGGACACCGAGTACGGCGTAGTGATCGATGAAGGAGGGGCGACCGGGAGGACCGGGATCCTCTGGGCCCGGGCTGCGGGCGGCGTGGCTCTCGCTCAACAGCTCCGCCACCTGGGCATCGACCGTCTCAACGTCGAGGCCGAGCTTCGCGCCCTGCTCTCGGATCGCCTCTTCGCCCTTGGGGGTCAGCACGCCGTCGGCGAGGGTGCCGAGCACGAAGAGGCGGAGCACCTGCAGCTTCCGGTCGCGATCCCGACCCTCGACCTCCGCTTGGTACTGCGCGCGCTCCTCGATGAGGGCGCGCCGGCAGAGCGTCACGCTCTTGATGACCCAGAGCGCCTCTTGCCGGTACTTGGGGTTGTTCTGCTGGCCCTGCGCCCAGGCGCGCCGCTGGCGGATCGCAGCCTCGGCCTCGTCGGAGGTCGCCTCCGTGGCGATCCCCAGGTACTCGAACAGCGTTGCCTTGCCGACCGTGGCCAGGAATCGGTTGATTTCTTCGAAATCCCGCTGTTCCATTTACCGCCAGGGGGGTCCTCGTTGGGGGACCGAGCGCCGTTCGAGAGGAGGAAGGGGGGGGGCGATGTGCGTCGCCGGGGGGCGTGACGTTTGTACCGCCGAAGGATCTGAGGGTCAATGCCCGGCGACCGGGTGCGGTTGGTCTCGCCGGGGAGGCGAGGCACGACCGCTCACCCTACACGGTCCTTCAATGCACCTGAAACAGCGCCACCGTCTTCTGAGCCTGGCTCATGCGACCGGCGTCGAGGCCGCCTTTGAGGTCCATCCGGGCGCGCCGTACCCGCCGGGTCTCCACGTCGACGATGTCGATCTCCAGGATTTGGTTGAGCCCGTAGCGGTAGACCACCTCGATCGGGGTGCCCTTGGGACGCGGGGGGAGGTCGTCCAGCACCACCTCGCCGATCACCTTGACCTCGTCCCGGCGGGTGCCGGTCCCCTCGGTCACCTCGACCCGAACGGCGGTCATGTTGTCATAGGCATAGGCGAAGCGGCTCTTCTTCTCGCAGGGCACCGCCGTGGCCTCGGGGATCACAACGACCACGCGCTCGTTCAGGCTGCGGTCGAGGACCACGATGCCCAAGGGGTGACTGGTGACGTCGGTGATCTTGACCGGCGGCAGCCCGATGTAGCCGAAGACCTCACCGGCGGTGCCGACGTCGGCCGGGGCCTCAGTCGCCTCCACCTGCGGGAGACGCGCGCCATCGGTGACCCCCTCGGGCGCCGTCGGGCCGGACAGCGGGCCTCGGCTCCCGCGTGGGAGCTCCCCGGGTCGCGGCGCGGCGCGCAGGGGAGCGAGGGCGGGGTGGTCCTGCTGCGGCTGCAGGGCGACCTCTCGGGCGCGGCGCGCGAGGGCCTGCCGGTGCGGCACGAGCGCGGGGTGGTTGGCGCGGTGGCGAAGCACGCCCGCGAGCGCCGCGCCCATCGCGACACACTCGTCGGGGTTGACGGTGGTCGCGGGCGTCTTCCCGGTGAGGGTGGCGAGCATCTCTCGCACCATCGGCATGCGGGTCGATCCTCCGACCAGCAGCACCTCGTCGAGGTCTTCCCACTTCATCCCGGCCTTGTCGAGGACGAGGCGGGTGGTATCGGCGCACTGGTCGACGAGGTCGGCGGTCATCCGCTCGAACTCCTCTCGGGTGACGGTGACCACCATGCGGTGGCCCCGGAAGTTCACCGGGATCACGGCCTTCGGCTTCGTGGAGAGCGAGATCTTGGCGTGCAGGCAGCGCTCGTACAGCTCCTGGTAGGGCTGTGGATCGTCGCGGGGGTCGAGGCCGAAGCGGTCCATGAACTGGTCGGCCACCGAATTCAGCAGGCGGTCGTCCCAGTCCTTTCCGCCGAGCTCGGCGTTTCCGTCGCTGGCGATGGTCTTGAAGGAGATCCCGCGGATCTCCATCAGCGTGACGTCGAAGGTGCCGCCGCCGAGGTCGAAGACCAGGAGGCGGCGATTGCCCCCCAGGCGCTCGATGCCGTAGGCGATGGCCGCCGTGGTGGGCTCGTTGATGATCGACAGCACGTTGAGGCCGGCGATGGTGCCCGCCTCGGCGGTGGCTTGGCGCTGCGAAGAGTTGAAGTAGGCGGGGACCGTGATCACCGCGTCCTTGATCGGGAAGCCGAGGGCCTCTTGGGCGTCCTCCTTGAGCTTCTTCAGGATGATCGCCGAGAGCTCTTGTGGCGTGTAGCTGCGGCCGAAGAACTCGAGGGTGAAGTCTGGCTCGCCCATCGAGCGCTTGATGAAGCGGACGATGTTGGTGGGATCGACCACCACCATCTTGACGGCCTCATCACCCACCACGCAAGCGTCGCGGTCGTAGAAGTGGATCACGGAGGGGGTGGTCGGCTGCCC
This sequence comes from Myxococcota bacterium, assembly GCA_044344255.1. Classification (GTDB taxonomy): domain Bacteria; phylum Myxococcota_A; class UBA796; order UBA796; family UBA2385; genus JBIJDH01. The sequence continues at coordinate 154,194 of JBIJDH010000002.1, forward strand.
CTCGGAATTGGGCACGATCACCGGCTTGCCGAAACGATCCACGATGGCCATCGCGGAGAAGGTCGTACCGAGGTCGATGCCGAGGACGGACTCGTCACTCATGGCCAGCTCTACCGGGAGTCGTTGTTGGAGTCGGTCGGACGCTCGTGGCGCAGGAGCACCACCTCTTCCGCCCGGAGCAGTCGCCCGGCGCGGGTGAAGCCGCGCTTGACCACCTGCTGCACCTTGTAGTCGAGACCGGGGTCGGAGGTGGTGGTCACCTTGACGACCTTCTGGGTCTCGCGATCGAATTCATCCCGCGGGTCGAGGGGGAGCACGTCCCGGCGGTACAGCAGCTCCTGGAATTCGTCGAGCAGATACTGGAAGCTGTCGGCGATGACCTCGGCGCTCATCTCCTGGTTCACGAGGCTCTGCTTGAACCAGGAGAGGCTGTCGTGAAACAGCAGCAGATCGAGGAGCAGTGGCTTCTCGGTCTGAAAGATGAAGTCGTCCTTGTACTGTCGGAGCTCGGTGTAGAGCTGGTCAAAGGCCCGCTGTTGCAGGGCGTCCCGTGTGGACTGTTGATGCACGAAGTCCTTGAGGGTCCCCACCGACTCGGCGAGCCCATCGAGGGTGATCTCTTCGTTCCGCGAGTCGGATGTTGCCACTGACCCTCCTACCGACCGCTACCGAGCTCGGTGGCCAGGTTGATGAACGTGCCTTCCAACTCGATGCTCTCGTTACAGTGGTGGTAGTCGGTCGGCAAGGAGCAGAGCGCCTCGAGGAAGTCGCGCTGCACCTGTCGGCCGACGCCCACGGTGATGACCCGCCCGCCCAGGCGCTTGATTCGCGTGGCCTCGGCGACGGTGGCGGCGGGGTCGTCGGGGTGGCCGTCGGTGAGCAGCAGGTAGACGCGCTGCACGCCCGCCTTGCCCTTGAGCGCGTCTCGCGCGGTGGCCAAGCCCTGGTGCATCGGCGTCGAGCCGATCGGCGTGAGGGAGTCGATCGCCGCCTCGATGCGGAGGCGCTCGTCGGTCAGCCCGCTCTTCAGCCCGCCGGGGAAGGCGACCACCGCCAGGCTCCGCTGCGCCGCGAGCGTGCGCCCGACAAAGGCGCGCGCCGCCTTTCGGGCCTCGATGATGTTCGTGCCGTACATCGAGCCGGAGCAGTCCATGATCAACGCGAGGTGCATCGGGACGCGGTTCAGCGCGATGTCCTCGAGGCTGGTCTGGGCGGTGGCGAGCCGGTGGGCGAGGGTCTGGCCGGTGGTGACGTCCATCGCCTCCACCTCCACGATCCCGTTGCTGTTGTACCGGAAGGTGACCGCCAGCCGAGAGTCTCCCGCGGCGCGGGGGTGGATGCCGTAGAACTCGAAGTGCCCGAGGACGCTGCACTGGAGCGGATCGGTCTCCTCGCCCTGCACCAGCCAGAGGTCCATCGAGGTCTGGCTGTTGTGGGTGGTGACGTAGTCGTCTCGGGTGCGCTCACAGGGGATGCGGCTGTTTCGGCGGATGATCGGGCTGTTGTGCAGCGCGCCATCCTTGTAGACCACCATCCCGAGCGAGTGGCTCGTCACGTCGTGGGTGCGCAGGTCGGTGGGGGGCTTTTGGCCGCTCAGCCTCGCCGACTCGAGGGCCGCGGTGAGGGCGGCGCCGAGGGCCACGCACTCGTCGGGGTTGATGTCGGTGGAGGGGTCGCGCTGGAAGACATCGGTGATCAGCCGGCGCACCATCGGCATGCGCGTCGAGCCGCCGGAGAGGAGGACGGTGTCGACCTCGTCGGGGCGCGACCTCGACTCTTCGAGCACCTCTCGGACCTTGGCCTCGCAGCGCTGCACGAGGGTCTTCGTGAGGTCCTCGAAGCGCTCCCGGGGGACCTCGAGGCGGAGGATCCGGCCCTGGTAGTCATAGAAGAGGTTGACCTTGGGCCGGCGGGAGAGCGAGAGCTTGGCGCTCACACACTTCTGTCGGAGGTCATGCGCGGCGGCGGGGTCCTCCAAGGGATCGATGCCGTGCTTCTTCTTGAACTCGTCTGCCGCGTAGGAGATGAGGGCGTCGTCGAAGTCCTTGCCGCCGAGCATGGAGTCGCCGGCGGTGGCGGACACGGTGATGTCTCGCCCCTCGATGTTGACGACCGTGACGTCGAAGGTCCCGCCGCCGAGGTCGAAGACCATGCAGCGCATGCTGCGACCGGCGTTCGCGAGTCCGTAGGCGAAGGCGGCGGCGGTGGGCTCGTTGATGAGCTTGAGGACGCGGAGACCGGCGAGCTCACCCGCCCGCATCGTCGCGCGGCGGTGCTTGTCGGCGAAGTAGGCAGGGACGGTGATGACCGCCTCTTCGATCTTCTCACCGAGGCGCAGCTCGGCGTCGTGCTTGAGCTTAGCGAGGATGTAGCTGGAGAGCTGCTCGGGGCTGTATTCCTGGTTCCGGTACTTGAAGGAGTAGTTGTCGTCGCCCATGTGGCGCTTGACGAACTCCACCACCTGGTTGGGGAAGGCCACGGCCGCCTGCTTGGCGTAGTTTCCGACAATGATCTCGTCGCCGTCAAAGAGGACGACGGAGGGGGTGATCCGGTCGCCTTCGGCGTTGTGCAGGATCTCGGGCACGCCGTGCTTGTTCACATAGGCGATGGCGGAGAAGGTTGTTCCGAGGTCGATCCCGACTGCGGTCGTTGACATCTTTGTCCAATCCCGTCCATCGGCGCGGGCGCCGCTCCAGGAGTCGATTCTGAGCGTCGCTCGCGTGCCAGCGAGCGAGCGGGCGAGGTATAGCCCCACCGGTAGTGCAAAGACCGTACTATACCGTGGCCCTCGCCGCCAGCTCCCGACACTCGGAAGCGTTGTTAGCTGCGGTGGGGCACAGCGGAGCAGCCATGAGCAGCCCTCGCCTCATCCTCGCCTCCACGAGCCCTTACCGCCAGGGTCTGCTCGCGGAGCTGGGCCTCGCCTGCCTCGCGGTCGCCCCGCCCGTCGATGAGGCCTCGGTCACCGCGGATGACCCCGTCGAGCTGGCGCGCGCCCGCGCGCTCGCGAAGGCCCGCAGCGTGGCCGCGGGGGCTCCGGACGCGCTCGTCATCGGCAGCGACCAGGTCGTTCACCTCCGAAGCGCGCCCTTCGGCAAGCCGCATTCGGACGAGTCGTGGCTTCAGACGCTCCGCTTGTTCCGGGGTGAGTGGCACACCCTCAGCACCGCCGTGGCGTTGGTGGGCCCGGGCGCGGAAGAGGAGGTCTTTGTCGAGCACAGCCGGGTGCGACTCCGCGCCGACCTCGAAGACGCCGAGCTGCTCGCCTACGTGCGCCTGGGCGAGGCTCGCGGCTGCGCCGGGGGCTACATGGTGGAGCGCCGCGGTGCTTGGCTCATCGAAGACGTCGAGGGCGACTGGCAGAACGTGATCGGCCTGCCGATCTTTCCGTTGGTGACCCGCCTGCGCGCCCGCGGCTGGCGCCTCGGCCCGACCGGCCCGACCCGGGAGCACCCATGAGCGCCTCCCTGGCCGAGCGCCCGGGCCCGGGGGGGCCTGATGACCCGCCCGACCTGGAGGAGCTGGCCGCGCTGGTGATAGAGCTCGGCGCGTACGCGGACTGGGAGCGGATGACCGGAGCTCGGCTCATCCCCTGGGAGCCGCCGCTGCCGCCGAGCGCGCTGCCGGCGAGCGCGCAGCGTCCAATCGCGCCGCCGCCGAGCGCGCAGCGGCCGGTCGCGCCGCCTCCCCCTCGGGCGGCCGCTCCGCCCGTCGTGCCTCGCCCCGCGCCGCCCCGCGCCGCCCCGCCTGCCCCCCCGCCCCGGCCCGTCGGCCTCGCGGTCCCTCCGCCCCCTCCGCCTCGGCCCCCCCCCGTCACGGCCGCGCTCGCCCCTTTGGCGCCTGCTCCGTCCCCGCCGGCGCCGGCGGGGCAGCTCACGCTTGGGGCCTGGGGTCAATTTTTGGCGCCGGTGGCTCCCCGCCCTGAGGCCAGTGAGGCCGACAGCGCCCGCCTGGCTGCCGCCACCTCGCTCGCAGAGGTGAGGGAGATCCTCGGGACTTGTCAGCGCTGCGGGCTCTGCCAGGGGCGCACCAACATCGTCTACGGGGTCGGCGACCCCGCCGCTTCGCTCTTCGTGATCGGGGAGGGGCCCGGCCAACAGGAGGACCAGCTCGGGGAGCCCTTTGTCGGGCCGGCTGGTCAAATGCTCGACCGGATGCTCTCCGCGGTGCTGGGGCTGCCGCGCGAGCGGGTTTACATCGCCAACGTCGTGAAGTGCCGCCCGCCCAACAACCGCAACCCCGAGCCGGAGGAGGTGGCGGCCTGCCTCCCCTTCCTGCACGCTCAGCTGGCGCGGGTCCGGCCCCGCGTCGTGCTCGTGCTGGGCTCGGTGGCGGTGAAGGCCGTCTTTGAGACGAAGCAAGGGGTGACCGGCCTGCGCGGGGCCTGGCGCACGCTGACCTTCCCCGGGGGCGAGGCCCGCGCGATGGCCACCTTCCATCCTGCGTACTTGCTCCGGAAGCCCGAAGACAAGCCGCTCACCTTCGCAGACCTCAAGCTGGTCCGAGCGGCCCTCGACGCCCCTTGACGGGGCCCCGTCGGACGCTCAGCGGCGAGCCTTGGGCCCGGGGGCCGGCGGCGCGGTCTTGCTGGGGGCGGCCTTTGCCGGTGCCGGCTTCGGGCTCGAGACCTTCACGCCGCCCAGCAGATCGGCGAAGGTGCCGAGGCTCTCCTTGGCGCGGGGGGCCGGCGCGGCGCCGCGGGGCGCGGCGGGCTCCCAGTCTTCTGCGACCTGCTTGATCCCGAGCTCAAGGCGCTGGCGCTCGGGGTCCGCCGACAGGATGCGCACCGACACCTTCTGAGAGACGCTCAGCACCTCGGAGACCGAGCTGATGCGGCGGGGGGCGATGTTCGAGAGGTGGACGAGGCCCTCGAGCCCCGGCGCGAGGCGCACGAAGGCACCAAACTCGGAGATGCGCACCACGGTGCCCTCGTAGACCTCGCCGGGCAGGAAGTCCTGACCCACCCGGCTCCAGGGCCCGACCGCGTGGTCCTTTAGCGAGAGCGTGAGCTTGCGGTTGGTGGTGTCGACGTCGAGCACACGAACGACCACCCGGGTTCCGACCGGGGGGGCCTCGACCTGGTCGTCCCAGCCGACCTCGCGCTTGGGCACGAGGCCGCGGAGGCCGCCGACGTCGACGAAGAGGCCGAAGTCCTTGACCCCGGTGACGACGCCGTCCTTGGCGTCCCCCGGCTTGATCTCTGACCAGAGGCGCTCGGCGTCCTCCTGGGCCTGCTCGTTGACGATCGCGCGGTGGGACACCACCACGTCTCGATCGCGGACCTCCATCACGCGGAAGGCCAGGGTGCGGCCGACGTAGGCGTCGAGATCGGCCTCTGGGGCGCGATCGATCTGGGAGACCGGGCAGAAGGCTCGCACCGTGCCGATGCGGACCGTGAAGCCGCCGGAGTTACGAGACTCCACCCGCCCCTCGATGGGGACGCCGGTCTCCTGGGCCTGATCGAGCACGTCGCGGGCGGCGTTCCCGGTGAGGCGGCGGGCGAGGCGAATGCCCCGCTCGTCTACGCTCAGCACATAGCTTTGAATGAGGGAGCCGACCTCGGGGAGCTCGTCGACCATCTCGGCGGGATCGATGATCCCCTCCGCCTTGGCGCCGAGATCGACGAAGATGCCGTCGGTGCCGACTCGGACGACGCGCCCCTCGATGCGGTCGCCCTGTTGGGGGCGGTTGGGCGTCCCGGCGCGGAGCAGGGCGGCGAAGTCGTCCTCGCTGAGCTGGTCGAGCTCGGCCATCAAGGCGTCGGCGTCCATGCGGGGGCCGGGCGGCGGGCGCACGGCGGGGCGTGCGGCGGTGACCGGCGCTGAGGGGCCGCCGCCCGCCATGCTCTCGGCGAGGATGGCCTGCTCAGCGCTCTCGGCGGGGGCCTCGCCCTCTCGACGACGGCGAAGGGCTCGCCCGTCCCGCTCGCTTCGCAGCGAAGTGGACGGGCGGCTGCGGGCAGGCTCGGCGTTCGGCGCGGCGCTCGGCGCGGGTTGTTCACCGGAGGGCGTGGCGTTGGGGTCGGCGTGCCAACGGTCGGCCTGCTTCCGGTTCGAATTCTGCGGGTTTGTGTTCTCGGAATTCGCGGGCCGAGGGTTCGAGCTCTGGGAGCCTGAGCTCTGGGAGCCCGAGCTCCGAGACTCCGGCCTCCCTGACTCAACCTTGCTGCCACGGGACGATGCGCTCACGGGGATCTCCTGACGGGCGGCCCCGGTAACCGGTCCCGGCGGCGGGCGAGGCAGGCCGGAATTGTCAGCAGTGTAGGGCTGACCTGTTTCGGGCTGGGCAAGGTCGTTGGGAGGTCTTATCAGTGCAGGGTGCGAAATTGATTTCGCACCCTGCGTAGGGGATGACCCGGTCCCTCGTCAGCGGGAGCCGCTCGGTGGCGCTCGGGAACAGGAAGGTCGCATGTTGGTGCTCACGCAGAAGGAAGGCGAGGTCCTCCAAGTGGGGCCGGATGTCCGGATCCTCATCAAGCGAGTGAAGGGCAACTGGGTGCGCCTGTGTATCGAGGCGCCGCGGGACGTCGTCCTGCAGCGTCACGCCGCTCCAGAGCCAGAGGTGGTGTACCAGCGTTAGTCGAGCGGCTCCGCCGGGCCAGCCCGGCGCGGTCGGGAGGAGCGGTGTCCGCGGAGCACGACGAACGATTGGCGCCCTACGACTACGCTCTCCCCGAGGCGCTGGTCGCGCGGTACCCAGCTCCGCGGCGGGAGGACGCTCGGCTGATGGTCCTCCGCGGCGGCCGGCGTTCGCCTTGCGAGCCCGCTGAGCATCGGCGGGTCTTCGATCTCCCGGGCCTCCTCCTCCCCGGTGACCTCCTCGTCGTCAATGACACGAGGGTGCTCCCGGCCCGCCTCGGCGCGCGGCGGCGTTCAGGGGGGAGCGTCGAGCTCTTCGTCCTGGAGCCACACGGGGCGGTGGCTCGCTGTCTCCTCCGACCCGGGCGTCGTCTCTCCGCGGGAGAGCGGCTGAAGCTCGAGCGGGCAGAGGGAGGTGCGGTCGAGGGCCCGTCGGCCGAGGGCGGAGCCGCCTCGGTCGAGCGTTGGGTCGAGCTGCTCTCCCTTCATGAGGACGGGAGCTGGGATGTGGCCTTTGACCGCCCCGTCAGCGAGGTCATGGAGGAGCTCGGGGCGATGCCGCTGCCGCCCTACCTCGGCCGACCGGCCGAGCGGCTGGACCGGGACCGCTATCAGACGGTGTACGCCGGTCCGAGCGGCGCGGTGGCGGCTCCGACGGCAGGGCTCCACCTGTCCGCCGAGGTGCTCGCAGCCCTACACGCCCGCGGCGTCGCGCTGGCGCGGGTGACTTTGCACGTGGGTGCGGGCACCTTTCGAAACCTCCGGCCGGCGGACCTCGACGCGGGCGAGCTGCACCCCGAACGATGGTCGATCCCCGTCGAGACCGCGGCCGCCATCACCACCGCCCAGGCGCGGGGCGGCCGGGTGGTCGCGGTGGGCACGACGACCACCCGGACGTTGGAGAGCGCGGCCGACGAGCGCGGCCGGATCGAGGCCGGCGAAGGGGAGACTCGGATCTTCATTCGAGAGGGGCACCGCTTTCGGGTTGTGGGCGGGCTGCTCACCAACCTCCACCTCCCCAAGAGCTCGTTGTTGATGTTGGTGGCGGCCTTCGCGGGCCGAGCGCGGGTGATGGGTGCCTATGGGGTAGCGGTGGAGGAGGGGTATCGGTTCTTTAGCTACGGAGACGCCATGCTCCTCCTGCCCTGAACCCCGTCGACGCGTCCGCGCCGTCGCAGCGGGAGCGCGCCGGGGGTGGAGGAGATATGCGCGCGGCCCATGCAGAGCCCCCTTCGCCTCGAAATCCAAGCCACGGCAGGCGCCGCTCGGACGGGCGTGCTCCACACCCCGCACGGCCCGGCGCCGGTGCCGGCCTTCATGCCAGTGGGCACCTACGGCACCGTCAAGGGGCTCTCTCCCGAAGACCTCCGCACCGTGGGCGCGAGCATCGTCCTGTGCAACGCGCTCCACCTCTGGGTGCGCCCCGGTGACGCGTTGATCGCCTCCCTCGGCGACCTCCACGCCTTCATGGGGTGGCCAGGCCCCATCCTCACCGACTCCGGCGGGTTCCAGCTCTTCAGCCTGAAGGAGTTCTCGAAGGTCAGTGAGGCCGGCGTGAAGTTTCGCGCGCCCATCGACGGCCAGTACCGATCGATGACCCCCGAGATCTGCGTCCAGGTGCAGGAGAACCTCGGCGTCGACCTCGCGATGGCCTTCGACGAGTGTATCGAATTCCCCGCTGACCGGGGCCGCGTCCTCTCCAGCACGCAGCGCACCACCCGTTGGCTCAAGCGCTGCATCGCCGCCCGCCGCCGGCCCGAGCGCACCGGCCTGTTGGGCATCGTCCAGGGAGGGTTCTTTGAGGACCTCCGCCGTGAGCACGCCGAAGAGCTCGCCTCCTTGGACATGGACGCCTACGCCATTGGCGGCCTCAGCGTCGGAGAGCCGCTCCCGGAGATGCTGGCGATGGTCGAGGTCGCCGCCCCTCGGCTGCCGGCCGACCGTGTCCGATACCTGATGGGTGTGGGCTACCCCCTTGACATCTTCGAAGCGGTGATGAGGGGGATGGACCTCTTCGACTGCGTCCTCCCCACCCGGAGCGGGCGCTTCGGGCAGGCCTTCACTTCTCTTGGGCGGCTCACCATCAAGCACGCCCGGTACCGAGACGACGCTGGCCCCCTCGATCCGGCCTGCGCGTGTTACACGTGCCGGTCTTTCAGCCGGGCCTACCTCCGGCACTTGTTTACTTCAAACGAAATTCTCGCTCCAAGGCTGCTTTCGCTTCACAACCTCACCTTCTACCAGAGCTTCATGGCCGCGCTTCGGGTGGCTATCCGCTCCGGTCCCGAGGCCCTCCTGGCCTTGAGGGAGCCCGCGCGCAGGTGGTCCCTGCCGTTGGTGGATTGAAGGTCTGATCGAAGCGGCGCCTCAGGCCGGAGACATCATGGAGAGCATCGCCCAAGCCCAGACCACCGAGACCACGGGGGCGTCCGCCGACGCGCCTGCGGGTGGACCCATGTCCAACCCGCTGGTCATGGTCCCCTTGATGATCCTCATCTTCTACTTCTTCATCATCCGTCCCCAGCGGACGGAGCAGAAGCAGCACGAGACGATGATCGCCGGCCTCCAGAAGGGTGACCGGGTGGCGACCTCGAGTGGCCTTCATGGGCGGATCCACGAGGTGAAGGACGGAGAGGTCCACCTCGACATCGCCGAGAAGGTGCGGGTCACGATGGACAAGGCGGCGATCAAGCGCAAGCTGCCGGCGGCCCTCTCTGACAACAAGGAGGGTTGAACCATGTCCGGCAGCTGGTGGACACGGGCGATGATCACGCTCCTCGCCTTCCTCTGGTCGATCTGGACCCTCGTCCCGAGCTTCCTCGACCAGTCCGCGATGGACCGCTTCAACGATCAGGCCGCTCAGGCAGAGGCCGCCGCGTCCGGACAGGACGCCGCCGCAGCCGCCGAGGTGCCTTGGTGGTTCCCCTACATGTCGAAGGCCCGCATCACCTTCGGCCTCGACCTGCAGGGCGGGATCGACCTCACCCTGAACGTGGACGTGGACGAGGCGCTGGCCTCGAGCGTGCAGCGCGACATCAAGCCCATCCTCGACACCGCGGAGAAGGAGGGGGTCCGCTTGGCCGAGGTGACTCGCGCCCGCGGTGAGCCCACCCTGCTGATCCTGCCCGGGGAGGGCACCACGCTCGTCGGCATCCAGGACCTGCTGAAGAAGCAGTACTCCGGCTACGAGTACGTCGAGACCCGCTCTTTGGATGGGAAGGATCGTTTTGCCTTCACCGTGACCTCCGAGCAGGCCGCTATCGTGAAGAAGCGGGCCGTCGAGCAGGCTCGCGAGACCCTGATGAACCGCATCGACGAGACCGGCGTAAAAGAGCCGAGCATCGTCCTCCGGGGTGAGAGCCAGATCAACGTCCAGCTTCCGGGCATCGACAACATCGAGCAGGCGACGCAGGCCATCGGGCAAGCCGCGGTCCTCGAGTTCATGCTGGTCGATGAAGACGTGATGCGCGGCGCCAACATCGGGCGCATCGTTCAGTCGGCGAAGGACAAGGCCCCCCCGGAGGCCGCCGCGGACGATGACCTGCTGACCGAGTGGCTGGTCGGACAGGGCCTCATCCCCGCGACCGACCGGGTGCTGTTCGAGTACGTCGAGCAGGTCGTGGACGGCAAGAAGATCAAGGTGCGGGACTGGGAGCAGGGCGTTTACGTCGTCAAGAGCGACGTCATCCTCACCGGCGACGACATCAACAACGCGCAAGTCGGCTGGAATCAATACAACGAGCCCTACGTGTCGCTCGACTTCAAGCCGCGCGGCTCCCAGGTCTTCTGCGATGTCACCACCGAGAATGTGCGTCGGCGCTTCGCCATTGTCCTCGATGGTCAGGTCCGTTCGGCCCCGAACATCCGCGAGAAGATCTGCGGGGGGCGCGCCAGCATCGAGATGGGCACGCAAGACGCGCAGGCGTCGATGAAGGAGGCTCAGGTCCTCTCCCTGGTGTTGCGCACCGGCGCCTTGCCGGCCCCCGTCCAGATCGGTCAGATCCAGGTGGTGGGCGCGAGCCTGGGCGCTGACGCGGTCCGCTCCGGCGTGCTCGCGGCGGCCTTCGGTTCGGCCATCGTCGTCTTCTACATGATCTTCTACTACCGGCTCTCGGGTGTGCTCTCGGTCGTCGCGCTGACGCTCAACGTGTTGATGAACATGGCCTTGCTGGCGATGGCCGGCGCGACCTTGACGCTCCCCGGGTTCTGCGGGATCGCGCTCACCGTCGCGATGGCGGTCGATTGCAACATCATCATCTACGAGCGGATCCGCGAGGAGATGCGAATCGGCAAGAACTCACGGGCCGCCGCTGACACCGGCTTTGACCGCGCGCTCTGGGCCATCCTCGACGGCCACATCACGATGTTCATCTCGGGTGTGGTGCTCTACACTTACGGCTCCGGTCCCATCAAGGGCTTTGCCGTGACGCTCATGATCGGCATCGTCACTACTTTGTTCACGGGCGTGATGTCTTCACGCGTGTTGATGGAGTGGGTGACCCGCCGGTCCACTGGCCGTCTCTCCATCTGAAGTACGGTAGACACGGAGCTCTTGTCATGATCGAAATGATCAAGCCCGGCACCCAGATTGACTTCGTCGGCTGGCGGCGGTTCTGGGCCATCTTCTCCTTTGTCGCCGTGATCTTTGGTCTCTCGCTCTTCATCTTCAAGGGGCCGCGCTGGAGCATCGAGTTCACCGGTGGCACCGAGGTCCAGCTGGACTTCGATTCGGCGATCGAGATCGGTGAGTTCAGAGACTCGCTCGAGACCCTGGGAATCTCCTCGGACTCCATTCAGCAGGTCGGTAAGGATGAGGATGGCGTCTACGTCGTCCGCATCCAGGACCCCACCTTCGGCACCGAGGCGCTTCGTCAGCAGGTCGAGTCGGCCCTGAAGGCCAAGTTCGGCGACACCTGGATTCAAGACGTTGTCTTCGACGCCCAGGTGGGCGCCCGGATGACCATCCGCTACGCCGGTGATCGTGTGAAGGTCGAGGACGTCGCGGCGGCGGTGGCGTCGGTGCCGAACGCCTCTGTTCAGGACGCGCCGGACGACAACACCGTCTACGTGAAGCTCGGCGGGCTGGCCTCGGAGATCGAGCGCACCATCCGCGGCTCGCTCACCGGTCATGAGTTCAAGGTCACCGCCGTGAACTCGGTGGGCCCGAAGGTCGGTGGAGATCTGCGCACGAAGGGAATCTTCTCGATCGCGATCACCATCCTCCTCATCGTGGTCTACATCGCGTTCCGCTTTGAGCTGGCGTATGCGCCGGGGGCCATCTTGTGCCTCGTGCACGACGTCGCGCTCACGGTCGGCGTGTTCATCGTGCTCGACAAGGAGTTCAACACCTCCTTCATCGCGGCCTTGCTGACGATCATCGGGTACTCGCTGAACGACACGATCGTCATCTACGACCGAATCCGGGAGAACTCCCGTCGGTACCGCCGGAAGGATCTCGGCCAGCTCATCAATGATTCGATCAATGAGACCCTGACCCGCACGATCTCCACCTCGCTCGTGACCGTGTTGGCGATGCTCGCCTTCCTCTTCGAGGGTGGCCAGGTCATCCAGGACTTCGCGCTCGCTATCACCCTCGGCGTCTTCTTCGGCACCTACTCCACCATCTACGTCGCCACGCCGACCGTGCTCCTCCTCCAGGAGTACAAGCCCTTGTTGGACAAGTGGTTCGGCTTCGCCAAGGTGGCGCCCGAGGTCGCGACCGCTGGGGCGGGGGCAGCCGGCGGGCGTCGGCGAAGGGAGTCTGCGGAGCCTGAGCTGGGCGCAGATGGTGAGGAGCCCTGAGGGGGAGGAGGTTCGATGACGCGGTCTGAGCTGGTGGAGAGCCTGTCGAACCACCTGGTCCAGCCGACCTCGACGGTCGAGGCCGTGGTGGACACGGTCTTCGCCCAGATGCGAGAGGCGCTCGTTGAGGGCGGTCGGGTGGAGATCCGCGGCTTCGGCTCCTTTCAGACCAAGGACTACCCCGCCTATCGGGGGAGGAACCCGCGGACCGGCCGCCCCCTGGATGTCGCGGAGAAGCGGCTCCCCGTCTTTCGGGCGGGCAAGGAGCTTCGGGAGCGCCTCGAGCAGGAGCCCCTCTCGCCGATGACGGAGCCGAACCCATGAGCCGCCGACGAACAGGTGGGCTCCTCGTCTCCGGCGCCCTCGCTGGCCTCCTCTGGAGCCCTGCCGGTGTGGCCGCGACCTACCTCAACGGTGTTCGGGCCGATGGCCTGAGCAACCTGGAGCTCAAGGACGTCGACGTCCGGGTGGACAAGGATGGCAACATCTGGATCGACGCTCCCCAATACAAGGTGGAGGTGGAAGCCGGCTCCGGCAGCCGCCGCGCTGATCCCCCGGTTGCGGCGGGTCGATATTGGATCGTGAGCGAAGATGTGGGCTCGTCGGGGCAGGCCATCGAGGTGCTGATCAACGGCGGCCTCGTGCGGGTGTTCCGATCGGGGGAGGCGCAGCTCGTCCTCGATCTGGCGCCGTACCTCAAACATGGCCTCAACACCGTGCTCTTCGTGCCCCGCGCCGATGCCGCCGGAGCCGCGGGCTCGGTCTTCCTCCACGTGGGCACCGGCACCAGCCAGGCCGGCACCCTGCTCCTGGATCAGGCGCTGATTCGGTTCTCCCGTCGGGCCGACGCGCCCCCGGGTTCGGCCAACCAGTCCTTTGAGCTCCAGGTCCCTTAGGCAACCGCACCCGCGAGAGGCCCCACCATGTCGACCGCCTACACCCAGCCAGAGATCAGCGAGGGTGCCTCCCTGATCGTCGGGCGCCGCACCTACGTCCTCGACACCAATGTGCTGCTCTACGATCCAAACGCGATCAACGTCTTCAAGGAGCATGTGCTGGTCATCCCGATCATCGTGATCGAGGAGATCGACAAGTTCAAGAAGGACCTGAACGAGACGGGCCGAAACGCGCGCGCCGTCTCGCGCCGCCTCGATGACCTCCGCGCCGCGGGCAGCCTCTCCACGGGGGTGCCCCTCCCGAACGGCGGCCTCCTCCGCGTCGAGATGCCGCATGAGGACACGATCCTCCCCGACGGCTTCGGACCCCGCAGCAACGACAACATCATCCTGTCGACGGTGCTCGACCTCTCGAGGCGGGAGGGGCGAGACCGGGTCGTCTTTGTCACCCGCGACACCAACATGCGCATCAAGGCCGATGCGCTCGGAATCTCCGTCGAGGACTACGAGCACGCACACATCAGCGTCGACGAGAACTACACCGGCGTGATGGAGCGGGTCCTCTCTTCGAGCCGCCTGCAGGAGCTGTACACGAAGACCAGCATCCCCCTCGAAGAGGGAGAGGCCGCTGAGCTCGGGGTCTTCCCCAACCAGTTCCTCGTCTTGCACGCTCAGGACAACCCGGCTCAGACCGCCCTTGCTCGTTATGATCACCGAAAGGCGAGGATCAAGCTGGTGGGTCGCCACAAGGAGGGGGTCTGGGGAATCTTCGCGCGAAACAAGGAGCAGCTCTTCGCGTTGGAGCTCCTGCTCGATGACAGCGTCTCGCTGGTCACCCTCGACGGCATGGCCGGCACCGGCAAGACCTTGCTCGCGATCGCCTGCGGGCTGCGCATGGTGACCGATGAGAGCCGGTACCGGCGCCTCGTGGTGAGCCGACCGATCTTCCCGATGGGGCGCGATCTCGGCTTCCTCCCCGGGGACATCTCCGAGAAGCTCAACCCCTGGATGAAGCCGATCTACGACAACCTCGAGCTGCTCACCGGCTCCGCCGAGACCGAGGAGCGGCCGAACAAGCGGAGCGGGCCGCAGCAGCCTCCGGGCTACCAGGCCTTGATGGATCAGGGGATGATCGAGGTCGAGCCGCTCACCTACATCCGCGGGCGGTCGATACCTCGCCAGTACCTCGTGGTCGACGAGGCCCAGAATCTCACGCCCCATGAGGTCAAGACGGTGATCACCCGCGCGGGGGAGGGCACCAAGATCGTGCTCACCGGCGATCCGTACCAGATCGACAACCCCTACGTGGACGCCATGTCGAACGGCCTGACCTACGTGGTGGAGCGCATGAAGCAGAGCGCCGTCGCAGGGCACGTCACCCTTCGGAAGGGGGAGCGCTCCGAGCTCGCCGAGCTCGCGGCGAGGATGCTCTGACATGGCCGGTGGGGCGGGCGCGCAACAGCTTGAAGGGCGAAATGTGGTGGTGGAGGCTCTGGAGCGCCGCCGCCGCCGGGTGATTCGGGTGCTGCTGGACGATCGCGCCAAGCCGGATCCGAAGGTCGCGCACCTCTTGGAGCTGGCCTCGGCGGCGCGGGTGGAGGTTCGACGGGTACCGCGGGGCGAGCTCGATCGGATGAGCCTCACCGGCGTGCACAACGGGGTCATCGCGCTGGTGGATCCGCTGCCCGAATGGAGCGTGGCCGGCTTGCTCGAGTCCCTGGAGCGGGAAGGCAAAGATCCCTTCCTCGTGCTCGTGGACGAGATCCAGTATGAGCACAACCTCGGCGCCGTTCTCCGGAGCGCGCTGGGCGCCGGCGTTGACGGGCTGGTGATCCCGGTCCAACGCGGCAAGGGCATCACACCGGTGGTCCAGCGCGTAGCGATGGGGGCCGCCGAGGTCGTACCCGTCGTGCGCGAGGGCCTGTCTTCGGCCCTGGCCACCCTCCGTCGCGCGGGCATCCGGATCGTGGGCGCCGACATGGGGGGCGATCCGTGCTGGTCGGTGCCGCTGACGGGCCCCATCGCGCTCGTGCTCGGGGGGGAGGACAAGGGCCTCAGCTCTACCCTCCGTTCCCGCTGTGACAGCATCGCCGCCGTCCCGCTCGGCGGCGGTCTGGAGTCGCTGAACGTGAGCGTCACCGCCGGGATCCTCATGTTCGAGAAGCGCCGGCAGGAGCTCGCGCTCGCCGCAGGCGTTTCTCGCCCCTGGATGGGACCGCCTCCGTCTGGGGGTTAGGCACCCGCCGAGGTGGATCGTTGGGCTACCAGTCTCTCGCCGGTGTGCTGCTCCTGGCGCTGCTCGTCTTCATACACGAGCTCGGCCACTACTTGGTGGCCAAGGCCTGTGGGGTTCAGGTCACGGTCTTCTCGATCGGGATGGGGCCGCGCGTCTTCGGCTTCGTGCGAGGGGGCACCGACTATCGGCTCTCCGCCTTCCCGTTCGGCGGCTACGTAAAGCTGGCGGGCGCCGACCCCTTCGCCTTCACGGAGGATGAAGGCGAGTCCCTCGAAGACCCTCGCACATCCTTCCTGCTCCGGCCGGTGTGGCAGCGCATCGCGGTCATCGCGGCGGGGCCCGTCTTCAACCTGCTGCTGCCCTTCGTCGTCTTCACGGCGGTGTTGATGGCGGGTGAGCCCCAGCCGGCGGCGGAGGTGGGGCGGATCTACCCCCGCACTGTGGCGGAGTCCGCGGGCCTGCGCCCAGGTGACCGCATCACCGCGCTCAACGGTGAGCCGGTAGTCTCCTGGATGCACCTCGCTCGGCTCGTGGGTGAGCGGGGTGCGGGCGCGGTCGAGCTCGACGTCTTCCGGCCCCTCGTCCCCGGCTCGACGCCGGAGGAGGCGGCGGGAGAGCGGCTCGGGCTGAGCCTCTCGATCACCACCCCGTTGGACCCCGACTCCGGTGACCTCTCTGCTGCGCTGGGGGTCGGCTACTACCGACCTGCCCCGGTGGTCGGCCTCGATGACCCTGCGTCCCCCGCCAGCCGAGCGGGCCTGAAGGGCGGCGACCTCATCCAGATGGTCGGGGACGTCGCCGTCACGGACTGGCTCCAGTTGGACGCCGCGATCGCGCGCTCCAGCGGGCCCTGGGCCCTGAAGGTGCGGCGAGGCGAGGAGACCCTCGACCTCCAGGTCGGCGTGGATCCGGCCTGGGCGCCCCGGCTCGTAGAGGGGGGCATCGCAGGTCCGGCGGTGTCGATCGGCCTCTTCCCCCAGACCCTCTTCGTCGGGGAGGTCTCCGAGACGGTCGACCCGGAGCACAAGCTCATCCCCGACCTCACCCTGGCCTCGGAGCCCTCGCCAGCGCGCCTCGCGGGGGTCCTCGCCGGAGATCGGTTCCTGCGCATCGACGGAGAGGGCATCCGGGCTTGGGGGGATGTTCAGCGCACGGTCCGCGCGACGATGGAGGGCACCGGCGTCGGCGCCACGGCCCGCCCCGTGGCCTTGGAGGTCGTGCGGGCCGGCCAGGTGCTCTCGCTCACGCTCACCCCACGGGTGATCGAGCTCACCGACGAGATGAGCCGCTACGAGCGACGGCCAATCCTCGGTGTCTTCAGCGCCGGCTACGAGGTGGGAGGGGCCAGCGTCCGCTACTACTACGGCTTCTTCGAGGCCTTCGCGAAGGCCACCGATCAGACCGTCTCCATCGTTCGGAGCATCCTGGAGCAGCTCGGCATGCTCATCACCGGCCGGGCCTCGATGGAGCGCTCCTTCGCGGGGCCCATCGAGATGATGCGGCAGGCTGGCTATGCCGCCGAGGCGGGCATCTTCAGCTACGCGCGGCTGATGGGAATGCTCTCGATCTCGCTGGGCGTGATGAACCTGCTGCCGGTGCCCGTCCTGGATGGCGGGCAGCTGCTCTTCTTCATCATCGAGGCCATCCGCGGTCGCCCGGTCTCCTTGCGCCTCCGCGAGCGGGCCCTGCAGGTCGGCGTAATCTTCCTGCTCCTGCTCATGATGTTCGTCGTCGTGCTCGATGTGCGGAGGTGTGTCGGTGCCGACTGAGCGGAGGTGGTGCTTGGGCATCGACACGGCGGGCCCGGTGGTCGGTGTGGCCCTGTGGTGGGCGGGTGAGCCCGAGCCGGCCTTCGAGCGCACGGAGCGGGTGGCGCGGGGGGCGGACGGGCTGCTCGTCCCCTGGATCGCGGCCGCCCTCGCTCAGGTGGATGACGATGGGGATCTCGGTGCGGGGCGGGGGTTGGTGGCGGTCTCCGCCGGCCCGGGGGCCTTCACCGGGCTCCGGGTGGGGCTCGCCTTGGCGATGGGCCTCGGCGTCGCGCGGCGGCTCGAGGTCGTGCCTGTCTCTTCGCTCGCGGCCCGGGCCGCGATGGTCGGAGCGCCGGTGCTGGTCCTCCTCGATGCGCGGAAGGACCGTGTCTATGCAGGCGCCTACACCTTCCTCGACGGTCTACCCCAGCTGGAGGGAGTGGAGCAGGACGTGAGCCTCGCCGAGGTCCTGCCCGCCGCGCCCTTCCGGTGTGTGGGGGAGGGCGCTGTCGTGTATCGGGCGCAGATCGAGGCCGCGGGCGGGGAGGTGGTCCCTGCGGCCGATCGGTGCCCCGCCGCCGCGTTGGCCGCGCTCGGGCTCCGGCTCCCCGCCTCCTGCCGAGTGAGCCCGGCGGCCGTGAGCCCACACTACATCCGCCCGGCTGACATCACCCCGCCCCGGGGCGGCGGCCCGGCGGGCGCCTTCCCGGTCGGATAAGGGGCCCGGCTCCTCCCACCGTGGGGGGGGCAGGAGAGGGAATGTCTGACCAAGAGCTGGCGAGCCCCACGCAGGGCGAGCCGTCGTACACCGTCGCAGTGCTCGGGGCGACCGGCGCGGTCGGTCAGGATCTGCTGCGGGCCCTCGGTCGGAGCGGCCTCTCCATCGGTGAGCTGCGCCTGATGGCCGGCCCGGGCAGCCGAGGCACCTCGGTCGAGGTGGACGACAAGGCGCACCGCGTCCACGCGCTCCCCGCCGAGCCGGAGTCGAGCACCCTCTTCGAGGGCGTGCAGATCGCCTTCCTCTGCTTGCCCCCCGACGTGGCGCGCGCCCAGGCGCGGTCCCTCGCGGACCGCGGGATCCTGGTGATCGACCTCAGCGGCGTGTCCGCCGGGGAGGCGCCGATCACCCTCGCCGGCGTGTCCGAGCTGCCCTCGGAGATCCCCGACGCCGGTCGCCTGTTGGTCGCCCCCTCGGCGCCCGCGGCGGTCCTGGCCACCGTCCTGGGTGCGCTTCGCGGTCTCGGGGTCAGCGGCTGTCGCGGCACGATCCTGCAGTCCGCCGGAGCAGCGGGCAAGGCGGGCGTCGAGGAGCTCTCCCAGCAGGTGGTCGCCCTCTTCAATCAAGGGGAGCCCCCGCGCAAGGTCTTCCCGGGCGGGCTCGCCTTCGATCTGATCGGCCAGAGCGGCTCTCTCATCGAGGGCTGGACCAGCGGTGAGCGTCGGATCGCCGAAGAGGTGGCCCTGCTCACCGGCCTGCCGGCTACCGAGATCGGCCTCACGCTCATCACCGTGCCGCTCTTCGCCGGCCTCTCCGTCTCCATCCATGTACGCTTCGACGAGGAGGTGGGCCTGGACGACGTCCTCGCGGCCCTCGGCGACTCCCCCTCCTTGCGGGTGGGCGATCCGGTGCCCGGGCCGCGGCGCGTGGTCGGCAAGGGGGCGGTGCACGTCGGTCGGGTCCGCCTCGATCCCGCTGGAGACGGCATCCACCTCTGGGCGGTGGCCGATAATCTTCGCTTTGGCGCCTCGGCCAGCGCGATCGGCCTCGCCCTCGCCGCGATCGAGGCGGGCTGGCTGTGAGCCGCCTCGCCCCCCGGGCCCTCGCGCGGCCAGCTGTGACAGCCTGACAATCTCGCCTTGACGGCGCGGTCGAACACGACGGGATCGTTGCTGGCACGATGCCTGCATCCTCCTCTCGGTGGGCGAACCGGCCCCTTGGGAACTCGATGCTCCTGCTCCTCCTCCTGCCCTCCGTGTTCGCCGCTGATCCGTCGGTGAAGGCCGCGTTCACCCTCGGCGCGGACCCTGTCGACCTCGGCAGCCTCGCGGGCGGCGGTTCCCTCCCTCGCTGGGTCGGCGCGCGGACGGCCGGAGACTGGGTGGACCTCTTCGACACCCTGACCTGGGACGATCCCGTCTCGGTCTCCGTCGGCTGCGAGGGAGGGGAGGGGCCGGACGGCCACGCGGGCGGGGTGGCCTTCACCGGCTCGGACGTCTCACCTCGGCTGTGGACGGGCTGCGCCGACGGTACGGTGCGCTGGTTCGATCGCAGCGCCGGGCTCTGGTCCGAGACCGGCAGCGTGAGCGCGGCCTCCAACGGCATCTACGGCCTCTTCAGCCCCGATGGCGCCTCGATCTTCGGGGTCTCGGGCCCCTCTTCGGCGCCGGTGCTCTTCGAGCTCGATCCCGACTCTGGCGCCGTCACCACCCTCGCGGCGCTCAGCTACAGCGGCTTCACGGACCTCTCGGGAGACCTCTCTTACTTGCTCGTCGGCCAGGGCTCGGAGGGGGTGGCCGCCCTCTCGTACGCGGGCGGCACGGGCAACCAGGGGATCGGGAGCGGGGTCACGGTCCGAGACCTCCTCGTCCCCACGAACGAGCTCTACTTGCTCGCCGGGGGAGAGGCGGGGGTGCTTCGGTTCTTCCCGACCGAGACCAGCGGCAGCAACCTGACCGTCCTCTCGAACGACCCCAGCGACGCCGCGGCCCTCTCCCTCCACGACGCGAGCACCCTCCTCGTCGCCGATGACGGCGCGGCCGATCTCATCGGCTACGCCTACTCGAGCGGCAGCCTGACCGGGGAGGAGCTCTTCTCCTTGGCGTACCCCGGGAGCGGCGACGTGGTCGAGCTCGTCGGTGGCTCGGGCTACACGGTGGGGGCGGCGCTGACAGGGGACGGCAACGACAACTTGTGGGTGATCACCGACAAGCCGTGGGTTGAGGCCGAGGTCGACTCCCTGTCTGCGGACGCCGGCGGCACGGTGAACCTGAGCTTCCAGTCCGATGAGACGGGCACGTGGTCGATCTACGGCCTCGACGCCTCGGGGGCTCGGCTCAGCGACACCGCCCTCGCGACGGGTGATCTCGGCGACACTCTCAGCGGCACGGCGGCCGTGGTCCTCGATCCCACCCTCTTCCTGACCGACACGCCGGGGCCGGACGGCACGACCACCTATTACCTCCAAGTGGAGGTCACGGGGTCGGGGGAGCGGGTCGGCGCCGACGCGGTCTCGCTGTCGGTCGGTGGAGATCCGACCCGACCCGAGATCGAGCTCGCCTTCGGGGAGGAGCGCCTCATCGTCGATGCCACCGCCGAAAACACGGTGCGCTTCGAGGTCTACGTCACCCGAAAGGAGGACGAGGCCGAATTCACGCCCTTCCTCGAAGAGTGTGGGGCGGGCGGCTCCGACACCGGCGCGGCCTCGGACTGTGGCCCCACCTTCAGCGTCGACGGCGACGACGCAGCCGAATACCCGAAGAGCCAAGAGGTCGAAGTGGGGAGCGCCGTGCGCTTCACCGTCGCGCCCCTCGAGAATGACCACGAATACTGCGTCGCCGTACGCGGCTTCGGATCAGATGGACAGGAGAGCCCCATGAGCGAGATCCTCTGTGAGATCCCCCGCAAGACGTACACCTTCGAGGAGCGCACCGGCGGCGCCCCTGGCTGGTGCGGCGCTCCCCTCCCAGTCTCCGGTCTGGCCGCCGCCGCTGGTGTCGCGCTCGCGGTGTCGCGTCGTCGGCGCCGCGCCGCCGCGGGCCTCGGCCTGCTCGCCCTGATCGGCCTCACCACCTCCTCCGCCCCAGCGGCCGCCGCCGACAAGTCGGTGTTGGGTGACAAGTTCGACAGTCACTCGAATTTCCAGATTCGGTACGGCAGCGCCAGCTTTGATGATCCGGACGTCACCGCCGGCCTGGAGGACGACTCCAACCGGATGTTGTGGCTCGAGGGCGGCCCGCACATCATCAAGTACTTCGAGCCCACGCTGGCCTTCGGCTTCATGCAGGGCGCTGGAATGCAGACCGACTCCAAGGGCATCCTGTCGGGCGACTTCGACACCCTCACCGTCTTCCCGATCGCGCTCAAGGCCACCGGGCGGCTGGACGTGCTCGACGACCAGATCCTCGTCCCCTACTTTGGGCTCGGCCTCGACTACTGGCTGGTGCGCACCCACTCCGCCACCGACGGCAGCGACGACACCAACACCGGCGGCCGCTACGGCTGGTCTTGGGCTTGGGGGGGGCAGCTCCTCCTCAACAACCTCGAGCCCGAGCGGGCGAGCCTCCTCCAGGCTCGCTCTGGCATCGAGAGCGTGTACGCGACCTTCGAGTACCGCCGCCAGGACGTGGGCACGATGCAGTTCGAGCGGGACGGGAAGGGCGTCGTGCTCACCGGAGACGAGCTCACCTTCGGCCTGAAGTTCGACTACTGAGCGAGGCTGGGCGAGCGCCAGGAGCGCCTGTGCTGCCGACGGGCGCCGTTGCCCGGGGGGGCGGGCCGGCCGGCGGGCAGGCCTGGCGGCTCGATCTCGCCTGGAACGGTGCGCGTTACTGCGGCTGGCAGCGGCAGGCCAACGGTCGGTCAGTGCAGCAGGTGCTGGAAGAGGCGCTCTGCACCCTGTTTGGCGGAGAGGTGATCGCCGCCAAGGCCACCGGGCGCACCGACGCTGGCGTGCACGCTGCCCAGCAGGTGGTGGGCTTCTGCGCCTGGACCCCCCGCAGCGCGGAGGCGGTGCAGCGAGGCCTAAACGCGCTCCTCCCCGACGACATCTGCTGCCTCGCCGCGGCCCACGCTCCGTCGAATTTCGACCCGCGGGGATGGACGCTCCGCAAGCAGTACCGCTACCGCCTGTTGCTCCGCGAGGCGCGTTGCCCGTTCCGTGATCCCTTCGTGTGGCAGCTCCGCGCGGCGGTCGATCGCGGGCGGATCGCCGCGGCGGCGCCTGCGCTGGTGGGCCGCCATGACTTCTCGAGCTTCCGCGCCACGGGCTGCGGGGCCCTCCACCCGGTCCGCCAGGTGGAGTCGGTGACCATCACCGACGCGGACGACGAGCTTCAGCTCGACTTTGTCGGCAACGGCTTCCTTCGTCACCAAGTGCGCATCATGGTCGGCACCTTGGTGGAGATCGGTCGGGGTCGCCTGCCGCTCGACGCTCTTCCGAGCATCCTCGAGGCCCGCGACCGCAAGCGAGCCGGCCCAACGGCGCCCCCGCAGGGCCTGTGTCTACACTCGGTCACCCTCGGGGAGGGGCCTCGCGTCGTCTTCGACCTGGCGGATGCCGAGCTCGAAGACGAGGGCTGACGCTCGAAGGCGATGCCGACCGAGGCCGGGCGGGACCCAGAGGGGGAGGGGATCGCGGGTGAGGAGCCCCACCCGCGGGTGCGCTACCAGTCTTCTTCTTCGCCCTCGGGGGACTCCTCTTCGTCTTCGAAGGCGTCCTCCTCTTCGTCGAGATCGATGTCCTCATCCGGCTCATCGAGGTCGGGGACCATCTCCTTGGCGCTGGGGCGGTTCGTCTTGTACCGGGCCATCACCGCGACGCGGGGATCGGGGGCCGGGTCTTCGCGCTGGTCGGCGTTGCACTTGGGGCAGACCGGCTCCGGCTTGTTGAGGTCGTAGAACTTGCAGCTACAGTTGAAGCAAGTGTACCGACGGCCCAGGCGGGCTTTGTCCTGCATGACGGGGTCCTGGTCGGAGGTGAGCGGACAGAGCGCGCGCGGGCGCCGGGTCCGGGTCGCGATCGGGGGGAATAAGGGGCGCACTGGATACCACGGCCGCACGTTGAGTCAAGGCGGCGAGGTGAAGGGCCGCGGGGCCCGACCGATGGGAGCGGCATTGCGAGCGGCGGCCCCTGCTTGACATCACCCTCCGGGCACACTAATCAGCGCCGTCCTTCGGTTGGGGGCACCTCTTCCGCGTCCAGCGGATCAATTGGGCCGCCTATCGGTAGATCCGTGGCCTTGTCCCCGAATTCTCTCCCGAAGCCCGGGTCGCTCGTCGCCCAGTGGTTGACGAATGGCGAACCCCGGGTGATGTGGCTGCGCTTCGATACCCCCTGAATTCTCCTGGTGACCCTCATGAGCTCTACCATCGCCAAGCCGGCCGACGTCCAGCACGGCTGGTTCGTCATTGACGCCGAGAACGAGACCCTTGGCCGCCTCGCCTCCCGCATCGCCGTTGTCCTGCGGGGCAAGCACAAGCCGACCTTCACTCCCCACGTGGACAGCGGTGACTTCGTCATCGTCGTCAACGTCGAGAAGGTCCAGCTCACGGGTCGCAAGCTCGATCAGAAGTTCTACCATGCCTACTCGGGCTACCCGAGCGGTCTCCGCAGCCGCAACGCCCGCGAGCTGTTGAGCACCTACCCGGAGCGGGTCCTTGAGCACGCCATCCGCGGCATGCTCCCGAAGAACCGCCTCGCCCGGCAGGTGATCAAGAAGCTGAAGCTCTACGCTGGGCCCAGCCACCCGCACGTGGCTCAACAGCCCCAGCCCTTCCCCTCCTACGTCTGACACCCGGTCCAGGACGGCGCAATCATGGCCAACATCACCCAGTACTACGGCACCGGTCGCCGCAAGACGGCGGTCGCTCGCGTCTTCCTTCGGCCCGGTCACGGCAAGATCGTCGTGAACCACAAGCCCTTCGAGACCTACTTCGAGCGCGAGAGCAGCAAGCTGATCATCCGTCAGCCGCTGGAGCTCACCGGCTCGGGTGTCTCCTTTGACATCGTCGTCAACGTGAACGGTGGTGGCAAGTCGGGCCAGGCCGGCGCGGTCCGCCTCGGGATCGCCCGCGCGCTGATCGAGTCCAACCCGTCGCTCCGCGGCGTCCTCAAGGCGAACGGCCTCCTCACCCGCGACTCCCGTAAGGTCGAGCGGAAGAAGTACGGTCAGCCTGGCGCCCGTAAGCGCTTCCAGTTCAGCAAGCGCTAGTCTCTTCGGGGGGTGGTTCGAGCTTCGACTGGAGCCGCCCTCCTGCTCTGGGCCCTGCGATATTCGCAGGGCCTGCTTTTTGGTGCCCCGCGGCCTCTCGTGGGGCCCACTTCGGCAGGAGCCGCGCCGCTCAGTGGCGCGCGATCGGCCGGGGAGGAGCGGTGCCGCAGTCGGACCCAACGGCCATCGCCGTGATCCCGGCGCGATACGGCTCGCAGCGCCTGCCGGGGAAGGCGCTCGCGGATGTCGCGGGCCGTCCGCTGGTGGTCCGTGTCCTGGAGCGCGCCCGTCGCTGTCGGCGGCTCCACCAGATCGTCGTCGCGACGGATGACACCCGCATCTTCGAGGCCGTGCGCGCGGCGGGGGGCGAGGCCCGCTGGACCCGCGCCGACCACAGCTCTGGCACCGATCGGGTGGCCGAGGTGGTCGCATCCTTCCCAGAAGACCGCCTCGTGGTGAACATCCAGGGTGATGAGCCCCTGTTGAACCCCGCCGCTGTGGACGCGCTGATCGACGCCTATGAGCCCGACGGGCCCGGCATCCTCACCGCGAGCGCGGCCTTCGAGGGTGACCCCTCCGATGCGTCTCGCGTGAAGGTCGTCACCGACGCGGCCGGGCGGGCCCTCTACTTCTCTCGCGCCCCGATCCCGGTGGGCGGCCCCTATCGGCTCCATGTCGGCCTCTACGCCTTTCGGGCTGGCACCCTCCGCGCCCTCGCCGCCCTCCCGGTCGGCGCGTTGGAGCGTTCGGAGCGCCTGGAGCAGCTCCGCTGGTTGGAGGCGGGCTACGCCATCCGGGTGGTGCCGGTCGAGAGCGGGGGGCCGTCGGTGGACACCGCGGCCGACCTCGAGCGGGTGCGTGCGCTCTTTCTGGCGGCCGAGCTGGCCCCGTCTCCCTTGGCTACCCTCCATCCTCCTCCGAGGTGACTCGTGCACAAGAAGTTCATCTTCATCACCGGCGGCGTGCTCTCATCCCTCGGAAAGGGCCTCAGCGCCTCGGCGATCGGGGCGGTCCTCGAGGCGAGGGGGCTGAGGGTCACCAACGTCAAGATGGACCCCTACCTCAACGTCGACCCGGGCACGATGAGCCCGTACCAGCACGGTGAGGTCTACGTCACCGACGACGGCGCCGAGACCGACCTCGATCTCGGGCACTACGAGCGCTTCGTCAGCAGCACGACCAGCCAGCGCAACAGCTTCACCACGGGGCGCATCTACCTGAACGTGATCGAGCGGGAGCGGAAGGGGGAGTACCTCGGGCACACGGTCCAGGTCATCCCGCACGTCACCGACGAGATCAAGAAGCTCATCTGGGCTGGGGTCGCCGACGCCGACATGGGCATCATCGAGGTGGGCGGCACCGTCGGTGACATCGAGTCGCTGCCCTTCCTCGAGGCCATCCGGCAGTTCCGGGTCGACGTCGGTCGGGAGAACGTGCTCTACGTCCACGTCACGCTGGTGCCGTACATCCGCACCTCGGGTGAGCTGAAGACCAAGCCGACCCAGCACTCGGTGAAGGAGCTGCGAGAGATCGGCATCCAGCCCGATATTCTCCTCTGCCGCTCCGATCGCGAGATCCCGAAGGACCTCCGCGACAAGATCGCGCTCTTTTGCAACGTCGAGAGCGAGTCGGTGATCTCGGCCCCCGACGTCGAGAGCATCTACGAGCTGCCCCTCGTCTTTCACCGCCAGGACCTCGATGATCGCATCCTCGCGAAGCTCGGCATCTGGGCGGCGGGGGCACGGTTGGAGAAGTGGACGGCGCTGATCGAGCGGTGGCGAGGCGTCCGCGACACCGTGCGCATCGCGATCGTCGGCAAGTACGTCCACCTGTCGGACACCTACCGATCCTTGAACGAAGCGCTGGTCCATGGCGCGATCACCAACGGGGTGCGGGCCGAGCTGGTCTTTGTAGACAGCGAGGTGCTCGACGCGCGCAACCCGGGGCCGGTCCTCGAGGGCTGTCACGGCGTCCTCGTGCCGGGGGGCTTCGGGGAGCGCGGCGTGGAGGGCAAGATCGGCGCCATCCGCTGGGCGCGGGAGCGCGGCGTGCCCTTCTTCGGCATCTGCCTGGGCATGCAGCTCGCGGTGATCGAGTACGCGCGCCACGTGCTGGGCTGGTCCGACGCGCACAGCCGGGAGATCACGAGCCGCTCTGAGCACATGGTGGTCGAGCTCATGGACGAGCAGCGCGAGGTGACCTCGCTGGGCGGCACGATGCGGCTCGGCGCCTGGCCCTGCACCCTCGAGCCGGGATCGCTCGTCTCGCGCATCTACGGCACGGGCGCGATCGTCGAGCGGCACCGCCACCGGTACGAGATCAACCCCCGGTACGTCGAGGCCATCGAGGGTGCGGGGCTGCGCATCTCGGGCCGGAGCCCGGACGGCAAGCTCGCCGAGATGATCGAGCTGCCGACCCACCCCTACTTCGTGGCCTGCCAGTTCCACCCCGAGTTCAAGAGCCGGCCGCTCGAGCCGCATCCGCTGTTCGTCGCCTTCATCCAAGCCGCCGTCGAGAAGGCCGCGCTCATGAACCACCGCCCGGAGGCCTCGGCCTCGTGATCTGGCTGCTGCTCGCGTGCGCGGGCGCGGCGCCGCCGCCCTCCGCGGCGACCGTGCCCGCTGTGGCGGCTGGGGCGGTCGCAGAGGCGGTGCCGGCCGAGCCCAGGGCCGTCTTCGAGGGGGTGGAGCTGGCGCTGCCCGGGCGCCTCGTGGCTCAGGCGAGCACCCTCACCGTGGGTCGAAGCGGGGAGGGGGCCGCGGAGGCCGTGGCCGCGGCCGTGCAGACGGCTCCGGCCCGGGGGGAGGAGCCGCCGCCGCCGCTCAACATCGCCGCGGCCCGCTCCGATTGGGACTTCGCCGCCCGGCGGGTGCGCTTCGAAGGGGAGGTGGTGGCCACGCGTGGTGAGGTCACCCTCCGCTGCGATCGGCTGCTGGTCACCTTCTCCACCCCTGAGCAGGTCGAGCTGGCCACGGCCTCGGGCCACGTGGTGGTCGAGCGGGGGGCGCGCTCGGCCCGCGGAGCCCAGGCTGTGCTCGACGCCCGAACCGGGCAGGTGGTGCTCACTGGGGCCCCCGAGCTCTCCGAGGGTAGAAACCGGATGTCGGGAGAGCGAATCGTCCTCTGGCTCGACGACGAGCGGGTCGAGTGTGAGCGCTGCCAGCTGCGGGTCGACGGTGCCAGCTTCAAGCGCCCCTGAGCCCGCGGTGGAGGGGGAGGGCCTGCGAGGGCGCGGCCTGCGGCGCGTCCACGGCGGGCGAGCGGTGCTCGCCGGTCTCGACCTCCTCGTGCGGCCGGGGGAGGTGCTCGGCCTCCTCGGGCCGAACGGCGCTGGCAAGACCACCTGCTTTCGCATCCTGGCCGGCCTCGACGAGGCCGACGCCGGCGCCGTGACCCTCGACGGGCTCCCCCTCGACGGGCTCCCCCTCTGGCGGCGGGTGCGGGCCGGCCTCGGCTACCTCGCGCAGGAGCCGTCGGTCTTCCGCGATCTGAGCGTCGAGGACAACCTCCGCGTCCCCCTCGAGGCGCGGGGAGCGGGTGTGGGTGAGGCCGAAGGGCTGCTCGATCAGCTCGGCCTCCTCCCGCTGCGGCGCGCGCGGGCCGGCACGCTCTCCGGCGGCGAGCGACGGCGCCTCGAGATCGCGCGCAGCCTCGCCGCCCGGCCCCGGGTGCTGCTGCTCGATGAGCCTTTCGCTGGTGTGGATCCCGTGGCCGTCGCGGTGCTCCAGCGCCACATCCGGGGCCTGGCCGCCGCTGGCATCGGCGTGCTGCTCACCGATCACGCGGTCCATGAGGCCCTCCACATCTGCGACGCCGCCATCCTGCTCGACGCGGGGCAGGCGATGGTGCGGGGCAGCCCCGAGGCGGTCGCGGCCGATCCCTTCGCGCGCGCACGCTACCTCGGCCCGGACTTCCGCCTCCGCCGCTCCGACCGGTGATCTGGTTTTTCCTGCAAGCCTCGTGCCACGCGTCGAGGGGAAGCGGTATGATCCCAGTGTCCCCTTCAGGCTGTCACAGCCCTCGTCTCGACGCGCTCTCGGAACCTCGACGCCTCGAGGTTTGAACGCAGGATCCCGCCTCATGTCCCAGCGCCTCGGCCTCGGTCAGCACCTCAAGCAGACCCAGAACCTCGTCCTCACCCAGCAGATGCAGCAGGCGATCAAGATCCTGCAGCTCAACCACCTGGAGCTGATCAACGAGATCCAAGAGGAGCTCTCCCAGAACCCGACCCTCGAAGAGGCGAGCACCAGCCAGACCACCGAGTACGACGAAGGGCAGGCCTCCCTGGAGCGGGGCGCGGCCGCACAAGCGGAGGACGTGGTCGATCAGAACAACGGCAGCACCGAGGCCCCCGGCGGGGAGCGCGACTGGGGCCAGCTCCTCCAAGAGCAAGGGAGCGCCCCCGGCGACTTCAAGAACGCCGCTGGGCCGAGCCCCTTCGATGACCTGCCCTCCATCGATCAGACGCTGGCGGCCTCAGAGAGCCTCTCCCAGCACCTCATCGCGCAGATCGGCACCGTGAGCTGCCGCTCGGAGGTCCGTCAGGCCTGTGTGGCCATCGTGCTCAACCTGGACGGTCGGGGTTGGCTCGAGATGTCCCTGGAAGAGGTGGCGACGGAGGCCGAGGTCAGCCTGGAGGACGCCCAGGATGCCCTGGACATTGTCCAGTCCCTCGATCCGATCGGCTGCGGCGCTCGCTCGCTGGTGGAGTGCCTCTGCGTGCAGGCCGCGCTGCTCTGGCCGGAGGACCCCTCTTTCGCCCGAATCATCACCCACCACCTCTCAGACCTGCAAGCCCGAAACTACCCGTCCATCGGCCGGGCCATGGACATGCACCTCGAAGATGTGGTCGAATACCACAAGATGATCCAGACCCTCGAGCCCTGGCCGGGTCGGCCCTACGGCGAGCCCCCCAACCCCTACATCACGCCGGATGTAGAGGTGGTCAAGATGGGCGGCCGCTGGCAGATCCGCCAAAATGAGGACGGTCTCCCTCGGCTTCGGGTCAGCCCGTACTACCGTGGTGTGCTTCAGGACGGGGGCTCCACCCGCGAAGAGAAGAAGTTCATCAAGGAGCGGCTAGAGGCCGCAGAGTTCCTGATCAAGAGCATCTACCAGCGGCAGAGCACCATCCAGAAGGTCATGAACGTGATCTTGGAGCGGCAGGAGGGCTTCTTCGATCGAGGCCCCGAGCAGCTTCGACCGATGATCCTGCGAAATGTGGCCGAAGAGATCGGCGTCCACGAGAGCACGGTCTCCCGGGCCACATCAAACAAGTATGTGCTTACACCGCATGGGATCTTCGAGCTCAAGTACTTCTTTGACGCCGCCATCCAACGGACTCACGGGGAAGACCTTGCCGGCGAGGCGGTCCGTGAAAAGCTTAGGAAGCTGATACAAGAGGAGGATAGGAAGAACCCACTGTCAGACGAAGCGCTCGTTCAACTGCTGACGAAACAAAACGTCAAGATCGCCCGTCGAACGGTCGCAAAGTACCGCGATCAAATGGGAATCTTGCCGTCGAGTCAGCGGAAGCAGATGTTCTAATCGAGGGTCAATCCGGCCCGCCAGCAAGGTAACTACCGAGGGAGTCAAGCGATGAGCCTGGAGATCACCTTTCGTCACATGGAACCCAGTGATGCGGTCCGCGAGCGTGCCGAGAAGAAGTTCAAGAAGGTGGCCAAGCACTTGCGTCCCCCGATCGAAGGCCACCTCGTCGTCAAGGTGGAGAAGCACCGCCACAGCGCCGAGCTCACGGTTTCGGGCGGCGGGGAGCACTTCAGCGCGCACGACGTGACGGAAGACCTCTACGCCACGATCGACACCGTGATGGAGAAGGTCGAGCGGGCGGTGCAGCGCGCCAAGGAGCGCCACATCGATCAGGCGCACCACGTCCCCGACCCGCTGCTCGTCGACGGCTTCACGTCGTCGAAGTAGGCGCCACGGGCGATCCCGGGCGGGCCGCAGGGCCGCCCGGGGCTCGCCGAGCCACGGGGCTCAGCGGCGGCGGCGGCTGACCAGGCCGAGCAGGGCGATCAAGACGAGCCCGCTCGCCTCCACCGGCACGGCGGCGCAGCGGCTGCCACCGCCCCGCAGGTAGGGGTTCAGGTCGCACTTGTCGCCGATGCCGTCCCCGTCGCGGTCCAGCTGGGAGGGGTTTGGCTCCAGCGGGCAGTTGTCGCAGACGTCGCCGATGCGGTCGCCGTCGGAGTCGATCTTGTCGAGCTCCTTTACATTGGGGCACAAGTCGCAGGCGTCGCCGTTGCCGTCGAGGTCGCTGTCCTCTTGGAAGCCGTTCGGCGTCTCGACGCAGTTGTCGCAGCTGTCGCCGACCAGGTCTTCGTCGGTGTCGATCTGGTCTGGGTCGGCCGCCGTGGGGCAGATGTCGCAGAGGTCGCCGACGCCGTCCTGATCAGAGTCGGACTGGTCTTCGTTGAAGTCGTAGGGACAGTTGTCGCAGACGTCGCCGAGGCCGTCCCCGTCGAGGTCACCCTGGTCGATGTTGGTGACCTCGGGGCAGTTGTCACACTCGTCTCCGACCTCATCGGCGTCGATGTCGGCCTGGTCGTCATTCTCGGTGACGGGGCAGTTGTCGCACTGGTCGCCCACGAGGTCGTAGTCGGTGTCGTCTTGCGAGGGGTTGAATTCCTCGGGACAGTTGTCGCAGGCGTCACCGAGCTCATCTTCGTCGCTGTCGAGCTGGTCTTCGTTGGCGACGTAGATGCAGTTGTCGCAGTAGTCCCCGAGCGTGTCGTCGTCGTGGTTCTCTTGCTGGTTGTTGGAGACGGTCGGGCAGTTGTCGCAGGGGTCACCGACGTCGTCGCAGTCATCGTCCCGCTGATCGGGGTTGTAGTCCTCGGGGCAATTGTCACACTTGAGGATGCCCATGACGTCTGGGTAGGTGGCGTCCTCCGGATACTGTACGGTGCCGGACGAGAGCCCGTCGCCGTCCCCGTCGTACATCGACACCGGGAACTGACAACCGTACGACCAGTAGTCGTAGTAATAGTCAGCGTTGGGGTATGGGTTCCCGTCCTCGTCCACCTGCTCGAGGCACTCGGGATCGGTCAGATCGACCGGCCGTTCGTCCACCACGTCGATCGTGTTGCAGTTCAGATCCTGCTGCAGGTCGTTGTAGCAGGCGTCCTGCGCGAAGGCCGAAGAGCCGAGGAGGAGGCTGAGGAGGGTCAGGATCGTCATGGGCCGTTCCCTGGGGGTGGCGCTGCGGGTGTGCCGCCGCTGGGCTGCTTCTCGCTGGGGATCTCGACCGGTTCATCCTCCTCGAGGAAGGCGTTCAGGTCGAGGGGGTCTCCCGGCTTGGCCTTCGGCTTCTCCTTGGGGGGGAGCGGCGGCGGCGGCGGCGGGTTGATGATGGTGGCGGGGTCGCCGCTCCAGGGGAGACGTACGTTTTCGCGGAGGGGAGGGGGCGTGTCGCCCATCTCGTACTGCTTGATGATGTCGAACTCGACCCGCCGGTTCGTCGCGAGGCTGGCCTCGTCGCCGCCGCCGATGCTGGGCACCGTCTCGCCCATGCCGCGGTAGCTGATGCGGTCTGGGTGGACGCCCACGCGGATGAGCTCCTCCCAGACCGCGCGGGCGCGGCGGATGGAGAGGTCGTAGTTGTAGACGAAGCTGCCCTCTTCGCTGGCGTGCCCCTCGACCACCACGTGGGCGATCTGCCAGTTCTTGTCCATGAGGTCGGCGACGTAGCGGAGGGTCGGCAGCGAGGCCGGCAGGATCCGTTCGGTGTTGAACTCGAACTGGATGGGGTCGCGGATGACGATCTGCTCGCCCTTGACCTTGGCGAGCTCCTCCTCTCCCCACTTCTCCTCGACCGGCGGCGGCTCGGGGGGAGGGTTGCGCGGCGGAGGGGCCTCCTCGGGGACCTCGGTGACCACGATGCGCGGCGGCGGCTCGGCCGGCGGCTTGTGGTGGATCCAGGTCAGGCCCACCATCGCGCGGAGGCCCGTGGTGCCGTAGCCGTCGGCTACGCCCTTCCCGACGCCGGCGTCGATGAGCAGGTCTCGGCTCGGCCAGATCTGGAGGCTGGAGGTGAGCTCCGCCGGGTTCTCCGCCCCTGCGAGGCCGATGAAGCCCAGGCCGCCACGGGTGATCAGGCCAGCGCCCACCGAGGCCCGCTCGGGCCAGACGTTGTAGCGGACGCCGAGGCCGGTCACGAGCTCGGAGCCGAGGGTGAAGTCGGCCGGGGTCTCGACGGGGGGCCGAGCGGTGAAGTTGACGTCGGCCAGGATGTCGAAGAGGCGAATGCGGCCCATCATCAAGGGGCCGGCGATCACGCGGGGCGTGTCCTCTCCCATCCAGGCCTGCTTGGTGCCGGAAGGGAAGGCGCCGTCGGCGCGGAGCGTCAGCCAGAAGCCCTTGGTCAGGGTGCGCGGGCGCACGAGGCCGAGGCGGAAGCCTGCGACCACGTCGCCGGCGACGGGCCCGTCGTGGGCGAACTGGTCTACATCGCTGCCCCACTGGAGCGCCACCGGGTACATCACCCGCATCGAGGCGAACCGCCCGAAGTCCCAAGCGCCGCCGATCTGGAGGGTCTGGCGGTTGCTCACCACCGGGCCGATCTCCTCGGGGTTGCGGTCGCGGAGCTCATAGAGGATGAGCGGGTCCTTCTCGTACTGGGTGAGCCCGCCGATGCGGAAGGTCCCCCCGTCGATCACCGGGCTGTCAATGCCGGGCAGCGACAGGTAGGACCAGGTGGGGCGAACGAGCTCGATGTCGGCCGAGGTGCCGGCGGCGCGCGCGTCGGGGGCCCAGCCGAGGAGCCCGAGGGCGCCGAGGGTGCCCCACGCGGCGAGGCTGCCCCACGCGGCGAGGCGCGGAGGGGTGCGGGAGCTGGATGGGGCGGTCGGGCGGCGGGTCATCGGCCACCTCCCTGGCCTGAAGAGGCGGGCGGCGCGGCGGTGGCCGGCGCGGAGGGGGGCTCAGCGGGGGCGGCCCCGGCGGCAGGGGGCGACTCGGCGGCAGGGGGCGACTCGGCGGCGGGCGAGGCGACGGGGCCGGGCGCCGGCGGGGCCTCGGGGGCCGCGCTCGTGGAGCGCGCCTGTTCGAGGCCGAGATCGACGAAGAGCTGTCGGTTGAAGGCGCCGGAGAGCTCCTCGGCGGTGCCCTCGTCGTAGTAGTTGTTGGGGATGGCCTGCCGCTCGACGAGGCCGCGGTGTGTCATCGGCGTCGCGCCGAGCACGAAGCCGCCGGTGGCCGCGATGGCGAGGGTGGTCCAGGTCCGATCGAGGTTTCGGGAAGACTCGCCGGACCGCATCGTGAAGAGGGGCACCGGGCTCAGCGCGAGGAGGCCGATGCCGGTCCATCGGAGGACGCGGCCTCGTTTCACGGCGCGATCCCGCTCCTCGGTGATGCGGGCGCTGACCTCGTCATCATGCACCAGCTCGGCGAAGCGGCGCGCGGTGATGGGGTTGCCGACCCCGTCCAACACGGCCCAGCGCGACTGGTCGAAGCTGCCGGGGACGGGCTTGTGCTCCTCGACGCGGAGCTTCTGGAGCTGGAAGCGGGCCTCCAGCTCGGCGAGCCGGGGGTCCTCCGCGACCTGAACGGCCGGCGGGGGCAAGGTGACCCGAATCGGGGCCAAATCCTTCGCGACGTCCTTCGCGGCGTCGCCTGGGACGTCGGTCGGGGCGTCCTTCGAAGCTTCAATTTGGGTGGTCTCCGGCGTGCTCGCGGGTGGACTCGCCTCTCCCGCGGCCAGAGCGCCGGACACCAGCAACAACCACATCAGCTTCCTCCGGGCGGCGCGACTGCGGACACCGAGGGGCACCCGACCCCGGCCCAGGATAACCAACCCGCCCTGGCTTCGCTGGCATGAGGTGCACGCATGTCTGGATTCGCTCCCTCTTCATCGGTCCGCCCCTCGCGGGCGGTGGTTCCAGCATGGGCCGCCCTGATCGGCCTCTGCAGCCTCTTTGCGCTCGCCTGCTCCGGTGACGGTGGGAAGGCTGGGGGCGACGGCGGGGGCGGTGACGGCTCCTCGACCCCCCCCGACGACACCGGCGGCGGCGACGGGACGGACGGCGGCACCGCCCTCGATCCCGTCTGCACCGAGGCCACCGAGCCGGCCTGTGTAGACGCGATGATCCTCGACCTCTCGCTCCACGACGACAAGGTGAGCGAGGGAGAGGTGGTCACCACCGCGGACGGCGCCGACTTCCTCACCCTCGTGGACGCCACGGCTGGGGGCTACAACGCCTACACCCGCAACGCCTGGACGTACGTGAAGTTCACCCCCGAGGGTGCCGTTCGGGTGGACATCGACGACGAGACGGCCCTCGAGAGCCTGGACTGGGACCTCTCCCTCCGTCGGTACCTGATCCGCATGAACAGCGGGGTCTCCGGCCCCTCCTGCGTGGGAGCCGCCTCCCTCACAGACGTCGAGTATGAAGACGTCACCGAGATCCCCACGGGGGTCACCTACGACGTCGAAGACTTCTACGACGAGGCCTGTGACCTCCGGGGCGACCAATCCGGCCTCCCCGACAGCCCAGACGTTCAGCTCGGGGACTGGTGGAAATACAAGGGCCAGTGTGTGGCGACCACCGGTGTGCCCCATCTGATCCAGCTCGCCGACGGGCACATCCTCAAATTGAGAGTTGAGGCCTACTATGGCTCCGGCCAGGAGGACTGCAACGCGAGCGGCAAGACGGGGGAAGACTCCGCGATGATCTCCCTTCGCTGGCAGATGCTGAATTGATCGCGCTGCTGTTGGGTTTCGTCTCGTCTGCGGCGGCCGCCCGACCGGACTCGGGCAGCGGCATGTTTGCCTTTGACGCAGCGGATGAGCTGGCCTGGGTCGAAGGGCCGGAGGGGCGGGTGCGCGTCACCTACAGCCTCTCGGGGCCGAACCAGACCCTCCTCGCCGACGACGATGGCTCCGGCTCCCCGGACTACGCCGAGGATGTGGCCGCCTCCGCCGAGGCCGTGCTCGACTTCTACGCCGAGCTCGGCTTCCTCCGGCCCCTGTCCGAGGCCGACATGGGGCTCGGGGAGCTCGGCGGCAGCGGCGCCTTCGACTTCTACCTGCTTGACTTCGGCGGGTCGGCCGACGGCCAGTTCGTGACCGACACCTGCTCCGGCGGGCGCTGCTCGGGCTTCATGAACATGGAGAACGACTTCGCGGGCTACGGCTACAGCTCTCTCGCTGTCGCCATCCGCGTGCTGACGAGCCACGAGCTCTTTCATGCGGTGCAGGCCGCCTACAACGGCACCCAGGCCGCTTGGCTGAGCGAGGGCACGGCGGTCTGGGCCGAGTACCAGTACGACCCCGGCACGGAGGACTTCATCAGCCTCTGTGGGAGCTATCTGGCGGAGACCACCCGCTCCCTCGACTCCCCTCCGGCGGGCTCGGTCACGGGCTGGTCGTACGGGACCGCCCTCTTCTTCCAATTCCTGACGGAGCGTTACGCGCCGGGCGTGATCGTGGCCCTCGAGGAGGCGATGGAGGGGCGCGCGGCGGAGGGTGAGATCGCCGCGATCACCGACGTGCTCGCCGATTGGGGGACGGATTGGGCTACGGAGTGGCCGGTCTTCGCGCGGTGGAACCTCGCCGTGGGCAGCAGGGCCGGTGTGGCGGAGAGCTACCCCTTCGCGGCCTCCCTTCGAAAGATCGTCGAGGAGGCCGAGGGGAGCGAGATCGTCGATGACAACCGCTTCTACCCCCTCGCCGCCACCTACTTCCGCCTCGACCACGCAGGCGGCCCGCTCTTCCTCGGCACCGCCGAGGACGCGGCCGGACTCGTCTTCACGGTACACCCCGTCGTCGATGGTGGTGACGACGGCCCGGTCGCCGACGCCATCGCCACCTGGGCCCCTGCCGGCCCCGAGACCCTCGAGCTCGGTGAGCAGCCGGCGGGGGGCTACTGGCTGGTCGGGAGCTACCCGGCGGTGGCCGATCAGAGCGTCAAGGTGCTCTTCTGCTTCGGTGGAGAGGCCGCCCTGGAGGCCTGCGCGGCCGGCCCCGTAGACTCCGGCGACCCCGCGGACAGCGGCGAGCCCGATGACACGGCGGGCGGGGAGGCCCCCGGGACGGGCGGAGAGGCTGACGAGGGGAAGGGCTGCGGCTGCGCCAGCGCCAAGCGCGCCGGTTCAGCGGCCAGCGGGCTCACGCTCCTGCTCAGCCTGGGCCTCGCGCTCGGCGCACGTAGGCGGCCCAGTCCTCCGGCGTGTTGAGGTTGAGGGCGAGGTCCGGCCAGTCCACCGGCGCTCGCCGCGCCTCGGTGAGCGCCTGCTGGAGCGTGCCCTGCCGCAGCGCCTCCCGGGTCTCTCCCACCCGCACCCACACGGGATGACCGGGCAGGCCCTCCCAGGTCGGGACGGCCGGAGCCCCACCGGAGAGCAGCGCCGCGAGCGCGGTGGCGGGCGCAGGGGCGACGTCGACCGGCGTGAGGAGGGCGGTGGCGTCGGCTGGGAGATCGGCGAGGGCCCGCTGCAAGGACTCCCGCGGCCCCGTGGTCGCCCAGTCGGGGTTGAGGACGATCGAGGGGGATAGATCACAGGGCGCGAGCGCGCCGAAGGCCGCGAGGTAACGCTCCGCCTCGGCGCCGAGGACCACCCGGAGGGCGCGGGCGGCGGGGCGGAGCGCCCGGAGGTGGTGTTCGATCAGCGGCCGACCGTCGAGCCGCAGCAAGCCCTTCGGGCTCCCCATGCGCCGCGAGCCTCCTGCGGCGAGGATGATGGCCACGTCGGCGCGGAGGCCCTCTGCGATGGGGGTGTCCAGTAGGCCCCCCCGGTCGAATGCGCCACTGGTCAAGGCTCGGAGCCTCCCTCCGCCCATGTTACCGCTGGCGGATGAACGTACCCTCCCAGGCCGCGAGGCGCCGCGCCCTCCCTGTCGCGGTCGGGCTGAGCGTCGGCCTCGGCGCGGTCGCCGCTGGCTGTGTGGGGCGGAGCGGCCGCGAGGTGCCCCAGCCTGCTCCCGTCCGCTACCACGTGTCGGTCCAGGCTCAGTTTGAGACCAGCGGCCAGGACGGCGAAGGCGCAGCCTTGAGCGCCCTCCAGGGCCTCGGCTCCCGCGCCGAGGCGCTCGAGCTGGACTTGTCGCTCCGCTGGGCGCGTGAGTACCGCGACGGCTCGGAGGGCCTGCTCGTGGCCTTTGATCGCGCGGCCGGGACCGCGCGGGGCCCCGAGGGCGAACGGCGCATCGATCCCCACCCCCTGCAGGGTCGGAGCGTGGAGCTGCGCCGCTTCCCCGACGGGGAGCTGCTGCGGGTCGGGCTGCTCGAACACGTGGCCGGCGGCGATCGAGGTGGGGAGCTCTGGGCGCCGGTCCTCGCGGCCTTGAGCCCGCGCCCCCCCGACATCCGTGGCGAGGGGGAGCACGCCGCCCGGACGGCGCGCTGGCCGCTCTTCCTCAACCCCGGGCGCGGGGCCTGGGAGACGATCGACGCCGACTGGACCCTCCTCCCCATGGCACGGATCGGCTCAGACCGATGCTGGAACCTCCGCTACGCCGGTGACTGGCGCACCGAAGGGGGAGACGCCGCCGCGTCGCCGAGCCTGGTCATCCGCGCCCAAGGGCGGGCCGAGGGCGAGGTGTGGATCTCGCGCGCGGACCACGGTCTCGTGCGCCACACGCTGCGCTGGAGCCGTCGCCTCCACCTGCCGCTCTCCGTGGGAGCGGGGGCGGGCGGCGCCATCGACCAGACGCAGACCTACACCGCGGTCCTGGAGCGCAGCCCATGATCGGCCTCATCTTCCTGGTCGCCGCCGGGCCGGCCCTCCCAGACGACGCGCCGCTGCCGCGGTACCTCGACGATCGGCGGGTCTCGGCGGTTATCCGCGCGGCGCTGCCTGCGGCCACGGCCTGCGGGGCCTCTGCCCCTGGGGCGGTGGAGCTCGAGCTGCGGGTCGGCGCCGAGGGGGGCGTGTTGGGCGTCGGGCCCCCCGAGGTCCCCGCGTGCTGGGTCGAGGCCGCCCGTGGCTGGATCTTCCCCGCCCATGATGACGACCCGGTGATGATCCGGGTGCGGCTGGCCTCTGTCACAGGGGAAGCGCCGGTGCTCTTGGAGTCCGTTGTGCTCCCTCGCGACGTGGGCCCCCTGTTCCTGTATCTTCCTTCGGATCTGGACCCCGAGCGCCGAGCGGCGATCGACGCGCTGCTCGGCTTCGGCGGCGCAGCCGCGCAGGCTCCGGGCTCCGCGCGGTAGACTCGGCTCGAAGAGGGTGCTTGATGGAAAGCGGCTACGACATCGAAGAGCGGTTGAAGGTGCTGATCTCGGGGTGTACCTGGGTCCGCGAGGTCAGCCGAGCGGTCCAATTGGTGCCGGGCCTCGCCGACGATCTGCCGCCGCTCTGCAGCCTGCCGGGCGCGCAGGGTGAGCCCACCTCGCTGATCCCGATGCCGGCGTCGGCCGATCTCTTCACCGCGCTCGGGCTCGTGATGAAGCGAGAGCTGGAGCGCGCCATCAAGGGAGAGCCGAGCCCGCGGCCCGAGGAGCTTCCGGTCGCGGACCTCGCCGCTGATCCGCTGGTCATCGAGCTCGTCCGCGAGATGCTGGAGTGTTCCTGGCCAGGGCTCCGCGCTCGGTCGGTGCCTGCCCTCGCGCTCGGCTGGGCGGCGCCCCGCCTCATCTCTGGGCGCGCGGGAGAGGTCCCCGGCCCCTCCAAGGAGACCGCTCGCCACCTGGATGAGCTGGCGCAGCAGATGGGCAAGCTCCACCTCACCGAGCGGGGCCCGTTGCTGCACCGCCTCGGCTGGGCGATCTCCGGTCGATACGCGGCGGCCCTCACCTTCGCCTGCCGGGCCAACCCGCGGACCCAGACCGGCGGGCTCGCTCGTCAGCTCCTGCCGAACCCGCTCGTGCTCGCCTTCCCCCGCGGGAGCGTCGAAGGGGGGCCCAACCTCGATCTGGTCGCCGCCTTCCTCGGCCTCTCGCTCGATCAGGGCCTGCTCCAGCAGCTGGAGGCGGTCACCCGCCTCGCGCTCCAAACCTCCAAGGCTCGCGTGGAGAAGGGCAAGGGTGAGGCGGTGGATCTGGCCCTCCAAGCCCTACTCCCACAGGATGGGTCGGCCGGGGATCCCTGGGTGGTGCTGCTCCACCCGCTGGCCGGCCCCTTCCTCATCTCCGGCCTCCCCAGCCTCGTGACCATGAAGGAGGTGACCGCGGCGGGCGTACCGAAGGAGGTGGCCAAGAGCTTCGGGGATCGCACCGCGATCCGCGCGCTGCTGGCGGCCTGGTCCGAGCTCTCGCAGGCCGTGCTGCGCTGGGACGTGCTGGCGTCGATCTGCGATCGGGTGCTGCCGATCCGCTTCGAGGGCAACCGCTGGGTGGGGCCGTCGGGCCCCCTCCCGCAGGACGCACGGTGGGCCTTCGGCTTGCCTCGCGCCTCCGCCGCCTCCAACGAGGGCCATGTGGTGGCGGTGCGCCTCGGCCCCCTCCGGCTGGCCGTCTCGGAGGCTGCGCGGAGCAAGGGGATCAAGGGGTCGAGCGGCGCGGCCTGGCGCTGCTGGAGCGAGCTCACCGCCCGGGCCGGCGCGCTGATGGACAGCGTCATCGCCGATCACGGCGTCGCTGTCTTCCCCTCCGCCGCCGCTGCCTTCTCGTTCGCGCGCGCGGCTCGGAGTCGCCTCGGCGGCGGGCGGGAGCTCCCGCTCGGACCCCTCCAGCAGCCGATGAGCCTCCCGAGCGGCATCATCCCGCCCATCGGCATCGCGAGCGGCGAGGTGCTGGGCGGGCACGACGGGGAGACGGCCTCCTTCGGCGGTCGGGCGGTCGCCGAGGCGATCTTCCTGGCTGGAAATGGTCGTGTGGACCGCATCGCAGACGACCCCTTCGGGGTTCGACGGGTGGGCTA
Source organism: Myxococcota bacterium (assembly GCA_044344255.1). Classification (GTDB taxonomy): domain Bacteria; phylum Myxococcota_A; class UBA796; order UBA796; family UBA2385; genus JBIJDH01. The sequence continues at coordinate 194,206 of JBIJDH010000002.1, forward strand.
CGGAGGAGCGGGCCTCGGCAATGACGGTGTCGCCGCCTCGCGTGCCTTCCTCGCGGCGCTGCTCTCTGGGGTGGAGCGCGCGGGCACCGCCCTTCACCGCGCCGGGGAGACCACCCGGGTGGCGGGCGTGGCCGCGGACTTCACGAGCTGGCCGGTCCCCGCATGGTGGGAGATCGGCGAAGAGGTCGTGATGGCCCTGCCGCTGGAGGCCGGATCGGCTCAGGGGCCGGTTGAGCTGGCCTTCCTGACCCGCGACACCTTCACCGAGCTGGCGCGGGCAGACGCGGATCGAGCGCGTCGCTCCCCCAGCGCTGCGTCGGCCGCCGGTCGCCCCGCTCCGGGCGCCCCGGAGGGTCTCCCGCCCAGCCGCTCCTTCGTGGGAGGCACCTCCGCCCCGCCCGCCGCGCCGGAGCCCACCTCGGTCGCCCCTCGGGGGCCTGCCCCGGCGGGCTCACTCGCGGAGCCCGCCGCCCGCGTCTCCGCGCCGATGACCCTCGACGACTTCGAGGATGATGACTCGGCCGGGCCGCTGATCACCACCGCCGCGAAGGGCCACTCTCGGGTGGGCCTCGGCAGCTTCGGCGGCGCCTCGCTGATGCCTCCGCCCGCCTCGACGCCCAAGGTCGCCCCGCCCGCGACGCTCTCGCCATTCGCCCCGCCGACCCCGCCGACCCCGCCGACCCCGCCGACCCCACCCGCGCCGTCGACACCCCCCGCGCCGCCGACCCCGCCGGCGGCGGCTCCGAGGCCGGCCCCCGCCGCCGATCCCTTCGGCGCATCACCCCCGAAGGGGCCTCCGCTGAGCGATCCTTTCAGCGCGGCCCCGACGAAGCCCGTCCCGCCCAGCGATCCCTTCGGAGCTGCCCCGACGCGTTCGGTCCCGCTCTCCGATCCCTTTGGCGCGGCGCCCTCGAAGGCTTCGACCCCATCGCCCTCGCCCGCCGATCCGTTCGGCGCCTCTTCCTCCCCCGCTGCCGCGAGCTCCGGGGTCAGCGATCCCTTCGGCGCCCCGTCGGCGCGGCCTGCGGCGCCCTCAGCGAGCGCAGGTCCAGGCCTGGTCGACCCCTTCGCCCTCGGCTTCGGCGATGATCCGGAGCCGGTGGGTCAGCAGGGCGATCCGCGCCCCCGCGTCGGCTCGCTCGCCTTGCTCGAGGATGGCCCGACGGAGGCGCCATCGGGGCCTCGGACTTCGGCGCCGATGATCTTCGAGGATGACCTCACGGAGGAGGAGACCGACTCACAGGACATGGTCGCCCCCGAGGTGGAGGTGAACGACGACTGGGAAGAAGAGAGCTCGGACGAGGACTCCTGGCTCGACGAGGCCGGAGATCCCGTACAATGGAGGAAGGACAAGCCCGTCCCCAGCAGCCACACGCCCTCGCCCCTGCCCTCCTTGCCGGAGCGGGGCCGGGGCGCCTCGGAGCCGCGCGATCGCGCCGATCATGCGCGCCGGCCTTCGCCGATGGACGACGTCGAGCTGTCTCAGCTCGGCCCGATCGGGGAGGAGGACGAGCCAGAGCTGGGCTTCGCCTTCGACGAGCTCGAGCCGGCTGGGGACAGCTTCGGAGACGGCATCCCGCGCTTCCCGTCCCTGGATGGTCCCAGCGCGCCCTCCGACGCGCAACCCGGAGCCTTCGATCTGAGCGGTCCGAACGAGCTCTCCGATCTGGGCGGCTTCGCGATGTGGTCGGACCTGCCGTCGGTCGAGCCCACGCCTCTGCCCGCCGCGACCACCCGCTCCACCGCGGCGCCGCCGCCCGTGGCCACCACGGCGCCCGCGCCACTCGCGCCGCCAATCGCGCCGCCCGCGCCCACCGCGCCGCCCGTGGCCCCCGCGCCCACCGCGGCGCCGTCCCGCCCGAGCCGCCCGGATCCGATGGTGGCTGAGCTCGTCCGTCTGCTCAAGGGCTACGTCGTCAAGACCGACGGCGGCGCCGTGATCCTCGGCCTGCGGGACGGGAGCCTCCTCCGCGACGCGCACACCTACCCCGGGGATGCGGGACACCTCAAGGCATATCGAGGCTTCCTGAAGGACAAGATCGCCGAAGGCTTCATCCCGCAGACCGACCGCACCCTGCCCGCCGGGCCTGTCCAGGGCCTCAGCGACATTCAGCCGACCCTGATCGAACAGGCCTACCGGGAGATCAAGAACGGATGAGCGATCCACGATCCACCGCCCGCTCGTCCTCGGCGCGATCGCCATCCCTCGGCGGGCTGGTCCTCGTCGCGCCGCTCGCCGTCGCCGTCGCCTGCGGGAAGGCGGCTGACGACACGGGCGCGCCGCCCCCCGAGGTCGCGGGGAACTACCAGGTCTTCCCGACGGGCACGGTCGGCTGCGAGGAGGGCGACTCCGTCCTGATCACGGATTGGGCCGAGGGCCCGCTTGTGATCGAGGGTCCCGCCGGATCGCTGCGCTTTGACTTTGGGGAGGACTATGCCTTCGACGGATATGTCGGCGGCGACGCCCGCTTCCGCTTCAGCGGGGAGGCCACCTCGCTCGCCTCTCACCTCGACATAGACGGGTCTGGAACCTTCGAGAATGTGGGCGGGTACTGGAAGATCGACGGACAGTTCGACGCCGTGGTCGATGAGGACGGCCTGTCCTCGAATGACTGCACGCTGACCGTCACCTTCGAGGCGACGGAGCTCCACGCCGAGCCCTGAGGGGGGGCTTCGCCGGGGGCTCATGGTGGGGCTCGTTTCGGCGGTCGGGACCCGTCGCCATCGAGATGGAAACCGGCTACACGGTCTCATTCTTCCAGCAGGCCCCGCTTCGGGGGGGCGCCGGGACGGCCAGATGCCATCCGAAGCGCCTTCGGGCTGAACGTGGCACACGTCGGCTTCGCGGCGACCTTCGAGCTGGGCAAAAAGGTGCGGTGATGAAGCTCTATCGGTCCAAGATCCCAGAGATCGCCCGCGCGGTCATCCAAAATCTCTGTCACGACGGCGCGCTTGAGGTCGCGCCGGAGAACCGGCCCGAGGCCGAGCTCGACCTCACCGCGGTGATGGAAGAGTACCTCCGCCGGGACGCCGAGCTTCGGGAGCGCGTGCGCGAGCACATGGAGCTCCAGAACATCGCGTACGACCGCTACGGCAAGGTGCGGGCGCAGATGGCCGAGGAGTGGGGCCACCCCACCGGAGAAGACGTCGAGCGTTTCTTGGCCCGGCAGTTCGTCGAGAACTTCATGATCTCTCGCTTCGTCGAAGAGGTCTTCGCCGAAGACAAGGACATCTACAAGGCCATGCTCGAGATCTTGCGCAAGCATGATGTAGACGAGCGGGCGATCCGCGATGAGGCCTTGGAGAAGATCAAGAACATCGCCGAGGGCACTGTGGAGTACGAGATCGCGCTCTCGCGCGCGATCAAGGACGTCAAGAAGCGCCACGGCCTCATTTCCTGAGCTGGGCGTGAAGGGTCCTGAGCCGGGCGTGAAGGGTCCTGAGCCGGGCGTGAAGGGCTTGGGGTGCCGCCTTCGCCGAGCCGGCCTCGGCCTGTGGCTCGGTGGAGCCGCGCTGCTGTTCCCCGCCTGTGATGAGCCCGCACCCTCGGCGGAGCGCCAGGCCGTCGAGCTCGCGAAGAAGGCGCCACCGCCGCCGCGGGCCTCCACGCTGCCGGCCGGCGCGGTCGAGATCAAGCTCGCCTGGACGCGAGTGGGGCGCACCCATCAGTCCTTCTTTGGCGTCTCCACCTTCGTCGACGCCCTCTCCGTCGGGCTGACCGGCCTCGTCCGCTCGCCGGCCACCCTGCAGATCCGCTACGACGAGGCGACGGCCAAGGGGCAGATCCACCTCTCGGCCCCCGCGGGCGCGCTGCGGGTGGCGCCGAAGCGGCAGGGCGCGCGGGTCGATCTCCAGCCGCTGAGCCCGGTCCTCGAAGCCCTCGCCGCCTACCGCGCCGAGGTGTCCGGGCGCTACGACCTTCGCATCCTCAACTTCCACACCGGGATCGAGGCCGAGGGAGGCGGCCATCGCTGCGTCGTCGGGGTGCCTGAGGTCGGCGCCGGGGACGGCCGCGTCGTCTCGCCCTGCGTCGAGTTTGACGGCGTCGTGCTCTGCGGGGAGCCATCGGCGGAGGGGGTCACCTTCCCGGTAGAGCGCGCCGCCGAGCTCGCGGCCTGCTTCGGGGCGTAGCGCGCGGCGGCCTCAAGGGGCCTGACCGATCACGACATACTGCCGCGGCAGCGCCTCGGTGGCGATCCAGGTGGTGAAGCCGGCCGCGCGGAGCTCGGCCACGACCGCTTCGGCGGACAGGCGGTGCTCCTTCGGGGGACCCTCTTCGGACTCGAGGGTGTAGTCGACCACCACGAGGCGGCCGCCACCCTTGAGGGCGGCCCTGAGCTTGGGGGTGTAGGCGGCGCGGTCGCTCAGGTGGTGCCAGGTGTTGACCACGAGGACGCGGTCTGCCGAGCCGGGCTCGAGGCCGGGGGCGTCGGTGGGGATGAGGCGGGCCTGGGCGCTGGGGAGCGCCTCGCGCTGGATGCGGTCGTTCATCCACTGCACGAGGGTGGGCTCGATGTCGAGGCCCCAGGTGGCGCCCCCGGCGCCGACGGCCGCGGCGAGGTGGGGGAGGAAGTATCCGGTGCCTGCGCCGAGGTCGGCCACGGTCATGCCGGGCTGGAGCTCCATCAGCGCGATGACCTCGGCGGGCCGCTGCCAGCCGTCGCGGTCGGGGGCGTCAAAGCGCGCGGCCCACGCGGCGGCGTCCCCGAAGGAGCGGGGCATCCCTGGCGGCCGATGGGCGTCGCAGGCGAGGAGGAGGCTGAGGGCGACGGCGGAGGGGAGGTGTCGCACGGGAGGGTCCAGTGGGCGAGGGCGGGCGGCCGGGGGTAACGTGGCGACTGGGTGGCGGCGTGGAGAGGCGGGCCGGGGCCGACCCCTCTGGCGCTCATGGCGGGTCGGCCGGCGGCTCGGTGTCCGTCGGCGGCGCTGTTTCGGGCCCCGGCTCGAAGCCCGGCATCGGCTCCACGCCGGCCACGCGCTCCCCTGCTGCGGCTCGCGTGAGGCGCTCCGCGAGGTCGACCAGGGCGACGTTGGGGTGCAGCGAGCGCCCCTCGATGCCCCAGAGGCGAAAGGAGCAGAAGAGGCCCGCGGCGGGGTACCAGGTGAAGAGGTCTCCGGTGAAGGCGGTCAAGCGATAGCGGGCGCCCCGCTCGAGGTCGATGAGCTGGAGCTCGGGGTCGCGGTGCTGAGGGGCCTCCCCGGCGCGGAGGCCCTGGAGCCAGGCCTCCGCCCGGGCCCGCTCCGCCTCCCGCTCGGCGGGGGGGAGGCCGCGCCAGGCGGCCTCATCGAAGACGCTGCGCGCCGGCCCCTCGAGCTCGACGGCGACGTAGCGGCCGCCCGGGTGCAGGACGGCCCGGTCGGCGCCGGGGAGCCGGAGGCGGCTCTGACCCGTGGACAGGTCGAAGAGCTCGACGCCGCCTTCATCCGACAGGGCGACGAGGCCCGCTGACGCCACCACGCTCATCCGCCCGACGGGGCTCTGCCGCCAGGGCAGGGCCGGGGCCTCCGTGCCGGTGTCAAGGTTGAGCTGGTAGGGTCGGCGGAGGCCCTCGGCGTCGAGGGCGGTGAAGAGCAGGTCCTGGTCGGTGAGGCCGAGCTGGAGATCGGTCGGCTCGCCGTGGGTGAGGGGCAGGACGTGGAGGGCGCCGCCGCCGCGGTCGTGGAGGGCCAGCCGCCCACGCGGGGCGCCCTCGGGTTCGCTTGGACCGAGGGTGTCGCTGCCCGTTCGCAGGGGGAGGATGAGGCGGCCCCCGCGCTGCCAGGCGCCGCCGGGGGCGGGGACGTTGAGCGGCTCGAGCTCGATGCGTCGCTCCGCGGCGCGGAGCACGTGGGCGCCGCCGGGCAGCAGGAAGTAGAGGTCGAGGCCGTCGGGTGACCAGGCCAGGTCAAGGAACTCGTTGGCGCCGCACGACTCGAAGACGAGCTGGAGGTTGTGGCGCTGCGCCAGGGCCTCTGCTTCGCCGGCCTCGCAGCGCTCTCGTGCGCCCTCCGCTCGAGGCGACGGCGAGGCGGGCGGGGGCGTTTCACAGCCGACGACGCTGATCCCGATGAGCAGGGCCACCCCGAGGGCGCGGAGCCCCCCGGACGCGGCGGCGCACACCGGCGTCAGTCGCCCGCCGTGGCGTCGGCGACGGGGTCGGTCGGCTCGGGGGCGTCGAGGCGGGCGAGGGCGCGGTCGCGCTCGGCCTGGAAGCGGGTGAGCTCGCCGCCGTTGAGCTGCTCCTCGTTCGGGAGGGTGATGGTCATCGGGTTGACGATCTGGCCCTTCACCCAGAGCTGGTAGTGCAGGTGGGGGCCGGTGGAGAGGCCGGTGGAGCCCACGTAGCCGATGATCTGGCCCTGCTTGACCTTCTGCCCTCGCTTCACGGCGATTCGGCTCAGGTGCGAGTACGAGCTCTCGTAGGGCCCGTTGTGCTGCAGCTTGACGTGGTTGCCGTGGCCGCCGGAGCGCCCGGCGCTCTCCACGAGGGCGTCGCCGACCGCGTGCACGGGCGTGCCGGTGGGGGCGCCGAAGTCGACCCCCATGTGCGGCCGGGCCTTCTTGAGGATCGGGTGAAAGCGCTTGGGGTTGAAGCCGCTCGTGACGCGGAGGAGCTCGAGGGGAGAGCGCAGCACGGCCTTCCGGCGGGCGGCGCCCGTGGCGTCGAAGTAGCCCACGGCGCCGTCGTCGCGGACGAAGCGGAAGGCGAGCCAGTCCTTGCCGGCGTTGGTGAAGCGCACGGCGGCCGGCGCGCCGAGGCGCACCAGGGCGCCGTCCTTCCATTGCTCCTCGACGACGATGCGAGCCCGATCTCCAGACCGCACCTCGGTGTTGAAGTCGATGTCGTACTGGAAGACGCGGGCGAGGGCGGCGATGTCAGCGGGGCGCAGGCCGGCGTCGAGGGCAGCCTGCCAGAGCGAGGAGCGCACCTCGAATTCGCGGGTGCCTTCGCGGAGGTCGTAGGTGATGACCTCGAGCGAGGCGCTCCAGCCGGCGCCCTCCTTCTTCAGGTGGAGGGTGCGGGAGTCGTCGAGGGCGTAGCGGAGCTCGGTGGGGGTGGGCTCAGCGGGGTCGACGTAGAAGGAGAGGATCTCGCCGGCCCGGAGGCGGTTGAGGTCGGTGTGGGGCAGCGCCAGGGCGCGGAGGGCGCTGGCGTCGAGCCCGCGGTCGGCCAGGATCTCGGACAGCGTCTCCCCGCGGCGGATCAGGTGGTCTTCCCAGGCGGGGGCGGGGGGCTCAACCACCTCGGCCTCGGCGGCCTCCGCGGCGGCCAGGGCCTCCGCTTCGGCCTCGGCCTCCTCCGCCTCGGCGGCGATCCGGGCGATGCGCGAGGCGCGTCGCTCGGCCGCGAAGGCCACGAGGCCCAGCGAGCAGAGGAACAGGATGCTGACCAGGACGCGGGGGGATCGCATGGCGGGGTCTTCGGGCGTCGGAGGCCCGGCAGGGATCAGCGCGCGACGAGGTAGATGACGACGATCGCCGCGATGGCCACGAGGCCGAATCCGATGCCGAGCAGGGCGCCCTGGAGGATGGTGGTGAGGAGGGAGGTCTGCTGCGGCCGTTTGGGCGGCGCAGGCGGAGGCGGGAGGATCGGCGCTGGGGTGGCGGCGATGGGAGCCACAGTGCGAACGGCTGGCGTCGCGGAGGTGGTCGGAGCCGGAGGGGGGGGGGCGTGTGGCGGGGGCGCTTGGGGCGGCAGGGCTTTGGGCGGCGGAGCCTGGGGGAGCGGGGCCTTGTAGGGCGGAGCCTGGGGGACCGGGGCCCTCTGGGGCGGAGCCGGCGCCGCCGGGAGGGGAGGGGCCGCCGCCGGGCCGGCGGAGGGTGCTGGCCGCCTCGGCGCCGCGGCCGGGAGCGGCATCGCGGTGACCCGCGTCAGGGGCTCGTCATCGGGGGGAAGCGGAGGCAGGGAGGCGGGGCCGCTGGGGCGACCGCGGGTAAAGGCCGAGGGGGCGCTCGATGAGCTCACCTGCCCCGTTTCGGGTGAGTCGGCAACTGACGCGAGGATGCGGATGTTCCGCCCGGCGAGCTTGTTGCTGTCCGCCACGGGCCCGCGCCCGCGTAAGGACTCCGCGACGGCGCCGCGGGCCCAGGACTTGAGCCCCGGGCCCCCCGAGTTGTCCGCGACGTCCTGCAGCCGCCGCTCGGCCTCGGCGGAGTCGGGGCGGTCGCCGGGGTTCCACTGCAACATCGACCAGAGCACGGGCACCAGCGCCGGGTGGGTGGCCTGGAGCTGGTCGAGGCGAGCCTTCACCCGCCGCTCATGGGAGTCCTGGCGCACCTTCGGCTGGCCGAAGGGCTCGCCGGTCGCGATCTGCCAGAGCGTCAGCCCGAGCCCATAGACGTCGACCTGGGGCGACACCTCACCGGTGACGATGTACTCGGGGGCCATGTAGTTGAGGGTGCCGAGCACCATCTGGCCGGTGAAGCTCTCGCGGGCGTCAAAGCGGGCGCGGGCCACCCCGAAGTCGAGCAGCTTCACGGTGCCGGTGGCGGTCACCATGATGTTGGCCGGCTTCACGTCGCGGTGGATGACGTTGAGCGGCTGACCGGAGGTGGGGTGGCGGGCGTTGTGGGCGCGGGAGAGCGCGCCGGCCACGATGGCGCCGACCTCCGCCAGCGCCCGCGGCGTGGGGGAGCGACCGTCCTTCTGGAGAGACTCGAGGTCAACCCCCTCGATGTACTCCATCACCACGGCGTCGGCGCCCTCGATCTGGACCATGTCCAGCACCTCGAGGATGGCGTCATCGTGCAGCAGCCCGAGGAGGCGCGCCTCATCGCGGAAGCGGGTGAGGAACATCTCCGTGTCGGGTCGATCGCGGAGCAGCACCTTCACGGCGACAGAACGACGGAAGTTCTGCCCGCTCACGAGCTCGGCGAGGTAGACCGTACCGAAGGCGCCGGCGCCAATCGGTCGGATGAAGCTGAGCGACCGCATCAACGCGCACCATAGCACGTCACCCCTGGCGAGGCTCCGCTGCCCCGGGTTGGGCTCAGGCTCGGCGGCGCCGGCCGAAGAGGGCGCTCATCGCCAGGACCGTGAGGCCGAAGGAGGCCTCCGCCCCCGTCGCGAGGCCGCAGCGCGGCTCGTCTGCGGGGGAAGGGGAGGGGGAAGGCGGCGTGGCCGAGGAGGCGGGGGCCTCTCCCGAGCCCGAGGTGGGCGGGGTGGAGGAGACGGTCACGTCACCGCCCTCCACGCAGAGGGTGCACGCGTAATCCACCGAGCCCGGCGGGGTGCCATGACTGTAGTCGAGCCGGCTGCAGGTGGAGGCCGCGCAGGCCCCGGCGGTGCCCGCTTCGGTCTGGCAGGCCTCGCCAGCCACCTTGCCGTCACACTGGGCGCGGTTCGGCGGCGGGACGTCCGCGGAGGCGGGATGGACGGCGAGCAGGAGGGTCAGGAAGAGGGCGTTCACGCGGACTCCGCACGGGCACAGAGAACTTAGCACGCGGGCCGGTTTGGCCTCACCGGTCTGACCGGCCTCGCCTTGGCCTCACTCGTCGATCGGCGTCATCCAGACCGTCTCGGGGGAGAGGCCGAGGCTGGCGAGGGCCCGCCCGTACCGCTCGGGGAGGGGGACCTCGAAGACGAGCGCGGCGTCTACATCGGCGTAGATCCACGACCCCCGCTCGATCTCCTCGTCGAGCTGTCCGGGCCCCCAACCCGCGTAGCCGAGGCAGAGGTGGAAGCGCTCCGTGCCCTGGAGGAGCGCGGTGAGGCGATCGGCGGACAGGGAGACCGCCACGCGGTCGCCCAGCGTCCAACCCTCGTCGTCGGCGGCCTCACCGCGCCAGAGCACGAAGCCGGTGCCCTTGCCGACCGGCCCGCCCCACCAGGTCGGGGCGTCCCCGCGCTCAGGGCGCGGCAAGCTCATGCCCTCGGCGACGGCGCCGAGGGAGGCGGGCCCGTCGCGGTTGATCACGAGGCCGAGCGCGCCGTCTTCGTCGTGCTGGCAGAGGAGGATGACCGTCCGCTCGAAATTGGGATCCCGCATCTGCGGCGAAGAGATGAGGAGGCCGGTCATGAGGGGCTCAACCCGAGGCGCCGTAGTCGCGCAGGGGCTCGGTGCGGGGCGGCTTGCCCTCGGTGATGACCTCCTCGGTGATCACCACCTCGCGCAGGTTGTCCTGGCTCGGGACCTCGTACATCACGTCGAGCATCATCGTCTCGATGATGGTGCGGAGGCCGCGGGCCCCCGTCTTCCGCTGCACCGCCTTGCGGGCGATGGCGCGGAGGGCCTCGTCGGTGAAGCTCAGCTTCACCTTCTCGAACTTGAAGAGCTTCTGGTACTGCTTGATGATCGAGTTCTTGGGCTCGGAGAGGATCGTGACCAGATCATCTTCTCCGAGCGGCTCAAGCACGGCCAGCACCGGCAGTCGGCCGATGAACTCGGGGATGAGGCCGAAGCGCTCGAGGTCCTCCGGCGTGGTGCGGCGGAGGAGGTTCTTCTTGTCTTTCTCGACCTGCTCGGGGTTGGCGTCGGCCTCCTGGTTGAAGCCGACCGTCTTCTTGCCCGTGCGGTGCTCGATGATTCGCTGGATACCCTCGAAGCTCCCGCCGCAGATGAACAGGATGTTCGAGGTGTCGATGTGCAGGTGCTCCTGGTTGGGCGTGCGCTTGTTGCCCTTGACCTGGATGCTGGCGTGGGTGCCTTCGATGATCTTCAGCAGAGCCTGCTGCACACCCTCGCCGGAGACGTCTCGGCTGACCGAGCTCGTGTACGACTTCTTGGCGAGCTTGTCGATCTCGTCGATGTAGACGATGCCGCGGATGGTGCGCTCGACGTTGTTCCCGCTCGCCTGGTACAGGTTGAGGATGATGTTCTCGACGTCCTCGCCCACGTAGCCAGCCTCGGTCAGCGTGGTGGCGTCGGCGACGACGAAGGGCACGTCGAGCAGGCGAGCGAGGGTCTGGGCGATGAGCGTCTTGCCCGTGCCGGTGGGCCCGATGAGCAGCACGTTCGACTTCTGGATCTCGACCTCGTTCGTCTGGCCCTCCGTCTTCTGGTTCACTTCGAGGCGCTTGTAGTGATTGTACACGGCGACCGCGATCTTCCGCTTCGCCTGGTCTTGGCCGATGATGTACTGATCGAGGAAGGCCTTGATACGGGCGGGCGGCGGCACCTTGGCGCTGCCCCACGCGATCGGCTTCGGCTGGTTGTTCTCCCGGATGATGTCCAGGCACAGTCGAATGCACTCCGAACAGATGTAGACGTTCGGGCCTGCGATGATCTTGTCCACCTCCCGCTGCGGCTTGTGGCAGAAGGAACAGGCGAGGCCGGAGGGCGTGGAGTACTTGGGCATCAGGGACCCGGGGGCCTTGGGCGCGAGGTTCGGGGGCGAGCGTGGGGCTGGCGTGCTCGGGAGCGTCGGGGGAGGTATCATCGAATCGCTCGGCCTCCCAGCCTCCGGGCTGCGGAGGGGTCGGCTTCGGACCCCCTCCGGGGGCCGCCAAAGCCCCAGCTTCGCCCGCCTGCTCCTCCACTCCCTCGGGTCCAGCGACCCCTGCAGAGGGTCCCGGCCGATGTCATCCTCGACGCCCTATGTCGGCGACTACTACGACACCCTCGGCGTGGCCCGTGACGCCAGCGCCGAGGAGATCAAGAAGGCCTTCCGCAAGCTGGCCCGAGAGTGCCACCCCGACGTCGCGGGCGACAATGCGGCCACCACCGCCCGCTTCAACAAGGTTCGGGAGGCGTATGAAGAGCTGATCGACCCCACCCGGCGGGCCCGCTACGACCGGCGCAACCAGCCGCGGGCCCCCCGCTCGCCCACCCCGGACGGCCTCCACCGCATGGCTGGGGGCTTCTATTACAAGACGGGCAGCCCCCACGGCACCGCCGGTCGCCCGGGGGGCAAGGGGAGCCCGAAGGGAAACCACCTCGACCTCGAGGACATCTTCGGCGACTTCGGCGGCAGCGACTTCGGCTTTGGGGACAAGATGCACGCTGCCGCGGGCGGGGCCCCGCGCAGCGCCACCCCGCCGGCCGGCGCCGAGCGGCGGCCGGAGGGCTGGGGCCCCGCCGATCCCAGCGCCACGGGCCCCGCCGGCCCCGCCGGTCCGCATGGCCGCAGCGCCCCCGAGCGCGGCCCGGCGGCGCGGCAGGCGGGCCGCGACATCGCGCTCACCGTCGATGTCCCCGCCGCCATCGCCGCCCGCGGCGGCACCGTGACCCTGCACTACCCGCGGCTCCGCCTCGGCGAGGACGGTCAGAACCTCTTCCGCTACGAAGAGCTCCACGACCTCCGCGTGCCCCCGGGCACCCGCCACGGCGAGTCCCTGCGGGTCGAGAAGTACGGGGACGCGGGCAACGACGGCACCTTCGGTGACCTCGTCTGTGACATCCGTCTCGTCGGCGTGGCGCCGCCCCCGGTGGCCGGCTTTCAGTCGGCCGACGTCCGCACCCCCCGCGCGTCGCCTCCGCCCCCCGCGGCGGCCCCCCCCTCCGCGGGGCCGGGGCCCGAGGCGGCGGTGGTCCTCGTGCCGATCGGCGTCGCAGAGGCCCTGCTCGGCGGGCGCATCGAGGTCGAGACCCCCGCCGGTCGGGTGCGGGTGAGCATCCCCCCCTGCACCTCCTCCGGCACCCGCCTCCGCCTGCGCGGCAAGGGCGCGGGCGGAGCCGACGTCCTCGCTGAGCTCCGCATCGTGGTGCCGAAGCGTCTCGATGACGAGAGCCGCGACCTCATCGAGCGCTTCGCGGCCCTCAACCCTGACTATGTGGGCGCCGTCGAGCCTCCCGTCCGGTGAGGCACAAGGCGCAGCCGCTCGACGGTGCCCGCGGTCGCGGTCGCGCCTACACCCCGGCCCGGGCCTGGTGGGAGAGCTGGATGGGCCCCCTCTTTGGCGAGGGCTGGCCGGCTCGTTGGTGGTCGGCCCTGCCGGGGGCCCTCCGGGTGGACACGCTGTCCGTAGACCTCCCTTGCCTGCCGCCCGGCTGCCCGCCCCTTCGGATCGGGTTCGCCTCCGATCTGCACCTGGGGCCCACCACCAGCCCGGCGCTGCTGGCTCGGGCCCAGGCGATCCTGGCCGAGGCGGGCCTCGATCTGCTCCTGTTGGGCGGTGACTTTGTCTTTCTGGAGGCCACCGAGGTGAAGGCGGCGGCCTTGGCGGCTTGGGTCGAGGGCATCCCCGCGCGCTGGAAGATGGCGGTGCTGGGCAACCACGATCTGTGGACCCGCCACGATCGATTGGAGGCGGCCCTCGAGGCGGTGGGGGTAGAGTGGATCATCAACCGCGGCCGCCCGCTCGACGGTGAGCACCGCGCCATCGGTGTCTTCGGCCTGGACGACCCCTGGACGGGCGAACCGGATCCGGCCGCAGCCCTGGCCGGTGTGGCACAGTGCTCGGTCCGCATCGGCCTCGTTCATGCCCCCGACGGCCTGCCCCTGCTGCCGCCCGGGGTCGCCACGGTCCTGTTCTCTGGGCACACCCACGGCGGCCAGCTCGCCCTGCCGGGCGGTGTGCCGCTCTATGTTCCCGGGCTGGCGGGGCAGCGCTGGCCCTGGGGCCGCCACGAGGTCGATGGGACCACGCTGCTCGTCTCCCGGGGCCTGGGCGGAGTGGAGATCCCGATGCGCCTGTTCGCGCCGCCCGATGTGTGGGTGGTCAACCTGCTGCCGCGCGCGGCTGCGTAGATGTGTCAACCGGTCACGCCGCTACTCTCGATGAGGGCCCAACCGTGGACCTTCGCGCCGAAGCGGGTGGGCCGCTCGGCGAGGAGGTTGAGGGAGGCCTGGCAGTCGTCGTCGGAGTGGAAGATCGGCGCGCGGCGGGCGCTCCGGTTTAGGACGGGATGGCGGGCGTGCTCGTCGGCGAGGCGCGGCGAGCGAGGCATGGGGGGAGGGTGGCGTGGTGGCGAGAACGGGCAAAGGGCAAAGGGCAAAGCCTGGCACCGCGATATCGGCGGGAGCCTCGAGCTGGACTCGAACAGCTCCTTCCAGGCGACCCTCTGCGACTTCGGCTCCTCGACCACGAGCACCGAGAACACGGGCACCGACCTCCTGCTCGATTCTGCGTATCTCCCCTACGAGTATGACGAGGACGCGACCTTCACCTGCACAGACACCTACTGTGGGACCAAGACCACGAGCGCCTTCGGTGGCACCACCACCACCGCCTCGGCGAGCAGTGGGGCGCGGGGCAACATCGTGCTGGCGACGAAGAGCGCCACCATCGGGGGCTTCACGATGTACCTCGACCCGCCGAGCGCTTCGTGCAGCCTGACCTCCTACGTCCTCTCGGCCTCCTCCCTCAGCGGCACCTGGCGGGTGGACGACGCCTACGCCGATACCTTCGGCAGCACCGCGGGTAAGTACTACACCGGCTTCGCCGGGGGCGTCGCCGTGGAGGTCGGTCGGTACTACGCCTTCGTCATGGGCTGGAGCTGCACCTCGGGCGTGACCTACGCGAGCAACAGCGCGGGGGCCTCCTCGCTCGACGCCGGCTTCGGCACCACCGCCGGTTACTGGTCGGACAGCACCTTCACGGGCTACTCGGGCACCACCGCCTCCTTCGCGAGCTCGAGCAGCACCCGGTATGGGATGACGGTCACCTGGTCGCATTGAGTGGGATGGAGCGGCGCCGCCCGGTTGGATCGGTGCTACCTTGTCCCGATGCGCACGATCGGATCGGTCCCCGCCGAGCTCCTCGCCTCCCTCGGCGGCGCGCGCCTGCCGACCCTCGAGAAGGTGGTGCGCTGGGTGGCCCCCCTCGGCGGTGACATCGTCGACATCGTCGTCCAGGACGAGTTCACGCACGACGTGGTCGTCGAGGTGGGCGGGGCCTTCCTGGTTTACGACACCACCTGACTGGGGGCGGTCACCGCGGTCGCGGTGTGGGCGGAGCGGCCGAGCGCCGCGAGGATGCTCGCAGACCGGGTGGAGCGGGGCTGGTGGCCCAGAGAATCTCCCGTCGCGGTTGGGCCGAAGATCCTCGGCTTCGCGGCGTGCTTGGAGACGGGGGACTGTCCGTAGGTCGGCGCGGTCCGCCGACCCCCCACTCCACCAGGAATCGGTCTCAACCAGAAGTCGGTGCCATTTGGGCTCAGTAGTAGGTGACCGTTCCCCCGATGTTCTCAACGCCAACCTCGGCCAACCACCGCTCCACCTCGGCGTCTTCGAGGGCCCAGTTGCTCGTGATCTGCACGTCGCTGCCGATCGACTGAATGCCGTCGATTGCCGACAGATCGGTGAGAACATCGTTCCCATGAAGCACCAGGTGGGCGTCGAGGCTGGTCAGGCTCTCCAGGCCGGCGAGCGTCTCGATTTTGCTGCAGTTGTCTACTTGGACGGAGATCGTATGGGTGATCGGGCCCATTCCGACCAGATTGACGAGCTTCGAGTCCCTGTAGAGGCTGAGGACGCCGACCTCGGTGAGGGATCCGAGCCCCTCCAAGGAGCGGATGCCCCTCATGTCCCAGATGTCGAGCGAGCCCCCTACCCGTTGGAGACCGCTCAGGCCCGACAGGTCGGTGACCCGGTTCATGCCCGAGAGGTAGAGGTCGCCGGTGACCTCGCTCAATTGTTCAAAGCCGGAGAGGGTGGTCGGGCTCGTGGAGTTGACGATGCTGATAGAGCCCGCGCTCCGGAGTGAGCTCAGTCCGGAGAAGTCGGTGATCTCGTGGTTGAGGTCATCCAGCCAGAGCAGGCCGCCCACCGACTCGAGCTGGGAGAGGGGGGAGAGATCGGTGACCGCGGGCAGCATGAAGTAGAGGTCTCCACCGAGAGAGACGAGGCCGGACAGGAAGTCAACATTGTCGAGGCCGGGGAGGTCCAGCTTGAGTCCTCCAGAAGGGGCGGTCAGGCTGGAGAGGTCGATGGAGAGGGCCTCCAACCTGTCGGTGGGCCAGGTGTCGAGGTGCAGGGTGCCGCCCACCTCCTCCAGGCTCCGGAGATCGAGCGTCGAGGTCCCATCGTAGAGGGTGAGCCAGAGGTCACCCCCGATGGACTCGAGGGAGTGCAGATCGACGAGCTCTGCGCCCGAGGTGCTCAGCCACATGTCGGTCCCGACCGTCCGAAGCGAGCCGAAGTCCATCAAGCTCCCGTTGCTGGGACAGTCCTGAGCGTAGAGGTAGCCCCCGAGCTCCTCCAGGGCGGGGAATCCTTGTAAGGTGGGCCACCCATTTTCATAGATGGAGATGGCCCAGCTGACCCGTCGTAGGTTGGCGAGCCCGTCCAGATTGTCGAGGCCGCTGTTGTTGTTCACGAATACGGATCCGCTTACTTCGACCAGGCAGGCGAGCTCATCAAGGTCCCCCAGCGAAGTGTCCTGGATCATCAGGTCTCCATGGATACGATCATAGGTGGAGCAGAGCTCCTCCATGCCGTCCACCGTCCTGATCGAGACATCCCCATCGAAGGTCCCTCCTGTGCAGACCGGGTCCACATCGTCGCAGTCCTGCGCGATGCCATCCCCGCAGGGGTCGAAGGCCTCCGGGTGGGTGGAGGGTTCTGTGTCATCACAGTCGGTCGCGTCGGCTACGGTGTAGTGCGGCTGCACGCAAGACGTGGTGGAGACATTGACGTCACCGTATCCATCGTCATCGGCGTCCGCGTACCAGATGGACGGGTCGATACAGTCACCTGTATCATCGGCGTCGCCGGTTCCCGAGTCAGCCCCGCTGTCTTCACTCCCTCCCTCGGTGTCCCCGGCGGTGTCGTCTGAGGAGGTGGTGGGAGGCCTGCCTTCCTCTTTGTCTCCACAGGCGATGAGCAAGAGGAGGGAGAGGGTGGCGGATGTCCGCGACATGCAGCGCTCCAGGGCTCCCCTTCGAAGTAACTCAGGTTGTCTCGGCCTCGAGCAAAATCCTATCGCGGTGGTAGGGCATACGCGATCTCAGGCACCCCGTGGATGGGGAGCCGACCACGGCATCCGGGTCCCCCGTCATCGGGGTCATCATCGCTCGAGATGGTCGCCCTCGACCAGCCAGCGCCGCTCGGCCCAGAAGGTCCCGCCCGGCACGAGGGAGGCGACGAGCCAGCCCGCGCTGCGCTGCAGCCCCCAGCCGGCCTCGAAGTGGACACGGGCGAGGCCCAGCACAAAGGCCATGAAGAAGATCCCGTGCAGCCAGCCGGCCAGGGGGATGAAGCGCGGATCGTGGAAGAGGTACTTGAGCGGCATCGCGACGCCGAAGAGGATCAGCGTCGTGACCCCCTCCGCGCGGGCGAGCCAGCGAAACCAGCGGGCGGTGAAGGGTCCAAGCGCGGTCATGGGAGCGGCTAACCGGGGAGGGCGGCGCTCGCCCCGCGCGTTCGCGCTGGACCCGCCGGAGCGCGCCTCTCGCCGCCCTCAACCCCGGCTAAGTCGGCGCGTCCGAGCCCCCCGCCCGCGGGGGCTGAGCGGCCGCCTCCATCGACTGCGGGCGGAAGGGCGGCTGGGTGGCCACCTCGCTCAAGGTGAGCGCCAGCGCCTCGTCGACGGTGTCGACGAAGTGGTAGGTCAGCTCGCTCCGGAGCTGCGCCGGGATGTCCTCGAGGTCGGGCTCGTTCTTCCGCGGCAGGATGACCTCGGTGATGCCGGCCCGTCGGGCCGCGAGCACCTTCTCCTTGATGCCGCCCACCGGCATCACCTTGCCGCGCAGCGTGATCTCGCCGGTCATCGCGATGTGGGAGCGCACGCAGCGGCCGGTGAGCAAGCTCGCCAGGGCCGTGACCATCCCCACGCCTGCGGAGGGGCCGTCCTTCGGGATGCCGCCCGCCGGCACGTGGACGTGCAGGGTGCTGTCCTTGAAGACGAGCGGGCTGATCCCCAGGGACTCGGCGCGGCTGCGGAGGAAGGAGAGGGCCGCCTCGACCGACTCCTTCATCACGTCGCCGAGCTGGCCGGTGAGCTTGAGGTTCGCCCCCGCCGAGGCGTAGCCGGTGACCTCGATGAAGAGGATGTCCCCGCCGCTCTCCGTCCAGGCGAGGCCGATGGCCACGCCGGGGACGTCGGTGCGCTCGGCGAGCTCGGTGAAGTGGCGGGGCGGGCCGAGGAGGGCGGTGACGCTGGCCGGCTCGTCGACCTTGAGTGGGCGCTTCCGCCCCTCGACGAAGAGGCGCGCCGCCTTGCGGTGCAGGCTGGCCAGGCGGCGCTCGAGGTTTCGGACGCCGGCCTCGTGGGTGTAGGACTCGATGATGTACTGCACCGCACCGTTGGTGATCGTGATCTGCTTCTCGGAGAGCCCGTGGGCCTCCCGCAGGCGCGAGAGGAGGTGCCGGCGCACGATCTGGAGCTTCTCCTCCTGGATGTAGCCGGGGATCTCGAGCATCTCGAGGCGGTCGTGCAGGGCGGCCGGGATCGGATCCTGGAGGTTGGCCGTGCAGATGAAGAGCACCTGGGACAGATCGAAGGCGACGTCGAGGTAGTGGTCGGAGAACTCGTGGTTCTGCTCCGGGTCGAGGACCTCGAGCAGCGCGCTCGACGGATCTCCCCGGAAGTCCTTGCCGATCTTGTCGATCTCATCGAGCACGAGCACCGGGTTGCGCGTGCCGGCCCGCTTCATCGCGTGCACGATGCGGCCGGGGAGGGCGCCCACGTAGGTGCGGCGGTGGCCACGGATCTCGGCCTCGTCCTTCACGCCGCCCAGGCTGACCCGCTGGAAGCTGCGCCCGAGGGCCTTGGCGATGCTGCGGCCGAGCGAGGTCTTGCCGACGCCCGGGGGGCCGATGAAGCAGAGCACCGGGCCCTTCCCGGTGGGGTTGAGCTGCCGGACGGCGAGGTACTCGAGGATGCGGTCCTTCACCTTTTCGAGGCCGTAGTGGTCTTCGTCGAGGACGGCCTTGGCGGCGTGAAGATCGCGGTGGTCTTCGGTGACCGTCTTCCACGGCATGCTGGCCAGCCACTCGAGCCAGGTGCGGGTGACCGTGTACTCGGCGGCGTCGGGGTGCATCCGCCGCAGGCGGTCGAGCTCGCGGAGGGCCTCCTCGAGCGTCGACTCGGACATGCCGGCGTCCCGCAGCTTCTTCTCGAGGACGGTGGCCTCGTCAAAAGACTCGGGGATCTCACCGAGCTCCTTGCGGAGGCCCCGGATCTGTTCGCGCAGATAGTATTCGCGCTGCTGCTTGTCCATCGTGCCCTGCACCTCGCGCTGGACGCGGGTGCTGATGGCCTGGAGATCCTGCTCGCGGCTGAGATCGACCAGCACGCGGTCGAGCCGGCGATCCACCGAGGACTCCTCGAGGTAGCCGAGGCGGGCCGGGTGGGGCAGCGTCAGGTTGGCGGCGACGAGATCCGCGAGGCGCCCGGGGGGCATCTCGAGCTCGCTCACCCGCGCCAGCGCGGGCACGTACGACGGATCGGCGGCGACGAGGGCGCGGAGGCCGTCGCGCACCTTCTGGTTCAAGAGCTCGACGGCGTCCGGGTCTTGAACGGTGTCTCGGTGCACCTTTCCGGTGGCGACCATGCCGGCGTCGGGATCGAGGCGGGGCGCGGCGACGCTGGCCCGCGCGTGGCCCTCGATCAGCACCCGCACGGTGCCATCGCCGAGCCGCACCGTCTTTGTCACCGTGGCGGTGCAGCCATACGCACAGAGCTCCTCGGGGGGGACATCCTCGCCGTCAGGGTCCATCTGGGGGACGACGAGGAGGGGCCGACCGGTGAGGAGGTGGAATTCGATGGCGGCGACCGCTTGCGGTCGCACCACCTGAAGCCGGGTAATCATCCCAGGTAGAAGGACGATTTCTCGGATAGGGAGGAGGGGAAGTAGCCCGCGCATGACCCGCCTCGTAGCGCGATGGGGCCCGGGCGGGTAGGGCGGTCCTGTCGGCAGGCCCTCCACGGGCTGCGGACCCTCCCGGGAAGGCTCGGCGATGACGCAGGAGACGGGGGAGCCCGGCACCCCCGAGGACGGTGGCCATGGAACTGCCCGCTCGCTTCGGGAAGTACGAGCTCATCGAGCACCTGGCGACCGGCGGAATGGCGGAGGTCTTCCTCGCGCGGAGCTTCGGGGTCGAGGGCTTCGAGAAGCGCCTCGTCATCAAGCGCATCCTCCCGGCGCTGTCGCGGGCGCGTCACTTCATCTCGCTGTTCATCCAGGAGGCGAGGGTCACGGCGGGGCTGTCGCACCCGAACATCGTGCAGTTCTACGAGCTCGGCAAGGTGGGCGACGAGCACTACATCGCGATGGAGCACATCCACGGCCGTGACCTCACGCAGACCAACCGGGCCCTGCGGCGAGAGGGGCGGCGGATGCCCGTGGCGCTCGCCGTCTATGTCGTGGCCAAGCTGCTGCGCGGCCTCGGCTACGCGCACTCTCACACCGACGCCCGCGGGCGCCCGCTGCGGCTCGTCCACCGCGACGTGAGCCCCCACAACGTCCTCCTCAGCTTTCAGGGCGAGGTCAAGCTCTTTGACTTCGGCATCGCGCGCCTCTTCTCGGACGGGGCCGACCCTGACCTCGCCCCCGCGCCCGGGCGGGCGGGCGGCAAGTTCGCCTACATGTCGCCCGAGCAGGCCGCCGGGCGGCCGATCGACCGCCGGAGCGACATCTACGCCGCGGGCATCGTCCTCTACGAGCTGCTCGTCGGTCACCGGCTCTTCCAGGACCCCGATCCCGAGGAGAAGCTGCGCCGGGTGCTGGCCGCCGACGTGACCGATCCGCGGGTCGAGGTGCCCGAGATCCCGGACGGTCTCTGGGCGATCCTCAAGCGCCTGCTGGCCCGCGATCCCGACGACCGGCCGGCCCGGGCCGAGCTCGCCGAAGAGGAGCTCCTGGGCTTCCTCTACTCGGAGGGCATGCGGGCCGACGCCGCCGGGATGGTGGCGCTGCTCGGGGAGCTGTTCCCCGAGGCCTCGGCCGACCGCCGCAGCAGCCTCGACCTCGAGGGGCTCGCCGCCGACCTCGGCCGCCTGCGGGTGCGCCCGGAGGAGCCCACCGAGCCCACCGGCTCCGACGAGAGCGCCGCCCCGCGCCCGGCGGGCATGCAGGCCCTCTCCCTCGGCGGCACAGCCGGAGAACGAAAGCCCATCTTCGCGCTCGTGGCCGAGGTCCTGGGCTTCACCGACCTCCCCGGGGGCGGCGAGCCCGAGCAGATCGTCCGCCGGCACCTCCGCTTCCTCCGGCGCATCCGATCCACCGTCGAGCGCTTCGGCGGGCGGGTGGAGCACTTCCAGGACGACACCCTGATCATCTTCTTCGGCGTGCCGCGGGCCACGGAGAATGACCTCGAGCGCTCGCTCGCCGCCGCCACCGCCCTGCACCGGGCCACGCGCCGGATGACCCGCGAGGGCCTGCCGGTGAGCCTCGGCATCGGGATCCATCGGGGCGAGGTGACGGTGGCCGGCGGCCCCCACAAGGCGCACCACCGCTACCTCGCGCAGGGCGACACGATGAAGCTCGCCCGTCGCCTCTGCTTCGAGGCCGAGGCGGGGCAGACCCTCGTGAGCGACCGGGTGGCCGCGCTCGCCGGCGACCGCTTCCGCTTCGGCGTCGGCCCCGACCTGCGTCTCAAGGGGCACCCGGGTCAGCGGCGCTCCTTTCTCCTGCTGGGCCCGCGTCACCGCGAGCTGCCGACGGGCGGCGCCTGGCTCCCGCGCAGCGCCGAGCTCGACGTGCTGCGCGAGGCCCTCGAGTGCCTCGCCCGGGAGCGCGGCGGCGTCGTCCTGGTGAGCGGCCCCACCGGCAGCGGGAAGTCGCGGCTGGTGCGCGAGCTCATGGGCCTCGCCCGCCTCCGCAGCGTGCCCCTCTACGCCGGCCGGGCCCTCCCCTACGAGGGCGATCGCCCGCTCGCCCCCTTCCGCGAGCTGGTGGGCAGCGTGCTCGGCGTCGAGTCGGGGGACGCGCCGGCCACCTTACGCGAGCGGCTCCTTCGCCTCGGTCAGCTCCACCTCTCGGAGTCCGAGCGCGGCACCATCGCCGCCCTCTTCGCCGTGGATCTGCAAGGGAGGCCCCCGGAGACCAGCGAGGACGCCGTCTTCCGGGCCGCCGCCGCCCTCGTGCTGGGCCTCGCCGAGGAGGGCCCCGTCCTGCTGGTGATGGAGGACGTGCACAACCTCGATCCCCTCGAGCAGCGCCTCCTCGGTCATGTGGTGCGCGTGTCCGCGGCCCGCCCCGTGCTCTTCCTCTTCACCGCCCGAGACGCCACGGCGCCCACCGGGGTGCGAGCCGACTGGGAGATCGCGCTCGGGCGGCTCGATCGGGCGGCGTTGGCCGAGCTCGTCCGGGAGCGGGTGGGCGCGGAGCAGGTGGGCGCCCCCCTCCTCGCCCTGGTGGACCGCACCG
Source organism: Myxococcota bacterium (assembly GCA_044344255.1). GTDB lineage: Bacteria > Myxococcota_A > UBA796 > UBA796 > UBA2385 > JBIJDH01. Next base: position 216,379 of record JBIJDH010000002.1, read on the forward strand.
CCGAGGGCAACCCCCTCTACGTCGAGGCCGTGCTCGGCGCCCTCACCCAGGCGGGGCGCATCCACGTCGAGGGCGGGGTGGCCGAGCTCGTAGACCCCTCCCGGGATCCGCAGCTCCCGCCGGACATCGAGGGCCTGATCTCGGCCCGCATCGACGCCCTCGATCCCGTGGCGAAGGGCACCCTGCAGCTCTCCGCCACCCTCGGCATGAGCTTCCCGCCGGATCTGCTGGCCGCTTGTCTCGGGCAGCTCGAGATCGAGGCCACCCTGCGGCCGCTCGAGCAGGCCGGGCTCATCAACCGCGACGAGTCGGGCAGCGAGGAGCGCTGCACCTTCAGCAGCTCGCTGGTCTGGGAGGTGGTGCGGCGCTCCATCCTCGGCATGCGGCGCCGCGACCTCCACCGGGTGGTGGCCGACGGCATCGAGCGCCTCTACGCCGATCGCCTCGACCTCCACCGCCAGGTGCTGGCCCGCCACTGCGCCGCCGGGGGGCGTTACCTCGACGCCGCCCGGCACGCCGAGCAGGCGGGGATCCACCTCCACAGCCAGCAGCTCGTCGAGCAGGCGGCCACCTGCTGGGACAAGGGCATCTCCTGGGTGGAGGACGCCCGGGCGAGCGGGGAGCGAGAGGGGGCCACCACCGAGCTCGAGATCAACCTCCGCCTCCGCGCCGGCGCGGCCTGGGCCCTCGTGGGCGCCTCGCGGCCGGCCGAGATGCACCTGCAGGTCGCCCTCGACCTCGCCGCTGAGGTGGGGGACACCGAGGTGGAGGCCCGCGCCGAGCTCGAGCTCGGCCGGCTCTACCGCAACCAGGGTCAGCTCGTGCCCGCGGGCGCGCACCTCGACAGCGCGCACGCGCTGGCGATCTGCGCCATCGAGGAGGGCACCGGCGCCCAGGTCTGGGCTCGAACCGTCGCCGTGGAGGCCTTGGAGTCCCTCGGGCGGCTCTGCCACGAGCTCGGCGAGCACGCCAAGGCCGCCGCTCACTTCGAGGAGGCGCGGGCGCGGGCCGGCGACGATGACCGACTCGCCACCCGCGCGCTGCTCGGCCTCGCCGCCTGGCCGATCCGCCGGGAGGACGAAGCCGCCGCGCTCGCCCTGCTCGAGGAGGCCCTGCGCCGCTCCCGCCGCTCGCGGGACCGCATCCTCATCGGTCGGGTCATCAACAACATTGGGATCGTGCACCACGGGGCGGGCCGCTACGACGCGGCGCTCGACTGCTTCCGCGAGGCGCTGGAGCTGCGGCAGGGCCTCGGCTACCGGCAGGGCATGGTGGTCAACCTGCACAACATCGGCGACACCCACACCCGCCGCGGCGAGCCCGGGCGGGCCTGGGCGGCCTTCACCCAGAGCCGCGATCTCGCGCAGCAGATGGGCTGGGAGCCGGGCGTCCTGATGAGCGCCGCGTGGCTGTCCTTCCTCGAGGCCGAGCGGATGCGCGAAGACGCGGGGGAGGGTGTGGTCTCGATGGGGGGGAGCCTCCAGGCCGGCCGGATCCGCGAGGCCGCGGCGCGCGCCGAGGCCCTGGGCGATCCAGAGACGGGGCTCACCGCCCGCTGGCTGCTCGGTCGCCTGCTCATCGCCGAGGGGCGGCGTGGGGAGGCCCGGACGGCGCTGTTAGACGCCCGGGCGCGCGCCCTCCGCCTCGAGGCCCGCGGCCTCCTCCGGGACGTCGAGGACGCCCTCTCCCGCCTGGACACCTGAACCCTCGCCCGCCTGAGGTGCCCCCGTGCTCGCCGCGACAGTCTGGTCTCTCTGGGCGCTCTCCGGCTGTGGGGGCCCCGCTCCGGCACCCTCCGTGGACGCGGTGGCGCTCGGGCCGCCGCCGGAGCACCGCGTGTTCCCGAGCGCCGCGGCGGCGGTCTCGGCGCTGCTCCAAGAGAAGCCGCGGGTCATCGGGGTGGGTGAGCTGCACAGCCTGAACGAGGGCCCGGCCATCCGGAGCACCCTCGTGCGCTTTCGGGAGGAGCTCCTCCCCGTGCTGGCGCCGGTGACCACTGATCTGGTCATCGAGACCTGGCGGGTGACCGGCCGCTGCGGGGCAGAAGAGGCGGTGGTGGCCGCGCAGGTGCAGGTCGAGACGAAGCGGCCCGAGGTGGTCAAGAGCGAGGTGCTGCTGCTCGCCGAGGCCGCGCTGGCCTTGGGGGTGCAGCCCCACGACATCACCTTCACCTGCGAAGAGCACGCCGCCTTCCTCGACGCCGCCGGGCAGCTCCAGATGGAGCCGCTCTTGTTGCAGGTCACGCGAAAGCTCGGGGAGTACGAGCAGAAGGCCCTCGACACCCCCACCGCCTCGCTGGTCATCTACGGGGGGGCGCTGCACAACAACCTCATCCCGATGGAGGGCTTCGAGGCCTACAGCTACGCACTGCCGCTCCGTGAGGCGGCCGGCACCGCCTACATCGAGCTCGACCTGTACGCGCCCGAGCAGCTCCGCGCCAAGGACACGATGGTCGAGCCCGCCTGGGCGCCCCTCATCGACCTCGCCGGCCCCGGCCGCGCCGTGCTCGTGACCCGCGGCCCCGGCAGCTACGTGCTGCTGCTCGACAGCCCGCCCGTCGCGCCCGCCGCCTCCCCCTGACCGCCGGGGGCCTCAGTGGCCGCCCAGGTACGCCTTGCGCACCTCGTCGCTGGCGGCGAGCGTGTGGGCCTCGCCGGAGAGCGCGACACGGCCGACGTCGAGCACGTAGCCGTAGCGGGCCGCCTTGAGCGCCATCCGCGCGTTCTGCTCGACGAGCAGGATGGTGGTGCCGGCCTCGTTGATCTCCCGGATGACCTTGAAGATCACCTGCACGATCTGGGGCGCGAGGCCGAGCGAGGGCTCGTCGAGGAGCAGGAGGCGGGGCCGCGCGAGGTAGGCGCGGGCGATGGCCAGCATCTGCTGCTCGCCGCCGGAGAGGGTGCCGGCGTTCTGCTGGAGGCGCTCGCGGAGGCGGGGGAAGAGCTGGAGGGCCCGCTCGCGGTCGAGCGCGATGCCCTGCTTGTCTCGGCGGGCGAAGGCGCCGATGTCCATGTTCTCGCTGACGCTGAGGTTGGCGAAGATGCCGCGGCCCTCCGGCGCGTGGGCGATGCCGAGCGCGACCACGTCATGCGGCGCCCGGCCGCCGATCGAGGCGCCGTCGAAGCGGATGCTCCCGCCTGACGGTTTGACGAGGCCCGAGATGGCCCGGAGCGTCGTGCTCTTGCCGGCCCCGTTGCCCCCGATGAGGGTGACGATGGTGCCGGCCTCGACGTCGAGTGAGACGCCGTGCAGGGCCTGGATGGCCCCATAGTGGACGGTGAGGTCGCGGATCTCCAAGAGCGCCATTCAGCCCCCCTCGCCGTCGTCAGTGCCGAGGTAGGCCTCGATGACCGCAGGGTCCTGCTGGACCGCGGTGGGATCCCCCGCGGCGATGACCTCGCCGTGGTCGAGGACCGTGATGTGCTCGCAGATGCTCATCACGAGCCCCATGTCGTGCTCGATCAGCAAGATGGTGAGGCCAAAGCGGTCTCGGATCGAGCGGATCAGGCCGGACAGCTCCACCTTCTCGCCGCTGTTCATGCCGGCGGCGGGCTCGTCGAGGAGCAGCACCTTCGGGCGGGTGGCCAGCGCACGGGCGATCTCGAGGCGGCGCTGGTCGCCGTAGGGGAGGTTTCGGGCCTGCTCGTCTGCGCGGTCCGAGAGGCCGAAGATCTCGAGCAGGGCGTGGGCCTCCTCGGTGATCGCCCGCTCTTCGCCGAACCAGCCGGCCGTGCGCAGCAGGGCGGAGAGCGTGGAGCTCTTCGTGCGGTGGTGCGCGGCGATGCGCACGTTGTCGAGGACGGAGAGCTCGCCGAAGAGGCGGATGTTCTGGAAGGTGCGCGCGAGGCCAGCGGCGGCGATGCGGTTCGGGCGGAGGCCGTTCAAGCGCCGCCCGTCGAGGGAGATGTCGCCGCTGTCCGCCTGGTACACCCCGGTGATGAGGTTGAAGACCGTCGTCTTCCCGGCCCCGTTCGGGCCGATGAGCCCGTGCAGCCCGCCCTTCGGCAGGGCGAGGCGGAAGTCGGAGACGGCCTTGAGCCCCCCGAAGGAGATGCTCACGCCCGAGACGTCGAGCAGGGGCTGGGGCTGGGGCTGCTGAGGCGCGGCGTCGCTCATGCGCCCCTCCGGAACCACGTGCGCAGCGGGCCCATCTCCCAGACCTCCCGCACGCCGAAGATGCCCTGGGGGCGCCAGATCATCATCAGGATCAAGGTGAGCGCGTAGGCGATCATCCGGTAGTCCGAGAAGGAGCGGAGCAGCTCCGGCAGGACCGTGAGGACGGTGGCCGCGACCACCGTGCCGGAGATGGAGCCCATGCCGCCGAGCACCACCATGATCACGATCTCGAAGGACTTCTGGAAGCCGAGCTCGCGGGGGTTCAGGGTGGTGCCGACCTCGTGGGCGAAGAGCGCCCCGGCGACGCCGGCGAAGAAGGCGGCGTAGACGAAGGCCCGAACCTTGAGCTGGGTGGTGGGCACCCCCATCGCCTCGGCGGCGATCTCGTCCTCGCGGATCGAGAGCAAGGCCCGGCCGTGGGTGGACTCCTTCAGCCGCACGCTCGTCAGCACCACGACGACCACCGCGAGCCAGGCCCAGAAGAGGTTGGTGTAGAAGGGGATGCCGCCGAAGCCGAGCGAGCCGCCGAGGTGTGTGGCGAGGTCGGGGATCGACATCTCGCGGATCGCGGCGGCGTTGTCAGCCTCCGAGCCCACGAAGACGACGTCATCGGAGCGCTGCACGATGACCCGGAAGATCTCGCCGAAGCCGAGGGTGACGATGGCGAGGTAGTCGCCGCGCAGGCGGAGCGAGGGCAGGCCGACGAGGAGCCCGGCCAGCCCCGCCGCCACCCCGCCGAGGAGGGATCCGGCGACGAAGAGCAGCGAGCCCGACGTAAAGAGGCCCTCCTGCGCCACCGCGCTCCCGAAGAGGCGGTAGCTGCCGTAGTAGGTGACGGCCCCGGCCACGTAGCCGCCCACCGCCATGAAGCCGGCGTGCCCGATCGAGAACTGTCCGGTGAAGCCGTTGACGAGGTTGAGCGAGACGGCGAGCACGATGTTGATGCCCACGTCGGTGAGCACCTTGGCGTAGTAGCCGCCGAGGCTGGGCCCGACGGCCTGGAGCAGCGCCGCGAGGCCGATTCCGAGGACGAGCGGGGCGAGGCCGCGCAGCGTCGCGGTGGCGACGGAGGGCGCGAGGGCGGCGCTCCGTTCGGAGAGGTCGCGCATCAGACCTTCTCCATCACCGCCCGCCCGAGCAGCCCTTGAGGCCGGAACAGGAGGACGAGGATGAGCAAGCAGAACACGTAGACGTCGCGGAGGTGAGGGGAGAGGTAGGCGGCGCCGAACATCTCGATCAGGCCGATGAGCAGGCCCCCCATCATCGCCCCGCGCAGGTTGCCGATGCCGCCGACCACCGCGGCCACGAAGGCCTTGAGGCCGAGGAGGATCCAGGTCGGGTGCGCCGACTGGTTGATGCCCGGGTACTTCGCCGCCGTGAGGAAGCCTGCAGCGGCGGCCAGCGCCGAGCCGACGACAAAGGTGAAGGAGATCACGCGGTCGACGGGGATGCCCATCAGCGCGGCGGTGCGGGTGTCGTAGCTGACCGCGCGCATCGCGAGGCCGAGGCGGGTGTTGTGGATGATCCACTCGAGCGCCGCCATCAGGGCGAGGGCGACGCCCACGACGAGCACGTCTACGAGCTGGACCTGGACCCCCGCCACTTCGAAGAGGCTGGCCTCGGGGAGGAGGGTGGGCATCCGCTGGGGCTGCGCGCCGAAGGCGACCGGGAGCTGCCCGGTGTTCTCGATGAACAGGGAGACGCCGATCGCGGTGATGAGCACGTTGATGCGGGGTGCGCCGCGCAGCGGACGGTAGGCGAGGCGCTCGATGATGAAGCCGAGGAGGCCGCAGATCGCCATCGAGCCGAAGAGCACGAAGACCCCGGCCCAGGCCGGCGGCGCGGCGTCGACCATGGCCCAGCCCATCGCCGAGGCGATGGCCCAGCTCACCCAGGCCCCCAGCATGAACACGTCGCTGTGGGCGAAGTTGATGAAGCGGAGGATGCCGTAGACCATCGTGTAGCCGAGCGCGATGAGCGCGTAGAGGCTACCGACGGCCACGCCGTCCATCAGGGTCTGGAGGAGCTTGGTCACGCGGGCGCCCCGAGGCTAGTGGGCCGGACCCGTGCTGCCGGCGGCGGGCGCGGCGGCTCCCTCCGCAGGCGCGGCGGTCGGCGTGGGGGCCGGGGCGGCGTTCGGCGGGTTGACGATGCCCACGAAGGTGGGCTTGCCACCCTTCATCTGGAGCATCACGGCCGGCTTCTGGGCGTTGCGCTCGGCGTCGATCGAGATGACGCCGGTGACCCCGTGGAAGTCCTTGGTCTCGGCGAGGGCCTTGGCGACGGCCTTGCCGTCGGTCGAGCCGGCCCGCTGGATGGCGTCGACGGTGATGCGGGTGGCGTCGTAGCCGAGCGCGCCCATGCCGTCGGGGATGCGGCCGTACTTGGCCTGGTACTTCTTGACGAACTCGGCGACCTCGGGGCGGGTGTCCTCGGGGGCGTAGTGGTTCGAGTAGTAGCCGCCCTCGATCGCCGCGCCGCCGATCTCGGCGAGCTTGGGGGAGTCCCAGCCGTCGCCGCCGAGGAGCACGGCGTCAATGCCGAGCTTCTTGGCCTGGATCGCGATGTTTCCGACGTCGGTGTAGTAGCCCGGGATGAAGAGCGCCTGGGGCTTGGTGTCCCGGATGCTCGTGAGCTGGGCGCTGAAGTCTTGGTCACCGGCGGAGTAGGCCTGCTCGGTGGTCACCTTGCCGCCCTTGGCCACGAGCGCCTTGGCAAAGTCGTCCTTGAGGCCCTTCGAATAGGCGCTGGCCTGATCGTAGAGCACCGCGACGTTGTTGAGCTTGAGCGTCTCGGTGGCGAAGGCGGCCACCACGTAGCCCTGGAAGGGGTCAATGAAGCAGACCCGGAACACCATGTCGCCGATCTGGGTGACCGAGGGGTTGGTGCTGGCGGGGCTCACCATCGGCACGCCGTACTGCTGGGCCACGCGCCCGCCGGCGAGGGAGAGCGAGGAGGCGACCTCGCCCAAGATGGCCACGACCTTGTCGTCGGTGATGAGGCGGGTGACCGCGGTGCCGGCCTCCTGCGTCTTGCCCTGGGTGTCGTAGAGCTTGACGTCGACCTTCTTGCCAAGCACGCCGCCCGCGGCGTTGATCTCTTCGAGGGCCAGCATCACGCCCTCGTGGGTGCCCTGGCCGAAGGTGGCCTCCGCGCCGGTCATCGAGCCGTACTCTCCGAGCAGCACGACATCGGAGGCCGCTGCCGGGGGTGGCGTGGCCGGACCGCCCTTGGTCTCGGGGGCCGCGCCACCGCCACAGGCGGAGAGCCCGCAGGTGACGAGGACCAGGGCCGCCCCGAGGGCGGAGAGGGTGGTGCGCCGGCTGGCGCCGTTGGCGGAGAGACAGGACAGCAAGCCCATGCGGTTGACCTCGGAGAGTCGGCCCCCTAGCGGGCGCTTCGCGACCCGTCAACAGCAGATCCGCCTGGAATCGAGATAGCCGGGGCGGTTCGGCCCTGCGCCACGGGGCCCGCCGGTGATAGGGCCCGTTGGATGTCGCCCTCCGAGCCCGCGCCGAGCCTCGTCACCCGTCGCCGCCTCGTCCTCGCGGGCGCGGCGCTGGTGGGCCTCCCGGCGGCGATGGCCGCCTTCACGGTCCTCCACGGGCATCGTCCGCTTGAGGATGAGCCCGTGAGCGGCACCCTCGGCGGCTCGGCCCTCCGCACCCTCGAGGGCTGCCTCCGTCACCTCCTGCCCGATGCCGCCGCGGCGACGGTCGTGGCGACCGCAGTGGACGCGGCCCTCGGCCCGGGGGACCCTCGGCTCACCGACGCCCTTCGGATGGCCCTCCAGGTGCTGGAGCACAGCGCCGGCCTCGACCAGCCCCTCCGCTTCTCGCGCCTGTCCCCGGAGGCGCAGCTTGTCCTCCTCCGGGGCTGGGAGGTCTCCGAGGTCGAGCACCGGCGGGTCATCTTCCACGCGCTGCGCCGCCTCGCGGTCTTCGCCTGGGGCTGCGACCCCGACCACTGGCCGGCCATCGGCTACGACGGCCCCTGGGTGAACCCCCCGGCGGTGCCGGTGGAGGACATCCCGTGATCCGAAGTCAGGCCGATGTCCCCGCAGGCTTCACCGAGCGGGTCGATGTCTGTGTGGTCGGCTCGGGCGCCGGCGGCGGGGTGGCCGCCGCGGTCTTCGCCCGCGCAGGCCGTACGGTGCTCGTCCTCGAGGAGGGGGCCTTCGTGCGTGGCGCCGAGATGAGCCAGCGCGAAGACGAGATGCAGCCGCGGCTCTACCGGGACTCTGGTGAACAGTACACAGAGGACGGCGGCGTCTGCGTCCTCCAAGGGCGGGCGGTCGGTGGGAGCACGGTCGTCAACGCCGCGGATGTGGTGCGCACCCCGGGCCCGGTGCTGGAGCATTGGGCGCGGAGCTTCGGGGTGGACCGCTGGAGCCTGGCCGAGCTCGACGCCGCCGCCGAGCTCTGCGAGGCGACGATCGGCGCTTCCGCGATCACGCCCGAGGCCGTCAACCGCAACGGACAGCTCCTGCTCGCGGGGGGCGCGGCGGTCGGCATCGCAGGGGGCGCCTTTCGCCACAATCGGGTCGGCTGCATGGGCTCCGGCTACTGCCTGATCGGCTGCGCCTACGACGCCAAGCGCTCGGTCGCCCTCACGTGGATCCCGCAGGCCCTGGCCACCGGGGGCTGCGTCCTCCAAACCGAAGCGAAGGCCGAGCGGGTGGAGGTCTCCGGCGGTCGGGCGGTGGCGGTGGTCGGCCACCTGCAGGATCCGCGCACCGGCGCGCGCGGGGCGCCCTTCCGGGTCGAGGCGGGCCAGGTGGTGCTCGCGGCCGGGGCCATCCACAGCCCGCTGCTGCTGCAGGCTTCGGGCCTCGGCGGGGCGGCGGTGGGCCAGAACCTGAGCCTCCAGCCCCAGGCCCCGGTCTCGGCCCGCTTTCGGGAGGAGGTCGTGGCCTTTCGTGGTATCCCCCAGGCCGCCTTCTTGGATGGCCGCGAGCAGATCAGCGCCGAGGCGGGCCTCGGGGGCTTTCGGCTGGAGTCGATCTCGAGCGGCCCGGCGATGGTGGCGGTCTGCTCGAACCGATGGGGGGCGGAGCTGGGCCGCAGCATGGCCTCCTTTCGACACATGGCGGCCCTGCTGGCCCTCGTGCCCGACCGGCCGGGCGGCTCGGTCTCCGCCGCCCGCGACGGCCGCGCCCTCATCCGCTACGCCCTCCAGGACGAGTGGCGCCGGGAGCTCCGCGCCGCCCTCCGAGCCGCCGCCGAGGTCTACCGGGCGGCGGGCGCGGAGGAGGTCTGGGTGTCGGTGACGGGGCTCCCGCCGCTGCGGGCCGGCGACTCGCTCTCCGTGCTCGACGCGCTCCCTCTGCGGGCGGGAGACCTCCCGCTCCTCTCCGCCCACCCCCAGGGCACCTGTCGGATGGGGCCCGATCCCGCCACGAGCGTGGTCGATCCGGAGCTGCGGTTGCACGGCACCCCCAACCTGCTCGTGCTCGACGCCTCGGTCTTCCCCACCTCGGCCTCCAGCCACACGATGATCCCCGTGATGTCCTTCGCCTGGCTCGGCGCCCACGCGGCCCTCGGGGCCGGGGGATGAACGTGCGGTGGAGACGTGTGGTGGGGCTGCCCCCCCTTCCCATCGTAGAGCGCGCCTCATGAGCACTGAACTCACCCGGTCGACCGCCGCCGCCGCCCTCCAGCGCGGGCCCGTCACCCTCGCGTACCGCCTCTCCACGGCCACCCGCATCGAGCCCTGGGGCGATCCTGTGGGTGAGATGCGCGTGTGGAGCGGCACCCTCGCGGCTGCGCAGGAGCGGGCCCTCGCCGAGGCGGGCCTCCGCCTGTGCGCGGAGCCCCCCACCGACCAGCCCTATGTTCTGTTCACGGACAGGGTCTGGTTCACCGCTGAGCTGCTCCGCAGGCTCATCCGCGGTCCGCTGGGTCGCCTGCGGATCAACGACGCCGCCTGGTGGGAGAGCACCGGCGCCCTGCAGGGGGTGCCTGAGGCCGGGCTCTACGAGATCGCCCTCGTGGCCGACGGGGCTGCGAGCCTCGCCCTCTTCGAGGGCCTCGACCGGGTGGAGATCGACACCGGGATGCACGAGGTCAAGCTCCCGAAGGTGCACCCCGCGCTCGCGCACGCGATGAAGCCGGTGCGGGTCGGCCTCTGCATGGCCCACCAGATCAACCACTGGTCACATGTCCTGCGGGTGAACCACCTCTGCCTCGGCGCCATGGGGGAGGAGGCGGGCCAGCAGTGGAAGGGCGCGGGGCCGCTCGGCAAGCTGTGGATGTTGATCGGCGTGCTGGCCAAGGCTCGGAGCCTCGATCGGAGCCGCATCCTCCGCGCGGTGAGCCGCATCGGGAAGAACGTGAAGATCCACCCGACCGCCATCGTGGAGGTCTGTGAGATCGGCGATGACTGCGAGATCGGCGCCTGGTCGGTGGTCCGGGCCTGCGTGCTCGGGAGGGGCGTGCGCATCGAGGAGCACGCCAGCGTGCTGATGAGCGTGGTCGGTGACGAGACGAGCGTGGGCCGCTACGGTTTCCTGAACTTCTCGGTCACCTGGCCCGGCGTCCACATCTCCCACGGCGGCGGCTACCAGCTCTGCCTCTTCGGCCGGGAGACCTTCATGGCCTGGGACGCCACCATCCTCGACCTCTCCTTCGGCCGCACCGTGCCGGTCTTCGAGGGGGGGCGGAGGGTGGACAGCGGCCACCACCTGCTGGGGGCGGCCCTCGGACACCGGGTGCGCGTGGGCAACGGCGTGCGGCTGACCTACGGGATGAGCGTGCCAAACGACGCCTTCATCGTCGCCGACGCCGCCGACCTCCTCCGCGAGTGGGGAGACACCCCCGTCGATCAGGGGCCGGTGGTCACCCGAGACGGCAAGGCGACGCTCGTTCGGGCCGGCGGGCCGGTCAGGTCTCCGTGAGCGCCGGATCGGCGTGCAGGAAGAGGTCGAGCAGGGCGGGGCGGGCCTTCAAGAGCACCTGCTGGATCGTGTGGTTCAGCGTCAATCGGACGAGCTTGGTGTAGACCGCGCTGTGCGCAGCGGCGGTGATGACGCCGCGGGCGTTGGGCTCGGCGGCGACCCGCCCGATGAGCGCGTTGAACAAGAAGAGCCCGAGTCCGAAGCCGACGCCGCCGAAGGGCTGGAAGGCCTTGCTCAGGAGGTGGGTGCGGAGGAGGAGGTTCAGGTGGCGGGCCGCGTCGCCGTCGAGGGGAGGGAGGGGGCCGTCCAGTCGCTCCGAGGCCCGGCGCAGGAGGCCGATGAGCTCGACGGTGAAGCGCTGCTCGGCCGCGGGCGCGCCGGGCTCCGCCGCCACGCGGTCGAGCACGAGGAGCAGGGTGTGCACCATCGCGCGCGCGGCGAGGCGGTACCGCTCGGGGCGGGGCGGGATGGCCTCGACGTCGGTGCGCTCCCAGATCCAGCCCCGGAGGTCGGCCACGAGGGCCTCCGGGCCGCCCTGGACGGCGGGGAGCCGCCCCAGGAGCTCGGCCTCGATGTTCATCCAGTCGCCGAGGCTGACGGCGAGGCCCGGCACGACGTCGACCTGCGCCGGGTTGAAGCGGGGGACTGGCCTCATGCGGGGGATCGCGAACTGGGCGGCGATTTGCTGCTCCAGCGGCTCTCCGTCCAGGCTGCTCGCGTGGAAGCCCGCGCAGTCTCCGCGGGCGATGGCCACGAGGCCCTTGGGGTCCTGAACAAAATGGAAGGGGAACTCGCGACAGAAGGACGGCTTGGCCTCGGCGCCGAAGAGGCCGTGCACCGCGCAGAGGTTGTCCTCTTTGAGGAAGATGCAGGCGCCATCGACCTTGGCGAGGAAGTATTGCGTGCCCGCGGGCGTCTCTCGTGCCTCGTACCAGGGCTGGGCCGCGGCGGGGGCCCAGGCGGCCTCGATCTCGTGGGCCTTGAGGCCCTCGATGATGTGCGGCTCGACCGGACCGAGCTGAAAGAGCCGGCAGCAGGCGCCGCAAGCGTGGCAGGACCAGCGGGCCCCCGAGGGCACACGGACAGGCAAGGCGGTCATCAGGGACCTCGGGAGCGGCGGCAGGCAGGGCTGCTCGGCGGCGGCTCAGTCGCCGGTGGTGCAGGCGTCGCGCAGGTTGGCGAGCGTGGAGGCGCCGATTCCCTGCACCCGGCCGAGGTCATCGCAGCTCGAAAAGGGGCCGTTCTGCTCGCGGTCGGCGAAGATCGCCGCCGCCTTGGAGGGGCCGATGCCGGGCAGCTGATCGAGGTCCGCGGCGGTAGCGGTGTTGATGTTGACGCGGCCGCCGCTGGAGGCGGGGGGGGCCGCCTCGGCGGGGGCCTCCTCGGCGGGGGCCTCACTGTCCTCCGCCCTCTTGCCGCCCTTGGCGCCCCCCTTGGCCTCGCCCACCACCACGAGGGGCCGGAGGTTGGCCATCGTCGAGGGGCCGATCCCCGGCACGTCGTCGAGCTGGTCCACGGAGGAGAAGGGCCCGTGGCTGCTCCGATACTCGATGATCGCCGCCGCCTTGGAGGGGCCGATGCCCGGCAGGCCCTCGAGCTCTGCGGCTCCGGCGGTGTTGATGTCGACCGAGGCCCAGGCGGGCATCATCAAGGCGAAGGTCAGCCCGAGGAAGAGGAAGAGTCGGCGAAACATGGACGCTCCAGGCTAAAGGTCGATCTCGTCCTTGACTACGGCCCGCGACTTCAGGCGCTCCAGCCGCTGCTCTGCGGCGGTCAGCGCGTCGGCCTTGTCGCCGATGCTCAGCAGCAGGACATCACCCTCCTTCGCGCCCGCCGGGAGGGCCGCCCGGGGCAGCTCCACCAGCTCACCGTCTACGTCCAGGATCGCCCGCGCGGCTTCGAACCGATCGATGGTGATCATCAGTGGGTCTCCGCGGAGGTGTCCGGGATTCGACCAGTCTCGACGCGCTCGCGGAGGCCGGTGAGGGTGGCGGGGCCGATGCCCGGCACGAGATCGAGCTGGTCGACCGAGGTAAAAGGACCGTTCTCGGCGCGGAAGGTGACGATGGCCTGAGCCTTGGAGGGCCCGATGCCCGGCAGGCTCTGGAGCTGGTCGGCGGAGGCGAGGTTGATGTTGATCCGCACGGCTTCGACCTCGTCACCAGCCATGTCGGAGACGTCCAGCTTCGTGGGGGCCTCGAAGTGAGGGATGGCGACGGCGACCGCCTCCGCGCTCAGGGCGGGCCCGCCGTCCCGCTCGGTGGTCACGGTCACGCCCTTGCCGCTGCTCTCCAGGTGGATCGTGCCCTGAGTGTCGGTGCGATAGATGGTCGCCCCGACGTTGCGGAGGCGGTCCATGGCCTGATCGGTCGGGTGGCCGTACCGGTTGCCCTGGCCCGCCGAGATGAGGGCGATGGTCGGCTTGAGGGCCCGGAGGAAGGCGTCCGACGAGGAGTACTGCGATCCGTGGTGCGCGACCTTGTAGACCGCGCATGGCTTGAGGCCCTTCTGCAGGATGAGGCGCTCGGTGTCCTCTTCGGAGTCTCCCGACAGGTACAGACAGTCATCTCCGTGTGTGACCCGCGCCACCACCGAGTTGGCGTTGAGGTCGGAGCGGGTGTCCTTTAGCTTTGGCTGCATCGGGTTCAGGAGCTCGATCTTGATCCCATCATCGAGGTTGAAGACGACCCCGGCGAGCCCAGGTTTGTAGGCGATTCCCTTCGACTCAATGAGCGCCATCACCTTCGAATAGGTCGCAGTCGTGTGGGGGAGCCCATTGTCCACGTAGACCTTCACGGGGAACTGCTCCAGCACCTCGTCCATCCCGCCGATGTGGTCGGCGTGAGGATGGGTGGCGATCACGAGGTCGATCTTCTCGACCTTTCGAGCGCGCAGCATCCCGGAGACGTCCTCCTTGCCGTCTCCGGCGTCGATCAGCACCGTCTTTCCCGCGGGAGAGCGGAGGAGGATGGAGTCGCCTTGCCCGATGTCGAGGACATCGACCTGCAGCGTTCCAGCCCATGCGGCAGCCCAAGTCAGCAGGACCAGGAGGAGGTTCACAGGGTAGACCTAGTCCAGCGCCTCGAACCACAGCGTGTGGTTCGTATAGTCGTAGCAGCCGGCATAGTGCCGCCCGCTGGCCTCGACCACCTCGTTGAAGAAGCCGAGCGCCTTGCCATCGTCGTTGGTGACGAGGCGGTTCTCCCAGCCCCCGCTGCTCCTCCATGCCATCTTCATGTCCTTGTTGTCGCCGTCATAGTAGAGGATCGCCGGGTAGGAGCCGCTCGTGAACAGCGCCGTGTCTGCGCCCACGTAGGCGCCGCTGTCCACCGTCTCGATGGTCCAGGCGCCCGGCTCGCCAATCGCGTACTTGAGGTCTTGATTGCCGACATCATGGTACGCGATCTCGATCTTTCCGTCGATGATCCGCATGTCTGGCCACTGTCCGACGTCACCCTCGGCGTCGACCGTCTCGACGGTGTAGCTGCCGGTGGTGCCCCAAGCGAGCTTGAGGTCGCCGTTGGCGGCGTCGTAATAGGCGATGTACTCAATGCCCGCCGCGACGTCGATGTGCGAGAAGGCGCCGACATCGGCGGACTTCGCCGACTCGGTGGAGCCCTCCGGGGGCGTGTAGCCGGTGCCCTCGTCCACCACCTCGCCCTGAAACATCCCCGTGCTCGGGAAGTAGTGGGCGACCCGCAGGGCGGCCGAGCCCTTGTCGTAGTGGGTGATGACCGGGTTTCCCGCCCCGTCGAGGTTGATCGAGGTGAAGTAGCCAGCGCCGCCGGAGCCCGTGCCAGATCCGCCGTCGGCGAGGTTGTTGGTCCAGGTGCCGTCGGTGGCGCGGGACGCGAAGCGGAGGTTGTGGTTGGAGACGTCCTGGTAGGACATCCACACCACGCCGTCTGCGCCCACGACCATCGAGGTGAAGGCCCCGCGATCCCCGCGATCGAGGCCGTCTTCGCCCACGTAACCGTCTGGCTCCTCGTGGCTCCAGCTCACCCCACCGCCCGAGAAGGTGCCGACCGCGAAGCCCGCGGCCCCCATCGTCGTGTCGTAGTAGGCGACGGCCGGGGAGCCGTCGGCGAGGATCGCCATCGACAGCCACTGCCCCCAGTCGTTGCTGAAAGGCTCGGTGAGCGCGGTGTCATCGACCACCACTGGATCGAGCGACTTCTGTTCGTAGTCGGACTTGCAGGCCATCGCGGCGACGCCCAACGCGGCGACCACTTGGAGACGGAGCGGTGGAGCGGAGGGCAGCCGGAGGGGGCTCAGCCGACGAGACAGGTGCATGGGGGCTGCCTTGGGCCGCTCAGGGCGCGACATGGAGGGGATTCGTGTAGATCCAGGGGTATTCGTGTAGCCACACATCGGGCGCCTCGCCGAGGAAGTCGCGCAGATGGTAGGGGATCATCGTGGCCCGCATCCGGTAGACACCGGACTGGGTGACCTCGAAGTCACCGCAGCCTTCCTGCCAAAGTTCACCGTCGCGGAAGACGGAGACCGAGATCTCGGGCGCCTCCTCCCCCCGTGGGGCCGAGGGGGCGAGGGTGGGGCAGCCGACGTGGAGGGTGCCGAGGCCCGTCGCGGTCGATCCCATCTCGGTGACCGCGCCATCCGGGCCCTCGAGGTGGAAGTCAACGGTCTCGGGGGTCCCCAACACCTCGAAGGCCACATAGAGCCGGCCGGCCTCGAGGGCGGCTTGGGCGGTGGCGGGGGTGGGCTCTCCGGACTCGACCAGCACCATGTTGGAGAACCAGCGCAGCATCCGCCGGTAGGAGTCTCCCCGTTCGCCGTCGCGCAGCAAGATGGGCAGGACGTTCTGGTGGGCGTCCGTGCCCGCGGTGCCGACTACGGGGCGGATCGCGTTCAGGCCGTCCCAAGTCTCGATGCTGATGTCTTGTTGCTGCAGCACCGCCAGGAAGAGGAGGTCGGGCTCGGCGGTGCCGCTCTCGCTCGTGAACGGCGCGACGTCGGCCAGCCAGCCCATCTGATCGAGGCCGAGGTAGTCGGCGCGGATGTCGGGATCGAACATCGCGTGGAGGTTGAAGAGCTCTACACCCTGGAGGCCGACGTCGATCAGCGACGCGAGCACAGCGGGGTCGCGCTGTTCGGTGTGCGCGAGCAGGACGGTAGAGCCAGCCGCCACGTCGGCGGCGATGGCCTCGGCGTCAAAGCCGTTGTACAAGCGGTCGTTCTCAGCGGCATCCGCGCCTGCGTGCACCTTCAGGCTGACGGGCATGAGCTCGTCTTCGATGCCCGGCATCCACAGGACGCGGTGGTCGTCGTTGGGGGCCCCACAGGGGACACGGGTGGCGATCGTCTGGCCGTCGTCGCCAGGGATCCGCTCGTCACCAGCCTCGTCGTAGAAGAGGTCCTCCCAGGGCTGCTCACCGGCGTGAGCCGGGTGGTCGGTGAGGAAGGCGAGGTCGACCGCGGTGCTGCACAGGCCCGCGCGGAGGTCTGCGAGGCAGCTGAGGTTGGGCGCGCCCTCGGCGTCGGTGCCCTCGCCGTCACAGGCGTCATGCGACCAGGGCGAGTGGAGGTGGATGATGGAGCGGCGCGGCTGGAGGCCGCGCAGGGGAGAGAGCTCGTCTCCCGTGGGGCGGAGGGCCCCCGACCAGGGGATGGGCCCGTCGGGCGCCTGGCTGTCCTTGCCGTTCCCCGCGCCGTTCACCGCCTCGGCCGCGCAGCCGCTGAGGTTGAGCCCCACGAAGAGCCCTACGGCGCTCGCCCGCGATCCGACCGCGATCCCAGAAACACGGCGCCCAGCTCGGGGACGTGGATCCCCGGCGTGGAGTGCCGCGGTGGGTGGGCGCGGGGCGGTCATGGGCGGCAGTATAACGAAGGCGGGGCCGACTTGCCGGGCCCCTTCGAACTCGCTAGGTGGACCCCCATACTCCCGTAGCTCAGTTGGATAGAGCGACAGTTTCCTAAACTGTAGGTCGGCGGTTCGATCCCGCCCGGGGGTACTTCGATTCGCCTGTTGAGGTGCTACGGTGCTCCCGTCGGTTGCTCCTCCGGAGATCATTCATGTTCCTTTTGCTGTCCCTTGTCGCCTGTCGCAGCGGGAGCGGGGGGTTGAAGCCCACCGAGTTCGAGACGGTGGTCCTTGATGTGACCGAGTCTGGTGGCTTCGATGACGGTCAAGGCACGGCAGTGGCTTGGGCGCTCGACGAAGAAGCGGGCCTGATGCTGGTGACCGCGATGCAATACCAGACCGGCACGTCCGAGATCGTGGGTCGGATCGACGTCCCCGCCGAAGATGTGGCCTCCGCCTATGAGACGACCGTGCCCGTCCAGCTCGCGGAAGACGCAGTCGCTTGGCCCATCCTGGGCGCCCTCCTCACCGACGAGGCCGGCGCGGAGGCGCTCCCTGGCTGCTGCGCCGCGGTGCTCGCCGCCGGGGACCCCTCCGTGAGGCTGCCCGAGGCCGTCTTCGTCGCCTCGGAGGGCACCCTCACCCTCACTCGGCCAGACGGTCCGGAGGACGACGTCGAAGCGGTCATCACGCTCCAGCAGGTGAGCCGCCTCGGCCCCGGCGCGGCGCTGGTCGACGCGACGGTGGGGGTGCAGCTCTCTGGAACCCTCACCTTCCCGAGCGCCTTTACGCCCTGAGCTCTGGCTGCGGGTCGCCGCGGAGCCCGAGCCGAGCTTAGAGGTGCACGCGGCCGGGGGCGTCGTTCGTACCTTCCGGGGTGTGGCAGGCGTTACACGCCCCGTCGGACTGCTCACCGAACATCTCCGACTCTACGCCGTCTTTGGAGACCTTGGCGGTGTAGGGCATGGCGATCGCGTCGTTGAACGAGAAGTTCCCGGCCCCGTTTGACGTGCTGGTGAAGACGTCGCCGTTCGCGTCGGTGATCGTGACCGTCACGCCGGTGACACCGTTGCAGTCGTCCGGCTCGGCGAGGAGGGTGTAGACGGTGCCAGCGGCCTTGAAGCGCGGACCCTCACCTTGGCTCTCGTGGCAGCCGATACAATCCATGCCCGGGTGCATCAGCGGCGACTCTTGATTGCCGCGGGTCCAGTATTCGTCGGAGTGGCACTGGGTCTGGTCGACGGACCCGGTGTCCGTGCCGCCATCGGTGCCGTCGGTTCCGTCCGTCCCGTCGGTTCCGTCCGTCCCGTCGTTGCCTCCGTTCCCGCTGTCCCCCTTGTTGGTGCAGCCGCTGAGCGTGACGACGGTGAGCAGGGTCACCATGAAGCCGCGGGTGATCATCGAACGCATGTGAGTCTCCTCCAGGCGCACAATGTCCGGTCGCCGCAGTCCTCGCATGTCCTCCGTCCTGGTCTCACAGAATCATAACGCTGGGTCGATGAGCCGGAGCGCACACCCGAGCCGCGCAGGGGCGCGTGGTTCGGGTGCCGGTGGGTCAGGGGCAATCGCCAGGGAGACCCTCTGGATCGCCCTGCTCGCACCACCAGGTCTCGGCCTGAGAGAGCGGACCTGCGTAGGGGTCGATGGGGGAGCCGGCGCTGTCTTGGAGCTCGAAGTGAAGGTGGGGCTGGGTGGAGAAGCCGCTGGAGCCGACCAGGCCGAGGGCGTCTCCCGCCTCAACGGTCTGGCCGAGCACCACGGCGACCGAGCCCTCCTTCATGTGCCAATAGAGCGTGCGATACCCTCCCTCGTGCTCCACGATCACGCGGTTGGCAATCCCGTCGTGACCGTCGCAGTTCACGGTGCCGGTGGTGAGGTCTCCGTGGCAACGGTCGTAGTGGCCGTCCTCCACCTCGACCACGGTCCCGGCAGCCGCCGCGAGGATGGTGGCGCTCCCGTTGTCCATCTGGCTGAAGTTGCCCTCGAGGAGGTAGTCGCTGCCATCGTGCTCATCGTAGCAGTGGGGGAAGGAGCGTCCGAGGTAGTCCGCGCAGAGCAGCTCGGTGATCCCGGGGTCTTGGATGACGGGGTCGTGGTCGACGCCGAGGATGGTCTTGAACAGCTCCGCCTCGCGGAGCGGAAGGGCGAGCTGAAGGGGCGCGCGGAGCGTGAGGTCGGGCCCGGGATCACCCGTGTCTCCCCGGTCGGCGCTGTCGCCGGTGGGCTCGACCTCGCCGCTGTCGTCGAGGGGATGGGACTGTGCTTTGTCCATGGTGGGAGGGCCGGAGTGACAGGCGAGCAGCAGGAGGATCATCGTTGTCCCACAGGTTTCCGATCGAAGGAGAGGGCCCCACCGCCCGTGAAGACCAGGGCGGTGAGCGCGAGGGCGAGGGTGAGTGGGGCCTCCGCCGCGTGGACGCCGCCTCCGCTGCGGAGGCCGACCACCGCGTCCACGCTGGCGACCACGACCAGCAGCGCGGCCGCCACCCGGGTGGTCAGCCCGGCGCCCAACAGCGCCCCCGCGCCGAGGCGCACGAAGACGGAGACAGCGCCGGCCTCCAGGTGCGCTTTGGGGTGAAAGCCGATGAAGTCAATGGACGCCCCGATGGCAACCCACGTCTCTTCTCCAGAGGTGGCCTCCGACCAGGCGCGCGAGAGCAGGAGCCCCGCGAGCCCGAGGCGGAGGAGGAGGACGCCGACGTCGGCCGCGCCCGCGGAGGGGGCCCCAGCGGCTCGGGCAGCTCCGCCGGCCTTGCCGCGCGCTCCGCGCTTGGCGCTGGACTTCGGGGTCGCTTCTGCCATCGGGTACTCCAGCGACGGTTCACGCTCTCCGCGGCGACCCGCATCGGCGCTCTCCACGTCGGAGTTGGATAGCCTGCGGGGGGGGAGCCCGGGGGTGTGGCATGGAGAGCGAGACTCAAGGAGGGGAGGCGAGGGACCGCCCGGGCGCGCCGGCCCCGGAGCCGGGGCTACCGTGGGCAGCCATTCTGGCCGCGATCACCGCGGTCACCTATTTACCGGCGCTGGGTGCCGGCTTTGTTTGGGATGACGCGCGCCTGATCCTTGATAATTCGAGGTGGGGCGAAGCCGGGGCGCCGCTTTCGCTGTTCCTGGGGGGGTTGTGGGATGGTGTCCCCGGAGAGGCCGTCAACCCCAGCTACTACCGACCGATCCTGTTGCTCTCCCTCTGGTTTGATCGGCAGCTCGGCGGCGCGGCATGGGTGGGGCACGCCCAGTCTTGGCTCTGGCACCTCCTCAACGTGGGCCTGCTCGTGCGGGCCCTCCGCGCCCGCGGACTCGGGACCGCCGGGGTGGTGGCCGGGGGCCTCTTCTTCGCCCTGCACCCGGTGCAGGTCGAGGCGGTCGCCTTTCAGAGCGCTCGGAATGACCTCCTCGTGACGAGCGGCCTCTTGGTCGGGATCCTGCTCGAGGGGCGGGCGCTAGCCCTCTTCGCGTTCCTCTTCGCGGCGCTCTCCAAAGAGTCGGCGTTGCTCGCACCCCTGCTCGTGATCTGTTGGAGGGGAGAGCTTCGGGGGGGAGCGCGGGCCTGGATGCTGGCCGGTGGGGCGGTGCTCCTCGCCTTGGCCGCCCGCGCCGCGGCAGGCGTGCCCTTTGACCACGTCCCTTGGAACCCCGAGGCGCTCCTCTCGCTCCCTTCCTTGTCGCGCGACATCCTGTGGCCGGTCGGCCTGGCACCGGGTGAGGGCATCGCTTGGAGCCAGTCCGCGTCGCCAGCCTGGGCGCTCGGCCTGCTCGTCTTGACCCTCGCCGCCGGCGTCGTCGGGGGGCCCGTGTCTCGATGGGGGGCGCTCTTCGCGGGGCTCGCCTTCGCGCCGACCCTGGCAGGGATCTCTTGGAACGGGCTGCTCGCCGATCGATACCTCTACTTACCGATGCTTGGAGCGGCGCTGGCCTTCGGTGCGGCCGCCGACCGCCTGCCGGGGCGCTCGGCGCGGAGCCTGTCCCCGCTCGCCTTCCTGGGCGCGGTCGGCGTCTTCGCGGCGCTCCGGCCCTGGTCGGATAACGCCGCCCTCTGGTCGGCGATGGTCAAGGCCCACCCGAGCCCGTACACTTGGTCGGGCTACGCTCAGACTCGCGAGGTGGACGGCGATCTCGACGGCGCCGCAGCGGCCTGGCACGAGGCCGTGGGCGCTCCGCGGCCGATGCCGATCGCTTGCTTTCGGGTGGCCGCGATCCAGCTCGAGCGAGGCGAGCCTGCGGCGGCGGCGGCGGAGGGGCGAAGGGCCCTCGATAACGGCTGCGCGAGGAGCCCCGAGCTCCTCGCGCCGACAGCCCTCGGGCTCGCGGTCGGGGGGGAGTGGTCGGCCGCCGTCGCCCTCGTCGCGGATGTCGATCGTGACCCCACCGGCCTCGCGGTGCTGGTGCGGGTGAGCGAGGCGGCGCTCCGCGGAGACCTCGATCCGCTCCGCGCTGCCGCCAGAGAGCCCTCCGCAGGTGGGGCGCCCCTCGCCGATCAGGTGGCCTTCCTGCTCGATCAGGCGGGAGAGCCCGCTGCGTCGGCGCGGGTTCGGGCGGCAGACCTCCCGCCCGCGCGCTGAGCCGCTCAGACGGCGAGGTCGCCCGCGGTGCGCTGGCGCAGGGCCGCCCGGACCAGGAAGAGCGAGAGTACCAGCACTCCGCCCGCGACGAAGAAGGGCGCCCGAGGGCCGACGCCCGCGTAGAGGAACCCACCGAGGGTGGGCCCGATCACCCGCGCGATCGCGCTCATCGACTGGTTCGTGCCGAGCACGAAGCCCTGCTCGGAGGGGGCTGTCCCTTGAGAGATGAGGGCGTTCAAGCTCGGGTTGGTGATACTCTGCCCCACGGAGATGACCAGGAAGGAGCCGAGCATCGGCAGCGTCGGCGGCAGCTCGGGGAGCAAGAAGAGGCCGACCGCGAGGATGACGACGCCCGCGATGACGAGGGGCCCCTCGCCGTACCGCTTGACGAGGCGGCGGATGAGCCCGCCCTGGATGATGATGGCGGACAAGCCTACGACGCCGAACATCCGCCCGACGTGGACCGCGTCGAGCCCGTGGACGTGCTTTGCGAAGAGCGTGAATGTGCTCTCCATCAGGGCGAAGGCCGAGGTGAGCACAAAGGTGAGCACGACACAGAGGCCCACCACCGGGTGCCGCGCCACCGCCAAGAAGGCGGCGGGGCTGAGAGAGCGCTGATGCCCTTCGCTCGGGCCGGGCTTGCGGGTCTCAGGGAGGAGGAAGAAGGCCAGCGCGAAGTTTAGGAAAGAGAGGCCGGCGGCCACGAGCAGCGGCACGTGGTAGCCGAACCGGGAGAGCTCACCCCCAAGGAAGGGGCCGACGGTGAAGCCGAAGCCGAAGGCCGCGCCGATCAGACCCATCCCCATCGCCCGGTTGGCGGGGGTGGTGAGGTCGGCCATGCAGGCTTGAGCTGTCGAGATGTTGGCGGTGGCCGCGCCGTGCAGCGTGCGGAACAGGAAGAGGAGGCCGAGGGTGGGGGCGAGGCCAAAGGCCAGCAGGCCCACCGCCGTGGCGAAGGTGCTGAACAGCATGATCGGGCGCCGGCCGTGGCGGTCCGACAGGCGACCCCACACCGGAGCCATCAAGAACTGGGCCAGGGAGTAGGTCGCCATCAGCCACGTCACCTGGGCGGGCGTCGCTCCGTACTCCTCGGCGAAGTAGGGCAGTAACGGGATGACAATTCCGAAACCGACGAGATCCAGGCAGACCGTGAGGAGCACAGGGATGAAGGCCCGGTTCATCGGGAGGCGGGCCTTGGCCGGCTCGGCGGCGGCTTCACCCGCGAGGGGATCGGATTCTGTGGGCATGGATCACCGGTTCATGACGGCCCGAAGGTCATCGTGGATGTGGCCGTTGGTGCAGACGATTCCGTCCACCAGCGGCTTCGGGGCGTTGAACTGAAAGGGGAGGCCATGGCGGTCTGTGCACCGACCCCCCGCAGCGTGGACCACCGCCACACCGCCCGCGATGTCCCACTCGTGGCGAGGCTGGGGCGTGAAGGTGGCCTCGGCCTGACCGGCGGCGACAAGACCAAACTTGTAGGCGACCGAGCCCACGGGGACCGGGACCACCCCTTGGTCGGCGTACTGGTCAAACCAACCCTTCTTCATCTCTGTTCGTGAGCAGACAATCCGGGCACCTTGGACGGTCGGGTGCGCGCTCACGCCCATCGGGGCCCCGTTGAACAGCGCGCGGCGACCGTCGCTGCCCCCGATGAGGCCCGCGAAGAGCTGCTCCTGGATCGGGTTGTACAGCACGCCGAGCAGGGCCTCCCCATCGACGACGAGGCTGATCGACACGACGAATTCTGGAATGCCGAGCGTGAATTCCTTGGTGCCGTCCACCGGATCGATGATCCAGACCGCGCGTCGCTCCAGCCGTTCAGCGGTGTCGGCGGTCTCTTCGGACAGCCACCCGAATTCGGGGAAGGCGCCACGGAGCCGCCGCTCCAGGATGTCGTTGCTGGCGAGATCCGCGTCGGTGAGCGGGTTGTCTTCGCCCTTGTCCTTTACGGTGTAGGCGTCCTTGTAGAAACCTCGGACCGCGGCGCCCGCCTCTCGCGCGGCGGAGACCGCGACATCAAAGGCAGCCTCGAGGACGGTCGGCGAGAGGAAGCGCTGGGCAGGGGCGGACATGGGGACCTCGGACGGGGCGGCCCGTTAACCCGGCCGCACTCACTCCGGGCGACGACGGTGCACGAGGAAGAGGTCGTCCAGTCCGTCGTCGTTGAGGTCGCCTGTGCGCACGATCTCGCCAGTGCCCAGGAACTGCTCGGCGCTCTCGAAGATGAGGCGCGCGTCTCCCGCGTCCATCAGCGGCCGCCAACCGGCAAAGCTGGCCGCACCCGGGAAGAGATACAAGGCGCCCGCGTGGTAGGCCGAGGGACTGTCGTCCTCGGTCGGGTTTCGGTGCGGGGCGCCGGCGAGGAGGTCGCTGCGGCCGTCGCCGTCGAGGTCGGTCAAGCGGACGGTGGACCCGAAGGCGTCCGCGGGCCCCTCGCCGATGATCCGATGGTCGGGCGCGGAGCTCACGGCGCCGGCCTCGGCCCCCAGGCCGCCCGCCCGGAGGCCGTCGCCCTCCCAGATCGCCGCGAGGCCGGTGGCGCCCTCGAAGCCGGGCGCCCCGGCGACCACCTCGGCGAGGCCGTCTCCATCGATGTCGCCCGAGGCCACCGACCAGCCGAGCCAGGCCTCCTCCGTGCGGCCCTCGAAGCGGAGGATCGCGCGCTGGTCGAGGTCACCGCCGACCGGCGCGTCGCCGCCCGCGAGGAGGTAGACCGAGCCTTCTCCGGGCCGCTCGAGATCGGTGAAGGGAGCGCCGATGAGGAGGTCGACCGCCCCGTCCCCGTCGAGGTCATGGTCGCAGGACAGGGCGGCGCCGGAGCGCATGCCGACCGTCGAGCCCGTCCAGATCGCTGTGGCGGCGCCGACGAGCACCGCCCCCGGCGCGCCGTCCGGGGTGAGGGCCTCGATGGTCCGGCTGGTGAACAGCGCGGTGGTCCCCGCATAGTTGGCCGCTGCGCTGTCGATGGAGGCGGAGATCAGCCACTCCGCGCGCCCGTCAGCGTCCATGTCGCCGCAGGCGGCCTGGACCCGCCCGAGCTCCCCCGAGCTGGACTCGCCCGAGACCCGCAGCAGCCAGTGCTCGGAGACCGAGGCGGCGGCTGGCAGCGCGCTCATGGGGCCGGGGACGAGGTAGGCCGCGCCGTCGTGGTGGGTCGTGTCGGTCAGGTTTCGCTCCGGGGCGCCGATCAGCAGGTCGCGCTCGCCGTCGCCGCTGAGGTCGGGCCCGAGGATAAGGCTGCGTCCGAACTGGTCGCCGGGCGCTTCTCCGGAGAGCGTGTGGGTCTTGCCGCTGAGCCACGCCGAGGGGGAGGGCGAGAGCAGCTCGACCTCATCGCGCGCGGGAATGCCGAGCAGGAGGCCATCGGGGGAGGCGGCGAGGTCCCAGTCGGAGCCCTTGCTGACCCCACCCTCATAGATCCAGTCTGCCGACTCGAGGGGGAGGCGGGTTCCCTCGGGGATCAGGCCGGTGCCGAGGTGGATCGCCGCTTGCGCCGCGGTGTAGTCCTCCGCGCAGCCCACGCCCGTGCACTCCCCTCGACACGCGGGGAGGAGGCCGGCCGCGGCGCTCAGCCCGAGGAGCAGGCAGAGGCGCCGCATCGGGACGACGATCTTCAGCCCTTCTGGGGGGCGGGGAGCTGCACGGCCGGGCCGACCGGAGGCATCGGCGGCTTCCCACCGTCGGCGGGGGTGGTCGGGGGCGGTGTGGTCGGGGTCGGGTCGGGGACCTTGGCCGGAGGCGCCACGGTGAGCCCCTGGTCGGGGGCGGCGCTCCAGAGCGGGGCCGCGCCTTGCTCGTAGACCGCCTTGGCCGCGACGTTACCGGGGTAAATCTGGCCGACGTCGAGCAAGATCGTCTCGACGGAGACCACACGCTCGAACTTGTTCTCGGCCTTGAAGGTCACCTCATACACACCCGACTGGAGGCCGTGGATCGCGCCGTTGGTGAGCGGCCCGATCACGCCGATTCGCGTCCCGTTCACCGAGACCTCGGCGAAGCTCGACATGGTGTTGAGGATGGGCAGCGCGGCCGCGCCCGGGCTGGTGACCCCGGTGGCGCCCGCGGGGGCGCTGTGACGGACGGCCAGGGCGCCCTTGGGCTTGAGGTTGGCGCCCACCGTGGCGGGATCCACGAACAAGCTGCGAAAATTTTCGATTCCGCCCGTCGAGAGCTTGGTGTCGACCGGGTAGGTCAGCGGGCGGCTGGGCAGCGACGGGCTCTGCTGCGGACCGGCCTCGGCGTGGGGAGCGGCGAGGGCGACGAGGAGGGGACCGAGGAAGAGTGCAGACACGGGTGGCTCCACCGGAGGGCGACGGCCCTCCTTTTTGACCTGCGCGAGGACCTACTCGATGACGCTGAGCCCGGTGTGGGCGGTGAGCTCTTTCGCGCTGAGCTCCGAGCCATCCCGGATGTGGCTCTCCTTGACGAGCCCGAGACCCTTGACCCACCACTGCTCGATCGTGCCCGTGACCGTCGT
Source organism: Myxococcota bacterium (assembly GCA_044344255.1). Taxonomy (GTDB): domain Bacteria; phylum Myxococcota_A; class UBA796; order UBA796; family UBA2385; genus JBIJDH01. Next base: position 242,250 of record JBIJDH010000002.1, read on the forward strand.
CGTGCCGTCGCTGCTCGAGTACTCGTTGACGAGCTTGTAGGCCTCGACCACGGTGCCGTCGTAGAGCGTGTGCTCCTCGAAGCCAGACTCAGTGTAGGTCCCGGTGATGTTCTGGGTGAGGGGAGTGGTGCTGCCGGTGCCGGCGTCGATGAGCATGGAGTCGGTGTAGCTGTAGCTCCAGGAGCCAGACGACCCGATGTCGGCCTCGGCGGGCAGGTACATCCGCGGGGGGCTGAGCTCGGTGACGATCGAGCCGGCGAGGGGGATGTCCTCGTAGGAGTAGGTGACCGTGCCCTCCCAGCCCTGGAGGAACATGCCGGGGCCGTCCCAGCCGCACTGCACGTACTGGGTGGTGTCCCAGCCGTAGGTGGCCGCGGCGTCGCTCATAAAGTCGGTGTAGCCGTAGGCCGTGGAGCCAGACGACGTCGTCGTGATGCCGATCCCGGCCTCAATCGCCGTGGCGGGGCCGCCCTTGAGCGTGGCGTTGAAGGTCTTGGTCCAGCCGCTCTTGTCGACCGGGCTCCAGGCGTTGTTGCACTCGGTGATGTCGGCGTCGGAGTCCGCGTCGCTGTCAGCGTCCGAATCTGCGTCGCTGTCGGCGTCTGAATCGGCGTCGGCGTCAGCGTCGCTGTCCGAGTCGCTGTCGGCGTCGGTGTCGGCGTCGCCCTCGCCCGAACCGTCGCCTCCGTTCTCTCCGCTGTCGCCGGTCACCTTGTCGGTGCCCTGGTAGTAGGAGTTGCCTTCACAGGCGACGAGCGACAGGGCCGTGAGGAGAGAGAAGTGTCGCGCCGTCATGAGGAGCTCCAGCCGGAGGCTACTTCGGATGGGAGGTGAGGAGTCCGCTGTGGGCGAAGGGCCGCCCGTGGTTAACACGCCCGGATAGCATGTCGGGCCGCCGGGTGGCAACGACGACGCGCCGTGGCCCGGCCCTCCCGGCGGGCCGCAGGCGTCGGTCCGGCGCGAGGAGGGCCCATGAGCGACGATGACACCCCGATCTCCGCGCTGAAGGCGGAGGTCCGGCGCTTCAACCAGGATCGGGACTGGGAGCAGTTTCACTCCCCTCGAAACCTCGTGATGGCCCTGTCGGTCGAGGTCTCCGAGCTGATGGAGCTCTTCTTGTGGTGCCGAGACGAGGGCCCCCAGCCGCCGGTCGCGGCGCGTCAAGCGCAGGTGGTGGAAGAGCTCGGCGACGTCGGGATCCTGCTCCTCAACCTCGCAGATCGCCTCGGGGTAGACCTCACGGAGGCGATCCAGGCGAAGATCGCGTACAACGCAGCAAAGTACCCGGTCGCGCTCTCCCGGGGGCGGCTGGAGAAGGCCGGTGAGCTGCGCGCGGCAGCCGGGACAGCGGGGACAGCGGGGACGGCGGTGTCGGGGGAGAAGGATCAGGGTGGGTGAGCGAGCAGCCAGCCGGTGATCTGCGGGAAGATCTCTCGGCGCGCGTCGTCGCCGAGGATGAGGTCGATGTGGCCATAGTCGTGGCCGAGTCCGCTCGCGCGCCCGGCCAACCACCAGTCCCGCTCGGCGCTCCCCGCCGCCTCCACCCAGGGGATGACCCGATCGGGCGGCGCGACGTGGTCGTCTCGGCCGGCCAGGGCGCGCAAGGGCACGCGGAGGTCGCGGAGGGCCGCCTCGTAGTCCAAGCGGCCGTCGAGGCTGGTGAAGCGCTCGCGGCGGATGATCCGGCTGAGCTGGGTGAGCTCCCCCGCGCTCATCGGGCTCACCGCCTCGCGCATCATGCGCCGCTGGCTGGGCCCGTCGACGCTCCCCGGCGCCCATAGGAGCTCGTCGCTGTGAAAGGGCAGCTCGTCCCAGCGAGAGGCGGCGCGGGACAGGCCGCGGGAGGGCACCACCCTCCCGAGCCGCCCGCTGATCATCGCCGGAGCCGCCGCGCGGAGGAGCGGGTCGGGGTCGGTGAATTCGATGGGGCTGCCGACGATGACCAGCGAGGACAGGGCCGCGTCACCGTGCCAGGCCGCGTAGGCGAGGGCGACCATGCCCCCCATCGAGTGGCCGACGTAGCCCACCCGGGCGCCGCCCCGCCGCTCGCGGATGTATTCGATCGCCGCGGGGAGATCGAAACGACCGTAGTCATCGATGGACCAGCCCGCCGTCTGTCTTCGGCCGCGGGCGTCGCGCCGCGCCGCGCCGTGCCCCCGCAGGTCGAGCAGCCAGGCGTCCAGGCCGACCTCGTGGAGCGCCACCGCCAGGGATCGGTCGGGGGACAGATCCCAAGAGCGGCTGTTCGACGACAGGCCGTGGACGACCAGCACCGGCGCACCCGGACCCGGGTGGTGGTGGAGGTGGACGGCGGCGCCGTCGGCGGTCGGGAGCTCGATCTCCTCGACGCTCACGCCCTCGCAGAGGGACGGGGTGACCGTCGGGGTGAGCGAGGGCCCCGGAGTCGCAGAAGCCACGCTGGCGCGGGCACCGAGCAGGACGGCGCTCACGAGGGCCCAGCGACCGGCGACCTGCATCACGGCGGGGCTCCGGTCCGCGGTGCGCGGGGGTGGAGCGCGTGTCGGAGCCAGGCGGCGAGGGCAGCCGCCGGCCGGGGCCGGGCGAGGAGGGCGGCGCTGTCGTAGTCGCGGGGATCTCCGCGGAGGTAGCCGAAGCGGACGAAGGTGGCCCGATCAGGGAGGCGGCCGCGCACGGCCTCGGGCGGGCCGAGGTTGTCGTGATCGCCGACCCCAGCCCAGATGGGGCAGAAGGCGGAGGAGAGGTCGACCGCGAGGCCCTCGACGGCCCAGGCCCGGAGTCCCTCCAAGAGGGTCCCGCTTACGGCCTCGAGGGGAGGCAGGGGCGCCCCCAGCAGCAGTGGCAGGGCCTCGTGGCCGGCCCATCGAGCGTCGAGGGTCCGCAGGTCGAGGCCAGCGGGTGCCGGCGGCCTCGCGGCCAGCCAGGCCAGCAGGGGGCTGGGCGGCAGCCAGAGGGGGGCGCCCAGCAGGGCGACGGCGGCGGGATCGAGCTCGTTGAGGGGGTCTTGCAGCGAGAGCGCGGCGAGGGTGCCGCCGATCCCGTGACCGACGAGGCCGACGTCTCGGCCCGCGAAGCGGCTCAGCGCCTCGGGGATCGTGTGGCCGACGATGCCATCGAGGCGCTGGTCTTGGATGGAGAAGACCAGGAGCCAGGCGTCTACCCCGCGGTCCTCCAGCGCGGCCACGAGGCCCTCGTAGGCACGGGGCGCATACCCCGGGGTGGTTACGATGAGCGCGACAGTGGGGGCACCTGCGGAGGCACCCCGCCCATCGATCAGCTCGGCGGCGCGGCCTTCGAGGGAGGCGGACGCGAACAGCACCGCCGAGAGCGCGCCAGCCCTCGTCCCGGTCCGTCGGGACCGGGGGGGCCGCCTCGCGCCTCGTCCGCTCCGTCTCAGGGCAGCTCCGTGGACAGACTCAGTGGGTGATGTCGAGGGAGGACTGGTGGCGGGCGGGCACGACCTGATCCCGTCCGGCCTCTTTGGCGTCGAAGAGCGCGGCCTCGGCGGCGCGGAGGACAGTCTGGCCGCTGCTGCCGTGCTCCGGCTGGGTGGCGACGCCGATGGAGACGGTGAAGGGCGGCTCACTTCGGCGCGCGAGGAGCTCGGCGAGGGCGCTCCGCACCCGCATCGCGACGGTGATCCCGGAGCGGAAGTTCGCCTTGGGGAGGAAGATCACGAAGTCGTCCTCTCCCAGGCGGACGGGGAGGTCGGACTGGCGGCAGGCCACGCGCAGGGCGGAGGTCAACGCGGTGAGGCAACGGTCGCCCACTTCGCGGCCGTAGCGGAGGTTCAGGTCTCCGAGGTGGTCTACGTCGATGGTGAGGATGGCGTAGGGCTCGTCGGTGAGGCTCGCCTGCTGGAGCCGGAGATCGAGGAGGCGGCGGTTGGCGAGGCCGGTCGCGGGGTCTGTGGACTCGTTCTCGATGCGCTTGATCTCGGCCTTGTGAGCAGACAGTCGGCTGCCGAGCGCCAACGCCATCGCCTCGAGCTCTTCGGTGCGAGCGGTGCGCTCATCGTAGCCAATGATCTGGACCACCGCCGACTGGGCTCCGTTCACGCTGACAGGCGCACACGCGACGGTGAGCGCCGACTCGGTGAGGCGGGGACAGCGGCTGGCGTTGTGCTCGTGGCCGTGCACCAGGGTCCGGCGCCGCTCCAGCGCCGGGCAGGCGCCGGCCGTCATCAGGTCGCAGGCGCTCGTCCGTTTCGCGTCGTGCTTTCGAATTGTGTCTTCTGCGGCGTCCACGTTGAGGATCTGTACGACGCCTTCGGGGTAGGCGGTGCGGCCCCCGCGGATCGTGGCGTCGCCGATCTGGCGCTCGTCCTCGGCGAGAGAGAGGGCGTCGATGAGATCGCGGGTGAAGTGCTGGCAGCGCTCGATGCGAACCTGAGCGCGGCGGAGCTCATCGACGGCGGTGATCGCCCGGCTGGCCGCGTCCACGGCCGGGGTCAGGGCGTCGTGCTTGGGCAGCGCGGCGGGCTCCCGACCCTCGACGCTGCGGCGCAGGGCGTCCGAGAGGGCGCTCACCGCAGTGTCGAGCAGGTGGCGCTCTCCCGTGGTGGAGCGGGACAGCCGCCCCCGCGCGACGAGGCTCGTCGAGAGCGCGAGCGAGAGCATCAGCCCGGTGAGGATCAACAGCCCGGAGAGGGTGCGCTTCTGGTAGAGGTCGCCGTGGGCCTCCACGGCCACGCCGAGCGCGGTGGTGGCCTCCGAGAGCTCCGTGCGCGCGATCGACAGCTCCTCAAAGGCGGCGCTGAGATCGGCCTGGGGCCCTGAATTGTAGAAGAGGCCGGAGGCCTCCTGCACGTGGATCATCGCGCGGCGGACGCGCCCGACGATCTTGCGGCTGTCGCTGACGCCGGGCTCGATGATGTCGAGGGCCGCGTCGGCCTGCGCCTTCGCGTCGCGGGTGTCGTCGACGAGCGCGGGCTCGCGGGTCGAGGCGAACCGATAGGGTGTGACCTCGAGGCGGGCGCTCTGGCGCATGAGGTTGGCGTAGGCGTTGCGCGGCGGCTCGATGGTAGACGCCTGTACGTCGGCGGCGTTCCAGACCCACGCGCAGAGCGCGATGGTCAGGATCACCAGCGCAACCACCTGGATGGTCAGGAGGAGGGAAGCAGGTCTTTGCGCGTTCATTCAGTTGCCATGCGGGCCGTTCGGCGAGAGGCGGGGGTCGGGAGGGGCGCCATGATATCCTCATGAGCCCGCGCGCGACGGCGGCCGCTGAAGATGTGGAGAGACCCGCATGATCCGCGGCTGCCCGCCAGCGGAGGAGCGACGCGCCCAGCATGCAGCCGATGGTCACGATCTCCGGCCTCGCTCCGGTGGAACGTGCGGCCTGGGGTCGCGCGGCCCGGGCGGGGAGGGCCGTCTCGCTCGAGCACCGCGGCGCCTGGCCAGCGGAATTTCCCTATGACGAGCTGTTCCCATTTTGTTCTTCGGTGCGCCTCGAAGACCCAGCGGCGCTCCGCGCCTGGAGCGATCGGCCCGTGAAGCCGCCGCCCGGCCCGCTGCCGGTCACCGTCGTGATCCCCACCCATCGGCGGGTGCCTTGGGGGATCGAGGGCTGGCGCCGAGCGGGCGGAGAGGTGCTGGTGGTGGCCAATCACGAGCGCCTCCCCGCCGAGATGGCGGGTGCGCGGGTCCTCCGTCTGCCCTGGCGGGGGCACGGCCCCACCCGCCAGGCCGCCCTGGCCGCCGTCGAGACCCCCTACGTGCTCTTCTCGGTGGATGACGCCGTGCCGCTGGGGGTCAGCGTGATCCGCGAGCTGCTCCTCGCCCTCGAAGGGGGGCCGTGGGAGGCGGTGCTGGCGCGTCAGGTCCCTTGGCCGGACGCCGATCCAGTCACCCGGGCGCGGCTCCGCCGCTGGACCCCGCCGGGAGACGCGCCGGCGGCGGCCCCGCGCATCGATCATGTCGCCACCCTCCACCGAACGGATTGGCTCCGCCAGAACCCCCTCCCCGACGTCCCGATCGCGGAGGACGCGTGGTGGGGGAGGGGCCGCTCGCTCGGGTACGTGCCCCAGGCCTGTGTCGCGCACGCCCACCCTCGCCGGCCCCTGGCCCTCTTTCGACGAGACCGGGACATCCACGCCGAGCTCGTGCGCATGGGGGAGCCCGCCGTCCTGCCCACGCTCGCGGACCTCCTGACTCGCCTGCCGGGCAGCCTCCGCGCTGGCCCGCCGCGAGAGGTGGTCAACTCCGCGGCGGAGCTCCTCGGCCAGTGGGCGGGTGGCCGTCGGGCTCGGCGGGGGGCTCGGAGATAGGCGTCGAGCGCGCAGGAGCCTCCATGAACCCTTCCTCTCCCATCCCGCCAGGCCCCAGCCGGGTCGCCGGATCGCCCCACGACGCCGACGTGGAGGGCACGCCCAGCGTCCACCCAGAGGTCACCCGCACCGAGATGGCGCAGATCGTGCTCCCGAGCTTCGCCAACGCGCGCGGCACGGCCTTCGGCGGACAGATCGCCGCCTGGAGTGACGTCTGCGCCGCGATCTCCGCCCAACGATATGCGCGGTCGGCGGTGGTCACCGCCTCGATGGACGAGCTCCACTTCCTCCGCCCGATCCGGGCCGGCATGATCGTCGTGCTCAAGGCCCAGGTGAACGCGGCTTGGCGCTCTTCGATGGAGGTGGGCGTGCGGGTGGAGGCCGAAGAGCCGACCACCGGGCACCGGGAGCACTGCTGCTCGGCCTACCTCACCTTCGTGTCCCTCGACGAAGCGGGCCGCCCCCGCCTCGTCCCCGAGCTCGACACCGGCGGAGATCCCGTGCTGGAGCGGCGAAACCGCGAGGCTGGCGCCCGCCGAGAGGCTCGCTTGCGGATGCGGGAGCTCCGCCGCGCCGCGCTCTGAGGTCACGGACGCGCGCGGCCCTGTGGGGTGGCCGGGCCGAATCAGGGTTGCTCGGCCCAGAGCTCGGCGCGGCCGGCGCGGTGCGCCCAGAGCCAGCGCAGCATGTCGAGCTCACCTGCCCGGCGCTGAGGTCGATCGGCGCTTCGCTTTTGCAGCGCGTCGGGGGCGCTGGCCAGCCCGGCCAAACCGCCGGCGAGCGCGGCCAGCCCCCCGGTCGGGCCGGCGGCGGCCCCTAGCCCTTCGCCGCGGAGCGCGCCGAGACCGAGCGCGCCGTAGCGGGCGACCGTCCAGGCGGGGGCGCCGAGCAAGGCCAGGGCAGGGAGGCTGCGCAGCGCGGCGCGGACGCGGTTCCGCTCGACCTGAAACACCTTCCAGGGCTCGGCCCGCCCGTACGAGGCGCCGAGTCGGTGGAGCACGACGGCGGCCGGCACGAGGCGGATCTCGATCCCGAGCCGGGCCGCCCGGAGGGAGAGGTCTGCGTCTTCGCCGAAGGCCTCGAAGTCCTCGTCGAACAAGCCCACCCTCTCCCGCGCCGCGCCGGTGAAGAGCACGGCCGCGCCGGAGAAGGCTCCCACCGTCGTCGCCCGGCGGAGGGCCTCGGCGGCGGTCCAGGGGCGGCCGCGGCCGCGGGCGAGGTTGGCGCCGTCGGGCCACCACCGGTGCCCGAGGTTGTCAATGCGGCCGCTCCCGTCGTCGAGGAGCAGCGCGGGCTGGTAGATTCCCTCCCCGCCCGCTGCGGCGGCCTCGCCGAGCCGCTGGAGCAGGCCGGGCTGGGGCTCGGTGTCGTCGTTGAGGAGGAGCACCGACCCCCGTGGTGTGGCGCGCAGCCCGGCGTTGGCGGCCCTCGCGAAGTGCGCCCGGCCGATGTGCAACAGGCGCAGGCCGGGGGGCGCGTCGACCGGCCCGTCTCGGGCCACCACCACGGTGATCTCGCCCACCGGCTGCTGCCGGAGCGCCGCCACGCAGCGCCAGAGCAGCGGGCCGCCGTGGCAGGTCGGGATGACGACCGGTAGGGGGGCGGACAGGGCGGCGGGGGCGGACAGGGCGGCGGGGACGGACATGGCGACGGGGACGGCCTCGGGCGGCGAGCGAGTTCCGGAGGGGGCCGCGTAGCCGTCACCCTCTTCGGCGAATAGCCGACCGCCGGAGGCTCATCCATGGGCTCGAGCACCGGTGTCCTCTTTCGAGTCACCACCTTTGGGGAGAGCCACGGGGGCGGCCTCGGCGCCATCATCGAGGGCTGCCCGCCCGGGCTCCGCCTGGACCTCGACCGCGTTCAGGCCGAGCTCGACCGCCGTCGCCCGGGGCAGTCGTCCCTCGTGAGCCAGCGTAAGGAGGCCGACCGGGTCGAGCTCCTCTCTGGGGTCTTTGAGGGGCGGACGCTCGGGAGCCCGATCGGCCTGCTGGTGCGGAACGAAGACGCCAACCCCGCCGACTACGCGGACTGGCAGCACCTCTACCGCCCCTCCCACGCCGACTTCACCACCGAGGCCCGCTATGGCACCCGGAGCTGGCAAGGCGGCGGTCGGGCCAGCGCTCGGGAGACGGTCGCGCGGGTGGCCGCGGGGGCGATCGCCCGGCAGGTGCTCGAAGCCCGAGCTGCGGTCGAGATCCTCGCCTGGGTGGAGCAGGTCGGCGTGGTCCAGGCCGCGGTCGACCCGGCGACGGTCACCCTCGCGGCGGTCGAGGCGAGCCCGGTGCGCTGCCCAGACCCGGAGGCCGCCCAGCGGATGGAGGCGCTGATCCGTGCGGTTCGGAAGGAGGGAGACTCTGTGGGCGGCGTCGTGCGGGCGGTCGCGCGTGGGGTCCCGGCCGGCCTCGGCGATCCCGTCTTCGACAAGCTGGAGGCCGAGCTGGGCAAGGCGATGCTCTCGCTCCCCGCCGCCAAGGGCTTCATGTCCGGGGCGGGCTTCGCGGCGGCCGCCATGCGCGGCAGCGAGCACAACGACACCTTCATCCCCGGCCCCTCGCCGGGCTCGATCGTGACCCGCACCAACTTCTCGGGGGGCATCCAAGGCGGGATCTCGAACGGGATGCCGATCGAGGTCTCGGTGGCCTTCAAGCCCGTCGCGACCCTGGCCCGCCCGATGGAGACGGTGGACGATCAGGGGCGACCGGCGGTGTTGCAGCCTCGGGGCCGCCACGACCCCTGCGTGGTGCCGCGCGCGGTCGTGATGGTCGAGGCGATGATGGCCCTGGTGCTCTGCGACCACCTCCTCCGACTCCGGGCCCTCCACGGCTGAGCGCCACGGGGGCGCCCGGCCCGGAGCGGCGCGGAGTCGGAGGAGCGGGGCCTGCCTCAGCCGCGGCCGGAGCGGTCTTCCTTCTCGTCGCGCCGCTCGCCGCGGATGACCGAGCGCATGTTGCCCGCCAGCACCTTCTTGCGGAGGCGCACGAAGCGGGGCGTGACCTCGATGAGCTCGTCCTCGGCGATGAACTCCATCGCCTTCTCGAGGGTCATCTGGACCGGCGGGATGAGGATGAGCTTCTCGTCGGCGCCGGCCGAGCGCACGTTCGTGAGCTGCTTGGCGCGACAGGCGTTGACGTTCATGTCGTTCTCGCGGGAATTCTCCCCGACGAGCATGCCCTCGTAGACCATGATCTGCGGCGGGACGAAGAGCTTGCCGCGCGGCTGCAGGTGGTACAGCGCGTAGGCGGTGGTCTCGCCCGTGCGATCGGAGACCAGGGAGCCGTTGAGCCGGTAGGGGATGTAGCCGGCGTAGTCGTCCCACCCGTCGAAGAGGGTGTTCATGATGCCGAGGCCGCGGGAGTCATTGAGGAACTCGCCGCGGAAGCCGATGAGGCCGCGAGAGGGCACCCGGAACTCGACGCGCACGCGGTTCGAGCCCGAGGCGCGCATGTTGGTCATGCGGCCCTTACGGAGGTTCATCTTCTCGGAGATCACGCCCATGAACTGCTCGGGGAAGTCGAGCAGCGCGTTCTCGTAGGGCTCCTTCTCCACGCCGTCGATCATGCGCACCATGACCTCCGGCTTGCTGATGCAGAGCTCCCAGCCCTCGCGGCGGATCTGCTCGACGAGGATGGCGATCTGGAGCTCACCGCGGCCGAAGAGGCGGATGGCGTCGACCGTGCTGTCCTCCCCGAGCTTGAGGGCGACGTTCGTGCGCACCTCGCGCTCGAGGCGCTCCCGGAGCTGCCGGGCGGTCATGTAGTTGCCGTCCCGACCGGCGAGGGGGCCGTTGTTCGCCATGAAGGTGACGCCGATCGTGGGCTCCTCGACCTTGACCCGGGGCAAGGGGCGCGGATCGATGACCGTGGTCAGCGTGTCGCCGATGTTCATGATGTCGATGCCGGCGATCGCCACGATCTCCCCGGCGATGACCTCCTGGGTCTCGACCCGACGCAGGCCCTCGTAGGTGTAGAGCTGGTTGACCCGGACCTTGACCTGCCCGTCGGCGGTGATGAGCAGCAGCTCGGTGGCGCGCTTGATGGTGCCGCTGATCATGCGGCCGATCGCCAGCCGGCCCACGTAGTTGTCGTACGCGAGCTGCGTGACCAACATCTGGGTCGGACCGTCGGCGTGGCCGCGTGGGCAGGGGATGTGCTTCACGATGGCGTCAAACAAGGGCTTCAGGTTGCCCGGCTCGAGCTTCGCTTCGGTGTGGCAGTAGCCCTCCCGCGCGCAGGCGTAGAGCACGGGGAAGGCGATCTGCTCGTCGGAGGCGCCGAGGTCGATGAAGAGGTCGTAGACCTCCTGGACGACGGACTCGATGCGGGCGTCGGGGCGGTCGATCTTGTTGATGCAGACCATGACCTCGAGGCCGGCTTCGAGGGCCTTGCCGAGCACGAAGCGGGTCTGGGGGAGCGGGCCTTCAGAGGCGTCCACGAGGAGGAGCGCGCCGTCCACCATCTTGAGGACGCGCTCCACTTCCCCGCCGAAGTCGGCGTGCCCCGGAGTGTCCACAATGTTGATCTTGTGGCCATTGTACCGGATGCTCGTGGGCTTCGCGAGGATCGTGATGCCGCGCTCTCGCTCGAGGTCACCAGAGTCCATCACCCGCTCGACGACGACCTCGTTCTCACGAAAGGTCCCGGCCTGCCGGAGCATGTGATCGACCAGGGTGGTCTTGCCGTGGTCGACGTGGGCGATGATCGCGATGTTGCGGAGCAACCGCGTCTCGGTGGAGTCGCTGCTCATGGGGCGGTCCTGCTTTGAAAGGGCCGGCCGCCTATCCAGTCAACGGACCTACAGCACGAAGGGGTAGGTGATCGTCACGTCGTCGCCTTCGAAGGGCGGCATCTGGAGGGCCCGAAAGGCCCCGCTCAAGCAGGAGTCCAGGTCTGTGCCCTTGTATTCGGGGGTGATCACCCGAGCGCTCGAGACCGTCCCCTCGCTGCGTACGGTGAACTTGACGTCAACCGACGATGGGAGCGACCCGGTGCGCTTCTTTTCATCGAAGAAGCAGCGGCGCACTGCCTTGTTGTTGCTGACGATCGTCTCGACGACCGAGCTCGGGATGCGGGTGGCCTTGCCCGCGCTCTTGGTGGCCGGCGGGGGCGACGCGGGCTCGGAGCGGGTGGCGGTCGTGGTGGTGGCTCGGGTGGCGGTGGACTTGGGGGGCGCCGCGCTCTCGGGCTCGGTCTCGGCCACGACGTCGCGCCCGCTGCCCCGCACAGGGGCGGCGGCGGCGGTGGTGGTGGTGCGAGAGGAGCTCGTGGTCGGCGGCGGCGCGGCTGCGCGGGTCTCGGAGGCCTTGGCCGGGGCCGCGGTGGCGACGACCGGCGGCGCGGCGGCGGGCTCGGCGGTGGGCGCAGGCGGCGGGGGGGGCGGCGGCGCGGCGGGCTGGGCCTCTACCTCTTCTGGATCGAAGTCCTCGAGCAGATCCTCGATGGAGGGCTCCTTGCCCGAGGAGATATAGTCGGCGCCGGCGGACGCGGTGGGGGCCGCCGCGAGCCCGGGGGCGGCGCAGCGGTCCGGCCCGAAGCCGTGGACGAAGTGCATGCCCGCCGAGCCGAGCAGGGCGAGCGCGCCGGAGAAGACCACGGAGGCCGCCACGGCCGCCTTCCGGCGCCCGCGCCCGCCCGTGATGAGCACGAAGGCGCCGAGGAGCGTACCGCTCAAGGCGCAGAAGAGCCCGACAAAGCGGAGATAGTCGTTGCAGGTGGAGTCGAGGGCCAGCACCAGGGCGCCGAGCGCGGCGACGAAGCTCCCGAGCAGCACCCAGGTCAGGTCGCCGCCGGGATCGTGGGCCGGGCGCTGTGGCCGCGGCGCCGCGCTCTCGACGGGTGCGGCCGGGGCGGGTGCAGCCGCGGCGATCGGGGAGGGGGGCCGAGTGCGGCTTGGTGAGGGCGCCGCTGCGAGGGCCGGGGCGGGGGCCGGGGCGAGCGTGACGGGCGGCGGGGCCACCGGAGCCGGCGCGACCTGCGGAGGCGGAGCGGCGGGCGGTGTGAAGGGCACCGCGGCCGGGCGGCCGGTGGAGAGCACCGAGGGGAAGGCCGAGAGCGCAGGCGCCTCCGGCGGGGGGGGCGCCTGGATCTGGGTCGGCATCTCGTCGCCCCAGGGGTTGTGCTCCTCTTGGGGCGGCGCGGGCGCGAGCGGCGGGGGGGCCCAAGACAGGGCGGGGCTGTGCGCAGGGGGTTGCTGACCGCTGGGCCCGAGGGCGAGGGCGGCCTGGCGCTCCAGCTCGGCCGTCGTCGTGATCAGCGTCGCCTCTTCTCGCGGGGCGGCGCCGCCCAGCGAGCCGCTGGCGCCCGGGGCCTGGCGCCGGATCGCCATGCGGTGACCGCACTTGCGGCAAGTCGCCTTGTTTACGTCCTTGTTGAGCTTCTGCTCAGGGATCTTGTAGGTGGCACCGCAGCTCTCGCAAACGACTCTCATGCCGGATCCCCTGGGACGACCTGTCGGCTCTCGTACTTCCGACGGTGCGTGATGTCAAACCACGCCACCGTCGGCCGCTTCCGGCCCGCGAGGCCCGTCGCCGAGGGCGGGCGCGGCGCGGGCCGGGGGAGAGTCTACCGCTGGGCGGCCGCGCAGTCGCCCGTCGGCCCCCCGTGGAGGTCGAAGATCACGACTCCTTCCCCGCGGGCGAGCGGCGCCCCGAGGCAGGCCTCGAGGGCGGCCCAGGCGGCGGCGGGGAGCGGCTGGTAGTCGGGGAGGAGGGCGAGGTAGCCGAAGCCGTCGCGCTCGAGGGCGGCGCGGTCGGCGGCCGGCAGCGCGCCGGTGCGCATCAGCGCCTGGACCCGGACCTGCCCCGCGCGTGCGGCGCTGGCGGGCGGGAAGCCCATCATGGTGGCCGCGATGGGGTGGCCGTGGAGGGTCTGGGCGAGGACCTCGCGGTCGCGCCAGGCCCCGGGCGGCGGGGTGGCGCTGGTGCTGAGCGGCAGGACGAGGACCGCGTCGGGCCGGGTCATCTCGGCGTAGGCGGCCGCCTCGGGGAGCGGGCTGTGGTGGAGCGGCCAGGCGAGGGGCGCCAACGCGAGGCAGTCGATCAGCAGGGCCCCGCCGATGAGCAGCCGCCCTCGCCCGCCCCAGCGCCCGGCCGCGGCGAGGGGGATGAGCAGCAGCCGCGCGACCGCCGCCGCCCGGTACCAGCGCGTGATCCGGTAGAGGACGGGGAGGGCCGGCGCGAGGAGCGAGACCGGACCCACCCAGGTGAGCTCGCCGGAGCGCAGCGCGCGTCCGCCGAAGTAGAGCACCGGCCCGAAGGAGAGCAGGGTGAAGGCCGCCGCGCCGACCAGGTAGGGCCAGAGGCCCGGCCGCCGCCAGAGCCCGAGGCCGGCCAGGATCAGCGTGAAGACGCCGAGGTAGACGGTGTGGGAGATCTCCGCCTCCCCGCCGGTGAGCACGCCCGGCAGCCACGGATCGAGCAGGTCGGCGCCGGTCTGGACCCCGCCCCGGAAGATCGCGGGATCCTCGATCACCCGCCAGGCGTCCCGACCCCCAGCGCCCGGGAGATGTCCTGCCCGCTCCTGGAAGATCGCCCGTCCGAGCGGCAGGATGAGGAGCCCGGCGCCGAGCGCGACCGCCGCCGCGCGTCGGAGGCGGATCGGAGCCCCAGCCCGCAGCGGCAGGGAGAGGCCGACGCCGAGGTCGATGAGCGCGGCCCAGACGCCGTTGTAGGGTCCGCTCCACGCGGTGAGCGCGAGGCCCAGCGCCGCGAGCGCGCCGCGTCCGACCCCGCCCTCTCGGAGGAAGCGTAAGAGCAGGGCGAGCTGGATCCCGACGAGGCCGACGGCGAAGCCCTCGGACTGCCCGTCGGCCGCGTTGGAGAGCAAGGCGGGGCAGCAGAGGCCGACCAGGGCGCCGATGAAGGGGTCGCCGCCGGACTCCTGCGCGAGCAGGCGCCCTGCGAGGCCCATCAACACGAAGCCTGCGTAGAGGGTGGTGTTGTAGCCCGCCGCTGGCCCGAAGAGGGAGCCGAGGGCGAAGAAGCCGAGATTCGCGGGGTCTACGAGCACCACCTCGATCCCCTCTGGCCAGGCGAGCAGCCGGGTGTCGAGGAGGAGGGGGCTCCCGGTCTTCAGCGCGGCCCAGAGCCCCCAGATGTGGGGCGCGGCCTCCTGGTCGGCCGCCGCCAGCACGTGGGTGGTGAAGACCTGGGGCAGGGGCCAGCAGAGCAGCAGGGGGAGGCCGAACAGCAGCAAGACCCAGGCCAGCCGCTCCCCCCAGGCCGGCCGCTCCCGCTCGACCGGGGCGGTGAGGGCGGCGGCGGGGGGCGGGGCGGCGGCGGGTGAGTCGGGGAGGGCGCGCATCGGTGGGGCCGCCCGGCGAGGCGCGGCTCGCGATAGGGTGCTCGGGTGTGGCTGTTAATCGCCCTCGCCTGCGCGGGCCCACCTCCAGACCCTGCGCTCCGTGGCCGCCTCGCGGAGGCCCTCTCCTTCGCCCCCGACGGCCCGCTGGACCTTGCGCTCGGCCCGCCCCAGGCCTTCCCCGGCTACGTCGTCCAGACCGCCACCTTCTCGCTGCGGCCCGGCTTCGAGGTCGCCGCCGCCCTCTGGACCCCCGAGGTCCCCTCCGACGTCGGCGTGCTGGTGGCGCACGGCCACTTCGACCAAGGCAAGTCCTCTCCGGAGGCCCAGGAGATCGCGCATCGGCTGGCGAAGCGGGGCGCCTGGGTGCTCGCGGTGGACAGCCCCGGGGTCGAGGAGTGGGACATCCCCTCCCGGCAAATCCACTTTGACGCCGGGGCCCACAACCGCGCCGCGCTCGCCGCAGGGGGGAGCAGCGCGCTCGCGCTCCAGCTCGGCGTCTTGCAGCGTGGGCTCGACGTCCTCGCCGATCGGGGGGCCCGCCGATTCGGCGCGACCGGGGCCTCGGGGGGGGCCGTGCTCTCCTTCTACCTGCTGGCCCTCGATCCCCGCGTGGAGACGGCCGTGATGGCCTCCTTCCCGCCGATCCCTCGGGAGGCTCAGCCGGGGGGCTGCGCCTGCGATCAGATCCCCGGCTGGCCCGGCCCGGACGTCGAGGTGCTCCGCCTCGCCGATCGGCCCGGGCTCTGGCTCTCCGACGTCCCGCAGCCGCGCTCCGAGGGCCTCGGCCGCGAACAGGACTTCCGGGTGCTCGAGGGGCCGCACGGGTATCCGGGGCCGATGCAGGCGGCGGCGCTGACCTGGTTCGCCGATCACCTCGGCCTCGACGACTCCCCGCCCACCGAGGGCACCCCCCTGCTCGACCTGCGCACCGCCGGGCCGGGCGCGGGGTCCCTCTCCATCGGAGGGCTCCGCCTCCCCGGCCGGCCCGCCTGGGTCCCCGCCCCCTGGGACAACGTGGCGTATGAGCTGGACTGTGTGGGGGCTGGCCCCACCGTCCTCCTGGTCGGCGGCGAAGCGGTCGATCGGGAGGCGCTGTCGGCGGCCCGCGTGTGCACGGCCGTCCTCCCGGTCGAGGAGGGCGGCGTGGACGAGGCCATCGGCCGCGGGCGCGTGTACGCCGATCGTCAGCTCGGCGGGCTCCTCGCCGCGGCTCGCCGCAGCGGCGCGGCCGGCGTGTACGCGGTGGGCGCGTGGGGCCTCCCGGCCTCCGCCGCTGGCCTCCCCTTCGTGGTTCGCCGCCCCATCCACCGGCTGGACGAGCTGGTGATCGACCGCGATCCGGCGTGGGTCTTCGTGCCAGGCGGGCAAGAGGGAGAGTGGGAGCGGCGCCTCGGCGCGGCGCTGGCCACCGGGGCGGAGCCGGGGCCGCTCGGGCATGCGCTGCTGAGCACGATCTCCGCGCCGTCCGCCCCAGCCGGGCCGGGTAGCCTGCCTTCGCCTCGCCCGTAAAGCTCCTGTGCGGGGGCCGTGACGGGCGCGGCGGAGGGCGCCCCTGGTTCACGGTCGGGGCATACTGGTGGAGGCCCGCTCCCGGAACCCGCTTGTCGCTTCGCCCCCGCTCGGCCCCGTCGCCCATTGGCCCCGCTGCGCCTGCGCTCCAGGTGGGCGATCTCGCCCCTCGGCTCGTCCTCCAGCCGGTCTTTGGGCTCCCGGTGCAGATCCCTGCGCGGACCGGGCCGGTGGTCCTGGTCTTCCTCCGCCACCTCGGCTGTCCTTTTGCCCGGGCCGCGGTCGCTCGCCTCCAGGCCGCGTCTCCAGACTTTGATCGTGCAGGTGTCGGGCTCGTCGGGCTGAGCCACTGCGAGGTCGAGGTGGCGCGCGACTATGTGCCTCGCCACCACCTGCTCTTCCCGCTCGTCCACGACGCCACCGGGGAGCTCCGCGCCCGCTTCGGGGTGGGCCACAACCGGCGCCTGATCGGCGGACTTGGGGCGCTGCGCCCGGCCGAGCTCTGGGAGGCGCTCGCGCACGGCAAGGGCCTGTCGCGGGGCGACGAGGCGGAGCTCCCGGCCGAGCTCGTCATCGGCGGAGACGGGGCGGTTCGATACGCTCATTACCCTCGCTCCATCTCGTCCCTCCCTGACCCTCAGGCCCTCCTCTCGTGCGCCGCGGCGGGCTAGGCGGGGGCGGCCTCGGCCTGCTCGGCCTGCTCGGCCTGCTCGGCTCGGGCGGCTGCAGGGAGGTGCCGGCGGAGGTGGTGCGCCTGCCGGACCTCCTCACCGCCGTCGTCCGCCAGGAGGACGGCAGCTATCGCAGCCTCGCGCTGAGCCTCCCTCGCCCACGAGAGCCCCTGATCGTGCGCGAGGCGCCGGGGGTCGTGGCCCTCGGCCCGGGCTGGGCCCGCGCGGCGGCGATCCGGGAGGGCGGGCGCGGCGGCCTCGGCACCTATGGGGTTCACCTCGAAGACCTCGGTCCCACCGCGCTCCGCGCCGATCGGAGCCTGGGGCCGGATGGGGCCGCGATCCTCGGCGTCCACCCCGGCGGCCTCTGGTTGAGCGGCCCCGAGGGCGCCGCCTGGCTGGGCCTCGCCGATCAGCGAAACGCTGAACCATCGGCCGGGGGCTCGCTCTGGCATCCCGGGCCGGGGCGGGGCTTCGCGCTCTCCCTGGACGCCGGCCGCTTGCGCCTCGAGACCCCCCACGCCCGACCCCGAGATCCCGATCTCCTGCCGAGCGGCGTCGAGGCGGTCGTGGGGAGCTGGTGGTTGTCGAGCGCCCGCCTGCCCGTCTGGGAGCAGCGGCTGCTCGAGCAGCGCTTCAAGGAGATCGCGGCGGTGGGGATCGTCGAAGGGACGGCCCAAGCCGATGGCGACCTCTCCGAGTGGTCCGGCGTGCGGGCGCAGGTGGTCGAGCGCCGCAGCCAGGTGCGCGGCGGCGCGGGGGCCTGGACCGGCCCCGACGACGCCAGCCTCGGGGTGGCCGCTCGTCGCGGGGAGGGCGAGCTCATCGTGGTGGTGCGGATCCGCGATGATCACCTGCTCCCAGGGGAAGACCGCATCGGGCTCTCCCTCTCCGCGTCGTCGATCGGCGAGCTCGCCTTCTCGCTCGACCTCCCCGAGGCGCCGGTCGGCGGACGGCGCGTGGTGGGCGAGGGCTGGTCCGCGGTCTTCGCCGAGGCCGAGCCCGGCGAGGTGGCCCTGGAGGTCTCGTTTCACCCGGCCGGGCTGTTCGCCGACGACGGCGAGCCCGACACCATCGTTCGCTACTCGGACGCCGATCCCGGGGAGGAGGTGACCACCCTCGGCACCGCCGCCTGGCCGGGCCTGCTCACCCCCGCGCGCCGCCCCAAAACGGCGGCCGCCTCGCTCAAGCGTGGACCTTGATCGGCGCCACGAGCAGGATGATCACCACCGTCAGGACGTAGAGCAGACAGGTGACCAGGATCGGCTTGTCTTTGTACAAGGTCTCGTCGGGCGCGCCGCCCTCGTTCTTGGCATTGACCAGGTACATGTACCGAAACACCCCGTAGAGCACCAACGGGAGCGTCAACATCAGCCAGGGTGTCGGTGAGCCGAGGGCCGTGTAGAGGGCGTAGCTGAGGATCGTGCCCGAGCTCGTGACGGCTTGCAGCTCCTGGACCAGATCGTGACTGTACTCCTGGAGGATCTTGCGCGTGGTGCGAGCGCGATCCTCCAGCAGGGAGAGCTCCCCGCGGCGCTTGTTGAAGCCCAGGAACAAGGCGAGGAACGCGGTGCAGGTCAGCAGCCAGACGGAGGGGGCGGCCTGGATGGCCACCGCGCCGGCCACGGCCCGCCAGACGAAGCCCGAGGAGAGGAACATCACGTCGAGGATCACGACGTGCTTGAAGTAGAAGGAGTACGAGAGGGTGGTGACGTAGTAGAGCATCGCCACGAGCAAGAAGAGCGGCGAGATCCACCAGCTGATCAGGGCGCCGAGGCCGAAGATCAGCACCATCTCTGCGTATGCGAGGCGGAGCGGCAGCCGCCCCGCCGCGATGGGCCGGCGGGACTTGGTGGGGTGCCGCCGGTCGGCCTCGACGTCCCGCGCGTCATTGAGGATGTAGCCGCTGCTCGACAGCAGGCAAAAGGCCAGGAAGGCGAGGCCGACCAGGCCGATCGGCCGCCAGAGGACGGAGTGATCGACGGGGTCGGTGAAGCGGAGCGAGAAGACGAGGGCCGCGAACAGCACCCCGTTCTTGGCCCACTGCTTGGGGCGCAGGGCCTGGAGGGCGGCGAGGGGCAGGTCGAGGGGCCCGCGGGGGCCGCCGACCGATCGAGGAGAGGGGCTGTCGATGGGATCACTCACAGGGATCACTCACTGGGATCACTCAAGGTGACTGGCCCTTCCGGGGCAGGGGCGTGACTTCGAAAGAGACGACGCGGACGTCGTTCTGGGCGACCGTCACCTCGGTCTCCATCATGGCGTGGTCGGGGCCCTCGAGGCGGACCTTGTGGCGCCCTGGGGTGACCGAGAGGCGGTGGGGAGAGCTGCCGGCGACCTCGGCGCCGTCGACGGTCAGCCGCGAGCCCACGGGGTGCCGGAGCTCGAGCATCGGCGCGGCGGGGGTGGTCACGGCCGCGACCTCGCCGCCCGAGCCGTCGAGCGGCGGGATGGCGCGCCCGAGCAGGAAGCCCACCATCATCACCAGGACGGTGATGACCGCGCCGAACACGAGGTAGAGGATCTGGAAACGTCGAAAGGTGCGACTGTTGATGATGGTCGCGGAGCGGTTGGAGGCGCGGTCGGCGCCGAGCTGCTCGGCGGCGGCGGCGCGCTCGGCGGAGAGGGCGTCGGCGGGCCCGCCGGTCTGCGTGCGGCGCGGTGGAGGTGGCGCACCGGGGCGCACCGGGGGTCTGGCGGCGCGCGGCGCGGCGGGGCGGCTCGCGGTGGAGGCGTCGGCCGGCGCGCGCGCCGCGGCCTCCGGGGCGGCCGCGTGGCCTCGCTCCGAGGTGGCCCGATCGGGGGCGGAGGGCTCGGCGCGCCGGGCGCTCGCGGCTCGTTCCGCGCTGCGGGGGTGGGCCGCGCGCTCCGTGGCCGGGGCCGTGCGCGCCCGGGTGGGATCGGGCTTGATCGCGGTCTCGGCGTTGGACCAGCCGCCCTCGGCCTCCAACGTCGGGTTGGGCCGGATGAAGGTGCTCTCTTCACCGACGCCGGCGAGCAGCCCGCTCAGGATGGGGGTGCGCGTGATGTCGGGGATGTTGAAGCCCCCCTCCGGGCGCTTTCGGATCGTGGTGTCGGCCACGAGCAGCTCTGCGGGGGCGGCGGGCGGGGGCACCGGCAGGGTGGAGGTGGGGCCGTCATCGACCTCCTCCTCGACGGGGCGGGTCACCGGGTCTTGCGTCATCAGCCCCGGCGGCGGCGCGGCCGGGCGCTCCCCGCGGGCCTCGCTCGGGAAGAGCCCCTTCAAGAAGGCGGCGAGGGTCGAGTGCGAGAAGATGAAGCCGGAGTCGTGGAAGAAGCGGTCGAGGGCGTCCTTCATCGCCGTCGCCGTCGGGTACCGGTCCTCCGGGCGGACCTGCAGCGCCACCTCGAGGAAGGCCTCGAGCGGGTAGGGGACGTCCGGGTTGACGTGGCTCGGGGGGGTGTAGGCTCCCTCCCGGATCGCCTCGACGGTCTCGGGCTCGTTCCGCCGCGAGAAGGGGTGCTGGCCCGTCAGCATCTCGTAGAGCACGACCGCGGTGTTGAAGAGGTCGCTGCGCTGGTCGACCGTCTTGCCGCTGGCCTGCTCGGGGCTGATGTAGTTGAAGCGGCCCTTGATCACGCCGGAGAGGGTCTCGAGGGCCTTGACGCTGGCCTTGGCGATGCCGAAGTCGGTGAGCTTGACCTCGCCCTGGAAGCTCACCAGCACGTTGGCCGGCGAGATGTCGCGGTGGACGACGTTCAGGGGGTCTAGCCGGCCGCCGCGGAGCACCTGTCGGTTGTGGGCATACTCCATGCCCTTCAGCATCTCGATCGCGATGAAGACGGCGTGCGGCACGGGGAGCGTGATGCTCTTCTCGCGGCAGCGCCGGAGGATGCGAGACAGATCGGGCCCGTCCACGTACTCCATGGCGATGTAGTAGGTGCCCCCCACCTGCCCGAAGTCGACGATCTGCACGATGTTGGCGTGGGAGAGCAGCCCGGCGATGCGGGCCTCCTCCACGAGCATGTCCACGAACTCCGGCCGGGCCGAGAGGTGCGGCAGGATGCGCTTGATCGCGAAGGTGCGGTGAAAACCCCCGATGCCGTCGAGCCGCGCCTTGTAGATCTCCGCCATGCCGCCGACGGCGACCCGCTCGATGATCCGGTACTTCCCGAAGGCCGGGAGGTTCGGCGGCGCCCCGGCGGCCGGCGGGCTCGCAGCCGAGCTGTTCACCAGGGGGGGGCGTCCAGGGGCTGGGGGGCTGGGCGGCTTCAAGTGGCGGTCCCGGTGGTTCGGCGAAGGATGCGGGGCCGCCAGCATAACCGCCTCGGCGTGCCTGGCGCCTACCAGCCGTCCTCCCGCGCCAAGGCCTCGTAGAAGCGGTGCCCGACGTCGCGGGCCCTCGCTCGGAGCTGCCGGAGCAGGGGGGTGACGGTCTCGCCGCGGAGCTGCCGGCGGATCGCGTCGAGGTGGAGGGCCCCGAGGTAGAGGTGGACCCAGCGCGACTTTCGGGTCTCGCGCACCAGGGGCTCGTAGGCCTCATCGGGGAGACCGGCGGCGGCCCCGGCCACCAGTCTGGCGAAGGTGGCGATCTCGCCCATGTCTCCGGCCTCTGCGGCGGCGAGCAGGGCGTTGGCCTCGACGAGGGCCTCCTCGTAGCGGCCGCTCACGAGCAGGAGGCGGCACTGCTCGGCGCGGACGCAGTGCCAAGCGTGGCCGCGGCGGGTGGCGGTGGTCTCGGCGAGGGCGGCGGGGAGGTCGCCGTTGAGCCAGAGCCACCGCGCGGCCACGGCGGGCCAGTGGTCGAGATCGGAGGCCCGGCCGACCTCCTGGTAGCAGGTGAAGGCGCGGTCGGCCTCCTCGGGGTCAGCGTTCTGCACCGCGACCTCGAGGGCGAGGGTCCAGGCCTCGGCGAGCTGCCGGCCGAGGGAGAGGGATTGACCGGCGTTGGTGGCCTCGTCGAGGAGGGTGCGGCCGCTCGAGAGGTCGCCGACCTCGATGGCCAGTCGGGCCTGGTTGAGCGTACAGACGGCGAGCACCATGGGGTCGCGGTGGCGGGGCTGGATGGCCCGACAGCGGGCGGCGGCCTCGGCGGCGTCTTCGCGCTCGCCCAGGTACAGTCTGGCGATCGAGAGGTTCGCCAACATGGCGGACTGTCCACGTGCGAAGCCCGCCTGCTCGCAGCGGGTCGCGAGGTCGGAGCACAGCTCGGCCGCCTCGCGGAAGCGCCCGCAATAGACGAGGCCCGCCGAGAGCGTGGTGCCTGCGTTCACCTCGAGCTGGGTGAGGCGGTGGTGGGTGGGCACGAGGCTGGTCGTGCCCTGCAGCCGCTCCTCGCGCAGCCCGGCCTCGCGGGCGAGCACCAGGGCCTGCCGACACTCGACCACGGCCTCCTCGAATTCACCCCCGCCGAGGCGGGCCAACGCCACCTCCCGCAGCATGGCGGAGGCGATCGAGGGGAAGGTGTGGGCGAGCGCGGTCGCCCAGCGCAGCCCGGTGGCGATGGCGTGTTCGCGGCGCCCATGGCGGGCGTCATAGATGATGAGGAGGTGGGCGGCGAGGCCGCGCTGCTCGGCGGAGGCGGCGCGGGACTGGAGGTCACGGAGGTCTTGATCGCGCACCCGGCCGGGACGGATGTCGAGGTCGACGAAGAGGCGCGCGTAGGCGATGACGAAGTCGTCATCGGCGCCGCAGGTGAGGTCGCGGAGCTGGAGCCAGCGGTCGACCTCGGCGGGGTTTCCGCGGTCGAGCTCGAGGCGGATCGCCGCTTGGAACATCGCGGCGTCCGCGGTGCCGGCGCGCAGCCCGTGGTGGAGCACCCGCAGCGCGGCGTCGGGCTCGCGGTGGGCCTTGGACCAGGCGCGGGCGGCGTTGGCGTGCAGATCGGGGCGACGGGCGGCGGCCGCGAGGGCCAGGCGGCGGGTGCCGCGATCGGCGAAGGCCAGCCGCGCCGAGGCCCCGGAGGCGGTGTGCTCGGTCACCTCGGTGACCTCGTCGTGGAGGGTCGTCTCTTCACCGTCCAGGTCGGCGTCTGTGAAGCGGAGCTCGAGGTGACCCTCGTGCAGCAGCGTCTGGACGTCGGGGCTGAGCTGGTTGGCCACCACCCGCGGGAAGGGCTCATCGAGCACGGCGAGGGGGACGAGGCCGGGGTGGAGGACCTCGGCGGGGCCGCGCTGACCGCGCCAATGGGCGAGGGCTCGCCAGGCGCGGGCGCAGCTCTGGAGCGGGCTCTCGGCGAGGCCGTCGGTGGCCCCCTCGCTCACGGGCCAGACCCCCGGGGGCAGGATGCCGGGCAGCACCTCCCGCTCGATGGTGGCGCTCCAGAGGGGAGGGGAGAGCTGGCGGAGGCCGGCGACGGGCCGGCTGGCGGTGGCCCAGACCAGCACCCCCTCGGGGGCCTGCTGGCAGAGCGTGCCGACGATCGCCGCGCTGCCGATGTCGGCCTGGTCGAGGTCCCAGAAGATCACCGCGATCGGCGCCTTGCGCTTGAGCAGGCGGCCGAGGGCCTGCCCGACGGCGACCGGATCGGGGGGCCAGGCCTCGGGCTGGGGCACAGGGACGGGCAGATCGGGCCAGACCGCGTGCAGCAGGCCGGCCTCGGCGCCGGCGAGGGCGCGCCGGGCGGCGGGGTCGCGCTCGATGAAGAGCTCGGCGAGGATGTCGCGGATGGCGCCGAAGGGGCGGTCCTGGGCGCACTGGCCGGCGACGGAGCGGTAGCCCTTGCGGAACCACTGCCAGCGGGCCTCTTGGACCATGCGGCGGCGACCGGTGCCGGCCCGGCCGGTGACCACGGCGCTCCCGGTGAGCAGGCGGCTCGGATCCCCCGACCAGGCCGGGGGCGACGGCCACTCGGCAGAGCTCAGGGGGAGGCCCAAGGCGACCGCCTGCAGCAGCGCCTCCACCTCGTCGGCGTCGGGGCGCTCCGCGGGGTCGAGGCTGAGCATCCGATCGACGATCTCGGCGAGCGGGAGCGGCACCTCAGGGCCCAGCAGGGCGAGGGAGCTCCGCGGCCGGCCGACCTTCCAGCGCGCGGCGGGCACGCCAGTGAGGGCCTCGTGCAGCGTCACGCCGAGGGCGTAGAGGTCGACCCGATGGTCGTGGGCCATCCGCAGGCGCTGCTCGGGGGCCATGTAGGCGGCGGTGCCCATGAAGTCGCCGGTTCGATCGGGGGCCGAGCCGAAGCGGGCGGTGCCGAAGTCGAGGACCGTGGGCTGGCCGCCCTCGTCGACCATGATGTTGGCGGGCTTGATGTCGCGGTGGGAGAGGCCGAGGCGGTGGATCCCCGAGAGGGCGCGGGCCACGCCGGAGCCCGCGGCGGCGAGGCGGAAGACCCGCTCGACGAGGTCGGCGCTGCGCTGGACGTGGCGGTCGAAGAGGTCACCGTGGGCGATGTCCATGGTGAAGAAGACGAAGCCCTGATCAGAGCCCGCGTCGAGGACCCGGACCACGCAGGGGATCCGCAGCGTGCGCAGCTTCTCGAATTCCTGACGGAAGCGGATCTCGTCGGCCTCGTCCTGGTGCTCCCGCACCTTGATCGCCACCTCGCTGCCGCGGTGGTCGACCGCCATCCAGACCTCACCGTCGGCCCCCACGCCGAGGCGGCGGACGATCCGGTAGTTCCGGAGCACCATCCCGGGCGTGAGCGAGCGCATGGCTCAGGCGTCCTCGACGAGGCGGCGGGCGATGAGGGTGCCCGCGGCCATCGTCGTGAGCTGAGGGTTCACCCCGAGGCTGGTGGGGTAGACGCTGGCGTCGGCGATGAGGAGGTCTCGCACGGCGTGGGAGCGGCCGCGGGAGTCCACGACGCTCGAGGCAGGGTCCCGCCCCATTCGGCAGGAGCTCTGCGGGTGAGCGGAGTAGAGCGCGAAGTCGGTCGTGGCGCGGCTTCGGAGCGCGGTGACGAAGCTCTCGAGGCTCGTGTGGCGGCCGATGCCGTGGATGGGGCCCGTGAGCTCCCGCGCCCCGCCGGCGAGGAGCACCTTGGCGGCCAGCACCATGCCCTCGCGGATGCGCTCGACGTCGGAGGGCAGCAGATCGTAGGTGACGTCGGCCTGCCCGTTGGGGAAGGCTCTCACCCGGCCGGTGCTCTCGTCGGAGATCATCACGATGAGCCCACAGAGCTGGGGCAGCAGCGCGAGGCCCTCGCTGAGCCGGGGGCCTACCATCCCCAGCGTCGCGAGGCAGACCTCAGGCGGCGCCGTGAACGTATGGGGTAGGACGCCGGGGATCGAGGGATCGGTGAAGTAGGCCCCCTGCGAGGCCCCGCGCCAGAGGTGGATCTGCTCGTCGGCGATGCCGTAGACGGCGTTGCCGGGGTGGACATGCAGGCCCTCCCCCACCGGGCCCATGCCCTCGGCGATTCCGGAGGTCCAGAGCAGGCGCGGGGTGCCGATGCCGCCCGCCGAGAGGATGACCTTGTCTGCTCGAACCTCGATCTCTCCGCCCCGCTCGTTCGTCTCGGGGTGGACGGCGTGCCCGCGCACGCCGATCGCGCGGCCCCCCTCCACCATCACCTCGGTGATCTTGGCCTCGGCCTGGATCAGCGCGCCGTGCTCGACCGCCGTGGGGAGAAAGGTAAGGTTTGTACTGGCCTTTCCGCCAGATGGGCAGCCGTAGTTGCAGACGCCGCAGCCTCGGCACCCGGGCGTGCTGCGGGGCGCGAGGCCGCCCTTGAGGCCGAGGGCCTGGATGCCGCGGACGATGAGGGCGTTGTTCTTACCCTGGACCGCCTCGGTGGTGATGTGGACGCCGACGATGGGCTCCACCTCGGCGTAGAGGGCGGCGAGCGAGGCGGGCCCCCAGCGGGGATCATCGAGGAGCTCGGCCCAGCCGTGGAGCACCTCGTCGGGCGTACGGAAGCTCAGCGCCGAGTTGATGAGGGTGCCGCCGCCGACGCCGCGCCCGGCCGCGATGGGGAAGCCCACCGGGCCGCGCCCGATGATGAGGCCCCCCTCCTGCATGTGGTGGCGCGCCGTGTGGCCCTGGCTCTTCTTGAAGTGGCTCTGGGCGGGCCCCTCTTCGAGCAGCACCACCTTCTTCCCCGCGAGGGCGAGCACCCGGGCCGCCGCGGCGCCGCCGGGGCCAGTGCCGACGATGACCACGTCGGCCTGCAGCCGCCGCCCGGCGCCGATCTCGGCGAAGCCGTCGGCCGGGGCGGCGGGGAAGATGACCCCCGGATCGGGCGCCGGGTACTCCGGAACCCGCAGCGTGGCGGCGGGCTCGCTCATTCGCCGAAGCCGCAGCCGTGCATCACGGCGAAGTAGGGCGAGACGGCGGGGTGGGCGGAGTAGCCCATGCCGGTCAGCGTCACGAGGCCCATCGCCGCGGAGCGCAGCTCGGGGTTGTCGTGCGCGAGCCAGCTCGCCAACAGGGCGGCGCGGTCGGCCACCGGCAGGGCGCTGAAGGGGTGGCCCTCGGTGGGGAGGGTGGCGGCGTCGATGGCGTGGAGGCCGGTGCGGACGAGGGTGCGGAGGGCGGGCTCGAGGCCGGTGAGCAGGGCGTCGAGGAAGTGGTCGATCGAGAGGTCAGCGCCCCCCACGGGGATGGCGGCGGTGGCCGGCCACGCGGCCTCGGAGAAGGCTCGGATGAAGCCGGCTTCGGGGCCCGAGAGGTGGGTGTAGCCGGCTGCGGCGGGCTGGTCCCACCAATGGGCGACCACCCCCGCTCCGGCCGCGAGGAGCGCGGTGGAGGTGAGCGTCGCGCTGATCAGGAGCTGGCGGCGCGTGAGCATGGCCGAGGGTATCGCAGCTCGGAGGCGGGGGCATGGGGCGGGCTGATGAAGGGTCCCCTGCGGTGCGCGGGCCTACGCCGCCCCGCCGGGCGCGAGGGGGACAGGCCGCGAGGGGGAGGATAGGCCCGGGTCGGCTACCCGAACGCCGCGCGCGGTGAGCTCGAAGCAGGGGAGTCTCGAATCTGGTTGCTCTACCCGCTCCTCTTCCTGATCACCCTGCTCGGCGCGGGGGGAGTGGCCACCTATGTGGTGGTGGAGCGGATGGGGCGCCGGGCGCGGCAGCTCGGCTCGAAGGCGCAGAACGAGAAGCAGATCGCGATGGGCGGCTACCCCGTCTGGAAGACGGGGGACGACCTCCTCCGCTACCCCACCCGCCTCGCCGAGCTCGAGCACAAGCTGCAGCTGAGCCTTCGGGCGGTCGACGAGCAGGTCGACCACCTCCACGCTCGGCGCGACCGCATCGCCGCCAAGGACGATCGCAGCGAGCTGATGGGCCGCTACGAGGTCGACGCCGCCATGCTCAGCCGCCGGGTGGAGCGCATGCGGCGGGTGTTGGCCCTGGTCTGGCGCACCCGCTCCGTGCTCCTGCTGCGGGCCCACGTCGCCATCACCGCCCGCGCCCGCCCCGTCCTGGAGCGCCTCCCCGAGGGGGAGATCCCGCACGGCCGCCTCGGCGCGGCGGCGGCGGCCTATGAGGACGCCGCCGGGCGTGTGCGTCGCTTCGTGATCGAGGTCGAGGGCCGGATGGCCGACCTCCACGTCTGCCTGCCGAGCCCGCCCGCCGCGGCCGACGTCTCCGACGCAGACCGCGCCCAGGTGGACGAGGAGATGGAGCGGGCCCGGCACACCTACGCCGAGCTCGAGAACCGGATGGACCGCCTCGCCGACACCCTCTCCTACCTCTCCGACCGCTGCCGCACCCGGCAGGTGGTCGAGGGCACGCCGGTCTCGCTCGAGGCCGAGCCCGGCACCGAGGGGCTCGTGGACGACCTCAACGGCGCCCTCGGCGCGCTCAACGACCTCGCGGAGCTCGGAGACCGTGCCTTGGCGGACACGGCGATGGACAACCTCGCCGAGGACATCTCCCAGCTCGAGCGGGCCGGCCTCGAGGCCCAGGCGGAGGCCGACGCCACGCTGGAGGTGGAGCGCCTGCTCGAGCAGTTCCCGCAGCGCAGCCGGGGCCCCGCGGCTCCCTGAGCGAGGGGACGACGGCCGGCGGTGTGGCTCAGGGGCCCTCGGGGGCGTCTGGCGCGCCCGGGAGCTGCACCCGGTCGAGGGCCCACAGGAGCAGCGGTCCGATCAGCAGAGGCCCGCTCAGCACCGCGGCGGCCCCGGCGGCGCCGATGTCGACCGCGATCCGCCCGCCGAGGAGCGGGCCCACGGCGAGGCCCACGGAGTAGGCGAAGTTCTGGTAGGCGAAGGCCGAGCCGTACGCGGGCGGGCTCCGCGCGGCGGCGAGGGCGCTGAGCTCGGTCAGGGCGACGGAGAAGAGCGGCGTGGAGGCGAC
This sequence comes from Myxococcota bacterium, assembly GCA_044344255.1. Lineage (GTDB taxonomy): Bacteria > Myxococcota_A > UBA796 > UBA796 > UBA2385 > JBIJDH01. Next base: position 270,173 of record JBIJDH010000002.1, read on the forward strand.
GCCCAGGGCCGCGAGGGCGAGGCCGGTCCCCAGCACGGTGGTGGTCCAGCCGAGCGAGAAGGCGGCCGCCGCGCTCAGGAGCAGCCCGAAGGTGGTGGCGGCCCGACGCTGCGCGGCGGTGACCGTATACCGACCCACGATGGGGAAGAGCAGGGAGCTCGCCAACATCGCGCCCCCGAAGAGCAGGCCCAGGCTCTGCGGATCGGCTCCGGCGATGCGGGAGAGGCGGAGCGGCAGGATGGGCTCGAACCAGGACAGGGCCAACGCGCCGATGAAGGTGAGGGTGAAGATCCGCAGCCCAGCTCGCAGATCGCGAGAGGGGCCGGGGCCATCCGCCAGCGAGGCCGGGGCCTCGTCGCGGATCAGCAGGAGGCGCGCGAGCCCGTCGAGCAGGGAGAGCACCGCCGCGAAGATGAAGGGCGCCCCGGGCCCGCCCACCGCGAAGAGCCACCCGCCGACAGCCGGCCCCGCCAGCGTGCCGATGCCCATCACGGCGAGCACCTGCCCGAAGGCCACGCCTCGCTCCTCGGGCGGGTGGGTGGAGGCGACGAGGGTGAGCCCCGCCGTCCAGGAGACCGCAGCGGCGAGTCCCTGGAGCGCGCGGGCGGCGATGAGGAGCTCGATCGAGCCCCCCCGGGCGAAGAGCAGGCAGGACAGCGCCAGCGCGACCGAGCCCAGCAGCAGGGGGCTCCGGTTTCCCACCCGGTCGACCCACTTGCCCACGAAGGGCAGCGCGACGAGCACCGCCACCGCGTAGACCGAGAGCACCAGGCCAGCGTCGGCCTCCGTCGCGGCGGGGCCGAGCAACGAGGGCAGGATGGGCACCACCATCCCGTAGAGCAGCATGTCCGTCGTCACCGCGAGGGCGGCGACGAGCAGGGCGGCGCGCGGTCGGGAGAGGGGCGTCAGGGCGGCTCCGCCGAGAGGGGGAGAGGGGGAGAGGGGCGGAGCCCTAACCGGCCGCTCGCGCGCGTCGGCGCCGGGGCCGGTTAGCGGGACGCCCCGGAGCTGGAGTGGGGTGAGCGAATGACGCACGATGTCCTGAACCTCCCGGTCGGCCCGCCCGCCGATTCGCCCTCCGCTGAGGCCCCGCCGGCCTTCTCGGAGATCGTCTCCCTCCGCTCGATCGGCCCCCACCGGTACAGCGGCCGCGTGCCCGAGGGCTGGGGGCAGGGCCGCACCACCTACGGCGGGCTGCTCAGCGCGCTGCTCTGTCGGGCCGCCGGGGCGGAGGCCGCGAGCCCCGACCGCGCCCTGCGCTCCCTCACCTGTGAGCTCTTCGGGGGCGTGATCGCCGGGCCTGTCGAGCTCGAGACGGAGCTGCTGCGCGCCGGGACCGGCCTCAGCACCGTCGCTGCGCGGCTCTCTCAGGGCGGAGAGCTCTGCGCGCACCTCGTCGGGAACTTCGGCAAGCGGCGCGAGGTGGGCCTGGAGTGGGTCGAGCTGAAGCCGCCGCTGTTGCCACCGGTCTCTGCGCTCGAGGCCTGGACCCTCGGCCCCCCGATCGCCCCGGAGTTCACCCAGCGACTGGAGTATTGGAGCGCGGGGGCGCCGCCGTACCAGGGCGAGGGGCCCGTCACCACCAGCGGCTGGATCCGCCTCCGCGAGCCGGGCGACCAGGCCGACGCCGCCTGGATCTGCGGCCTCATCGACGCCTGGTGGCCCGGCATGGCCCAGCGCTTCACCGCGCCGCGCCCCTCGGCCACCATCACCTTCACGCTCGCGCTCCCGGGCGGCCACGAGTCGCTCGACCCGCGGGCGCCGCTGGCCTACCGAGGCGAGGCCGTCGCCCTCCGCCACGGCTACGCCGTAGAGACCCGGGAGCTCTGGACCGCCGACGGCCAGCTCGTCGCCCTCAACCAGCAGACGATGGCGCTGCTGCGCTGACGAGCGGGCCGGCGAGGGGCCCCCGAACCGGCTACCCTCCCCCCATGGCCGCAACGCAGTCCCTCCGCACCCTCCTCCGCGCGCTGGCCCGTCGGCTGCTCCCCGGCGCCGGCCCCGGTGCGGTCCACAAGAACCCGATCGAGCGGTGGGTCGCCGAGGAGATCACCGCGCGGGTGCCCACCAACAAGAGCGGGAACAACGCCTCGGTGCGGTAGCCCGCCCTCCGTCGCCGCCCCCGCCCACCTCCGCTGAGACCCCGATGCCGCCTGCCTCCACCGCGCGCGCCCCGCTCGAGGCGCCGCCGGCCGCCTCCGCCCCCCTCGCCGAGCGGATGCGCCCGCGGCAGCTCGATGAGGTGGTGGGCCAGCAGCACCTCGTCGGCCCCGATGCCCCCTTCCGGCGGGCGCTCGAGGCCGGGCGCTTACGCTCGGTGCTGATCTGGGGCCCGCCCGGCAGCGGCAAGACCACGCTCGCTCGCTGTATCGCCGCCACCGGCCGCTTCCGCTTCGTGCAGCTCTCGGCCGTGCTCGCGGGGGTGGCCGAGCTCCGCGAGCTGCTCGCCCAGGACATGCCCCTCGATCGGCGCCGGGTGCTGCTCTTCGTCGATGAGATCCACCGCTGGAACAAGGCCCAGCAGGACGCCCTGCTGCCGCATGTCGAGTCGGGTCGCCTGCTGCTCGTCGGCGCCACGACGGAGAACCCGGCCTTCCACCTCGTGCCGGCCCTCCGCTCGCGCACCGAGCTCCTCACGCTGGTCGCCCTCAGCCCGGACGACCTGCGCGCCCTGCTCGAGCGGGCCCTGGCTGACCCCGAGCGCGGCCTCGGTGACCGGGGCCTGACCGCCGAGGAGGGCCTGCTGGAGCGCATCGCCCACGCGGCCGACGGGGACGCCCGCCGCGCCCTCGGCCTGCTTGAGGGGCTGGCCGACCGCGGCGCCCTCACGGCCGCGGCCCTGTCCGAGCTCGGCCAGACCATCCTCCACGATCGCGACGGGGACGCCCACTACGACGTGGTCTCTGCCTTCATCAAGTCGATGCGGGGCTCCTCGGCCGACGGCGCGCTGTACTGGATGGCCCGGATGCTCGAGGGCGGGGAGGACCCCGTGTTCGTCGCCCGCCGCCTCGTCATCTTCGCGGCGGAGGACGTGGGCAACGCGGATCCGCGCGCGCTCCAGGTGGCGGTGGCGGGGATGGAGGGCGTGCGGCTGATCGGCATGCCCGAGGCCCGCATCCTCCTCGGTCAGGTCTGCACCTACCTGGCCACGGCGCCGAAGAGCAACGCCGCCTACAAGGCCATCGACGCCGCGATCGCCTCGGTGCGCGGCCGCGGCGCGCTGCCGGTGCCCCTCCACCTCCGCAACGCGCCCACCGCGCTGGCCCGATCGATGGGGCACGGCGCCGCCTACCGCTACCCCCACGACCACCCTGACCACATCGTCGAGCAGCAGCACCTGCCCGACGCCCTCGTCGGGGTGCGCTTCTACAGCCCCACCGACCAGGGCTACGAGAAGACCGTCGGGGAGCGCCTCGCCTGGTGGGAGGGCCGCCTTCGGGCCCGGCGGTGACCGCGCGCAGGCCGCCCGCGATCGGCGAGGCGGTCGAGGCGGGCGGGGCGGATACGGGAGGAGACCCCACCGGTGCGGGCTACCCAGGAGTGAACATGTCGGATCGGATCCCCGAGCGCGGCGAGGCCGAGGGCCGCGTCCACCTCGAGCTCAAGGAGGGCACCGCCGAGCTCTGGCTGGACCGCCCGGCCCGCCGCAACGCCCTCGACTGGACCATGTGGCTGCGCCTCGACGCGCTCTTGCAGGAGGCGGCCCTCGCCCGGCCGCGGGCCCTCGTGCTGCGCGGCGAGGGGCCGAACTTCTGCTCGGGGATGGACCTCAAGCCCGACAACCCCATCGCGGGGCGCGCCCTCGCCGCGATCCTCGGGCAGGACGTGGAGGCCGCCCGCGGCATCTTGCACGACCTCAAGGCCATCCTGGCCCGCCTCGCCGCCTTCCCAGCCCCCACCATCGCCGCCATCGAGGGGGTCTGCGTGGGCGGCGGCCTCGAGCTCGCCCTCTGCTGCGACGTGCGTATCGCGGCCACCGACGCCCGCTTCGCGCTCCCTGAGGTCCGAATCGGCATGATCCCCGACCTCGGCGGCACGGCGCGAGCCTCGCGGCTGATCGGGCGGGGGCGCGCCGTCCTGCTCATCTGCGGCGGCGCGCCGATCTACGGCGAAGAAGCCCACCGCTTCGGCCTCGTCGACCGCCTCGTCCCCACCGGCGGGGCGCGGACCTCCGCCCTCGCCCTCGCCGCCGACATCCGTCGCGGTGGGCCGATCGCCGTCAGCCTCGCGCTCGACACGCTGCGCGCCACCGGGGAGCTCCCCCTGGAGGACGCGCTCGAGCAGGAGACGGAGGCCGGCGCGCAGGCCATCGCGTCCGGGGAGGGCCAGGAGGGGCTCACCGCCTGGATCGAGCGGCGGGAGCCCCGCTGGGAAGCCTGAGGGCGGGGATCAGGGCAGGGCGAGGGCCCCCTCGTCCACCCGCTCGACCTTCTTCACCGACTTGTCGGTGAGCTCCTTCACGGTGGCCTCGGCCCAGGTCTGGTAGGCCTTCTCGTCCTCGAAGGGCTCGGCCGGCACCTTGTAGACGATGTGCTCTTCGGCCTTGCAGCTCGAGGCGAGGTCGAGCGACCAGCGGCCCTTCACGTTGTCGCGGATCTTCTGCTCGAACTGATCCCCCCAGGTGTTGCCCTTCTCCCAGACCTGGGCGACGTGGATGCGCTGGGAGGTCTTGTCCTTCTTGCAGGTGGCCGTCTCGGAGACGACGGCGCCCCACATCAGGCGGCCCTCCTTGTTGGCGGCCTTCTTGTGGTACACGCCGGCGAGCTTGTCGGCGGCGGCCTCGTCGCCGAGCGAGCTCAAGGTGAGGCGGGCCTGCTCGACGGCCTTCCGCTTGAGGTGAGGGGCGGCCTCGACGATCGCGGCCACCGCGGCCGCGGAGGCCTTCGGATCCGCCCCGGAAGGAGAGCCCACGCCAGCGGCGTCGGGGAAGGCGTTGACCACGTTGGACTGCACCTCGGCGTCCTCGACCTTGAGCAGGAGCTGCTTGAGGCGGGGGACGGCCTCGCCGCCGGCGCTGCGGGCGTAGGTCTCGAGCACGCTGAAGAAGCGGCTCTTGTCGTTCTGGGGCCCCTTCTCGAGCTCGGTCCACAGGATGTCCTGAACCGCGGGGACGTGGCAGGAGGCGAGCGCGCGGTACCAGCGCTGGTCCCAGAACTCCTGCGGCTTCGCCTTGGCCCGGTCGACGAAGAAGGACTGCATCGCAGGGTCGTCGTTACACTTCTCGCCAAAGCCCTTGATGGCGGAGGCGCGATCGTCGGACTGCAGCTTCTCGACCCACAAGGAGGCCGCCCCTGCGGCGCCGATGTCGACGGCCTTGACGGCGGCGGCGAGGCCGCTCGTGTTGAAGGCCATCTTGGGGAAGGCGTTGTTGGCGAGCTTGCCTGCGGCCTGGGGGTTGCAGTCCGCGAGCTCCATGAACAGGGGGGCGATCTCCGCGCCCTCTGCGAGGCCGAGCTTCTGACCGAGGGACTTGGCGTCACAGGCGGCGGCGGCCGCGGGGGTGCCGGCGGAGGCGGGCATCACCGCGCTGAGCGAGAGGAGGCCGAGGGAGATGAGGAGAGTGGGCATCGAATTCAGCTCCGAGGGCGGGGCGGAGTAACGAACCCCCGCGCTCCGTCAACACCGCACCGCCGCTTCGCATCACCGATCCTGACAGGCCCTTCGCAGACGGCGCTTGCGGGCGCCCCCCGGCGGTGTGATTCTGGGGGCGCTTGGAGTCGACCATGCCGCTGCCCTGCTCTATGAATTGTTCGCCGAAGTTTCCCGAGAAGATGTCTGTTGTGAAGATGTCTGTTGAGACGATGTCTGCGGAGAGGGTGTCGGCCGGCGCGCCATGGGGTGGGCGCCCGCTGGTGCTGCTCGCGGCGCTGGCGATCGCCTGTGGCCCCACGTTCACGAGCTCCTCCGGCAAGTCTGTCTCCGGCTCGGGCGACGGCACCGAAGGGGAGGCGGAGGGTCAGGACACCGGCGAGGGGGAGGGCACCCCCGAGGACACTGGCCCCACCCAGGAGGAGCTCGACCTCGAGTGGGACGGCGCCCGCCTGGAGATCCTCTCGCCCCACTCCGGTGACTTCATCCCCTTGGGAGAGACGGCGGGCTTCGAGGCCGTCGTCTACGACGCCGCCGGGGAGGCCACCTCCTTCACTGACATCACCTGGACGAGCGACATCGACGCCGCCTGGGCCCCCACGGGCGCCTTGTTCGAGGACAGCACGCTCGGCGTGGGCGAGCACGCGCTCACCGCCACCGCGCTCCTCCCGAATGGGGACCGCCTCGCCTACGCCGTGGGCGGGGTGCTGGTGCAGGCCGAAGACGCGGGCACCTACGCCGGTGACCTCAAGGTTGACCTCACGCTCAGCTACGGCGGCACCGACTACCCCGCCTCCTGCATCGGGTCGGCCACGATCATCGTCGATGTCTACGGCGAGGCCGCGACCGGCGAGGCCGGCTGCACGCTGTCGCTGCTCGGCTACGAGCTCGACGCCTCGCACACCTTCGACTACACGCTGGTCGACGGTGACGTCAGCGGGGACTCCAGCGTGAACCTCTACTTCACCGAGTACGCCTTCGACACCGTCGGCACCATCGGCGATGGAGCCCTCCTCACCACCTGGGCCGACAGCCCCTTCGATGGCATGACGATCGAGGGCGAGCTCGACGTGGTGCGCCTCACGCGCGACACCGAGGCCGGCGGCTGAGCACGGCGCGTGGGCTCGCTCGCCGGTCGCCTTCGGCCCCCGCTCGTCGGGATAGCCCTCCTGCTCGGGGGCTGCGCGAGCCCGCGGCTGCTCCGGATGGAGAACGACCTGCTGGCCGAGCAGAGCGCGGCGCTCCGCGGCGAGGTGGAGGCCTGCCGGGGCGCCTCGCCCCCCGCCGACTTCGCGGCCGTCGTCACCCTCGACCTGATCCGCGGCTACCTCGCCCGCGTCGGCTTCGACGAGGTGCGGGTGGGTCCGGGCGAGCTGCTCACCTTCACGGTGCAGGGCCAGAACACCGTCTTTGACGTCGCGGTGCAGCTCTTCCACGAGGAGCACGTGCTCTTCCTGTCGACGCACCGCTACCTCAGCCTGGAGGCCGCGAGCAGCTCCGGCAACATGGTGCTCCTGCTCACGCAGCTCGTCTCGCTCAATTACGACATGCTGCTCGGGAAGTTCCAATTGAACCCGCGCACCGGCGACATCGCGCTCTCGGTCGAGCTCTACCTCGACGACGGGCTCGGTTACCGAAGCTTTCGCACCGCCCTGGCCCACCTCGTTCGCACCGCCGATGACCGCTACCCCGAGCTCCGCCGCGCCGCGCGGGGAGAGGGCCTGTGATCAGTCCGCCTTGAGGATCCCATGCACGCCGCCTGCGTCACCCCGCTCTACCTCCTCGGCCTCATGCTGGCCGGCCCCGACCGCCCGGCCTCGATCGGCTATGTGGACAGTGAGGCCTTCCCGATCCGCTGTCACTGGTCGGAGGAGTCTGAAGAGGACAAGTGTTCAGACGTGCTCGAGTCGGCGGAGCTCGCTTGGCAGGTGCAGGTGGTGGACGGCGGCTTCAACGAGCCGATGGGTGATGACGACGGTATCCTCGACATCTACCTCACGACCGACGGCACCGGCGGCGGCGCTTACACCCTCGGCACCTATGAGGACGACGACGGCGGCGATGACCGCAAGGGCTGCTCCAGCTACATCGCCATCGACTCCAGCATCTCCCGCGGTGCGCTCCCCTCTTTCGTCGTGCACGAATTCCAGCACGTGACCCAGTACGCGACCGACTTCCTCGAGCCCACGCTGCCGATCTGGGAGGCCGTCGCCGCCTCGGCAGAACAGTGGACGGTCGAGAGCCTCGAGGTGGCCGGTTACTATGTCAAGGACTTCCAGCGCGAGCCCTGGCTCGGCATCCTCGGTGACTCCTACGAGCTCAGCTACTACTCGCTCTACGAGTACGGGGCGGCCGTCTGGATCCTCCACCTCGACGCCAACTGGGGCGATGAAAACGGCGCCGCCGCGCGAGACCTCTGGGAGGCCGCCGCCCAGAACGACTGGAACAACGAGCCCGACGTGCTCGACGCCTACGACGCCGTCACCGGCGATTGGAAGGCCGCCCTCGTCGACCTGAGCATCCAGCGGGCGCGCATCGGCACCGACCTCGCGCCGAATTGGACCGCCGCGCTCGATGAGTCGCGGATGGCGGTCAGCGTCGACCAGGACATCGACGCCGCCTCGCTCCCCGTGACCGCAGAGAGCATCGACGGGCCGGTGCCCACCGGCGTGGCCTACTTCCAGGTCGACAACCTCACGGAGGGGGAGCCCGTCACCTTCACGGTCACCTCCGACGCAAACACCACCTGGGGGCTGGTGGTGGTCGAAGGCGAGCGGGACGGCAGCGCGATGGGCCAGGGCCTCGAGTGGACCCCGGAGGCGAGCTCTCTGCTCGTGGGCGTGCTGAGCTTCGGCAAGGACGGCTTCGACGCCGACGCCCGGCTGAATCAAGCCAGCTTCACCCTTGAGATCTCGGGGGCCGAGGAGGGCGACTCGGGTGACACCGGCGAGACCGACGATGGATCGGGGGACGGCGGCGGTGGAGGCGGCGGTGGCGGTGCCGGTGGCGGGAAGGGCTGCGGCTGCGCGAGCCCCTCAGGCGCGACCCCCTTCGGCGGCACGGTGCAGCCCGGGCTGCTCGGCCTCCTGCTCGCCGGGCTCGCGCTCCGGCGGCGGGCCCGCGACGACGACCGGGCCTGAGTCGCCTCATGCGCGCGCTGATCACAGGGGCGCAGGGGCGGCTCGCCGCCCGCTTCATCGAGCGGATGGGCGTCACAGACGAGCTGCTCGCCCTCTCGCCGGTCCCCGTGGCGCATCTCGGCGTGCCCTGCGCCGTTGGGGAGATCGACACGCCCGGCCTGATGGAGGCGCTGGCGCCGGGCTGCGAGACCCTCGTCCACTTCGCCCCCGACGCTCTCCGCACGATCGAGTCGCCCGAGGCCCGGGAGGCCGCCACGCGACGGCTGCTCGAGGCCGCGGTGCGGGTGGGGATCCGTCGCCTCGTCTACGTCAGCTCGGCCTGGGCCCCCGAGGCGGGGGACGCGGCCGCCGAGGCCCTCGCCCTCGCGGGCGGCCCCCTGCGCGGCGTCCTGCTGCAGACCCCGCTCCTCCTCGGCCCCGATGACGCCTGGGGCCACGCCGCCGGGCTCCTTCGCTGGGCCCTCGACCCCACCCTCCCGGCGCTCTCGGTGGCTGAGGCGGAGCGCCCGATCAGCTTCATCGACGAGCGAGACCTCCAGGGCGCCCTCGAGGCGGCGCTCCACCGCGGCCAGGCGGGTCGCTGTTACCCCCTCGCGGGGGGGCTGGCGGGCTGGTCGGCGCTGCGGGACCGCTGTCGTTGGCTGGCGGCGACCGCCGAGCCGGAGGCCGCCTTGCGCTTGCACGGGCCGGTCGACCTCCGCTATGGGCAAGTGGGCCTCGACCCCGACGACCGGGAGGCCCGCCGCGACCTCGGCTGGTGGAACCGCGACCCCGACCGCAGTCTCGACGACGCCGTCCGGGCCTGGCTCCGCCGGGAGGCGACCGTCTCGCTTACAGGCTCCGCGGATCCGTGAGCTTTCCGGTGACGGCGCTGGCCGCCGCGACGGCCGGGCTCACGAGGTAGACCGGGCCGGGGCCGCCCATGCGGCGATCGAAGTTCCGGTTGGTGGTGCTGGCGGTGACCTCGCCTGCGAGGGGGATCCCCGGCCCGTTGCCGATGCAGCTCCCGCAGCCGGGCTCGCTGACGACCGCGCCCTTGGCCCGGAAGAGGGCGAGCAGGCCCTGGGCCTCGGCGGCCTCGGCCACGGCGGTGGAGGAGGGGGTGACCGTGACCCGCACGCCCGCGTGGATGTGGCGCTCGCGCAGCACGTCGGCGGCGGCGCGCAGATCGGAGAGTGAGCCCCCGGTGCAGCTCGCGATGACGACGTTGTGGATCGCGACCTCCCCGGCCTCCGAGAGGGCCACGCGGTTGCGGGAGTCGCCCGGCGTGGCCACCGTCAAGGGGACCAGGTCGAGATCGACCTCGATCACGCGCTCGTAGTGGGCCCCCTCGTCGGGGTAGACCATCCGCTCGGCGTAGTCGTGGCCGCGCTGGGCCTTGAGGAACTCGAAGAGGGGGGCGCAGGGCTCGACCACGCCGGTCATCAGCCCACCCTCGACGGTCATGTTGGTGATGACCGACAGCTCGTCGACGTTCCACTGGTCGAGCCCGGGGCCGCCGAGCTGGATGACGCAGGTGTCGGTGGGGCCGCTCCGCCAATGCTCCTCGCGGAAGTAGGGGTCACCGATGAGGTGCAGCACGAGGTCTTTGGGGGAGAGGACCCCGCGGGCGCTGCCGCGCACCAGGACGCGCACCACCTTCGGCACCGTGACGGGGATGAGGCCCGTGCGCAGCGAGAAGGACATCGCGGTGGAGCCCACCCCGAAGGCGAAGGCGTTGAGCACGCCCGCGGTGGGGGTGTGGGAGTCGGTGAGGATGACGATGTCGCCGGGGCGGGCGTAGTCCTCGACCACGATGCGGTGGCAGACGCCGGCGGGGTAGGGCCGACCGGGCCCGTGGACGCGGAGCCCGTGCTGCTCGGCGGCGTCGAACATCTCGCGGGCGAGCTGGCGGGCCGGCTCGAGGCGGGCCTTCTTGACCGAGGCGGGCACGGTGGCGTGATCGATGAGGACGAAGTGGTCCTCGAAGCAGGCCACCTGATCGGGATCGTGCACCGGCGCGGCGCCGAAGGCCTCTGTGTAGAGTGCCATGCACATGCCGGCCGTGTATTCGTGCATGCCCCGGAAGCCGGCGCGGCAGAGGACCTGATCGCCCGGGCCCACCGCGCCGAGGCCGAAGGTGGGGCCCGCCTCGCCGCGGCCGGTCCAGGCGGCGGCGGCGATGATCTTCTCGACCGCGTTCATCGGCCGCGAAACGACCGCGGTGTCGTACCAGGGCACGGTCTCGCCAGCGAGCCAGGCCATGCCGTACTGGAGCAGACCCCCGGCCTCCGACACCTGCCGGAAGAAGGGGGGGAGCGCGTCGTAGAACTCCGTGATGTCGACGTCCTGGCCGCCCTTCAGGCGGTCGAGCACGCCGAAGTCCGTGGTGAAGGGCATCCCCCCGTAGACCATGTTCTCCTGGAAGATGCGCTGGAAGCTGTGGGCCACCACGAGCTCGATGCCGGCGCCCTGGTGCGCCACCACGGCGACCTCGCGGCTGGAGCCCGAGCCATAGGCGTCGCCGCCGACGATGACCTGAAAGCCACCCTCCTGGACAGACTCCTTCTTCACCGTCTCTTTGAAGTTCTCGAGGAAGTAGGGGCCCAGGATGGGGGGCGTGTAGCCGAGGGTGCAGGCCGCCCCGGAGATCATGGCGTCGGTGTTGACGCCGTAGGTCAACGCCTCCCCGCCGTAGTCCAAGTCGGCGCCAGCGAGCTGCGCGCGGAGGGGTGCCTGATCATCGGTCAAGTAGAGGATGCGGCCCTTGAGCTTCATACGGCGGTCTCCAGGAGGCCGGCCGACTAACCCACGAGCGCCTCGCGGGCCCGAATCACCACCACCACGCCTTGGAGCGCAGGCGGCACCGGCGCCGTCCAGGGGCGGATCTCCATCCGACGCCCGACCCCTTGCACCACAAAGGTGTCCCCTCCGCGAGAGACGAAGCCCTTGACCCGAAGGGCGCCGAAGGCGCGGAGCTGCCGCTCCAAGGCCTCGTCGTCGAGCCCCTCCTGCGGGCGGAAGGCGAAGCTCTCGTAGCGCTCGTGGAGGTGAGCGTGGGCCGCGTGGTCGTGGTCGTGGTCGTGGTCGTGGTCGTGGTCGTGCCCTCCTACGCGGGCGTCGGCGGTGACGGCGGCGGAGAGGAGGAGCCGCGGGTCGACGTCTCCCTGGACGGCCGGCACGACGCCGATCCCGGGGTTCATGGCGCGGATCTCGGCGCACAGCGCGGGGATTTGGGCCGGATCGACGAGGTCGACCTTGCTCAGCACGGCGAGGTCGGCGGCCTCGACCTGGAGGCGACCGGTGTCATCGAGGCCGCCACTCGAGAGCTGATCGGCGCTCACCACGGTGACCACGGCCTCCTCGGAGATCCAGTCGCGGATCGGGGGCTGCCAGAGCGTGAGCTGGACGTCGCTCGGGATGGCGACCCCGCTCGTCTCGATGACGATGCGGTCTGGGTCCATCTCCTCGCGGAGGCGCAGGAGCGTGGTGTAGAGCTCGTCGTTGAGGGCGCAGCAGATACAGCCCCCGGCCAGCTCCACCATCGCCGCCTCGCCGCCGCCGAGCAACGCCTGGTCGATGCCGAGCTCACCGAGCTCGTTGGAGATGAAGGCGACCCGGGCCCCCTCGGCCTGGGCGGCGGCCAGCAGGGCCCGCACGAGGGTGGTCTTGCCGCTCCCGAGGAAGCCGCTGACGATGAGGGCGGGGATCGGCCGCCCGGCCGCGCTCACTCGAGCTCCAGCACCACGGGTGCGTGATCGGAGGTCTTCTCGAGCTTGCGGGTGGCGCGATCGATCTCCACCGACCGGACCCGGGCGAGCACGCTCCGGCTCACGAGGTGGTGGTCGATGCGCATGCCGAAGCCGCGCTGGAAGCCGCCGCCGCGGTAGTCCCACCAGGTGTGGGCGTAGCGGCCGCTCTCGTCGCCGTGGAGGTGGCGCCAGGCGTCGGTGAGGCCGAGGTCGAGCAGGGACTGGAAGCGCCGCCGCTCGGGCTCGCTGCAGAGCACCTTGTCCTTCCAGGCGACAGGGTCCCAGACGTCGCGGTCGTCGGGGGCGATGTTGAAGTCTCCGCAGACCACGAGGGCGTCGTCGGCCGGGGTGTCTGTCGGGAGCCAGGCCTGGAGGGCGTCGAGCCACTCGAGCTTGTAGGCGTACTTCTCCGAGCCTACCTCTTGGCCGTTCACGACGTAGAGGTTGACCACCCGAACCCCGCCGGTGGTGGCGGCGATGCCGCGGGCCTGCGGATCGCCGGCGAGGGGCACCCCGGTGACGACGTGGCTGAGCGGGGTTCGGGAGGCGATGGCCACGCCGTTGTAGGTCTTTTGGCCCGAGAGCACGACGTTGTAGCCGGCCTCGTCAAAGACCTCGTGGGGGAACTGCTCCTCGACACACTTGAGCTCTTGGAGGCAGAGCACGTCGGGCTTGTGGGTGGCCAGCCACTCCGGCAGGAGGTGGAGGCGGGCCCGGATCGAGTTGATGTTCCACGTCGTGATGCGCATCGGGCCGCCTTAACCGGGGGCCCCGCGCCCGCGCACGGCCCTTGCCCGACGGCCCCCCCTCTTGTAAGGTCGGCCCCCCACAGGCACCTCCGGCGGATGGATGCGCGACCGATTCATGAACAACCGAGCCCTTCAACCTCAGCTCCCTTCGCTGCGGGTGGCTTCGGCGCCTGCGCCTCGCCGCCGGCGGCGCCCTCCCGTCTGGGGGAAGCTGCTGTTGATGGCCACCCTGTTGATCACCGCCCTGCCGGCCTGGGCCGCCGAGACGGTCGGGCAGATCATTGGCACCGTGCTCGATGATCAGGGCCTCCCCGTGCCGGGCTCGGTGGTCAACACCACCTCGGCGGCCCTCCAGGGAGCGCGGAGCGCCGACACCGACGGAGAGGGTCGCTTCCAGTTCGTGGCGCTCCCTCCGGGCGAGTATCGCGTGACGGTCGCCAAGCCCGGCTTCAATGACTACGCCGGCCTCATCTCGGTGGGCGCCGGCCGGAACTCGATCCTCAACGTCTCGCTGAAGGCGGCGGTCGCCCAGGCGGAGATGGTGGTCGAGGACGACGCGCCCACGATCGACGTCACGAGCGCCCGCTCCGGGCTGTCCCTCTCTCAAGAGCAGCTCCGCGACATCCCGAGCGCAGGCCGTGACTACCAGTCGGCCACGACGATGGCCGCAGGCGTGGTCGACAACGGGACGGGCAACAACAACGTCCGTGGATCCCTCTCGTACGGGAACCAGTACTACCTGGACGGTGTGAACATCACCGATCCGATCACGAACACCTTCTCGATGAACATGAACTACGACGCCATCGCCGAAGTTCAGGTCATCACCGGTGGGATGGACGCCGAGTACGGCCGCTCGATGGGCGGCGCGGTCAACGTGGTCACGCGCTCGGGCGGAAACGAATTCGAGGGCGACTTCCAGCTGCTCTACAGCAGCACCGCCACCCGGGTCTACAAGAAGCTCCCGGAGGAGGAGGGTGTCCCCGTCCCCGAGCGGGCCTCCGAGAGCGCCGCCGTCAACCTCGGCGGGCCAATCGTGAAGGACCGCCTCTGGTTCTTCACGAGCGTGCAGGTAAACTATAGCCTGTACACGCCCGCGATGACCAAGGAAGTTCGCGACGAATTTCCCGCCGAGTTCACTTCTCAGGATGGGGGGAGCACGGTCTACGACATCCCCACCCAGAAGTGGACCAGCGTGTACTGGTTCGGCAAGCTCACCTACTCGCCGAACCCGAACCACCGGATCATCGCTCACGCTCAGGGTGACCCCACCAACATCGACAACTCGACCGCCAGCATCTACACCCTGTCGAATGACGAGGTCTGGTGGAGGCAGGGCGGGTGGCTGAGCTCGGTCCAGCACGTCTGGACGCCGGCGGCCTCGGTCATCGTCGATACGCAGCTCTCTTACTCGACGAGCTACATCAACACACAGCCGATGCAGTGGAAGGACTGCAAGAGTTACGACGCCGACGGCGCCTGTGAGGATGACTTCGCCGCCGAGTACGGGGCCTGGCAGTCGAGCTCCGGCTACAGCTATGGGCCCTTTCCTTACGCCAGCTACTCGAGCCGCCAGCGGTATTCCCTCGTGAGCTCGATCACGAAGTTCTTCGAGCTCTGGGGCCGACACCAGGTGAAGGCCGGCGTGCAGGGAGACCTGCTCCGCACGTCGTCGATCAACCCCGGCCTCGAGGATGGTATCCCCTACTATGAGCCCGGCGCCGGCGGTGTGGGGGACCTCGCGGGTTACCAGCCCTCCTTCCTCCTCCGGTACGACACGAACCTCGAGGCCGAGCAGGGTGGCGGCATCGCCAGCGTCTACCTCCAAGATGCCTGGCAGCCGATCGATCGCCTCACGCTGCGCCCCGGCGCCCGCCTCGACTACAGCAGCTTCAGCAACAACGTGGGCGAGGAGGTCTTCTCGGCCCTCACCGTGGCGCCCCGCGTCGGCGCCGCCTACGACCTCACGGGTGACGGTCGCACCTCGACCCACGCCTTCTATGGGCGCTTCTACGACAGCGGCTTCCTCGAGATCCCCGACATCCTGTCCCGCGGCCTCAGCGGCTACGGGTATTACAATTGGGACGCCGAGGCCGAAGACTGGGAGACGGAGCCGAACCTGTCGGTCGCCTCGACCTTCCTCGTCCACGAGGATCTCGTCCCGCCGCACTCCGACGAATTTGACCTCGGCTTCAGCCGCGACTTCGGCAACGGCTGGGCCGGTGACCTCACCTGGACCTACGAGGTCAGCCGCAACCTCTTCGAGGACGACGAGGTCAACCTCATCTGGAACGCGGATGGCACCGAGATCATCGGCTCCCGCGACGGCACCGGCGAGACCTACTACCGCCTGCGCACCCCCGACGAGGCCTTCACCAAGTACACCTCGCTCGAGTTCGCCGTGAACCGCGACTATGGCGACGGCTGGACCCTCTTCTCCTCCTACACCTGGAGCCGCGCCTGGGGCCGCACCCGCGACGACATCAGTCAGGGGCTGGCCTCGGCCTCCTTTGATATCGGCCCCCAGCAGGAGTTTGAAGAGGGCCTGATGCCCTATGACACGCCGCACTCGGTGAAGGTGGCCGGCTCCTATCGAGACCCAGACACCATCGCGATCGGCGACAAGTCGGCCCTCGGCTGGCTCTTCGGCTGGAACTACATGCTGAGCTCGGGCACGCCCTATCGGCCGGTCTATTACCAGCCGACCTATCAGGACTGGATCAATTACAAGGAGCCCCTGAACGGCGACTATCGCCTCCCGGCCTACTCCCGCCTCGACGCCAAGGTGGGCGTCTCCTTCCAGCGCGGCCAGACCAACTGGGATGTGACCGCCGAGTGTTTTAACGTGCTGAACGACCGAACCGTCACCTCTGTGTGGACCCTCGCCGACAACCCGGACGGCACGCCCCAGACCGACGAAGACGGCAACATCCGCCTCGGTCAGCCCGACGGGCGTCAGTCTCCTCGATACTTCCAGCTCGGCCTCCGGGGGGAATTCTGATGTCACGCCTCATCCCCGCACGCTCCCTGCTGCTCCTCTCGGCGCTGTCGCCGCTCTCCTGCAACCGCGCCGAGGACGGCATCGATCGGACCCGGCTGACGGGCTCGGTCACGATCCCCGCCGCCTTCATCACCGAGTCCGAGGCGGCGCAGGGAGACAATGACAGCGCCGCCGAGGGCGTTGCCGAAGACCTCGGCTTCCTCGGCTACCGCACCGTGGTGGTGGATGGCACCTGCCTCGAGTACCTGGGGCGGCCCGATCAGGCCCCCGCAGGTGACCTCGACGTCTATCGGTTTGGCTCGACCGAAGAGGGGGAGGTGACCTTCACCTTGACCTGGGCGGACATCCCCGCGCCCGACACCGGCGACACCGGCGCCCTCCCCGACGAAGAGACGGTCTATCAGCTCACGGTCTGGGACCTCAGCGTCCTCGGCGAGGATGGCCTGCCCACCGTGGTGTTCGACAGCAGCACGAAGGGCGCCTACGGCACCTTCACGGCCCCGGTGCCGTTGATCGCGGGCGGGGACTACGCGGTCCAGGTGGCGGGGCGCTTCTCCACCAGCAGCTCCAACGCCTATCAGCTCCGCTTGAGCGGCTTTGACCCGAACTCCGCCGGTAAGTTCCTGATCGGCGCCTACGGCAGCGCCGATCCCGCGGCCCGCGGCCTCCCCCTCGGGGGCACCTCCGTCCATGACTTCACCTTCAACGAAGAGACCTTCGCCTGGTCTGCGAAGTACGAGCTGCTCTACGTCCACTCCGTGACGAGCTGCCTGGACGGGGAGGACGGCTGCCCGTCGGCCTCCACCGCCCGGGTGCGCCCGCCGGACACCGGGACGGTCGTCGACACCGGGGCGGTCGGTGACACCGGCACGGTCGGAGACACGGGCGCCGTCGGTGACTCCGGGTCTACGGGCGACACAGGCGGCTCTGGCGACACGGGCGGCTCTGGCGACACGGGCGGGGCCGACAGCGGCGGCACAGACGGGACCGATGGGACGGATGGCGCCGACGGTACGGATGGCGGCGATGGGACGGATGGGGCTGACGGGACGGATGGCGCCGACGGCGCCCCGGAGGAGGCCCCCGAGTCCATCGTCACGGTCGATGAGACCATTGATCAGGTCTACCTCTTCGCCGGCACCTTCCCTTCACTCAACTCCGGGATCACGTCGGGCACCCTCTACAGCGCGACGCCGGTGTCGGTGACCTTGAACGGCGGCGCGGTCGACGTGAGCGAGGTCCTGGTCTGTGACACCATCCAGCCGGTCGTCTACGGGTGGACCTTCGTGGAGACCGAGCCCAACAGCCTCCTCGGCGCACCGGGGGCCTACGACACGAGCGAGGCCAACGTCCTCGACGTGGCGAGCGGCGCGGGCTTCGTCGATGTCATCGAGGGCACGATTGAATTCGGCGCCGACGCCAATGACGACGACCTCTTCCGCATCGAGGTCGCCCAGCCCGTCTATCTGTCCGTCAACTCCGGCTGGGACGTGGTCGGTGACGACATCGACTACTACATCCTCGGCCCCGACGGCGGTGATCCCGTGGTCGCGCTCGACTATGCGGATGACTACTACGCGAACCCTGAGGTGGGCTCGACGGAATTCGTGCTCGAGCCCGGCGAGGCCTATTACCTCTACGTCACCGGATATTCTGGGGCCACCGGGGATGTCGCCACCTACACCGTAGAGCTCGAGTACCTCACGCCCTGAGGGGCATCAGCCGAGGGGCATCAGCCGAGGGACATCAGCCCCTCGTCTGTCCCCTTGGCGCCGCCTTCGCCGAGACGGGCGAGGAGCTCGGCGTCGAGGAGGTGGCTCGGCACCACCTTGCCGAGGGCGGCGAAGAGGTTTCCGGGGACGTTGTCGTTCTCGGCGGTGAGCTCGGCGACGAGCCGCTTGACCCGCTTCCGCTGGAGGTGCTCCTGGCTGCCGCAGAGGTCACAGGGGATGATGGGGAAGGCCTGCTCGGCGGCGTAGGTGATGAGGTCCTCCTCCCGCACATAAGCGAGCGGGCGGATGACCACGTTGCGCCCGTCGTCGGAGACGAGGCGCGGCGGCATCGAGGAGATGCGCCCGGAGTAGAAGAGGTTGAGGAGGAGGGTCTCCACCATGTCGTCGCGGTGGTGGCCGAGGGCGATCTTGGTGCAGCCGAGCTCCACGGCGGCATTGTAGAGGATCCCGCGGCGGAGGCGGGAGCAGAGCGAGCAGAAGGTCTTTCCGACCGGGATCTTCTCCTGCACGATCGAGTAGGTGTCCTGCTTGAGCATCCGCACCTCGACCGCCTGCGCGCGGAGCCAGGCCTCGAGGCGGTCGGCCGGGAAGCCGGGGTGGCCCTGGTCGAGGTTCACGGCGACGAGCGAGAAGGGAAAGGGCGCCCGCGCCTGGATTTTTTGCAGCAGGCGCAGCATGGCGAAGGAGTCTTTGCCGCCGGAGACGCAGACCATCACGCGGTCATCGGGCTCGATGAGCCGGAAGTCGGCGCTGGCCCGCGCGACCTCGGCGGTGAGCTTGTGTTCCAGGCGATTCACGTGTGCTCCAGGCGGTTCATGGGGGCCCCCGGCGGGCGTCCAGCACCTACCCGCGGCGCGGGGCTGGCGCCAAGCCGGGCGTCGCGCCGTGTCGAAGGCCGGCGGCCGCGCTACGGGGCCCGGAGACGTCTCGTGTTCTCTGTCGAAGGAGGAGAGGCCCATGTCGGCCATCCAGGTCCGGGAGCTCCACAAGTCCTACGGCAATCATGTCGCCTTGCGCGGCATCAGCTTCGAGGTGAACGAGGGCGAGGTGGTCGGCTTCCTTGGGCCCAACGGGGCGGGCAAGAGCACGGCGATGAAGATCATCACCGGATTCCTCGCGCCCTCGGGGGGCTCGGCGGCCATCCAGGGCCACGACGTGCTGCTCTCACCCATCGAGGCCCGAGGAAAGATCGGCTACCTCCCGGAGAACGCTCCGATCTATCCGGACATGGTGGTGCGCGACTTCCTCGAGTATGTCGGGCGGGTGCGCGGGCTGGGGCGCGCCGAGCGCGCGACCGCCATCGAGCGGGTGGCCGATCAGTGCGGCATCCCCGATCGCCTCGGCCAGCGGGTGGGGGAGCTCTCCAAGGGCTACCGCCAGCGGGTCGGGCTCGCGCAGGCCCTCATCCACAGCCCGCCCATCCTCATCCTCGATGAGCCCACCACCGGCCTCGACCCCAACCAGATCGTCGAGATCCGCAACCTCATCCGAGAGATCGGCCGCCACAAGACCGTGGTGCTGTCCACCCACATCCTCTCCGAGGTCC
Source organism: Myxococcota bacterium (assembly GCA_044344255.1). Lineage (GTDB taxonomy): Bacteria > Myxococcota_A > UBA796 > UBA796 > UBA2385 > JBIJDH01. The sequence goes on from JBIJDH010000002.1 coordinate 289,662, forward strand.
AGGCCACCTGTGACCGCGTGGTGATCATCAACCGGGGCACGCTGGTGGCGGACGGCGCCACCGATGAGGTCACCACCCGCACCCGCGGCGGTCAGCTCCTCCAGCTCACCCTCGCGCCGGGCAAGGTGGCGCCCTCGGCCGAGGCCGTCGCCGTGGCGCTGGCCCACGTGAGCGGCGTGGAGCGGGTCAAGGCCATCGAGGCCGCCACATCGGAGCAGTACGCCTTCGAGGTGCTGGCCAGCGTGGATGTGCGCGCCGAGCTCTTCCGCCTCGCGGTGGATCAAGGGCTCGTGCTGCTGGAGATGTCGCGCGAGAAGTCCAACCTCGAGGAGGTCTTCCGACGGCTCACCCAGCGCTGACGGCGATCAACATCTTGATCGCCACCCCGGCCAGGCCGAGCAGCAAGATCAGGCCGATGATCAAGCCGTAGGGCGGCTTTCGACGCATATCGACCACCGGCGCCGGGCGAGAGACCTGCGGAGGCGGAGCGGCGGGTGTCGGTGCGGGCAGGCTCGGCTGCTCGGGCGGCGTCGTCGGCTCCCCAACCTCCGCGGCGGCGTCCGCGGCGCTGAGACCGGCGTCGGTGCGCTTCCAGCCTCCGCGGGCGGCGCGGGAGGCCACGGGGGCCTGAACGCGGTCCGAGACGGTGAGCACGACGGCGAACTCGGGGTGATCGGCGAGTCGAGTGAAGGCCGCCGTGCCCGGGACGCGCACGCGCTCGTCCCCCGTCAGGCGCCCGAGGTACAGCATCTCCCGCAGCGTGACCCGGTCATAGGGGCCTTGGATGCTGTCTCCTTGCGCGAGCTGGAGCTCGAAGGCGGCGGGGAGCGCGGGCTCGTGGATCGGGCCCAGCGGCGCCTCGGCGGCGACGACCGGCGCAGCACCCTCGGTGGCGCCCATCGGCGGAGGGTTGGGTGGGGGGCTGGGCGGGAGGGACAGGGCCGGCGCCGGGGAGGGGTCTCTCTGCGGGGGGAGGGAGGCGGGGAGGCCCCCTACCGGCTTGGACAGGTTGATGCTCCGCACCCGCGGCGGCGGCGCGGCGGGATCGGCGGCGCGAGGCGCCGTGGAGAGGGAGCGGGGCGAGGGCGGCGGCGGGAGCACCGCTGGGCGGGCCACGATGGTGGCGGCCTCATCGGCCAGCTCGTCGGGGTACGCCGGGGCGGGGGTGGGCGAGAGGCCATCGGCGTCGGGGTCATCGATGTCGCCCACCGACCGCGAGAGACCACAGCGGCCGCAGGAGGCCGGCAGGACGCCCCGCACGGGGACCAAGGGTTCCCCACACTTCGGACATGGGTTCATCATCGGCGGAATGTAGCACCCCGACGGATGGGATACCCGCACCGTCATGTCCGCCGATCCCCCGAAGAGCCCTCGCAGTCCAGACCTCCGGGCCGCGTCCGGGCGCGCCCCGAACGCCAAGGGGGCGGCGGCGCCCGCGCTGCGGGAGGGCGCTCCGGACGCACGAGAGCACCGGATCATCGGCACCGCCGGGCACATCGATCATGGCAAGACCAGCCTCATCCGGGCCCTCACCGGGGTGGACCTCGACGCGTCTCCCGAGGAGAAGGCACGGGGCATCACGATCAGCCTCGGCTTCACCCACAAGCGCCTGCCGTCGGGGCGCCAGGCCTCCTTCATCGACGTGCCGGGTCATGAGCGGCTCGTCCGCACGATGATCGCCGGCGCGACGGGGCTCGACGCCGTGATGCTCTGTGTGTCGGCGGTGGAGGGCGTCATGCCCCAGACCCGCGAACACCTGGCGATCCTCGGCCTGTTGGGCATTGAGCGTGGCCTTGTCGCCCTGACCATGACCGATCTCGCTGATCCCGACACCCTCGCCCTCGCTCGGATGGACGTCGAAGAGGCGGTGGCGGGCACCTTCCTCGAGGGGGCGCCCATCCTCGAGACCTCCGCCGGCCCCGAGCCCACGGGGCTGGACGCCCTCCTCCTCGCCCTCGACGACCTCCCTCCCCGGGCCGCCGCGCAGGAGGGCCCCTTCCGCCTCCCGGTTGACCGCGCCTTCGTGCGCAGGGGCTTTGGCACGGTGGTCACCGGGACCGCGCGCAGCGGCGCGCTGAGCGACGGTGAGGAGGTGGAGGTCCTGCCTGCGGGGATCCGCTGCCGCGTGCGCGGGATCCAGGTGCACGGCGAGCGCTGGTCGGGCACCCGGGCCGGCCTCCGCACCGCCCTCAACCTGAGCGGGGTCGAGCGGGATGACCTCGAGCGCGGCATGGTCGTCGTGCGCCCCGGCAGCCTGGTCGCCGGCAGCGTGGTCGACGCCCGCTATCAGCACCTCCCTGGGGCGCCCCTCCTCGAAGACGGCGACCGAGTGCGGATCCTCGTCGGGACCGCCGAGGAGATGGCCGTCGTGACCGTGATCGGCCTCGAGGGAGATCGGGCCGAGGAGGCGGCAGATCCGGGAGCGCTGGCCGTGTTCGGCGGAGAGGTCGCGTGGCTGCAGCTCCGCCTCGACGGCCCGATCGTCACCCTGCCCGGGGATCGGTTCGTCCTCCGCCGAGAGTCCCCCGTCGAGACGCTGGGCGGCGGCCTGATCCTCGATCCCTGGGCCCCCCGCGCGCGCCGTCGAGACCGATTGGCCACTCGGGAGGCCCTGCGCGCGCTCCACGGCGGTGATCGGATGGTCTTGCTCGAGCGGGCAGGGGACGCCGGGCTCGACGCCGCCGGGCTCGTGGCCCGACAGGTCCGAGGTGGCGTGGAGCTCGGCGACCGTCACCTCCACCCCGCTCGGGTGCGCCTCCTTGAAGCCACGCTGCTGGCCGCGCTCTCGGCCTGGCATCGCGCGCGGCCCCTCCTCCCGGGCGCGCCTCGGCGCGAGCTCCACGGCGCCGAGCTGCCGCAGCTCAGCGAGCGCGCCTTTGACGCCCTCGTGGCGGGGCTCGCCGCGTCGGGGCAGGTGGCCCTGGAGGGCCCACGCCTGCGCTTGCCCGACTTTCAGGTCACGCTCGACGCGGGCCAGCGCGCCCGCACGGCGGCGATCGAGGCGGAGCTCCAGGCCGCGGGCCTCGAGGGCCCGAAGGCCGGTGAGCTCCTGGGGCGAGAGCCCGATCTGGTCTTCCTCCTCCTCGAGGCGGGCACGGCGGTCCGGGTGGGGGAGCACATCCTCCACGCCGCCGCCCTGACCGGGCTCGAGGCCGCCGTGCTCGCCTTCTTCGCCGGTCACGAGGAGCTCAGCCCCATCGACTTCAAGGAGCTGACCGGCCTCAGCCGCAAGCACGCCATCCCCCTCCTCGAGTGGCTGGACGCGCGGCGGATCACCCTGCGTCGGGGCGACGGGCGGGTCCGTTTCGTCTTGTCTTGAGCCTTCCGCCGCTTCGGGGCCCCGCGGGGGACCGCGGCTCGTCGGTTGGGTTAGGCCTCCCGCCTCGGAGGTCTTCCGTGTCTGAACTGAGCGCGCCGCCCCTCGCCCCTGTCGCCGTAGACGATCTTGGCACCGCCAACAGCGAGCTCCTCATCGGCCTCGCAGACCAGTACGGCGCCCACAACTACCACCCGCTGCCGATCGTGGTGACGCGGGCCCTCGGCTGCTGGGTGCAGGACCCCTCCGGGCGCCGCTACCTCGACATGCTGTCGAGCTACTCGGCCCTGAACCAGGGGCACCGTCACCCGAAGATCATCGGCGCCCTCAAAGACCAGGCCGACCGGGTGACCCTGACGAGCCGGGCCTTCCACAATGATCAGCTCGGCCCCTTCCTCCAGAAGCTCTGCGAGGTCACCGGCTTCCCCCGCGTGCTGCCGATGAACTCGGGGGCCGAGGCGGTGGAGACGGGCATCAAGGCCTGCCGAAAGTGGGGCTACAAGGTCAAGGGGATCCCTCACGACCAGGCCGAGATCATCGTCTGTGCCGACAACTTCCACGGCCGCACCACCACGATCGTGAGCTTCTCCACCGAGGCACAGTACCGGGACGGCTTCGGCCCCTTCACGCCGGGCTTCAAGGTCATCCCCTTCGGGGACGCCGACGCGTTGGAGGCCGCGATCACGCCGAACACGGCCGCCTTCCTGGTCGAGCCCATCCAGGCCGAGGCGGGCATCTTGATGCCGGCCCCGGGCTACCTCTCGCGGGTCCGGGAGATCTGCACCCGTCACAACGTGCTGTTCTTCGCCGACGAGATCCAGACCGGCCTCGGGCGCACGGGCCAGATGTTCGCCTGCGACGCCGAGGGCGTGAAGCCCGACTGCATGTCCCTCGGCAAGGCCCTGGGCGGCGGCGTCTTGCCGGTGAGCGCCTTCGTGGCGACCGACGAGGTGATGGCGGTCTTCCACCCGGGAGATCACGGCTCCACCTTCGGCGGGAACCCCTTGGCGGCCGCGGTCGCTCGCGCCTCGCTCGAGGTGCTGACCGACGAGCACCTCGCCGCTCGCGCGGCGGAGCTCGGGGGCTACCTGATGGGCCAGCTCCGAGAGATCAACTCCCCCCACGTCCGCGAGATCCGCGGCGCGGGCTTGCTGGTCGGCATCGACATCCGCGCCGAGAGCGGCAAGGCGCGCCCCTTCTGCGAGCGGCTGATGGAGCGCGGGGTGCTCTGTAAGGAGACCCACGATCAGGTCATCCGCCTCGCGCCGCCCCTCGTCATCGAGCGTGACGAGATCGACTGGGCGGTCGAGCAGCTCCGAGCCGTGCTCTGACGTGACCACACCTTACAAAGCACCCTTCGTCTGGGACCTCCGGCTCACCCACGAGGGGGGCCGCTCGCTTCGCATCGAGCGGCGGGGGCGCGGCTTCCGCTTTGATCCCCACAGCGCGCCGATCCCGACCGAGGTCTCGGTGTTGACCGGTCCGTGGGCCACCAGCCTCGACGCGATGTCGTCGGCGGTGCGATCGGCCTCGCAGCCCACCCTCGTGGCGGAGGGAGAGCTGAGGGCCTTTCTGGAGGGGCAGGGGCCGGTAATGGCGGTCAAGGCGCCCTGCTCGCTCGACGGCGTACAGGTGTCGCTGCGGGAGGCCCCGGTGCCGCCCGATGAGCCCTTGGCGTCGCGGGCTCAGCAGGCGCTCCGGCCCGTCCGCGCGGTCGCTCACCTGCTCGCGCGGTCCCGACGGCCCCGCTCGGCCCCCCAAGCGGTGGAGCTCCGCTTCCCCTCCGGTCGTCGGCTGGTTCACCTCGGCCTCGCGCTCCACGAAGGCACGCCGGCGGACTGGATCGAGGGCGTGGTCCGCGAGTGGGGGGCACCGGACTGGCTGGTGCTCGGCGCGGCTTATGGTCAGGAGTCGGCCGCGGCCGCGCTCCTCCCTCGCCTCGGCGCCGGCAAGGTGCTCGTGACCGACCTCGTCGGCGATGAGCGCCGGGAGCGCGGTCTCCCGGCTCGCCTGCTCACGCCGATGGTGGATGAGCTTCGACGGGGCGGCATCGACGCCTATGTCTTCGTGCACGGCGCCTCGATGCGCTTCGAGGACGGCGCGTGACCGCGTCGGGCCCGCGCCCGCTCTTCGGCCCGATTCCGCGGACGCGATCGTGTCGACGCGGGTTGTCTGCAATCTCCCTCGTCCCCGGACGTAGTCTCCGCTCCACCACCGCCCACCCCCTCAGGAGGGAACCGTGAGCATCTGGAACACGCTCAAGACACACGCCAAGGCGCAGCTCCTCGACGTCATCCAGTGGATGGAAGACGATCGGAGCACGATCGTCTACCGCTTCCCCGTCTTCAACCAGGCGATCCAGGATGGAGGCAAGCTGGTGGTCCGCGAAGGGCAAGCGGCGGTCTTCGTCAGCGAAGGCAAGATGTCGGAGGTCTTCGGCCCGGGGACGTACGAGATCTCCTCGCGCACGAAGTCGATCGTCGGCTTCTTCGAGAGCATCAAGTACGGGCTCAACTACCCCTACAAGGGTGACATCTTCTTCGTCAGCACGCGCCGCTTCACCGACCAGAAGTGGGGCACGGCCAACCCGATCATGCTGTCGGACCCTCAGATTGGCCCCGTCCGCATCCGCGCCTTCGGCGTCTACGCCTACCGGGTCTCCGATCCGGCCGCTTTGCTGCGCGAGCTCGTGGGGAACCAGGGGCTCTTCACCACCGAAGAGATCAGCGGCCAATTCAAGCGCAAGCTCGTGAGCATGTTCGCCGACGCCGTCGGCGAGTCGAAGATGCCCGTGCTGCAGCTCGCGAGCCAGTACTCCGAGATCGGCGACGCGATCCGCGAGAAGATCTCCCCCAAGTTCGAGGCGGACTACGGGTTTCAGCTCGTGGACTTCGTCGTCGAGAACATCTCCCTCCCCCCGGAGGTGGAGAAGATGCTCGACAAGCGGACGAGCATGGGCCTGATCGGCGACATGGGTGCCTTCACCCAGTTCCAGGCGGCGAACGCCATCGAGGCCGCGGCGGCCCGCCCGGGCGCCGCCAACCCGATGATGGACGCCGGCATGGGCCTCGCGATGGGCGGCATGATGGGCCAGCAGATGATGAATTCCCAGGCTCGCCCTGGGCAGTTCAACGCCGCCCCCGCGTACCCCGCCGCGCCGCCGCCGCCCCCGGGCCCCGCGCTGCTCCACTACAACGGGCCGGCCGGGCAGGGGCAGTTCAGCCCGGCTGACGTCGCCCAGAAGGTGGCCGCGAACCGCGGCGCCCCGCACCACCTCTGGGCGCCGGGCTGGCCGGCTTGGAAGGGCTGGGCCGAGGTGCCGGAGGTGGTGGCGCTCGTGCCCCCCGCCGCGCCCCCCGCGCCGCCGCCGCCGGGCGCCGCCGCGCTGTGGCACTACCACGGGGCCGAAGGGCAGCTGGAGCTGCCGGCCGCCGCCATCGCCCAGCGCGTGCTGGCCAACCCCAGCGGCCGCCACCTCGTCTGGAAGGCGGGGCTCCCGGGCTGGCAAGAGGCCAGCCAGGTGGGCGAGATCATGAGCGCGGGCGTGCCGATGCCGCCGCCGCCGCCGCCGTTCCCGCCGCCCCTCGGCTGAAGCGGGCGTGTCCCGCCAACCCTGGGACCGCGGCACGGCGCAGGCCCTCCCGTCGAGCGAGGTGACCCACCTGCACCTGCTGCGGCACGGGCGGGTGGACACCGGAGGTCGGCGCCTCGCTTACGGGCACGCCGACTACCCGCTCTCGCCGGAGGGGCGGGCGCAAGGGGAGGCCCTGGTCGGGCTGGTGGAGCGGGAGATCCAGGGGGCGGACGGGGTGATCTCGTCGGACCTCTCCCGTTGTACGGAGGTGGCCCGCCCGCTCGCCGAGCGGCTGGGCTTGCCGCTGCTCGTCACCCCAGCGCTGCGAGAGCAGGCGATGGGGAGCTGGGAGGGCCGGAGCTGGGAGGACCTCACCGCCGAAGATGTGAGCGGAGTGCGCGCCTTCTGGAGTGACTACGCGCGCGCGCGGCCGCCGGGCGGCGAGAACCTCGAAGACCTCGAGCGCCGGGTCGATGCCTTCTTTGAAGAGCGCTGGGCCGACCTGCGGGGCCGCCGCTGGCTCGTGGTGGCGCATGTGGGCGTCATCCGCGTGATCCTCACGCGCCAGCTCGGGCTGCCCGTGGGGGAGGCGCTGCGCTTCACGCCGCTCCCTGGCACCCACACCTGGCTCCTGCTCGCAGAGGCAGGGGCGGTGCTCCAAGTGCTCGGGGAGCGGCCGCGCCCGATGGACGCTGGGGCGGCGGGGGAGCCGCGCCGCGCCTCGGTGATCGCGCCGCGAGGGGCTCGCCCTCGGGTCGCCCTCTCCGGGAGCGCCGGCACGGGCAAGACCACCCTCGCGATGGCCCTCGCGCAGCACCTCGACCTGCCCTACATCCCCGAGGGGATGCGGCGCCGCATCGAGGGGGGGCTCGACCTGCACGCCCTCGATCACGGCGGGCTCCGTCGGCTGGTCCTGGCGCTCTGGGAGGAGCAGGTGGAAGCCGAGGAGGCCTGCCTCCGCGACCACGGCGGCTTCGTCTCAGACCGCTCCCCCCTTGACTATGCGGCGTTCTGGCTGCTCTACCGCTTCACGGATGACACGACCGCGACGGAGCGGCTGTTCGAGGCGGTGGCCGAGCGGCTCGACCGGCTCGACCGCGTCGTGCTCCTCCCCTGGGGGGTGCTGCCGCTCCAAGCCGACGGGGTTCGGTCCACGAACCCTTGGGTGCAGCGGCACTTTCAAGCCTTGGTGGAGGGCCTGCTCCAGCGGCAGCTCGATCCCCGCCGCCTCGCGTCGCTGCCCGACTTGCAGAGCCTCGACCACCGCCTCGCCTGGGTGATCGACCACCTCGAGGAGGCCGGCACCCGGGGATGAGGACGGCCGCCACAGGCTCAGCGCGCGTGCGCCCCGCGGGGGCGGAGGGGGAAGCGCAGCCAGGTGATCATCGCGGCGATGATCGCGGCCACAGCGACGCCGATGAAGACCTGGCGGAGCCCGGCCTCGAGGTTCGGGACGCCGGAGAAGTCGGCGGCGCCGGGGCGGATGCCCGCGAGCCAGCCGAAGGCCGGGCCGGCGATCGAGGCCCCGACGGTGCGGAAGAAGAGGCCGAGCGACGTGGCGAGGCCCCGCAGATCGGGGGGCGCGTACTCTTGGGCGGAGACCGTGAAGGACGCGATGGTCGCCCCCATGCCCAGGCCGAAGAGGATGAGGCCGAGCCGGCTCGCGGTGTCGAAGGCGGCGAGGGAGGCGCCGAGGGCAACGATCAAGGTGCCGGCCCACACGATGGGCCCGAAGCCGGTGCGGCGGACCAGCCGGCCGGCGACGTTGGAGGCGAGGGTCCAGGCGACCGACAGGGGGATGACCGCCAGGCCGGCGTCCATCGGGCTGCCGCCGTGGACGGCTTGGATCCAGAGCGGGAGGTACCCGATGACGCCGAAGAGGCCGGCGCCGAGCGCGATCCCGGCCAGGGCGATCGTCTGCTGGACCGGGCTCTGGTAGAGGCGGCGGAGCGCGCCGGGCCCGCCCGACTCGCCCGACTCAACCGAGGCGGCGACGCTCGGCCCGCGACGGGGCAGGTAGAGGGCGACCAGGGCGCCGGTAAGGAGACAGAACGGTAGATTCAACCAGAAGATCCACCGCCAACCGAGGCTCGCCGTCACCCATCCGCCCGTGGCCGGCCCGACCAGGGAGGAGAGCCCCCAGACGAGGGAGAAGAGCCCTTGCATCCGGGTCCGCTGCTCAATTGGGTAGAGGTCGCCGAAGATCGTGATCGGCAGCGGGACGAGGGCCCCCGCGCCGAGGCCCTGGGCGGCCCGGCCGAGGAGCAGCGCCTCCATCGAGCCCGCGGCGCCGCAGAGCAGCGTGCCGAAGGCGAAGAGGCCGAGGCCGACGAGGTAGGTGTCGCGGCGGCCCCAGCGGTCGGAGAGGCGACCGTAGGCCGGCATCGTCACGGTCTCGACGGCCATGTAGGCGGTGAAGACCCATGGGTAGAGGCCCGCTCCGCCGAGGTCGCCCACCACCGAGGGCATGGCGGGGCTCACCACCATCACCTCGAGGCTGGCGATGAAGGTGCCGAGCAGCACCGCGCCGGTCACGAGCCGGCGGTGGGCGGCGGGTAGGGAGGTGAGGGGAGCGGAGGCGGGCGCGGGCACCGGCGCGGAGGACATGCGGGCCCGGCTACCTCGCTGCGCTCACGCTGTCGGCCTGGGACCCAGGCGGCCGCTCACTTGGCGGCGAGCAGCTCGGCGGAGGAGAGCGAGACCTCGAGGGCCTGCTGGCGACAGCGGGGCAGGCGGGCGCAGCGGAGGCACTGCCGGTCGCGCTTCTCGGGGAGGTCTGCGAGAGAGCGACGCTCGAAGCCCACGCCCTCGTAGAGGGCCGGGTCGTCGGTGAGCACGAAGGCGCGGTCGACGCCCATCGCGCGGGCCTCGTCCAGAACATTGAGCAGCAGCGTCTGCTCGACGTCGGTGCGGTGCGCGGCGAGGGCGCCCACCTCCGCCAGGTAGGTGTCGACCAGCGAGACCGACGCCACGCCCACGACCACACCATCCTCGATGGCCAGCGTGTAGTCGCGCAGACGCTCGACGATCTGCCGGGCCGTGCGGGGGAGCAGGCGGAGCGACAGGACGTGGGGCTCGAGCAACGCCACGATGGACGGGACGTCGGCGACGGTGGGCTTGCGGAGATAGTGCATGGGCGTCCCTCAGACCCCATCTTTATGCACCGAAATGAATGAATTTGCAAGGTCTGGGGGTATTTCGGGCCAACAAAGCTGATTAGATACGCTTCATTGGTCGCAATTTCATATACCGTCGCCCTCGTCGCCAGCGGGCGATCGGCCGCTGACCCTCCGCTCGAGCCGGCGGGCCCCGCGGTGCGCGAGGGAGAGCAGGCGCCAGGTGGGGCTCGCGCGCCAGCGGGAGCGCTCGTCTCGAAGGCGTGCGATCTCGATGAGCAGTGGATCTTCATCGAGGATCGCCGCACGGTGTGGGGCCTCGATCCAGGCCCGCAGCGGCGCCAGCAGCGGCTGAGGCGCGTAGCGGCGCTCGAAGTGGGCGGCGGCCGCGGCGGCTGAGCCGGGCCCCGCGGCGTCGGCGCGCTGGAGCAGGGCGTCGCGGAGGGCCAATGGATCGCGGGGGGGCACGACGATCAAGTGCGGCGCTGCGTCATCGACGAGCTCGGTCAGGCCGGTGGTGAGCCCGTCGAGGCCGAGCCAAGCGAAGAGCAGCAAGCGGGTCCGGCTGCCGAGGCGCGGCTCGGGGCCCGGCCGGTCGAGCGAGAGGCCGACGTGGGCGCGGCCGAGCAGGCCCGGCAGGGCGGCGTTGCTCACCCATGGCTGGAGCTCGACCCTCCCTGGCCAGCGGGCGGCCCAGCGGCTGAAGCGCGCCCAGCGGTCGCCGCTGAGGCCGGGCACCGGCCCGCCGAGGGCGAGCAGGGAGATGCGGCGGTCCGCTGCGAGCGCGTGATCGAGGCCCTCGATGAGGGTCTCGTCGTCGAACCAGGGGTTCATGGCCCCGGCGAGCGCGAGGCAGAGCGGGTCTCCGGGGTGGCGCGGGCGGGGAGGGAGCCGAGGGTGAGGGAAGTCGAAGGCGATGGGGACGCTGTGGACGCCCACCTGCGGCCCTGCGAGCCCGCGCCGCCCGACCGCCCCCAGCGCCCCCAGCGCCGCGTCGGCCTGGCGGGTCGACACGGTGGAGATCGCATCGGCGCGCCGATACACGAGGAGGGCGGCGGAGGCGGCGGCCGCCCTGCGCTCGGTCGAGAGGGGGCCGTGGTCGGCCAGGGCCTGCAGCTCGGCGAAAGGATCACCCGGGAGGTCGGCCCAGACAGGCCGGCCGTCGGCGACGAGGCAGGCGAGGCGGCCGGGGTTGTACGGCCCGGCTGACACGATGACGTCGGCCCCCTCGGCGGCGGCGCGGCCCTGCTCGATCCAGCCCGGCCCCTCCTCCACGATCTCGAGGGTGCCCTCCCACCCACGGAGGGGGGGGCCTTGGCGCTCGCCGAGCAGGAGGGTGCGGAGCGCGCACACCCCTACGCCGTGGCCCACCGTCCGGAGCCCAGCCTCGAAGTGCGCAGTTCGAAGCTGGGCGAAGCCCGTGTGGCGCTCGTCTTGTCCTGGGCGCGGGCCGCGGCCGATCAGCAACACCCGCCGCGTCACGGGAGCCCCGCGCGCCTGCTCATGCGTCGCCCTTGACGTGGGCGATCAGGCCCCAGGCGTGGTCGAGCAGGACGGTGCCGTGGTCCTCCACCTCGGCCACGACCTCGAAGTCGTAGAGCTGGTTGTGCCAGACATGGGGCTTGAGGTGCCCCTTGTCGAAGACCGCGACGCTCAGGCGATAGCGCCCGCTGAGCAGCGGGAGGCGGCGCCAGCGGATGAAGAAGGTGTAGATCCCGTGGTAGGTGCCGCCCAGCACTCGGTCGTAGCGGGAGTTGGGCCCGTGGATGTACACCCCGTCCGAGCGGAAGAGGGCCACGCCGAAGATGGGGTCCGGCACGGGCTCCGTGGTGCGGAAGGTGACGGCCACCACGAGATCGTCGCCGGTGCGGAAGCGCTGGCGGGGCCGGGCATCGCCGTCCAGCACCTGCACCCGGTGGATGCGGACCTCGCCGGAGCCCTGGACGACGGGCACGTCGCCGTCGGTGACGTCGTAGGGGGTGGTCTCGACGGACTCCGCCCACATCGCCTCCGCGTCGGGGAGCGCCGTGGCCTCGAGGATCGCGGCCTTGAGGACGGGGTCGTCCACGGTGGCGGTGAAGGCGACGGGCGCGATCGAACGCGGCGCCGCGGCGGGCATCGGGTGGAGGCGGCGGAGGCTTGGGCCGGCGGCGCGCTCCCGCTCGATGTCCATGTACCGATCGACCACCTCGCGGGCCGGGCCGAGGGCCCGCACCTTCCCGCCGTCGAGCCAGAGGGCCTCGTCGCAGAGGTTTCGCACCGAGTGGAGGTCGTGGCTGACGAGGATGATGGTGCGGCCCGCGGTGAGGAACTCCTCGATCTTGCGGATGCAGCGGCGCTGGAAGTACTGGTCGCCGACCGCGAGCACCTCGTCGACCAGGAAGACGTCGCTGTCGCTGTGGGCGGCGATGGCGAAGCCGAGGCGGAGGTTCATGCCTGCGGAGTAGGTGCGCACCGGGTAGTCGATGAAGTCACCGAGCTCGGCGAATTGGATGATGGCGGGGATGCGGTCATCGATCGCGTCCTCGGGCATGCCGAGCAGCGAGCAGTTGAGCCGGATGTTCTCCCGCCCCGTGAAGTCCTGGTGGAAGCCGAGGCCGAGGTCGAGGAGGGTCGAGAGGGTGGCGCGGATCTCCAGCCAGCCCTCGGACGGCCTTGTGATGCCGCCGATCAGCTTGAGGAGCGTCGACTTCCCGGCGCCGTTGGGCCCGATGACGCCGAAGCTCCGCCCTCGTCGGACATCGAAGTTGACATCTCGCAACGCCCAATGTTCGGAGTGGTGGCTGCGGTTGCCGAGGAATTCGTAGAGCCTGCCTCGGTCGTTCCGGTAGATGTCGAAGCGCTTGCCGAGGTCTCGGGCGGCGACCACCACCTCGGTGTCGTGCTCGTCGCCGGGCTCTTCGATGCTGGAGGGGGGCGCGGGGGAGCTGCTCATCGCCCGCGCATCGTACCATCCCAGCGACGGCGGTGCTAAGCTGCGCCGCATGTTGCCCACCCGTCGTGCTCCCGTCGCCGCCGCGGCCCTCCGCTTGGGGGGCGCGCTCATCGGGGTTGCTCACGTGGGGGTCGCTCTCGTGGGGGTCGGCTGCGTCGATCCGATAGACGAGGTGCCCATTGTCGCCCAGTCCTGGTGCGCCGAACAGCGGGTCGAGCGGGTCGCCTGCGTCCTCGACGGCGACACCTTTGACTTCGGCACCTGCACGGGCAACGAAGACGACAAGGTGCGGATGCTCGGGGTGGACGCCCCAGAGATCTCGCACAATTCCACTGAGGTGGCCGACTGTTACGGCGACGAGTCGGCCGAATTCATGACCGAGATTGTAAATGGTCGCGATGTCGAGCTGCAGTTCGACGTTGAGTGCACCGATATCTATGGTCGCAACCTCGCTTGGGTCATGCTCAAGGGGGATCAGGGCGACCCCCTGTACGAGACGTTGGTGAGCCTCAACGGCCTCGGCATCCAGACAGACGGCACCTTCGAGGTGCTGGCCAACGAGCTGTCGGTCCGCCTCGGCTACTCCACCGTCTTCGAGGGGGACATCGCCGAGAACGTCCGCTATGCGACCCGAATGGACGAAGCGATGGCCCTGGCTGAGGCGGAGCTCCGTGGGCTGTGGTCCCCCGAGACCTGTGACGGCCCTTGATGAGCTCAAACTTCCAGGCCAGCGGCCTCTTGGATGCTCTCGAGGCCGTCTTTCGGTGGCGTCAAGAGCAGGAGTCGGAGCTCCGTAACGGCAGCGTCCGCTTGCTGGACGAGGAGCGCCAGCTCCACCGTCAGCTGGAGGAGGTCGCTCGCCAGATCGAGGAGATCCGCGGGCGCAGCCAGGCCCTCGAGGACCGCCTCACCGCCCTCGACGAAGAGGAGGCCGAGCGGGCCCGCGTCGCGGTGGGGGAGGGCCTTCTCGCCGACCGGCAGCTGATCATCGACCGCGCCGGCCGCCTGCAGCGGGCTCGCGCCGCGAACGCCACCCGAAACCGAACGTCGCTGGCCGGCAGCGCCCAGGTCGCGCTGATTGACGTCGACCTCTCGCCGATCACCGTCGTCGCGGGCATCGAGCGCTCCCTGGAGGGCACGATGGCGCTGGAGATCGTGGTGCCGGTCCCGTTTACGGTCTACTCGCATTGGAAACAGCACAGCGATGACCTCTGCGCGCGCTTCGCGTGGCGGATGGTCGGTGCGATGACACACACCCTCGCGGCGACGGGCCTCTCGGACGCTCCGGTGCGCTTCGCCGATCGATCGGGCTGCCTCTCGGTCCAAGTCTGGGTTGGCGGACGAGTCGAAGAGCAGCCGCTGCGAGATGCTCTCTCGTCGATCTTCGATCATGTCTATGACGCCGCGGCCGAGCTCCGCGAGGCTGGGCTTGAGCTCCACGCGGCCTGGCTCGACCCCGACATCCTCGCCCCGCGGGAGGTGAGAGCGCAGGACCTGAGAGAGAAGGCCTTGAGCACGAGGGAGGCCCGCCGTGGTGGCGACTGAAGATACAGAGCGTCGCCTCGTCTGCGACGTCGCGGCCGAATTGGAGCTGCACCCCTTTGATCTCGTCCGGGCGGCGACCAACATCGGCGTCATGGGCCCCTCGTTCACCTTCGGGGAGGAGGAGCTCCGGAGCCTCATCGCCGAGCTTGGGATCGAGCCGTGGTGGGCTGCGGACGAGGCCGCGGCGTGGCCGACCACCGAGCCCGAGCGTGGCGTCGCGCTCGGGCGCGCCCTGGCGTGGAAGCTGGTCGCGCTGAAGCCCACAGAGTCGCAGCCCACTCGTGCCGACAACCTGTACCGAGGGGTCGGATCAGACGACAGGCGCCGCCTCCGCAAGCTGATCAACGACCTGATCCGCCACGGGGTGCTGTCCAGCATGGCCACCCCGCGCGGGATAGAGGTTTTCCTGCGCTCGGAGGGGCTGGATTTGCTGGAGCAGCTGGCCGATGAGGCGTCCCCTCCGGAACTCTTCGCGGAGCTCGGCCGATGAACGATCCACAGCCTCCAAGGGGCTCCCGCCTCTTTCACGCAGATCCGGGCCTCCTCCTGCTCGACGAAGACGTCACGATGGGGTCGATGGGCGCCGCGGACGATCCGTTCGCGGCCGAGCCGATCCTGAACGGGAGCTGGTCGGCCGCTGGGGAGCGGCTTCGCGTGCACCGCGAGCCGCTGCGCGTGGTGGTGGGCGCCAACGCGGAGGGTGGGCGGCCCGCGGCACAGGCGGGAGAGCCGCTGCGCGTGGGCCCAGCCGCGCACGGCTCCCTCGATCCGATCGCCGTTCGCCTGGAGAGCGCGCCCACGAACCCCTCGTTCGGGGAGGCCGGCACGGCTCGACGCGCCGCTGACTGGGCTCGCTCGACGTCTCCATCCTCGGCTGCGCCGCACGCCCTGGCGCGGAGCCCTGTCTGGGACGCCTCCGCTCTGGGCGATGAGGAGGAGAGCGAGAACGAGCCGGTGGAGGGCCCCCATGTCATTGACGACGTCTCGGGCGAGATCGTCTCCCCGCTCCGCTTCGGCATTCGGCCCGACCTCCGCGCCGCGCCGCGGCCGCCCACCTCCGTTCGGGTCCCCTGGCGGAGCTCGTCGGGAGATCAGGAGATCGAGGGGGAAGAAGAGGCGTCGGGGGAGGTCCTTCCCGTCCGACGCTCGCCCCACGACGCCGGAGCGTCGGGCGAGGCGGGCGCTGAGGACGCTGAGGACGCTGAGGACGCTGAGGGCGCTGAGGGCGCTGGCGCCGAGTCTTTGCAGGTCCCCGCCTTTGGTTCCCACGAAAATGATTCGCTTGATCCTGGCGCTCCGCCGGCTTGGGGGGCCCAGCTGGAGCCCCTGCCTTGGGAGTCGGGCGAGGCTGGGGCCGACGCTTGGGGCGAGAAGCTCCCTTTGGAGCAGGACCTCGAGGGTGAGGATCCCACGGGTCAGATCGCCGGTGGCTCGCCAGCCGGGGAGCGAGGGGCCGCCGCTCAGCCGGCCGCTCGCAGCGCCGGGGGGCTGCCTCCGCTCGCCCAGGTTGGGATGGGGGCGCTCCTTGTCCTCCTCGTCGCGGTCGTGGTGGTCCAGCTGATCGAGCCCCCCGAAGGGCGCGCCGGTCGCGGGGGCGCGGCCCGGCATCGTACGGCGTTGACCGGGGATGAGGCATCCGGCGCTTATGCCGTGGATGGCTCGGCCCCGGTCGCGGGTGCCGACGGAGGGGTGGCCAAGGCCGATGTCGATGCTGACGCCAATGGCGAGGTCGATGCCGAAGCCAAGGTCGATGTGAACGCAGGCGGCGCGCCCGAGCCGCAGGGATCGGTCTCGGAGTGGCTGCCCTCCGACGACGCCAGTCGTCGCCAACGCCTCTCAAACCTCGATCACCAAGGCCTGCTCGAAATTGTCACCGATCGTCCGGCGCGTGTCTGGGTGGGAGACCGCGAGATCGGCACCACGCCCCTCTCTCCGGTGGCCCTCCCGCAGGGCACCTACGACGTGAAGGTGATGCCGGTTGGCGGCGGGCGCGCCGTCTTCGAGGGCCGGGTTCGGGTGGATGCGAGTCGTGTGCGGCAGATCAATTTTGAGATCGCTGAACGCTGAGGCTTGTTCGGCGCTCGGCCACTGCGTCCCCGTCGCGGTAATATGGCCCTCCGACTCCTCTTCGACTCCTGCCCGGATCGCCGATGGCCCCGCAGCGAACTGCCTCCCTCCTCGGCCGCGCTACCTCGTTGCGCGACACCGCGTGGAGGTGGCTCCCCGCCGTGGTCGGAGTGCTGGTCTCCCCGTTCGGACTGGTCTCCAGCGTGTGGGCCGGGTGGTATCCAGCGCCGGCGGAGCTCCGCCCGCCTTCGCCCCGGTTGGTCGCCGAGGACGTAGCGGACGCGCTCTCCTTTGGCCCCTGCGTGGACGACCCTGTCGCGTTCGGCCGAAGAGATGGCCCCTGTGCGGATCAGCGCACCATCTTTGTCGATTTCGAGGCGCTGTCCCTCGACGCGCGTCGCGGCGGCGAGTGGATCTCGTACGACTTCGCCTCCGTCATCCGTCCGCTCCGCGCCGCGGAGCTGGCTGATGAGGGTGAGCTGTCCCTCGCGGTTCGGCTCGTCGTGAGCGAGGTCGGCGCCGACCGCCTGCTGAAGAACCAGTACGGGCTCGCTGAGGCCGTGGGCATCCTCTACACCGTCGAGAACCGGATGACGGACCCGGTGCAGAACCCGGAGAACGTCGATCGTGCCCCTGACTTTCCGGGCTGCGGCCCAAGAGGGGGCTTCTGGGCCTGCGCGAACGCTGAGCAGTACCTTGGCATGGCCACTTGGCGGGCCCTCGATCCGGGCTCCCGATATCGTCCCGAGCTGCTGGAGCGGGCTGTGGACGTGGCCGTGCTCGCCTGGTACCTGCAGCGGCGGGGCTTCGTCCCCGACATCACCGAGGGCGCCACCAACTATGTCCATCGGTGCGGTGGCGCTGCATACGGTGAGCCCACCTGGCGCTGCGACGGCCACGTCGGTCGGCCTCGCTGGGACGACATCCGGGGGGCCGATCCGCACACCGGGCCCCTCGTCTTCAAGGCGCCGACGGTCTATCAGGACCGGCACGGCTTCTACGGCCTCCGGGAGTCCATGGTGGTGGACTATGAGCCCGTCCCCGTGGCGGTCTCCGACGCCAGCGAGTGAGCGCCGCGGGGCCCTGAAGTAGCCGGCAGTGGCTGGCCGCTCAAGGTCCGGACTTCTTGGCCTTGGTCGCCGCGAGGTTGGAGCGCGCCCGCGCGGTGGTCTCGGCCAGGGTGCTCCCCAATCGCCGGAGGTCGGCCTCGGGCACGTCGCGGGGATCGATCGCGTAGAGGTTTGGCATGCCAGCCTTGCCCTTGACGGGGATCGGCGGCAACCGACGGGCGGGGATGGCGTCGCCCAGGGCGTTGAAGGTCGGCTCGCTCACGATGATGCTGGTGCCCACGGAGCGGTTGAGCGACTCCAGGCGGGCGGCGAAGTTGACGGTGTCACCGATGCAGGTGAACTCCATCCGCTCGAGCGAGCCGATGTTGCCGGCCACCACGGGCCCAGTGGCGATGCCGACGCCGATGTTCAGCGGGGGGCGGCCGCTCTCCTCGGTGCCCATGCGGGCGTTCAGGGCCTCGACCGCGCGGATCATCTCCAGCGCGACGACGACCGCGCGGAGCTCCTGCTGCTCCAGGTCGAAGGGGACCCCGAAGACCGCCATGAGCCCGTCGCCCAGGAATTTGTCCAAGGTCCCCCCGTAGCGGAAGACGATGGCCACCATCTCGGTGAAGTAATCGTTCAGCAGCTTCACGATCTCTTCGGGCTCGGTGGACTCGGCCAGCGGCGTGAAATTCCGGATGTCGGAGAAGAGGATGGTGGCGTGCCGCCGTGAGCCGCCGAGGCGGAAGCCGGCCTCGTCGGCGGTGACGAGCTCGGCGAGGTCAGGGGAGAGGTACTTGGCCAGCCGCTCTCGCTGACGCTCGACCTCGGCGCGCTGCATGGACTCCTGCTCGGCCCGGACGAGGAGCCCCTTGGAAACGAAGGCGATGACGCCGGCGAGGAGCGCGGGCAGGGTCAGGAAGGCGATTCGCATCAGCTCGTCGCCAATGTTGATCTCGTTCTTTCCGTAGACAGAGACGGGGCTCACGGGGATGAGATGGCCGACCACCACGTAGGCAAGCACGCCCGATCCGAGGATCACCGTCACCAACGCGGAGTACATACAGGCGGGTACGCTGTACCGGAGACCCGACATCACGTTGAACAGAACGAGGGCCAAGGGGAAGAACGACTGATAGTACTCGATGGCGCCGGCGTGATTGGCCTCTGCAGCGAAGATCGCGGCGTGAAAGGTGGCCAAATCGACGAAGATGCTCACGTACTTCAGCCAGCCCATGTACTCGTCGCGGTGAGCGCGAAAATAGGCAAGCAACGCGACGCTGTACAAGACGAGGACAGAGGACTGCCCAATGAAGACCAAGTTGGCGAAGAGGGTGTTGATGCCCCACATCGTCGCAACCATTCCACCGGTGAGAATGCCGAGCACGAGGCGAATCCAGGCGACCTGGCGTTCGCCTCGCATCTCCGCGCTCCGGAGAATTTCCTGAATCTGATCGAGATTGTTCACACGCATGGGGGGAGTGGCTTCTCCGGTGCTGGCAGCGGTCGGAGGCTCATGGCTCGGACGCAGAGGGCGGTGGTGACCTCAACGCTCCGATAGTACACGATATTATCCAAGGACTTCCCTGGCATCCGGTAGAAGTCTTCGGCCGCCCAGGAGCCGTCTGGGTGCTGTGCGCCAGAGAGGTATCTCCGCGCGGCTCCCGCCACCAGGGCTGCCGTGGGGTCCGAAGCCAGCGACTCCAGGGCGAAGGCCGTCTTCATCGGTGATCCGAAGCTGCCGTCGGCGCGCTGCTCCTTCGCCCACGCCTCCCGGTCGAGCTGACGCCGGGCGGTGACCGCGGCCTCGAGCTCGGGGGTGACCAGCCCGGCGGGGAGCCGATCGACCACACGATGGAAGATCAGTCGGGCGTACGGCGCCGAGTAGAAGAGGTCTCCGTGCTCCGGCTCGTCATCGAATTGCCGAAGCAGGAGGGCGAGGTTGGCCTCGATGAGCCGCGCGTGTCCGGGCGGGTCCCAGGCCAGCAGGCCGAGGAGGAGGTGCCCCCGGACCGTCGCGCAGCGATCGAAGGGCCAGCTTCGAATTGGCTCGTCGAGCGTCGGCCGACCGTCCGGCCAGCGGGTGAACCAGACGGGCGTGGCCCCTGCGGGATCGACGTTCGGCGCCAGCAGCCGCAGCCAACCCTCGACGCGCGCCGTCGGCCGATCGGGCAGCAGGGCCGCGACGGACAGCATCATCCCGAGAGAGTCGGCGTCGGGTGGAATGCCCTGCCAGGAGCCGTACCAGCGCAGGTTGTCGGGCTCAGCGGCCTCGAAGGCGCGGAGGAGGCTGGCGGGGCGACGGGCGCCTGCCTCCCAAAGGGCGAGGAGCACGAGCGAGGCGGGGAAGATCTGCTCCACAAGCGGCTCGTCGTGGAGGCCGAGACCCCAACGCTGCACCTCCCAGGCGCCGGTGAGCATGGGGTCGCGGTCGAGGAAGGCGATGGCCTCCTCGATGTCGCGCCGAAGGTCGCCCGATGTGGGCTCTCGACGAGGCGGCCGCCAGAGGCAGGCGAGGGCGTGGAGAGCTGCGATGGTTTCGACGCGGTCGAGGGCCGCGCGCACCTCTTCCGCCCAGCGGCGGAGGGGGGGGGCCCAAGCTGCATCAAAGGGGAGGTTGAGCAGCCCCAAGATCGAAGGCTCGAGCGCAGCTCGCAGCTCAGCGCGACCGGCGGCGAGGAGGCCTCGGAGAGCGTACACGGCCGTGGCGGAGGTCCGCTCGTCGGAGAGGCGACCCCGCAGCGCAGGCCAGATCGAAGTGCCCTTAAGGAGGAGCAGAAGTGAACGAGCGGCAGGGGACAGGAGGTCGGGCGGAGTTGGGCTCCACCACTGATCCCACCAGGCACGGCCAATATCGTCGAGGCGCGCGGCCACCTCCAGCCAAGACAGCGCCGCGTCCAGGTCGTCGTCGTCGCGGCCCTCACCGTCCGTCGGCAGGAGCTGGAGGCCAAAGTTGATCAGGGCCCGCCGTTCACCAGCGGCCCCCATGGCCGACGCGGCTCGGAGCAGGCCCCGGAGAGCAGGCCTCCGTGCGAGCAGCTCGACCCAGGCATCCGCGGCGCGGAGGGGATCGGCGTCCACGAGACCGGACGTGGGATCCGCGGGAACGTAGGGCGTTCTGAGCGGTGGGCTCCCCACCACGACCAGCTTTGGCCAGTCGGGCGGGGAGCCGTCTCGCTCCGGGGATCGGCTCAGCTCGCGGCTCGCCGGTCAGCGAAGGCAGCGTCGAGGTTCGCGGCGGCGGCTTCGGCAGCAGCGGGATCCATGCCCTTGAGCTGCCCCATGATCTCGGGGCTCACCTCGTAGCCCTCGGCGGCGATCGTCGCCTCGGGGTCCGTCAAGAGGCGGCGTCGGAAGTCGGGATCGATCACCGCGCGACCGATCAGCGAATCAGTACCCTTCTCAGAGGAATTCTTACCCATGTCTCAAGTCCATTGGTGTTTTGGGTTTGGGTTGGCTGCTGTCGGGAGCTGGGAGCGGGGCGCGATCCGTGCAGGGTGATGAGCCGGATCCCTCAAAGGGTGCCGGGCGGCTTGCAAGGGACCACGATTCTGGTAAGGTCGCGCAATTAGGCGGCTTATCGAGACAGACCGGCTCGGGTGCCTCGGCCAAGCGACTGCGATTTGTGGGTCACCCGAGGGGGGGGGCGGTTGACCGCCGCCCACGGTTGAGGAGGGTCACTTTTCCTGCTAACGTGAAGTTTTAGCAACGCCCAATGCAAGGTTCGAGGATCTCGTGCAACCCAATGAGCGCCCCGCGCGCGCCGGGCTCCAGCTGTTGATCCGCAAGTCGGACGACGCGGGGGCGGGCTACGAGATCCGAACCGTACACAGTAGTCAGGCGTTTCTGCGAATGCGCCCAGTAAGGGCAGCGATCCGTGCGGTAGAAGAGAACGTCGTCGACGAGGCGGCGGGGAAGGTGCACGTCCTCCGGCTGGAGGGTGCAGGCTTGGTCACGGCGCAATACTTGAGGTTGAACGAGCGGGAGCGCTTTATCTGGCAGCACGTGGATGGTGACCACACCATCCAGGACATCGCCGCTGCGCTCTTCTTTCGGTTTGGTTCACTGGACGTGCGGGACATACGTAGCTTCCTCCATCGTGCCCGACAGGCTGGGCTGATCGCGATGCAGGCGGAGACCCCTCTTCGGCAGCGTGCGGTGGCTCGGGGGGGAGCGTTGGGCCGGCTCTTGGACCGCCTCCCTCGGCTGGAGCGGCGCTGGCGCGATGTGGACGCCGGTTTCGCCCGCGCTCACGTCCTCTTCGGGTGGCTGCTGTCTCGACCCGCGAACGTGCTCTTGGCGGTGCTCGCCGGTGCGGGAGCGGCCGTCTATGCCCGTTATCGATTCTCTGGACAGCTGGGTGAGGCGGCCTGGCCATTCTTTGTCGATATCGCCCTTTGGATTGTGATCCTCCTGACCTCCATGGCCCTCCACGAGCTGGCCCACGGTCTGCTCACCAAAGCACATGGACGGAAGGTGAAGGCCGTTGGTATGGAGCTCCTTGACTCGATCGTTCCGAGTTTCTACGTAGACATCACCGACATGTGGATGTCCACTCAGCTTGGACGAATCGAGGTCACGCTCGCGGGTCCCTGTACCAACCTCCTCCTCGGTGGGCTGGCGGCCCTGACCGCGGGCGCCGCCCAGGCCTTGGGGGCCCCGGCCGCGCTCGGTGAGGTGCTCTCGCTGTGTGCGGACGCAAATTATGCACTTGCTATCTACACACTTTGGCCGTTCTTCGGTCTTCGAGAAGACGGCTACGAGCTGCTGACCGACGTCCTCCGCGTGCCGGCGCTGCGGCCGCGGGCGGTGCACGTCCTCCGTGAGTGGGCCGATCGCAGCCTCCCGCGTGAGCCTGACCTCCATCTTCGAGGGGCGGCGGTGATCTACCTCGCGGGGGTGCTGGCCACCTGGATCGGGCTCCTGGTGGCGTTCCTCACCGTCGTCTCTCGGTTCGTCGGGGGCTGAGGTCACCCTCGGAGGCCGGCGATCTTGCTTGGAGCGGGAGGTTGTCGGTGGTGTCCTCCTCTTCGGCCGCATGGGTGCGGGCGGCGGATGGGACCTCGGGGGTCCAACGACCGCGCAGGCGCGCGTGCCCCCAAGCGTCGCCGTCCTGGTCGGCCTCTTTGCAGCGCCGCTCGAGGTCGGGGATTGGGCGGTTCGACTTCAGGGCCAGACCGTACAAGAGCCGCTGAAGGTGGACCAGGTTGTATCGGTGCGCCACGACGAGCTCTGCGCTGATGTCGCCCGGGAGGGCCACTTCGAGGCGGAGGCGAGCTTCGGCGAGCCGGATGCGGAGGAGCAAGGCGTCGTGCGGATCCTCGAGGTCGGCAGTGTCGAGGCTGCCGATCACGGCCGCCGCGCCCTCCCGATCTCCGATCAAGGTGAGCGCAAGCCCGATCTCTCCGTGGAGCATCGGCGAGGCCACGGGATCGAGCCACTCTGCGGGCACTGACCCGCGGCGATCGAGCCAGACCGAGAGGGCCTCCCGATCCCCGTAGGTCGCGGCGGAGAAGAGCCCCGCCCGCAACACCTGCACTGCGACCGCCCGGCCCGGGCGCCGGCGAAGCAGGGCCCAGGCGGCCTGGAGCGAGGCACGGGACCCCTCCGGGTGGCCCACGATCGCCTGAACCACGCTCAGATCGGCGAGGACGCCGCAATGGAGCTCGGGGTCGTCCAGGCGATCGGACAGGGCCGCGGCGGCCTCAAGGCGACTCAGCGCCAGCCGGATCTGCCCTTGACGGAGGTGGATGAGGCCCATCAAGTGCTGAGCGCCCACCTTGCCGCGGCTGTCCCGCTTCCCCGCGCTATGGGTGAGCAGGTCGCGGATCGGGCGCTCGGCCTCGGCCCACCGACAGAGCGCGACGGTGATCGTCGCCTCCATCCACGCGAGGTCAAACCTTCGCGGGGTCGGCGCGGCGGCTGAGGTGGTGAAGCGCTGCGCCTCCCTGAGGTCGCGGTCGGCGTCGTTCCATCGGCCGAGGCCGGCCTGTGCGCGGGCCAGGAGTACGGCCCATCGCAGGGCCCCCTCCGCCCGGCCCTCGAGCTCGTCGGCGGTGATGGCGTCTGTGAAGCCGGCGCGCGCTTCGTCGGCGCAGGCCGCGTAGCGGCCCTGGCGCAGGGCGCAGCGAGCGGACTCCATGCGCGCGCTGTGGCGCTCGGCGAGCGTGGCGGCCACCTCAGCGGCGCGGGCGGCGTGCGCGAGACAATCGGCGTCGCGACCGAGCTGAAAGGCAATTCGGGCCCGGGTGATCTCGATTCGATGGCGCAATGGGCCCGAGCCGGGAGCGGCTCCGCTGGGTCGGGCCAGCCAGGCCGAGGCGTCCGCGGGGCCGTGCTCGAGCAGCGCTTGCTCCGCCTCGGTCACGGCGGTCTCCCACGCGACGTCCCCGCGGTGCTCTCGCGGCGCCGCCGGGGTCCTGGGCGCCTGCCGCTCGGCCCAGGCGCGGGCGAGGCGCACCAGCGCCGCCGGGTTGCCGGCGAGCTCTCCCGAGTGGGACCAAGCGAGCTCCGGTCCTGCGTCGTCGATCATCGAGCGGGCCATCTCGGCGAGCTGGCCGGGGGTGAGCGATCTCAGCGCGATCCGCTCAGCGGGCAATCGGATGCGATCGGGCTGGTGGCTGGCCAGCACGAGCATGGCGTTGCCGTGGAGCGCGGCGAGATCGGCGGGGTCGACGCGCTCCGCGTCGTCGATGGCGATGAGCAAGGGGCGCTGCGCGACCGCCCGCCGCACCACCCGGCCCGTGGCTGCTTGGAGGCGGCTGATGGCCGAGCGCACCTGGTGAGTGGGCCCCTCTTCCTCGTCGTCGTCCTCGGGCTCTCCCTGGTTGAGCGAGGGGACGGCCTCGAACAAGAAGCCGCGATCGTCGCCGAGCAGGTGGCGACGGGTGGCGATGGGGATGAGGGGCCCCACGAGGGCCTCCAGCACCGCGGAGAGGATGTCGGGGCGGCCGGAGAGCAGGACCTGTCGGCCTCCGCGCAGCAACACCTCGCCCCGCAGCTCGGAGAGGGCGCGGCTCAGCCCGATCCCGGGCGGTCCGTGGACGATGACCGTGGCTCGCTCTGCGTTGAGGGTGCGATCTCGCAGCAGGCGGAGCGGCCCCCGATCGCCCACCCACCGCGAGGTCAGCGCCCGCGGGCGCCAGGGCAGGGGCTGGGCAGGCTCTCCGGCGGCGCGGCAGAGGACCCACGCGACCTCGCGGGCGGAGCGCGGTCGGTCCGCGGGCGCCTTCTCCAAGAGCCGCTCCACCAAGGCGACGACCTCTGGCGGTGCGCTGGGAGCGAGGTCGGCCAGCGGGGGCGGCGTGGCGGTGCAGACCGCCAAGACGAGGTGTGCGAGGTCCGGCCCTGCGAAGGGGGGCTGCCCCGTGAGCAGCTCGTAGATGACGACCCCGAGCGCGAAGAGGTCAGCGCGAGAGTCCACCTCCATCCCGGTGAGCTGCTCGGGGGCCATGTACCGTGGGGTGCCGGTGATGGGGCCGGAGATGGGGTCACCGGGGCGCAGGTCGATCCGGCGGGAGAAGCCGAAGTCGATCAGGCACAGGCGACCGACCGCATCCACGAGGATGTTGTCGGGCTTGACGTCCTGGTGCACGAAGCCAGCCTCGTGCACGGCGGCGAGGCCGAGCGCGAGCTCACCAGAGAGGTGGAGGATGGCCTTGAGGCGGGCCCCTGCGGGCTGGTCTTCGAGCCATCGGGTGAGCGTGCGCCCCTCGACCAGCTCCATCGCGAGCCAGGCCCAGTCTCCCTCCTCGCCGCCGCCGAGCAGCGTCACGACCCGAGGATCTGAGACCGCGCTGAGGGCGGTGACCTCGCTCGTGAGGCGATGGAAGAAGCGCGACTGGCTGCGGTGAACCAGCTTCACGGCCGCGAGCACGCCGGCCCGCTCCGCGCGGACCACCTCGCCCGCCGCGCCCTGGCCGAGGCGCTCAAGCAGCGTGAAGCCCCCGATCTGGGTGAGCGGCAGGGCGTCGAGGCGGTGGTTCGTCGGCTCAGACATCCACGACCAGATAACGGGGAGCATGACCGGCGCCCTCTCTTCGCGACTACACATGCTCTCACCGCTCCGGTCGGTCAGGGCTTCGCGGGTGAAGCCCGGTGGGGGCTGTGCAGCCCTCTGGCCGCTCCTGCTCGCCACGGCCTGCTCCGCGCCGCCGGTTGCCCGTGATCGGGACCGCTACCTCGCCGTCCTCGCTGATCCTGAGCTTGAGCCGAGCGTAGGCCTCGGCGCTTGCGCGGAGATCTCGGATGATGACCTGCGCGGCGACTGCGGGCTGGCCGTGGTCAGCGCCGAGGCGCGTCGGAGGGGAGGAGCGCCCGAGCGCTGGTGTGGAGAGGTGGAGGCCGGACCGTGGCGGGACGAGTGCTACTTCGTCGCCGCCGAGGCGCATCGTAAGCGGGGGCGCGAGCAGAGCGCGGCCTGGCTCTGCGGGCAAGCGGGTCGCTTTGTGGACGACTGCGGGCAGCACCTCTGGCAGACCGCGGTGTACTCTCTCGTCCACAACAACGGCCCCGACGGGATCTCCGCCGCGCTCCCCCGCGCTCGACAGCTGTACGCACGATGGCTGCCCTTGCTCGGGGAGACCACCGACTTCAAGGTCCGCTTTTGGGAGCGCTACTATCAAAACGGCTTCGAGGGACTCGGGACGCTCGATCTGCGGTGGTGTGACCGGCTCGACCTCGAGGAAGACCGACGGCGCTGCGTCGCCGCGGCGGTGAAGCTCTACGACCGAGAGCTGGGCCCAGGGATTCAGCGGGGAAGAGTCAATCTGTGCGCCGAGCGCTTGACCTCCGGGGAGCTCCAGGACTGGGTCCACGCCGTCCCGGACCCCCGCTTCGACGCCGCCGTCGACCGTCGCCGCGTGGAGCTCTGCGGCGGCGACACGACCCCTCCTCCGCCGGCCCCGCCGCCTTGATCAGCGGAGGTGGGCCCCGAGCTCGACGCCGGCCTGTACGAGCCACCACTCCTCGAGCGCCGTGGGGTCGAGCCCGCTCCGCTGGGTCGCCCAGCTGGCGCGGAGGAGCAGGTCCGCGAAGCTGCGATCGGTCACCCGGCGACGAAGCCCGGCCTCAAAGCTGAGGGTGGGGAGCGCCAGCGGCCCACCGTGGTAGGCGTCGAGGTCGAGGCGGCCGAAGCCGAGCCCGAAGTCGGGGCTGAAGGGGGCGGAGGGGTCACCGCGCAGCACGCCCAACACGCCGTAGTGGATGTAGTCGATGGCGATCTCTTCGGTGGCCTCCGCCTCGGCGCCAGAGGTGGGGTTGGTCGCCTCCCCGCTTGGCTCCAGCGCCACCTGTCCGGGCCAGACCGAGGTGGCCCCCCAGAGGCTGAGCCCGAGGCGGGGGCCGCTCGCTGCGCGGCTGACCGCGAAGGCGTCGTAGCGGAACATCAGCGCGCCGTGGACCCCGGACTCCGGCCAGGGGCCTGCGAGGGTGCCCGCGAGGTAGCCGAGGGCGAGGTCGGCCCCGAAGGGGGGCGGATCGTCGGGAGTGGGCGCCTGGTCGCGCCGATCCGGGGTGGAGGGCGGCGGCGCTGGGGGCGGCGGGAAGGTGATCGGCCCCTCGGCCCAGCCCTCCGAGGCGGCGCCGATCATGGCTCCGCAGAGGAGGGCGAGGCGCGAGGCGAGCGGGCCGAGGCGGGAGTTCATGAGGGCCCCGTGAGGGCCGACCAGGCCGAGAGGCCCGCCAGCCCGAGGTGATGGATGGCGGCGCGGGCGCTCTCCTCGTCGGGGAAGAGCGCGATCACGGAGCCGTCTCCGCCAGCGCCGGAGAACTTGGCCCCCAGAGAGCCCGACTCTCGGAGGGCGCGACAGGTCCGGATGAGCTCGGGGGCGCGGAGCTCCGGGACGACGGCGGCCATGTCTTCGTAGGCCTCTTGGGCGGTGTTCATCGCCACACCGAGGCGCTCGGGCTCCCCCTGCTCGAGGGCGCCGGCGGCAGCCTCGGCGAGGCTGGCGAAGAGGGCGAGGCCCTCCCGCACCGCGCGCACCGCCTCGGGGTGGAGGGGGGCGCGGAGGTCGTCCTCGTGGTGCCGATGCAGCGCGCTGAGGATGGCGCCAGTGTTCCTCGGCGCCTTGAAGGCCGCGAGCACAAAGTGGAAGTCGTGAGCGGGCCGGACGCGCCGGAGCGGCGCCGTGCCTTCGCGCCACTGCAAGAAGACCGGGGAGCCGGCGACGCAGGCGAGGGGGTCGAGGCGCCCGCACTCCACGCCGAGCAGGTCGTGCTCCAGGCGAAAGGCGAGCTCGGCCAGCTCCTCGGCGTCGAGCACGCAGCCCGCGTGTCGGGAGAGGGCGTCGAGCACGGCGAGGCTGAAGGCCGCGGACGAGGAGAAGCCTCGGCCAGGCGGCAGGGTGGAGTACACCCACAGCAAGGCGGGAGGGAGGACCAGCCCCCGCTGGTGGAGGAGCGCGGCGGCGGCGGGCACGAAGCGGAGCGCGCCGCCCGCGCGGTCGATCCGCCCGCGGATAGGCCAGCGGCCCTCTTGCAGCTCCCCGTCGAGCGCGGTGCGGACGCGCAGGTCTCGCTCCGCCTCCTCCACGGTCACCTGGACGCTCAGGGGCAGGGGGATGGCGAGGCTGGCGCCGCCCGCCCAGTCACAATGCTCTCCGATCAAGCAGGCTCGACCTGGATATCGAACCGTCAGCGACATCTGTGGGTCCGCATGGCAGGGATCAAGCGCTCCGGGGCCCTAATAGCACTCTCGCGCGCCGTACTCGTGCCGCAGCTCGCGACACTCCCGGAGCTCGGCGCGGCTGGGATCATCGAGCTCCTTTACGCACTGCTCGACGTTGGCCCAACCCTCTTCGGCGAACTCGGTCTCCCAGGTGGTGCCACACTCCTTCACCCAGCGGTCGAGCGACTGGCACATGTCGACACAAGGGCGCTCACAGCCGGAGGTGCCGAGGGCCGCGAGGAGGGAGAGGGTAGGTCGCATCTCGGCAGTCTACCCCGGTTGGTGCCAGCTCAGGCGCCGGCTTCCTCGGTCGGAGGTGAGAGGGCGCTCGGCATCGAGGCGAGCTGCATGGACAGCCAGAGGCGGTTGAGGGACTCCGCCTCGCGCACGGTCAACGAATTGAAGGCGCAGCCCGCCCGACGAAGCTCGGGGAGGTCGGGGAGGGCCTTCGTGTACCGAACCACCGCCGCGACGCGGACTTGATGGTTACGGAAGCGGATGTCGAAGACGAGGGGTGTCCCCACCTCCACGCTGGCGGGCAACAGCAGGCTGCAGCCGCCGAGCGAGAGGTTGGAGAGGTGGACCTTCTCGCTCCCGTCGCCGTTCGGCCAGGGGAGACGGGGAGAGATCGTGGACCAGAGCTCCAAAGAGCCCACAGCGCGAAAGCTGGCGCGGCGATCGGAGCGGCCAAGGTAGACGATGTCCTCGACGCGGGCCTCGCGCTCCGCCGTCACGAGGCCGGGGAGCGTCACCGGCAGCCGGGCGCCGATGATGCGGCGAAGGTTCTCGGCGTAGATGCTACGGATGCGCATCGGCGGCCGGATCAGGTGGCAGACGTCGGTGGGGTCGGTCTCGTGGGAGATCCGCTCGCGGACCTCGTCCACCTCGATCGCCGGCTCGTCGGCCTCCACGTGTCCCGTGCCGTCCAGGCGCAACACCCGGAGCTCGTCCCCGTGCATCACGAGCTGGGCCCGCTCGAAGCAGGAGCGCCCAACATGCTTCCAGACGCTGGCGACGAAGTCTGGGCGCTGCTGGCGGCGGGCGAGGCGCCCCAAGGTGAGGGGGTCGGTGCAGACGCCCCCCGGCTCGCTGGGGGGATCGTCCACGAGGGTCATGGGCAGGAGGCGCTCGGCGATCTGGTCGAATTCGCCGAGCGCGTCGTCCATCAGGAAGGAGTGTCGCTCACTTCGGGTCTCCAAGGTGAGGTGATCGCGCTCGGCCCCTTCGACGGCCACCCTCCGTACGGTGGACCAAGGGACCTCCCTCGCCTCACCTTCATGGACGAGCCCAGTGAGCCCGTGGACGGCGAAGTGAAAGCCATGATCGGTCATCAGCATCTTGCCGGTCTGCTGAACGGGCCCTCGGGTCACGCCGATGTCGATCAGCCGCAGGCCGCTCGAGCGGAGCGGCCGCTGGGCGCCGACGCCCATGGCGACGAGGGCTCCGAACACCGGCCACACCAGGGCGCCCTCCAGCCGCACCTCGCCCGCGGGGGTGGAGATGACGAGGAGGCGACCGGCGTGCAGGAGGGTCGTGTGGGAGATGTCCCGGTGCGCGACGGACCACTCCGCGCGGTTCAGCAGCAGGCGCTCAAGGCCGCTCGGTCGGAAGCGGAGGCCGTCGGTGGTGAGCCTCAGCTCGCCGGCGGTCGACATGAGGCCGTCGGTGGAGCGGGTGGCGGAGCCGCAGATGAGCAGGCGCCCCGGGGCTTCGGAGGCTGGCTGCGAGAGCAGCACCTGGAGGAGCGAGACGGCGATTGCGTCGTTGTACTTGCTGACCAGCTTTCGGCGCTCCGAGCCCGCGTGGACGACCAGGTTTCGGTCGACTCCGACCATCTGGAGGTGGTCCAGGGATTGGAGAGGGAGCGCCCAGCCGCCCCGCGTGGCCGGCTCGAATTTGACCTCGCCACTTTCGACCGAGATAAAGCCGCGGCGAGACAACAGGCCGGTGTTGTCGAGCACCGCGAAGCGCAGGGGCGGGGCCCCCGCTCCGCCACCGAGCGTCTGCTCGGGAGCGCCGGCGTGGGCGGCCGTCGAGGGCAGAGCGGATGGCGCTGAAGCGACGGCGGGCACGGTGATCCTCGGGGGCAGCGGGGAGCGGTCAGCGGGAGGGACGAGGTTTAGTCTCCAATACCCCGGCGTGTGGCCGTCGTCTTTGCCAGTCGTTCGTCCACTTGTAACGAAGTGTAACGCTGGTCGGAGGCGTGACGCAGGCTCGTTCGGTCGCGCCGGTGCGCGGGGGCTGGCCCGAGGGATCGAGCGGCCGGGCGGCGGACCTGGGGCTACACTTGGGACCTCGGAGGACGGAATGGGGTCGAGACACGCAGCCGGTCAGCAGTCGCTCTTGCTGTGGGGGCTCCTCGGGCTCCTCGGGCTCCCCGGCTGCTCGGGCAAGGGCGAGGGAGAGGACACGGGCGACAGCGCGCCCGCGCTCGGCCAATGGACCGACGTGGGGCTCGGCTCCGAACATAGCTGCGCGCTCAGCCGGGTGGGCGACGTCATCTGCTGGGGGAGCGCAGACCAGGAGCAGACCAAGGTCCCGCGGGGGCGGGAGTTCTCGGGGCTTGGCGTCACGAGCACCTGGAATTGCGGCGTTGAACTCGACGGGGAGGCGGAGTGTTGGGGTGCGGTGCCCGACGAGGTCAACCGCAACGGCACCCCGGCGGGCCCCCTCTCGGGGATCATCGGCGGCGCGGCTTCTCTCTGCGCGCTTGACGCCTCGGGGGCGGCGGTCTGTTGGGGCGGGCTCAGCGAGGGCTCCGCCGGGCCCTACGAGCAGCTCGGGGCGGCCTCCGACGTCGCCTGCGGCCGCTCCTCGGCGGGCTCGCTCACCTGCTGGGGCAACCCCTCCTCGCCGTTGATGGACTTCCCGACGGGCACCTTCCAGGACTTCTCGATCTGGTCGACCCACGGCTGCGGGCTCCACGAAAACGGGAAGGTCGAGTGTTGGGGCTACGACGCGGATGGCCGCCTCGACGCCCCGGACGCCGAGTTCACGCGGGTCGTGGTGGGGAGCAGCCAGAGCTGCGCCCTCGCGGCGAGCGGTGAGATGACCTGTTGGGGCAAGGCTGCCGCGCCCGTCGCCGGCGCCTGGTCGGAGATCGCCCTCGGCGTGTCTCATGGCTGCGGGGTCACCGCCGACAACGCGCTCTCCTGTTGGGGTACAAATTCCCACGGCGACACCGTCCCGCCGACCGAGTGATCGGCTATCTACGCCCGCGACGTCCACCTGGGTTCGGAGCCCCCTGCATGCGCCCCACCGTTGAATTTCCGCCCCCCGCCGCGGCCTCCTCCGCGGGGCGCCCTTCGGCCCCCGTCTACGGGGCGCTCCTGGCCGTGATCCTCGGCGGGGGGTTGATCAACTCCCCTGCGGCCGTCGCCGCCAAGAAGGCGGCCGCCGCCAAGAAGAGCGAGGTCCCCACCGAGATCCTGCCCGGTGGGGCGCCCTCGCTCACCGACACTGTTGGCTACCTCACCCGCTCCGTCTCCCAATTTCCGAGCAAGGTCCGCCCGTGTAAAGCCGCTTCGACCTTGGAGATCAGCCCGGAGGGAGCGGTCAAGCTCACCACCCTGCGGCAGACCTACTGTGAAGACAGCCTCGTGGTGGTCCACCTTCAGGACCTTGACGCCAGCACGGTGCGGACGGTGTGGACCCCCGCCCCGGCGCTGATCGTCGGCTGCAAGGCGGGGGCCACCTGTGCCACGGTCAGCGTCCGGCGGAAGTCGCTCACCCCCGCGGGGTGGATCCTGCGCGACACCGACTGGGTGCCCGGGGTGCTGGAGACGATGCCGGCGCGGCAGGCGCAGCTCGAGATCGCGCTCGACGCCGACGCCCACACCCAGGAGCGCCTCGCCAACGGCCTCCGCTACTTGATCACGACGGCCGCGGCGGCCCCGGAGTTCCAGCTCCCGGCGGATCCCTTTGTGACCGCACCGGTCGCCGCGAGTGAAGAGGTTGCGCCGGCCGAGCCGGGCGTCGCCGCTCCCTGAGGGCCCTCGAAACACGAAGCTCCCGGGTGCGGCAGATCGGTGGGGTCAATCGCCGCGGCGGTCGCCCGTGCCCGGCGCCGGCTTCGGAGCTGCGGGGGGGTGGTTCTTTCGTCCGCCGCGACCGGTGACGCCGGCGATACGATCGAGGATGCCATTGACGAAGGACTTGCTCTCCTTGTCGCCGAAGCGCTTGGCGAGCTCGACGGCCTCGTTGATGCTGACGCTGGCTGGCACTTCGGGGCAGGTGAGCAGCTCGTAAGCGGCGAGTCGCAGGATGTTTCGATCGACCACCGGCATGCGGACGAGGCGCCAGTTTTGGCTGGCACCCTCGATGAGGGGATCGACCTCGGCCCGCCGCTTCTCGACGCCGAGCACCAGCGACTCGGCGAATTCAATCTCATCGGGCTCGGCCGGGCGCGGCGCCTCGACCACCCCCTCCAGATCGAGCTGGCCGGCCCAGAGGGCGCGCAGGGCCTCCCGACCGGTGGTGCCGGCGAGGTCTACCTGAAAGAGGGCTTGGAGGGCGAATTCGCGAGCGCGGCGACGGGCCATTTCAGCGGCCGCCCAGGTTCTGGAGGAGGCCGACCATCTCGAGGGCGGCGAGCGCGGCCTCTACGCCCTTGTTTCCCATCTTGGTGCCGGCCCGCTCGATGGCCTGCTCGATGCTCTCGGTGGTGAGCACGCCGAAGGTGACGGGGACGCCGGTGTCGAGCATCACGGAGGCGAGGCCCTTCGTGACCTCCCCGGCCACATAGTCGAAGTGGGGGGTGCCTCCGCGGATCACACAGCCGAGGCCGATGATGGCGTCGAACTGGCCCGACTTGGCGAGGCGGCTGACGATGAGGGGCATCTCGTAGGCGCCCGGCACCCAGACCACCGTGGCGCGAGCCTCGATGTCGACGCCGTGGCGGCGCAGGCAGTCGAGGGCGCCGTCCAAGAGGCGGCTGGTGATCAGATCGTTGAAGCGGGAGACGACGAGGGCAAAGCGGCCGCCGGTATCGGTCAGGCCAGCTTCGATGACACGAGGCATGAGGGCTCGCTGGGCTCAGAAGGGGAGGGGGCCCCGCGCTAAGAGGCGGAGGGCTCGGAGGGGACGGAGACCGCGGTCTCCGGGAGGATGTGGCCGAGGGAGACGCGCCGCTCGCGGAGGAAGGCCGCGTTCTGGGCGGAGGCCGGGACCGTGAGCGGCACCCGCTCGGAGACCTCGAGGCCGTAGCCCTCGAGCCCGACGATCTTCCGGGGGTTGTTGGTCATCAGACGCAGCCTGCGGACGCCGAGGTCGACCAGCATCTGCGCGCCCATACCCATCTCGCGGAGCTCTCCGCCGCCGGCGTCTCCGGCCTTGGCGTCGGTCACCCCGAGGTGCGAGCGGACGCGGGCGATGAGGGCCTCGCCCTGAGCCACCGCGCCGACGTGCATGTAGAGGAGGACGCCCCCCTCGTCTCGGATGCGCTCGAGCGCGACGTCGAGCTGCGCCCCGCAGTCACAGGTGAGCGAGCCGAAGACATCACCCGTCGGACAGAAGGCCTGGACACGCGTGAGCACGGGCTCGTCGGCCTGGAGCGGGCCCCGCCAGAGCGCGAGATGGAGGCTCCCGTCGGTGGCGGTGCGGTACAGCCGCGCCTCGAGGCCGTCGAGGCTGCGGGTGCGGAGAGGGGCGTCAACTACCCGCTCGACGAGCACCTCGTGGCGCATCCGATAGCGGATGATGTCGGCGACCGTGACGACCCGGATCTGGTGCTTCTCGCCGAAGCGGAGCAGATCGGGGAGGCGGGACATGGTCCCGTCGTCGTTCATGACCTCGCAGATCACGCCGGAGGGGTTGAGCCCGGCGAGGCGGGCGAGATCCACCGAGCCTTCGGTCTGCCCCGTGCGTACGAGCACGCCGCCATCCCGCGCCCGCAGGGGGAAGACGTGGCCCGGGGTGACGAGGTCTTGCGGGCCCTTGGCGGGGTCGATCGCCACGCGGATGGTGTGGGCGCGATCCGCGGCGCTGATGCCGGTGCTCACGCCCTCTCGCGCCTCGATGGAGACGGTGAAGGCGGTGCCGTAGGGGCTCTGGTTGTTGGTGGCCATCATCGGGAGCTGAAGGTGGCGCACCCGGTCGCCGAGCATCGAGAGGCAGATCAGGCCGCGGCCGTGAGTGGCCATGAAGTTGATGGCCTCTGGCGTGACCGCCTCGGCGGCCATCGTGAGATCGCCCTCATTCTCGCGGTCTTCGTCATCAACGAGGATGACCATTCGGCCGGCGCGGATGTCTTCGATCGCGTACTCGACCCGCTTGATGGGGTCCGTGTCCAACACCACGAAGCTCATGATCTTGTCTCTCCTGTGCTGGATCCAGCTGCACCCGATCAACCGCCGCCCGACCTGGATGGCGCGCGGCCGTATCCGAGGTCACGCAGGCGCGCCTCCGTCAGCGAGGCGCTCGGGTGCGCGCTGGGGCTGCTGTCGTCGCCGCCCCCCATCAGGCGCTCCACGTAACGAGCGAGGGTGTCGACCTCCAGGTTCACCGAATCCCCAGCGCGGCGCTCGCCCAGGGTGGTGTGGCCGGCTGTGAAGGGGATGATGTTGATCCGGAAGCTCGTGCCGCGGACCTCGTTGACCGTCAGGCTCACCCCGTCCACGGTGATCGAGCCCTTGCGGGCGATGTACCGGCACAGCGCCGCGCCCGCGTCGATCTCGATGATCACGCTCTCGCTCGCAGGGGTGATCCGCTCCACGCGGCCGAGACCATCGACGTGACCGCTGACGAGGTGCCCGTCGAGGCGGTCTCCCATGCGGAGCGCCCGCTCGAGGTGCACCTTCGCGCCGATCGACAGCGTACCGAGGGTGGTCAAGGAGAGGGTCTCGGCGCCGGCGACCACGGTGAAGGTGGAGGGCGGAGAGAGGGCCTCGACGGTGAGGCAGGCCCCCATCACCGCGATGGAGTCGCCGAGGCCGATCCGCTCGCGATCGGCGGTGCCGATGCCCGCCGCCCCGGCCGGCGCGACCGAGAGCCGGGTGCGAATGTCGATGGCTCGCCCCGATCCGCGGGGTCTTACGCCGACGATGTGGCCGATGTCCTCGATGATCCCGCTGAACATTCAGGGCTCCAGGACGAGCTCGAGGTCATCGCCCCGCCGATGCAGGTCGATGAAGCGGAGGCGCGGCGCCTCGGCGAGGGCGAAGGGCGGGCCGCCGAGCCAGCCGGGGCCGCCCACGAGCAGCTTCGGAGAGAGGAAGAGGTGCACCCGATCGACGAGGCCGGCGGAGAGGAAGCTGCGGTGCACCGCGCCGCCGCCCTCGACGAGGAGGTTGTGGACGCCGCGCGCGAGCAGGCCGCGCATCAGCTCGTCGAGGTCGAGGCCGCCGGGACCGGCGCGCACGCGCAGCAGATCGGCGGGCAGCGCGGGGTCGATGGCGCCTTCCCCACAGACGATGAGGGGGCGGCGGCCCGCGCCGAACACCCGAGCGGAGGGGGGCACGCGGAGGTCGCGGTCGAGCAGGACGGGCAACGCGTCTCGGCCGCCGGAGATGCGGGTGTTGAGCGAAGGATCATCGGCGAGCAGGGTGCCCGTGCCCACAAGGACGGCGTCGTTCTGGTCGCGGAGGCGATGGCCCGCCTCGCGCGCCTCGGGGCCGGTGATCCAGCGGCTCTCGCCGGCGGCGGAGGCGATACGACCATCGAGGGTGGCGGCGGCCTTGAGGGTCACGAAGGGGCGGTGCAGCTCCTTGGCTCGGAGGTAGGCCACGTTGAGGGCCCGGCAGTCCGCGCCGCCCAGGCCCACCTCGACCTCTATGCCGGCCTCGCGCAGGATCTCGATGCCCCGGCCGCGCATCCGCTCATCGGGATCGACCATGCCCACCACCACCCGCTGGACGCCGCTGCGCAGGAGCGCGTCCGTACAAGGGGGGGTGCGTCCGTGGTGGCAGCAGGGCTCGAGGTTCACGTACATCGTGGCCCCGGGCGCCCGCCCGCCGACGGCGCGGAGCGCGTCGACCTCGGCGTGGGCAGCGCCGGGCGCGCGGTGCCAGCCTTCGGCGATCACCCGCCCAGACTGGACGATCACCGCGCCCACCATCGGATTCGGGGCGGTCCGGCCGCGCGCCCGGGCGGCCAGCGCCAGGGCCTGAGCCATGTAGCGGGCCGTATCGGGCTCGCGCGGAGCGGCCTGGGGCGCCGGATCAGAGGTGAGGGGGCCGCTCATCCGCGCTGCGGCCCAGGAGCCGCCTCCGCGAGCCAAGGCTGGAGCAAGGTCAGGAACTCGTCGGGTGAGCCCACCTCCTGATAGACGCTGGCGAAGCGCAGCCAGGCGACACGGTCCAGGAGCTGCAGCTCGCGGAGCACGAGGCGGCCAATCTCTGCAGCGTGGACCTCGGGCTGGGTGCCGGCCAGCAGCGCCTGCTCGACCCGATCGGCCGCGACCTCAATCTGGTCGGCCGAGACAGGGCGCTTCCGGCAGGCGAGCTGGAGGCCGCCGAGGACCTTGTCCCGGTTGAAGGGCTCGCGCGAGCTGTCCTTCTTGACGATCAGCAGGGGCCGCTGCTCGACGCGCTCATGGGTGGTGAAGCGGAAGGAGCAGACGAGGCACTGGCGCCGCCGCCGGATGCCATCTCCCGACTGTCGGGTGTCGAGCACCCGCGTCTCCGGGTGATGGCATTGGGGACAATTCACGCCGAGGGCCCTGCGAGCTCGGCGCCGTGGCTGGGGAGGCTGGCCTCGCCGAGCTCGGGATAGAGCGGGAAGCGGCGGCAGAGCTCGGTCACCGACACCCGAACCCGAGCCTGGATCGCCTTGTCCGCCGGGGCGCGGAGGATGTCGGCCATCCAGTCGGCGATCTGAGCGGCCTCGGCCGTGCCCATCCCGCGCGTGGTCATCGCCGGGGTGCCGACCCGCACGCCGGAGGTGACCATCGGCGGCCGCTTCTCTCCGGGGACAGTGTTCTTGTTGACGGTGATGCCCACCGCGCCGAGGGCCTGCTCGCCCTCCTTGCCGCTCACCGGCTCGTTGGAGAGATCGATGAGCATGAGGTGGTTGTCGGTGCCGCCGCTC
Organism: Myxococcota bacterium; assembly: GCA_044344255.1. GTDB lineage: Bacteria > Myxococcota_A > UBA796 > UBA796 > UBA2385 > JBIJDH01. The sequence continues at coordinate 326,960 of JBIJDH010000002.1, forward strand.
ACGAGCGACAGGCCGCGCGCCATCAGCCGGTCGGCCATCGCGCGGGCGTTGTCGATCACCGCCTGCTGGTAGACCCGGAAGGACGGCTGCAGCGCCTCCTTGAACGCGACCGCCTTGGCGGCGATCACGTGCATCAGCGGGCCACCCTGGGTCCCGGGGAAGACCGCGGAGTTGATGCTCTTCATCCGGTCGCGCTCGGCGAGGATCATGCCGCCGCGAGGGCCGCGCAGCGTCTTGTGCGTCGTCGTGGTGACGATGTGGCAGTGCGGGAAGGGGTTCGGGTGCAGGCCGGCGACCACGAGGCCGGCGATGTGAGCGATGTCGGCCATCAGCACGGCGCCGACCTCGTCGGCGATCGCGCGGAAGGCTGCGAAGTCGATCAGGCGGGGGTAGGCGCTGGCGCCACAGACGATGAGCTTCGGTCGCTCGCGCAGGGTGAGCGCGCGCACCTCGTCCATGTCGATGCGGCCGTCGGCCTTCACGTGGTAGTGAACCGGCCGGTAGAGCAGGCCTGAGCTGTTGACCGGAGAGCCGTGGGTGAGGTGGCCGCCGTTGGAGAGGTCCAAGCCGAGGAAGGTGTCGCCCGGCTTCAGAACCGAGAGAAAAGCGGCGGAATTCGCCTGGGCACCCGCGTGCGGCTGGACGTTGACCCCGATGTCGAAGCCCGGGACGTCGAAGAGCTGGCGGGCGCGGTCCCGGGCGAGCCGCTCGACGACGTCCACGTGCTCGCAGCCGCCGTAGTAGCGGGCGCCGGGGAGCCCCTCGGCGTACTTGTTGGTGAGCGGAGATCCGAGGGCCTCGATCACGGCCAATGAGGCGTGGTTCTCGGAGGCGATGAGCTCGAGGTCGAGCTGTTGGCGCCCGATCTCGGCCATCATCGCGGCGAGGACTTCGGGATCGGCGGCGGAGAGGTGGGGGTAGAGGTGAGGGGACAGGGGCTCTCCCGGCGCCTTCAGCGCGGACGATCGAGGTTGGTGAGGAGGTCTACCCTGCGTTGGTGGCGGCCACCCTCGAAGGTGGAGTCGAGCCAGGCCGAGACGATGTCCTGGGCGAGGCCGGCCCCGACGACCCGTTGTCCGAGGCAGAGCACGTTGGCGGCGTTGTGCAGCCGGGCCATTCGGGCGGAGAAGGTGTCCGAGACCACCGCGGCGCGGATGCCCGCCATCTTGTTCGCCGCGATGCTCATCCCCACGCCGGTGCCGCAGCAGAGCAGCCCCCAGTCGGCCTGCCCTTCGGTGATGGCGCTCGCTACGTCCGCCGCGAAGGCGGGATAGTCGCAGCTCTCGGCCGTGTGGGTGCCCACGTCCTGCACGACGTGGCCCAGCACCCGCAGGTGCTCGACGAGGATCCCCTTCAGCTCGAGGCCGGCGTGATCACTTCCCGCGACGATGCGCATCGAGGCCTCCAGGGCGTGCAGCTCAGGTGTCCAGCCGACGGAAGATCAAGGCCGCGTTGGTGCCGCCGAAGCCGAACGCGTTGCTCAGCGCAGTGCGGATGGGGGCCGGTCGGGCGACCCCGGGCACATAGTCGAGATCACACTCGGGGTCGGGGTTCTCGAGGGTGGCGGTCGGCGGCACCAGCCCCTGGTGCAGCGCGAGGGAGCAGAAGACCGCCTCGATCCCCCCCGCCGCGCCGAGCAGGTGGCCGGTCATCGACTTCGTCGAGGAGACGAGCAGGCTTCGAGCGTGATCCGCGAAGACCGTGTGGATCGCCTGGGTCTCGTTGATGTCGTTCGCCGGCGTCGAGGTGCCGTGGGCGTTGATGTAGTCGATGTCGCCCGCCGCGAGGCCCGCCGAGGCGAGGGCCATGCGCATACACCGCACCGCGCCGGTGTGCCCGGGCGGCGGCGCCGTGATGTGGTGGGCGTCGTTGGTCAGCCCGTAGCCGATGACCTCGGCGTAGATCCGTGCCCCCCGCGCCCGCGCGTGCTGGAGCTCTTCGAGGACCAGCAGGCCAGCGCCCTCGCCCATCACGAAGCCGTCACGGTCGCGATCGAAGGGGCGGCTTGCGGTGGCTGGGTCATCGTTTCGTTTGGAGAGGGCCTTCATCACCGTGAAGCCGGCGACGCCGATGGGCACGACCGCGGCCTCGGTGCCGCCAGCGATCACCAGATCGGCGTCGCCGGCGCGGATCACCCGCCAGGCCTCGCCGATGCTGTGGTTGCCGGTGGCGCAAGCGGTGCTGATGCACAGGCTCGGGCCCCGGGCGCCGAAGCGCATCGCGATCTGCCCGGCGGCGAGGTTGGTCAGCGAGCGCGGCACGAAGAAAGGGGAGAGGCCCCGGTACCCCTCGGCCTCGAAGCGGACGGCGCCCTTGGCGATCTCGTCGATGCCGCCGATGCCCGTGCCGACGTACACGCCGGCGCGGTCTCCGAGGGGCGCCTCGGGGTCGAGCCCCGCGTCCAGCACCGCCTCCCAGGCCGCGGTCAGGGCGTACTGGGTGAAGAGGTCAAGGCGTTTGACCTCCTTCTTGTCCCGTACGACCGGCCCGATGTCGAAGTCCTTCACCTCCCCGGCGATTCGCACCGGCCAGGTGGAGGCGTCGAACTTGGTGATTGGACCAATTCCAGAACGCCCGGCGCACACCTGAGCCCAGGTGGAGGGGACGTTGTTGCCACAGGGGCTGACCGCCCCCAGGCCCGTGACCACGACTCGGCGCACGCGGTACCCCCGCCCAGCCTCAGCGGCGGACGTGCTCCTTGATGTAGTCCACGGCGTCTGCGACGGTCGTGATCTTCTCGGCGTCTTCGTCCGGGATCTCGATGTCGAAGGCCTTCTCGATGGTCATGACCAGCTCGACGATGTCGAGGCTGTCCGCCCCGAGGTCGTCGATGAAGGAAGAGCTGAGCTCAATCTCACTTCGGTTGGCGCTGAGGCTCTCCGAGATGATGTCGAAGACCTTGCTCTGGATGTCCTGATCGGTCATGGCGGCTCCAAACAACGGGGCAGGTGCGCACCGGGGATGCGTAACGAGGGGCGAGGTCCCGCGCAGGCGGATCCCACCATCCCAAGGTACGAACACCCGGGGATGGGGCGGCGCGGCGGCCGACTACGGGACCTGTTCGATCTCGCCAGAGGGCTCGGCGGCAGGGGCCGCGGCGGGGGCGCTGTTGCGGTACACGCCGCAGGCCGGGCAGGCGCGGTGCATCAGCTTCAGCTCGCCGCAGGCGGGGCAGAGCATCGTGGCCGCAGTGGCCTTGATCGCGTCGTGCGAACGGCGCATGCCCTTGACGCTCTTCGAGGTTCGTTTCTTGGGAACTGGCATGACACATCCATCGGGGGAGGGTGGAGGGTTTGGATCGGCCGGGTCTATTTCGGCAGACGGATTCCGGCGAAGGGAGAGAAGGGATGGCTGTCCACCGCCTCGGCGGGGAGCACACAGGGGCCGGGCTCGGCCGTGGCCCCTGGGGAGTCGCAGGTGACCCGAGCGGGGGCCATCAGGGCGTATTGTTCGGAGACGACCTGCTCGACGTCGATGGCCTGACCATCGAACCAACCCATGTCGAGGTCAGCAGGGGTGAGCTCAATCGCGTCTTCGTCTTCCGGATCGGGCGAGCGGCGGCGCTCGGTGGCGCCCTCGACCTCGTTCGGGAAATATCGGAGCTCGACGTCGCCATCGACCGCCACCTGCACGGAGCGTTGACAGCGGTCACAAGGGCGATGGAAGGAGGCCGAGGCCTCCCCGGTCACCTTGACGGACTGGCCGATCCGCTCGATCAGCAGCTGCATGGCCAGCGTATCGGGAGCGGCGTCGAAGGCCGAATTCGCGGCTTCACGGGCCCAGCGGTCGGAGAGTCCGACCTTGAGCTCGAAGCCGTCGCGGGGGATTTGGTCGAGGGTGATGCGCATGCGAACCTGGAGGCCGGCGCCGCTATCCGAGCAGCGGCGCCGGCGCCAACTCCACGTGCGCGCAGGCGCGGTCACAGGCGCGGATGGCCGCGAGGTGGGGGGAGGCCGCTTCACGCCATCGGGCCGAAGCGTCGCGGCCGACCGGGCCGAAATCGGGCTTGAAGGGACAGCTCCGAATCGCCCCGTTCGCTGTGATCTCCAGGCGTTGCCCGCCGACCGGGCAAGGCTGAAGGCGGCGGCGAGCGGGGGCGGCGGCGCGGGGCATGCCGGGCAGGCCGTCGGCGTGGGCGCGCATCACCTTGAGCTCGGAGAAGGTGGCGGCGGGGGTCCGCTGAAAGGGGCCCGACTCAAGCGCAAGGGTGCCCAGGACGGCGTCATCGTCGGGGATGGCCCCGGCCTTCCAGGGCGCCACCACACGGAAGCCATCGGCCCCCACCTGCCGGGCCCAGCCGACCACCGCCCGGGCCTCGCGGTTGGCCTGGCCCTGCCAGGGGAGGTCGATCTCCACGTCGAGGGGCGCGCCGCGGTCCTTGCGGGCGAAGATGAAGGAGAGCACCGCGGTGGTGGCGTCGACCGCCGAATTGCCGACGACGTCGCGCTGCACTTCGTCAGAGACCCCGCCGACGAGCACGCGCACCCGCGCGAGGCCGCGATCGATGAGCTGCTCGGCCCGTGGTGTGTCGATCCCGGTGCCGTCGGTCACGAGGGTCACCTCACACTCCAGGCGGTGCGCGAAGCGGATCAGCTCCTCGAGCTCGTCGGTGGCGCCGGAGCGGAGGGCGTAGATCGTCACCGGGAGGGGGCCGAGCCAGTCCACCATGCTGACGAGCGCCCGGCGCCAGTCCGAAGGAGAGTGCGCGCCGTGCGCGCCGAGGGAGCCTGGGAGGTCTCCGTCGTCCAGGCGGAGGACGAGGCGGGCGGGGCGGACGGTGTTGGCAGCCCGCCCTCCGCAGCGGGCGGACAGGCGCCGCCAAGCAGCGCGGAGCTTCGCGATCCCCTGTTCCAGCTCTCTCATCGCCTCAAATCCTTGTCTTTTCGTACACGGGGTCGCCGGTGACCGCGCGCCGCTCCCGGGAGGCTCGGCCTCGCGCGCGGGCCGAAGAGGGCCCGGTGCGCGCGGACGGGCTACGCATGGGCGAAGCCTCGCTCTGCTACCTCGCCGGAGCCCGTATGTCTCTCCTCGGCCTGCCTCTCCTCCGCATGTCTCCGCCCTGCATGTCTCTCCGCCGCCCCTCGGCGCAGCCCTCGGCCTCGACGCTCCCTCTGCTGGCGGGGGCGCTCCTGTCGCTGTCCGCCGCTTGCCAGAAGCCCGATCCGGGGCCGGCGCAGGCGCAGGCCTACGTCGCGGCGCTGAGCCCCATCCTGGTCGACAACGCGCGCCTCGCCCGCGAGATGACCACGCTCGCGGGGGAGGTCAAGCAGAACCGCACGGACGCGCCGCAGATCGCAGGTCGCCTCGAGAAGGCCCTCGTGCCCGCCGCCAAGCAGGTGGCCGAGCACGCGGGCGCCCTCGATACCCCTCACCCGGCCCTCAAGGCGGCCCACGCCGAGCTTGTGGAGTCGTGGCAGGACCGGGCGGCCACCTACGAAGACCTCGCCCAAGCTTGGAAGGATCAAGACCTCGACGGCATCGAGCGAGCGATGGACGAGATCGACGCTTGGCGCAGTCGGCAAGATCGCAGCATCGAGGCGCTTAACACCGCCGTCTCCGCATATGGGATGCCTGCGGTGGAGGCCTACCCGCCGATCGCCGCCGCGGCTCCCGCCGCAGCCGGGGGCTGATCCTGGGGTTGCCCCTCGGTCGGCTCGGGGCAGACGATCTTTGGGGCCCTCGCCTTGACGCACCGAGAGGGCCCGTATATATGGCCAGCGCTTCGGGAGACCGGGGCGCCGCTCTTCGAAAGCCGCTCTTCGAGAGATTTTTCCCTGAGTGTCCGAGTATAGCTTAAGATGGGAGTTTCCCTCTTTAGCATACTTGAAGTTGGAATTTATTGAGGCGTGGTGTAATTGGCAACACGTCGGGTTCTGGCCCCGAAGACTCTAGGTTCGATTCCTAGCGCCTCAACCACCTTGACAGAGTTTGTTGGATTAGCTATACGAGCTTCTCAAGTGTACTTGAAAATCTGAATGGTCCTATCGTCTAGAGGCCAAGGACAGTGCCCTCTCACGGCACAGACACGGGTTCGAATCCCGTTAGGACTACCATTTACCCCCGCGCGGACATTGTCCCCGCGGGGGTTTTCCGTTGTGCGCGTCTTTCGTGTGCGCAGTGTGTGGTCGCACGTGACCTCAATACGGACGGCCTGCGCGCCGGGATGGCGGAGACCCTCAGCGGTCGAGCAGGCCCTCTAGGCCGCCGGCCGCTGAGTACCATTCGAGGAGGGCCAGGTTGTAGATGGCGAGGCTGTCCACCTTGAACTGCTCGGCGAGGGCGAGGCTGGTCTGGGCGTTGATGACGGCGAGGTTGTCACCGGCCCCGTCTCGGTAGCGGCCCTCAGCGCGGCTGAGCTCCTCCCGGGAGAGGGCCAGGGCGGCCTCGGCGATCGGCAGCGCGGCGGCGGCGTCGTGGGCGCGGCGCAGGCTCAGGCGCAGCGCCGCGTCGAGGGCCTGTCGGGCGTCCCGCTCGCGAAGGTGGGCGATGGAGACCTGAGCGCCGGCGGCGCCCCGCGCGGCGGAGCGGGCGCCCCCCACCCAGAGGGGGAGGCTCGCGCCGAGGCCGACCTCCTCGACAGGGAAGGCGCCGCCGCCCGAGAGATCGGCGGCGATCCCGGCCGATCCCCAGGCGGAGAGGCTGGGCAGGAGCGCGCGATCGGCGGCCTTCGCCCCCGCCTCTGCCGCGCGCGCGGTGGCGGCGGCGCCCGCGATCAGGGGGTGGCTCGCGCTCACGGGGCCGAGGAGCTCGGCGACGGTGTCCTCGGCGGGGAGGCTGTCGGGATCGGCGAAGGCGGCGGGGGCGACCGCGGAGAGCGCGCCGCCGGGCGGGAGGCCAAGGAGGCGAGAGAGGCGGAGGGAGGCCTCGGAGCGGGCCGTGCGGGCCGCGAGCAGCCGCTGCTCCTCGACGCGCAGGGCGAGCTCGGCGCGGGTGGCGTCGAGCGCGGGCGCGAGGCCGAGCTCGGCGCGGTGGCGGGCCAGGGTGAGCAGGGCCTCGGCGCGGCCGCGGCGGGTCTCTGCGGCGCGGGCGCTCTCCTCGGTCTGCTGCAGGGAGATAAACGCGGCCCCGGCGGCCACCCGTACCCGGCGCTGATCGAGGGAGACCTTGGCCTCTTCGAGGTCGAGCCGGGCCGCCGCCGCCTCCAGGCCGGCGAGGCCGCCCGGGGCGAGGAGCGGGACCTCGGCGCGCAGGCCGAGGCTGCTCCGCCCGGTCGGCGCGGAGAGGGTGCCCCAGAGCAGGCCGCCCGTCGCGCTCAGGCTCGGCAGGAGCTCGGCCCGCGCGGCGGTGACGGCGGCCTCGGAGGGGACGAGGGCGAGCGCGCCGGCCTGCAGGTCGACGTTGCCCGCGTCGGCCGCGCTCAACACCTCCCCGAGGGTGAGGGGCGCCGCCTCGGCCGCGGCGGGGGCGAGGAGCGGGAGACTCAGGCCGAGCAGCCCGACGAGGACCGCCGGCGCGCGGGGGCGTCGGCGGGAGAGCGCCGCGTAGACGACCGGCGTGATGTAGAGGGTCATCACCGTCGCGCTCACCATGCCTCCCACCACCGCCACGCCCAGCGAGGCGCGGCTCGTGCCCGAGAGGCCGAGGGCGATGGGGATGGCCCCGCCGATGGTGGCGACCGAGGTCATCAGGATCGGCCGAAAGCGGAGCCGGGCGGCCTCGCGCGCGGCGGTCCAGGGGTCCTGGCCATGCTCGGCCTCGAGCTGGCGTGCGTACTCGACGATCAGGATGCCGTTCTTCGTGACGAGCCCCACGAGGAGGATGAGGCCCACTTGTCCGAAGAAGGACAGGGTCATCCCGAAGACAGTGAGCCCCAAGAAGGCGCCCGCCAGCGCCAAAGGCACGGCCAGCATGATTGAGATCGGCGCCGCGAAGGAGTCGAACTGCGCGGCCAGCAGCAGGTAGACCAGGGCGAGGGCGAGCAAGAACATCTGGGCGAGCGAGCTCGCGCTCTCGGCGAAGTCGCGCGACTCGCCGGCCAAAGCCGTGCGGAAGCCGGGGGGCAGCTCCGCCTCGGCCATCGCCTGCACCCGCGCGATCGCCTCACCGAGCGGGATCCCGTCCGGGTTCGCGCTGACCGTGGCCGAGGGCACACGATTGTAGTGGTAACGAGAGGCCGGCCCGGCGCGGGTCTCCCGCTCGATCAGGTTGCTCATCGCGTACAGACGGCCATCTCGCCCGCGGAGGTGGATGCGATCGAGATCCGCGGGGCTGGACCGCAGCTCGAGCGGCAGGCCCACGATGACCTTGTGTTGCCGTACGCCGCGCTTGAAGGTGGACAGATCGAGGCCGCTGGTCAGGATCTGGAGGGTGCGGGCCACCTCCCGGATGGGCAGGCCGAGGCGCGCCGCCGCCTCGCGGTCGATCCGGAGGTTGAGCTCCGGTCGATCGAGCTTGAGATCTTCGTTGACCGCAGACAAGCCGGGGATCGCGCGCATGGCGGCCACGAAGCGGGGGAGCTCGGCCGTGAGGGCGTCGAAGTCTGGGTGCTGGAGCACGAATTGGAGGGGCGACGAGAAGCCACGGCCCACCGTTGGAAATTGGATGGGGATGGTGCGGAAGGCGGTGATGGTGGAGAGCGGGCCCTTCAGCGCGGCCACGATCTCCTGCTGGCTCCGGCCCCGCTCGTCACGCGGGAGGAGGGGGAACATGATCATCCCCGTGTTCGTGCCCGCCGAGACCCCTCCCGGGCCGGTGGCCACGCGGGAGAGCATCATGCGGCGCTCCGGCACCAGCGGCATCAAGCTCTGCTCGACCTCACGCATCCGGGCGTCCATCCAGGGGAAGCTCGTCCCCTCCTGGGCGACGGTCCGGATGATGAACATGTTGCGGTCCTCCGTGGGGAAGAACTCGCGCGGGGTCCACCGAAAGCCGGCGTAGACACCGGCCATCACCACCATCAACACCGGTACGACGAGCCAGGGCCTCCGCATCAGGGCGCCCAGGGAGCGATCGAAGGCGCGGGCCAGCCGATCGGGCTCGGCGTGGGCTGCGTGCTGCGGGCGCGCGACGAGCAGGCGCGAGCAGAGCAGGGGGGTCAACGTGAGCGCGACGATCATGCTGATCGCCACGCTGGCGGCGACCGTGGCGCCGAATTCGAGGAAGAGCCGCCCGGTGGTCCCGCCGGTGAAGATGACGGGGAGGAACACGAGGACCAAGGAGAGGGTGGTCGCGATGACCGCCATCGCGATCTGGCGGGTGCCGAGCAGGGCGGCGATCCGCACGGGCTCGCCGGTCTCGACGCGCCGCACCACGTTCTCGAGCACGACGATGGCGTCGTCGACCACGAGGCCGATCGCCAGCACGAGGCCGAAGAGCGTGAAGACATTGACGGTGAAGCCGATCGCCCACATCACGAAGAAGGTTCCGACGATCGAGACGGGGATGGCCACCGCCGGCACCAGCGTGGACCGCAGGTCGCGCAGGAAGGCGAAGATCACCACCACGACGAGCAAGAAGGCGACGACAAGCGTGAGCTCGACGTCGTGGATCGAGGTGCGAACGGCGTCGGCGCGATCGTAGACGTTGTCGAGCGTGACCCCGGCCGGGAGGTCCTCCTGAATGCCGGGCAGGCGCCGTTTCACCTCGTCGGAGACGGCGACGATGTTGGCCTTCGCCTGGGGTGTGATGGCCAGCGAGATCGACGGGAGGGCGTCGGCGCGGGCCGCCGATCGCTCGTTCTCGGCGCCGATCCGGATGTTGGCGACGTCTCGCAGGTAGACTCGCGTCTCTCCGGCCCCGGCTCCTCCACCTCCACCTTCGCCGCCTCCGGCCCGCAGGACGAGGCCGCCGAAGGCCTCCGGGGTGGAGAGGCCACCCTCGACATGGAGGGTGAGCTGGGTGGCCGCCCCCTCGATGCGCCCGGCGGGGAGGTCGATGTTGCCCTGGCGGAGCGCCGCCTCGACGTCTCCCACCGTCACCTTGCGCGCCGCGAGGCGGACGGGGTCGAGCTCGACGCGCATCGCGTAGACCTGGGCGCCGAAGAGGTCGACCCCGCTCACCCCCTCCACGTTCTCGAGGCGGTCGCGGACGACGGTGTCGGCGATCTCGGTGATGTCGAGCAGGCTCTGACCCTCTCCCGCGAGGCGGAGGAACATCACGGGCTGCGCGCTGGCGTCGGCCTTCTCGACGGTGGGCTCGTCGATGTCGTCCGGCAGCTTCTTCCGGACCCGGCTCACCCGGCTCCGCACGTCGTTGGCGGCGGCCTCGAGGTCGCGGTCGAGGTTGAATTCGACCGTGATGGTCGAGCTGCCCTCCTGGCTCGAGCTCGTGAGCGTGCGGACCCCCTCGATGCCGTTGAGCTCTCGCTCCAGCACCTCGGTGAGGTCGGACTCGACGATGGCCGGATCGGCCCCGGGCCAGGCGGTGGAGACCGTCACCACGGGGTTCTGGACGTCGGGCGTCTCCCGCACGGCGAGCTCGGAGAAGCCCATGGCGCCGAGGAGCAGGATGAGCAGCGACAAGACGAGGGCGAGGACGGGCCGCTCGATGAAGAGGTCGGTGGGGTACACGCGGCCCGGAGCGTCGGCCGACGGCGGGGCTCCGCCCGGCAGGGGAGCCTCGCTCATGGGCTGGCCTGCGGAGGGGTGCCGGCCGCCGGGGCTTCGGCGCCGGCCGCTGGGGCCTCGGCGGGGGCGGCGACGACGGCCTTCACCCCCGGCTTCATGCGGGCGAGCCCCTCGATGATCACCTGCTCTCCTGCCTCCAGCCCCGCGCGCACCTGCACCGACGCGCGGCTCCGCTGGCCGGCCTCGATGGGGCGGAGCGCGACGGCCCCGTCGACACCCAGCACCCAGACCGAGGCGCGGGCCCCGGACATCACGACCGCCTCGGTGGGCACGAGCAGGCCGGCGGGCTGTTCGGCGGTCACGACCCGGACGCTCGCGCTCATGCCGGGGCGGAGGCGGGGGTCTGCGGCCTCGAGGCGCAGGCGGAGGTCCACCGTGCGGCTGTCCTCGCGCACCCGCGGGGAGAGGAAGGTGACGGCGCCGAGGAAGGTCTCCCCGTTCGCCGCATCGACGGTGATCTTCGCCTTCTGGCCGACGGCGAGGCGGGACAGCGCCGCCTCGGGGAGACTGAGGTCGACCGCGAGGGCCTCCAGGCTCTCGATACGCCCGAGCACGCGGCTCGGATCGACGAGCTGGCCGGGCGTGACCTCTCGACGCCCCATGATGCCGCTGAAGGGGGCCACGATGGTGGTGCGGCGCAGATCCTCGGTGGCCTTGATCACCATCGCGCGGGCGAGCCCGTCCTCGGCGGCCGCGCGATCGAGCTCGGCTTGGGAGACGTCCGCCCGGTCGAGCAGGGCGCGCGTGCGGTCCAGGTTCAGGCGGGCGAGGGTGGCCCGGGAGTGGGCGTCGAGGAGGGCCGCTTGGGCGTTGGCGTCTTGGAGGCGGACGAGCAGCGCGCCCTTGCGGACCGTCTCGCCGTCCTCAAAGTGGACAGATCGGACGAGGCCGGTCTGCTCCGGGCGGAGCTCCACCGAGTCCGGCGCCACGAGGACGCCGAGCGCGACCTCCTCCTCCTCGAAGGGAGCCGCCTCGACGGTGAGCACGCGGACCGGCACGGGGGGCGCCGCGACGGGGGCGGCGACCGGCGCCGACCCACAGCCCGCGCCGCTGCCGCCGAGCACAAGGGAGCCGAGGCCGAGGGCGGCGCCGAGGCGGAGCCCCCGAGCGGCGCGGCGCAGGCGGGCCAGCTTCCAAGGGACTGCGCGCACAGCGGCCTCCGTTCGGGGGGGCCTCCCGTATCGCTGTCACCCCGGCGAGCAAGGGAGCGCGAGCCGTTGTGCTCAGATCGCGCGAAACACGAGCGAGGCCGAGTTGATGCAGTGGCGACGCCCGGTGGGGGGCGGTCCGTCGTCAAAGACGTGCCCGAGGTGGCCGTCGCAGCGCGCACACTCCAGGGCCGTGCGCACCATCCCGTAGGCGGAGTCGCGCTTCTCGGTGACGTGGGCCGCCTTCGCCGGCCGGGTGTAGCTCGGCCAGCCGGTGCCGGAGTCGAATTTGTCCTCGCTCTTGTAGAGCGCCAATCCGCACCCCGCACAGACATAGACGCCCTTCTCGTGATGATCCCAGTAGCGTCCGGAGAAGGCCCGCTCGGTGCCCTCTTCACGGAGGACGTTGAAGGGCAGGGGCTGGAGCAGGGCCTTCCACTCGGCGGGCGACTTCGTGAGCTTCTCGATGCGCTCGGGGTCTGCGGGGAGACCCGGGATCGCAGGCGCCGCGGGGGCCGACGCGTCGGACGCCGACGCGGAGGGCCGGAGGCAGGCCACGAGGGCGAGCGCGCTGCCGATGAAGAGACGACGGTTGAGGTGGTTCCGGTTGGTTTCGGTTCGCTCGGTCATCGGGGGCTCCAGGGTTCCTGAGCTGTACGTCGCCGCCCTTGAAACGGTCACCGCGCCGGACGCGCGGCACGATCAGGGGCGGAGCTCGCCCGTCGCGATCCCGCCGAACTGGGTGATGCCCTCGAGGGTGCTGCCGTCGAGGGGGGACTCTGTGGCCGTGTAGTCCCACCGATAGAAGTAGATCGCCAACAGCGCCCCGACCGGGAGGCCGGAGAAGGCCGACGAGGGCACGGTGGCGGCGCCGGTGTCGTCGGCCGCGCAGATGATCTCGGCGAGCTGGGAGCCGCCGTCGGCGCTGTAGACGACGATGTCGATCACCACGGAGTCCGAGACACCGGTCGGCGTCCAGCCGAAGCTGGCGGCGGAGGCCTTGAAGGCGGGGAAGGCGCTCGAACCGTCGCCCCAGATCGCCGTCGGGCTGAGCGAGTCGAAGCCCGAGGTCGAGATCAGGGCGTCCTCGGCGGTGAAGGCCTCGAGGTCGCCGCCGGCGGGCACCACGAGATCGTAGGCGGCCGAGCGGACATAGTCCGAGGAGCTGAGGGCATCGGAGAGGTAGGTGGCGCTGCTGCCCGAGCCCGAGCGGGCGAGGTCAATCGAGCGGGAGCCCGACTCCAAGTAGAGGTGGCCGCCCGCGTCGAGGTAGCTCTCGGTCGGCCCGCCGCGCTCTGGATCGAGGGCACAGCCGCCGTTGGGGGGCATCCAGTCGGCCCACGAGCCGTCCACCGGCTCATGGAGGGCCGCCGAGGCCGAGATGAGGAGGTTGGAGGTCAGGCCGAAGCAGGAGGGGCAGCCGACCACGAGGTAGTCGAGCTGGATGAGCCCGCTCGTCCGCCCCGCTTCGGAGCCGCCGTCGGTGCCACCGTCCCCTCCACCGTCTCCGCCGTCGTCTCCGCCGCTGTCCCCGCCTCCGCCGGAGTCCCCCGGCGGAGGCTCGTCGCTGAAGGTGAAGGCGTCCTCCACGGTGAGCTCGCCGAGGTCGCTCGAGACGACCACGTCGACGGTGGTCTCGGTGAAGACCTCGGGGGAGGTGACGATGAGCGTCTCGTCGTCGAGGTGGGTGAGCTCGACCTCGGAGCCGCCGAACCAGAAGCGGACATCGCCCTCGAAGCCCTGGCCGGTGACGGTCACCGTGGTGCCGCCGGAGAGCGGCGCCCAGGCAGGCTCAAGGCCGTCGATCTGCAGGCCCGCTGGCTCCTCGCCGAAGCCTCCGCCCCCACCGGCGCCCTTGTAGACGTCGAGCCCGACGGTGCCGCAGCCGAAGGGGACGCCGAGCAGGAGCAGGAGGGGGGCGAGCGACATGTCCGACCCCCCGACCGCGCTCAGAGCGAGAGGATGATCTCGTTGAGCAGGAGCTCCATGTCGTCGGTAGACTGAGCCTCGTTGTGGAAGCTCGTGTAGATGGCGCTGCCCTCCTTGTCGAGGCGGACGGCGAGCGGCACGTTGTTGAGCTTCTCGGTGGTGATGTACCAGTCGTCGGCGAAGACGGTGGGGTCACCCTGGACGAGGATGTTGACGTCGGACTTCGTCGAGGTGGGCACGGCCCAGACGTCGAGGTTGTACTTGAGCTCGGCGGTGCTGCCGCCGAGGATGGCCTTCATCGACTCGTCGATGACGTCGACCTTGAGGTCCCCGCTCACGCCCTTACGGGCGGAGTTGACGTCGGAGTCATTGCCGTAGAAGTCGACGGAGTCGGAGAAGGCGGCCTCGTAGAAGTAGAAGGCCCAGTCCGAGGCGTAGATGCTGCCCCCGCCGACGACGTACTCCTTGATGTTCGTGCCGATCTCGGACTTGTCGGAGCTGATCCAGCCGTCGGAGATGCCGCAGTTGAAGAAGATGATGTCGTACTCGGCCATGGCAGCGGGATCGGTGAGGAAGTCCACGTAGGCCGTGCCCGTCTTGCCGTTGATGGTGTCGTACTCGACGCCCATGTCGTTCAGGAAGGCTTGAATGCTGTCGTACTGACCCGTGATGACCGCGATCTTCACGTCTTCGGGCGAGAGGCACTCCTCCTCGGCCAGCTCGAGCACGCCCGGCTCGGTGAGGGTGACCTCGATGGTGGTGGAGAAGCTGCCCTTCTCGATGTGGATCGTCTGATCGCCGAGGGGGACGCCCTCGAGCAGGAAGTAGCCGTCGGCGTCGGTGACGGCCTCGATGCGACCGTCCATCTCGCCGTCACCGTCGGTGTCGACGCCCACCCACGCCACCGCGCCCACCACCCAGGTGTCGCCGGTGAGGTCGCAGACGCGGCCCTTCACGCTGCCGGTCTCGGTGGTGCCCTCTCCGGTGTTCTCGCCGGTGCCTTCACCGTTCTCGTCGTCCTGCTCGTTCGCCGGGTTGCCGTCGGTGTTCTTCTTGATGTCGTAGTCTTGCGCGCAGCCCGCGGCGAAGGCGCCGAGGAGGCCGAGGGCCACGAGCGGGGAAGAGACGAGGCGGGAACCGGAAGATCGCATGAGGACTCCTAGACCGCAGGCAAAGCTGGGTGCATGGCGCGGGCCAGCATATCCCAAGCCGTGGCGTTCCACAAGCTGAAAGGGCCCGTCGTGGGCCGCTCAGCGGAGCTTTCGAGCGACGTCGAGGGCGAAGTAGGTGAGCACGGCGTCGGCCCCAGCGCGCTTGAAGCAGAGGAGGCTCTCCATCATCACGGCGTCGAGGTTCAACCATCCGTTCTGAGCGGCGGCCTTCATCATCGCGAACTCGCCGCTCACCTGGTAGGCCATCACCGGCACCTCGAAGGTCTCCTTCACGCGGCGCACGATGTCGAGGTAGGGCATGCCGGGCTTGACCATCACCATGTCGGCGCCCTCGTCGAGGTCGAGCGCCACCTCGCGCAGCGCCTCATCGGTGTTGCCGGGGTCCATCTGGTAGGTGCGCTTGTCGGCGGCGCCGAGGGCGGCCTTCGAGCCCACCGCGTCGCGGAAGGGCCCATAGAAGGCGCTCGCGTACTTGGCGGCGTAGGACAGGATCTGGACGTCGGGGAGCGCGGCGTCGTCGAGCGCCTCGCGGACGGCGCCGATCCGACCGTCCATCATGTCGGAGGGGGCGATGACGTCGCAGCCCGCCTCGGCCTGCACGACCGCCTGGCGCTTGAGCGCCTCGAGGGTGAGGTCGTTGACCAGCAGGCCATCGCGCAGGATGCCGTCCTGGCCGTGGGTGGTGAAGGGGTCGAGCGCGACGTCGCAGATGACGCCGATGTCGGGGACGGCGGCCTTCACGGCGGTGACGGCGCGACAGATCAGGTTGCCGCCGTCAAAGGCGAGCTCACCGTCCGGGGTCTTCAGGCTCGGATCGATGACCGGGAAGATGGCCAGGGCGGGGATGCCGAGGCCAGCCGCCTCGCGGGCGGCCTCGACGAGCAGGTCAATGCTCAGCCGCTCGACGCCCGGCATCGAGGCGACGGGGCTGCGGAGCCCGTGCCCATCGTGCACGAACAGAGGCCAGATCAGATCGTCCACGCTCAGGCGACTCTCGCGGACGAGGCGACGCGACCAGTCGGTGCGGCGGTTGCGCCGCATACGGGTCTGGGGAAAGGCGGGCATGTTCGGGGTCCTCTCGGGATGGACGGTGGAGGGTGGTCGGGAGGCGGTCCACTCCCCTACTTCTCCTTGGAGCGAGCCTCGAAGCGGGCGTCGTCGATCTCGCGGAGCACGCTGCGGGTGTCGGCTCGGCGGGTCGAGGGGCGCCACTGGCCGGTGAGCGGGGTGTCGGGGCTCAGCCTGGCCTTCTCGTAGAGGCTCCAGATCTCTTCACCGAAGAAGGTGTCGAGGAGGCCCGGCGCGAAACGACCGAGGAAGTTGGTGAGGTTCTCGACGTCTCGAATCAGCAGCTTCTTGGCGCTCTGGTTGTGCGCGGCGTCGGAGGCCTGCGGGAGATCGATGATCATCGGACCGTCCCAGGCCAGCAGCACGTTGTACTCGGAGAGGTCACCGTGGATGAGGCCGGCGCAGAGCATCTTCACGACCTGGCGGGTCACGAACTCATGGACGCGCCAAGCGAGCTCCTCGGAGAAGTCGACGTCGCAGAGGCGGGGCGCCGGGTTGCCGTCGGGGTCGAGGACGAGCTCCATCAGCAGCACCCCCTCGGTGAAGACGAGGGGTTTCGGCACGCGGACGCCGGCGGCGCCGAGCTTGTACAGGGCGTCCACCTCGGCGGACTGCCAGGCGACCTCCTGCTGCTCCTTGCCGTACTTGGAGCCCTTCTCCATGGCGCGGCGCTGGCGGCTGTTCCGCACCTGCCGCCCCTCGGTGTAGGCGGCCCGGTTGTGGAAGCTCCGTTTGTGAGCCTCTTTGTACACCTTGGCCACGAGGTATTCTGTCTCGGTGGCGACGATGTAGACCGCCGCCTCCTTCCCGCTCATCAGGGGACGGACGACCTGCGCGATGAGGCCCTCTTCGAGGAGGGGGATCAGACGTTGCGGTATCTTCATGGCGGGGAGAGGAGCCTCCTAAGCGGGGTCCGGTGGCTTGCCGATTCGCGGCCCAAGGGCAGGGCCTGGCTCAGAACTCGGCCCTCGCGCCGAGCAGCGGCACGAAGGCAGGGCCGACCACCCGCGCGCTCTCGCTGTAGTCGTAGCTGTAGACTTGGTAGAGCGTGTTGTTCGGCTTCGGCACGTACCAGGCCTCGGCGTAGAGGTTGAGGGTGGCTCGACGGAAGAGGAGGTCGCGGTCGAGGTGGAGGTCTATCTTCTGGTAATCGGGGAGGCGCTCCGAAAACGGGGCCCCCGCGATGGCGGTGTAGGTGTCCGAGTCGCCATTGTAACGGCCGCCCTCGATGGGCGTGATCGGTAGCCCGGCAGAGTATCGGTAGCGGAGGCCGACGTTCCATCGCTTCGCGAAATCGTAGGAGGCGACGAAGCTGGCGGCGTAGGGCTGATCGTAGGCGAAGGGGTGGTCGCCGCGGACCGAGCGCCCGAGCGCGAGGGAGGCCCAAGAGAAGAAGCGCTCGCGCAGGCGATACCGGCTCGTGAGCTCGGCCCCCCAGGCGTGGCCGTCGACGGCGAAGGGGGCGCCGTCGGTGGGGGTCTCGACGGCGTCGGTGAGGAGGCGACCGTAGCCGTCCAGCGAGAGCTCCCAGCGACCGGCGACCGCGAGGTCGAGGCCGAGCGCGGCCTGCTCGGAGCGGCTGCGCCCGAGCTCGGGATCGCCGGTGACCGGCGAGAGGGCGTCGAGGGTGGGCGCCTGGCTGTAGTGGCCGATCGCGGCGCGCAGCGTGGTGTCCTCGCGGGCGGCCCAGCGGGCGCCCAGGCGGGGCTGCGGCGAGACCGTGGCGGTGGCGCTGTCGAGGTCGAGGCGGAGGCCAGGCTGGAGGCGGAGGGCGCCGAGGTCCCAGCGCGGCTCGGCCCAGAGGCCCCCTCGATAGCGGTCGAGCTGCTCGTCGACCGCGAGGCCGCGCACCAGCAGCGGCGCCTCGCGGTCGAGCTCTGGCCAGGCGCGGTCACGCGGATCGGCGAAGCGGGAGACCCAGCTCGCCTGGAGCTCGGCGCCCGCCCCGAGGGCGAAGTCGGCCCGGCGCAGGAGCACGAGCTCTTCGCGCAGGGTGGCCTCGATCGCCTGCCGCTCCTGGCGCGCCTCGCCCACCTTGCCCTGCCAGCGGTCGAGCACCAGGCCCACGGAGCTGTCGCGGGTGGAGCGGGCCCCCTGGGCCACATCGTGGAGCACGATGGCGTGGAAGCTTCGGGTGAAGGCGAACTCGGGGTTGTTCTCTTGCTCGACGGGGTCGAGCTTGGCGGTGTCGCCGGCGTAGCGGGTGTACTGATCACCTGCGCCGACCACCATCGCCGAGCGATGGTGGTCGAGGTCCGGCCGCTGGTCGAGGCGGGCGGTGTAGTCCCAGAAGGCGGGCCAGACGGTGTACTGGTCGTCGCTGTCGTTGACGAGGTCGAGGTAGGAGCGGCGGCCGGAGCCCGACACCACCCACTGGTCTGCGACCGGCACCTGAACGTAGCCGCCCCCCATGATGAAGTTGAGGTTGGCGCCGCCGTGCACCTTCACGGGCTCGGGGGCGCGGCTCTTCACCGTGACCACCCCGCCGATCGTGTCGCCGAAGGCGGCGCCGAAGGTGGACGGGTAGACCGCCAGCTCGTCGAGCATCCGCGTGTGGATGACGCTCGCGTACTGCTGGAAGTGGTACAGGTAGGGGATCTCGATGCCATCGAGGTAGACGCGGCTCTCGCCCGGCGCCGCGCCGCGCATCGCGAGGTCGCCGGCGGTGGGGGAGTACTCCGGCGTCATCGTCACGCCCGGCAGGGCCTGGATGAGGCGGATGGGGTCGTCGTGGGTGCCGGGGGTCTTCTCGACCCGCTCGCGATCGAGCACCTGCGCCACGACGTGCGGCGTGTCTCGGCGGGCCTCGACCACGATCTCCGTCCCCGGCGGCGCGGGGAGCAGGAAGATCACGAGGCCCTCGGCGGAGGGGGTGGGGAGGGGAAGGGAGCCCGGCTCGCAGCAGGCGGCGAAGACCTCGAGGGTGACGGGCCCCCCGCTGAGCTCGATGCGGAAGCGGCCGTCCGGCGTCGTGACCACCTCGCGGCCCTCAGCCTGGACCACCGCGCCGGCGATCGGATCGCCGTTGCCGCGGAGGCGGACCACGCCCTCCTGGGTGGCGGCGGCGGCCTCGCTGACAAGGAGCTCGACGACCAGCGGGAGGAGCAGCGGGCTCACCGGATCACCACGCGCCGACCGAGCACCTCGTCGCGGGTGCAGCGGCCCTCGATGATCCAGTCGAGCTGAAAGTCTGCGCCGGGGAGCCCGCAGGCGAGGGGCTCGCCTTGATCTTGGGGGTCGGACACCGCTTCGGGATCGGCGAAGCCCAGGCCGTAGATGTCGTCGGCCAGGACGAGCGTGACCCGCAGGGCCTCACAGCAGCCAGCCTCCGCGCCGTCCGGGGCGGGGAGGAGCCGCTCTTGCAGGCGCACGAGGCCGGGGTCCTCTCCGAAGGCGACGTCGAACCACCGCCAGGCGTTGCCGCCCTCCCCATCGACCTGCAGGCTGAGGAGGAGGAAGCGGCCGAGGCCGGCGTCCTCTCGCTCCACGACCGCCGCTCCGTCGAAGGTGAGCTCCTCATCGAGCAGATCGACGGTCTGCTCGTCGAGCTCGAGCAGGGTGCCGAGGCCGCCGGCGCTCATCCAGCGCAGCGTGCCGTCTGGCGCGGCGCCGTCGGAGGGCTGGGCGCGGAGGCGGGCGTCGAGGCCGGCGGGGACCACCGCCTCCACGTCGACCGCCTCAAGCGCGGCGCGGGTGGCGACGGAGACGTCGGCGCCGATGTCGACGGCCGAGCGGGAGACCACGAGCGAGCTTGGGGCCGCGGCGGCGGGCAGGTGGACCGACCCCTCCAGGGTCTCGCCGCCCACGGTCGCGCGCAGCTCGAGCAGGGCGCCGGGCTCGTCGGGCACGGCGACGTCGTAGCCCTCGCCGATCGGCGCGCCGTCGAGGCTCCAGGCGAGGGAGGGGCGCTCGTCGTGCCAGCCGCCGAGCCCGCTCCAGAGGGCGGCCCGCGCCGCGCCGTCCCGGACGCCCATCGCGGCGATCCGCGGCGGGCCGAGATCGTGGCGGTTCACGTCAAAGGGGGCCTGGCAGGCCATGAGCGTGAGGAGGAGGAGCATCAATCGCCCAACCAGCTCGCCACCAGGGCGGGCAGCGCGACCTCGGCGCCTTGGGCGATGAGATCGTCGAAGGTGGGGGAGCC
Organism: Myxococcota bacterium; assembly: GCA_044344255.1. Lineage (GTDB taxonomy): Bacteria > Myxococcota_A > UBA796 > UBA796 > UBA2385 > JBIJDH01. The sequence continues at coordinate 346,983 of JBIJDH010000002.1, forward strand.
TGAGGGCACCGGGTTGATCTCGACGCAGCGGGCCCCGCGGCGGCGGGCCTCCCGGGCGAAGCCGGCGGCGGGGTAGACGACCCCGGAGGTGCCCACCGAGACGAAGACGGAGCAGCGGCTGAGCCCCACCGCGATGTCGCCCATGCGCAGCGGCACCTCCCCGAACCAGACGATGGCGGGCCGGGCGCGGGCGCCGCAGTCCGGGCACTGGCACTGGGCGGTGGAGCCCTCGGGGGCGGGGAGCCAGGCGTGGTCTGCGTCGCGCTCGCAGCGCAGCCACTCGAGGCTGCCGTGCATCTCGATCACCTCGACGGGCAGGCCCTCCTCGGCCGCCGCTCGCTGCAAGAGCCCATCGACGTTCTGCGTGACGAGCCGCACCCGCGCTGGCCCCCAGGCGGCCTGCAGGCGCACGAGGGCGCGGTGGCCGGGGTTGGGCAGGGCGGCGCGGGCCCTCTCCCGACGCCAATCGTAGAAGCGCTGCACGCGGTCGGGGTCCTCCCTCCAGGCCTCGGGCGTGGCCAACTCCTGGGGCTCGAAGCCCTCCCAGAGGCCGCCTGGATCGCGGAAGGTGGGGATCCCCGAGGCCGCGGACAGGCCCGCCCCGCTGAGCAGGACGACGGTGGAGTCAGGTGCGGGGGGGGCGGGGAGCATCGGTCTCCGAGGGCGCGGCTAACCCGAAGGGGCGCGCGGGACAGTCCGCGGGCCCCGGCGGGCGGCTTGGCCCCGCCGAACCAGACGACGACCCGCCGGGCGCAGGCGCCGCGCCTGGATAGTCGAGCCCATGGACCCCGCTCCGCCGATCCCGCCGCCTCCGCCCGACCGAGGGCCCGGCGCGGCGGCGCCCGGCGGGCTGCCGGCGCTGCTCGGCCTCGCGCTGGGCGCGCTGGTGGTGGCCCTCTCCTGGCCGATGGCGGCGGACCCCGGGCGCATGGTGGTGGGCTCCACGTGGAATGACGCCTGCGGCATCATCTGGGGGCTCGACCACGTCGCGCGTCAGGCGACCGAGGGCGCGCTCTCGTTACACACCGACCGCATGCTCGCCCCCGCGGGGGCCACGGTGCTGGTGGCCGACCTCCCCGAGAGCCTCGCGCTCGCGCCGATCACCCGGCGCTTCGGGCCGGTGGTCAGCTTCAACCTGCTCCAGGTGCTCCACGTCGGGCTCGCCGGCTGGGCGGCGGCCTGGGCCGCGCGGCGGCTGGGCGAGGGGGCCGCCGGGCAGGCCCTCGCTGCCGCCGCCTTCGCCCTGTCCCCTGCGCTGCTGTCCTCGGTGGCCAACCAGAACCCGGACGTGACCGCCTGGTGGCCGGTGCCGCTGGTGCTGGCGCTGGCGCGGGACGCTCGCCTCCCGGGGGAGGCCCTGCGCGTCGGGCTCCTCGCCGGCTTCGCGGCGCTGCTCAACCCCTATGGCGGGGTGATGGCGGCCCTCTGCCTGCTGCTCCTGCCCCTCTCCCGGCCCGGCCTCGCGGCCCGGCTCTCCGCGGCGGGGCTCGGCCTCGGGCTCCTCGGCGGGGGCGCGGCGGGGCTGATGGCCTGGGCCACCGCCGCTCCAGACTCCGCGACGGGCAAGATCGGCCGCACCAGCGCCCACGGGGTGGCCACCCTCCTCGACCTCGTCCGGCCCTGGCCGCGGATCATGACCACCTCCACCGACGCAGCAGGAGACGCCACCTCGGTGGTGGTGCACGGCGCCTGGCTCGGCGGCGTGCTGCTGCTGGCCGGCCTCTGGGGGCTCCGCCGCGATCGCCGGTCCCTCCTCGTCGGCGCGCTCGGGCTGCTCTTCGCCCTCGGGCCCGTGGTGCACGTGTCTCCGGAGCGGGGCCTGTTCATGAGCCCCTTCCAGCTCGTCGAGGCCCACAGCGGCCTTGACCGGCTCCACCTCAACCACCGCTACACCGCGCTGGCGGCGCTCCTGCTCGGCCTCGGGGCCGCGAGGGGCGCCACCCGGCTCGGGCGGGGCGGCTGGCTCCTCTGCGCCGCAGTGGTCGCCGAGCTGCTGGTCGGCGGGCGCGCCGGGGCCCTGCTCCGCCCGGTCGCCCTGGAGGACGACGGCGCCGTCAACCTCCTCGCCGATTCACCGCCGGGCGCGGTCTTCGATCTCCCCGCGAGCCTCGACGAGGCCTGGCTCTGCGCCGCGGCGGCGCATGGCCGGCCGGTCGCCCAGGGCCTCAACCGCCCGGCCCCTGACAACGTGGTCGCCGCCCTGGAGGACGCCGATCCGGTCGAGCGGGCGGGGATCCTCGCTCGGGCCGGGTACCGGCTGCTGGTGCTCCACCCCCACGCCCGGCGGCGCGACGGGCTCGACCTCGTCGTCGACACGGCCGGCTGCTCCACCCGCAGCGGCGCCCGGGGCGCGCGCGTGGTCGACCTCTCGACCTGCCCGAGTGGCCCCAGCTCCGGAGGCGGCTCGTCGCCGTGATCGCGCCGCCGCCGTGCGATCGGGCGGATGGCGCCTTGCCCGCGTCCCGTCGGCGGAGGTAGCTTCGCGCCATGGGTCCCAGCCGAGCGCGCTCGTCCTTCCTGTTCTCCGACTTCATCCGCCGCCACGCCCTCGGCCCCGACGCCGAGGCCGAGCTGGAGCGGCTGTTCGACGAGGCGCCGGTCACCCCTGTCCGGACCTCCGAGACCCTCGACTTCGACGCCGAGCCCACTGCGTCTCGAAAGGAGGAGTCTCGAAAGGAGGAGTCTCGAAAGGAGGAGTCGCGGAGGGAGGAGCCCCGAAGGGGGGAGGGCGGCCTGCGATACGTCGATCTCGAGGCCATCGCCGTCGGCGGGACGGCTGAGGTCCGCAGGGTCCACGACCGCAGCATGGACCGCGCGGTGGCGATGAAGGTGCTGCTGCCCTCGTTGGCGGAGCGGCCGGGCATCGTGCAGCGCTTCCTCTCGGAGGCCCGTGTCGCCGGGCGCCTCGACCACCCCGGCATCGTGCCGGTCCACGACGTCGGCGAGACCGCGGAGGGGCGGCCCTTCTTCACGATGCGGGAGGTGAAGGGGCGCACCCTCGGTGATCTGATCGTCCAGCTCCATGAGGCCTCGCCGCCCGAGCGCTGGGGCGAGACCGCGGATGGGTGGACCCTCCCTCGCCTCGTAGACGCCTGGCGGCGTGTCTGCGAGGCCCTCGCTTACGCCCACGCCCAGGGCGTCGTCCACCGCGACCTCAAGCCCGAGAACATCATGGTGGGGCCCTATGGTGAGGCCCTGGTGATGGACTGGGGGCTCGCGCGGGTGGGCTCCGGAGGGGGGCGGCGGGCCGAGCAGGTCATCGCCGGCACCCCGATGTTCATGGCCCCGGAGCAGGCGCGCGGGGGCTTCAACACGCTCGACGCCCGCTCGGATGTGTACGCGCTCGGCATCCTCCTGTACGCGATCCTCTATGGCCGCCCTCCCTTCCCCTCCGAGCTCTCCGTCCCGGAGCTGCTCCTTCGAGCGGGGGAGGGGATCGGCCCGCCGCCGCGCTCTCTCCGTCCCCTCCCCGACGAGCTGGTGGAGCTCTGGCGGGAGGCCACCGCCCTCGAGCCCGCCGATCGTCCCGCCGACGCCGGCGCCTTGGCCTCGCGGGTGCGGGCCTGGCAGGAGGGGGCGCGGCGCCGGGACCGGGCCGCTGGGCTGGTGGAGCGCGCCGCGGGCGCCCTCGACAGCGCCGACCGGTGTCGTGCCGAAGCCCAGGCGGCGCGCTCTGCGGCCCTCCAACGGGCGCGCGCGGTGCAGCCCTGGTCACCCCTCTCGGAGAAGCGCGCGGTCTGGGAGGCCGAAGACGCCGCCACCGCGGCCGAGGTGCGGGCGGAGATTGAGGAGGTGACCGGCGTCGAGCTCCTCCGGGCCGCTCTGACCGAAGACCCCACCCTCCCCGAGGCCCGCGCCGCCCTGGCCGACCGCTACCAGGCTCGCCACGCCGACGCCGAGCGCCGCCGGGACTCCACCGGAGCCGCCCGCTGGGAGGCCCTGCTGCGCGCTGTGGATGACGGGCGCCACGCCGCCTGGCTGAAGGGGGAGGGGCGACTGAGCCTCGTCAGCCAGCCGCGGGCGCGGGTGCGGGCCCTGCTCTACCGGCTGGTCGTTGAAGATCGGCGCCTCGTCGAGCGCTTCGAGGCTGACCTGGGGCGAGGCCCCTTGCGGGCCATGACCATCCCTCACGGCTCGTGGCTGATCGAGCTGCACGCGCCGGGCTACGCGCCGACGCGGTACCCGGTCTTCATCGAGCGCGGGGGCGAGTGGTCCGGGGTGCCGCCGGGCGGGGGCGAGGTCGCCCCGGTCCCCTTGGTGCCGGAGGCCGAGCTCGGTCGGGACGGCGTCTATGTGCCGGCCGGCTGGGCGGTGGTGGGGGGAGACTCGAGCTGGTCCGCCTCGGGGAGCCGGCAGCTGGTCTGGATCGAGGGCTTCATCTGCGAGCGGCACCCGGTCACCAACGCGCGCTTCATGGCCTTCCTCGATGCGCTGGTCGCGAGCGGCGCGGGGGAGCAGGCCGACCGCTTCGCCCCCCGTTGGCAGACGACGGCCGGGGAGACGCCCGCCTCGGTCTATGGCCTCGGCTCAGACGGGCGGCACTGCCTCCGCCCCGACGCCGACGGTGACACCTGGGAGCCAGACTGGCCCGTCTTCCTCATCGAGCGCGCGGCGGCCGAGGCCTTCGCCGCCTGGGAGGCCGCCCGCACGGGCCGCCCTTGGCGCCTGCCCTTCGAGCTCGAGTGGGAGAAGGCGGCCCGCGGAGTAGACGGCCGCACCTTCCCCTGGGGGGACACCCTCGACCCGGCTTGGGCGTGTGTGCGTGGCGGTTCGCGTGGGCGGGTGCTGCCGGCCGCGATCACCGCCCACCCGGAGGACGAGAGCGTCTACGGCGTGCGCGGCATGGGCGGCAACGTGCAGGACTGGTGCCAGGACGCCTGGTCCCCCGGGGGCCCTGCGGTGGAGGAGGGTCGCCCCGTGTATCGCCGCGCCGCCTCGGGCGAGGTGACCGTGCGGGGCGGTGCTTGGAACTTCCCAGGGGACGTCGCCTCGACCGCGTTCCGCACCGGCCGGATGGTGGGCCACCGTCGAGAGAGCCTGGGCTTCCGGTTGTTCCGCTCCTGGCCGGAGCGGTCAGGGGCCCCGGAGGACCCTCTTCGCTGTTGACAGCTCGGCGACGCGCGGCACCATAGATGGGGCACCCACGGACAGGGAGCGCGCGTGTATCGATCAGGACTCACCCTCGACGGGCCCGGGCGGCGTCTGCTCGAGGGGCTGCTCTTCGGGGCGCTCACCCTTGAGGGCGTCGGCTGCGTCGGCATGGGCCGGCTCGACACCGACGCGCCCTACCCCGAGAGCACCAACGTGGAGCTGGGCGACGACGGGGGCGGTCCGGGGGATGGGGCCGATGGAGGCGCAGACGAAGGGGGAGGTGACAGCGCTGGGGACTCCGGCGCGGTCGGCGAATCCGTCATGGACCTCGACGTCGACGTCGACGCCGTCTGCGGGGAGGCGACCGAGCCGGCGCTCGCCTGCGCTTGGGACGGCGCGGCCTTACGCTGCGAGCAGGTGGGCGTCGAGGCCCTCGCCTGCGGCACCTGGAGCGCGGAGGCCTCCATCTCCACCGACGCGGGCACCATCGCGGTCACCTATGAGCAGAGCGTCAGCGACACCGGCTGTGACTCCGTCTGTGACTGGACCTTGCAGTGGGCGATCAACGAGCTCGCCCAACAGCCCTGGACGGTGAGCGCGGGCGGCCTCGAGACCACGGTCGCCGCCCCCTGATCGATGCCCGTCGGGGATCGCGGCGCGGCGCGCCTACCGCACCGCGTTGAGGGCGGCCTCGGTGAGCAGGCCGTGGCGCACGCCCCCGTCGCTCACCCGCACGCTGTCCTTGTGGACGGCGGTGACGATGGCCTCGATCACGCAGGCGCCGGCGAGCAAGAAATCGGCCCGCTCTGGGCTCACGGCCGACATCTGGCGGCGCTCCTCGGGGCCGGCGCCGAGCAGGGCGTCGATGTGGCGGCGCAGGGCGGCGCGGGTCAGCCGGAAGCCGTGCACCTTGGCGCGGTCATAGGTGGTCAGCCGCAGCTCCATCGCGGCGAGGCTGGTGGCCGTGCCGGCGACCGCGACGAGGGAGCGCGGCAACACGGGCCACTGCAAGGTCGCCACCTGGTCCGAGACGAGCTGCCGGAGCTGGGCCAGCTTCTCCGGCCGGTAGCGGTCGATCGTCGTGCCGAAGAAGCGCTCGGTGAGGCGCACGGTGCCGAGCTCGAGCGAGCTCCGCATGCCGATGTGATCTCCCTCTCCGAGCACCACCTCGGTGCTGCCGCCGCCGAGATCGATGACCGCCACGGGCCCCTCCGCGAGCTGCAGGCCGCCGAGGGCGCCGAGCCAGGTGAGCTGGGCCTCTTCGACCCCCTCGACCACCCGCACGCCGAGGCCGGTCTGCTCGCGCACCCGCTCGAAGAAGGTGCCGGCGTTGAGGGCGCGGCGGGCGGCGCTGGTGGCGACGGCGTGCACCGCGGTGGGGTGGACGCCGTAGCGGGTGGCCGTGGCGGCGAAGTCGGCGAGCACGGCCTGGGCGTCAGCCATGCGGTCGGGGCGGAAGAGCCCGCGGTCGCCGAGGCCCTTGCCGAGGCCCACCACGCGGACCTCGTCGTGCAGGACCCTCCCCTCCTCGTCGATGATGAGGAGGAGGAGGCTGTTGCTGCCGATGTCGATGGAGGCGCGGTTCACGGTGACGTCCGGGGATACCAGGGCAGGGCTACCAGGGCAGGGCACCAGGGCAATGAGCTACCAGGGCAAGGAGGGGGACCAGGCGGGGTTCGAGTAACCGCCCCCGCCTTGGGTGAGCTGCACCTGATGCGCGCCGTCCGCCGTGCTCAGCCAGATGTGGCCGCCGCCTGCGCGGGTGGAGGAGAAGGCGATGTAGTAGCCGTCGGGGCTGAAGGAGGGGTCTTCGTTGTCGCCCTGCCCCTGGGTGATGCGGGTGAGGCCGCTGCCGTCGAGGCGGACGGTGAAGATGTCAAAGTTGCCCTCTCGGCTCACGAAGACCAGGGAGCGGCCGTCGGGCGACCAGCTCGGATCGGTGTTCTGGCTGCCTTGGAAGGTGACCCGCCGGGGATCGGAGCCGTCGGCGTTGGCGACGTAGATGTGGGCCCCCCCCGAACGGTCACTCACGAAGGCGATCTTCGAGCCATCGGGCGAGTACGACGGGGAGACGTCGATGCCGCTCGCCTTGGTGAGGCGGGCGAGCTCGGCGCCGGAGTTGGCGTCGATCGCGTAGATGTCAGGATCTCCGCCCGGGGAGAGCGTGAGCGCGATGCGGCCGCCGCCCGGCGCCCAGGTGGCCCCGGTGTTGATGCCGGAGCGCGACGATAGGCGAGTGATGCGCCCCTTGCCGAGGTCGGCGACGTAGAGGTCAGGGTTGCCAGAGAGGTAGGAGGTAAACGCGATACGACCGGCGCCCGGATCCCAAGAGGGCTGGAGGTTGATCGAGCCGTTCTTCGTGACCGGGCTCAGGCCGTGGCCGTCGAAGTCGACCGTGTAGATCTCCTTGTTGCCGTTCTTGCCGAACTTACCGACGACCGCGAAGCGGGTGTTGAAGGGCCCCTGCTTGCCGGTGACCGCGAGGATGATCTCGTTGGCGACCTTGTGGGCGAGGGTGCGCACCTTGGTCACATCGGCGGTGAAGGCCTTGGCGTCAAGCTTCTCGCGGCCCGGCACCGCGTAGACCCAGGCCTCGGCCCGCAGCTTGCCGCCGCTCATCGAGAGGCTCGTCTTGGCCAGCACGGTGGTGCCGATGACGTCCCAGTCCTCGAAGCGAAACTGCCCGAGCTGGATGCCGGTGCCCGCAGGCTCGACGTAGCCGGCGGGATCGACGATGTTGAACCAACCGGAGAGGTTGAGGTCGCGCGTGAGGACCTCGTAGAACTCCTTGGCCTCTGCGCTCCCGCCGGTGGGCTTGGGCAGGCCGATCGTCATCTTGGTCGCCCCGGGCGAGGGCGCCACGGTGAAGCCAAGCCGAGGCTCGGGGGGCGCGTCCTGCGCGAGGCCGCGGGGCGAGAGCAGCAAGGCGGCGACCAGGGCCGCGGTGACGGAGCCCAGGGCGCGCTGCGCGATGAACCGGCGGGCGGAGGGGGTGCGGGAGGTGCGTGTGGCGTTCACAGCTTGTCCTTGGCGACGAATTCGATCTGGACGCCGTTCTGGGCGGCAGCCCTGTACTTCGCGGGCGGAGGCGGGAAGCGCCCGGTCTTGCTGATCGCCAGGGCGGCGGAGCGGTCAAAGGTGGCGTCCCCCGTCCCCTTCAACACCTTGGGCTGCCCGAGCGTGCCGTCGGCCTCCACCTCCACCATCACGACCACCTTGTAGTTGGGGTGCGCGCTCACCGTGCTCGGCAGCGGCGTCCAATTGGGCAACAAGGCGGCCTTGCATGCGGCGTAGTACCGGGCGAGCTCGGGATCGGTGGGGCCGACGCCGGCGAAGTCGAGGATGGCGTCTTTCGGGTCAACGCCGTTGGGGTCGGTGCGGGGGCTGTTGCGGTCGCCTTCGGGGGTGCCCATGTCGCGCAGGCCGGTGAGCAGGGCCTGTTTGCGGGCGGCGTCGAGGGCCTTCTTCTTGTCGTCCTCGCGCTTCTTCTCGGCGGCCTTGTCGACCTTCTCCACCTTCTCGACCTTCTTGTCCTTCTTCGGGTCGGGGAGCGCCATCTCGGCGGGCTCCGGGGGCGGCGCGGGCGGCTCGGGGCTGGGCTCTGCCTCGGGGGCGGCGGGGACAGGGTCGGGCTCGACGGGCTCCGGGGTGTGCATCACCTTGTCGGGCAGGTTGGAGGTGGGCTTCGGCAGCGCCACCGCCGAGATCTGCATCACCTGATCGGGATCGATCAGCGGCTTTGGATCGTGTCCGAAGAGGAGCTCCCCTGCGATCAGCACCACGGCCAAGCCGACGTGGGCCGCCAGGGAGACGACGATCTCCCAGGAGGGCGCGCGCCGAGCGCTGCCGAGGGCGGAGGGGCCGTTCATGGTCAGTCCGCGGCCCCGGGCTCTGTCACCATCCCCATCTTCTGGATGCCCACCTTCGTACAGAGGGCCATCAGCCGCGCCACCTTCTCGTAGGCGACGGCGCCGTCGGCCTTGAGGAAGATCTGCTGGTCGGGCTTGTTCTCCTTCATCACGCGCAGGCGGGGCTCGAGCTCGGCGAACTGGAGCTCGTTCTCGTTGATGTAGTACCGCCCATCCTCCGTGATGCTCAACACCACGAGCTCGTCGGGGACGTCCATCGTGGGGGCGTCGGTGCGCGGGAGGTTCACGTTCATGCCCATCGTCATCATGGGCGTGGTGACCATGAAGATGATGAGCAAGACCAGCATCACGTCCACGAAGGGCGTGACGTTGATCTCGGCCATCATGCCGCTCTCGTCACCTTCTCCGCTGCTCATTCCCATGGCACACCCCGTCTATCGGTTCACGAAGTGCCGCTTGATGATGTTGAGGAAGTCGTCGGAGAAGGTGTCCATCTCGTTGGTGATGACGCGGATCTGCCGATTGAAATAGTTGAAGGCCATGACCGCCGGGATGGCCGCCGCGAGGCCGACCGCCGTGGCGATGAGGGCGTGGCTGATGTCCCCGCCCACCGTCTGGATCGTGGCCTGCCCGGTGACGTCGATCTTCTGGAAGGCCCGGAGGATGCCCCAGACCGTGCCGAAGAGGCCGATGAAGGGGCCGGTAGAGCCCGTGGTGGCCAGGAAGGACATCATGCGCTCGAGCTCGGTGCGCTCGGTGATGCGGGCGCGGCGCAGGGCACGCTCGAGGTTGTCCTCGTTGGTGAGCGCGATGCCGCCCACGCCGCCGTCGTTCGTCTGGCTCGTGAGGTGGGTGAGCTCGTGGTAGCCGACCTTGAAGACCTGGGCGACAGGGCTGCCCTGGTAGCGCTCGATCTGGTCATAGACCTGGTCGAGGCGCTTGCTCTTCCAGAAGGCGTCGAGGAAGAGCTGCGAGCGCTGATCGGCCTTCCGGAGCACCGTGATCTTGTTGAGGATGATGACCCAGCACCCCACGGACATCAGCACCAGCACGAGCAGCACGAACTGCACGATGATGTCGGCCTCGAGGATGAGGCTCAACATGCTGCCGCTCTCCTTGGGCTCGACCTGGCCGATGGTCGCCAGGAAGACCTCGATCACTCCGTGCATGGACGCTCCAGCCCTCGGGCCCGGTCGCGGGCCCCGCTCTTGTCATGTCAACATACCGACGCACTACTACTCTGTGGGCGTCGGATCGCCCACCTGCCCCGCCCTCTGGCCCCTCGCTGTCTCCTCGCTGTCTCCCCCAGCGCGGCCGCTGGCCGGATCGGCTCGGAAAATGTTCGAGGCCGAGCCGGGCAGGCATCCACGGTCGGGGAGCTCAGCTCCGGAGGCCGCCGGTGACGCGCTCGCCCGACCAGCCGCTCATCCCGCCGATGACGTTGTGGATGTGCGAGCCGCCGATGCTCGTCAGGAACTCGCTGGCCAGCGCCGAGCGCCCGCCGGCCTGACAGATGCAGATGATGTGCGTCGTCTGCCCGAGCTCTTGGTACCGATGCGGCAGCTCATCGACCGGGATGTGCACGGCGCCCGGGGCGTGGTCGGCCTCGAACTCGGAGAGCGTGCGGACGTCGAGCAGGATGTAGGGGGAGTCTGTCTCGCGGAGCAGCGTCGCGGCCTGGACGGACTCGATGTTCTTGACGATGTCGGCCTTCTGTCCGGGGTTGCGGACCGCGGAGAAGCCTTGTTCATCGGCGGGTGTCGTGGCGTTGACCTCGGGATCGAGGGAGACGCCCTGCAGGCGGGCGACCTGCTCGAGCACCGTGCGCGCGCTCGGCAAACCCCGCTCCGACCAGGCCACCCTGCCGTCCTTGCCGACGATCACGACCTGATTCTTGATGCTCGGCCGCCAGCGGCTCGCGGCGCGAAAGCCACGGGCCTCGACGCCGAGCGGATCGTAGAGGAGGTAGAACTCGAGGCCGAGGGAGCTACGGAACTCACGCAGCTTGTCGGTGCGGGCCGTGGAGACGCCGAAGAGGGCGGTCTCGAGGTCTTCGAAGCGCTGGCGTTGTTTCTGGAAGTCCTTGAGCCAGGCGTCCACCGCGTCGTCGGTGAGCGACTTGAAGAAGACCAGGACGACGTTGATGTGGCCCTTGAAGTCGGGCAGGCGGATCCAGGTGCCTTCGTCGGCGGTGAGGCTCAGGCGGGGGGCCTCTTCGCCCGGCTGCGGCGGGGGCCAGGTGACCAGGGTCTTTACACGTTCGACGACGGACATTCCAACCTCAGGCATTCCATCCCCAGGGGCCGCCAGGGTGGGATCCCCTGGGGTGGTGGCCCGCGAGGGCCGGTTGATCCGGGCCTGTCTACCGCGGTCTCGGGGGCCTCGCACGCCGTCGCCGCGTTCAGACTTCGACCGCCTCCTCCACCGGTCCTTCAATGCTGAGCAGGCCCTCGGAGGCGCGCCGGAAGACCTCCACCATGCGGGCGCCGCGGCGACGGAGGTTTCTCCGGGCGCCGAGCGCGCCCACGCCGGCGCCGACGCCGGGCAGGACGCGGATCATCCGCGAGGCGACGGTGACGAGGGCGCGCATCGTCAGCGTGCGACCGAAGGAGGGCTCACCGTCGAAGCGGACCGGCAGGTGTCGATCGAGGACCGCGGGGAGGTCGCGGACCCGGACCGCCGCCTGCCGCTGCTCGGGGAGCTCGACGTCGAAGGCGAGCGCCAGGGCCCGGGTGAGGAGCAGCCGGCCGGCGTCGCCCTCGGGGTCGTGACCGTAGAGCACCGCGAGGCGCTGGCTGAGGCGCAGGGTCTGCACGACGGCGGCCACGAGCTCGGGGGGCACGGCGGCGAGCCCCGCCGCCCCGGCCACCGCCCCCCTCACCGTGGCGGCCCGCGCCGCACGCTCAATGAGGGTCTGGGCGGCGGCGTCGAGCTCGGCCGGGGTGGGGTGGCGGCCGGTGACGGGATCGCTCCAGAGGACTCCCTGCTCGGTGAGCTCGGCCCGAACGTCGGCCGTGCGGACGGAGGCGGCGGCGTAGAGGGTGGGGAGCAGATCCTCGTCGACACGGTCCGTCGCGTTCTTCAGGACGAGGTCGAAGAGGTGGCGCCAGGGGGTCTCGGACGGGGTCTCGGGCATGGCCACATCCTATCCTGTCGATCGCCGCGGTCGCCCCGATGGTGATAGGAGGCGCCGATGGATGACCCGAGAGCCCGCTTCGAAGACCTGGTCGAGTTCCCATCGGTGTTCGTGTTCCGCGTGCTGGCTCACGCGAGCGAAGACCTCCCCGAGCGCTGTGCGGCGGCGGTCTTGGCCGACGTGCACCGTGAGGTCGAGGCCATCGAGGTCAAGCCCTCCGGTAAGGGGAATTACGTGGCGGTACGAGTGGGCGTCACGGTCGCCTCCGCCGACGAGATCCGCAGCCTCTACACCGCGCTCCACGCCGTGAGCGGCGTACGCATGGTGCTCTGAAGCGTGCTCTGAAGCGTGCTCTGAAGCGTGCTCTGAAGCGTGCTCTGAAGCGCGCTCCCAAGTTAGGGGTTCGCGGCCTCCTTCAGGCGTGGAGCTCCAGATGCGAACGCGGTACCTCTCCTGGGTCGGTGTCCTCTGCCTCGGCTCGGGGGCGGCCTTCGGGGGGGCGCTCGGTCCCGGCCTGATGCTGCGCGGCGTGGTCCTCCCGCCCACGGTGATCGAGGGCGTGCGCTCGATCAAGGTGGAGCCCTTCAAGGGTACTGGCGGGGCCGAGATCAGCCGGGAGGCGGTCGCCGCCTTGAAGGACCCCGAGCGGGTCGTCGGGCGGGCGGCGCGGGCCCAGGCCGCCGATGCGATGGTCGGCGCCGCTGGCCAGATGGCGGGATCGATGGTCGCCAGCAAGGTGGGCGGCCTCGGCGGCAAGTTTGTCTCCGGCCTGACGGAGGGGGCGGTGAACCGGGCGGCCGACGAGATCAAGGACCCCGTCCTCACCCTCGACGATGGCCTCCGCATCGACGTCTTCAAGGTCGTGGAGGGGGCCGCGGACGCCGTCCTCTCGGGATCGGTCACCGTGAAGGACAGCCTCTCGGACACCAAGAAGAAGGAGGAGGCCAAGGACAGCAAGGGGAACACGATCAAGGACGACAAGGGCCAGACCGTCTACATCGAGATCCCCTGCAAGCGCCGCTCGGTCACCGCGTCGGTCCATTGGACCCTCCGCGCCAAGGGCGGCGACAACCTCGCCGAAGAGACGGTCGAGCACAGCAACGCCGATGAGCGCTGCGGCCCCGACATCGGGAAGGTGGCGAGCGCCGAGATCCTCGCTAAGGCCGCGGTGGCCGGGGCGGGTCGGGAGCTCGTGGGGCAGTTCGCCCCCGCCTGGGATCAGGTGCGGATTGACCTCGACCGGAACAAGGCTCTGTCCGAGTCCCTCAAGCAGGCGCGGAAGGGGGAGGTCTTTCCGGCCCTCTGCGGCGTGCGCAACATGCTGCACTACACCCCCGACGACACCGACGCGCTCTACATCCTCGGTGGCCTCCACGAGGGGCTCGGCTGGTTCGACGAGGCGAGGGTCCATTACGAGCGGGCGATCGAGGTCGGGCATCACAAGGGTGCGACGAAGGCCCGGGACCGGGTGGTGGAGCGCCAGCAGGAGATCGCGCGGCTCGAGGCGGCCTATGGGCTGAAGTGGAAGATCGGCGCCGCGGACTATTCCGCCTGCCCGGAGGTCCCGGAGGGTCGGCCGGTCACCGCCAAGAAGGACGTCAACCTCACCGCGGAGCTCGGCGGCGGGGACGTCGTCGCCGAGGTCGAGAAGGGCACGCGGCTCTACGTCGTCGCCGAAGAGGGGGGCGCCCTGCAGGTCTCCACCGCCGATGGCGCCCGCGGCTGGGTGTCGGCCTTGTCGGTGAAGTAGCGCTGAGAATTAGCGCCGAGGGGCCCCGCTCAGCCGCGCTCCCAGCGCATCACCGGCTCATCGCGCTCCCACCGCTCCATCGCCATCGTCGAGCCCATGAAGAGGTGGCGCTGCAGCGGGCGCCTCACCCAGGGGTTTACCCAGGCGACCGGTCGGAGGGTGGTCGGCTCGGCGGGGGGGCGGTCGATCATCAGGAGGCCCGTGACGTTGCGGTAGAGCGGGTCACGGAAGAGGCTCGAGGAGTACTCGGGACCGTAGGTGACCTCGATGCCCGGCCGATCCGAGGAGGTGCTCTGTCGGACCGGCTTGCCGTAGAGCATCTCGCGGAGGTAGCCCCGCGACACGCGCCAGGGCTGATCGGTCACACAGGAGAGGAGGACATGGCGGTCCGGGCCGTGCCGCATCCGATGATTGTCCAGCTCGAAGACGATCCGGCGCTCGAGGGCCTCGAGGGTGCGCTGGGCGTCAAACGGGCCGAGGGTGAAGGCCACCACCCCCTTTCCTTCGGTGGCGACCCCGCCGGTGAGGGCGAATTCGAGAGAGATGTTCTCGTCGTCATACGCGGCGTATCGGCCGTCCCAGCCGCCGCGGTCGACCTCACGGAGCCACATCTCGATGGCGCGGCGCACGGGCTCGGGGTCGAAGTCGTGCGGCAGCCATCGGCGGACGAGGACGGCGATCCGCGAGCGCGAGCTCACCCGGTTGAGCGCCCGGCGGAGGCGGTCGATCACCTCCTCGTCGGGGATCGGCCGCGCCTGCCGGATGAAGGTGAGGACGATGACGTCCACCTCCCCGGCGTCCGCGTGCTGCGAGACCAAAGAGGGGCCGGGCCAACGGAGCGACCCCACCTTCCAGCCTCGCTGGGAGAGGGTGTGCGCGGTGACAGCCTCACCGAAGCCCTGAAAGAAATGCTTGTTGTCCAGCGACGTGAGGAGCTCGGTCAGCCGCTCGTTCACGGTGGGGCCGCCGACCGCCACGGCCCGCTCGATCAGCTCGCGGAGGGGCGCCGCCGCGGCGCTCGTGAGCTGCTTCAAGAAGCTGTACCCCGCGCCGGGCATCCTCCCGAGGTCAGCGAGGAGGGAGTCTGAAAATAGAGGTGCTTTCAACATGTTTATTTCGGTACCTGCCGGGGAAGACAAGGCGCTTGGCGGTCTCTGGAGCATGATGTCCTCGGTGACAAAGTGCAGGCTGTGGGGCTCACGGCGGGGGAGGTGGGCGCCGGACCGCGGCGCGGTAGCCCCTCTACTCCCTGATCCTACCCGCGCGTGCCGGCCTCGCCGTCGCGCCGACGGGTCGCGACCGCGCCGAGCACGAGGAGCACCAAGGGGGCGATGGGGGGCCGGTCGGCCTCGGCCGGCGAGGCGCAGCCGCAGCGCCGGGGGGCCTCGCCGGCGTGGAGGGCGCCGCGGCCCGTGCGGGCGTCCGGCCCTGGGGCGTCGAGATCGTCCGCGCGGTCGGCGAGGGTGGCGCGGATCAGCGCAGGATCGGCCTCTCCGCCTTCGCCGTCGAGGATGAGGGCGACGAGGCCCGCCGCGTGGGGGGTGGCGGCCGAGGTGCCGTAGAAGGCGCCGGGGCCGAAGGTGGCGGTGCTGACGCCGTCGGGGGCGCAGAAGTCTGGCTTCAAGCGTCCGTCGTCGGTGAGGCCGGTGGAGGAGTAGGGGCGGGCCGCCCTCCCGCCGTAGTCGCAAGCGCCGATCGTGACGACCTCCGCCGCGTCACCGGGGAGGGAAAGCGTGCCGCCAACGGTGGCGAGCTCAGCGGAGAGACCGTCGGGGACGTAGAGGTGCGCCACGACGCCGGTGAGGGCGGCCCCGTCGGCCACAGCGGCGCGAATTCGTACGATGGCTCGTCCATCCCCGCAGGGCCCCCCGGAGACGGCCTCATACGCGAGGCCGCCGGGCCGGCCATCCTGGGGCGCCTGGGAGAGCAGGCAGCGGGCGCCGTCCTCGTCGAGGGCCTCGAGGTCGAGGTCGAGGTGGGGAGGCGAGCTGTCCTCCCAGCGGAGGCTGGCGGTGACGAGGCCCTCGTTTGGGACCTCGATCTCCTCGACACCCCCAAGCTCGACGAGCCCGTCTTCATCGACATCCGAGAGGATCCCGCTGCGGTACCGCCCCTCCTCGTTACCGGCGGCCCCCACCCAGACCACGCCGGTCTGCTGGGCGAGGCGGTCGACGGCGCGTGAGACCGGGCTCTGGCCGTCGGCGGGCCAGATGTTGTCGAAGCCGATGGAGGCGTTGACCACGTCGGGGGGATCACGCTCGAGGTCTTCGATCGCGGCGAGGAGCTCGGTGTCGGTGGCGAAGGCCCGGAGGCGGAGCTGCGCCTCCGGTGCGACGTCGTGGATGATCTCCGCCACCGCGGTCCCATGTCCGGTGCTCTTGTCCTCATCGTCGATGTCGAGACCGTAGGGGAGCTCTGCGCCCTCGAGCGCGCCCGCGCCCGCGAAGCCGACATCGAGGACGGCCACCTCCAATCCCTGGCCGCGAATGCGGGCGTCTATCCAGCTCTCCTGGTCGAAGATCAGCGGGAGTCCCTCGCTCACCACCGCCCCGCTCCAGCCGGCGGCGTTGCCCTGTTTGGGGCTGACGCGAAAGGGCGGGCGGGCGCGGAGGAGGTCGGAGGTGTCGAGGTCGGCGGGATCCAGGCCGGCGACGGCGGGGGGAGAGAGCAGGCCGGCGAGGGTTCGGAGCTCGTCGGGCCAGAGGCGGAGCTCGAGCTGAGCCCCCTCGGGGTCCGAGAGGTGGGCGACGCGATACACCGGCAGCTTGTGCGCGAGGAGGAGGGCCTCGATCGAGGCGCCCGCCCGGACCTCGAGCACCACCACCACCCGCCCGCCGATGACCGAGCCCGCGTGGGTCGCCGCCCAGGCCTCGAGCCCCCCTTCAGTCGCGGCGAGGAGCGCCCCGGCCGTGTCGGGATCGAGCCACGGCCGGTCGAGGCTTCGCGGCGCGGCCATGGCGGGGAGCAGGAAGAGCCACAACATGCCCCTTCGCCTATCGCGAGGGGTTGGAAAGGGGGTGGGTGGCATGCTAAGCCGAGGGGCTACGGATCGGAGACCCCCATGCTCTCGCTGACCCTGCTCCTCTGCGCTGCTCACGCCGCTGACCCCGCGGCGGAAGACCCGTCGAGCACCGGCGGAGCGAGCCCGGCGCCGAGCGAGCCCGCAGGCGGGGCCGCCGCTGCGCCCAACGAGTCGGAGGACGAAGAGGAGGGCGAGGCGGGGGCCGCGCTGCCGCTCCACGCCGGGGAGCTGAACAAGGGCTTTTATACGAACGCCTACCAGATGAGGGCGGGTGAGCTCACCCTCCACCCCGGCATCTGGGACAGCCAGTGGGGCATCACCGACAAGGTCGAGCTCCGAAGCTCGATCCTCGGCTTCATCCCCGGCCCGAACCTCGGCCTCAAGGTCGGGGTGCTCCAGTCCAAGGAGATGGCCCTCGCGGTCGAGGTCGATGGCAGCGCCGACTGGAAGTTCAAGTCGCCGGGCGGCGGCGGGGGCCTCGTCTGGTCCTACGGTGGCCCTACGGGCGATCGGGTCAACGTCGGGGTCGGCGCCTCCTACGGGAAGTACGTCTTCAAGCTCACCGACGAGACCGGCAACATCCAGGTCAAGCAGACGATCGTGCAGATCGAGACGCCGATCACCGTCGGCTATGACCTCGCCCTGAACGACCAGCAGGTCTTTCAGTTCATCGGGGTCGCCGACGCCCTCGGCCTCTCCAAGGGGGAGGGCTCGGCGGCGGCGTCCTTCCAATGGAACCGCGGCTGGGAGGCCTTTCGGCTGGGCCTCGGGCTGGGGCTGTACTATCGTCAGGACCTCTCGGTCTATACTGAGCTGAGTGACAAGGTGCCCGACTGGCCGGTTTATCCCTATCCGAGCGCCTCCCTGTGGTGGAGGATTTGACAGCGCGCCTACGCCCGACGGCGGCCGCGCGGCGATGAGCGCGCGGCCCTCTGGCGTACGGCCACCGGGCGTCCCCGGCCTCGGCGCCGCGCTCGTCACGGTGGCGCTGTGCGCGTTTGGCCTGTCTTTCGCCTCGGCCTGCTCGCGCGCGCCCCTGCCGCCGGTGGTCGCCCTGATCACGGTCGACACCTGGCGCTTCGATCACTGGTCCGCGGAGCGGAGCCCGGCGCTGTGGGCCCTCGCCGAGCGCGGCGAGCGATACACCAACGCCTGGAGCCCAATCGGCCTCACGTCTGCGGCCCACGCCACGATGCTCACCGGGCTACCCCCTTGGCAGCATGGGATGGAGGCGAACAATCACCACGGCTATTCGCTGAAGGAGGGCCTCCCCACGCTCCCGGAGATGTTCCCCGGCTATGCGAGCGGCGCCTTCGTGAGCGCCTGGCCGGCTGGCCCTGCGGGGGGCCTCGATCGAGGTTGGGAGCGCTTCGACGGCCCCGAGAGCGGCGAGCGGGACGGAGAGATCGCCGTCCAGCGGGCCCTCGATTGGCTCCCTACCGACCGCCCGGCCCTGCTGTGGGTACACGTCTACGAACCCCATGGGCCCTATGTCGGCGAGGGAGAGACCGACGCCCAGCGATACGCCGAGGAGGTGCTGCGTGCTGATCGGCTCCTGGAGCCGCTCCTCGAGCGCCTCGTCGAGCGCGGCGCGCGGGTCGTCGTCGCTGCCGACCACGGGGAGGTCTTGACCGAGGAGACCTGCGGGAGGCAGCACGAGCGCTCGATCGGAGAGGGGGTGCTGCACGTGCCCCTCTTGCGCTGGTCGCCCGAGCTCGAGGGCCACGCCGGCGCCCGGGATGAGCGGGTGGGCCTGGAGGATGTGCCGGCCCTCCTTCGGGGGGAGCCCCTGGTGGGCCGCCCCTACAGCCTCGGCGAGAGCGGCATGTGCGAGGCCGACTGCGCCCCAGGCTGCGCCCCCGCCGGGCTGATCGGCCGGGATCGGACGATCTTCGGCGCGCGCGGGCGGTGGATCAAGCGGCCGGGGCGGGGCACCTTCGCCGTAGGCAAGCCCGATCCGGACTGGCTCCCCACCCTCGAGGCGCTGCCGCCGGTGCGGCCGCCGGGCGAAGCGGCGGCAGAAGCAGGCATGAAGGCGCTCGGTTACCTGGAGCCCTCCGCGCCCTCGGACGAGGCGAAGAAGTCAGACAGGAGTCCCCGATGAAGGTGTTTCCCGTGGTCCTCGGATTGATGCTCGCCGCTGGGGCCTGCTGCTGCGGCGATATGCTGGAGGGGCTCGGCGTCCCGATGCCCTCGGCCGGCGGCGACGTGCCGGCCGCGCTGGCGGGCTTCGAGGTCTACCCGGGCGCTCAGTTCCAGGCGGGGGCCAAGGTCGGCTCCGTGAGCTCGGCCAATTTCGAGGTGCCGGGTGCGGCCCCGACAGACATCGTCAACTTCTACAAGGGCCAGTTCGTGGAGGACGGCTATACGATCGGCGTCGACTACGCAGACGCCACCACCGCCACCGTCCAAGGCTCGAAGGGCTCGGCGAAGGCCACCGCCACGGCCACCACGCAGGGCGACAAGGTCTGGCTGGTCCTCGGCCTTCAGGAGTGAGCTTCGGGAGTGGGCCGCGGGCGGCGGGCTAATCCTGTCGCCCCCTCCGCGGCCCTGCCTCTATCGGTGGCTGGGCCCCTCTACCGGGGTGTGGGCTTGCGGCGCGCGCCACCGCCGGGCTTGAGCTTCCCTGTCGCCCGCTTCTTGCTGAGCGGCTTGTTGGCCGGCGGCTTGGGGCGGGCGAAGCCCTCCTTGTATCGGACCTTGTGACCCGCCTGCTCGGCTGGCACACCCTCGGCGATGTCTCGTACGCGGCGCAGCTCCTCGCCAGAGAGGGCGCGGAGATCGCCTCGCTCCATCCCACGGATGGTGATGGTCGCGAAGCTCTCCCGGCGCAGCTTGGCGACCGGGTGCCCGACGGCCTCGAACATCCGTCGCACCAGGCGGTTGCGGCCCTCGGTGACGGTGACCTCCACCCAGCAATTCCCAGCCTCGGTGGTGGAGACCACGCGGACCTTGCAGGGCGCGGTGCGGCCGTCGTCGAGCTGGACGCCCTTGGCGAGGCGCTGCAGCTTCTCCTCGGAGGGCTGCTTCCAGACCTTGACGAGGTATCGCTTGGGCACGCCCTTGCTCGGGTGGGTGAGCGCGTGGGCCAGGTCGCCGTCATTGGTGAGCAGCAGCGCGCCCTCGGTGTCCATGTCGAGGCGTCCGACCGGCTCCACGCGCTCGGCGAGATGCTCGACGAGGTCGAGCACGCTCGGGCGACCCTCAGGGTCCGACCGGCCGGTGATGGTGCCCTTGGGCTTGAACATCACATAATAGACGAGGGGCGGGGCCTTCGGGAGCGGCCGACCGTCGAATCGCAGCTCATCGCGCGTGACGTCGACGGGGTGGCCGGGGTGGTAGACCCGGACCCCATTGACCTCGGCGCGTCCGTCCTCGATGGCCTTCTCGGCCTCGCGGCGGCTGGCGACCCCGGCGCGGGCCAGGACCTTGGCCAGGCGTTCGCCGGACGGCTCCGCCTCGTCGGCGGCCGGAGTGGGGCGAGGGGACGGCGCGCGGGGGAGGGGCTTTGGAGGGAGGGACTCTCGGGACATGCACGTTCCAGTCGGGGCCGTCGGGCCCGGGTCGGGCGGCAGGCGGAGGGGCCGGCGGTATATGGGGAGCCCTCGCCCCTGTCAATCTCGAGGCTCAAGACCCCGCGTTAGAGGCCGTCGTCGCCGTCCTCGCTGCCGGGGTGCTCTCGCGGATCGTCCCGCTGGAGCTCGCGCAGGTCGCGGAGCGTGGGCAGATCGCTCAGGTCCCGGAGGCCGAACAGGGAGAGGAAGTCGGGAGAGGTGCCGTAGATCAGCGGCCTGCCGGGCTCATCCTTTCGACCGATCGGCGTGACGAGCCCCCGCTCACAGAGGTTTCGCAGCACGCCGCCGGAGTCCACGCCGCGGAGCAGCTCGATCTCACCGCGGGTGACGGGCTGCCGATAGGCGCAGACGGCCAGGGTCTCGAGCGCGGCGCGGGACAGCTTCAGGGGCCGACCCCCGCGCATCGCCGCCACCCAGGGAGCGAAGCGGGTTTCCGTGCGGAACTGCCAGCCCTTGGCTACCTGCATGAGCCGATAACCGGCATTGTTGCGGCGCAGTCGGTCACGGATGTTGTCGAGCGACGTGCGGACCAGGGCCAGCCCGGGGTTGGAGAGCCAGCCGTCGATCTGTGACTCGCTCAGCGGGCCGTCCGCGGCCAGCAGCAGGGCCTCCACCGCACCCTCGACGAGGTGCGGCGCGGGGGGTGGGATGACCACCACCTCCTCGGTGGACAGGGAGCGGATCGGCGGCGTGACCGACCAGGCATCGACGACCGGGTCTTCCTCCTCTTGGGGGGGCTCATCCGGTCGCTGGGGCGGTCGACCGAAGCCAGGGAGGTGGATGACGTTGTCCGGCCCCGGATCGAGCTCCTCCGGCTCGTCGGTGTCGATAGGCCCCGTCATCCGGCGCTCCCTCCGGAGAGGCGGCCGAGGTCTGCGGTCTCGGGCGTGGCCTGACCGTGGAGGATGATCGGGCCGAGGTGCTGACCCTGCCGGAGGTCGAGCATGCCCAGGCGGGCCATCTCGAGCGCGGCGAGGAAGGCGATGATCCGGTCGCCGCGGCGCTGGAGGAGGCGGAGGAGGTCGGTGAGCTCGCGCGGACCTTCATGTAGCCGGCCGAGGATCCAGCCCGCCATCTCCTGCAAGGAGTAATGTTCGAGCTCGATCTGGTGGATCGGCGCGTCCGCGGCGTGGCGCTGGAGCACTTCGTAGAAGATCTGGAGCAGGCCGAGCGGGTTGGTGCCCGCGACCACGGAGCGCTCGGTGCCGCCGATCGGCGCCTGGACGGCGGCGAAGGTGTCGCGGCCGAGCCAGGGGCGCTGGGAGAGGGCCTCGGCGGCCTCCCGGTAGCGTTGGTACTCCAGGAGGCGCCGGGCGAGGTCCTCTCGGACGGCGACGGGGTCGTCTTCGTCGGCGAGGTCCAGCGGCGCCGCGCGAGGCAGCAGCTCTTGACTCTTCAGCCAACAAAGGGTGGAGGCCATGACCAGAAATTCGCCCGCGACTTCCAGGTCAAGGGCCTCCATCCGGTGGATGTGCTCCAGGAACGCGTCGGTGATGGGCGCGATGGGGACATCGCGGAGATCCACACCATGTCGGCGCACCAGGAACAGCAGGAGCTCCAGAGGTCCGTCGTAGACCTCTGTGTGGACAGCGTAGGTCCGGGGGTCGCAGGCGAGCAAGGCGGGGGCCTGAGGAGGAGGGGAGGGGGAGGGGCGATGTGGGCGGCGGCTCGACCGGGCGTGACGAGCCAACCGAGGCTGCGATGCAGCCGTTCGGGCGGAGACACCCACGCAGCGCCCCGCAGGTTGTTCCCCGAAGGGGAAATCCTGAGGAGCTCGGCGACGGGTGGGGGGCGGGGCCAGCGTCGATACACTAATCGAGGATCGTGGTGGTATCAAGCAGATCGGGCCATCCTGACCTCACTCGTCGCGCGATTCTCCGTACTGCCGGTTGGGATCGTAATTCTCTTCGATTGGGCCCTCGGGACCCTCCTCCTCCCGCCGTGTTGAGGGGAGCCCGTACGGGTCGCTCCGTGCGTGGAACACGTAATTCTCGCCACAATTGGCGCTTTGAGGTGGGATTGAGCGGAAGGCCCCGCAGGGCTATGCTCCCGGCACCTTGGAGCAGCCCTGCCGCGGTCCGCGTCCCCTACTTTGCCCGCCTGGCCCTTGCTCTTCGGGGTTCAGCTCCTCGTCTTGCTGGCGGTGGTTGGCGTAGGGCTGGAGCTTCTACCGCCAGTTTATTCCGTTTCGGCCCCGGTGGGTGACCGTGTGGCCGCCCTGCCCGCGAGCGCCGAGGCGGACGTCGAGCGGGCGCTCCGGGCCGCCGCGCCGACCCGCGCCCTCCTCCGCTCTGAAGAGACCGCCTTACGTTCCTTCCTCTCCCTCGCGGCCGAGGGGGCGCGGACGTCGGTAGACTCGCTCCACATCACCGAGGGGCCGCCCGACCCTGGGGGCCAGCGGGTGCTGGTGCGCGTGGTGGTCACCGGTGACCCCCTCGACGTGCCGATCTTCCTCGATGGATCGGCGCACCTCCGGGCCCTCGGCCTCCCGGAGCGGCTGGAGGTCGACGCGGTCGGCCCGGGGCGGGTGAGCGTCGTGCTCATCCTCTCCTTCTTGAGACCACCGGTGCCCGACACCGGGTGGGTCGCGGGGCGGTTGACGGACGAGCTGCCCGCGGCAGCCCCTCGGGCTGGCTTGTTTGAGGCCGCCGCCCGCCTCGCGGCGCTCCGAGCCCATCAGCGGAGCCAGGATGAACGGAGCCAGGCCGCCGAGGAGGCCCGCAGGCTGCTCAACCGCGCGCTGCCGCCGGCGCTCCTCCGGCTCCGAGCCGAAGGCGGTAGCCTCACCTGGACCCGCGGCGGCCCCCTCCGGAGCTCGAAGCCCCCGGGATAGGCGGCTGGAGGTCAGCGGGCGGGCACCTCAGCCGCCGATCCGCATCCGGCGCACCTTCCCGATGGCGGCGATCCGCTCCTCGGCGAGCTGATTCGAGGCCTGGGTGGTGGTCACCCGGAGCGCCCGGGCCTTGTTGATCACGGCCTTGACCGTGTTGAAGATGTTCCCCGCCTCGGACATCACGCCGCTGTGTGGGGTGCCCTGGAGCTCGGCGTAGACGTTGATCAGGCCGCCCGCGTTGATCACGTAGTCGGGGGCATAGACGATCCCTCCGGCTTCGAGGGCCTCGCCGTCGCGCGCCTCGTCGTCGAGCTGATTGTTTGCCGCCCCCGCGACGATCGGCGCCCGAATGCGAGGGATCGAGCTGGGGTTCAGGACGCCGCCGACCGCGCAGGGCGCGAGCACGTCGCACTCGGTCGCAAAGTAGTCCTCATCGTCCACGATGGCGCCGCCGAAGGTCTCGAGGGCGAGCTTCAGCTTTCGGTGGGAGATGTCGCTGAACAGCAGCTTAGCGCCGTGCTCGTGGAGGGTGCGCGCCAAGTGGAAGCCGACGGCGCCCAGCCCTTGAATCGCCACCGTTCGACCGTTCACCTCCGGGACACCGAAGACGATCTCCAGGCAGGCTCGAATCCCCTGATACACGCCCCAGGCCGTGACGGGAGAGGGGTCTCCGGAGCCGCCCTGGGCGGTCCCGAAGCCGGTGACCCACCGAGTCTCGCGGCGGATCCAATTCATATCCTCCACGGTGGTGTTCATGTCTTCGGCGGTGATGTAACGCCCACCGAGGGACTCGATGTGGCGGCCGAAGGCCCGGAACAGAGCCTCGGACTTGATGGACGGATCGCCCAGGATCACGGCCTTTCCACCGCCCAGGTCGAGCCCTGCCACGGCGGCCTTGTAGGTCATTCCGCGAGAGAGGCGGAGGACGTCGCGGACGGCGTCGGCTTCATTGGCGTAGTTGTACAGTCGAACGCCACCCAGTGCCGGGCCCAGCGCGGTGCTGTGGAGGCCGATGATGGCGCGGAGGCCGACGTCATCGTTCCGGCAGAAGATGAGCTGCTCGTGGCCGAGCTCGGAGAGGTCGGAGAAGATGCCCATCGGCGCCTCGGGTGCGGGGGCGGTCCCCTATCCGGGGGCCGGCGCCGTCGCATCCAGCAGGGCCTGGGCCAGGGCGCGGGGGGCAGCGTCGAAGGGGACAACGGTCGCGCCGGCCGGGCACCAGACCGCAGGGTCCGTCGGACCGAAGAGGGCCCAGGTGGGGCAGCCCGCGGCCTGGGCGAGGTGGCTCGTGCCGGTGTCCATCCCCAGCCAGGCCCGAGCGGAGGCGGCGAGGGCGACGAGCGAGGGCAGGTCGAGCCCCTCGAGCACGAGCTCACCGGGAGCGGAGAAGGGGCCTTCGTCGCGGCCGGGGGCCCAGACCACCGGCACGCCCGCCTCGCGCAGGTGTCGGGCCACCGCCTCGAGGCCGGACCAGCGCTTCGCCGGCGCGGCGGCCCCTGGCGCCAGCACCACCGCCCCCGCAGGGATCTGCCGCTCCAGCGTCGCCCGGAGGCGAGGGTCGGCCGAGAGGCGAGGGGGGCGGTCGGCCGCGACGCCGAGCAGGGGCGCGTTGAAGTGCCGCAGCGCCGAGACGCCGGTCGGCGGGCGCGGCGCGACCTCCACCACCTCGGGGACGCCGAGGTTGCGCAGGCCCTCGGCCACCCCCGGGGTGTAGACGAGGGCGAAGTCGGGCAGGGGGTGGGGCGGCGCGCCGCCACCATGGAGCCAGAGGGCCGCTGCGGATCGGGGGTCGGTGACGCTTTTTGCGGACCCCGGAGGGAGGAGCGCCACGTAGCGGGGGTCAGCGACGAGATCGATGGCCAGGCCGCGCTCCCCGAGGGCACGGACCGAGGGCTCGACGAGGATGAAGTCCCCGAGCGCTCCCCCGCGAACCACCAGCGCTCGCCCCGCCCCCCGGCCAGCCTCCGGTCGATGTAGAATGTTCGGCATGGATGACGCCCTCGTAGAACGTTGGAGAGGTGGTGACGCGAACGCGACCACCGCGGTGCGAAACTCGGTGCGGAGCGTCGCCGAGCGGGTGCTCGGTCACTCCGCCCTGATCTCCGAGGCCGGCCCCAAGTGGAAGGCCCGCCTCCGCGATGAAGATCAGCGGCGAGAGCTGACGGTGACCATCGCAAAGGAGGTCATGAGCCGCAAGGCGGAGAGCGCGGCGGCGCTCACGGCCTCCGCCTTGATGGCCGCTTGTCGGCAGGCGGTCGAGGCGCTGCGGGAGGGCCGAACCGTCTCGGCCGAGATTACCCACCTCCCGCCGCCGGTGCTGGTCACCGGCGCCCTCGCCCCCGACAGCATCGCCCCCCGCATGCGCGAGGCCCTCGACAAGCACGTCAGCGTCTGCCCCGCCTGCGCCGCCGACATGCGGGTGCTCGAGCGCATCGTCCACACGCAGGAGGCCTTCGAGCCGATCGAGCCGAGCAGCGTGAGCGCGGACGTCCACGGGATCGACTCCGAGGGCATCGACCTCGAGGCGTTGATGCGCGACGCCATCCAAGAGGGGGAGGCCCCCGCCAGCGAAGGGGCCGCACCGCGGCCCGGCCGTCGCCCGGGGGGCGCCGCGGGCTCTGCTCGCCCGAGCCGCCCCGCCGCGGCGCCCGCCCCCCGTCGCTCGGGGTGGATGATCATGGCGCCGGCGCTCCTGCTCTTCGGCGCCTTCGCGGTGTGGATGTGGAAGAGCCGGACCCCGGAGGGCCCGCTGATCCTCGCCGACGCGGGGCAGCTCTCGGCCCTCGCGGATCGTCGGGTCCCCGAGATCTCGCGCCTCGCAGAGCTGCCGCCGGAGGCCCAGTTCGCGCTCGGCGACCTCAGCGCTGGGGACTGCCGCAGCGCGGCGGGCCGCTTTCAGGACGCCCGCAAGAAGCAGCCGGCGGCCCTCGACCTCTATTGGCTGGAGGCCGCCGCCTTCGTCTGCGCTGGCGATGCCCGCTACGCCAAGAAGGCCTTCGAGGCGCTCGACGCCGCGGTCCTCGCGGGCGGGAAGATGCCCGGCGAGGCCTGGTGGGTGCGGGCACAGGTCTCCCTGCTCGCAGGGGACGGCCCGGGCGCCATCGACGCCCTCGGGAAGACCGAGCTCTTTGATCCCCAGCACCGAGACGCCGCCGCCGAGCAGAAACGGAGGGTCCTGTCGGCGGTCGGCTCGTAGTCGGGGGCCTTCAGTAGGTCGGCAGCGAGGGATCGACCTCGGTGGCCCAGGCGGTGATCCCGCCCTCCATGTTGGTGACGCGGGTGTAGCCTGCGGCGACCAGCGCCTCGGCGGCCTTGGCCGAGCGACCGCCCATCTTGCAGTGCACGAGGATGTCCCGATCTCGGGGGATGCGGTCGAGCTGCCCGCTCACCTCGTCGTGGGGGATGAGGGCGTCGGCGAAGGCCAGGCGGACGATGTCAGCCTCGGTGGCCCGTCGCACGTCGAGCACGAAGGGAGCCCAGCCGGCGTCGAGGCGGGCCTTGATCTCGGTGACTGACTGGCGGGCGAAGCCCTCGGCGGCGGCGTCGGGCACCTCATGCGCCCCGGGGATGCCGCAGAACTGCTGGTAGTCGATGAGGCCGGTGATCGGCGGGCAGCTCGGGTCCTTCCGGAGCTTGAGCTCGCGGAAGGTCATGTTGAGGGCGTCGTAGAGCAGCAGGCGCCCGGAGAGGGTTGTGCCCTTGCCAAGGATGATCTTCACGGTCTCGGTGGCCTGGATGCAGCCGATGACCCCGGGGAGGATGCCGAGCACGCCACCCTCGGCGCAGGAGGGCACGAGGCCGGGGGGCGGCGGCTCGGGGTAGAGGTCGCGGTACTGCGGGCCGCCTTGGTAGTTGAAGACGCTCGCCTGGCCTTCGAACTTGAAGATGCTGCCGTAGACGTTCGGCTTGCACAGCAGCACGCAGGCGTCGTTGACGAGGTAGCGGGTGGGGAAGTTGTCCGTCCCGTCCACCACGATGTCGTAGGGGGCGAGGATCTGGAGCGCGTTCTCCGCGGTCAGCGCCACCTCGTAGGTGTCGACCTGGCAGCGGGGGTTGATGTCCAGGATGCGGTCGCGGGCCGAGTGCAGCTTCGGCCGGCCGACGTTCTTGGTGCCGTGGATGACCTGCCGCTGCAGGTTCGACTCGTCTACGACGTCGAAGTCAACGATACCGATGCGGCCGACGCCCGCGGCGGCGAGGTAGAGCAGGAGCGGTGAGCCGAGGCCGCCCGTTCCCACGCAGAGCACGCTCGCGCCCTTGAGGCGTCGCTGGCCCTCGACGCCCACCTCATCGAGGATGAGGTGCCGGGAGTAGCGGGCATAATCGGCGGCGTCCAGCGAGGGCAGCTCGGCCGTGGCTGCGCTCATGACCGGCCGCCGGCGATCGAAGGCACGATGATCAGGCTGTCACCCGCTCGAAGGGCAGTCGTCTCCTTCTCGGGGAGGAAACGGATGTCTTCGTCGTTGAGGTAGACGTTGACGAAGCTGCGGAGCTTGCCGGTGGTGTCGCGGAGGTGCTTGTTGAGGGCGGTGTGGGTGGTGGTCAGCCGCTCGAGGGCCCCACCGACGGTGGTGGCGTCGAGCTCCACGGTGGCCAGCCCGCCCGTGTACGAGCGCAGCGCGGTGGGGATGGAGATCTTGACGGGCACGCTCTTCGTGGGTGTTTCGTCGGTGGACACGGTCAGGGCTCCAAAGCAGGAGGGTGTGGGGGGGCCGCGGGCTCCGCGACCGGGGGCGCAGGCGCGATCTGGAGGGCCTCGTGATCCATCACGCTGCGGTCTTCTCGCAGGCGCCAGGCGAGGGTGTCCACCACCCGGGGGCCCGCGGGGGAGCCCTCGACGGCGGCGATGACGTAGCTCAAGTTCGGCAGGGCCTGATCCCGGTCGCTGTCGGACCACGCGGCGGGGTGGTCGGGGTGCGAGTGGTAGTAGCCGAGCAGGTCGAGGCCTTCGGCCTGGAGGGCCTCCTCGGCCCGCATCACCGTGAGCCCGCTCACCTGGTAGCGGCGGGCGGCGTCGGCGGCGCGCTCATTGGTCAGCGGCACCACCCGCGTGACCTTGGCCTCGGCGGGGTCTTCACCGCGACGCCCGGCGAGGATACCGACGACCTCGTAGGGGAAGCCGGCGACCGCGTGATCGTGGAGGCGCGAGAGCTCGGCCTCGGGGAGGCTGAGGCGGGTGCCGGAGGGGTGGCGCTCGCGGGGGATGAGCGAGGACATCTCAGCGGTGCCCGCGGTGGCCGACGCCGAAGACGTGGGCCTCGGAGAGGTAGCGCTCGCCGCTATCGGGGAGGACCGCGACCACCACGCCCTGATCGAGCTGGCGGCCGATCTCGAGCGCGCCCCAGACGGCGGCGCCGCTGCTGATGCCGCAGAGGATCCCCTCCTCTCGGGCGAGGCGGCGCACCAGCTCGATGCTCTCCTCGGTGGGGACCCCGAGGTCGAGGTCGGCGAGGGCGGGGTCGTAGATCGGCGGCACGATGGCGCTCTCCATGTGCTTCGTGCCCTCGAGCCCATGAAAGGGGGAGTCGGGCTGGAGCGAGACACACTGGATGCGGGGGTCGCGAGATTTGAGGTAGCGCGCGGTGCCCATGAAGGTGCCGCTCGTGCCGAGCGTGGCCGTGAAGTGCGTGACGCGGCCGCCGGTGTCTCGCCAGATCTCGGGGCCTGTGCTGCGGAAGTGCGCCTGCCAGTTGGCGTCGTTGCCGTACTGGTCGAGGTAGACGTAGCGCTCGGGCTCGGCGGCGAAGAGCTCGCGGGCCTTGCGGATCGCGCCGTCCGAGCCCTCGAGGGGGTCGGTCTCGACGATGTTCACGCCGTAAGCCCGCAGGGTGGCCTTCCGCTCGGCGTTGGCGTTGCTGGGCAGGCAGAGGGTGAGCGTGTAGCCGCGCACGGCGGCGATGAGCCCGTAGGCGATGCCGGTGTTGCCGGAGGACGAGTCGAGGATCTCCATCCCGGGCCGCAGTCGGCCGCTGGCCTCGGCCTCGAGCACCATGGAGAGCGCGGCGCGGTCCTTCACGGAGCCGCCGGGGTTGTAATGCTCGAGCTTGACCCAGAGCTCGACGGCGTCTGGCACGGCGCCCTTCGTCACGCTGCGGAGGCGCACCAGCGGCGTATTGCCGACCCGCGCGAGCAGCCCGTCCAGCCCGGCCCAGGGCGGCCCGAGCTCCTGCGGCGCTGCGTGTCCGATCGCCATCGATACCTCAGGGAAATGGCAGGGAGGACGGGAGGTTCCGTCTCCAGTGGAAGGTGCGCGCGGCCCGCGGAGGGGGGCGCCGCCGAGGGCCGAGCAGTCTACCCGGGCTCCACCCGTTGTCGACCCTCCGGAGTGTCTACACACCCGTGTGGGGGAGGGCAACGGCGGCGGCCTGCGCGGCCTCGCAGGCGAGCAAGATGTCGCTCGGCTCCGCGAGGCCGCCGGGGCCGACGTCACCGCAGGCGAGCCGCTTCTCGACGGGCGCCACGATCTGGAAGCGGTCGCCGAGCTCCCTGAGCCAGCGCAGGTTTCGTTGGTTGATGGGGTTCGCCCACATCTCGGTGTTCATCGCGGGGGCCAGCACCACGGGCCGGCCCCGCGGCAGCGCGAGGAGCACGGTGCTGAGCGCGTCGTCTCCGATCCCGAGGGCGATCTTGGTGAGCGTGTTCGCGGTAGCCGGGGCCACGCAGACCACCTCGGCCCACTTGGCCCACTCGATGTGGGCGAGGGCGTTGCCCTGGGCGAGGTGCCCGTCGCCGACGAGGGGGGGCGTGCCGGAGAGGGCCTCGAAGCTGAGCGGACCGACGAAGCGCGCCGCGTTGGCGGTCATCAGCACGCGCACCTCATGGCCGCGCTTGCGAGCGAGGCTCAAGAGCTCGCAGGCCCGATAGGCCGCGATGCCGCCGCTGACCCCGAGCAGCAGCCTCACGGGGACGCCCCGTCTTCGGTCGAGCCCTCATCTTCCGGGCCGATGACCGGGAAGCCCTCCATCGCGCTCTGCAAGAAGTCCCGGTACAAGTGGGCCGCCTCGATGTTGTCGAAGATGGCGAAGTGACCGTCATCCGGGAACTGTGCGAGGCCGCCGGTGACGTAGGCGTTGTTCCAAGCGCGGAGGTTGAGCTCGACAGGGGTCTCGACGGTGTCGAGCTCCTGGGCCGCCTGCACGGTGGCCTCTGCGAACGCGGGGGCGAGGATCGGGTGGTGGGCGGCCCCGGCCAGCACCTCGATCGCGACAGGCGGTGTGTAGATGTCCTGCAGGCCCTCGAACATCAGCACATGGGCGGGGGTCCCCTCCCACTCGGGCGCGCGGTGGTGCCAGTAGGGCGCGTAGTTCAAGGGATCGGTGGCCTCGGCCACGGTCTGGACGAGCCCGACGACGGGGTGGGTCTCGGTGAGCGACTCGTCGTCCTGAAAATGGAGGGCCGAGCGCAGGATCGCCTGGATGTCGATGTCACCGGCGTCCCGCTTCACGACGCTCAGCGAGAGGCCGCCGCCGGCCCCGGAGAGCACCACGGCGCGCGCGTCGTCACCGAAGAAGGGGGCGGCGAGGATGCCGATCTCACCGCCGTGCGAGTGGCCGAGGTAGGCGATCTTCTCGGGGTTGGTCCGCGCGTCGAGCTCGCTGTCGTTCGCGCGGGCCGGCTCGGCCCAGAAGTGGTGCGGCTGACCGTGGAGCACGTGCGCGAGGTAGAGCTGCTCGAGCGCGGCCTCGCGGAAGGAGGTCCGGCCGCTCGTGGGGTTGAGATAGTTGAAGGAGAGGATGGCGGGATCTCCGCCCTTCCAGCGGTCGCCGTGGAAGGGCAACGCGATGCCGAAGGCGGCCATGCCGCCGCGCGCCAGCTGGCCAGCGATCTCGAGCGGGTCGTCGGACTCGAAGTGGCTGCCCGCGTCGCCGCCGGTGCCGTGTCCTTGGATGACCACGGGCCAGCCGTCGGCGGGGACGGAGTCTGGGTCCGTGGGCACGCTGAACACGAACTGGCAGTGCTCCCATCCGGCGAGGATGGGCTCTCCGTCGGCGTCGAACTCGAATTGCCCGCCCTCGGCGGTGTAGGGGGACTCGCCGTGGGTCCAGATCGGGATGTCGAGCGAGCCGGAGAAGGCCTTGAACACGCCGTTCTCGTTGAAGGGCACGAGCTCTTGGCTGAGGTCTGGCACCGGCAGCGCCTTCACGGCGCGGGCGAGCCGCCCCATCTCGGCGGTGGGGTCCTGGGTGGTGAAGACCGTCGCCAGCGCGACCGTGTCGGTGCTGACATGGAGCGAGAAGAGGGTCTCGTGGAGGTCTTGGTAGTCCGCATGGCGGGGGTCGTCCTCGCGCCAGACGTCGTCGAAGCCCGCGACTGGCCGGGCGAGGTCGGTGGTGAGCACGAGGGCGTAGCGGTTGTGCGGCCGCAGCGGCAGCCCCCAGACGGGCTGGATGGCCAGCAGGTTCTCGGGCTGCCAGGTGGTGGCCTCGGCCTGCCAGGCCCAGGTCCAGGGGACGAGCTCGCCGCGGTGAGGGCTCTGCCGGTCGATGTCGAGCAAGTAGATCGGGCTGCCGGGCTCGGCGCTGCGCCGCCAGCCGGGGAGGCGCTCGGTGTCGAGGGGGCCATCGAAGCGGACGTACAGCGGCGCGTTGGTGCCGAAGCCGTCCAGCCGCGCCGCCTCTCCGACGTAGCGCTTGACGAGCTCGTTGTCGGCGGCCTGCGGGAAGTCGGAGAGGTCGGGGTGGCCGTCTATGAGGCGGTCGTCGGAGGGCCAGGGCCGGTCGAAGAAGCCGGCGCCTTCGGTCATCGGCGTTGGCCCGCCGAAGAGCAAGGAGCAGCCCGGCAGGAGCGCGAGCAGCCCCAAGCCGGGCCCCAGCAGCGAGCGCGACCTGGCGAGGGAGCTGGCGAGCGATGGGCGACGGGGGAGGGGAGGGAGGTGCTTCACGGGGGCTCGTTAACCCGCCTCTGAAGGCCGGGGTTGTCGCCCGTCGACGGCCTTTGGCCGGCGGGCTCGGTCAAGCCGCTCGCCGTCGGTTAGAGCCGGCTCGGCCCGTGGGCCGAAGCTCGCACATCCCCCAGCTCTGGGTTCTCCGTGACCGTCCGCACCCGAATCGCTCCTTCGCCCACCGGCGATCCGCACGTCGGCACCGCCTACGTCGCCCTGTTCAACTACTGCTTCGCCAAGGCCCATGGCGGGCAGTTTCTGCTGCGCATCGAGGACACCGACCAGGTGCGGAGCACGGCTGAGTCGGAGCAGATGATCCTCGAGGCCCTCCGCTGGGTGGGGCTCAGCTGGGATGAGGGCCCAGACGTGGGCGGTCCGCACGGGCCTTACCGTCAGTCGGACCGCAGCGAGATCTATAAGGAGCACACCGAGCGCCTTGTCACGAGCGGGCACGCGTTCCGCTGCTTCTGCACGGGGGCCGAGCTCAGCGAGATGCGCCAGCAGCAGAAGGTGGCCGGCAAGAACCCTGGCTACGACGGCCGCTGTCGCCAGCTCTCCCAGGCGGAGGTGGCCAGCCGGCTCGCCCGCGGGGATGAGTCCGTGGTGCGGATGGACGTCCCCCGCGAGGGGGCTTGCATTGTCCAGGACATGCTGCGCGGCGAGATCAGCATCGAGTGGTCGGCGGTCGACATGCAGGTGCTGATGAAGTCGGACGGCCTGCCGACCTACCACCTCGCCAACGTGGTCGACGACCACCTGATGGGCATCACCCACGTGCTGCGGGGGGAGGAGTGGATCAACTCCGCGCCCAAGCACCTCTTGCTCTATCGATACTTCGGCTGGGAGGCGCCCACCCTCTGCCACCTGCCGCTGCTCCGCAACCCCGACCGCAGCAAGCTCTCGAAGCGCAAGAACCCGACGAGCATCCTCTGGTATCGCCGAATGGGCTACCTGCCCGAGGCCCTGCTCAACTACCTCGGCCTGATGGCCTGGTCGATGCCCGACGGCCGGGAGCTCTTCAGCCTCGAGGACATGGCGGGTGACTTCTCGCTCAGCCGGGTCTCCCTCGGCGGGCCGGTCTTTGACCTCCAGAAGCTCGACTGGCTGAACGCCCGCTACATCCGGGAGGTGCTCACCGACGAGGTCTTCGCCGAGCGGGTCCGCGGCTGGGCCTTTCAGGAGGGCTACCTTCGGCAGGTCGCCGCGCTGGCCCGCCAGCGGGTCACCACGCTGGGTGACCTCGGCGCGCTCTGCGCCTTCTTCTTCTCGGGCAAGATCGAGGTCTCGGCGGAGGCCCTGCTCGCGGCCGCCGGGAAGCTCGGCAAGGACGGCCTCCGCAAGGCCCTCTACGTCGTGATGCAGAACATGAGCGCCATCCCCGCCTGGGAGCGCGGGGCGGTCGAGGTGATGATGCGCGCCTCCGGAGACCAGCTCGGCTGGAAGGCGCGCGACTTCTTCAAGCCCTTCTACGTGGCGATCGCCGGCACGCCGGCCTCCGTCCCGCTCTTTGACTCGATGACCCTGCTCGGTCGCGACGTCTCCCGCTACCGGGTCAAGATGGCCCTCGACCGCGTGGGCGCGCCCACGAACGACGAGATCGAAGCCTGGGACGCCGAGCGGAAGGCCAGGTCGGAGGCAGAGGCCGAGGCCTGACGCCCCACCCGGGCTCGTGGTCGATGGATCGGCCACCCTGGAGCTGGACCGGGCACCCTGGAGCAGGGCGCCCCCGACGCGGGGAGGTCAGCGCCTCCGAGGACTTGGGGGCGCCGGGTCTGTCGCGTCGGCGGCGCCGTCCTCACAGACCTCGTTCAACTGAAAGGGGTCCACGCGGGCGGGCGCGGGCCCCAGAGCGTACGGATAGGGTTCGTCGAGGACGATCGGCAGCTCATGCCCCTCTCCGGGGGCGGCCTTCCAGGCCCGGCAGATGCGGTCGCTGCGGTTGAGCAGGGTGCTGCGCACCGCCTCCTGGAGGGCAGGGTTGTAGACCGGCGGGTTCTGGACCTCGTCGAAGGTCCAGTCGATCCAGTCCGACCAGTCAAAGTCCCGCACCTTCTCGAGGCAGCCGTCCTCCCGGCGATCGAAGAGGCTGTCGGGCTGGAGCATGTCGGCGTAGAAGCGAAAGCCATGGTAGTTGGCCGAGAGATCGGCATACGAGAAGACGCCCGTGGTGCTCTGGCCCCAGACCGCCCGCTCGGTGCGGGTGCCCCAGGCGACCGCGGTGAGGGGGTCTTGCCCGCCCTCGGACTTTCGAAAGTAGAAGTAGCCCTGCACCAGGAAGTGGTCGATCTTGTCGGCCCCGAGCAGCACCTCACCCATGTGGAAGGTGGAGCAGGGCCCGAAGATGGCGAGCAGCGGGTTCTGCCACACCGTGAGCTCGCCGTAGATGTCGGTGCGCTCCGAGAAGGTGCGGCGGGCGATGGTGGGGTCGGTCTCGAGCCAGGCGGCGTAGGCCCCGAAGCCCATCGCCGGCAGCTCCCCGCGCGGGGGGACCCGGGTGTCCTTCCCGACGATCTCGTAGACCTCGTGGGCGAGAGAGCGCCGCTGCTCCTCGTCGTCGCCGACGCAGCGGGTCTTGCGGTTGGACTCCGCCACCGCCAGCGAGAGCATCTCGTTCATCTTTTCGTTGGCCGGCCCGAGGACATCGACGAGCGGGACGTCGCGATCGGTGAGCTGATCGGTCTCGTAGGCGGCCGCGGGGGCGGCGATCAACCCGAGCAGGCTCCCGCCGCCGATCCGCAGCCAGGCGGCGCCGGAGCGGCCGACCATGGCGAGCGGCGCGGGCAGGGAGAGGGGAGGTCTGAGGCGCATCGTGGCTGGGATCCGAGGTACGAAGAGCAGGGCGTCAACCCGTCCTCATATCGCCATCATCCCGACACCATCCAGGACTCTGCCTGTATCAATGCGGTGACAGGGCCGCCGGACCCGAGCACCGGCCGGGCGCACCGCCGGGCACACCGCCGGGGGCGACTTGTACGGGGCGCCGTCGCTGTTGTAGGGTCCGACCACTTCGCCACCGAGGATCTCACCGATGGGTTCAGCACCATGACATCCCGCCGCCGCGCCCTGCCCCTGCTCGGTCTCGCCTGTGCGCTCACCCCGTTGTCCTGCGCCCCGCAAGGCTTCGCCTTTGTGTCGATCCACCCGACCTGGGCCTATCCGGACGGCTGCCGGACCGTGACCCTGTCCGGCCATGGCTTCGGAGACTCCGTCACCGCCACGATCGGCGGCGCGGAGGTCGAGTCCGTGGCGGCGCCGGAGCGGGAGCTCGACCAGGGCTTCCTCGTGACGGGCGTGGTCCCCGCGAATTCGAGCGGCGTGGCGGGCCCGGTGGCGGTCACGCTGAAGACCGGCGGCGACTCCGCCACCCTCGAGGACGCGTTCTACTTCCTCGACTGCCCGAGCGCCGGCTACGTCGAGACCGTCGACCTCTCGACGGGCCTGCTCGGCGGCGAGACGATCACCCTCGACGGCTGTGGCCTCGACGCCAGCGCGCTCCAGGTGCAGATCACCCAGGACACCGAGGCCGGATCGGCGGTCGCGGCGACCGCGCCCCTGACCAGCACCTGCCGGACGACCACCGCCGCCTTTATCGCCCCTACCCTCCCGGCGGGCTCCTACCACCTCACCATCGCCGACATGAGCGGGAACCAGGTCTTTCCCGCCCCTTGTGACACCGCGGACACCGGCCTCTCCTGCCTGGGCGTCGAGCTGACCTACGGGGGTGCCCAGTGAACCATCGCCTCTTGATCCTCTTCCCCAGCGTCTGGATGGTCTCCGCCGTCGCCGAGGCCGGCGAGACCGGCAACCTCCGCGGAGAGGTCGTGGACGGACAGGGGCTCGCCGTCCCCAACGCCCTCGTCACCTTGAGCGGCGCCAACCTCGCCGGTGTCCGCCAGGTCCAGGCGGACGCCAGCGGCGGCTTCAAGCTGATCGCGCTGCCGCCGGGTCAACACGACATCCGCATCGAGGCGGCCGGCTTCAAGCCTACGATCTCCAAGGTCGTCGTCCGCCTCGACGAGACGGCGACGGTGCAGATCGCGCTGCAGATGGCGGTGGGCTCCGAGGAGATCGTGGTCGAGGCCGAGCTCCCGGTCATCGACACGACGAGGAGCGCGATCTCGTCCGAGATCAGCGCCTCCCAGCTTCAGAACCTGCCGGTTGGCCGGAGCTACCAGGACGCGGTGAACACCATCCCGGGCGTCTATGGCCGCGTCAACACGCAGGAGGGCGGGCCGAGCACCGGCAACCCCTCCGTGCGCGGCGAGGGGAGCTATGGCAACAATTACCTCGTCGACGGCATCTCCACCCGGGATCCGGCCACCAAGACCTTCGGCTCTGACGTCAATTTTGACGCCATCGAGTCCATTCAGGTCTACACCGACGGCGCCCCCGCCGAGTTTGGACAGGCGACGGGAATGACCGTCAACGTCGTCACCAAGGACGGCGGAGACAAGGCCTTCGGCTCGGTCGGCTACTACGTGAATTTCGACGCGAGTCCGGGCACCTACAAGCGCCTCAACCTCGACACCGGCCTCGAGGAGGCTACGAAGAAGCGCGACTTCTTCAACCAGGAGCTCTCCCTCACCGCGGGCGGCGCGGTGGTCAAAGAGAAGCTGTGGTACTTCGTCGCCCTCGAGGGCTCGTACAACCACATCTTGTACGAGGGTATGCCGGAGGCCTACCCCTACTCCGGGCCCTCTGTCGCCGGCTTCGCCAAGCTCACGTGGTTTGTCACCCCAGACTTCACGCTCCAGTACCAGATCTCCCCCGAGTACTCGAGCATCGCCAACCATGACACCTCCGGGGTCTACGCCCCCGAGGCCCAGGAGCGGCGCCTCGACAAGGCGCTCGGCCACATCTTCACGATGCGGTGGCGGCCCTCCGGCACCAACGAGCTCGAATTCAAGGTGAGCTACCTTCCGACCAGCCTCGACTCCGTGCCGATGAGCGACGACGAAGATGTGCCCTCGATCCAGAACGTAGACACGGGGCAGTACACCCAGAACTACGGCAGCTACGACATCAACAAGCGGTCGCGCTTCGGCGGCAGCCTGAAGTTCACGCAGCTCATCAATGACTTCGTGGGTGATCATCGTGTCAAGACGGGCGCCGAGGCGTGGGTGCTCCACGACTCGCGGGAGCTCTCTTTCACCGGCCCGAGCGGGGAGGCGGTGGACGCCTCCTGGGACGAGGATCTCGATCCCCAGCCCTATGACGGCATCCAGTATTACTCCTCGCCCTCGGCCGGGCTCCCCTGTACGGAGGCCGCTGGCTACACCGACTGTTACGGCTTTCGGGCCTACCAGGACGTGGGTGAGCCGCTGGGGCACAAGGGCAGCATCTTCGGGGCCTTCCTGCAGGATGACTGGCAGCCCATCGAGCCCCTCACCTTGAACCTCGGCGTGCGCGTCGACTATGAGGCCTTGTACCAGAATAACGGTGACAAGGTGGTCGGCAACGTGATGCCGGCTCCCCGCTTCGGCCTCGCCTGGGACATCACGAAGGACTCCCGGACCCTGCTCAGCGTCAACGCGGGCCGCTACTTCGACCTCTCCGGCAACACCTTCGCGGGCTGGGGTGACACCCGATCTTCGTTCATCTACGGCGAGTATCGGCGAGACCCCTCTACCGGTGACTATTACGGCTACTACGAGCAGAACCCCGAGACGGACCCGCTCGTCTACTGTACAGAGTCGAGCATCAGTCAGTACGAGGACTTCCTGAAGGAGCTCGGCTACGTGGACGGGGCGATCAAGGAGGAGCGTAAGCTGGTCGACAAGTACTGCGGCGACGGCCTGAAGCCCTACCACATGGACAAGGCCGTCATCGGCATCCAGCGGGAGGTCATCCCGCTGCTCGCCGTCGGTATCCGGGCCATCGTCTCTGAGACGACCAACCTCCCCGAGGACGTCGACACGAACCTCACCACCTGGGTGATCACCAACCCGGAGAGCAAGCGGCGCGACTACAAGGCCCTCGAGCTGACGGTGGAGCGAAAGTACGACGAGCGCTGGCAGGCCATGGTGGGCTACACCCTGTCGGCCGCCAAGGGCACCAACCCCGGCCAGTTCGAGCTCTCCTCCGGCGGTCAGTCGGGATCCAACGGGAATGAGGTCGGTGTCTATCTCGATGACGTGAATGACCCAGCCTGGCGTGACATCTACTACGGCGCCGCCCCCACCCTGATCGATGGGCTGAACGGGCTCGGCACCACCTCGGACACAGCGGGCTGGTACGGCTATCTGCCCTATCACTCCTTTCATCAGGTGAAGGCCAGCGGCTATTACAGCATCCCCGAGGGATCCATGAGCACCACCCTCGGGCTCGTCTACGAGTTCGACAGCGGTCACGCCTGGCAGAAGCGCGGCTTCGTCGAGATCTACGGTGACTACATGGGCTTCCCCGAGGGGCGTGGCACCCGCACGATGCCGGCGGTCCACTATGTGGACTTCCACGTCGGTCAGAAGTTCAACTTCCGAGAGTCGGGCAGCCTCGAGGTCACCGCGGACATCTTCAACCTCCCCGACCTCGAGACGCCGATCACCTATTACGAGAACGACAACGCGAGCTTCGGCACCGTCCTCTACCGACAGGAGCCCCGCTCGATGCGGCTCGGGCTCAAGGTCAATTACTGATCGGGTTACGGATGGGGTTACGGATGGGATCTGTCGCAGACGGGGAACGCTGAGCGCGTGATGACCGGTAGCCAGCAACTTCGCGCTCCCGGCCGTCGTCCGACGGTTGGGCTCTGCATGATCGTCCGCGACGAAGCCGCCATGCTGCCGGGGCTCCTCGACAGCGTGCGCGGCGTGGTCGACCAGCTCGTGGTCGTCGACACGGGCAGCGTCGATCACACCCGGGTCATCGCCCGGGCGGCGGGGGCGGTGGTGGTCGACCACCCTTGGGACGGTCACTTCGCCGAGGCCCGGAACGCCGCCTTGCCCCACGTCCGCGCCGAGTGGATGCTGCTCCTCGACGCCGATGAGCGGCTCGCTCCCGGCGCGGGCGCCGCCTTGCACGCCGCCATCGCCGATGGGCAGTTTGACCTCGGGCTGCTCCCGCTGAGCAACGCCTCCCGCTTCGACGCCAGTCCCGCCGAGGTGCTCTCCGGCGCCGCCCGCCTCGGCGAGGTGTCGCATCTGCCGCGCCTCTTCCGGGTCGACCCGACGCTGCGGTGGGAGGGGCGCATCCATGAGTCGCCCCTCTCCTGGGTGACCGGCAAGCGGATGGCCTTCGTCGATGCGCCGATCATCCACCTCGGACGGGTGCAAGAGCTCGTACGGGAGCGAGAGAAGGGAAAACGAAACCTCAGCCTCTTGCTTCAGCGGGTGGGTGAGGAGCCCGATGAACCCGTGACCTACGCCTACCTGGTCACCGATCTTTACGCCGCGGGGCAGCTCGATCAGGCTCGGCGATATGAAGAGCAGGGGTGGGAGGTGGTTACGCGCCACTGCGCGGATCCCGGCAACCGTCGGCCGCCGCGTATCGTGCCCCTCGCCGGCGTCCGAGCCCAGCGGCAGCTCGGGGACAGGGACTTCAAGGGCGCCGCCGAGACCCTCGCCACGGGGCGCCGATACGGCGGTGAGCACCCGAATTTCGATTGGATTGAGGGCTGCCTCGTCTTGGCCCAACACAAAGAGGGTCAGCCGGCCGATCTCGAGCGCGGGGTCCGCCTGCTTCAGGGCACGCTGGCATCGAAGGGGGCGGTCTTCGGCGACACGCTCTACAGCGGCATCTTTGGGGTGGCGACAGAGCTGCCGCTCGCGCAGCTCCTCTTCCTTCACGGCGAGGTGGGAGAGGCCTTACAGCGCTTCGATCGGCTGCTCGCCGCCGGACAGGGTGGGGTGGAGGCCCGCCTCGGGAGGGTCGACTGCTTGATCGCGATGGGCCGCCTCCATGAGGCTCGCGCCGCCCTTCAGCCGCTGGCCCAGGTCTTGGAGCGCTCGAGCACCGACCTGCGCGACGTCGCGGCCCTGCGCGCGCGGATCGACGGCGGCCTCGGGCTCGACCCTGGCCCGGCCCTCGCCGCGGCCACCTCCCCCGGCGGCCGCTGGCTCGGCCCCCACCGACGGCTCTGAGCGGCCCCCTCGCTCAGAAGGCGCTGCGCGGATCGGCGGCGAACACCTTGAAGAGCCCCGGGGCGTCCACCTCGTAGGGCGCGGCGCCGAGCACGGCCATGCCGCCCTCGATGGGGAGGGTGCTGCCCTCGGCGGGCACGAGCGCGCCGTTGAGCAGCACGCCCAGCCGGAAGGTCACCGTGCCCTCCGGCGCGCCGACGAGGCGGAGGAGCGTCCGGTCCTGCACGATTCGACCGACGGGCCACCGGGGCCC
Organism: Myxococcota bacterium; assembly: GCA_044344255.1. Lineage (GTDB taxonomy): Bacteria > Myxococcota_A > UBA796 > UBA796 > UBA2385 > JBIJDH01. The sequence continues at coordinate 387,471 of JBIJDH010000002.1, forward strand.
AGGGAGCATCCAGTCACCGGGGATGTGGTCGTCGATCTCTCCGGTCGAGCGCCCGGCCGTGTCGATGCGGATCATCAGCCCCTCGGGCAGCGCCTGATCGGCGACGAAGTAGGCGCGGATCAGGTTGCCGGCCTTGGGGATACGCAGCCTGTGGAGGGTGAGCTCGTGCCCGACGAGGCGGAGGCCGAGCGAGGGCCAGCGCAGGTCGGCGGCGGTCGCGGTGGCTGGCAGGGCGTCCAACAACGTCTCGTCGGGGGCGAGGCGAAGCGCGGGAGGCAGCGGGCGCTCGGGAGGGTCCGTGACCCTCTCCGGCCCGCTGGCGCCCCCAGGATCGCAGCGCAGCGAGCCGACGCCCCCCTGAACCTCTACGGTGGTGTCGAGGGCGGCGCTGCGGGTCTGCCAATTGCCGAGGATGACCTTGCTCCACTTCGTGTCGGCGAGGGAGGTCTCGTTGGTGCGCAAGAAGATGGGCCGCACTTCGAGGCCGGTGACGCCCGCGCGGGTGAAGCGCAGATCATAGATCAGCCCCTGGTGCGCTTCATCGTCGCCGCCGTAGTCCATGGCGAGGTCGCCGGCGTCGTAAGCGATGGGCCGGCCCTGATAGAGCTCCACGCCCTGCGGGAAGTGGGAAGAGTGGCCGAGGATGGCGTCGTAGCCGCCGTCGATGAGTGCGTGCGCGATAGACCGGGTGAGCTCGGTCGGCGCGGTCTTGAAATTCTCGCCCCAATGCGGGGAGAGGATCACCACCTGGGCGTGCGCGCGGGCCTCGGCCTCCACGGCGAGCAGGGCTTGGACCACTTCGTCCTTTCTCGACGCAGCCATCCCTTCGAGGTGGAAGATCCCGGGGCGGTCGCGGGTGGCGCTGTGCCCCTTGGCGAGGGTGAGCTCTGCCCCGACGATGGCCACCACGACATCGCCGACCCGCCGATAGGCCGGACGACGCGCGTCGGCGGCGTCGAGGCCGGCGCCCGCGTAGTCGATGCCGGCGAGGCGGAGGCGGTCGGTCATCTCCCGGAGCGCCCAGGGGCCGTAGTCGCCCGCGTGGTTATTCCCGAGGGTGACGACGTCGACGCCCGCTCGGGTGAGCACGTCGATGGCGGCGGGGGCGGCGTGGTGCTGATGTGGGCGGGGCTCACCCTTGTCCCAAGGGCTGCCGCCCAGCGAGATGACCCCCTCCGCGTTGACGAGCGCGATGTCCGCGGCCTCGAAGAGCGGGGCCACGTCCGCGAGCACCCGCGCGGCGGCGACCTCGTCCCAGAGGGCGAGGTTCATGCGGCGGCCGAGCATGAGATCTCCCGCCATGACGAGGTGGTGCTCGGGCAATGGCTCCGCGGCGCAGGCCGTGAGGGCGAGGCTGAGCGCGGCGCCGCGCCCGATCGAGGCGGGTCGCTGGCGGTGGCGCGCCGAGGACGGAGCGGGGCCGGGTGCAGGTGTGGGGGGTGGCCGGTTGGAGCGCATCGGGGCCTCGCGCTCCCATTAGCCCCTCGGCCGGCCCCTGTCCCAAGGGGGCGCGGCGCGCTACGGTCGGCAGGATGCGTGAGAAGCTGCCCCTCGTCCTCTCCCTGTGCGTCGGCGCCTTGCTCGCCTACTTCCTCCTCTCTCCCTCCGATGACGCTCCGCGGGTCGAAGAGGGCTCCGAGGCGGCCGATGGCCGGCAGGCGGGTGCGTCACCGGTCACTCCACCGCGGCCTGAGCGTGCCGAGGTCGCCAACGCGGCCCCCGCGGAGGTCTCCGGGCCCGACGTGAGCCCGGTGGTGGCGGCGGCGCTTGACGCCATGCAGCCCGTCGCCTGGGAGCCCACCCATGACGGCATCGACAGCGGGATGGGCGACCTCCAGCCCGCGATCGACCTCTGCTTCGCCGCGTGGAGGGCCGAGGAACCGGACGCCAACGGAGAGATCTCGCTCCGACTCCGCGCCACCGGTCGGGGAGACGGCTCGGGAGAGGGCCGCCTCGAGCTGCTGGAGCTGCGCGCGTCCGGGGCCGTGAGCCCGACCTTCGGGCGCTGCCTGGAGCAGTCCCTCTCGGTCGTCCGGCTCGCCGGCCCGCCCGAGGGCGGCGACATGGACTTCGACTATCCGATGAACCTCGGCCCCCGATGAGCCGCGCGGCTCAGCGCCCGGGCCGCGAGGGAAAGACGCCCCGCTCCCAGTCGGGGGAGAGGGTGGACGACAAAGGTAGGGTCATCGGTGGATAGGCCGGGTGGGTTCGGACGAGCAAGAGCCAGGTGAGGACAACCACCCCATACAGGAGGGTGAGGGCCCGCCGGCTCGGCTGGCGCCGCTCGAGCTCCCTCGCTGCGGCCGCGATCAGCAGCAGCCAGGTCCCTTCGAAGAAGACCTCCGGCTTGGCCATCCGCCAGAAGCCTGGAACGACAGCGTGGATCGCGAAATAAAGTGGGTTCTTGACCGGGCCGCCCTCCCCGCCTGGGAGCAAGACCGGGCCGATCGAGATCCCAAAGAGCAGGAGGCCGGCGAGGAGGGCGAAGCGGCCGAGGGGCCACCGCCGCGCCGTCCAAAGGCCAACCAGGCCGAGCCCGCAGGTGATCGGATCGAGGGCTCGATAGAGCTCGAGGCGGTTCCAGCGTAAGGGCAACAGCGTGAAGCCGTCGAGGGCAGCGCGCTCCCAGAGGAATTGTTCTGGGGTCGCGAAGCTCGGCCCGCCGCGAAAGAGGGCGAATTGCCAGAAGGCGAGCGGCAGGCCGACGAGCGTGCACAGGGCCGAGGCCTGGGCGAGGCGAGTGAGGCCCGGCGTGAGGCGCCGCGCTCCCAGGGCGTCGGCCAGCGCGCCCAGTCCGGCCAGCACGCCGAGCGAGGCGGCGACCAAGCCGAGGTAGAGGTTCATCCAGGCGGTCAGCCCGAAGATCAGCGCCGTCCAGGCCGGCCAGGCGCCCCCTCGGCCCCAGGCTCGGTGGAGCGCCCACAGGTAAAGCGCCAGCCAGAACACGGCCGCCTTCTCGATCGTGTACCAGTTCAGGTCCCGAAAGACGTGGAGGCCGAGCCCAAAGCCGAAGGAGACTACGAGCGCGCTCCGATCTCCGCCTCCCGTGTCTCGACAGAGCAGCCAGGCCGCGAACCAGCCGAGGGCAGGATAGAGCAGGGCTTGCGCGTTGAAGGCGCCGAGCGGCGTGGTGAAGAGGTCGAAGAGGGCGGTCACCCAGAGGTGGCCGACGTGGACACCGATGAGGCGGGCGGCGGGGTCAGCCGGAGACTGGAGCGGGTGGAGCAGCATCCGGACGTGCACTCCGTCCAGATAGAAGAGCAGGCTCCCTTCTTTGTCCACGGTGGGGAAGCTGCCGAAGACCGCGTCACCGAGGTGCGCCGCGAGGGGCGTGGTGAGCATCACGGTCTGGCCGAGGATGAACAGGGCGGCCCGCAGCGCCGTGGGCGGCCTGCGCCAGGCGGCCAGCGCCGTGATCAGGAGGCCCGCGATGACGCAGGTGAGCCACGCCGCCGGGCTCTCGGCCAGCCCCACCGGGGCGAAGAGCTGCCGCGGGTCGGGCGGAGGTCCTATCATGGCGCCCTGTTATCGCGGCCGCTCAGGGTTATCTCCCCGCCGATGAGCCGCTCACCGATGACCGACGCTGCCGCCCCCCGCCCGACAGACCGCCCGCTCACGGTCGCGCTGCTCGTCTGGTACGGCGAGCGGGCCCGGCGCCTGCCCTGGCGAGGCCCGGAGGTGTCCGCCTGGGAGACGCTGCTGAGCGAATTCATGCTCCAGCAGACGCGGGTGGACACCGTCCTCCCCTATTTTCACCGCTTCGTGCAGCGCTTCCCGACGCCCGCCCACATGGCCGCCGCGCCCGACGATGAGGTGCTCGCCCTCTGGTCGGGGCTCGGGTACTACGCGCGGGCGAGAAACCTCAAGAAGACGGCGGGGATACTGGCCGAAGCGGGCGCATTCCCCACAGACGAAGCGGGGCTCCGAGCCTTGCCGGGGGTGGGTGAATACATGGCCGGAGCGATCGGCTCGATCGCCCTCGGCCTCGATCTCATCGCCATCGACGGCAACCTCGAGCGGGTCCTCTGTCGGGTCCACCGCCACCCAGGTGGGCGAAAGGAGGCCAAGGCCCTCGGCCTCTCGCTGCTCCCGCCGGGCCGCGCGGGGGCCTTCAACCAGGCCCTGATGGACCTCGGCGCCACGATCTGCACGCCGCGCAGCCCCCGGTGCCGCGAGTGCCCGATCGCCTTCACCTGCGGGGCGGCCGAGGCCGGGGAGCCCGAGCGCTACCCCTCTCCCAAGCCGAAGCGCGCGGTGCCGGAGCGGGCTGCGGTGTCGGCCTGCGTGCGGCGGGACGGGAGGGTCCTGGTCGGTCGGCGGCCGTCGGAGGGCCTGTTCGGCGGCCTCTACGAGATGCCGGGCGGTGAGCTCGATCCAGGGGAGGCGCCCGAAGCGGGCCTGATCCGTCGCCTCGAGCAGCGGCTCGGGGTGGGCGCGCGGGTGATCGGGCCGCTCGGCGCCGTGCCGCACGTGCTCACCCACATGCGCCTCACGCAGCACGTGCTGGCGGTGGAGCTGCTCGGCGAGCCCGCGCCCGTCGGGTACAGCGCCCTGGCCTGGATCGACCCCGCCGCCCCCGAAGCGGCGGGCATCGGCCTCTCCTCCCTCTCCCAGAAGGCGCTGGCGCTGACGCACCCCCTGCAAGGTCCTCTGCAGCGCCCCTTGTTTGGATAGACCTCGGCGCTGAATGACCGGCACGGGGCCCCGTCCCTGCCAGAGCGACCTGCCCCGCCCCGCCCCGCCCCGCCCCGCCCCGCCTTGCCCCGCCTCGCGCCCGCTTGGAGCCCGCCCCATGGAATCGAAGAAGATCCTCCGTATCGCTGTCGCCGCGCTCCTCCTCGGGGGAGGGGGCGCGATGCTGGCCTCCGGCGCGGCGGGCACGCTCTGGCTGGCGGCCCGCGGGATCCTGCCCCCGCTCTCGGCCCTCGCCGACGATCCGGCGGCCTGGTGGGAAGAGGTAGGGACACGCTGGAACGCGGTTGACAGCGCGGTCGATGAAGACGCCCCGGCCGCGGTCGGGGACACCGGCGCCCCGCCGCCCGAGCCGCCGCCTGCGGCTGACGTGGCCGACGAGGAGCCCCCGGCCGAAGGAGACGCCGTCGCCGCCGCGGACGGGGGTGAGGCGGAGGAGGAAGTGGAGGAAGAGGAGGCAGAGGGGGAGACGGAGGTCGGCGCCGCCGGCCGTCCGGTGCGCCCCGAGTTTGGAATGGGCCCCCGCGGCCTGCGGAGCGGCTTCGGGCGGGTTGGGCCGGGCCCCGCGGGCGTCCGGGCCAGCCCCCAGGGGGTGGCCGCCGGGAGAGGGAGCGGGCAGGCCGCGGAGGGCGGCGCGTCCAGCGCGTCGGGTGCGCGTTCGAAGGACGGGCGGGGGCGGGCCGGCGGCGGAGCCTCGGGCGGCGGCGGCAGCGAGGACAGCGCCCGCGCGCCGGCCGCTCCGACCGGCGCCTCCGGCGCGGTGACCTCCGAAGAGGGCTCCGCTGCGGGCCAGTCCGCCGGGACCACCGGAGCGACCGAGTCTGCCCGATCCGGATCCGGCCGCGCCAGTAAGAGCAGCGGCGGCTCCTGCAACGTCGAAGGTGTCACGAAGATTGACAGCACCCACTATGTGCTCTCGCAGGCCTTCGTCGACAAGTACATCGATGACACCGACAAGGCGGGTCAGCAGGGGGCCGCCAACTGGGCGGCCAACAAGAGCGGTGAGACCACCGGCGTCAAGCTGTCCCAGCTCCGCTGCGCCCCCCGGCAGGCCGGGCTCAAGAACGGTGACGTCGTCAAGACGGTGAACGGTCGTCCCATCACGAGCACGGTCAACGCCTGGGCCGCCTATCGCGACGTCACCGGCGCCAAACACTTCACCGTCAACCTGAAGCGGAAGGGTCAGGCGATGAAGATCAACTACGACGTGCGCTGAGCCGGGGCGCCGCCGCTCGGAGAGGGTTCGGGGCCGAGGTGGAGTCGAAGGGTGGCCTCGCAGGCGAGCAGGGCCGCCCCATCGCGGCTGTCGAGGGTGATGGTGACCGTCCAGGGGCGCGTGTCGAACTGAGGGTAGCTCCCGATGCTCACGCTCGGCCACCGCGCCTGGGCCTCGGTCAAGTGATGGGCGATCTCGGTCTCAGAGGCGAGGGTGACGATTCGGCGCGCGCCCATCGGTACGCCGCTGTACCGCCAGGCGACGGCGTCAAACTTCCTGCGAAACAGCGAAGGCACGCCGGGGAGGATGCAGACGTTCCGCATCATCACCTGCGGAAAGAAGATGTCGCCATCCCACCAGAGCTCCGCGCCGGTCGGGATCCTGGCCATTTGCCGGGCGGCGTCGTTGTAGTGCTCCCCCATCTTGGCGGCGAGCACCCGGTCAAGGTCAGGGTGGGTCTGGAGGGGGACACCGAAGGCCAGGGCCACCCCCTCCATCGTCTTGTCGTCGTGCGTGGGGCCGACCCCGCCGCTCGTGAAGGCGTGGTCGGCCAGCGCGCTGGCCTCGGCCACCGCGGCGGCGATGACGGACAGCTCGTCGGGGATCGTGGTGATGCGGAGGAGGTCGATGCCGATCTCGCGGAGGCGCAGGGCCAACCAGGGCGAGTTCTCGTCTCGGACCTTCCCGCGGAGGACCTCGTCTCCGATCACGACCAGGGCTGCGGTGGGCATGTCGCAGCATAGCAGGGCCCGAGGGGCTTCACCCCCCGCGCCGGGCGCGACCTACAGGAAGCGCTCGATGCTGCGCTGAAATTCGATGCGGTCTGCGAGATCGGAGAGGTAGTCCTTCCGCTCCGACTCCCAGACCAGCACCGGCGATTGGTCGTAGCCGGCGATCCACTCCTCGTAGAGCTCGTTCAGCCGTCGGAGGTAGGGGACGGGGATGGCCTGCTCGCTCGGCCGCCCGCGCGCCTTGATCCGCCGCCGGATGGCCTGAACAGAGCACCGGAGGTAGATCATCAGATCTGGCGGCTGCAAGGCCTGGCGCATGGTGCGGTAGAGCTCCATGTAGGTCTGGTAGTCGCGGTCCTTGATCGACTTGTTCCGGTGCAGGTTGGTGCAGAAGATCTCGGCGTCTTCGTAGATGGTGCGGTCCTGCACGACCGTGCCCTGGGCGGCGTTGAGCTCCATGTGCAGCCGGAACTTGTGGGTCAGGAAGTAGACCTGACTGTGCCAGGCCCAGGCGCCCATGTCCTTGTAGAAGTCGTCGAGGTACGGGTTGTCCATGAACGGTTCATAGACAGGCTCGAAGCCGTATCGATTGTGCAGAAATCGCACCATAGAGGTCTTGCCGACCCCCATGTTGCCGGCCACCGCGATGAACTTGCGCATGGTCAGAGATCGATGTGACCGGCGTTGCCGTACTGGTCCACCACGTCGATGGACACGACGACCCCTTGGGGCACGGTGGGGGTGAACCAGCTCACCCCGCCGCTCACGGTCGCCTCGGGGGCGGCGCTCTCGGTGGTGCCGTCGTCCAGGGTCCAGGTGATCGTGGCTTCATGGACCGGGTTGTTGCCCTTGGAGGCTCCATCCTTGTCGATCAGCCGGTAGCCGGCGCTGGGGCCGGGGAGGCTCGCGCCCAGCGACACGCCGTCCCACGTCAAGGTCAGCGTGGCGGGCACCACCTCGAAGGGCTCGCTCGTCAGCTCGTAGTCGGTGGTCGCCCAGGGCCAGGTGGTCGATCCACCGGCATAACTCTTGCCGTAGACGTGGAGCCGGTAGGTGCCGGTGGGCAGGCCGGCGCGGTCGCGCACGTGGTCGACCACCTGCCAGGCGGCCCACCATGCGTGGCTCTGGGGGTCGTCCCAGGGGTAGAGCGGGTCGGGGGTGTGGGCGACCAGGATGTCGGCGGAGGCGGTGTTGAGCTCGCGACCGGCGGCGGTGGTGAGCTCGACCCAGGCGTCCCCCTCGAGGCGCTCAACGCGCACGTCGGGGAGGTCTACGCCCGGGTCGCCTCCCTCCCACACCAGCTGGGCGATGCCCTGCACACGAGGCAGCACGGCCGCTGGCTGGAGCTCGACGGTGAGGCCCGGCAGCGGCTGGTACAGGTACTCCGGCGTGGCCTCGACCAGGGTGCCGGCGAGCGGCGTCGCGTCGGGCGCGTCGGTGGGCAGCGCCCGCTCGGCGTACTCGGTGCTCGGATAGTCGCCCCACGGATCCTCGGGCTCGATGACGTCGTTCATCAGCCACTTTTCGGTGAGCTCAAGCACACCTTCCAGGATGTGCTCGGCCTGCAGCGGCCCCCAGATGTTGATGCTCGACTCGTAGCCGCCGAGCAGCCAGTCTTCGGGGATGAGCAGGTAGCCCTCGTGATCCTGGGAGTAGCCGAAGGGGATGGCGTGATCGATCCCCAGCTCGGCCTTGGCACGGCGGCGGAACTGCTCGGTGTACAGCGCCGTCACCTCGCCGGGGAAGAAGGCCAGCAGCACGTCGTCGGTGACCTCGGTGCCGTCGTCCTGGAGGATGGGGAGGGGCCCGATGCGGCTCGCCGAGACCGTGGCGCGGAGGCTCTCGGGCAAGGGGACGATCATCTCGTCCTCTTCCAGATCGAAGAAGGCCCGGATGACGTTGGCGATGACCCCCACCTCGATGCACGAGCTGTAGGGCTGGACGTCGCTGCCGATCGACACGCCGGGGATGAGCGGGAAGTCTTCGCCGCAGAAGGCGCCGCCGGTGCTTGTGTTGAACTCGTCGATGGGAGAGAGGATCTCGCCGCTGGCGCCGTAGATCACGTCGTCGGGGAGCTGACCTTCGACGTAGGGGGCGTAGCGGAGGTCGAGCGTGCCGCCGCGGGTGACCGCGATGTTGTCGCGGGAGGTGTCGATGCCGTGCGTGATGGTGTCGAGGCGGATCGGGGCGCTCGAGGTGGGGGTGCGGCTCCACAGATCGACGATCGTGGGCGCGGCGTACTCGCCGAGGCTCTCGATGTTGGCGAAGCCCTCGTCGGTGCCAGAGGGGGAGGCGTCACCTCCGCCGTGCTGGAGGTAGCCGGCGATGATCGGCTGATCGAATTGCTCCTCGACCGCCGCCTCGACGCCGCCCGAGGCGTCGCTCGACCACATCTCGTTGTCGCCGCCGAGCACGGTGCCGTGCATCCCGAAGGCGAAGAAGAAGCCGATCGGCGCGCCCGCCGCCGTGTCTACGCGGAGGATGGTGAGATACGGATCTTTGTAGGGGCCGGGCGGGATGTCAGAGAAGAAGCCCAGGTTGTCATTCTGGTCTCGCCGATCGTGGTAGACCTTGTTCTCCGGATCCCAGTCCTTGGCCTGACCGATGCCGATCGCGGCGGGGACCCGGGAGTCAAAGGCCTCCATCGACACGTCGACCAGGGACTCGAGCAGGCGCTCGTAGACCTCCTCGTTGAAGCGGTCTCCTCCGAGGTACCAGGTCACGCCGTCGTTGTAGTTGGCCGGCGCGTTGTGGCTGTGGTTCGCCGACAGGGTGACCTTGCCCCGGAGGTCGTGGCCGCTCTCTTCGCTCAGACGATCGCCCAGATCGCGGGTGAGCTTGTCGAAGGAATAGATCGCGTCGAAACGGATCATCACCAGATCTTGCTGACCGTTCTCCAGCCACAGCGCCACGGCCTTCGGCTGCATATGCACGCCGGCCGAAGGGTTGAAGTTCTCGATGTAGGCGCTCTGGCGCTTATCGACCTCTCCCGCGTTCCCGAAACAGTTGCAGCGCCCGGTGTACCCGCCAAGTGGGGCCCCGACCGGGTAGTCGAGGTAGGCCTCGGCCATGCCGGCGATCGGGGCGCCGGGCGTGATGGCGGCGACTGAACGATCTCCCTTCGGGTTCGGTTCACCCCCGCAGCTGGTGACCAGGGCGGGGAGGAGCAGCCAGGTTCGGCGCATGAGGACCTCGGCGAAGGGGCCGAGAGGATATCTCATCCGGGTCCGCCCTCGCCCCCACTGCGGTAGGGCAGGGTGTCCAAGCCGAAGGCCTTCATCTTCGAGTATAGCGTGCGGCGCGTGATCCCCGCGGCATCGGCGGTGTGGGAGAGGTGGCCCTGGTGCTTCGTCAGGAGTCGGTGAAGGTAGGCTCGCTCGATGCGCTCCACCGCCCGCTCGATGGCCTCTCGCATCGGCACCCGCTCGTCGATCTCGAGCTCGCCGCCCGGACCGAGGGTGGGGGGGGCGCTCCACGGGCCCGCCGCGCCGCCGCTCGCTCCGGCGGGCAGCATGTCGGGGGGTAGCATCTCGACGCTGACCTCGTCCCCCACCGCGAGGATGACCCAGCGCTCACAGAGGGCGCGGAGCTGCCGCACGTTGCCGGGCCAGCGGTAGGCGCCGATGCGCTCCATCGCCGCGGGCGCGATGGTGGGCGGCGCGAGCTCGAACTCCTCGGCGGCGCTGTCGAGGAAGTGGCGGGTGAGGAGGGAGATGTCCTCTCGCCGCTCCCGGAGGGGTGGCAGGAGGACCGGGAAGACGTTGAGGCGGTAGTAGAGGTCTTGCCGGAAGCGCCCGGCGGCGACGGCCTCCTCGAGCTTGACGTTGGTGGCGGCGATGATGCGCACGTCCACCTCGACGGTCTCGTGCCCACCCACGCGCCGGAAGCGCATCTCCTCGAGCACCCGCAGCAGGTTGACCTGCACGTTGAGCGTGGTCTCGCCGAGCTCGTCGAGGAAGAGGGTGCCGCCGTCGGCCATCTCGAAGACGCCCTGCCGCCGCCCCTGGGCGCCCGTGAAGGAGCCCTTCTCGTGGCCGAAGAGCTCGCTCTCGAGCAAGGTCTCGGTGAAGGCGCCGCAGTTGACGCTGATGAAGGGGCGATCTCGGCGGCGGCTCCGCTCGTGGATCGCTCGGCTCACGAGCTCCTTGCCGGTGCCCGTCTCGCCGAGGATGAGCACGGTGGCGTCTGTGTGGGCCACGGCGCGGATCTGGTCGAAGACCGTCAGCATCCGGGGGCTCTGCGTGAGCATGTGGGAGAAGCCGTGCCGGTCTCGCTGGGCCTCCTTGGCCTGGGCGAGCTCCCGCCGGTCGAGGGCCCGCGCGAGGATGCGATCGACGGCCTCGGCGGCGATCTTCGGGTGCACGGGGCGGCTGAGCACGTCCTCGGCGCCCGCGCGCACGGCGGCGATGCCGAGCTCCATGGAGGGGGTCGTCAGCGTGGCGAGCACCGGGACGCCCGGGGCGCGCTGGGCCAGGGTCTCGAGCATGCGGAGGCCGGGGAGCTCGGCGAGATCGAGGCTGCAGATGATGAGGTCGGGTACGACCTCGGGGAGCAGGGAGAGGGTCTCCCGCACCGATCCGCAGAGGAGGATCTGGCGGCCGTCGGCGCGGATCGCCGCCCGGAGCTGGCGCGCCGAGGCCTCGCTGTCGTCGATGAGCAGCACCGTCTCGCGGGCGTTCGTGGGTCGCGGTGTCCTCTCCCTCATCGTCGCTCCGGCGCGCCTCCGCAGAGGTCGGACATTACAGGAGGCCCGGTAGAGCGCGCGTCAGAACACGGGCGAGGCGAGGATGCAAGCGGCACCGTGCGCGGCGCCGGCGGTGGTACCTGCAGCGGCTACGGCGGAGGCGCGGGGAGGGGAGGGTAGATGACGGATGAGCCAGAGATCCGGAGGTCGAGGAGTCGCTGGGCCCTCCGCTCGATCCTGCTGTTCGTGGCGGTGGGGGCCTTCACGATCTGGCCCCAGGGGGCGGGCTCGATGTGGGGGTCCCCGCTGGGAGAGACCGACAACCACTGGTGGATGTTCTGGTGGGCGTTGGAGCGGCTCGGGGGCGGTGGCGCGGGCCTCGTCAACGCGCCCAGGGGGCTCGATCTCGCGCTGATGGACCCTGTCAACGCCCCTTGGTTCCTCCTCGGCTCCCCCTTCGGCCCGGTGGCGGCCTGGCGGGTGATGCTCGTGGGCAACCTCGTGTTGGCCGCGGCTGGCGGCTGGGTGCTGGCGCGCCGCTTCGTGGGGCCCGAGGCGGCCCTCGTCGGGGCGGCGGCGATGGGGACGGCGCCCTGGCTGCTCGGCGTGGTCGACTTCGGCATCACCGAGAGCTGGCCGATCGGGTGGTTGGCCCTCCACGCGGGCCTGCTGATCGGCTTCGCCCGCGGGCGGCCCGCGCGCTGGGCCCTCGGCGCTGGGATCTGCCTCGGCTTCGCGGCCCTCTCGGGCTGGTACATGGCGACCCTGGCCCTGGGGATCGAGCTCGCCCTCGTGCCGGCCTTGCTCCTGCGCCATCGGAGGCCGGGGGTGGTCGGGCAAGGCCTCGTCGCGCTCGGGATGGTCCTCCCCTCCTTCCTGCACTTCCAAGGGAAAATGGGCGCCTGGGAGGCCCGATGGCGGCCTCCCTCGCCGGGGCCGCCTGGGCCGCGGGGGGACTGGGCCGAGCTGCCGATCTTCGGCACCGACCTCCTCAACCTCGTGCTGCCCCACCCCGGGGACGTGCTCCCGTCGAAGAGCGCCTACCTCGGGCTCGTCGTGGTCGCCCTGGCCGTCATCGGCCTGGTTCGCCGAAGGAGGGCCGGGCTCCTCCTGGCGGCCCTCGCCCTGCCTTCGGCCCTGCTCGCCCTCGGCTACTGGCCGACCGTCGGGGGCAAGGCCCTCGGCTTCCCGGGCCCGGCCTGGCTCCTGGCGCGGCTGGTGCCGGCGATGGAGGGGATGAGCCACTGGGAGCGGGCGGTGGGCGGCGTGGTGCCGTTCGTGGCCGCCGCCGCCGCGCTCGGGGCGGAGGGCTGGGTGCGGGGCCGCTGGGGTCGGGCAGCGCTGCTCGTCAGCTTGATCGCCCTCGACGGCGCCTGGCTCTCGGCGACCCCTTGGCCCCGCTCTACCTATGATCCTTCCCCGCCGCAGGGCCTCGCCGAGCTCCCCGGTGGCGGCGGAGTGGTGCTCCTGCCCTTCGACAATGGGCGCGCGCCCTTCTCCACCGATCCCGCCCGCCTCTACAATCGCTGGCAGGTGATGATCGACCGACCGATCTCGGAGAACTATGAGGGGGTGGACGCGCTGCTCGAGGCCTCTGCCCTCGTGTCCGCCGCCGACGCCGCCTGCGCCGTGCCGACCACGCTCCCGCCCTACTACCAGCCTGACCCCGCGCGCCGGGGTCTGCCGGCTCCCGACGGCGCCGCGCTGGTGGAGGCCATCCAATCGCTCAAAGGCTGGGGATACCAATGGATCTACCTCTCGAGATCTCGCTGCAGGGTGCCGGCCAACAGCATCCAGCTCCTCGACGCTCGGCTCGGCCCCGGGCAGCGCCTCGCGGGGGGCGACGTCGCCTGGGCCCTTTGATGGCCACAGCGCGGTCGTCCGCGCTCCCGGTGGTGCTTTCGGTCCTGCTGGCCGCCTGCCGTGGCGGCGACGAGCCCAAGTCCGGAGCGGGAGGCCGCGGCGATGACGCCGGCGACGGCGGGGACGGCGGGGACGCCGGGGACGGCGGGGACGGCGGGGACGGCGGTGGCGGAGACAGCGGTGCGATCACCTCGCCGGGCCCGATCATCGTGGCGGGCGGCGGAACGGAGGGGGAGGTGGGTGAGCCCGAGGCCTGGAGCGCGCGACTCTACGCGCACCTCCTGGACGCAGGTGATGTCAGCGGCGACGGCCGCGTGGAGGTGCTGGTGCTCAGCGCCGCCGAGGAGTCCGAGTGGATCCCCGAATACCTCGTGTCCCTCGGGGCGGACGGGGCGGAGAACCTCCGCGTCTCCACCCGGGAGGCGGCAGACGACGAGGCCCTGAACGATCGTTTCGCCGCCGCAGACGCCGTCTTCATCAAGGGGGGCGACCAGGGTGAGTATTACGATCTCTGGAACGACCGCGCGGTGGAGGCGGGCATCCGCGCCGTCCGAGAGGCGGGCGGCGGCCTCGGCGGGACCAGCGCCGGGGCGATGTCCCTCGCAGGCTTCGCGCTCGCCGGCGGCCGAGATCTGATCAGCAGCGATGTCCTCGCCGACGCCTGCACCCGCTACCTCGACGACCAGACCGACGGCGGCAGCGCGATCCACCCCGACTTCCTCGACGCTGTGCCGGGCACCCTCATCGACACCCACTTCACCGAGCGTGGCCGGCTCGGTCGCCTCACCGGGGCCCTGGCCCGAGCGGTCGAAGACAGCGGCGATGCCTCGATCCTCGGCGTGGGCCTCGAGCAGCAGACCGGCCTGTGGATCGAAGGGGGGCGCGCGACCGTGATCGGGGTCGGCTCGGTGGCCTTCCTCCGCGCCGATCCGAGCGCCCCGCCCCTTCGGGAGTGTGGTCGGCCGCTCCAGTGGACGGGCCTCTCGCTCGGCGTCCTGACCGATGGGTGGGTTTGGGACCTCACGGCGGGCGGTGTGTTGGAGCGTCCGAGCGACGCGGTCACGGTGGCCGCCGCGGGGGCGGGCGTCGCGGCGCCGAGCGGCTGGGCAGCGCGGGGAGGCTCGCCGGAGGACGAGGAGAACTTCGGCCTCGTCGTCGAGCGGGGCGACGCCCCCTTCCGCCTGCGCTCCAGCGCCGCGATGGCACCGTGGGAGGGCGCCTTCGGCCTCCTGGACGCCCACAACGAAGACCGCCGCGCGGTCGCACAGGAAGCTGCCTTCGCCGCGCTCGCGGAAGAGCCCAGCGCCGTGGGCTGGCTCGTCGGCGCGGGGAGCCGCCTGGAGGGGAGCGCCACTATCGCTGTCCGCGCGGGCGACGATCCCGCAGAGGCGCCGCTGTCGGCGTTGATCCTCGACGGGGCCGACCTGCGCGCGACGGGGCGCTCAGCCACCGTCTCCCCGTACGACGCGGGGGACGGAGGCCTCCACGCGGCCGCCCTGGAGGGGCTCCGCCTCGACGTCCTGTACAGCGACGAAGGCGGGGCCACCTATGATCCAGAGGTGCGCCGGGTCGAGTCGCCCTGAAACGACCTGTGGCGACCCGACGGACCTACCCGACGGACCTACTTGAGGGCGGCGGGCGAGGGCATCTCGGCTTCGGCGGTGCCGGAGGCGGTGAGCGCCGACAGCGTCATCCAGCCCGCGGCCAGCAGGAGGAAGAACGTGAAGAGGGGGGAAGTAGCGGTCTTCTCTTCGTGCTTGACAGTCAGGGACCGGGCCATTTCAGCTCCAGCGGGGACAGCGGGGGGCGGCGAGGTTCAGCAGCAGCGGTGTTCGAAGGCGGGGGTTCAGCGGCCGCGGGCGGCGAGCGACTTGGAACGGCGGCCCCAGATTACCGACACTCGGTGGACGTGTCAAGAGGGCCTTCTCCAAGTTACCTGATGTGCTCCGCGGGCGGCCTTCGCTGGGCTCCGAGCGCTACTCCTGGACGGTGTCTCCGCGTGATTGAGGTTCTACACATCCTCTGCGATCTGAACGGCGGGGGGGCCGAGCGCCTGGTGCTCGACCTCTGCCGGCTTCGATCGAGAGACCTCCGGGTGCGGGTGTTGACCATCCAGCGGGGTGGGTCGCTGGAGGCCGCGTTCGCCGCGGAGGGAGTGCCGGTCTATTGTGCCGATCGGCCTCGCCGCCACCTCGGGATCCGGGCTCTCGGCCGCGTCCGCGCGCAGCTCCGCGGCGCGGACGTGGTGCACACCCACCTCTGGGCGGGGGACACCTTCGGTCGCATCGCGGGGCTTCTTGAGCATCATCCGGCTATCGTCAGCACAATTCACAACACCCGGGCCGATGACACCTGGCGAGGCTGGCTCGATCGGCGCCTGTCGAGGCTCTCCCACCGCCTCGTCGCGGTCAGCGAAGCGGCGGAGGCGGCCTTGATCGAGGGAGGCTATTCCAAGGCTTCGATGACCCGAATTGGGAACGGGATCGATTTGGGACGATTCTGTGCCGTTCCGTTGGCGCCGGGGCGGCGGGTGCTGGCCGTCGGGCGACTCACCCGACAGAAGGGCTTTGACGTGCTCATCCGCGCCCTTGCGCGGCTCCCGGACGTTGAGGCTGAGATCGTGGGCGAAGGAGAGGACCGTCCCTCCCTCGAGGCGCTGATCCGCGAGACGGGCGCGCGGGTGCGGCTCCCAGGCTGGCGGGCCGACCTTGGGCCCCACCTCGCCGCGGCGCAGGTGGTGGTCATCCCGAGTCGCTGGGAGGGCTTTGGGCTCTTCGCCGTCGAGGCGATGGCGGCGGGCCGCCCCGTCGTGGCCTCCGCCGTCGACGCGCTGCCCGGCGTGCTCGGTGAGGCCGGCTGCTTCGTCCCGCCCGACGCTCCGGAGCCCTTGGCGGCTGCCCTGCACGCCCTCTTGGACGATCCCCAAGAGCAGCGGCGCCGCGCCGCCCTCGGCCTCCTCCGCGCCCCCCGCTTTGACGTCCGCCACACCGTAGCCGCGTACGAGAGCCTGTACCGTAGCCTCGCGCGTCCCCCGACCCGTCGCTGAGGCCTGTCTTCTCGACGCGCCCGCTCAGGAGAGCTCATGGACAGCTTGAACACGAACAGCCCGAACGATGACGTCCTCGCCCCAGACGTCGAGGCGCGCGTGGCCGAGCTGCACAGCGCGTTGATGAACACGGTGGACGCGGCCTCTCGCGGTCGAATCCACCTCGAGCTTGGGCGTCACTGCTTGAAGGCGGGCCGCCTCGAGTCCGCGGTGCGGCACTTCCGCGAGGCGCTCCTGCTCGACACCCGTCTGGACGCCGCTCGATCGCTGCTCCATGAGCTGGGCGAGGGCTCGCGTCTCCAGGAGGGCCGCGCCGGTCAGCGTCGGTCGGCGGTCAAGGCGCTGCTCGGCCGTCTGCGTCGCTGAACGGTGTCGCTCAGTCGAGCTTGACGCCCTTTTCTTCCTGAGTCTTGACCTCGTAGCCCCGCTCCGCCCACTGCTTTGAGACGGACTGAACCCAGGCCTCGATCTCCTTGGAGCCGCTCACCGGGTTGGGGGTGATGGCCACGGGCCAGCCGCCCTCCTCGAGGGTGCACTTGGCCAGCTTCGGCTTCGCGGCGCGCATCGGCACATCGAGCGAGGAGAGCACGTTCCAGCGCTTGCCGGGCTCGGTCACGGTCGCGTAGTGCACGACCGCGGTCTTCACGCCCTTGCAGTCACCGGCCTCGACGGCGGCCCCACCGTAGAGGAAGGACCCGCCCGACTGGACGAGCTTGGGGTAGATGCTCGGCAGGAGGCGCGCCGCTGCGGCCTCGGAGCCCGCGGAGGCCAGGCGGTCTGCGACGGCCTTGGACTTCTCGGGGGCGACACCCTTTGCGATCTCGATGAGCGCCTTCTCGAGGGCCTGCTGGTTCTCCGTCGTCATCGACTCGCCGAGGCCTGGGGCCACGGCGGAGTCCATCTGGAGCAGGATGGCGTCAAACGGCCCAGCGTTCGCGGCTTTGATCGCAGACTTCGAGAGGGGGCCAAGGGCTGCGGGGCCGACCTTCTTGACGTAGACCTCGAGCAGGGCGTTGAACTTCTCGTCGAACATCTTGTCCGGCGGGGCCTCCACCTGCTGGGTGAGCCACTTCGTGAGGTCTTCACTCTCACAGGCGCGGAAGGCGTCGTCCCACTGCTTGAAGTCGATGTCGCGGAGGCCGAAGTAGGCGCCCTGGAGGAAGCTCACCACCTTGGGCTCGGTGGTGCAGGCGGCGCCGATGCGCTGGGCGACCTCGTCGCGGGCCTCGTAAGACGAGATCTTGCCGAGCTCGCCCCAGACCGGGTTCCACACCTCGAAGCGCACCGCCGCCATCGAGAGCTCGACGAGCGCGTCGGAGTCGGTCGCGCCAGCGAGGAGCTTCAAATACTGCTCTTCGGCGATGCTGGTGTCGCACTTCGCGAGGTCGGCGAACGCTGCACCGATCGCGATTCCCTTGGCGCTCTCCGCCTTCTTGACTTGGGCATCACACTTCCCCGCCTGAGCGGGGGAGGTGGACATCAAAAGGCCGAAGGCCAGCGTGAGCATGACACTCCTCGGAAACGGGTCGGGCATCTACCGGGTTCTCGGCGCGGCGTCGAGGTCGGTCGGGTACAGCGACACGCGGTCTGCTTGGGATCGTCCGCGCCCCGGTTCCGCCTGAAGGGCGGGCACCGAGCGGAGGGTGGGATAGAGCCGCTGCCCTTCGGCACCCGGCACGAGCTCCGAGCAGCGAACATGTCTTTCGATCTTGCGTCTCCCGGTTCCCCCACCCCTCCTCTCCCGGCGCTGGCCAGCCTGCTGACCGGTGAGAACGCGGTCTTCATTGACCATCAGTACGCGCGCTGGGTCGCGGATCCGGCCTCGGTCGAGCCCGCCTGGGCGGCGATCTTCTCGGCGGAGCTCGACGATTCGCGCCGCCCCGCCGAGCGCCGGGGGGCCGGGTCGATGGCCTCGGTGGGTCCGGAGGCGGACATCCAGGCGGTGGGCCTCGCGGCGGCGCAGCGACAAGCGCGGATCGCGCAGCTCATCAACGCCCACCGGGTCCGAGGCCACACCGAGGCCTCCATTGATCCGCTCGGGCACCTCGAGAAGGTCTACCACCCCGAGCTCACGCTCGAGTACTACGGGCTCGGCGAGGCCGACCTGGACGTCCCCGTGTACGGGCGCAACCTCAAGGGCCTCTCCGAGGTCACCTCCCTCCGCAAGATCCGCGATCGGCTGCGGAAGGCCTACTGCGGCGGCTTCGGCGTCGAGTTCATGAACATCGACCAGCCGGAGCGGAAGCGCTGGATTCAGGAGCGGGTCGAGACGCTGCAGGACTCCGACGTGCTCAACCGCGAGGAGGAGCTTCATGTCCTCCGCCAGCTCGCCGACGCCGAGGGCTTCGAGCGCCTGCTGCACAACCGCTTCCCCGGAACGAAGCGCTTCTCGGTCGAGGGCGCCGAGACCCTGATCCCC
The DNA here is from genome assembly GCA_044344255.1 of Myxococcota bacterium. GTDB lineage: Bacteria > Myxococcota_A > UBA796 > UBA796 > UBA2385 > JBIJDH01. The sequence goes on from JBIJDH010000002.1 coordinate 406,122, forward strand.
CTCCTCGACATCCTGCTCGATCACACGAGCCAGCTCGGCGCCGAACACTTTGTCATCGGTATGGCGCACCGCGGTCGGCTCAACGTGCTCGCCAACGTGCTGCGCAAGCCGATCCGCAGCATCGTGGACGAGTTCGAGGACGTCTCCGCCGACAGCTTCCAGGGCTCCGGCGACGTGAAGTACCACCTCGGCTACGACTCCGAGTACATCACGGTCAAGGGCCAGCGCGTGGGCGTCTCCCTCGCCTACAACCCCTCACACCTCGAGGCGGTCGACCCGGTCGTGGAGGGGCGGGTCCGCGCGATGCAGGACAAGCTCGGCCCCGAGGGCAAGCACAAGATCGTGCCCCTGATCATCCATGGCGACGCCGCCTTCGCGGGCCAGGGCATGGTCGCCGAGACGTTGAACCTCTCGGGCCTCGAGGGCTACGGCACGGGCGGGTCGATCCACCTCATCATCAACAATCAGATCGGCTTCACGACCTCCCCTCGGGACGCCCGCTCCACCCCGTACTGCACCGACGTGGCGCGCATGCTGGGCGTGCCCATCTTCCACGTCAACGGCGAAGACGTGGAGGCGGTCGCGGCGGTGGTCCACCTGGCGGCGGAGTGGCGACAGACCTTCCACCGGGACGTGGTGATCGACCTCTACTGTTTCCGGCGGCACGGACACAACGAGGGCGATGAGCCCTCCTTCACGCAGCCCCTCCTCTACGACGCGATCCGCGCCCACCCCTCGCCGCGGGTGGCCTACGCCCGGCGAATGGTGGCCGAGCGGCGCTCGCTCACCGAGGAGGAGGTCAACCGTATCGTGGCGGAGAGCCAGAGCCGCCTGGAGGAGGCGCTCACCGCGCCGCGCGAGGAGCCTGGCGCCCGCGGCAACGGCTGGCGCTTCGAGGGCTCGGTGTGGGACGAGGTGGACACGCGGGTGCCCTTGGAGCGGCTCCAGGCCCTCCTCACCCAGATGAACGATCTCCCCACTGGCTTCAGCGCCCACCGCAAGATCCAGCGCCTCCTCGAGCAGCGGGTCGCGATCGCGCGGGGGGAGCGGCCCGTAGACTGGGCGGTGGCCGAGCTGGGCGCGTACGCCACCCTGGTCGATCAGGGCCGCGCGGTGCGGCTCTCGGGGCAGGACAGCGGTCGCGGCACCTTCTCGCACCGCCACGCCGTGCTCACCGACGTGATCAGCGGGCTCGACCACGTCCCCCTGGCTCACCTCCGAGAGGGCCAGGGCACCTTCGAGGTCTATGACTCCCTGCTCTCCGAGGCCGCCGTGCTCGGCTTCGAGTACGGCTACACCCTCGAGAGCCCGGACACGCTCGTGCTCTGGGAGGCCCAGTTCGGTGACTTCGCGAACGGCGCTCAGGTCATCATCGACAACTTCCTGATGTCATCGGAGCAGAAGTGGAACCTCTGCTCCGGTCTGGTGATGTTGTTGCCGCATGGGTACGAGGGACAGGGGCCGGAGCATTCGAGCGCCCGCCTCGAGCGATACCTGCAGCTCTGCGCTGAAGAGAACGTGGTCGTCGCCAACATCACCACGCCGGCCAACTTCTTCCACCTGCTGCGTCGCCAGTCCTTGCAGCGCGTGCGGAAGCCCCTCGTGGTGATGTCGCCCAAGTCCTTGTTGCGCCACGCCGAGTGCGTCTCGACGCTCGAAGAGCTGTCGGAAGGACACTATCAGCGCGTCATCAGCGAGACGGACGCCGATGTTCGGATCGAGTCCGTTCATCGAGTCGTGTTCTGCTCGGGCAAGGTCTACTACGAGCTCCGGGAGGCCCGCCGCGCCCGGGGTGTCTCGGACGTGGCCCTCATCCGGCTGGAGCAGCTCTACCCGCTGCCCGCCGACGAGATCTGCGCCGTGCTCGCCGCCGCGCCCGCGGACGTCGAGGTCGCCTGGTGCCAGGAAGAGCCCCGCAACATGGGCGCCTGGCCGCTGATGGACGAGTGGATGTCGGAGGTGCTCGGCGGTCGCCCTCCGCGGTACATCGGGCGCCGTCGGGCCGCCGCGGCGGCCACCGGATCTCCCAAGCGCCACCGCACCGAGCAGGCCGCCCTCATCGACGAGGCCCTCGCCCCGCGCCCCTGAGCGCGAGGCGCCCGCGCCGCGCGCCATCGACTGCATCGTTTGAACATTGGAATATCGGAGTGAATTGGAATGGCTGCTAACTCTCGGACAGAGGTCTCCGTTCCTACGATCGGCGAGTCGATCAAGACCGCGCTGATCGGGCGTTGGATGAAGGAGATCGGGCAGAGCGTCGTCGCGGGGGAGCCGCTGTTCTCCGTGGACTCCGACAAGGCCTCGCTCGACGTCCCCGCGCCCGCCTCCGGCGTCCTGGTGGCTGTCCTCGCGCAGCCGGGAGACGAGGTCGCGATCGGCGCGGTCGTGGCCTACCTGGAGGCTGCCGCCTCCGCGGTCGCCCCGGCCATCCCCGCCTCTCCTGCGGCCGTCATCCCGGCCGCCGCGGAGGTCCCCGAGCCGCGCAACGCCACCCCCTCGGCCAAGGGCCCGCAGACGGGGCCGGCGGCGCGCCAGGTCGCGGCGGAGCACGGCCTCGACATCCAGCAGGTCGAGGGCTCGGGCGCCCGCGGGCGGGTGCTGAGCCGCGACGTGGAGGCCGCCCTGCGCCCCGCTGCGTCGCCGGTGCTCGCCGCGGTCGCCGCCCCCCTCTCGACCCCCGCGCCGGTCGCCGCCCCGGCGTCCGCCGCCGTGCCGGCTGCCGCCGGCCCCGTCGATCGCGTGCCGATGACGCCGCTTCGGCGCACGATCGCCCGTCGCCTCGTGCAGGCCCAGCAGACCGCGGCGATGTTGACGACCTTTAACGAGGTCGACCTCAGCCGGGTCATGGAGCTGCGTAAGACCTACCAGGACCGCTTCGTGGCGAAGTATGGGATGAAGCTCGGCTTCATGTCCTTCTTCGTCAAGGCAGTGACCGAGGCCTTGAAGGCCTTCCCCGCCGTCAACGCCGAGATCGACGACACAGACCCCGAGCGTCCCGTCGTGGTCTACAAGCGCTTCTACAACATCGGCGTGGCGGTCTCCACCGAGCGCGGCCTCGTGGTGCCGGTGCTGCGCGACGCCGACCGCCTCTCCTTCGCCGACACCGAGCGCGCCATCGCCGGCCTCGGCAAGAAGGGCCGCGACGGCAAGCTCACCCCCGACGACTTCAAGGACGGGACCTTCACCATCTCGAACGGCGGGGTCTTCGGCTCGCTGCTCTCGACGCCCATCCTGAACCCGCCCCAGGTGGGCATCCTCGGCATGCACGCCATCCAGGACCGCCCGGTGGGCGTCGAAGGGCGTGTCGAGCTCCGCCCGATGATGTACCTGGCCCTCTCCTACGACCACCGCATCATCGACGGCCGGGAGGCGGTGAGCTTCCTGGTGCGGGTCAAGGAGCTCGTCGAGCAGCCCGAGCGGCTGCTCTTCGAGGTCTGAGCGCGGCCGCGCCGGTCTCTCTCAGCCGATGTTGTCTTGCTGGTGGCTGAGGAAGACGGCGTCGGTGGAGACCGAGGTGCAGCAGAGCAGGCAGTAGCCGGCGCCGACGACGTCTTCGTCGAGCACGTACTGCTCGCCCATCTCGAAGCGAACCTCGCCTTCGGTCTTCGCCGAGCAGGTCAGGCAGCCGCCCGCCCGGCAGGAGAAAGGGAGCAGGAAGCCCGCCCGCTCTGCCGCGTCGAGCACGTACTCACCGGGCTCGACCGAGAACGTGACGTCGAGCCCCTCCGCGGAATTGTAGACCCGAACGCGAAAGGCGGCGTCGGTGGTCTCGCGGACGGCGGCGTAGTGCGCGTTGCGGACGGGGGCGTCGGCGTGGTCGTCGGCCCGGAGCAGCGTCGCGAGCGCGACCGCGGGGATGGGCGCGGCGATCGGCGTCGGCGCGGGGGCGACCGGCGTCGGCGCGGGGGCGACCGGCGTCGCCGCGACGACGGCCTTCGGGCTGACCGGCGTCGGGACGACGGCTGGCTTCGGGCTCACCGGCGTCGGGGCGACGGCTGGCTTCGGGCTCACCGGCGTCGGCGCTGGCGCGGGGGTGCGGCCGAGGAGGCCCTGGACGGATTCACGGAGGCGGCTGCGGAGGCCCATGGATGCTCCGGAGAGGCGAGAGGCGGCACCTACCCTGCTCCCGCCGCCGGGCCACGGGTCAGGCCTGGGCGACGAGGTGGACGGGCTCGGGGTTGAGCCGGAAGATGAGCTCCCGACGATAACCGCTGGCCTCTCCGCCGAGCTGGTAGGGCATGGCGTCTTCGAAGACGACACGGACCCGCTCGGCGTGGATGTCGAAGAGGCGAGGGTGGTTGAGGGTGCCTCGCCAGCAGGCGGGGAAGTGGAAGGCGGCCTCGAGGGCGCTCAGATCCATGATTCGGAGCTGAAAGAAATCCGGCCGCAGCGTGGCGTAGGGGAACATCCGCATCCCGTAGCCGTACAGCGGGGTCGTCGCGGCGCCGAGCAGGGAGCAGCGGCCCCGGTACAAGAGCCCGCCGGTGGGGATCGGCTCGCCCAGCGGCTCCCCACCAAAGCGCAGGCGCAGCGCGGGCTTGCCGAGGTTTGTGATGCTGACCCGCGGGATGGGGCGGGTGAGGAAGTTCGGCACCGTCTTCAGCAGGCCGGCCATGAAATAGCCAGGTATTCCCTTTACGATCTCGCCCCACCACTTGCCCTTGCCCTTGCCCTTGAGCCAGTTGTAGTCGTTGAGGACCGCGGCGTCATAGCCGAGGCCGGCGAAGGGGAAGAGGACGCCCTCGCTCTCCACCATCGGCACGGTGAGCGTGCGGTGGACCACGCCCTTCCGCCAGCGCTGCAGGTCCCGCACCGGCGCCCCGCTGCCCAGCCAATGGGCGAGGGCGTTGCCGGTGCCGAGGCGCAGCACCCCCACCGAGGGGATCGGCTGGGAGGGGCCCCGCAGGTGGCTGAGCGCGTTGATGACGTCGACGATCGTGCCGTCACCGCCCCCCGCGAAGATCGTGCTGAAGCCGAGCTCGACACAGCGCTTGAGCACTTCGGCGGAGTGCTCCTTGCTCTCGGTGAGGAAGAGGCGGTCGGCGGGGACCACCTCGCGCACCGCCGCGATCAACGCGGCCGTCACACGGCCCGCGTTCGCGTTGAGCACGACGGCGTATCGGTCGTCGGGGATCGTGTAGCGAGGCACGAGGTCCACGGGCGAGCTCCCCTTCGTCACCCCCACTGGGGCCTGGGCCTATCCGAGGAGGGTGTACACCTTCTCGAGGGCGCCGGGGAGGGCGTCGCCGTCCTTCCCGCCCGCCTGGGCCATGTCCGGGCGGCCGCCGCCGCTGCCGCCCACGAGCAGCGCCACCTGCTTGACGATGTTGCCGGCGTGGGCTCGCTTCCCGGCGAGCTCCTTCGAGACCGTCGCCACCAGCTTCACCGTGCCCCCCTCTCGGGAGCCGAGCACGATGACGGCGTTGCCGAGCTGATCGCGGAGGCGGTCGGCCTCTTCGCGCAGGGCGGCGGGATCTTCGGTGGCGATCTCGGCGGCGAGCACGTTGATGCCGTTGATCACCCGCGCCTTGGACAGGAGGTCTCCGGCCTTGAGCCGGGTGAGCTCGCGGCGGAGCTGATCGAGCTCCCGATCGAGGCGCTTGCGGTCGTCGAGCAAGCGCTGGAGGGCGTCGGGGGCCTGATCGGGCGTCGAGCGGAGGGCGTCGGCCACCTGTCGGCCCCGCTGCTCCCGCTCCCGCACCGACAGCAGGGCCGCCGGGCCGGTGACGGCCTCGATCCTGCGTACGCCGGCCGCCACCCCCGCCTCGGAGAGGACGCGGAAGAGACCGATGTCGCCGGTGCGGCGGGCGTGGGTGCCGCCGCAGAGCTCGACCGAGAAGCCGGGGACGGCGACCATGCGCACGTCGTCTCCGTACTTCTCGCCGAAGAGGGCCATCGCGCCTGCGGCGCGGGCCAGGCTTAGGGTGGTCTCTTCGACCTCGACCGCCTCGTTGCGCAGGATCTGCCCGTACACGAGATCCTCCACCCGGTCGAGCTCCTCCTGGGTCATCGCCCGCGGATGGGAGAAGTCAAAGCGCAGGCGGTCGGGCTCGACGAGGGAGCCCTTCTGGGCGACGTGCGTGCCGAGGACGGCCCGCAGGGCGGCGTGCATGAGGTGGGTGGCGGTGTGGTTCTTGCGGGTGCGGTCGCGGCGGGCTCCGTCGACCTCGGCCCGGGCCGCGGCCCCCGTGAGGATGACCCCGCCCACCACACGACCGAGGTGCACGATGAGCTCGGGCACGGGGCGGCGGGTGTCGGTCACCTCGAAGGTGCCGTGCGGCGTGCGGATGAGGCCGATGTCGCCGACCTGGCCGCCGCTCTCGGCGTAGAAGGGGCTGCGGTCGAGCACGAGGGCGCCGACGTCGCCCGTCTCGAGCAGGTGGACCTCCTCCTGACCCTTCACGAGGGCGGTGACGGAGGCGTCGCCGGCGTCGGTGACGTAGCCGGTGAACTCGGAGCGCAGGCCGCGGTTGTGCAGCTCATGCCACTTGTGGCCGACCGCCTGCTCGCCCGAGCCCTTCCAGGCGCTGCGCCCGGCCTCCCGCTGAGCCTCCATGTGGGTCTCGTAGCCGACCTCGTCGATGCCCACGTCGCGCTCGGCGGCGATCAGGCGGGTGAGGTCGGGGGGGAAGCCGTAGGTGTCGTGGAGGCGGAACACGACGTCGCCGGGGATGCACCGCTTGTGGTGAGGCTGCCCGTCGAGGCCGCCAAAGACCCCCTCGAGCATCTCCAGGCCGCGGCCGAGCGTGCTGCGGAAACGATCTTCTTCGGTGCGCACCGTCTCGCGCATGAAGCCGAGGCGCTCCTCGAGCTCGGGGTAGGAGGCGCCCATGTGGGCGGCCACAGCGTCTGTCGCGACGTGGAAGAAGGGCTCCTTCAAGCCGAGCTTTACGCCGTAGCGGATCGCGCGGCGCATGATGCGGCGAAGCACGTAGCCGCGGTGGTCGTTGGAGGGCGTCACGCCGTCCGAGACCAGGAAGGCGGTGGCGCGGGCGTGATCAGCGATGACCCGCAGGGCGACGTCGGTCTCTCCGCCGTCGCCGTACTGGAGGCGGGCGTGCTTGGCGATGTCGTGGAGGATCGGCGTGAAGCAGTCGCTGTCGTAGTTCGAGTAGACCCCCGAGGTGGCCGCGGCCACGCGCTCGAGGCCGGCGCCGGTGTCGATCGAGGGGCGGGGCAGCGGGGTCAGCACGCCATCGGCGCTGCGGTCGAACTGCATGAAGACGAGGTTCCAGAGCTCGACGTAGCGGGGGCTCTCCACCGCCGGGCCACCCTCGGGGCCGAATTCTGGGCCGTGATCGTAGTGGATCTCAGAGCAAGGACCGCAGGGACCGGTGTCGCCCATCGACCAGAAATTGTCGGCGGCGCCGAGCTTCTGGATGCGCTCCCGGGGGAGGGCGCCGAGGCTGAGCCAGAGATCGAGGGCCTCCTCGTCCTCTTCGTACACGGTGACCCACAGCCGCTCGGGCGCGAGACCGAAGGGGCCGGTCAGCAGCTCCCAGGCGTAGCGGATGGCGTCCTTCTTGAAGTAGTCCCCGAAGGAGAAGTTGCCGAGCATCTCGAAGAAGGTGTGGTGACGCGGCGTGCGCCCGACGTTCTCGAGGTCGTTGTGCTTGCCGCTGACCCGCAGCACCTTCTGCACGGTGGTCGCCCGGCTGTAGGGCCGATGCTCCTTGCCGGTGAAGACGTCCTTGAACTGCACCATCCCGGCGTTCGTGAAGTACAAGGTGGGGTCATTCGAGGGGACGAGGCTCGAGCTCTGCACGATCCGGTGGTCGTGGCCGCCGAAAAAGTCGAGGAAGGTGCGTCGGATATCGCTAGATTTTGTGGGGGCGCTCATCGGGGACTTCACGGGAGACCTCCTGGGGCCTGCGCTGCTTCGAGGGGCCGCAGCGCGTGGGTGACCGCTTCGCGGCCCCTGTTATCCCCGCCGGTCCCGCTCGTCCCCGACGTCTTTTGGGGCCCCCGCTCAGTCCCAGTCTTCGGCGCCGATGCCGCGGAGGCGCAGCGAGAGCTCGTCGGGGTTGTTCACGGCTTTGAGCGCCGCCTCCTCGTCGATTACGCCGTCTTTGAGCAAGCGATAGACCGCCTGATCGAAGGTCTGGGTGCGGTAGACCTTGGTGCCGGCGGCCATGTGGTCGGGGATCTCCCGGACCCGCGTGGCGTCGCCGATACACTCCGAGATCACCCCGGTGTTCAGCATCACCTCGACGGCGGCGACGCGGCTGCCCGTCTTGGTGACGACGAGGCGCTGCGAGAGGACCGCCCTCAGGATGCCAGCGAGCTGGTGCCGCATGTGCGGCTGGTGGTGGGGCTCGAAGAAGCCGACGATGCGGTTGATCGTCTCGGGAGCGTCGAGGGTGTGGAGGGTCGCCAGCACGAGGTGGCCCGTCTCGGCGGCCTGGAGGGCGATCTCCACGGTCTCCCGGTCGCGGAGCTCGCCCACCAGGATGACGTCAGGATCCTGGCGGAGCCCGGCGCGGAGGGCGGAGGCGAAGGTCTCGGAGTCAACCCCGACCTCACGCTGGTTGATGATGCTCTTCTTGTCGGCGAAGGTGAACTCGACCGGATCCTCGATGGTGAGGATGTGGTGGTGCAGGGTCCGGTTGACCTCCTCGATCAGCGCGGCCAGCGTCGTGCTCTTCCCTGAGCCCGTCGTGCCCGTCACGAGCACGAGGCCGCGGGGGTACTGGGCGATGTCCCGGAGGACGGCCGGCAGCCGCAGCTCGTCGAGCGTCTTGACCACAGATGGGATGGTGCGCAGGACCATCCCGATCATCTGTCGTTGCCGAAACACGTTGATGCGGAAGCGCCCCACGCCGGGCACCTGCCAGGCCATGTCGAGGTCGTTCTGCGCCTTGAACCGGGCCCGCTGGGCGTCGGTCATGATGTTCCAGGCCATCGTGCCGATCTCTTCGTTGGTCAAGCGCGCCCCCGCGACGAGGGGGGTGAGCGCGCCTTGTACGCGGACCATCGGCGGCATCCCGACCTTCAGATGAACGTCGGAGGCCCCCTTTCGAATCGCCGCGGTGCAGATCTCTGCGAGGTCCATTCTTCGGGCTCCTGCGTCTGCGCCGAGGATGTCTGCGCGGAGGATGACCGCGCGGAGGATGACTGCGCGGAGGATATCTCGTCCGCCCTGCGCCATGGGCGCGCAGGGCGTCGAGACCGTACCCAGATCGAGAGCAGGCGACCGAGAGCAGGGGACCGGCAGCAGGCGACGCGCGCGCCTACTCGTCGCCGCCGCCGCCCGTCGAGGCGCCGATCATCGCCAACGCGGCCCCGCCGCGGCCGAGGATCTCCTGGCGCAGCTTCGCCATCATCTCGGGGTGCTCGGTGAGGTAGACCATCGCGTTCTCGCGGCCCTGGCCGATGCGCTCGTCGCCCACCGAGTACCAGGAGCCCGACTTGCGCACGAGGTTGAGCTCGCTCGCGAGATCGATGAGCTCGCCCTGTACGGCGACGCCCTTGCCGTAGAGGATGTCGAACTCGGCCTGCCGGAAGGGCGGCGCCATCTTGTTCTTCACCACCTTGACCCGGGTGCGGTTGCCGATGACGTCCTGGCCGTTCTTGATCGAGCCGATGCGGCGGATGTCCAGCCGCACCGAGGCGTAGAACTTGAGCGCGTTGCCGCCGGCGGTGGTCTCGGGGTTGCCGAACATCACGCCGATCTTCTGGCGGAGCTGGTTGATGAACATCATCACGGCGTTGGACTTGTGGATGGCCGCGGTGAGCTTGCGCATGGCCTGGCTCATCAGGCGGGCCTGGGCGCCGGGGGCGGAGTCACCCATGTCACCCTCGAGCTCGGCCTTGGGGACGAGCGCGGCGACGGAGTCGATGACGATGATGTCGATCGCGTTCGAGCGCACGAGGGTCTCGGCGATCTCGAGCGCTTGCTCGCCGCTGTCGGGCTGAGAGATGAGCATCTCCTCCGTCTTCACGCCGAGGGCGCGGGCGTAGTTGATGTCGAGGGCGTGCTCGGCGTCTACGAAGGCGGCGACCCCGCCCGCCTTCTGGCACTCGGCGATGGCGTGCAGGGCGATGGTGGTCTTGCCGGAGGACTCCGGGCCGTAGATCTCCACGATGCGGCCGCGGGGCAGTCCGCCGACGCCGAGGGCGAGGTCTAGCGTGAGGCTGCCGGTGGGGATGACCTCGATGACCTGACGCTCGGTGTCTCCGAGGCGCATGATCGAGCCCTTGCCGAACTGGCGCTCGATGGAGGCGACGGCGGCTTCGATGGACTTGGCGCGGGCGGGATCGATGGGCATGGTGGGCTCCGTTCAGGGTGGGGGCGGGTGGTGGTGGGCGGTTTGCGGGCGGTGGGGCCGTCTCGCCTGGACACTTGTTTAGTACCCGGCCACCCGCCGCCTGACAAGCCTCGAATGCGGACACAAAACGTCCGGCCTATCCCTGCTGCGGGGCGAAGCGCTCGCCGAGGCGGGCGAGCAGGCGCTTGTGGAGCCCCCCGAAGCCGCCGTTGGAGAGGATGGCGACGACGTCTTCGGGCATCACGTTGGCGGTGATCTGGGCGGCGATGCTCTCGGCCGCCGCCTCGGGGGGGAGGCCCTGGCCCCAACAGAAGGCCTCCTGGCCGCCCGCGCGTAAGGCGCGGACGAGCTCGGCGGCGTCGAAGCGCTCGTCCACGCCGGGGCCGCCATCGGGGGGCGGGGCCACCACCACGACGTCCGCGGCGCCGAAGGCGACGGCGTAGGCCTGCTGGAAGACCTTGCGGCGGCTCGTGTTGCTGCGCGGCTCGAAGATGGCCCAGAGGCGACGGCCCCCGAAGCGCAGGCGGAGGGCGGCGAGCGTGACGTCGACGGCGGTGGGGTGGTGGGCGAAGTCGTCGATGACCGTGACCTGACCGGGCTCACCGATGATCTCCTGTCGGCGCTTGATGCCGAGGAAGCTCTCGAAGCCCTGCGCGAGCTCCTCGACCGTCACCCCCTCTCGGGTGAGCGCGGCCACCGCGGCGACCTGGTTGTAGAGGTTGTGCTCGCCCACCAGCGAGGAGCGGAAGGTGCCGAGCACCCGCCCCTCGTGGCTCACGGTGAAGCGCATCGTGCCGGCGGTGGTGTCGGCGTCGAGGATGTGTCCGTCCCAGTCCTGGCCCGGGCCGTAGCGGCGGACCTCGCAGGCGGCGTCGGTGAGGACATCGACCACGTCCGCGTGATCCCAGCGGGCGACGATGCAGCCCTCGGCCGGGACGAGCGCGACCAGCTTGCGGAAGGACTGCTTGTAGTGGTCGAGGTCACGGTAGATGTCGGCGTGGTCGAACTCCACGCTGGTGATGATGGCGGTGCGCGGGCGGTAGTGGAGGAACTTCGGGCCCTTGTCGAAGAAGGCGGTGTCGTACTCATCGCCCTCGATGACGAAGTGGATGCCGCTGCCGGAGCGGGCCGTGCGGTCGAAGTTCTTGGCCACCCCGCCGACGAGGAAGCCGGGGTCACGCCCGGCCGACTCGAGCAGCCAGCTGATGAGGGCGGTGGTGGTGGTCTTGCCGTGGGTACCGGCGACCACGATGTTGCGCCGATCGGCGAGGAAGAGCGCGCCGAGCAGGCCGGGGAAGGAGAGGTAGGGGATGTCGCTCGCGAGCAGGGCCTCCGCCTCGGGGTAGCTCGCGCGGACCACGTTGCCGACCACCACGAGGTCAGGCCGCTTGGCGAGGTTCTCGGCCTTGAAGCCCTCCATGACGTCGATGCCCAGCCGGTCGAGGTAGTCGCTCATCGGCGGGTAGACCTTGTTGCCGTCCGAGCCGGTCACCCGGTAGCCGGCGTCGACCAGCATGCCGGCGAGGGCGGCCATGGCGGTGCCGCCGATGCCCATGACGTGGACGTGGCGGCAGGGGGAGGGGAGGGCGGTGACGAGGGGCATCGGGGCCTCAGGGGAGACGGTGGGCGAGGGGCGGGGAGGGGAGGCAGGCGAGGAGGGCGGGCGGGGCGGCCGGATCGGCGCGGAGCCGGTCAAGATCGGCGGGCTCGTCGAGGTCGTAGGCGACGGGGAGCAGGCGGACGGTCAGGCCGCTGGCGGCCGCCCGAGCGAGGGAGCGCTCGAGCAGCGCGGGGGTGGACCAGGGGAGCCCGCGCCAGAGATCGGCGGCGCGGGCCCGGTCTCCTACCCCCACCATCCAATATCCTCCATCGAGGGCCGGCCCGAAGACCACGTCGGCCTCTGACTCGGCGGCGATCTGGAGCTGGCGCGGATCGAGGCCCGGGAGGTCGGTGCCGAGGGCGATCCGTCGGCCGGGCCCCCGCAGCGCGTAGAGGAGCCGGGCGCCGAGGTCTCCCGCGGCTTGCGCCTCGACGGCGAGGCCGCGGTTGAGGAGGCCGAGGGCGAAGGGGGAGTCGAGCGGGCCGTCGAGCGAGACGGTGACCGGCAGCCCGCTCGCGAGGGCGCGCTCGACGGTCAGCTCGACCAGCGCGGCGTGGAGCCGGGCCGCCCCCTCCGCGCCGAGGGCGGGGATGAGCCGGGTCTTACAGCGACCGGGCACCGGCGGCTTCGTGAGGATGACCAGGGCCGGCCCCGCGTGGCGCGCGCTCACCGCCGGTATCTCCACACCGACCAGATGATCTTCGAGCCGGCGCGCAGCGTGCCCTCGACCGTGCCGCTGATCTTCGAGACGCCGATCCGCGGCCGGTAGCCGACCTGGACCTCGCGGATGCGGAGGCCGCGGCGGGCGGCCTTCATTTGCATCTCGACGTTCCATCCGTAGTTTCGGTCGATCATCCCGAGCTCGAGCAGGGCGCTCATCCGGATGGCGCGGAAGGGGCCCATGTCTCGGTAGACATGGCCGGTGACGGCGCCGATGAGGGCGGTGGCGAGCGCGTTCCCGTAGCGCTGGTGGGGGAGGAGGGATCCGGGCGCCGCCCGCTCCACCCGGCTGCCGAGCACGAGGTCGGCGGCGCCGTCGAGGATGGGGCCGACGAGGAGGGGGAGCTCGTCGGGGTAGTCCGAGCGGTCGGCGTCGAGCACGACCAGCACCTCGAAGGGCGGCGCCTGCGTCGCGGCCCAGGCGATGCCCGCCTGCACGGCCTGCCCGTAGCCCCGCCGGGGCTCGGACCGCACGACGGCGCCGTGCTCGCGGGCCACCGCGGCGGTGTCGTCGTCGCTGCCGTTGTCGACCACGACCACGGCCCCGACGGCCGGGAGCTCAGCCAGCACCGAGGGGAGGCTACGCGCCTCATTGAGGGCCGGGATCACCACCACCACTCGGGCGAAGGGCCCCTCCGTCCGGGTGGGCTCGGGGGTGCCAAGCTCGGGGGTGCCAAGCTGGGGGGTGCGGGGCGCGGCGCGGGTCGTGGTCACGCGGCCGTCTAACGGAGCCGGCGCCCCGCCGGAGCGGGACCGCGAGGTGTAAAGGACCGGCGAGGACGGTCGATCCGGGCCATGTTGGGGGTTAGCTCCCACCGGCTCCCGAGGCTCCACGCCCCTGCGGCCCCGAAGGATGATGGGTGGACCGATGACAAGACGACCGAAGACCTTCCAGATCGCCTTGCTCTCGCTCTCGCTCATCGGGGGCGCCGCCGGATACGTCGGCGGAGGCTCGGCCGAGGCCGCGCCCAACCCCTTCCGCGTGGAGAGCGCTGCTCCCGCGCTGAAGGCCGGCGCGAAGGACAAGATCCGGATCACGGTGGTCGTCCCAGAGGGTTACCACGCCTACCGCGACATGATGAGCGTGGTGGCCACCGACCCGGCCGGCCTCACCCTCGGCGAGGCGAGCTTCCCACCGGGCTTGACCGTGCCGGACCCCGCCAACCCCGGCGCCACCCGCGAGCAGTACGACTTCGACGTGCTGATCGACGTCCCCGTCACGGCTCCGAAGGCGGGCGGCACCTTCAACCCCACCTTCCACGTCGTGTACCAGGGCTGCAAGAAGGGGGTCTGCTACCCGCCGGTGGAGGCGGACATCACCGTCCCCGTCACCGTAAACCCGCCCGCGAAGGGCGCGATCGAAGCGCCGGGAGCCACGCTCGCCGCGGCCCTGCCGCCCCCGGCTGAGATCTCGCTGGTCTCGACGGTCGGCGGGGGAGCGCCGCCCGCAGACCACGGCACCACCCTGCACGCCGGCCCCGCGCTGGCGCCCCCCGCGATCGACCTTTCGGCGGTGCCGCCCGGCGCGACGGTCCGCACCGTGGACGCGCAGGGCAAGGCACACCCGGTCACCGCCTACCTCCTCGCCGATCACGACGCGGTCGTGCCGGGACAGCCGCTCCGCCTCGGGGTGCTGCTCGTTCAGCAAGAGGGCTGGCACACCTACTGGCGCTCGCCGGGCGACATCGGGCTGCCCACGCAGATCACCTGGGGCCTGCCCGCTGGGGTGTCGGCGGCGCCCTTCGCCTTCCCCGCCCCGGCCCGCTTCGAGCTCCAGGGCATCGTCTCCTACGGCTACGACGGTCAGGTGCTGCTCTCCAGCGATCTCACCGTCCCCGCTGGCCTCACGGGCGGCACCCTCCCGGTCACCGCGGAGGTGAGCTGGCTCGTCTGTCAGAGCTCGTGCATCCCCGGCAGCGCCAGCTTGAAGCTGGAGCTGCCCATCGCGGCGGCCCACGCGGCGAGCTCGGCCGCGCCGCTCTTCGACGCCTACGCCAAGGCCCTCCCGGTGCCCACCGCCTCGGTGTCGGCCTTCGCCGTGGAGTCGGCGATCTCGGCCTCCGCGGTGCACCCCGACGAGGACTTCAAGGCCGCCTTCCTCATCCACCCCACCGGCGACAAGCCCCTCGACCTCCAACATGGTCCAGGGAGCTGGCCGATCTTCACGCCGATCATCGACGGGAGCTGGATGTTGATGGGCGCGACCACGACCCCCGCCGAAGGGGGGGGGCTGCTCGTGGTCCTGGAGGGGCGCACCTTCGACGTCCCCGAGCCACTCCCGGCTGCAGACAAGGTCGGCGGGCTCATCCAGATCAAGGTGGGGCCCGGAGAGGCGGACTGGGTGCGCACCGAGCTCACCACACCGCTGCCCTGGGTGGCCAAGGGCGCGGCGGTCACGGCGAGCCCCTCGCCCCTCTTCTCCATGGTGACGGCCTCCTCGGGGGGCGCCCCGCCCTCGGGGGACGGCGCGGTGGCCGCCGCGGACCCCTCGGAGCGCGGCCCGTCGGAGCCCCCGCCGGCCGCCCAGAGCTTCCCGATGATGATGCTCCTCGCCTTCTTCGGCGGGGTGCTGCTCAACATCATGCCCTGTGTGCTCCCGGTGCTCACGCTCAAGCTCTACAGCCTCGTCGGACAGGGCGAGATCAGCGACCGCGAGCGACAGACCGCGGGTGTCGCCTACTCCGCCGGGATCATCGCCAGCTTCCTCGCGCTCGCTACCGTGGTCATCGGGCTCCGGTCGGTGATGGACATCCAGGTCGGCTGGGGCTTTCAGTTCCAGTACCCGGGCTATGTGGCGATCCTGGCCACGATCGTCTTTGTCTTCGGCCTCTCTTTGTTCGGGGTCTTCGAGATCCCGGCGGTGGGAGCGGACGCCGCCTCGAAGACCGCCCACGGCAAGGAGGGCATCGCCGGGTACTTCCTCACCGGCGTCTTCGCGACCCTGCTCGCGACCCCTTGCAGCGCGCCCTTCCTCGGCACCGGGATGGGCTTCGCGCTCTCGCTGCCGCCGGCGGGGATCCTGCTCTTCTTTGGCCTCGCCGGCCTCGGCCTCGCGGCGCCCTTCCTGCTCATCGCCTTCGTGCCGGTGCTCTACCGCTTCCTCCCGCGCCCGGGCGAGTGGATGATCACCTTCAAGCAGGTGCTGGGCTTCTCCCTCATCGCCACCACCGTCTGGCTCATCGACGTGCTCGGCGCGCAGGTCGGGCGGGATGGGATGACCGGCTACCTCGCCTTCCTCACCTTCGTCGGCTTTGGGGCCTGGCTCTTCGGGCGCTACGGCTCCGCGATCGAGACCGGGGCCCGGCAGATCGGGGTCTTCGCGGCGGCGGTGGCCCTCTCGGCCTTCGGCGGTTGGCGGTTCCTCCACCTGGACTTCGCGCCGGCGGAGGGCGGCGCTCCCACCGCGCTCCAGGCGGAGGGGCTCGACTTCAGCGAGCACATCCCCTGGCAGGCCTTCTCCGAGGCCCGCGTAGACGAGCTGGCCGGCAAGACCGTGTTCATCGACTTTACCGCGGAGTGGTGCCTCACGTGCAAGGTGAACGAGAAGACTGTGTTGAGCTCGGAGACCGTCCGCGGTGCGATGAAGGCGCAGGGGGTCGTGCCGCTCAAGGCGGACTGGACCCGCCGGGACGAGGTCATCACCCGCTGGCTCCAGCGGTACGGCCGGGCGGGGGTGCCCTTTTACCTCGTCATCCCGGCGGATCGCAGCGCGGCGCCCATCCCGCTCCCAGAGGTCATCACCCCGGACATCGTGCTGACCGCGCTGCGTGACGCCGGCTGAGCCGCCTCGATCCGGGGCCAAGGTCCGAGGCGGCTAAAGGCAGGGATCGAGCAGGTGGGAGGCCTCGTGCGTGCGGTGAGCGCGGAGGCCGTCCGGACCCCAGGAGAGCAGGTTCACCGCAGTGTTCTTCTGGGAGAGCTCTCGCCAGCTCTGCAGGGGGCGGGCGAGCACCATCGACAGCACGCCCGCCAGCACCATCTGGTGGGTGACCACGGCGAGGATGCCGTCGCGGGGCGTCTCGGCGCAGAGTTGGAGCAGCGCGGAGAGCCCTCGGGCCTGGCAGTCGACCATCGCCTCGCCGCCGGGCACGACGGCCCGCGCCGGATCAGTCCTCCACGCCGCGAAGAACTCGGGGAAGGCGGTGGGGAGCTCGACGTCCTGGCGCCCCTCGAGCTCCCCCTGGTGGAGCTCCGTCAGTCCGGGCTCCAGCTCGATCGGCAGCTCGGGCCGGCCGATCCGGAGGGCCTCGGCGGTCGCGCGCGCCCGCGAGAGGGGGCTCGACACGAGGCGACGGATGGGGAGAGGGGCGAGGTAACGGCCGAGGCGCCGCGCCTGCTCATGGCCTTCGGCGTCGAGGGGGATGTCGGTGCGACCGAGGAAGCGCCGCTCCACGTTCCACTGTGTCTGTCCATGGCGGATGATCAGCAGTGGGAGCCGGCCGTCGGCGAGGATCGGGCGCCAGTCGAGGAGGGCCTCGTAAGGGCTCGGTGCGGAAGCGCCCGGCGGATTGCAGGGGGGGGTTGTCATGGGGTACAGGGTAACCGAGGACACGAAACGACATGTCGCGGCGTATGAAGGGTTTCGATCCGCTGTCCAGCCTGTTTGAGGTGCCCGATCCGGCGATCGGCGCGCCGCTCCCCGCGGCTGACCCGGATGAGGTCGAGCGATCGGACGGCATCGTCGGGCAGGTGGACTTCACCGATCCGCTCTTTCGCACCCAGCCGGACCTCCCGGCCCCGCTGGCCGCCGATCTCCCCGAGCCGGGCGGCCTCAGCCCCCGCGATGTCGCCGCGCCGTCGGAGACGCCTACCCATGAGGCTGAGCCGGTGAACGCGGCGGATTCGTCGACCGAGCCTTCGACCGACGCTTCGACCGACGACGTGGGGTCCGTCGAGCCCGGCCCGTCCCAGGAGGACCCCGACGAGGCCGCGTGGACCGAAGAGGCGGCGCTGGCCGGGCTCTCCGAGGGAGAAGGTCGTGCCGTCGATCTCGCGGTGCCGAGCGCCCCGATCGAGGTTGCCGCGCCCGCCGCCGAGCCGGCGATGGACAAAGCGGCGATCGCCCGCGCGGTCGCCAAGGCGGCCGCCCTCCGCATGGCCGCCGCCGCCAAGGCCGCGCCGCCGCCTGCCTCAACCCTGGCGAAGCCGGCCCCGGCGCCGGTCCAGGCACCCCCCGCGGTGACGCCGCCGGCGGCCCGCTCCGCCCTCGCCGGCGCGCCGCCCCCGGGGCGCTCGGCGCTCGCCGGCGCGCCGCCCCCGGGCCGTAGCGCGGCGCCCTCGCCGACGCCGGCCCTCGCCAAGCCGCCTCCCGCGGCGCCGAAGCCGGCCCCGCGGCCCGCGGCCCCCGCCGCTCCGGCGCCCCCCGCCTCGCGCCTCGCCGCGGTGGCCGCCCCGCGCCCCAACCGCCCGATGTCGGCCCTCGAGGCGGTGCGCGCCGCCGCCGAGGCGGAGGAGAAGGCCGGGCAAGCGGCGGCTCGGCCTGCGGCGCCCGCGACTCCGCCGGCTCCGTCGCGCCCCGCTGCCTCGGCCCCCGCTCCCGTACGGCCTGTGGCACCGGCGCCTGCCCACGCTGCGGCGCCGGCTCCCGCCCGCGCTGCGGCGCCGACTCCGGCGCGGCCTGCGCCGGCCGCCGCCGCCCCCCGCCCGATCCCGCCAGCACCGGCGCCTGCGCCGCGTCCCCCCGCCTCTCGCGGCGGTCGCTCTCTCGCTGATCGTGTGCAGGCCCTGTTCCCCCAGTGGCTGCCCTCGGTGGGCGAGCTCAAGGTGGCCAATGCCCTCGTCTGTGACCAGCGGGAGCCGCTGATCGGGCTCTGGCGGGCACATCGGGCCCGCTTCCTCGCGGTGGGCGAGCTCGAGCGGGCGGTCGGGGCGGCCACGGTCGTCCACGCCCTCGAGCACACCCCCCAGGGGCAGCTCGTGGCGGCGCACGTGGTCACCCAGGCCAGCGACTACCTCGTCTGGCTCGACCTCAACTCCGAGTCCTTGGTCGCCGCCTTCGCAGACGCCCGCGCTTACTTCGCCAGCGAATGAGGGCCCTCCTCGGCGGGTGACGGAGGCTCAGAGGTCGCCGTACGGGCCGCGCCTCCAGCCGGAGAGGATGAGCGCGGACCAGAGGCGTCGCCGGTGGTCCACCGTCCCCGCGAAGTGCTCCTGCAGCACCACCCGCAGGCGGTCCGGGGGGATGAGGTCCTCCACCCCCTCCTCGAGGTCCTTCAAGAGGTGGCGGCAGGGCCCGCGTAGCCAGGGCCCCACCGGCGTGCCGAAGCCCTGCTTGCGGCGGGCGAGGGTCTCCGGCGGCAGGAGGTGGGCGACCGCTCGCCGCAGTACGGCCTTGCGCTCGCGGCCCTGTAGCTTGACGTTGAGCGGCATGTCGGCCGACATCTCGACGATGGAGTGATCGAGGTAGGGGCTCCGCACCTCGATGCCGTGGGCCATGCTGGCGCGGTCCACCTTCACGAGCACGCCATCGGAGAGGTAGAGGCGCTGATCGAGGTACATCGAGCGGGAGACCCGGTCGGTGCCCGCCGCCGCGAGGGCGTGCGCGTCGACCACCGTCCAGACCGCCTCGTCGCAGCGCAGCTCCTCGGGCAGCCAGGCCCCCATCCAGACTTGATGGCGCCGCGCCCAGGGGAGGCCGAGGCCCTCGACGAAGCGGCGGGCCATGTAGTCCGGCGTCACCCCCTCGAAGGAGGTGTGCATCCGCCGAGAGAGCGCGCCGAGGCCCGCTCGGAGGGGGTTGGCGAAGGGGGCCGCGCGGTGGGCGAGGACGGTCGGGTAGCCGGCGAAGAGCTCGTCGGCGCCGTCGCCGGAGAGCACGCAGCGGAGCCCGCTCTCGGAGACCAGCTCCATCAGCCGCCAGGTGGCCACGAGCGAGCTGTCGGCCAAGGGCTCGTCCATGTGGGCCGAGATGGCGGCATACAGCCGCGGCAGGTCCTCGGGGCCGAGGCGCGCTTCGCGATGATCGGTGCCGAGGGCGTTGGCCACCTGTCGCGCCGCTTGCGACTCGTCGAAGCCGGGGGCGTCGACGGCGACGGAGAAGGTGGGCACCGGCCGCTCGCTCCAGCCTTGGGCCAGGGCCACGATGGCGCTCGAGTCGAGGCCGCCGCTGAGCAGGTACCCCACCTCCACGTCGGCGGAGACCCGCTGCTTGGTGGCCACCTGGAGCGCGCCGAAGAGAGACTTCGACCAACGCTCCAGGTCGCCGTCCGGGCCGGACCGGGGGACGGGCGGCGTCCACCAGCGGGCCTGCTGGACACCCTCGGCGCGGAGGACGAGGGAGGTGCCCGGCTCCAGCTTCTGGACGCCCTCCCAGGGTGTCCAGGGGGTCGGGATGTACTCGAAGAGCAGGCAGGCCTGCAAGGCCACCCGGTTCGGCCGGCGGGAGGCGCCGGGCAAGGCGTGCAGCGCGCGGAGCTCGGAGGCCCAGGCGACGGTTCCGTCGGGGAGCTGTGTCCAATAGAGCGGCTTCTTCCCAGCTCGATCGCGAACGAGCGTGACCGTCTCCAAGACGGTGTCGATCACCGCGAGGGCGAACATCCCGTGGAGGCGGTCAAGCGCGGTCTGGAGGCCGGCGTAGCCGATGAGCTGGGCCACCACCTCCGTGTCGGAGGCGCTGCGGAAGGTCACCCCGCTGCCTCGAAGCTCGGCGCGGAGGCTGCGGTGATTGTACACCTCACCGTTCATGAACACCCGGTACCGGCCGCTGTCGTCGCGGGCGGGCTGGTTGCCCTGCTCCAGGTCGACGAGCGAGAGGCGACGGACCCCCACCACCGCCCAAGGTGGGCTCCCGTAGCGCTCGACGGTCTCGTCATCGGGGCCACGGTGGGCGATAGAGCGCGCCATCTCGAGCACCCGAGCCGGCTCGTCAACGCCCCCCGACTTGTACAGTCCGGCGATTCCGCACATCTGTCCCTCCAGGACGCTCGGTCCGCACGTCAGTCTTCGAGCGTCGCCACGCCGGGCAGGTTTCGGGCCCGCCGGACGCGGTAGGGCGCCTTGGCTTGGATCTCATAGTGCATGCGGATCAGCACCTCAGCGATGATGCCGAGGGTGATCTCCACCACGCCGAAGATCGCGAGCATGGGGCTTACCACGGTCAGGGCGGCTGCCATCTCTGGCTGCTCGGCCCAGCCCCAGAAGCCGAGCGCGGCGACCCCAGAGAGGCCCCCCGCGAAGACGAGCAGGAAGCCCACCCAGCCGAAGAAGTAGATGGGCGTCACATAGAAGTCGCGGAGAAACTTGACGGTCGTGAGATCGAGCAAGACCTTTGGGATCCGCCCGAGGCCGTACTTGCTCTGGCCGCGGGTTCGGGCGTGGTGGCGAACGGGTACCTCGAGGATGCGGGCCCCCGCCCAGGTCACATAGATCGGGATGAAACGGTGCATCTCCCCGTAGAGCGGGATGTCTTTGATGTACTCGCGCTTGTACACCCGCAGCGTGCAGCCGTAGTCGTGGAGCGGCACCTTGGAGAGCGCGCTGATCAGCCAGTTCGCCATCCGGCTCGGGAGGGTGCGGGAGAGCCAGGCATCCTGGCGGTCCTTTCTCCAGCCGCACACCACGTCACAGTCGGTGAGGTGGGCCAGCATCCGGGGGATGTCGGCGGGGTCGTTCTGGAGGTCGGCGTCCAGGGTGACGAGCACCGGGGCCCTCGCGTTGCGGATGCCCGCGGTGAGCGCCGCCGTCTGTCCGTAGTTGCGGACGAAGTGCAGGACCCGCACCCGCTCGTCCTGGTCCGCGAGGTGGTCGAGGGCGCGGGCGCTGCCGTCCCGGCTGCCGTCGTTGACGAGCAGGAGCTCCCAACGACGGTCTCCCATGGCGGCGACGATCGCCGAATAGAGGGGCTCTATATTTCCTTCTTCATCGTACACCGGCACGACGAGGCTGACCTCGGGGAGCGCAGCCGGCGGGCGTGGGCCAGAGGGGGCAGGCTCAGGCGGGATCGCCAGGGCAGGAGTAGGCCCAGGTGCTGAGCTGGTCGGCGTTCCCATCGATGTCCCAATCGGTGCGCTCCTCGACGGGGCGCCCCTCGCTGTCGTGGAGCCAGGTCCACCGGGTGATGTTGTGGTCGGCGTCGATGGACTCCGCCGATTCGAGCAGGCAGTCGGCGTAGACGCGGGTGGTGCTGAGGTCGGGTGTGCCGTCGGCGTCTGCGTCCTCGGCCTCGACGGTCAGGTTGCCGAGCGCGTCGTACGTGTAGGTGATCGACTCGTCCGTGACCCCGTCGGCGTCGGCGTCGGTGCGCTCCTCGATCACGCGCCCCGCCTCCACGGTCCAGCTCCGGCGGAAGTCGGCGACGCCATCTCCGCCATAGTCCCACTCCTCGAGCACCGGGAGCTCCCCCTCCCAGACTCGGGTGACGGAAGAGTCACCCTGTCCGTCGAGGTCGGCGTCCTCTTCCTCGAAGGTGATGTGGCCCAGGCCGTCGGTCTCGTAGCGCCACTGCTTGTCCAGGACGCCGTCGGAGCCCGCGTCGTAGGACTTGCCGGTGGGCTCCCCATCGCCGTCGTAGGCCCAGGTGTAGGTGTAGAGCGCGCGCCCCACGCACCACTCGAGCTCGGGCGCGCCGTCCGGCCGCCAGGCGTAGCCGCAGAGGACCCAGTCATCGGGATCTTCGCTGCTCTGCTCATCAAAGGAGGAGAGCTGGCCGACCGCGTCGTAGAGCGCGCGAGAGCGGGTGAGCCTGCGGCCGTCGGACTGGTCATCCTCCGATCCGGTCACGAGGCAGCCGGGGAGGGGAGGGGAGGGATCGTAGGGCGCGCAGACAGGCGCCTCGTCGTCGGCGTCGTCGGCGTCGGCGAGCTCGGCCTCCTTGCCGCCGCAGGCGCTGAACAGGCTCACGAGCCCGAGGCCGAGGAGCGCGCGGTTGGACGAAGGCGGGCCCGCGCAGCGGAGCAGGGAGCGCTGAGGACGCACGATCGGCCTCCGGTGAGCCCGCATCCTACCGCGCGCGGCCCGGCGCGGGCGCCGCTCGGTTATCAGCCGGCCTCATGTCGCCCTCTATTGCCTCGCCTGTCCCCCTCCGCCCGCTCCGAAAGGTGCTCATCGCGAACCGCGGGGAGATCGCGGTCCGCATCATCCGCGGCTGCCACGAGCGCGGCTTGCAGACGGTGGCGGTCTTCTCAGAGGCTGACCGCCTCGCCCTGCACGTCCGCAGCGCTGGAGAGGCCGTCTGCATCGGCAAGCCGCCGAGCCGCGAGAGCTACCTCGTGGCCGAGCGCATCATCGCCGCCGCCCTGCAGACCGGCGCCGACGCCATTCATCCCGGCTACGGCTTCCTCTCCGAGAACGCTGTCTTTGCGCAGCAGGTGCTGGACGCGGGCCTCATCTGGATCGGGCCGCCCCCCTCGGCCATCGCCGCGATGGGCAGCAAGACGGAGAGCCGCGCCCGGATGGTGGCGGCGGGCGTGCCGGTCGTGCCCGGCACCACCGAGCCCTTGCGCTCGGAGGCCGAGGCGATCGAGGTCGCCCGTTCGATCGGCTACCCCGTGATGCTCAAGGCGGCCTCGGGCGGCGGTGGTAAGGGGATGCGCCGTGTGGATCGGGAGGAAGACCTCCTCTCCTCGCTCCGCACGGCCCGCTCGGAGGCCCAGTCCTCGTTCTCCGATGACGCGGTCTATGTCGAGAAGCTGATCCTCGAGCCCCGCCACGTCGAGGTGCAGGTGCTGGCCGACCGCTACGGCCACACCGTGCACCTCTTCGAGCGCGAGTGTTCGATCCAGCGTCGCAACCAGAAGGTCGTCGAAGAGTCGCCCTGCCCCGTGCTCTCCGCCGAGACCCGCGCTGCGATGACGGCCGTGGCCGTGCAGGCGGCGAAGGCGGTCGGCTACGAGAGCGCCGGCACCTGCGAGTTCCTCTACGGAGCCGACGGCAGCTTCTACTTCCTCGAGATGAACACGCGCCTGCAGGTCGAGCACCCGATCACCGAGCTCGTGACCGGGGTCGACCTCGTGCACGCCCAGCTCCGCGTGGCAGCGGGCGAGCCCCTCTGGTTTCAGCAGTCTGACCTCTCCCAGCGCGGCCACGCCATCGAGCTGCGCGTGTACGCGGAGGACCCTGCGGCCAACTGGGCACCCTCTCCCGGCACGGTCACGGGCTATCGCGAGCCCGCCGGCCCCTGGGTTCGGGTGGACGGCTGCGTCGTGCAAGGCGGGGAGGTGCCGATCTACTACGACCCCATGGTCGCCAAGCTGGCGGTCTGGGGCAGCACACGCGAAGAGGCCATCATCCGGGCCTCGCGGGCGCTGCGCGAGTACCGCGTGCGCGGGATCCGAACCTCGATCCCCTTCTTTCGGGCCCTGATGGCCGACGAAGACTTCCGCGCCGGCCGCACCCACACGGGCTTTCTGAGCCCCGAGCGGATGGACCGCCTCTGCGCCGCCAGCCGCGAAGACGAGGTGGCCACACTCGCCGCGGCCATCGCCGCCCTGCAGCGTGACTCCGCCCTGAAGCGCCCGGCTGAGGCCAGCGCTGACGTCAACCGCTGGAAGTGGAGCCTCCGATGAGCGCCAGCACCTACGAGATCACCACGGGCGGGGTCACGCGCCTCGTCCAGATCGAGGCCGCCGGAGAGGGGATCGGCGGCCAGGGCTGGCGCTACCGCATCTCGATCGATGGCGGCCCGGTCGTGCTCGTGGAGGCCCAGCGCCCCGAGCAAGGCTTGCTCTCCTTGCTCATCGACGGTCGCTCGCTCGACGTCGGCGTGCTGCCCACCGAGGAGGGCTTCGAGTGCGACGTGCTCGGCATCCCCCACGAGGTGGGCGTGGTCGACCCCCAGCGCCGCCCCCTCCGGCACGCCGGCTCCGACGGCGCCGCCGTGATCAAGGCGCAGATGCCCGGCCGCATCGTACGGCGGCTCGTCGAGGAGGGCGCGGTGGTCGGGAAGGGCGATCCTCTGCTCGTCGTCGAGGCGATGAAGATGGAGAACGAGATCAAGGCGCCGCGGCCAGGGCGGGTGCTCCGCTTCGCGGTGGCGGTGGGGGATCTCGTGGAGGCCCGCGCCCTGTTGGTGGAGCTCGGGGACCTGTAGTCGCCCCCATCGTCTCTGATTCGGTGTGTACGTACTGCTCCGGTCTCGAGCAGACCGTCGGGAGCCCAGATGTCCGAGAGTCGAAGCGAGTGGGAGGCCAGGGTCCTGGCCCGGGCAAAGGCCAAGGGTGGGACGCGCAAGGCGCGCTTTAGCCGGTCGGGTGGAGAGGCGGTCGCCGATCTCTATAGCCCCGAGCGGCCCCCCCAGGGCGTGGGCTTCCCGGCGGAGTTCCCGTATACACGGGGTATCCAGCCGACGATGTACCGTGGCCGACTGTGGACGATGCGGCAATACGCCGGCTTCGGGACGGCCCGCGAGTCGAACGAGCGCTACCGCTACCTCCTCTCCCAGGGCACGACGGGCCTCTCGGTGGCCTTCGATCTGCCCACCCAGATGGGCTACGACTCCGACCACCCGAAGTCCGCGGGTGAGGTGGGCAAGGTGGGCGTGGCCATCGACTCCATCGATGACATGGCCGTGCTCTTCGACGGCATCCCGCTCGACCGCGTGAGCACCTCGATGACCATCAACGCCACAGCGGGCACGCTGCTGGCGCTCTACATGGCCGTCGCCAAGGGCCAGGGGGTCCGCGGCGATCAGCTCCGCGGCACCATTCAGAACGACGTGCTCAAGGAGTACATGGCGCGGGGCACCTACATCTACCCGCCCCGGGCCTCGATGCGGCTCATCACCGACATCTTCGCCTTCTCCCGGAAGGAGGCGCCATCTTGGAACACCATCTCGATCAGCGGCTACCACATCCGGGAGGCCGGCTGCACCGCCGCGCAAGAGATCGCCTTCACGCTGGCCGACGGCGTGGCCTATGTGGAAGCCGCGCTCGCGGCGGGGCTCGCGGTCGATGACTTCGCACCGCAGCTCAGCTTCTTCTTCAACGCGCACAACAACCTGCTGGAGGAGGTGGCCAAGTTCCGCGCGGCACGTCGGATGTGGGCCCACCTGATGCGCGACCGCTTCGGCGCGAAGGACCCGCGCTCCTGGATGCTCCGTTTTCATACCCAGACGGCTGGCAGCACCCTGACCGCGCAGCAGGTCGACAACAACGTCGTGCGGGTGACCCTGCAGGCCTTGGCCGCGGTGCTGGGCGGCACCCAGAGCCTGCACACGAACAGCCGGGACGAGGCCCTGGCCCTGCCCACCGAGCAGAGCGCCCGCCTCGCGCTCCGCACCCAGCAGGTCATCGGCAGCGAGAGCGGGGTGGCCGACTTCGTCGATCCGCTGGGCGGCAGCTACGTCATCGAGGCGCTCACCGACGAGCTCGAGGCGACGGCCCTGCGGTACATGGCCGAGATCGACGGCCTGGGCGGCATGGTCCGGGCGATCGAGGAGGGCTTCCCGCAGCGGGAGATCCAGAACGCCGCCTACGCCGCCCAGGTCGAACAGGACCGCGGGGAGCGTGAGGTGGTCGGGCTCAACACCGCGGTGATGGCGCCAGAGCCCGAGCCCGACACCCTCCGCGTCTCACCCACCCTCGAGGCAGAGCAGGTGGCCCGCCTCCAGGCCTTCCGCCGCCACCGGGCCGCCGCGCCGGCCCGCGAGGCCCTCGACGCCGTCCAGCAAGCGGCCTCCGGGGAGGAGAACCTGATGCCGCGCATCCTCCACGCGGTCGAGTCGCGCTGCACCCTGGGCGAGATCGCCGACGCGCTGCGCGCTGTCTTCGGCGAATACCGAGAGCGGGTCGTGATCTGAGGAGGGCTCCGCGCAGCGGCGCGGGCGCTCAAAAGGTGTAGGCGACCGTCGTTGTGTCGAGGAGCAGGCGCAGCTCTCCGCCGCTGGACGTGTAGGCGGCCTCGTAGGCCCCCGCCAGCGGCGCGAGCTGGAAGCGCAGCGTCTCCATGGCGTAGGCCTCGCACATGTCCCCGTTGGACTCATGTTGGAGGATGAGCCGCGCGCCGACTGGCTCGGACTCGAGGAAGGCGCCATCCCAGCAGAGGCGGAACCAGTGCTCCTCGCAGCCCCCGCCGTAGCCGAGCTCGACGACCAGCTCCCCGTCGACCGCGTGCGCGGCGCTCAGATCGTAGCGGTCGACCGCCTCGAAGGGCTCGCAGATGACCAGGTCCGTTCGGGTCTCGGTCACGGGGCCCGTGACCACCTCGACCCCGCTGCCGCCGTCCGTCCCGTCCGTCCCATCGGTGCCGTCCGTCCCATCGGTGCCGTCCGTCCCATCGGTGCCGTCGGTGCCATCCGTTCCGTCTGTCCCGCTGTCGGGGTCGTCATCGACGGCCTTGCCCGGGGCGCAGGCCACGGACAGCAGGAGGAGGAGGCCGAGGCGGGTAGACCGCGGGGAGTGGGTCCTGGAGCGGATCATGGAGTCACCTCTCCCCACTGTAGCCGGATGTGCCCTCGGTCGCTCAGGCGCCGGCTGCGGCGGGACCATCGAGGGGCTCTCGCACTTTGGTCGTGAAGATCCAGGCGATGAGGATGCTCATGCAGTAGAGCACCGTCAACGGCACGGCCATCAGGAACTGCGAGAAGATGTCGGTGGAGGGCGTGGCGATTCCGGCGACCAGGAAGATGGCCACGATGGCGTACTTGAAGACGCGGAGGAGGTCTTTGTGGTCGATGAGGCCGACCCGCGCGAGGAAGAAGGCCACCACCGGGAGCTGGAAGCAGACCCCGAAGGCGAGGATCAGCTTCGTCGCCATCGCGAGGTAGGCCTGGATCGACAGCACCGCCTCGACGTCCTCTCCCGACACCTCGAGGAGGAAGGGAAAGGCGTATTTGAACACCACGAAGTAGCAGAACGCTCCGCCCATCAGGAAGAGGCTGGTCGAGGCGAAGACCAGCGGAAGCACGAGCCGCTTCTCCTTTGGGTAGAGCCCGGGGGCCACGAACTGCCAGAATTGGAAGAACACCACCGGCGAAGAGGCCCCGATGCCGGCGATGGCGGCGACGCGGAACCAGGTCATGACCCCCTCGGTGGGATCGGTGATGGCCATGGTGCCGCGGCCGTTGGCGTGGATGGCGTCGACCATCGGCGCCACGAGGAAGGCCCAGATCGGATCGACATAAGCGCCCGCGAGGATGACGCCGAGGATGATGGCGGCGAGCGAGATCACCATTCGTCGGCGGAGCTCCCGGAGGTGCTCCATCAGCGGCATCCGGTAGGCGTCGACGGGGTTGAACTCGTCGGGGCTGCGCGGGAAGGCGTCGCCAGCGGGCTCGGTCATGCCTGGCTCCCCTCGGGCGTCGGGATGGGCGGACGGGCGGGCTCGGCGGCGGGCTCGATGCCGGCGGGCGAGGCCGGCTCGGTGGCCGCGACCGGCTCGGCGGCCGCGGCGGGGCCCGGCGCCGCCTCGCCGAGGCTCTCGGTGGCCATCAAGGCCCGCTTGTCGGCGAGCTCCTGGGCGGCGCGGGCGCGGGCCTCGGTGGCGCGGGCGCGGGCCTCTTCTCGCTTCTTCTTGAGGTCACGGGCCCGCTCTTCGGCCTCAGCGCGGTCGGCCTCGGCCATGAAGGCGCGGCGCAGCTCATTGCTCGCCTTCATCAGCTTGCCGTACTGCCGGCCGAGGAAGCGCAAGGTCTCCGGCAGCTTGTCAGGGCCCACCACCACGATGGCGAGCACCACGATCACGAGGATCTCTCCGAAGCCCAGGTCCAGCATGCACGGGTGTCCGACAGGGGAGCCCCTGGTATCGCGGCGCAGGGGCAGACGCCCTCTCAGCCGACCGACCCGCGCCGTTGCAGCGTGCGCGCTCGGAGGTCGCTATGATGCCTCCCCATGTGCCGCCTCTTCGGTTTCCGCTCCAAAGTGCTCAGCCGTACGCACCGTTCGCTGGTGGTGGCCGAGAATGCGCTCGCGCAACAGGCGGCCCACCACGCGGACGGCTGGGGCATCGGCTACTACCAGGGGGACGATGCCTACGTCCTCAAGAGCGAGGCCGGCGCCTGTGGCGACGAGCGCTTCGAGCGGGTGACCGAGCGGCTTCGCTCCCAGACCTTCGTGGTGCACGTCCGCCGCGCGACCGTCGGCGCGCCCGACTACTTCAACTCCCACCCCTTCCGGCACGGGCTGTGGGTCTTCGCGCACAACGGCACCATCTGGGACTTCGAGCGTCTGCGGCCGCGGCTGCTCGCCGCGATCCGCCCCGATCTGGCGGACATGATCTTCGGCTCGACCGACTCCGAGCACGTGTTCTTCTACCTCCTGTCGGCCCTCGATCGGGCCGGGGTGGCCGAGGGCGGGCGAGGTGAGGTCGACGTCCTCCGGGCAGCCGAGGCGCTGAGGGCGGCGGTGGGGGAGCTCTACCGTTGGGCCCAAGAAGAGGACCTCCATCCTCCGCTGTTGAACTTCATTCTTACGAACGGCGAGGCCTTCTTTGCGCAGCGGGCGGGCCTCGAGCTCTACCTCGCCACCCAGAAGGTCTTTTGCCGCGATCAGGCCACCTGCCGCGAGGCGATCAAGGTCTGCCTCGACGTCGCCCGTCCGCTGGAGGTCCTCCGCCAGGGGAGGGCGTCGCGGCTCCCCTTCCGGAAGGTCAACCACCTGCTCGTGGCCACCGAGCCGATGGGCGACGAGGACATCTGGGAGGAGGTCCCCGAGGGCATGTTGCTCGCCATGGGCCCTGAGTTCGCGCTCTACGCCTTGCCTGCCGCCGAGGGCTTCAGCCTCTGCGCGAGCCCGCCTGCGCCGGCGCCCTCGTCGCGCTCCCGCACGCGCCGCGCGCCGCTCCCCGCGGCCCCCTCGCGCTAGCGTGCCTCAGCGCCTCTTCGTCGATGGCGCGCTCGTCGAGGCCATCCCCCTCGGGGCCGACGACCCTGGCTCTCCCTCCGGCCTCAGCGTCTTCGAGACGATGCGCGTCCGCGACGGGCGGGCCTTCCGCCTGGAGGCGCACCTCGCGCGCCTCGCGGATGGGGCGGCGCGGCTCGGCCTCCCGGCCCCCCCGACCCGCCTGCTCGAGGCGGAGCTCCGGCAGGTGATGTCGGAGGCTCCGGAGGGCGATCATCGGCTCCGACTCACGCTCACCGGCGGCGGGCGGCGGATCCTCCAGCTCGAGCCGCTGGTCCTCCACGCAGCCCCGCTTCGGCTGGCCTCCAGGGTCTGGGAGGCCCCCCCCTGGCCGCCGGCGGACTGCAAGCACGGCCTCCGGGCCGAGCTCCGCCTCGCCCTCGTCGCCGCAGGCGTCGACGAGCTCGTCCGGCTGGATCGCGAGGGGTGGCTGATTGAAGGCACCTGGAGCAACGTCTGGGTCGAGGTCGAGGGTGAGCTTCGGACCCCGCCCCTGGACGGGGGGCTGCTCCCAGGGGTGACGCGGGCGGCTTTGTTGGAGCTCGGGCGTGCGGCGGGCCTGCCAGTGGCAGAGCGCGCCACGCATCGGCGCGCGCCGATGGCCGCGCTCTATGTCTCCTCGGCGCTCCGCGGCCTCGTGTCGGTGGCCTCGCTCGACGGGGAGGCGCTCCCCGGAGACGGTCCGATCGGCGCGGCGCTACGCGGTCGGTTGGAGGCCGCGCGCCTTCGAGAGGCCACGGGATGAGCGGTCAGCCCAAGCGCTGGTAGGAGTCCCAGTACTCGAACCGCCCCTCGGTGCCGTCGACCACGGTGTGCACGGTGAGCGCGTCTCCATCGATGTCGAAGCGGCGGGTGACGCGGGCCTCATCGAGGTGGAGCTCTTGGACCAGGCGCTCGCCCGCGAGGTCGAGCCAGCTCTCCGAGCGCTCGCTCAGCCGCAGCCCGTCGTCGAGCAACACCCGGTCTTCGACAGGGATGAGCTCAATCTGCTCCCCGAGGGGCGCCGGGCGGGCGGCGGGTGACTCCGCTCGGACGCGGGACCAGAGCCCCGCCACACCCTCTTCCTCGCGGTCGTCATCGGCCAGCGCGGCCGGACCCAAGAGGCCGAAGGCCGCCGCGACGATCATGGGGTTCACACGGAGCTGCATGTTGCCTTCCTAATCACTTCCAGCGCGGAGGGGAGCCCGCCCGCCCGGCGCTGAGACACGCCGGCGACCGATTCAACTCCCCGCTCCTCGGACCCGGACGATCCGGCTCTCCTCGCCCGCCGCCGCCGCGGTTGGCGGGGAGAGCAGAGATGAATCCGGATGTTCCGTCTGGACGGTGGGGTTAACCCAAGCCCCTCTCCGCGGAAGTGCGATGCGCCATCTCGTGCCCCCCAGTGTGCTCCTGTTGGCCTCCGGCACCGTGCTCCTGCTGGCCTTCGGCGCCTGCGCCCACGCGCGGCCCAAGAAGGTGGAGGTGGATCCGGCCTCCGCCCCCATCCTCCCGGCGCCGGAGGCGCGAGACTACGCCACTGGGGACTCCTCCCCCCGCGATCCGCTCGTGCGCGCCCTCGTGCAGGGCGCGGAGCTGCCCTGGGATGAGGCACTCTCGGGCGCGGCGACGACCCTGGCGCTCGACCCCGCCCGCGACATCGAGCTCGGGCTGGCCCGTCAAGCGGCGGTTCGTGCGGGCTATCCGTACCCGGTGGTGCGCGTGCTTGCGGGTGAGCTGGCCGCCGGTGAGCCCCCCGTCGAGCTCGAGACCGCCATCCCGCAGCTCCTCCAGAAGGGCGACCAGGTCGGCGTCGTGCGCGCGCGGATGTCGAACGGGGACCGCTGGGTGGTGCTCGTCGGCCGGCCCCGCATGCGGCTCGAGCCCTTCCCCCGGGAGATCGGCGAGGGCGGCACCCTCCGCGTCCGTGGTGATCGGCCGGGCACCTTCACCCTCGTGTCTCCCACTGGGCGCATCGAGCGCGGCGCGCTCCCCCTCCAACAGCGGCTGGACGAGGTCGGCGAGTGGTGGGTCGAGCTGCGCGGCGCCGGCCCGGATCGGCCGCTGGTGTCGGCCATCCCGGTCTATGTGGGCATCCCCACGCCCCCCGCGGCCGTGATCGAGCTCCCCGGCGAGGCCGCCCGCGGCCCCGGCGAGGCGGTCGAGATCGCCTCCGAGCTGCTCGACGATCTGCGCGGCACCTTTGGGCTGCCCAAGCTCCAGCCGGATCGCATCCTCGAGCGCCTCGCTGACCTCCCGCTCGAGCAGGCCGTGCGCGGGGAGTGGAGCCGCGAGGTCGGCGAGGAGCGGATGCGCGGCGCCGGCTTCACGGGGGGTCCCCTCGCCCAGCTCGCCTGCTCGGCCCCGACGGTCGCCGCTTGCCTCGATCAGCTCTTCACCACGACCGAGGGGCGAGCCGCCCTGCTCGACCCGAAGCTCCGCCTCGTCGGCGCGGCGGCGCAGGTGGAGACCCGCGGCCTGACGCTCATCCTGAACCTGGTCTCCGAGTGAGGCTTGACTCCGAGTGAGGCTCAGTCACCCATGAGGGGCATCCTTCCGGCGCTCCTGGGGATTTCGCTCTGGGGCGGGGCCTGCGCGCCGCGCTTGAGCTCGCCGCCGGCCGAGACCGCGCCCGAGGTGCGCTACCGGCCCGCTCCCCCCCCCGACGCCGCCGCCTTGTCGCTCGTTCAGGCCATCCCGGGCGGACAGTGGGACGCCGGGCTGGCCGGCGCGGTCGGGGAGCTGCTCGCGCTCTCCACCTCCCGCACGAGCCTGCTCGACCCCGCCACCACCGCGCTGGTCACTGCGCGGGCCGGCTTCCCCGGCGTGGCGCGCTACGCCCGGCGCTTGAACGGCGGGGCCTTCCCGAACGAGCTCCTGGACGAGGTGGCCGCGTCGGCCGCGGGGGCGCCGGTCGACCTCGCCATCGGCAAGCGCAGCTGGGGTGACGGCACGGCGCTCTGGATCCTCGGCGTCGCCCCTCACCGCGCCGAGCTCGATCCGCTGCCCCTCCAGATCGCCCTCGATGACTCCGTCTCGGTGCGCGTGGAGCCTGTCGAGGCCGCCGAGCTCCGCCTCTTCCTCGCGCCACCCGACGGCCCCGTCGAAGAGATCGCCCTCAGCAGCCGCTTCACGGCCCCCCTCGATCGGTTCCACACCCCGGGCGCCTACCGAGTCGAGGTGGTCGCGCGTCGCCGCGGGCGCTCGGAGCTGCTCCTGCTCTGGACCGTCTTCGTCGAGGAGCCGCCCCCCGCTCCGGCCCCGCTCCGGCCGCTCTCCGCGCTGCCGCCCCCCGATCCGGCCGCCGCCGAGCGCCAGCTCTACGCCGATCTGAACGCCCTCCGCGCCGCGCACGGGCTGCGGCCGGTGAGCCGCTTCCCCCTCTTCGAGCGGCTGGCCCGCGAGCACTCGGCGACGATGGCGGCGACCGGGGTGGTCGACCACATCATCCCCGGCTCGACCGAGGGGGTGGCCCGACGGGCCGAGGACTTCGCCCACCCCGCGGGCGTGCTGCACGAGGACGTCGCCGCCGCGCTCAGCGCCGCCCAGGCGATGGACCTCGTCCAGGGCTCTCCCGGCCACCTCGCGGCCCTGCTCTGCGCCGCCTGCACCCACGCCTCGATCGGCGTCGCCCTGGAGCCCGTGCTCGACCGCCCGCCCCGCCTCTTCGTGACCTGGGAGGTGATGGAGTTCCCCCAGGGCGAGCCGCACGCCATCGACCACTTCAACCGATAGGGTTGGGCCCCTACGGGGTAGCGGGCGCGAGTGGTTGGGCTAAGTCGGCCCCGATGCGCGTCCTCCTGGTCCAAGCCTTCACCGCACTCGACATGGAGCTGGTCTACCCGATCGGCCTCGCGATGCTGGCGGCCCACCTCGACGGCCACACCGTCGCCATCTTTGACCTCAACACCCACAAGGCGCAGCCCTGGGCCGATCTCGAGGCCGAGCTCCTCCGTTTTTGTCCGGACGTGGTCGGCATCTCCCTCCGCAACATGAAGGTGGGGATGCCCGGCTATCAGGGCGACGACTTCGGGCCCCAGCAGGCCACGATCGAGGTGATCAAGCGCGTCCGCCCGGGGATCAAGGTCGTCGCGGGCGGCACCGCCTTCAGCCTCTACGCGGAGGCGATGATGCGCCGGGTGCCGGCGATCGACGTCGGCGTCTGGGGCGAGGCCGAGCACCGCTTCGCCGCCCTGCTCGACCGCCTGGATCGCCCCTGGGAGGTGCCGGGCGTCTATTGGCGGGAGGGCGACCGCGTCGTCTACACCGGCGCGCCGCCGCCGGTCGATTTTCCCGCCCTGCGCCCGCCTCGCCGGGAGCTCGTCGATCACGCGCCTTACGCGGCGAGCTCCTTCGTCAGCGTCGGCCTCCAGAGCAAGCGGGGCTGCGCGCTGCGCTGCGTACACTGTTCAGACACCTTCCTCCTCGGCCACAACGTGCGGATGCGCACCCCGCGCGCCGTGGTCGACGAGATGAGCGAGCTCGTCTCTGAGCACAAGGTCAACCAGCTCTTCTTCTGTGACCAGATCTTCAACATCCCCGTCGCGCACGCGATCGACATCTGTAAGGAGATCGTCGATCGGGGCCTGGAGGTGCGCTGGAGCGCCTGGCTGAACGAGCACCGGAAGACGCTGCCCGACGAGCTCCTCGTCTGGATGAAGCGGGCCGGCTGCGGGCTCCTCAGCTTCTCTCCCGATCATGTTGATGACCGGATGCTGAAGAACCTCGACAAGAACTTCCGTTACGTGGACATGCTCTACACCGTCCAGGCGGCGAAGAAGCACCACATGGACGTGGAGTACAGCTTCTTCCTCAACAGCCCGGGGGAGGATCTGCAGAGCCTGCTGCGCATCCTCCGCTTCCTTGCCCACGCGCGGCTGGAGCTCGGCCCGCAGCTCCGCATGTTCACGCTGCTGCTGCTGCAGCCGATCCGCATCTACCCCCACACCCGCCTCGCCGAGATGGCCCGCCGGACAGGGCTCGTCCCCGAAGATCACGACCTCATCGAGGGGATGTACTGGAACCCAGGCGGGCTCGCCCACGTGGTGCGGGGGATCCAGCGGGGCGCCGGGGCGGCCTGGCAGGTGCGGAAGAAGGTGCAGGCCCTCCGGGGCACCTCCACCGCCACCGTCGATCGATAGGGCGACCGCGTGGACAGAGGACTGCGCTTTGAGGCGGTGCGTTTCGGTTGGGAGGGGGAGGCGCCTCTGCTCGATGGCTTCGACCTCACGCTCGACGCGGGAGCGGTCACCGCCATCGTCGGCCCGAGCGGCTCCGGAAAGTCGACGCTGCTGCGCCTCGCCGCCGGCCTGGCCCGGCCCTCCGTCGGACGGGTGTCGGGCGGGGAGGGAGAGCGGGCCTTCGTCTTCCAAGCCCCCACCCTGCTCGCCTGGCGAACCGTCGCCGAGAACGTGGGCCTGCCGCTCGAGCTCCGCGGGGTGCGGCCGGCCGACCGGCGCGGCCCGGTGGCCGAGGCCCTACGCGCCGTGGGCCTCGCGGCCGACGGTGATCGGCTGCCACACGCGCTCTCCGGGGGGATGCAGATGCGAGCCTCCCTCGCCCGCGCCCTCGTGCTGCGGCCGGGACTCCTCCTGCTGGACGAGCCCTTCGCCGCCCTCGACGCGATCACCCGGGTGGGGATCCGGGAGGCCTTCGAGGCGGCCTGGACCGCCGCCGAGGCCACCGTGCTGCTGGTCACACACGACCTCGATGAGGCCGTGCTGCTCGCCGATCGGGTGGTGGTGGTGGGCGGGCGGCCGCTCCGCGTCCTCGACTCCTTCGCCGTGCCCTTGCCCCGGCCACGTGGCCGCGCCCTCCGCTACGATCCACGCCTGGAGCGCCTCGTCGCCGCGGTTGAGGCGGCGCTGCCATGAGCCGCGCCCGCACCCTCGCTCCCCCCGTCCTGGCCGCGGCGCTGGGCCTCGCCGCCTGGGCCGCCCTCTCGGCCCGCCTGCCAGCGGCGCTGCTGCCGTCCCCGGGCGAGGTGCTCGCGGCCGCGGGGGCGAGCGCAGGCGCGCTGCTGCGGGCCTCCGCCGAGACGGCCGCCTCCGCCCTGCTCGGCCTCGCCCTCGCCTGGGGCTTGGGCCTCGGCGCGGCGGTGAGCTTCCTCCGCTGGCGCCCCCTCGAGGCGGCCCTCTACCCCTACGCGCTGCTGGTCCAGACCATGCCCGTGGTGGCCATCGCCCCGCTTCTCGTCGTCTGGCTCGGCTACGGCCGGCCGGTCGCCGTGGTGACCACCGCCATCGTCTGCTTCTTCCCGGTGCTCACCGCCGCGCATGTCGGGCTCCGCTCCACAGCGGCGACCGAGCTCGAGCTCTTCGCACTCTATGGGGCCAGCTGGCTCCAAGAGCTGCGCCTGCTGCGCCTCCCTGCGGCCCTGCCCTACCTGTTCGGCGGGCTGCGCACGACGGGCGGCCTCGCGATCATCGGCGCCATCGTGGGGGAGCTCGTCGGCTCGAACGGGTCGCCGCCGAGCCTCGGCTTCCTCGTGCTGCGGGCCGCCCGCTCGGCGGACACCGGCTTATCCTTCGCCGCTATCTTCTCCGCCGCGGCGCTGGCGCTCGGCCTCTTCGGGCTCGTCCGATGGGCCGAGCGGCGGCTGATCGGCGCCTGGTTTGGACGAGGTCCACGATGAGCAACACCACCCCTCGATCCCGGGCGAGCGCCTCCTGCGCCGGCCTCCTGCTCCTCCTCGCCGCGTGCGGGGGCGAAGGCGCGAAGCCGGGCGAGGGCGCCGAGCCGCTCGCCGATCCGGCACCCAAGCTCGACCTCGTCAAGGTCCGCCTCGCGCTCAACTGGTACCCCGAGCCCGAGTTCGGCGGCTTCTACGAGGGGGTGCTCGGCGGGCACTACGCGCGGGAGGGCTTTGACGTCGAGATCATCCCCGGCGGCCCGGGCGCCCCCAGCCTCGAGCTGCTCGGCACCGGCCGGGCCGAGGCCGCGATCACCGCGGCGGACGATCTCCTCGTCAAGCGCGGCAAGGGGATCCAGGCCATCGGCGCCTGGCCGGCCTTCCAGGACAACCCGATGGGCCTGCTGGTGCACGGCGACAGCGGGATCAAGACCTACGCCGACCTCGGCAAGACGCCGGGCCAGCAGCTCGCCCTCGAGGTGGGCGGCCCCTTCCAGATCTTCCTCTGGGGCAAGTACGCGCTCGAGGGCAAGGTGGAGCTGGTGCCCACGGGCGGCACCGTCGGCGCCTTCCTCGCCAACCCGAAGCTCGCCCAGCAGGGCTACATCACCTCCGAGCCCTGCGTCGCCCGCGGCCAAGGCGCCCAGGTCGACTTCCTCGCCTCGGCCGAGGCCGGCTGGAACCCCTACGGGACGCTGCTCGCCTTCGCCGATCCGCCGCCGCCTTGGGCCGAGGCCTTCGTCGCCGCCACCCAGGCCGGCTGGGACTCCTACCTCGCGTCGCCCGACCAAGCGAACCGCGAGATCGCAAGGTTGAACGACCAGATGAAGCCCGAGCTCCTCGCCTGCATCGTCGCCGCCCAGCGGCCTTACCTCACCGGGAAGGACGGCCTCGGCGCGATGTCGGAGGCGCGCTGGGAGGACACCGCAGCCGGCCTCGTGAGCGTGGGCCTGCTCCCCGCCGGGTCCTCGGCGAAGGGAGCCTGGCGCAGCTTCCAGGCCCGCGGCAAGCTCACCGAGCCACCGGTCGGCCCGCCGCCCCCGGAGGCGCCGGGGCGCTGAGGGCGCGACGCGGGCTCCGGCGAAGCCTCAGTCGGTCAGGGCCTCACCCACAGAGTCGGCGGTCAGGGCCCGGTCGAGCCAGCGGAGGAGGGTGGCGGCCTCGTCGGTGGCCTCGATGCGGGCCAAGGCGGCTTCGTCCGGCTGCAGGCCGCGCGAGCGGAGGACCTTGATCAGCGCCTGAGCCATGCCCCGGGCTTCACCCTCCGCCTTGCCCTCTGCCTTGCCCTCTGCCTTGCCCTCGGCGATGCCGATGGCGATGTACTTCTTGGCGAAGTCGCTCTGGTAGACGTAGTTCTGCAACAAGGCGGCCTCCAAGGAAGCGCGCGCGGCGTCGCCGAGCGCGTTGAGGATGAGATCAGTGTAGGGGCGAGATGTCGGAGGGCCACATCACCCGGACCACGTCGCGGCGGAGCCAATCTCCGGCGAGGGCCGTGTAGCTCGGCGAGGGCCACGCTTCGGCACGACGCCGAGGTCAGCCCGCCGCTCGACGGGCTTGGGGTCCGTAAGCGCGGAGCGGGGGCGTCCGCCCCGGCGGCGAAGCGGCGCCCGCTCGGCCTGCTCAGGGGCAGGTGTCGGCGGTGAAGGTCTCCTGGAGGTAGGCGATCACGTCGGCGTTCTGCTGGGCGGTCAGGTCTTGGGCCGGCATGTCGCCAATGCCGTCGAGGATCACGCTCGTGAGCTCAGCGACGTCGCTCGTGGGGACGTCCTCGCACATCGCGGGGGCGTAGCCGGTGGTGCCCTCGCCGGATGCGCCGTGGCAGCCAGAACAGGTGGAGCTGTAGACAGTGGCGCCGGCGGCGGCGTCACCGTCGCCCGCCGCGCCGGAGCCGGTGTCGCCGCCCTTTCCGCAAGCGACCAGAGAGAATGCGAGGATGGAGGAGAGGATCAGCGTCTTCATGGGGTACTCCGTTGGCGTGAGCGTACGACGAATCGCCCGGCGGCGCGCACCCTACTCGATCCTCAGCGCTCCAGCCACCGAAGAGAGAAGACCTCCTCTTCCAAGGCCACGCTGAACACCATCTCTGTGAATCGAACGTCGGTAGACGCTCCCTTCTCGAGCGAGCTCTCGATGACCATGTGCGACGGGAAGCGGCGGGTGCCGTAGGTCTGGATGTCGGACATCGTCCAGGTCTTGAGCAGCATCCCGGAGAGCGCGTAGAGCTCCTGGCGGATGGGGATGAGGGTCTCCTGGTCCACCCAGGTCAGCCGCCGCGAGTAGGCGACGTTCTTCTCTTTGGCCTTCATCTCCAGCTTCCAGCAGGGCCGACCCTCCGAGACCTCGGCGCCGAGCACCGTCGCCGTGTACTGCAGGCGCATCGTCGCCGTCTCCATCATGTCCTCATACGAGAAGTCCGAGCCCATCAGGCCTTGACGCAGCATGTGACCGCTGATCTTCTGTGTCTTCTCGATGCTCGGCAGGTACATCCAGAGCTCGCCGCCCTTCTTCAGCATCTTGGTGCCCTTGTCGCGGGGCGGGTCGAGGAATTCGATGGCCGCCTCATCGGTTCCGCGGCCGTAACTTTGGATCGCGTAGCCCTTGGTTCGTCCGTTCTTGGTCACGGTCATCGTCATCTTCGAGCTGCGAGTATCGAAGACCATGTTCCGGTCGATGGCGGCCAGCAGCTCATCGGCG
This sequence comes from Myxococcota bacterium, assembly GCA_044344255.1. GTDB lineage: Bacteria > Myxococcota_A > UBA796 > UBA796 > UBA2385 > JBIJDH01. The sequence continues at coordinate 444,780 of JBIJDH010000002.1, forward strand.
GTGGGGGTGGCCGGCGCGGCCTCGGCGGGAGGGGCGAGCGGCCCCGCGAGGAGCGTGGGCAGCGCCACCCCGAGCCCGAACCAGAGGGCCAGCGCGCCGAAGGAGGAGGGCTTCCAGGGGAGGGGCGGTCGGGTGTGGCGCATGGGAGGCTCCGAATGGCGAAGGGGCCGGGTCAACGGCGGGCGCGCATGGCGGTGACGGGGGCGATGCGGGTGGCGCGGAGGGCGGGTGAGACAGCCCCGACGAGGGCCATGGCGAGGCCGAGCAGGAAGGCCAGGAGGGCGATCCGAGGCTCCCAGTCACCGTGGATGATCCGGTTCACCGGGAGGGTGTTGGGCATCTTGGAGGCCAGCCCGCCGAGATCGATGCCGTGGGACTCCATGATGAGGGAGCCGATCGAGCCGAGCCCGACCCCTACGGCGCCCCCCAGCGCGCTGATGATCAGCGCCTCGGTGATGAACATGAGCACGAGAGAGCGCCCCCGCATGCCCATCGCCCTCAGCACCCCGATCTCGGCGGTGCGCTCGAGCACGCTCATCAGCATCGTGTTGAGCACGCCGAGGCCGGTGATGAGCACGATGATCCCCGAGATGATGCTCACCATCGCGCCGATGATGCGGCTCATCGAGGCGAAGGGCTCCCGGGCGTCCCAGGCCTGCGCGACGAGGTGGCGGTCGGCGGCGAGGCCGGCCGCCGCTTCGGCCTCGGCGAGGCGCGGAGCGACGGCGGCCTCGAGCGCCTGGGCGTCGGCGGGGTCTTCACCAAAGACGAGCAGCTCGAGGCAGCCCTCGGGGACATCGACCATCCAGCGGGCCTGGTCGAGGTTGAGGTAGATCTGCTTGTCGTAGACGCCGTTCCCGGTGTCGACGATACCCTGGACTCGGACGCGGATGGGCGCCATCGAGCCGTCCTGGGTCTGGCCGATGAAGATGGCCTCCTCCCCGGCGCGGACCCCCATCTGGTCGGCGAGGGTGTGGCCGACGAGGGCCTGCCCGCGGACGCCATCGGTGCCCCCGCCCCCTTCGGCCGCGCCGGGGGCGGCGGACGCAAACCAGGCGCCGGTGGCGATGTGCTCGGGGAGGTGCAGCACGTCGGCGTAGTAGGTGAGGGGAGCCCCGACGGCCATCCCGAAGACCTCGCCGATCTCCTCACCGTCCTTGCTCGCGGTCACCCCCATCATGATGCGAGGATAGACGGCGATCACCCCCGGCGCGGCGGCGACCGCGCGCACGAGGGCCTCTGAGCGGGGGATGTTCTCGTAGAGGGGCATCAGCCGCTCGCGGGCCATCCAACCGTCGGTCACGACGCGCACGTGGCCGACGACACGCGAGGCCTCGCCGAAGAAGCTGTTCTGGATCCCGTTCACCCAGCTCAGGCCCACGGTGAGCAGCGCCGTGCCCGAGAGGACCGTGGCGGCCGTGAGCGCGGTGCGGCGCGAATTGCGGAGGGTGTTTCGCCAGGCCATCGACAGAAGGAAGGGCATGGGCGCTCCTAGTCCGCCCGCACGGCGTCGGCGGGGTTCAGGGAGGCGGCGCGGATGGCCGGGTAGACGCTGGCGATCAGGCTGATCCCGAGGCTGAAGGTGATGGCCCGGCCGATCGCCGACCAGCCGAAGGACAGGTAGAGCATCGTCGAGAAGGCAAAATCTCCCTGGCCCTTCGCCGCGGCGCTGAGATCAATGCCGTGAACAGAGTAATAGTAGACGATCCCGCCACCGATCAGGGCCCCGGCCAGCCCGGCGCCGAGGCCGAGGAAGACCCCCTCCAGCAGGAAGAGGCCGCGCAGCGCCCCGCTCGACATGCCCAGCGCCCGCAGCGTGCCGATCTCCCGCACCCGCTCGTAGGTGGACATGATGATCGTGTTGGCGATGCCGAGGCCGGCGATGAGCAGGAGGATGGAGACGATGAAGCCGATGGCGCGGCGCCGGATGAGGTTGATGGCGATGAGATCGCGGGCCTCATAGGCGGCGGTGGTGGCGACCCAGCCCGCCTGGCTGAGGCGGGCCGCCTCGCGCTCGGCGTCGCCTCGGCCGCGCAGGCGGAGCGAGAGGGCGCTGCGGGCCCCCTCGGTGAGGAGCAGGGCGTCAGCGGCGGCCATCGGCAGCAGGACGAGGCCGTCGATGGCCGGGTTGCTGCTGCGCACCACCCCGCTCACCGTGTAGGACAGCGCGTTGATCGCCCCCGGTTTCGTGCGGGCCTCGATGACCACGGTGGAGCCCGGCTTCGCCCCGGTGAGAGAGGCGACCTCGGCCCCGAGCACGAGCTCATCAGCCCCCGGCTTCGGCCAGGCCCCCTCGATCGGCCAGTCGGCCACGGGGAAGACGGCGGGATCGGCCACGGGGTCGTAGCCGAGGAGGCGCACGCGCACCGCGTCGGCGCCGAAGATGAGCCGCGCCGAGGCGAAGACCCGAGGCGCCACCGCGACGACCGCGCCGGCCTCCGGGCCCGACAGGGCGGCCTCGAGGGCCGGGGAGGGGACGACCGCCTCATCGAGGGGCCAGGTGAGGCCGTCGGTGGGGTAGCCCTCGGGGCGGAGGATGACGTGGCCGGCGACGGCGTCCTCCTGGGCGCGGATCACGTTCTCGTCGAGGCCGCCCACGAAGCCGTCGCCGAGGATGAGCACCGCCGTGCCCGCCACCACGGCCGCGCCCGTGATGATGGTGCGCTTCGTGTTCCGGAGCAGGTTCCGGAGCGAGAGGCTGAGCACGAGCTGGAAGGCCGAGAGCGGGCTCATCCCCGCGCTCCCCCGGGCGCGACGGCGCGGGCCTCGACGCCCTCGATGAGCCCGTCGTGGAGGTGCACCACCCGTCGCGCTCGCTCGGTGACCATCGAGTCGTGGGTGGAGAACAGAAAGGTGGCGCCGTGCCGCTGGTTCATGTCCCCCATGATGTCGAGGATCTGGTGCCCGTTCGCAGAGTCGAGGTTGGCGGTGGGCTCGTCGGCGATCACGAGCGCAGGCTGCTTGACGAGGGCGCGGGCGATGGCCACCCGTTGCTGCTGTCCGCCGGAGAGCTGCGTGGGGCGGCGGCCCAGGAAGTCGCCGAGGCCCACGTCGCGCAGCGCCTTCTCCACCCGATCCTTCCGCTCGCTGGCGGGGAGGTCTACCGCGAGGCGGAGGGCGAGCTCGACGTTCTCGAAGGCCGTGAGGACCGGGATCAGGTTGAAGCTCTGAAAGATGAAGCCGATGCGCTGGGCCCGCGTCTGGCCGAGCTCGGCGGAGCCCATACGGGCGACGTCCTTGCCCTCGAGGAAGACCGAGCCCTCGTTGGGGGTGTCGAGCAGCCCGACGAGGTTGAGCAGCGTCGTCTTCCCCGAGCCGGAGGGGCCTGCGAAGACAGTGAACTCGCCTCGTTCGATGGTCAGATCGATGCCCTTCAAGGCGGGCACCTCGAGCTCGCCCATCGGGTAGGACTTCTTGACGCCGACGAGGCGGCAGAGGGCGACCTCGGGGGCGGGATCGGGCGGGGGTCGGAGGGCGCTCATGGGGGTCCGCCGAAGAGGGATGGTCAGATACTAAGCCGCAGCCAGGCGAGGGCCGTGAAGCGGGGCACGAGGCCGGAGAGATCGAAGGGGCCGGCGCGGAGGTCGGTCGCCGAGGGGCGAAACTCCCCGTCGTCGCCCAAGGGGACCTGCGCCCCCAGGTTCGCCGCCACCCGCCCGGTGGCGAGCCAGGTGACGTAGGTGAGGTTCGTCCCGGTGCCGTCGGCGAGGTTGACGAGGGTGGTGTCGGCGACGGACCACTCTTCGGTGAGGGCCCAGCGGACGAGGCCGGTGCCGTACCACCGGCCGAGGGTGCTGCGGGCCCCGTCGGCTGAGGCCGCCTCCCCGCTGTCCCCCCCGCCGAGCGTGGAGGTGAAAGCGTCGCAGCCCTCGAGGACGAGGCCGCTGTCGGGGAGCCCGCCGCGGTCGTAGTGGTCCGGAGCTTCGCCGGAGCCGTCGTAGTAGGCCTGTCCGGAGACGACGAGCTGCTGGAGGACGGGGAAGGAGTAGTCGGCGCCCGCCACGACGCGCAGATCGCCGTCGTAGCCGCCCTCGATCCACCAACCGACGCCGAGGTCGCCCTTGAGGTCGAGGCCGATCAGGTGGGCGTCGCGGGCCCACCGCTCCTCCGAGGTGAAGGTGACGAGCGACAGATCGACGCTCGCGACATGAACGGTGCCCCGCAGGCCCGCGCGCCAGGGGGTGGGCTGAGACGCCTCGCGGAGGCTGCCCGGCAGATCGGCCACCCCGCCCACCGCGAGGAGCTGCGCGGAGGCGCCGACGGGCACGGTGGCCCGAACGGCGTCGACCCCCGCCCGCTCCCGCCACGGCTCGTTCAGGTTGACCTCGGCGAAGACATCGGTGGGGTTGAAGATCTGCGCCGAGCCCCAGGCTACGGCTTGCCGACCGAAACGGAGGTCGGCCCTGCGCAGGTCGACGTCGAGGAAGAGCCGCGGTAGGTCGAGCACGTCACCGACCGAATCGACTCGCGGCTCCGCCGAGATGTCGCAGCCGGTGAGGGCCGAGAGGTCGTCGAGGTCATCCACGCCCATCGCCTCGAGCTGCGGATCGCCGCCGATCTGCTCGTCCATCAGGCGCACGACCTCGTCGGGGGTGTAGCGGCCGAGGCTGTAGGCGGCCTCCGCCGTGACCGTGAGCTCGATCCGATCGGAGAAGGGCTGCTCGATCGTGGGCCGGAGCCGGGCGGTCAACGCCCAAGGTTGGCCGTCGGCCTGCGTGTAGCTCCCGCGCAGCTCGGCGTATCCAGAGCCGCTCGGCGCGCGCCAGCGGCGCGGCTTGGTGTCGGGAGCAGCGGCCGTCGGGGCCGGGATGGGCGCGGGCGGCGTGTCATCGGCCCACGCGGGCGCGCCGAGCAACAGGAGGGACAACGCGCGGATCGACATGGGGCTCCTCCTCCGTTGGACGGAGGGTCTATCCGCGGCCTCGCTCAGGGGCGCCCTGCGTCTGGCGCCTGGATAGCCGGGATGGATGCCGCATCGCCCTACCCGCCTCCGGCCGCTCATCATCGGGCTCGGCCTCCTGCTCGGCTCCCCGTCGGGGAGCGCGTCGCCGCCGCTGCTCCAGCCCAGCCGTCGGGGGGAGGTGGCCCCCGATCGGGCCTTTGACATCCTGGCCCTCGATCTCGACCTGCGCCTCGATCCGTCCGCCCGCGCTGTCTCTGGCGCCGCCACCTGGACGATCCATCGGCTGGCCCCCGGCCCGCTGGTGCTCGATCAGGTGGGCCTGCGCGTCGATTCGGTGGAGGACGGCGAGCGCCGGCCGGCCTGGTGGATCAGCGGCGACACGCTGGTGATCGACGGCCTCGGCGCCGAGGCCAAGGTGACGGTGCGCTACTCCGCCACCCCCCAGCTCGGCCTCCACTTTCGGGAGGCGCGGCGGGGCGGCCCCGATCGATACGATGAGATCTGGTCTCAGGGAGAGGCCGACGACAACCGCCATTGGTTCCCCGCCTGGGACCATCCGAACGATCGGTTTGTCTACACGGGGCGGATCGCGGCCCCGGAGGGCTGGAAGGTCCTCACGAACTCGGGCCACGACATGGTGAGCTACCTCGTGATGGTCGCCGCATCGCCGGACTACCGGGTGGTGAGCCGGCCTGCGCTGCCCGAGGCCTCCGTCTGGGTGCCGAGCGACACACCGGAGTCGGCGATCTCGCTCGTGCTCGACCCCATCCCCGAGATGATGGCCCACTTCGCCGCGCGCACCGGGGTAGCCTATCCCTGGGGCCCGTACCGCCAGGTCTTCGTACAGCGCTTCATGTACGGAGGCATGGAGAACACCTCGGCCACGGTGATGGAGGGCGGCCTCCTCCTCCCCGAGCGCCTCGCCTCCACCGGCGACCTGCGCGTCGACAGCATCGTCGCCCATGAGCTCGCGCACCAGTGGTACGGCGACCTCCTCACCTGTGACACGTGGCAGGAGCTCTGGCTGAACGAGGGCTTCGCCACCTTCATGGCCAGCGACTGGGCGCGGAGCAAGCAGGGGCCGGAGCGATACGCGCGCAACATCCGCCGTAGCTTCTTGGACAGTCTGAGCGGGCCCGCCCTGGCCGGGCGCTTTCACCAGGGCCCCGGCGCGCCCCCGAATCACAACGTCTACCAGAAGGGGCAGAGCGTCCTTCACATGCTGCGGGTGCTGCTCGGAGAGGAGACCTTCTGGGCCGGCATCGTTCGGTACACCCGCGCGCACGCACAGGGCCTCGTCACCACCGAAGACCTTCAGCGCTCGATGGAGGCCGCGAGCGGTCGCCACCTCGACTGGTTCTTCGAGCAGTGGGTGGAGCTCCCGTACATCCCGAAGCTGACGGTGTCCGATCGCTACGAGGACGGTCGGTACAAGGTGACGATCCGACAGGAGACAGGGCCGGAACGACCTCTGTATACGATACCGCTCGACGTCGAGGTGGGCGGGCCTTCGGGGCCGGTCCACCTCCGAGGCTGGCTGGAGGGGGCGGAGGCCACCCTCGAGCTGCCGCTGGCGGCCCCGCCCACCTACGCGGTCTTCGATCCGGAGGGCGGCGTGCTGGCCGAGGTGAAGCAGAGCCAGGACGCGCCGAAGTGGGCCGCGGCCTTGGCCTCGACCTCCCCCTACGCGCGCTTGGTCGCCATCGAGGCCCTCGGCCAGACGGGCGAGCACGCGGCCCTCTCGGCGCTGCTCGCCGACGCTTCGGCTCCGCTCGTGCTGCGGGAGGCCGCCGCCGCCGCCCTCGGCGAGCAGCGGTGGGCCGAGCCCCTCCTCGCCGCCCTCGCCGATCCGAGCGCCCCCGTCCGCCGCGCCGCCGCCGCCGGCCTCGGGCGCTGCACGGGGGAGCCCGTGGTGGGGGCCCTCCGCGCGCTCTTGCTCGGCCGGGAGCCGAGCCCCGCGGTCCAGGCGGCGGCCCTGCGGGCCCTCGCGACCGTGGCCCCGAAGGCAGCCCTCCCGGTCGCGCGGCCCTTGACCCGCCGATCGGAGCCCGCGGAGGCGGAGCTGCGCGACGCCGCCGCCGACATCGTGGGTCGCGAGGGAGACGCCCAGGATCTGCCCCTGCTGCTCGACGAGCGGGCCCCCTATCGCTCCCGGGTGGCGGGGATGTACGCCGCCGCCGCCCTGGCCGCCCGGGAGCTCGATCCGACCAAGAAGGCCCGTCTCATGGCCTCCACCGCCCGCTTCGCCGAGGTGCTGCTCGACGACCTCGACATCCGGGCCCGTCAGGCGGCGATCGACGTGCTCGGGCGAGTGGGCGATGAGGGCTCGGTCGCCCGCCTCGAGGCCCACCGGCGGGAGGATCAGGTCATCGAGACGCGCCGCGCTGCGGAGGCGGCGATCGCGGCCATCCGCGGCCGGTCCACGCCCGCGGCGCCGGCGCCGAACGAGGTCGAGGCCCGCCTCAAGGCCCTCGAGGACAAGGCGACCGCGACCCAGCGGACCTTGGACCAGTGGGCCGAGCGGCACTGAGTGGGTTCGACGGTCAGGGGCGCGGAGGCGCGGTACCGTGGCCGGCGGGCTGGCCGTCGAAGGCCCGTTCACCGGGGCCGCCCCCCCCCCACCGGGAGGGCGCCGAGCTCCGACGCAGGAGGCCCAGAGCGACGGGAGCTCCTGGTCCTGTTCCCGATGCGCTGCACCCGGCGCGCCACCCTCGTCGGGCCCCACTCACGTCGGAGTACCCCGCCGCGCCGAAACCGGACACCGCCCTCCTTCGCGGGTCCTATCCGATCGAGTCAGAGCGGCGTTGCAGGAGTCGTCTCCGGGACAACCGGGGACTGGATGGGGGCTTCCCCTAACTTCGCCTTCTGGATGATTTCCCCGGGCGCCAGTCCCTGGCTGAGAAGCTCGGCCACCCATGGCTTGATGATCTTCATTTGTACGATGTCGTTGGCCGACAGACCGAGGACCCTCATCACCCCGGCCGCGGTCATTAGCTCCACATCGGTTGCCGTCGGGGCCGCCTTTGGCAGAGGTCCCACGGGGACTTGCTCCGGCCTGTTGCTGGGAGGCGGTCGGAGAACACTGGTACAGCCGCGATTCTGAGCCGTTTTGCGTGCGGAAGTGGAGGCAACACCCGAGTCAATACCCCGGCTCACCGCGGATGTCGCCCAACCAGCGACGGCAAGAGTGGCCCCTGTCTGTGCCCTCTGAACGCCATCACCTCCAAAATCTCCGCTCGCTGAGGCTTGTGATGCATACCCGCCCACAATTAGGCCCAACCCGGCGGTTTCCACCACCGCGAATATCGCACCCACTCCGGGGCGCTGCGAATAGAAATGTCCTGCTCCAAAGCCGATAAAACCTGATAACGCCGCCGCAGTGCCTGGCGAGGGGAGTTGTTCGTCAGGGATGCAATCTAGTGCGGTGGCGGTTTGAAGTAGAAGGAACAGGGCGAGCATCAGTCCATCCCGTATCGTAGCAAATTATGCAACCCGTAGTCCGCGTAACATCCGCTCTTTTGGTCGTCCAGTTCAGCCACCACCACATCATCTCCCACAGTCTATTCCACCCGATTCGGCGAAAAACGCCGTGACATATTGGCGCGCTTGGCCATCCTGGTGTTCTTGCCGGCTAAACAATCAGTGATCTGTCGCCCCCGACTTCGCCTGTTGCTCTTGCGGCGCCAGCCGGAGGTAGAGGTTCGCCCCGAGGAGCAGGGTCTCCACGATGTCTTCGAAGGACATGCACACCGCCCCGGCCGCCGTCGGCGACACGGTCGTGGTGGTGATGCCGGGGATGGTGTTGATCTCCAGGAACCAGGGCTCCCCGGACTCGTCGATGATGAAGTCGGCGCGGGCCACGCCGTGGAGATCGAGGGCCTTGTACGCGACCACCGCCCGCTCCTGGGCGGCCTTGGCCTCGGCGTCGGGGATGGGGGTAGGTACAATGTACTCGGTCTTGCCGGCGGTGTACTTGGCCTCGAAGTCGAAGGTGCCGATGGTTGGGTGAATGGCGACCACAGGCAGGGCTCGGCCGTCCAGCACGGCGGATAGGGCGCATAAACGTAGTGGAACAGTCATCGCGCTCGGCCTGCCACAGGTCCCGGCTACCCTCGCTCTCCTGGGGTGCGGCCCCCAGAAGGCGTCGTTTGCCCCGATGGTCTCGCGGCAAACCCGCCTTCCGGTCATCGCGCAGCGGCCGCGCCGCCGGGATGCCCCCCAAGACGGGGTAGCGCCCCCACGGCGCCGGCCCGCATCACTCGATGAACGTGAGCGTGGCGGAAGTGCTGCGACCGAAGTACCCGCCGCTCGCCATCGTGTAGGTGGTGCCGTTCAGGACGATCGTGGCGGAGCCGTAGTTGTAGGTGCCGTTCGCGCGGAACATGTACTTCTGGCCGAAGGAGGTGGACTGGCTAAGGCTCTGCCCACGGTAGGTCCCGTCCTCAGACCCGACGGTCGCGGACACGGTCACCGGCAGGGCCGTGCCCGAGTAGTACTCGTAGAGCTCGCCGGTGCCGGAGAGGGTGCCCGTCGAGCCGGTAGCGCTCATCGAGGACGAGCTCAAGGTGCCCGAGTAGTAGGCGAAGGAGCCGGTGCAATAGTCGTAGTTGCCCACGGACACGTACACGTCGTTGGTGGTGGTGGGCGCGCCCGTGGAGCTCGTGTGCGAGACCGACGAGAAGCCGGAGACGGTGACGTACTGACCGGTGCAGACACCGTCGGTGTCGAAGTAGGACGCGGTGACGTAATCGCCCTTCTGGGAGGACTTGGACGGCGCGGCGAAGGCCGGGGTGGCAACGGCGAAGGCGAGCAGTGCAGCGGTGGCACGAATCATGGTCAGGTCCTGGAAGCCCAGCGGAAGGAGGGGCCACCCGTGCGTCGGGTCATCGCGTCGAGTGGCGCCCGCCTCGAGTCCCCCGAGGCCGTGCTACACAGTCATACAAAAAGATCTCGGCATCCGCGACAGAAAGTTCGACGTCAGCGCACTGCACATCGCGAAGTCACATGCTTGTATGAAGCCTGCGGCGGCGGGTGGGCCCCGGGAGGCCGCCGCGCTCCGACGCCGGCTCGCCCCTTCGCTCGTCGTCGGGCCACCTTCGAACACGCTCCCGGCGGTAGGTGAGAGGGCCGCCGTCCCATCTTGCGGAGCGGCAGCGCCATCGCCGCTCTGCTCGCCGCCAGCGCCGACTGTTCAGAGGATGATCTCCAGCCCTTCGCGGGCGAGCTGAATGTCCGGCTCGCCGGTGGCACCCGGCTGGTATCTGGTGGTAGCGAGCGCGGCGGCGAAGACCTGCTCCAAGGCGTCGTCACTGCGCGTGGGTTCGTGGTGGGTGCAGTACAGCCGCGGCACGCCGAGCCGGCGCGCCCAGGCAACCTGGTCCTCGAAGGTGCCGTGCCCCCAGCCGACCTTGCCGGCCTTGTACTCGGCGGCGGTGTAGGAGCTGTCGGTGACGAGCAGGTCGAGGCCGGCCAGGTGCCGGTCGAGATCGGCCTGCTGGTGCTCGACCATCTGCTGGTACTCGGCGAACTCGGCGTCCCCGGGGGCGTAGATGTTGGCCCAGGGCTCGTGGTCGCCGGTGAAGAACATGGCCTTGCCATCGCCTTCGACGCGGTAGCCGAAGTTCGTCACCGGGTGGCTCATCATCACCGGGGTGATGGTCAGGGAGCCGATAACGACGGGCTCGCCCACGGTCAGCGTCTTGTATTCGAGCTGAGCCTTCAGCTCGGCCTCGCGGATCGGGAAGTAGCTGTACTGCATCTGCACGTCCATCACCTGCTCGATGCCGCGCCCGGTGACGATGTTGAGGGGGCCGTAGATGCGGACAGTGTTGCCGGGGATGTAGATCGGGGTGAAGAAGGGCAGCCCCTGGATGTGGTCCCAGTGGGTATGGGTGATGAAGATGTTGGCCTTCACCGGCAGTTCGCGCAGCAGATGCTGGGCGAGCGGGAAGATTCCGGTGCCGGCGTCGAGGATGACCAGGGTGCCGTCGTCACCACGCACCTCGATGCAGGTGGTGTTGCCGCCGTAACGCTGGGTGTGGGGGCCGGGTGAGGCAATCGAGCCGCGCACGCCCCAGAAGCGGACTTTCATCGGCTCCTCATCGTTCGCTGCTCACCTGGGCGAATGTCTGCGCGTCGTCGATGAAGCGCTGCAGGTCGCCCAGCGAGGTGATGGTGGCGGCGAGATCGCCGCCGAAGCGGTGCGGCGCCGCGGGCGCCTCGCCTTCGCGCCACGGGTTGCCGCTGTCGCCGATGGCGAGCTTACGCGCGACCTGGTTGGCGACGCGCAGACAGTCCATCAGCGCCGAGGGCTTGGCGGCGGGATTGTGGTGGTCGCGGATGCAGTCGATCATGGTGTCGGGGAACTGCCAGCGGCGCGCGAGCATGGCGCCTACGAGCGCGTGGTCGGCGCCGATGGCGGCACGCTCGGCCTCGTGCAGCGGGATGTTCTCCCGGTGGCTGCGCGCCATGGCGTCGCGGAATTCGTCGGGCATGAACTGAGCGAACACGGCCTTGCCGAAGTCGTGGAGCAGGCCGGCAATGTAGGCGTCACCGGGATCCACCTCGCCTTTGGCGCCCTGGATCGCGAGCTGACGGGCGATGGAGGCGACGATCAGCGAGTGCAGCAGGTAACGCTGGATGTCAAAGCCGGCGGTGTTCATGCGCGGCAGGATGCCGACCGCGGCGAAGCCCAGCGCGAGGTTCTTGACGGTGTTGATCCCGAGGTAGACCACCGACTGGCCAACCGAGGTGATCTTGTGCGGCAACCCATAGTAGGCCGAGTTGATGACCTTGAGGATCTTGACCGTCATCACCGGGTCTTTCTCGACGACGCCGACGAGGTCCCGGGGCATACAGTTGATGTTCCGCGTCAACTCAAGGATCTTCTGCACGCTCTTGGGGAAGGCGGGCATTCGTTCGACAGCGATGCCGAGCTCACGTTCGAGTTCGGAGGGTAATGCGGTCACGGTGGGGGCTCCGGATCGCTGGTCGGGCGATTATGGAGGGGACTGAGCACATGAACGGCGGGGAGCGATCATGGCGGCCAGCCTACCACAGCGCGCCCCCCCCTTCGCTCTCCCAGGCACGGCCGCGAGGGGGCATCTTTTGCCCCGATCTCGGGTGCCGACGTGTCGTGCGCGTCTCCGGCCGGATGTCACGGAGGCCAAACAATGACCCCCTTGACCGTGGAGGGCCGCGCCGCTCAGGGGCTCGTGGCGGCGGCCCCGGCGGGCGGCGCGTCGGTCGCGGGCGCCCCTGCCTCGGCGGGCGGGGCCTCGACCACCGGCGGGGGGCCGACGATGAGGGTGGCGGTGAGCGGCAGGTGGTCAGACAGGTCGTCGCGCGGGCGGAGCACCTGCGCGGAGACGACGGTCACCGGGCCACCGTAGAAGATGTAGTCGATCTTGCGGTCGGGGTCTTTGATGCCGAAGGGGTAGTAGGTGCGGTTCGCGGCGGCGAGCTGCTGGTCTGCGAAGACCTCCTTGTACTTGGCGAAGGCGTCCTCGAGCGGGTTCCGGGCGTCGGAGTAGGCGTCGCCCTCCTTTTCGAGGCGCGAGGCGTCGTCGCCCGGGGGGAGGATGTTGAAGTCGCCGGCGAGGATCCAGGGCTGGTCGGGCGGGCGGGTGGCCATCCAGGACTCGAGCGCCTTGACCTGCTTCTCGAGCGTGCCGTCGCCCTTGGAGAAGGCCGAGAGGTGTGTCACGGCGAGGGCGAGGGGCTGGCTCCAGCCCTCCACGGGCACCTCGGCCGTGAGCAGGGCCCGCTTGAGGTTGAACACCTGTCGATAGCGGGGCTCGTTGAGCAGGGCGAGCTGGGTGCGCTCGGCGGCCTGCATCGGCGCCCGACTGAGCAAGGCGACGTTCATGTCGACCTTGCCGAGCGGCCGCGACGGCGGCGTGGGGACGAAGGGCGAGCGGTGGTAGGTGGCGCTCGCGCTGCAGGTGGCGCCGGCCGCCTCGGCGAAGATCGGCAGCTCGTCGAGCTCATGGGTGCGGGAGGAGCCGCGGTCGACCTCCTGGAGGAGGTTGATGGGGGCGTCGACCTCGCGGATCACGGCGGCCATACCCTCCACCGCGGCCTTGAGGTCAGCCTCCTCGACGAAGACGCGGTCCCCGTCATCGTAGAAGAAGTGGTAGGTGCGCGGCGCCCCGTACTGGAGGTTCCAGGACAGGATCTTGAAGGGCTGGCCGGCGACGAGCGGCGTCGGCTTGCCGGTGCAGGCCACCGTGACCGCCTCCAGCGGCGCGGGCTTGTGCTCGGTGGCGAACGCCCAGGCCACGATGCCGATGGCGAGGAGGAGGGCGAGGCCGATGAGGGCGCCGAGGATGCGGAGTGCTCGTTTTTGCATCCGCCCATCCTACCGGATCAGCTCACCCGATTGGGGCGGTCTCCCCACCGGTTGTGGTAGCGCTCCCACATGTCCTGCACCTTGTACCGGTCCTCCGAGGCCATCCGCTCGATGCCCTCGCGGGGGTGAAGGTTGAAGTAGCCGGTGATCGCGTAGGGCAAGTGGTAGCCCCAGCGCAGCTCATCGCGCATGTGCACGAAGGTCTCGACAAGCTCGAGCACGGGCGCGGGGTCATACTTCGGGTTGTCGAGGTAGAAGAGCAGCAGCTCGAGCGGACAGTTCCCGGCGCCGCGGCCCATGCCGTGGATGGTGGCGTCGGCGAAGTCGACGCCCTCGTCGATGGCGGCGATTGTGTTGGCGAAGGCCTGCTGCTGGTTGTTGTGGAAGTGCACGCCCACCTTGATGGCGTCGCCCAGGTAGTTCATGTACTTGTGGACGAGGTAGCGCACGTGGTGCGGGAACAGGGAGCCGAAGCTGTCGACGATCGCCACGTTGTGGACGCCCGACGCCCGGAGCTTGAGGAGGAACTTGTCCACCTCGTCCGGGGAGAGCGTCGAGACGGCCATCACGTTCATGAAGGTCTCGTAGCCAGACTCGAGCGCGTGATCGAGCAGCTTCAAGGCCTCGTCCATCTGGTGGGCGTAGGTCGCGATCCGCAGCGTGTTGATGACCGTGTCGCGGGTGTGGGGGATCTCGCTCGGGGTGACCCGGCCCACGTCCACCATGGTCGAGATCTTCATGCGCCCCGGCTCGACGACCTTCGCGAGGTCTTCCTCGTCGCAGAAGCGCCAAGGGCCGTTCGTGGTGCGGCTGTCCTTGCCGTCGCCGGTGACCTTGTAGCCGACCTCCATGTAGTCGATGCCGGCGGCGCTGAGCGAACGGAACACGCGGCCGACGAGCTCGTGGCTGAACTGCCAATCGTTACACAGACCGCCGTCGCGGATGGTGCAGTCCAGCACCTTGATCCGGCGCCGGCGATCGGTCACGAGGCCATCGGGACAACACTTCACACGATAGTCGAGACCCATGGGGATCCTCACTGGGCCCCGGGGGCCCGCACGGAAGGGGTCAGGTCTACCCGGTTTCACCGCGAGGTGAAATTCGGCGACAGGGAATTCACAGGACCCGGGTCGATGACCGAGGGTCGACTCAGGGGGTGAAGCGGCGGGCGCCGAGCTCGGTCACGAAGGGGTGGCTCCCCTCGAGGATCACGGTGGCGAGCGCCTCTCCGGCCAGCCAGGCGAAGCCGAAGCCGTGGCCGGTAAAGCCCGCGCCCGCCACAGCGCCCGGGGAGCCCGGCACTGGGCCGAGGATGGGCAGGCCGTCCCGCGAGAAGCCCATGATGCCCGACCAGCGGTGCGTGATCGGCACCTCGGCGAGGGCGGGGAAGCGGCGGATGAAGGCCTCCATCCGGGCCTGGATCTCGGGGTGGAGGTGGTCGTCGAAGCCCACCTCGCTGCCGGGATCGAGGTTGCGCCAGCCACCCAGCACGACGCAGCCCCGCTCGTCCTGGCGCCAATAGTCGAAGCCGTGATCGGCGTAGATGGGGGTGTCGAAGAGGCGCGGCGCGGGCCCCGTGGCGAGCATCTGCCCGCGGACGGGATCGACCTTGTCGGCGAACCAGGGGAGGAGCTGGCCGACCCGGGCGTTGACGGCCACCACCACGGCCTGGGCCGACACCCGACCCCCCGCTGTGGTGACAGTGACCGCGCCGCCGGTGGAGGCGTCGAGCGAGAGCACCGGGCACTGCTCGTAGAGCCGCGCTCCCGCGCGCCGCGCCGACACCGCCGCCGCCCGGACGAAGCGCACCGGATCGAGCTCGCCGTCCCGGGGCAGGCGGACGCCCGTGCGGAAGCCCGCCTCGCGGAAGACGGCGGGCAGGGCCTCGCCCTCCACGAGCTCGGCCTCGAAGCCGTCCGCCTGGAGCAAGGCGGCGGAGGTGGCGAGCTCGGCCTCCTCGCCCTCGGAGCTCGCGAGCTGGAGGCTGCCGCCGCGACGATACCCACACGCGATGCCCTCCTCGTCGATGACGGCGGCGATGCGGTCGTGGTTCTGGAGGGACCAGGCGTGGATGCGTCGACAGCGATCGTGGCCGAGCATCTCGATCGCCCGGCTGTACCGTTCGGCCGTGCCCTGGAGGATGAAGCCGGCGTTTCGACCGGTGGCCGCCGAGGCGACCCGTCCCGCCTCGAGCAGCACCACATCGACGCCTTGGTGGGCGAGCGCGCGGGCGGCCGCCACACCGCAGAGCCCGGCCCCGACCACGACCACGTCGGCGGTGACGTCGCCCTGGAGCGGGCCAGCGAGGGGGTGGGCGGGATCGAGCCAATAGGAGGTTGTGGTCATCAGCGAAGGCTCTGCGTGAAGGGCGAGAGGGCAGGCGCCGGCGAGGCAGGGTGGGGCCTCGCCGGTTTGGGGGCCCGCCGGGGGTCGGGCCCTGCTACCCTGCCCGGCCCGCCGCCGCCGTGATCACACCCCTCGGCCGATGGAGCCTCGCTTGAACCCCGCCCCGCCCCGCCCGCCGCCCTCGGCCTCCCGCGGCCGCCGCCGCTTTGAGGCCATCCTCCTCGATCTCGACGGCACCCTGATCGACAGCGCCCCCGATCTCCGCACCCACCTCAACGCGGCGCTCGCGGACTGGGGGCGCCCGGGCGTCACCACGGCGGCCGTGCGGAGGATGATCGGGGACGGCGCGCGGATCCTCGTGGACCGAGCGTTTCGAGCCACCGGCCCCGCCCTCCCGCAGGACGAGCTGGACCGCGCCGTCGCGCGCTTCGTCGAGCTGGAAGAGACCGACGTCCTCAACGAGACCACCGTGCTCCCGGGCGTGGTCGAGGGCCTGGAGCGGCTGTCCGCCGAGGGGCGGGGCCTCGCCCTCTGCACCAACAAGCCGATCCGGGTGACCCGTCGTTTGCTCGACACCCTCGGCCTCCAACGCTGGATCCCCCATGCCGTCGGCGGTGACTCCCTGCCCACCCGGAAGCCCGCGCCGGAGATGCTGTACTACGCCCTCTCGCTGCTCGACCTGCCCCGCGAGCGGGCGCTGATGGTCGGCGACTCCATCAACGACCTCGAGGCCGGGCGGAACGCCGGGGTGCCGGTGGTGCTGCTCGAGGGCGGCTACTCCGAGCGCCCGGTGTCCGAGCTCGGCGCCGACGCCGTCCTGCCCTCGTTCACGGGCCTCCCGGGCTGGATTGCGGCGGCCGACGGCTGAGCGCTGTGCGCTGTGCGCTGTGCGCGACCTACTTCGCCGCGCCGCTGGCGCCGGCCTCGAGCACGGGGTCGGTGACGGTGGGCGCGGCGGGGAGGCCCGGGGGGCCGATGATGGCGGAGCCTGCGTTGGCGGGGGCTGACGCTGCCGGCCAGAAGTTGGCCTTGGGGATCACCGGCACGAGCTGCTCGTGGTGCTGGGGCAGGAGGCTCCAGTGGAGCTCGGGCTTGATGTGGTGGCTCACGTGGTAGCCGATGTTGAAGCCGAGCAGGCCGTAGGGGAGGCCGAAGAAGACCATCGAGGAGTCGTTCGGGTTGGTGAAGGCGCAGCCGTGATGGTGCCGGTAGTTGGTGAAGCCGAGGCCGAAATACAGGATAATCCAGGTCGAGAAGAAGAAGACCAGGAAGCCCATCGGGTTGATCGCGATCAAGCCCGCGGACATCAGCGCCACCATCAAGACCGAGCGCACGAAGCGCTGGGAGGTGCGGCTCCCCGGGTTCCGGGCGATCTCGATCAGGCTGTAGCTGATGGTGAGCAGCGGGAACGTGAAGATGTAGTAGGCGCGGCCCACCGGCTTGTCTGGAAAATGGGTTCCAGCGAAGCCGAACATGCTTGAGCAGTCGCCCGGCCCGTTGTTGAAGCGGTGGTGGTTCTTGACATGATGGAGCTCGTAGAACTCGAGGGGCACCCCGTTCGAGAGCCAACACAGCCAGCCGAGCGCGTCATTGAGGAGGCGGGAGTTGAAGATCCGCAGGTGAGCGTGGTTGTGCTCGACGAGGTTCACCTGCCGCGCCAGGAGGACGATGGGGATCAGGGTCCAGGCCGACCAATGGAAGTACAGCGCCGCGAACTGCACGCCGAGGGTGGCAAAGACTTGGATGACGGAGAACGCGTCCACCGGATACCGCATGATCTTCGAGCTCATGTCTTCAGTACGCTCCGGGAGCCCGGGCGGCTCCGTGGTCAATCGGCTTCTGAGGCTTGGGCCCGCGTGGGTCGGCACGCGGTGAGGCCCGGACGAATCTGCGAGGTGTGGGCGGTGGGCAACAAGTCACCGACGCCCATCCCCCTGACCCAACGGTCAGCGGCCCGGGCGTCCCTGCACCCTCTACTCCCTTGTACCACGGGAGATGGGGCTGACGGCACAGGGCTGATCTGGCGCAGGCCGGAGGTGAATTCGCGGAGCGCCGTCCCATGCCCCAGGCACCTCCGGGCTCCGGTTCAGGCCTTCTTTCGACGGGCGGCGCGGTTGGGGGCGGCCTCGGGCGGCGCCTCCACGCTGCCGGAGGTCTGCCCGAAGCTCATCGCGCCACGGGCCGCCTGGATGGGCTCGTGTCCGCCCTTCCCGCGGAACAGGGCCTGGCCGGTGAGGCCGATCAAGGCGGTGCCGAAGAGGAGCGAGGCGCCTACCTCCGGCCCCCGCAGCACACCGCCGATCAGGCCGATGATCAGCGCCACGAGTGCGATCCCGCCGTAGACCCGCTGGTCTGACCTGCTGAGCTCCAGCTTCAAGGGCGGGGCCTCGGGCTCGGGCGTGCCCTCGGGGGCGTAGTCCGCTGGGTCTTCCTCCTCATCTTGCCCCTCGGGCAGGCGGTGCTCCGCCTCCGCGAGGGCCGCTTCCTGATCAACCGGCAAGCAGCATCGCTTGTACTTCTTGCCGCTGCCGCAGGGGCAGGGGTCATTTCGGCCGACTTGCATGGGGGGTCCTTCGGAAGGCAGGGGGCGCCCCTCCGCGGGGGGTGGGCGAGCGGGCAGTCTAACCCCCGCGCGACTCGGGACCCGAAGACCGGCTCGCGGCGTCGCTCAGTGAAAGTCGCGGCTCTTCGACGCGACGGGGGTGGCCTCGGGGAAGGGCGCAAAGGAGAGCGCGAGCAGGCTGACGGCCGCGCCGTCGCGCTGGACGCGGGCGGTGGCCCGGAGGAGGTTGGTCTCGAGGATCAGCGCCCGCTGCCGCTCGAAGAGGGGCGGCTTGATCACGAGGTTGAGCAGGCCGGTCTCGTCCTCGAGGGTCATGAAGACGACGCCGCTGGCGGTGCCGGGGCGCTGTCGGTTGCTCACGAGGCCGGCGACCTTGACCACCTTACCCGCCTCGCAGCCGAGGATCTCCTCGGCCGTTCGAACCCCTTGTCGGCGGAGGACCTCGCGGGCCATCCGCACCGGATCGTGCTCGATCGACAGGCCGAAGGAGCGGAAGTCTTCCTGCAGGGCCTCGGCGGCCGTGGCGGGCTCGAGCGGAGGGGGCTCTTCGACCCGCTTGAGGCCGCGGAAGAGCGGCAGATCGTAGAGCCCCTCCACCGTCCACAGGGCCTGGCGTCGGTCGGCCTCGAGGCTGGCGAGGGCGCCGGCGCGGGCGAGGCGACCGAGCTCGGCGCGTCGCAGGTCGGCCACCCGGGCGAGCTCGGGCACGCTGGCCGGCGTCCCGCCGGTGCGGGCGGCCTCGATGCGGTCGGCCACGGAGGCGTGCAGCCCCTTCACGAGGCGGAGGCCGAGGCGGATCGCGAAGGCGGGCAAGGACCGGCCCTCGGACACGAACCGCTCCCCGGAGGGCTCGAGCGTGCAGTCCCAGCGGCTGTGCAGGACGTCGATGGGGCGCACCTCGATGCCCTTCCGCCGGGCGTCGGCGACGAGCGCGCGCGGGGAGTAGAAGCCCATCGGCTGCGAGTTGATCAACGAGGCCGTAAAGGCCGCAGGGAAGTGACGCTTCAACCAGCAGGATACGTAGACGAGGCGCGCAAAGCTGGCGGCGTGCGACTCGGGGAAGCCGTACTCGCCGAAGCCTTGGATCTGGAGCGCGATGCGCTGGGCGTACTCCTCGGGGATGCCGCGGCGGGTCATCCCTTCGATGAGGCGGCGGCTGTGCTCTTCGAGCCCCCCCTTCTTACGCCAGGCCCCCATCGCCCGGCGGAGCTGGTCGGCCTGGCCCGGCGAGTAGCCGCCCACCGCCATCGCCATCGCCATCACCTGCTCCTGGAAGAGCGGCACGCCGAGCGTGCGGTAGAGGATGGGCTGCAGGTCGCGGTGCGCGTAGGTGACGGGCTCTTCACCGTTTCGGCGCCGGAGGTAGGGGTGCACCATGCCGCCCTGGATCGGCCCCGGCCGCACGATCGAGACCTCGATGACCAGATCGTACCAGCACCGGGGACGGAGCCGCGGGAGCATCGACATCTGGGCTCGGCTCTCGATCTGGAAGACGCCCACGGTGTCAGCCGCGCAGATCATGTCGTAAGTATCGGGATCTTCGGCGGGGACGGTCGCGAGATCCAGGGCCCTGCCCCAGGAGGTGCCGACGAGGTCAAAACACTTGCGGATGGCCGTGAGCATACCGAGCGAGAGCAGATCCACCTTCACGAACCCGACGATGTCGATGTCGTCCTTGTCCCACTGGAGGATGGTGCGGTCCTCCATCGTGGCGGGCTCGACCGGCACCATGTCGACGAGGGGCCCGTCGGAGATGGTGAAGCCGCCGACGTGGATGCCGATGTGGCGGGGCAGCCCCTGGAGCTCTTGGGTGAGGGCCAGGGTGAGGCGGACCCGACGGTCGGAGGGGTCGAGGCCCGCGGAGCGGAGCTGCTCGTCCTTGGGCATCCCCTTGTCGAACCACTGGATGCCGCCGGCGAGGCCGTCGACCTGATCGAGGGAGAGGCCCAGGGCCTTGCCCACGTCCCGCACCGCCGACTTTCTCCGCCAGGAGATCACCTCGCTCACCATCGCCGCCCGATGCCGGCCGTAGCGACTGTACAGGTACTGGATCACCTCCTCTCGGCGCTCGTGCTCAAAGTCGACGTCGATGTCGGGCGGCTCGCCCCGCTCCTCCGAGATGAAGCGCTCGAAGAGGAGCTGAAACCGCGCAGGATCCACAGAGGTGATCCCCAGCGCGTAGCAGACCGCGGAATTGGCGGCGCTGCCTCGCCCCTGGCAGAGGATGCCCCGCTCGCGTGCGAAGCGGACGAGATCGTAGACCGTGAGGAAATAGGCCGGGAAGTTGAGGCGGCTGATCAGGCCGAGCTCGTGCTCAACGAGCGTGCGCACCGAGGGTGGGGTGCCGGCCGGGTACCGCTCCCGAAGGCCACGCTCGGTGAGGTCGCGCAGCCAGTCCATCGGCGTCCAGCCCTCGGGCACCACCTCGCGGGGGTACTTGTAGCCGAGCTCGGCGAGGGTGAAGCGGCAGCGCTGGGAGACCTCGTTCGCGCGCTCGATCGCCGCCGGGTAGGACTGAAAGAGGGCCTCCATCGCCAGGGCCCCGCGGAGGTGGCGCTCGGCGTTGGCGGCGAGGGCGCGGCCCGCCTGATCGACGGTGGTGCCGAGGCGCACGCAGGTGAGCACGTCTTGGAGCGGCTTTCGGGCGCGATCGTGCATCAGCACGTCGTTGGTGGCGAGGAGGGGGAGGCCGGCGCGGCGGGCGAGGCCGGCCTGCGCCGCCATCTGCGCGCGGTCGTCGGCGCCGAGGGGGCGGCTGAGGCCCATGGAGGCGTGCTCGCCGAAGGCCTCGCGGAGGCGGCCGAGGTCGCTCGGGGCCCAGGGGCCGAGGGCGATGGCCTCGAGGCCGGCGGCGCGCTCGAGCACGTCGCCGAGGGGCAAGCGGGCGCGCCCCTTCTCCACGCCCGGGCGGCCCTGGGGGGAGGGGGCGATGGCGTCGGGCCCGGCGAGGGCGGTCTCGACCTCCCCGCCGCAGCGCCCGCGGGTGAGGATGCGGCAGAGGTGGGCCCAACCCTGGGCGTCGCGGGCGAGGAGGGCGAGGCCGGGAGCTTCGGCGAGGGTGACGAGCGCCCCGCAGATCAGCCGGGGGGCGGGCCCCTCGCGGGCCAGCTCCTGCGCCCTCCGCCAGGCCCTCGGCAGGCCGTAGACGCCGTCCCGATCGGTGATCGCGACGGCCTCGAGCCCCAGCCGCGCCGCCTCGTCGACCACCTCCTCCGGCGTGCTCGCCCCCTCGCGGAAGGAGAAGGCGGTGCGACAGATGAGCTCGGAGAAGCGACCCGACATCGAGCGGACCATAGCGCGTGGACCTCCGCGCGTGGACCTCCGCGCGGAGGCCGTCGCGCGGAGGCCATCGCTCGCGGCCCGCGGTGAACGGACGGGATAGGTCGGCGGGAGTCGGCGGCGTGAGCTCGGCTCGCGGCCGCTGAGTTTTTTCTCGCATCCGGTTGGAGTGACCTCCATGCGCCCAGTCTGGCCGTACTTCCTCGCCAACGAAGCCTGCTCACCCAACGCAGACCTCGCCGTCCTGGACAAGTACACCGGCCTCGTAGCGGCCCGCGTGGCGATGGCCGACGCCGCCGCCATCGACGCCGGCATCGCCGCCGCCGCCGCCGCCGCCGAGCCCATGCGCAAGATGCCGGCCTACGCGCGCCAGGCGGTGCTCGACCACTGTGTCCGTCGCTTCCGCGAGCGCCAGGACGAGCTGGCCGAGGCGCTCTGTGTCGAGGCCGGCAAGCCCATCCGAGACGCCCGCGGCGAGGTCACCCGCCTCATCGACACCTTTCGGGTCGCGTCCGAGGAGGCGACTCGAAACCATGGCGAGGTGCTCGATCTCGAGATCTCCCCCCGGGCCCGAGGCTACCGGGGCATGGTCAAGCGGGTGCCGATCGGCCCCTGCTCCTTCATCAGCCCCTTCAACTTCCCGCTCAACCTCGCCGCGCACAAGGTCGCGCCGGCCATCGCCGTCGGCTGCCCCTTCGTGCTCAAGCCGGCCAGCCTGACGCCGATCGGCGCGTTGATCATCGGCGAGGTGCTGGCCGAGACCGACCTCCCCAAGGGGGCCTTCTCGATCTTGCCGTGTCGTCGAGACGGCGCCGATCTGTTCACGACCGACGAGCGCCTGAAGCTGCTTTCCTTCACGGGCTCCCCCGTCGTCGGCTGGGACTTGAAGGCGCGGGCCGGCAAGAAGAAGGTGGTGCTCGAGCTCGGCGGCAACGCCGCCTGCGTGGTCGACGAGGGGGCTGACCTCGACGACGTGGTGCCGCAGCTCGTCAACGGGGCCTTCTACCAGTCCGGTCAGAGCTGCATCAGCGTGCAGCGCATCCTCGTCCATGAGAGCCTCTACGAGGCCGTCAAGGAGCGGCTCGTCGCCGCCACCCGGGCGCTCAAGGCCGGCGATCCCCGCGATCCCGACACCTTCATCGGCCCGGTCATCTCGGAGGCCGAGGCGCGGCGCATGGAGTCCTGGATCGAGGCGGCGGTGGCCGCGGGCTCGACGCTGCTCTGCGGCGGGCGCCGCGTGGGCACCCTCGTAGAGGCCACCCTGCTCGAGGGCGTGCCGCGCACCTGTGATCTCTACGCCGAGGAGGTCTTCGGGCCGGTAGCCGTGCTCTCCCGCTTCACGTCCTTCGAGGCCGCCCTGGCCGAGGTCAACGACAGCCGCTTCGGGCTGCAGGCCGGGGTGTTCACCCGGGACATCGACAAGGCGATGCTCGCGTGGGACGAGCTCGAGGTGGGCGGCGTCATCATCGGCGGGGTGCCGAGCTGGCGGGTCGACCACATGCCCTACGGGGGCGTGAAAGACTCTGGCATCGGCCGCGAGGGGGTCCGCTACGCGATGGAAGACATGACCGAGCCTCGGCTGCTCGTGCTCCGCAGCGCCCCGCGGGCCTGAGCCCGTCTCCTCGGTGGTCCGCCGCTTGTCGTACAGCTTGTTGTTCACCCTGTTCCTCGGGTCTTGTGAGGCCCCGCCGCAGCCCCTCCTCCCGGAGCAGGGCCGTTGGCAGGCCGTGGAGGAGCAGCGCGGGCCGGCCACCGAGCTCCCGCGTTCGGGATCGGGCACGGGCGCCGGGGTCGGCGGGCCCTCGGGGGAGGTCACGGTCCTCGCCGCCGGCCGAGACCGCCAAAACCAGCGCGTGTTGGCGTGGATCCTCGCGGATCGGGAGCTGGTCCTGAAGACAAGGAGCCCCGGTGAGGCCTGGGGGCCGGTCGAGGCGCGGCCGCTCCCCGAGGGCCTGCGCCCGAGCGCCGCCGCTGACTCGACCCTCGCCGTCGACGCCGATGGCGCCGTCCACATCGCCGTGCTCCACGACGACGGGCTCGCCGTCTATCGCTGGGGGGCCGAGGCCTGGGAGCGCCTCGGCCCGCCGGGGGCGCTCGGTGGGATCGGGCGCGGGCACGGCGCCACGCTCACCTTCGATCCGCAGAACCACCCGGTCGTCGCTCGTCGGGTGGGTGACCATGTCGGCGTCTGGCGCTGGGCCACCGATCAGTGGGAGCTCGTGGGGGACCTCCTCCTGCTGCCCGGGGTCGGCCGCGACGCGCCCTTGGGCGGGGCCGCGCCCTCGATCGGCTTCGACCAGCGCTCCGAGCCGGTGATCGCGCTGCGGCTCCAGCAGCGGGTCCGGTGGCGGAAGGCCGAGAACGGCGCTCGCGAGGCCTCGACCCCGCAAGATGACCGCTACCCCGTAGTCGTCGCTCGCCACGGCGCCCGCGGCTGGGAGTGGTTGGCCCGCACCCGTGGCTCGCCTTTGCAGGACGATCCGCGGCGACGCCGGCCGGCCACCCGGCGAGACGACTCCGTTGGAGACCTCGCCTGGGCGGAGATCGCCCGCGAGTCCGGCCCCCCCGCGGTGACGGTGGACCGCCAGGACCGGGTCACGGTCGCCTGGACGAGCCCCGATCGGCTGCTGCTCTACCGGTACGACGGCCGTCGCTGGGGAGCCGTGCCCTTCAGCGCCGAGTGGGCCGACCACCCCGCCGAGCCCCGCTTCCTCACCACCCCGGTCGGCCTCCGCCTCGCCTTCACCGACCGCGGGCCGAGCGAGGGCCGCCGCCTCCGCGTGCTGCTGGAGGGGGAGGCCGGCTGGACCGAGGCCGGGCCGGTGGACGGCGCCGCCGGTGACTCCGGGCACCCCGCGCTCACCCTCGAGGCCGACGGCGGGCTGCTCGCGGCCTGGTCGGAGCGGGTGGCCGGGGCCGACCTCCTCTACGCGCGCCGGCTCCACGAGGGGGAGTGGACCGAGACCGTCGCAGGGTCGGGCTGGCACGATCTCGAGCGGCGTGTGGCCGGCCCCTGGGCTCCAGCCGATCGACCGCAGCTCGCCTATGGGGCCGACGGCGGCTTGATCCTCGCCTGGACCGAGCTCCTGTCGACGGGGGGCCGCGTGGGGGTCGAGCGCTGGGACGGGGCCGCCTGGTCTCGCCTCGAGGCTCCGCGGACCCGCCTGCCCGCCCGGCGCTCCCTGTGGCGGGCTGACCTCGCCCTCGACGCCGCAGGGGCGCCCAGCCTCCTCCTCCCCACCCGCGGCGGCGGCGAGCTCGGCCTGCGGGTCGCCCGCTGGGACGGCGCCGCCTGGGGGCTCAGCCCGCCGCTCTGGGGGGCCCGGGAGGCCGCGCTGGTCGGAGCCGGCGATGGGGATCCCCTTGTCTTTGCGCACCACGAGCAGACCGTGGGCCTCTATGCGCTCTCGGGAGAGGCCTGGGTCCCGCAGGGTGAGCCCCTGCGCGCCGGGGAGAGCCGGGTGGAGCCCGCCTTCGCCCGGGACGCCACGGGTCAGGGCTATGCCCTGTGGGTGGACGAGCTGCGGGCCGAGGCCCAGCTCGGCCGCCTCACCGAGGCGGGGGTCGAGCGGATCCCCGGCCTGATGACCGCCTGCGACGTCGACGAGCAGGCCGACGTCGAGGGTGTGGCCTTGCTCGGCGGCGGGGGCGGCGCAGGCGTGGTGGTCGGCCTCACCGTCGTCGAGGGGGACGGCCTCAGCCGCTACCCGCTCTGCCGGTGGACCGGCGAGGCCTGGGAGCCCGTGCCCGCCGTCCTCCCCGCCGGCACGGCGCTCTCCGGGCGCCCCGGTGGAGCCGGCGCGCTCTCGCTCGCCAGCGATGGCGCTCAGCTCTTCGCTGCCTTCGAGCTCGACACCGACGCTGGGCGGCGGGTGGCCGTACAGCGGCTGCGCGAGGACGGCTGGACCCCCCTCGCCGGCGGAGGGCCCGCGGGGGAGGTTGAGCCTTGCCGGGGCGCTTGCGCCCAGCCCGCCCTCGTCGCCCGCCCCGGGGAGCTCTGCCTCGCCTGGCTCACGGGCGGCGAACGAGCAGACGTCGTCGAGCTCCGCTGCCATCGGCTCTGGTGAGCGACCCCAACCCCATCGACCCTCCGCCTGCGCCGAGGGAGGAGTGACCCGGATGACCCTGATCCTGGACCGTGTCCGCGTCGAGCGGGTGGGCGCCGTGGCCCACGTGCAGCTCCACCGCCCCGAGAAGCACAATGGGCTCGACTGCGCGCTGATCGATGCCCTCATCGAGGCCGCGGCCTCGCTCTCGGACAGCCCCGGGCTGCGCGCGGTCGTGCTCTCGGGCGCCGGCCCATCCTTCTGCGCCGGCCTCGACTTCCCGAGCTTCCTGGCTGACTCCGAGCGGCTCATCCCCCACCTGATGGACGAGCTCATCGGGCCGGCCAACCGCGCCCAGCAGGTGGCCTGGGCCTGGCGGGCCCTGCCAGTGCCGGTCATCGCGGCGCTGCACGGGCACGTCTACGGGGGCGGGCTCCAGATCGCGCTCGGCGCCGATCTCCGGCTCGTCCACCCCGAGGCCCGCCTCTCGATCATGGAGATCCACTACGGGCTCATCCCCGACATGGGCTTCACGCAGACGGTGCTGCCCCACCTCCGGCCGGATCAGGCGATGGAGCTCACCCTCACCGGCCGCAAGGTGGGGGCCGAGGAGGCCGTCCAGCTCGGGCTCTGCACGCGGATCGAGGCCGAGCCCCTCGAGGCGGCGCTCCGCCTCGCCGAGACCATCGCCGCCCGCAGCCCGCACGCGATCCGCGCCGCCAAGCAGCTCATCCGTGAGGCCCGGGGCCTCGACGTGGCCGCCGGCCTCAACCTCGAGGCCCGCCTGCAGCGGGGGCTCCTCGGCAGCCCGAACCAGCTCGAGGCGGTGATGGCCAACTTCGAGCGGCGCCCCGCCGTGTTCGTCGATCCGAGCTGAGCCGTCGACCGGATGGAGCGTCGTTTGTCCAAGTCTGCCCATGGGGCCCCCCCGCCGTCGCTCCCCACCTACGACGGCGACGTCGAGACCTCCTGGGAGGCCGTTGAGGGCCCGCCGGACCTCGGTTCGCCGTCGCAGGCCCCCCGCTCCGAGGGGCCGTCGGAGGGGCTCCTCGGCGGCGTGTCGACGGGCTTTGGCACCACCGTTCTCCCCGACGTGGAGTGGGACGCCGCCCGCCCGGTGCTGCGGCGCCGCGTCGAGACCCGCTTCCTCCCCTTGCAGCGCCTCGGCGAGGGTGGGCTCGGTGAGGTGGTGTCGGTGCAAGACCAGGACATCGGTCGCCGGGTCGCCATCAAGCGCATCCGCGCCGACGTCGTCTCCACGAACTCTATCGTCCGCTTTCTTCAAGAGATCCGCACGGTGGGGCGCCTCGAGCACGCCAACATCATCCCCATCCATGATGTCGGGCGAGACGCCGACGGCGCGCTCTACTTCGTGATGCGCCACGTGGACGGAGAGACCCTCCAAGCCGTGATTGAGCGCCTCCGCGCGGGAGACCGCGCCACCCATCAGCGCTACCCAACGGAGCGCCGTGTCCAGATCATCGCGGCCGTCCTCGAGGCCCTGGCCTTCGCCCACTCCCAGGGGGTGGTCCACCGCGACATCAAGCCCGCCAACGTGATGATCGGGCGCACCGGCGAGGTGATGGTGCTCGACTGGGGCGTGGCCCACCTGATGCGGACGATCGAGGTCGGTCAGCGGGGGGAGCCGGAGGCGCCGGCTACAGCGGGCTCGGCCGGCAGCCCGCCGCCGCCCGCGGTCCTCCTCCAAACTCAGGATGGCGCGGTCGTCGGCTCGCCCGCCTACATGTCCCCGGAGCAGGCCCGGGGAGAGGCGATCGACGCGCGGAGCGATCTGTACTCTGTCTCGGTGATGATGCACGAGCTGCTCTGCCTCCGCCATTACCTGAGCGAAGCCGGCGACGTCACCGCGGTGCTCGCGGGCGTCTCCGCCCTCCCCGTGCCGATCGCCAGCCGGGTCGCCTCTCCGCACCAGCCCCCCGTGCCGATGGACCTCTCCTGGTTCATCCACCAGGGCGTCCAGAAGGACCGCGCGCGCCGGTATCCGTCTGCGCAAGCGATGCTCGACCGCCTCGCCCGCCGGGCAGAGGGCGACATCCCCATCCAGTGCCACGTGACCCTCACCAAGCGCCTCACCTTCATGGCGCTTCGTTTCTTCGATCGTCACGTTCTCCTCGTGACCGCCTTTGCGCTCCTGGTCTCTCTCGGGGCGCTCGTCTCCGGGGCGCTCGGGCTGTGGAGCTTCCTGTTGGCCGCTGGCGTCGGCCGCGGCCCTTGAGGCACCCGCGCCTCCCCCTGCTGGTCTGCCTGCTCGTCGCCGTCGCCGGCCTCGCGCGCTTCGCCGACCTCGACTACGCCGTGGACGACGCCTGGATCTCCTTCCGGGTCGCCCGCAACCTGTGGACGAGCGGGGTGCTGAGCTTCAACGTCGAGGGCCCGCCGGTGGAGGGGATGACGAACCTCTCCTGGACCCTGCTCTCCGCGCTTTGGGTGCGGCTCCCGGTGGACCCCATCCTCCCTGCCCGTGCGCTCGGCGGCGCGCTCCACCTGCTCACCGTGGGCCTGGTCACCACCCTCGCCGGTCGGGTGGCGGGGCCGCGGGCGGCGCTCGTGGCCGGCCTGCTCGCTGCCACATCGGGCTCCCTCGCCTACTACGCCCTCTCCGGGCTCGAAACCCCGCTCACTACCGCCCTGTTCATGATCGCCCTCGAGCGCTTGGAGCGCGGGGCGCCCACGCAGGCCGGCGTCGCCCTTGCCGCGTTGGCGATGACCCGCCCCGAGGGCGTGCTGGTGGGCTCCCTGCTGGTCGGCCTGGTCACCCTCGAGGGGCGGCGCGCCGGGCTCCGCGCGGGCTTGCCCTTCCTCGTCGGCGTGGCGGCCCTCGAGCTCGGCCGCCTCGCGTACTACGGCGCCCTGGTGCCCAACACCTTCTACGCCAAGGCGCCTGAGGTCGGCGGTGGTCTCGACTACGTCGTGCGGGTTTGCACCCTCGGGCTGGGCCTCGTCGGTCCCCTCGTGCTCTGGCCGCTGCGCCAAGATCGGCGGGCGCTGGGCCTCGGGGCGCTCGCCGCGGTCGGGGTCCTGGGAGCGGTGGCCAGCGGCGGCGACTGGATGCCCGGGCTCCGGCGAGTGGCCCTGGAGCTGCTGCTGCTCTACCTCCTCGCCGGGGTGGCCGTCGCGCGGCCGGCGGGGCGCGCCTTCGCTGGCCTCGGGGTCCTGGCCCTCTTCGGCGGGAGCCTCCTCGGCGCGCTCCGGGGGGACGACAGCGCTCGCTTCGCCGACGTGGGCCTCCGCCGCCTGGGAGAGGCCGCCGCCGCCACCCCCGGTCTCTCCCGGGTGGCGATGGTCGACATCGGTCGGTTCGGGTGGGTCTTCCCGGGTCACATCGTCGACCTCGTCGGCCTCACCGACGCCCACCTCGCGCACCTCCCGGGTGGCCACGCGAACAAGCCCTGGGATGAGGCATGGTTTCGCGGCCAGGCGGCAGACCTGCTCATCGTGCGCTCGGAGAGCCCGGTGGGCGACCCCCTCCTCGCCCCGCCCCGGCTCGGTGCCCCGGAGGTGGGCCTCGTGCGGAGCGTGCTCGAGAACGGGGGATACCGCCTCCACAGCGTGACCGAGGCCGCTCCGGGCCGCTGGCTGCTCATCTTTCGCCGTGACGGCCTCGTGCTACCACCTGGCCTCTGGGGTGGGGAGGTTGAGAAGGACCTCCGTCAGCTCTTCATCGAGGCCAAGGCCCGGAGCGCGGGCTGAGCGTCCGGCCAATCGCGACCCCGCCTCCCCGCCATGAAGGGTGGTAGCCTCCGCCCGCTTTCCGCCCGCCCGATTGGAGCCGCTCACCATGTCGAACGTACCGACCCCGAACCAGCCGGCGGGAGGCGAGCCCGCCGGGGAAGCCCCCCGGAGCGGCCTCTGGCGCTACGCCGCCCTGGTGTCGATCGCGGCCTTCGCCACCACCTTCTCTCAGCAGAAGTCGCCGATGGTGGGCGGGCTGCCGACCACCTTCTTGCTCAAAGACCACTACGGCATGAAGAAGGAGGACGTCGCCTTCTTCTTCTTCTGGGCCGCCTTCGCCTGGTCGCTCAAGCCGGTGGCAGGGATCCTCACCGACGCCTTCCCGCTCTTCGGGACGCGGCGCCGCCACTACATGATGATCGGCGCCACGATGGCGGGTGTCTGCTGGGGCCTGATGGGGGCCTTCTCGTCCAACTACGCCGTGCTGCTCGCGCTCTCTATCGGCATGAACGTGTCGCTCGTCTTCTCGAGCACCGTGATGGGCGGGATGATGGTGGAGGCGGGCCAGGCCTTCGGGGCCCCCGGCCGGATGGCCTCACTCCGCCAGATCGTGCAGAGCATCGCCCAGATCGGCGCGCCCTTGCTGGGCGGCTACCTCGCCGGCAAGGCCTATGGGCTCACCGCCGGCCTCGCCGCCACCCCGCTGATCGCCCTCGCGGTGGTCACCTTCTTCGTGCAGAAGGAGGCGCCGCTCGTCGCGGTCGACCTGAAGGATGACGCTTACGTCAACCGGCCCCGCTACAAGCCGCCCCTCGCCGTCGTCGGCGGGCTGGTGGCCCTCGCCGCCATCGCCGCCGGTGTGGCCAGCGACGAGCACATGCGCAACGTGGGCATCTCGCTGCTCGCCCTCGAGGGGGTGCTGGTGCTGGTGCTGATCCTCGCGATCAGCCCCATCCAGAACCTCGTGATCCGGCGCGCGCAGGGCCAGCTCTCCCAGATCTTCGCCTCGAAGACCCTCTGGCTCGCCGTTCTGATGCTCTTCCTCGTGCACACGGTGCCGGGCCTGTACACCTCGCTCACCTACCAGCAGAGCGACGTGCTCAAGTTCGACAGCGAGTACATCGGCCTTCTCACCTCGATCGAGGGGGGCGTCGGGATCCCCGCTGCGGTCGCCTACGGCCTCGTCTGTCGGCGCTTCAGCCTCCGCGTGCTGCTCTTCGGCGGCGTGGGGCTCGCCGGCCTCACCACCTTCGCCTACCTCCACTACACGCACGACTCGGCGCCGCTGGTCCATGGCTCGACCGCCTTCTTCGCCGTCCTGGCCGAGCTCGCCCTGATGGACCTCGCCGTGCGCTCCACCCCGCGGGGCTGCGAGGCGCTGGGCTTCTCCTTGATGATGAGCTTCCGCAATTTCGGCATCGCGATGAGCGACGTGCTCGGCACGCAGATCATGGACCAGTACGGCGTGAGCTTCGACACCATGGTGGTGGTCAACGCCGCCACGACCTTGCTCGTGCTCGCGTTCGCGCTCCTCCTGCCGCGCGAGGTGATGAACCGCAAGGAGGGTGAAGCCGCGGCTTGAGCGGTCGACCGCCGGACGGACGTGGGGGGCCGTTCGGCCCTGGGCCCGCGGCTTCGGGGGACGGGGTCGCCTCGTCGGCCGGCCCGACCGCTGACACCTGCTGGGTCGCCTGCGGCGAAGAGCCTACTGGTCCGAGGCCCAGACGAGAGGGAGCAGGAGGTCGGGCCGGTCGGTCTGCGGGATCTGGACCCCGGCCGCGAGGGCCTCCTCGTAGCGGGTGGTGTCTCCCGTGATGCCGGCGGCGGTGTCCCCGAGGAAGACGTCCATCAGGGGCCGGTGGCCGCGGCTCCGCACGTCGGCGGCGAGCGCGGGATCACCGTCGCCGATCTCGACGATGATCGGCGGGTGGCTCGCGAAGTGCTCGAGCTGGCTGTCGAGCTGCTCGAGGGTGTCCACGCGGATCATCGTGCGGAGCTCGGGCTCGATCTCCAGCGCGGCGTCGATCTTCTCGACGGAGGAGGTGTCAAAGAGGGCGTGCTCGACCATGTCGGTGCGCTGGATCGCCGCCACCAGGAGGTCGACCCGATCGGTCTTGTTAGCGTCCACGAGGACGTCGATTCGACCGTGCGCGGCCTCGAGGATCTCGTCGAGCGTGGGGATCCGGGCGCAGCTCCAGTCGCCTGGAAACTCCACGAGGTCGATCGGGAGGGCCTGGACCTCGGCGAGGGTCATCTCGGCGACGGCCCCGCTGCCGGTGGTGGTGCGGTCTACCGTGTCGTCGTGGAGGTTGACGAGGTGGTCGTCGGCGGTGGGCCGCGGGTCGGTCTCCACGAAGTCGAGCCCCCAGGCGACGGCGGCGTAGACCGCCTGGACGGTGTCCTCCGGTGCGATGACGCCGAGGGCCCCGCCGGCGCCGCGGTGGCCGCTCACCAGGGTGTCCGGGCAGGCGGGATCGGTGGCGCAGGAGGGGGCGCGGGTGAGCCAGCGCTCGGGGGGCGCGGCGGCGCTGCAGTCATAGGAGGAGGGGGCGGGCGGCCAGGTCGCGGCCCCGCTGTCTTCGCCGACCGCGCCGCTGTCGACGGGCCCTCCGCCCCCGGCGCCGTCGGTCGCCTTGCCCGCGCAGGCCGGGAGGAGGACGAGGTGGAGGAGGAGCGGGAGGAGCAGCGGCGTGATCCGAGCGACGGCCGCGGAGCGGTACTCACCCATCGAGGCCTCGGATGGCGGCCATCACCGCCTCCTTCCGGGCGGCGAAGGCACGAGACTCGCCGGCCGCCTCGACGACGTACAAGCGCCGCCCCTCGACGAAGAGGGCGATGGTCCAGGCGAAGTCGCGGTCTCCGCTGGGGGCCCCGAGCTCGAGCAGGGCGCCCTTCATCCCCCCCGCTTCGAGGTCGGCTCGGCCGAGCACGAGGTATCCCGCGCCCTTGAGGTGGCTCTCGAGGGCCTCCTTCCAAAAGGCGAGGTCCGCCTCGGGCTTGTTCTTCTCGACCCGGAGCGCGTAGACCACGCCGTCGGGGCTGGTCGCCCGCACCGAGCGCCGCTCCCGATAAGGCGCGAAGCCCGTGGGGATCGGGCTCTTCGCGCCCCGCCGCCGTACGTCACCCCCGTCGTCGGTCTGGAAGGACTGGAGCAGGCGAGGCAGGCTCACCGTGTTGATCCAAGGGAAGGCCGAGCGCGAGGCGGGGGCCGGGGCCCGACGGTCTCGGAACTGGAAGGAGACCGTGGTGGTGGCGAAGGCGGCCTCGTCCTCCAGGCGCCGGATCCGCCCCTTGGTGGCCTCGATCTCGGCCACGATCGCGGAGACCTGCGCGCCCACCATCACCACAGAGTCCGCCTTTGCGGTGCCCAAGACCTCGAGGTACCGCTCGAGGATCTCCTCGTTCGCCTTGAGGTGGGCGCGGCTGTCGCGGAGCTGCGCCGACAGGTCTTGGGTGTTGAAGCTGCGGTCGACCGCCCGGCCGAGCCCGCGGGCCTCCTCGAGGAAGGGCTTGAGCCCCGCCGACGGCAGGCGAAAGGTGACGGCTTCGGCCTCGAGCCGGCTGAACCAGCCCCCGCGGGCGCGGGCCCGCTCGATGAGGGCCGCGGCGGCGGCGTCGCGGTCATCGACTTGCAGGACGAGGGTAGCGTCGGTGTGCACCTCGTCGGCCCGCGCGCGGCCGCCGGTGAAGAGGGAGGCGGCGAGCAGGGCGGCAGCCAGCAGGGTGCTCAAGAGGGTGCGTCGCATCAGGAGGCGCTCCCGACGAGGGCGGCCTGAACGGCCGCGCCGTAGCGCTGCTCGTGGGCCTGGGTGGGGAAGTAGACCTCGACGAGGTCCAGGTGGCGGCCGAGGGCGCGCACGGCGATGAGGTAGACGTAGGGCTGATCGGAGCGGTCGACGAGCCGCAGGAGCTCGTAGCCGCCGGCCTTCGAGCGCTCCGCGGTGGCGAAGTCGGGGCCGAGGCGCCGGGCGACGGCCTCCATCCAGAAGGCGCTGTCTCCCTCGGGGTCGTTCTTCAGCCGCCCCGTCCAGACCCGCGCGCCGTCCGCGCTCTCGGCGATGAAGGGCCCGCGCGGGTGCAGCGAGACGAGGCCAGCGGGGACGTCGAGCTCGAGCCGCTTCCCTCCCTGACCGACCTCGCGGGAGAAGGGGCTCAAGCGGCTCAGCCAGCGCATCCCGGCCGCTTCGTCCGCGCCGCTGCGGGCCGAGAGGACCGGCCGCTGCACGAGCTCGATCGTGATGCGGGAGTAGGCGGCGAGGTCGCCGAGGGTGCGCAGGCTGGCCTCGAGGCGCTCGATCTCCTCGGAGACCCGCTGGATCTCCGCCACCAGCATCAGCTTCTCTTCGGACTCCGTGGCCTTGGCGAGCAGGGCGACGAGGCGGCTGCGGGTGGCCGTCGCGGTGCGGAGGCGGAGGTCGGTGGCGGTGAAGGCGTCGGTCACGTCGTCGGCGGAGATCTGCTTGCCGGTGAGCTCCCCGAGCTTGGAGACCTCCTTCACGGCCTCCTCGAAGCGCGCCACCGGCACCCGGATGACCACCCGAGACAGGTTGGCCTGCTCGAGGTGGCCGCCCACGCTCGCGGCGTACGCGGTGAGCGCGTCGACGCTCTTGTCGGGCTGGATGACCCGCAGCCGCAGCCAGCCCTCGTAGTGGACCATGCGCTCAGCGGCGGGCTCGGCGGCCGCCTCCACCGCGGTCGGGCTGCTCGAGGGGCCGCCCGGGGGCGGGCCGGGCGGGGGCGGCGGCGCCGACGGCCGAGGCCCCGCGCGCTTCGCCGCGGGTGCCTTGGTGGCTCCCGCCGAGCGGCCGCGCTCCGCAGGCATGGAGGCCGCGGCGAGCTGCCGGTCCGACTCCTCGGCCATGCCCCTGGAGTCCGAGGCGGGCATGGCGTAGGCCATGTCCGCCTCGGCGTACATCACGGGGGCCTCGGAGCGCTTGGCGCAGGCCACCGTGAGCACCAGCCACGAGGAGGGCAGCACGAACCGCCAGGCGAGGCGGCGAGGGGAGGGCAGGGGCATCGAGGGCTCCGCGGCAGAGAGGCCCTCCTAATCTCGTCCTCTCCTCAGGGGCGGCCGCTCCGCCTCCGGCTCCCCACCCGCAGGCCCAGCAAGCCCAGCCAGGCGGCGAGGGCCAGCCCGAGGCCCCGGCCCGGCGCCGTCGCACAGCCGCCCTTGCCGTCGGAGTCGCCGTCACCGATCACGCGGGGTCGGGGCTCGTCGAGTCGGATCTGGGGCTCGTCTTCCAGCTCGGAGCCGGTGTCGCCGGTCGTCGAGCCGCCGTCGTCACCGTCGCCAGACCCGCCCGTGTCGCCGTCGCCCTCGGGGGGCTCGCCGACGGTGCCGGTGAAGCTCACGGTGAGGGTGTACGGGCCCGGGAACTCGCGGCTGCCCACATAGCTGTCGAGGGAGAGCCAGACCTCGCCGGGGCCCACCTCGACGGTGACCTCGGTGTCGTCGCGGCCGAGGCAGCTCTCCCCGTCGGGCGCGGAGAGGACGTGGACGTCGATGTCGACCTCGTCCATGTCGCTCACGACCGCGGTGAGCGTGCCCGCGGTGGCGGCGGTGAAGCGGTACAGGCGCTCGGGGCCGCTCTCGTCGGCGGTGGGCTTGCAGGCGTAGACGTCGATGAGGTCGGAGGCGGCGCCGGCCGTCCAGCGGTCGTCCTGGTAGGGGAAGGCGGTGATCTCGATGGGGTCAGCGAGGGTGCCCGTGGTGGTGCCCTCCTCGATGTCGTCGAAGCGGATCGGCTGGTATCCATCGACGTAGGTCCAGCCGCCCGAGCTGTTCATCCGCACCTTCGAGGCCCCGCCGGCGGCCTCGTAGAAGACGGGCCAGCCGCCCTCCGAGAGGTGGGTGAAGAGCACGATGTGGCTGCCGGCGTCGTTGATGGCGTCGGCGGGCGCGAGGTCGGACCAGTCGATCTCGTGGGTGACGCTCGAGAAGGTCGAGGTGCCGTAGTGACCCGAACCCCAGACCTCGGAGATGTAGCCGGAGCAGTCGACGCCGGTGGTGCACCACAGCACGCCGTCCCAGGAGTGGCCTCCGGCGCCGTAGCCATCGGCGATCTGGGCGTCGAACTCGCTCAGGGTGACGTAGCCGCCCCAGTCGTAGGGCAGGCCCTGGAAGGTGCCGGCGCCGTAGTCGCTCTCGTAGTCGGCGTCGCAGTCGGCGGTGGTGTTGGCGGAGGTGGCGGTCCAGCGGTGGGTGGCGTAGGCCGCGGCGGCGTCGAGGGCGGCCTCGCGGGTGGTGGCCGAGGCGGGGGAGAGCGCGCCGAGCAGCAGCGGAACGCCGAGCGAGAGGAGGCCGGTCATGGGCGCACCCGGACGATGTGCAGCCCGTCGGGCTGAGGGTCGAGCCAGCCGACCTCGCCGTCGGGGCCCACCGCGATCGCGGCGGCGGGGGCGTAGACGGCGCTCGGGCCGGGGAGGCGGAGCTCGGCGGCGGGCGAGGCGATCGGGCGGAGGGGGTAGAGGCCGCGGTGGGTGACGGCCCCGCGGGCGCCGTGCTCGACGAGGAGGTGATCGCCGAGGACCCTCACCGCCACGACGTCAGCGCCGAGGTTGAGCGGCTGACCGTCGAGGGCGAGGCGGCCTTGGCGGAGCGTGGCGCGGTGAGCGGGCGGTCGCAGGAGCGGCCGGCGGGCGGGGCCGAGGCCCCCCGAAGGCAGGGTTGCGGCGGGGTGGGCGTTGCCGAAGGCGTCGACCACCAGCGCTTCATCTCCGGCCACGACGAGCTCACCCCCGATGGGGCAGAGGTCGTCGATGCGGCCGCGGGCCTGCTCGTTGAGGCCGCGGAAGCGCCGGAGCTCCCGGGCGCCGTCGTGGAGCACCAGCAGGTCACCCTCGGCGGTGAAGGCGAGGCCGGTGGCGGCGGGCAACGAGAGGCGGCCGAAGCTGCCGTGGACCTCGGCGTGTACGGGATCCCAGACCGCCCAGGCGCCATCGGGGCCGAGCGCGAGGAGGTCGGGGCCGAAGGCGGCCTGCTCCGGGAGGGCAGGGGAGAGGCCGACCGATCCCCAGGGGAGGACGAGCTCAACCCGATCTTCACCGCTGGCGGGGGCCCCCGCCCCCGGCGCGCCCAGCGTGGAGGGGGCACCTGCGAGGCTGGCCGAGATCAGAGTCCACCACATCAGAGTCCAGCGCATAGGACGATCCTTATCGCGCCCTTCGGCGGGCTGCGCTAACGACGCAGCCGATGCACGTGGCCTTCGTCAACCTCTGGTGGCCGCCCGCCCTCGAGAGCCCCGCCGCGGTGGTGGCCGCCGATCCGCTGCGGCGCGCGCTCTCCCACGCCCTGCTCGCGCGGGGGCTGCGGGTGACCGTCATCCAGGAGTGGCGAGAGGACGCGATCTTCGAGGACCGTGGCGCCGAGGGGGGCTCGGTCACCTGGCGCTTCGTGCGCACCCGGCCCTCCACCCGCGCCCTCCGCGCCCTCCTCGGCGCCGCCGGGCGGCGCGACGCCTTCGTGAAGGCGCCCTCGACGGCGCCGCTCGCCGCCCTCGCGGCGCTCCACCCCGACCTCATCCACTCCTTCGACCTCACCGCCACCGCCAGCCTCGCCTTGCTCGGCCGTTATGCTCGCGGGCGCGGGATCCCGCTGGTGGTGCACTTTCACGGCGGGGCCCCGGCTCGGATGGCGCCCCTGCGCGCCCTCGAGCGCCACGCCCTCTCCCGCTGTGACCGACTGCTCTTCACGGCCCGAGCGCAGGGCCTGGCCTGGGTGGACGCTGGGGCGCTCCCCGATGATCGGCGCCTCGTCGAGGTCTTCGAGACCACCACCCTCTTCAGCCCGGGCCCGGCCCCCCGCCTGGAGGGCGCCCCCGCCTGCCTCGCGGTGGGTCGGCTCGACGCCGTGAAGGACCCGCTCACGCTGATCGAGGGCTTTCGGCGCCTGCGGGAGGCCCGCCCCGGGGCCGTGCTCCACCTCGCTTACACCGAGGCGCCCGCGCGGGCCGCGGTGGAGCGGGCGGCGGCGGGCCTGCCGGTTCGAATGCTGGGGCGCGTCGAGGATCCGCAGCCCCTCTATCGCGGCGCCGATTTGTTCTTGCAGGCGAGCACCCGAGAGGTCTGCGGGCGAGCCCCCCTCGAGGCGATGGCCAGCGGCCTCGTGCCGGTGCTGAGCGACATCCCGGCCTTTCGCCGCCTGACAGGTGACGGCGCGGTGGGCCGCCTCTTTCGAATGGGAGATCCAGACGATCTGGCACGGGCAGCGCTCTCGGTCACCGACCCCGAGGTCGAGGGGCGGCGCGCGCGGGCCGCCTTCGAGGCCCGGCTCTCTCCGGCGGCCCTCGCCCGCGAGGTCCTGGCCGTCTACGAGAGCTGCGCCCAGGAGAGGAGGCGGAGCGGGCCGCGCACCGCCGAGAGCCCGCCTGCGGCCAGCCAGTCGAGCTCCTCGCGGTAGGTGGGGTCGTGGGGGTTGCCCGGGTGGGCCATCAGCTCGACGCTGGCCCCGCGGAGGAGGCGGCGGTGGAGGGGGTCGCGGAGGAGCGCTCGGAAGACCCGCACGCTCATGAACTCGTCAGTGGTGAGCGCCCCGTCGGCGCGGAGGGCCCTCCGGAAGCGCCGAGCCCGGAGCCACTGGGCGAGGCCCCGCGCGCCCACCCCGAGCCGCCAGGCCCCCATCGTGCGCGTGCGGCGGAGGCCGAAGCGGCGCCGAAGCTCGGCGACGACGCCGAAGAGGAGGGGCTGGTGGTGGAGGTGCTGGTGGGAGTCGAGGTGCGAGATCACGAGGCCCGCCGCCCGCACCCGCTCGATCTGCGCCGCCCACTCGCCGAGCACCGCCGCCCGCTCGGCGGGCCCGGCGTGGAGGCCGAGGGGAGAGAGCGTCCCACCCTGGAGCAACGGGGTGAGCCCCGGGTGGTGGGTCAAGGGCGGCCCCTCAGAGAGGTTGAGGTGGACCCCGACCGGCGGTGAGCCCAGGCCGCGCAGCCGCCCCGCCGCGTCTTCAAAGGCCGGCCCGTTGGCCATCAGCGAGGTGGAGCTGCACCAGCCGAGCCGGAGCGCTCGCTCGATCGCCTCGTTGATCTCGACGCTGAGGCCGAGATCGTCTGCGTTAACGATCACCCGCACGCCGCCGCCCTTATCCCTCAGCCGTCAGCCGTCAGCGGTCGCGGCCGCCGCGCTTGGTGCCCTTGCGGTCGTCTCGGCGGCTGTCCTTCTTGGTGTCCTTCTTGGTGTCTTTCTTGGTGTCCTTCTTCGTGTCCTTCTTGGTGTCCTTCTTGGTGTCTTTCTTGGTGTCCTTCTTCGGGTCCTGGTCGGTCGTCTCCTGGTCGGCCATGAAGTACAGGCCGCCGCCGGCGCCGAAGACGAAGAAGCCGCCGCAGATCAGCGCGGCGACGATGCCGACCACGGCGACGATGGCGGTGAGCGAGAAGCCTCCCTTCTCGTCGTCGACGGTGGCATAGGGGACCTCCGCAGGTTTGGGCGGCGGGAGGGGGGCCGAGCGCGCGGGCTCCGCAGCCTTGAGCGGCTCCGCAGCCTTGAGCGGCTCGACGGCCTTGGGCGGCGCCAACGGGGGGGCGGAACGCGGGGGGATGCCTTGCACCGGCTGGAGCAGCGGTGAGACCGGCGGCTTCTGGGGCTCGTAGGGCAGCACGGGCTCGTAGGGCTTCGGGGGCTCGTAGGGCCGGGCGGGCTGGTAGGGTCGGGTCGCCCCCTCGTACGGCTTGAGGAGCGGGCTGCCCTCGGGGCGACCGAGCGGCGGCGGTGCTGGCTCAACGGGGAGGGGAGGGGGCGCGAGGCGCGGGGCCTCGACGGGGAGCGGCGGCGACACCGCGGCGGCGACCGCGACCGCGGCGGAGGCTGCGGCGACCGTGCCAGCGACCGCTGGGGCGATCTTCCCGGTGGGCAGCTCCACCGTGGAGGTCGGCGCGCCGAAGTCGGGCAGCGGGGGCGGGAGGTCGCCGCTCAGGGGGGGCGGCGCGATCGGGAGCGCGGCGAGGGGTGGCGGGATCGGGAGCGCGGCGAGGGGCGGCGCGACCTCCTGCGGGGGAGCCGGCGGCGCGGCCTCCGGCGGACGGAGGAAGTCTTCGCGCCACTTCTCGGCGAGGGGGTGCAGGGTCGCGAGCCCGGCCTCGCGGGCGGAGCGCCAGACCACGGCGTCGGCGGCGAGGCGGGTGCCGAGGAACCGGTAGACCGGCAGCACATCGGCCCCGACGGCCAGCAGATCGGCGGCGACATCGAGGCCCTTCAGGGCGACGGGGAGGCCGCGCTCGATGGCGTCGGCGGCGGGGCCGGCGTCGCGGGCGGTGGCGAAGGCCACGCTGTCGATCAGAAAGACGAGGTCTGGGAGGCGCAGGCGGGCGCGGCTCACGGCGTCGGCCCCGACGACGGCGGCGAGCTTCCCGGCCTGCTCGTCGAGGTGCTGGGTGACAAAGCCCGCCAGGACGCCACGGGCGCCGATGGTCTCCTGGAGGAAGGGCAGGGCGACCTCGGCGGCGGCCATGTAGGCGACGATGCCACGCCCGGCCTCGATCGCGATTAGCTCGCCAATGGGCTCCTCCTCTCCAGGGAAGAGGCGCTCGAGCAGGTGAGCGAGGGCCAGGGCCTTGAGGACAGCGTCCTTGGCCTGCATGTCGGCCCAGCCCGCGGGGGGGGCCACGCTGCCGCCCTTCTTGCTCCGGTAGAGCTGGAAGGCGGAGCGCACGCTGGTGAAGATCGTGACTACGCCGTCGCCGGCGTCGAGGCCGGTGGCGATCCAGACCGCTTTGCGGACGGCCTCGTCCTGGCTCAGGGCGCGCGCACGCTGCCCGATCGCCCCGGAAGGCGCCTGCGTGTAAACCGTAGAGATGGCGTCGAGGCTGCGGCCCTCGGACAGCGGGTCTACATAGGGGAGCGCGTTCAGGAGCCCGTTGCAGAGCAGGACCGTGACGTCGCGGGGGCCGAACTTATCGAGCTGGGCGTCAAGATCGGAGGACAAGGTGGCTCCCGGTTATCGCGCCCGCGCTGCTTAGCCTGTCTCAGGGGTGCTTAGCCTGTCTCGGGGCCGAAGATCCACCAGCGCGCGGTGAAGCCGGCCGCCTTCAGCGCGGCGCGCCGAGGATCTCGCCCACCACACGCTCGGCGGACTGGAGCGCCCCCTCGAAGTAGCCGGTCCACTCCGTCGCGGTCTCCGTGCCCGCGAAGTGCAGCGGACCCACCACGGCGCGGAGGGCGGGGCCGTCCCGGCCGAGGACGCCGGGCGGGGGCATGCCGACGGGGCAGCCGCCGCTCCAGGGCTCGTCGCTCCAGTCGTGCTCGATGACCTCCTGGGCGTCGCGGGCCGCGGGCCCGAAGAAGTGGGCGAGGTGGTCGAGGAAGCGGGCGCGGCGCTCATCCAGGCTCCGTTCCCGGTGGCGGCTCGCCTCGTCGCCGACCACGAAGCCGACCAACGCCGAGACCTCGCCGCGCACGCTCGAATTGTCGTAGGTGAAGGCGCAGAGCCCGCCGTGGGAGAGGGACTCCCCCGAGAGGCCCTGCGCTCGCCAGAAGGGGCGCTCGTAGAGCGCGAGGCACTTGATCGTGCGGCCCATCGGCATCGCGCCCATCAAGCGGCTCCGCTCGTTCGGCAAGGGCGGGCGGAGGTCGAGGCGGGCCGCCGGGGCCGGCGGGAGGGCGACGATCAGCCGCCGGGCTGCATAGGCGGCCCCCTTCGACCAGGCGACCACGCCGTCCTGGTCCCAGTCGATCCGATCGACCGGGGTCGAGAGCTGGACCGGTCGCTGGAGCGCGGCGGCGAGGCGGAGGCTGATCGACTGCGCGCCCTCGACGAAGCGCCGCTCTTGGGCCCCGCCCGCCACCTCGGCGAGGCGCTCGACCCGGCCCGCCGCCTTGCCGTACGCGAGGAAGTACAGCATCGAGAGCTCCCGCGGCTCGGCCGACCAGCAGGAGCGGATGAGGAGGTCGACCAGCTTCCGCGTCTCCGGGCGGTGGAGGTGCGCGGCGACCCAGGCCTCGGCGCTCACGGCGTCGAGGGCGGCCGCGTCTTCGGCGGTCCACGGGGCCTCGACCGGCACCCCACGGGCCAGCCAGGCGATGCGCCAGAGCGTCGCCTGAACGCGCACGAGGTCGAGCAGGGAGAGGGCAGGGAGATCGCCCTCATAGCGCCGCACGCCGTCGCCGAGGTCGAGGAGCTTGGTGCCGCTGTGGTAGGTCGGGAAGGTCTCGAGGCCGAATTCCTCGATCAGGGCCTGCAGCCGAGGCTGGCGGGCGCCGATCCACTGTCCGCCCACGTCGAAGGTCGCCCCACGCACCGGCACGCTGCACGTGCGGCCACCGACCCGGTCTCGGGCCTCGAGCACGAGCACGTCCTGGCCCGCCCGGCAGAGCGCGCGCGCCGCTGAGAGCCCGGCGATGCCGGCCCCGACCACGATCACGTCGGCCCGCCCGGCCTCGCCTCCGCGCGCTGTCGCCCCCTGCTCCTGTGCCATCCTGCCCCCCGCCGCGCCGCAGCCCGAGCGCCGTGGTACCACAGCGGCCTCCCCTTGTCTGGAACCCCCGATCATGGCTGACGAAGCGCTCCTCACCGCCTCCGCCACCTCCCTGGCCCGCGCCATCGCCCGGGGCGAGCTCAGCTCGGAGGGGGTCGTCGAGGCCCACATCCGGAAGATCCAAGAGGTCAATCCGGTGATCAACGCGATGGTCGCCGACCGCTTCGATCTCGCGCGCGAGGAGGCCCGCTCGGCGGATCGGCTGCGGGCGCAGGTGCCGATGCGCTTCCTGCCTCCCCTGCACGGCGTGCCCTGCACGATCAAGGAGAGCTTCATGCTCCCCGGCATGCCCAACACCGGCGGGCTCGTGTCGCGGAAGGCGCAGCTCGCCACGCGCGAGGCGCCGACGGTGGGGCGACTGCGGGAGGCGGGCGCCATCCCCCTCGGGGTGACCAACCTCTCCGAGCTCTGCATGTGGTTGGAGTCGAACAACCGCGTCTATGGGCGGTCCAACAACCCCTATGACACGAGCCGGATCGTCGGCGGCAGCTCGGGCGGCGAGGGGGCGATCGTGGGGGCGGGCGGGAGCCCCTTCGGCCTCGGCGCCGACGTGGGCGGCTCGATCCGGCTCCCCGCCTTCTTCAACGGGGTCTTCGGCCACAAGGCCTCGAGCGGCCTCGTCCCGAACCTCGGCCAGTTCCCGGTCTCCCACGGCGAGGGGCTGCGGATGCTCGCCACGGGCCCCATTTGCCGCCGGGCGGAGGACCTCTGGCCGCTGATGCGCGTGCTCGCCGGCCCCCATCCCGACGAGCCCAGCGTGGATCACCGGCTCCAGGGGGACCCTTCGATCGTCAACCTCCGCGGGCTGCGGGTCTGCGTGGCCGAGCACCCCGGTGCGCTGGCGC
Organism: Myxococcota bacterium; assembly: GCA_044344255.1. Classification (GTDB taxonomy): domain Bacteria; phylum Myxococcota_A; class UBA796; order UBA796; family UBA2385; genus JBIJDH01. The sequence goes on from JBIJDH010000002.1 coordinate 487,269, forward strand.
CGGCCCCCGCCCAGCAGGAGGCGGTGCGGCGGGCGGCCGACGCCCTCCGCGAGCGAGGGGCCGAGGTCGTCCCGGCCGAGACCGCCTGGTTCCGCGAGGCCTTCACGCTCTGGTCGCAGCGGATGTCGGGCGCCAACGACATCACCTTCCACGAGCTCATGGGCACCGGCGGCGAGAAGCCGAAGCTCGCGCGCGAATTCTACCGCCTCGCCCGCGGCCGCTCCGATCACACGCTCCCGGCGCTGATGCTGGCGGCGCTCGAGAAGATCCCCGGGGTCAACCCCACCGATCTGGGCCCGGTTCGCGTGCGCCTGCAAGAGATCCGCCACGACATCGCCCGACAGCTCGGGCCGCGCGGCGTGCTCTTGCTGCCCACGTTCCCGCGCCCGGCGCCGCGTCACAATCGACCCATGCTCCGCTTCTACGAGGCGGGCTACACGGGCCTGTTCAACGCCCTGGAGATGCCGGCGACGCAGATCCCGTGCGGCCTCGATCCCGAAGGTTTGCCCACCGGCGTGCAGGCCGTGGGCCGACACGGGGACGACGCGGTCACGATCGCCGTCGCGGTGGCCCTCGAAGAGGCGCTGGGCGGCTGGATCCCGCCCTGGGAGGTCGGAGCCCGCCGCTGATCGGCGCAGACGACGGCGAGGGGAGCCCAACGGCGCCCCTCGCCGGGCGGCGTCTCAGAGCTGGCCGCAGTCCGCGATGGTGACCTTGGTGGAGGTCTTGCCGCTCGACGAGCCGACCTTCTCGACCGCCGTGATCACGTTCATCCCCTCGACGACCTTGCCGAAGACGACGTGCTTGCCGTCGAGCCAAGAGCAGGGGACGGTCGTGATGAAGAACTGGCTGCCGTTCGTGCCCGGGCCGGCGTTGGCCATCGAGAGGAGGCCGGGGACGGTGTGCTTGTGGATGAAGTTCTCATCGGCGAACTTGTTGCCGTAGATCGACTTGCCGCCGGTGCCGTTGTGGTTCGTGAAGTCCCCGCCCTGGAGCATGAACTGGGGGATCACCCGGTGGAAGCTGCTGCCCTTGTAGCCGAAGCCGGGCTCGCCCGTGCAGAGCTGACGGAAGTTCTCGGCCGTCTTGGGGACGGTGTCCGTGTAGAGCTCGAAGACGACGCGGGCGGCGGGCTGGGTGCCGATCTGGATGTCGAAGAAGACGCGCGAATTGGCCAAAGGAGCCTCCTGGGAAAGGACGGCTCCGATAGCACGGCGCCCCCGCGCTCGCACCGCCCAAGGCGGGGAGGGGGGGCGCCTTCGTCCGGGCTCGGCCTCTACTCGGCGCTGAAGGCAGCCACCACCGCGGAGGCGGGGAGGGCGGCGAGGGGCGTCGAAGAGAAGGTGTAGCCGTCGGCGGCGGGCTGGTAGGTGGTCAGCGTGGCGGCGGGCACCGTCCAGAGGCCGCGGGTGGCGGCGACGGTGGAGGTGTTCTTCGTGCTGCCCGTCGTGTACATGCCGTCGGAGAGATCGGTGTCGCCGTAGTAGGGCACGCAGGCGCCGCAGGTGATGGTGGCGCCGTCGATGCCGTTGCCCGCGTTGTCGGTGATGAAGCCGATGGTCATGCCGTCGGTGTTGAGGTCACCGGTGTAGCCGCCGAGGGCCAGCGAGGCGGCGATGCCGTCCTTGGTCTCGTTCGGGATGAAGAAGGCGGTGCGGCCATCGACCGTGCCGCCGTCTTCGACGTCGGCGTAGGTCGCGTTCGAGACGCCGGTCGCGGTCGGGAAGACGGTCGCCCCGGGGGTGTCGCAGTCGCGGTTGAGGAGCAGGAGGCCGAGGCCGATCTTGGGGACGGCCGTGAGCGTGAAGGTGCCGTCGCTGGCGACGGTGGTGCTGGAGACGACCTCGGGATCGCCGCCGGAGAGCACGTTCGTGGGGTCGAGCGCGTCGATGCAGAGGCCGGCGCCGCCCGGGGCGAAGAGCCCAAAGTCGAGGGAGTTGCCGGTGATGGTGAAGGTGGGATCGGCGTCGGTGTCGGCGTCGGTGTCGGCGTCGGTGTCGGCGTCGGTGTCCGCATCGGTGTCGGCGTCGGTGTCAGCGTCCGACTCGTCGACCGCGCTGTCCTCCCCCTTGTCCTTGCAGGCGGTGAAGGAGAGGGTGAGGCCGAGGAGGCTGAGACCGAAGAGAGTGCGCGTCATGACTGCTCCATCTGGGCTCAGGTGCGAGCCCTTGCTTCAAGGTACCGTAGGTGCCAGGGACAGGTTTAGCCTGCGCTTCCGTGGAGGGCGCGTGACACTCCTGTGATCCCCGCCGGTTTCCCGGCGATGGGGGCCCCGAAGGCCGCCGCTCCCTTCAGAGGCCCAGCGCCACCGCCGCCAGCCAGTAGCCGCCCGCCGCGGCCACGGGGACGGTGAGGTTGTCGTCCCAGCGGCGGATGAAGAGCTCGGCGAGGGCCGCCGGGATCGAGGCGGCGATCGCCAACAGGGCCGCCTGACCGTGCGGGAGCGCGGGGTAATACACCGCGAGCAGGGCGATGACGGCCAGCACGCTCACCGCGATGAAGCCGAGCGAGCCCTCGACCGAGCGACCGTTCTGGAGGCGATGACGGCCGAAGCGGCGCCCGATGAGGCCGGCGGCGGGATCGCCGACGCCGACCACGGCCATCGCCACCGTGAACAGCCGTTCGTCGGCCGGCAACGCGAGGAGGCCGATGGCGACCGCATACCAGGAGGACGAGGTGACCCGGTGCCGCTCGTGGGGGTGGGACATCGAGCCCATCAACCGCATGCAGAGGTCGTTCATGCCGGGGATCAGGCGGCGACCGATCTCGACGCTCCAGATCGCCGTGAAGGCGAGCAGCCCGGCGAGGGGCACGGCGATGCCGTCTACGAGGTGCTGCACGACGGCGATGGCGGTGGCGCCGGTGGCGACATGGAAGAAGGCGCGGGGCAGCTTGCTCGGGCGCAGCGAAGGGAGCCGGACGTCGAGGGGCTGCAGGCTGGCGGCGAGGTGCTCGTAGGCGGGGGTGGCCTCGCGACGAAAGTCGGCCCAGGCGAAGCGCAGCCGCTCGAGGGGGAGCTCGGCCTCGGGGGCGCGCGCGGCGATGACACGGGCCATCTCCCGAAGCCGCTCGGCGAGGGCGAGGAGCCGGGGTTGCATCTCGGCCGTGGCCTGATCCGCGAGCAGGCCGACCTCGCCGCGCAGGGCCTCCACCCGGAGGGAGAGAGCCTGGAGCCGCCCCCGCAGGGCCCGCTCCTGCTCGTCGCGCCAGCGGTTGGGATCGAGATCCCGGAGGAGCTGGTAGATCTCGCGGGCGAGGTCTCCGCTGCCCTGGATCGGCGTGAGAGGGTGGCCGTCTGAAGGGCCAGGGGTACGCAAGAGGGCTACGGTCACGGCCGTCTCCAGGAGTCGACACAGCATAGCGAGCGCTCACCAGGCCTGGAGGGGCGACCGCGCCGCAATTTCCGAACCATGACCGAGCGCGTCCCCGGAGCCCACCGATGGCCACCTTCCTCCTCGACCCGGACGTCACCTTCCTCAACCATGGCTCCTTCGGCGCCACGCCGGTCGAGCTCCTCCAGCGTCAAGAGGTGCTGCGGCGGGAGATGGAGCGAGAGCCGGTGGAGTTCATGGTCCGCAGCCTCCCCGGCCACCTCGCCCGCGCCCGCGCCCGGGCCGCCCGCTTCTTGGGCGCCGACACGGCCGATCTCGCCTTCGTCACCAACGCCACAGCCGGGGCGAACGCCGTCTTGGGCTCGCTCCGCCTGCAGCCGGGCGACGAGCTCCTCACGACGGACCACGTCTACAACGCGGTCCGGAACGCGATGCTCCGCGAGGCGGCCCGCGCTGGAGCCCGGGTGGTGGAGGTCCACGTCCCCTTCCCCCTCGAGCGCCCCGAGCAGGTGACCGAGGCGGTCATCGCCGGCTTCGGGCCGCGCACCCGCCTGCTCGTCCTCGACCAGATCACCTCGCCCACCGGGATGGTCTGGCCGATGGCCGACATCCTCGCCGCCGCGCGAGCCGCGGGCATCCTCACCCTCGTCGACGGCGCCCACGCCCCCGGGCAGGTCCCGGTCGACCTCAACGGCCTGGGCGCGGACTTCTGGGTCGGCAACCTCCACAAGTGGCTCTGCGCTCCCAAGGGCGCGGCCCTGCTCCACGTCGCCCGGGCGCACCAGGCCTGGGTCCACCCCCCGGTGATCAGCCACGGCTTCGGGGGAGGGCTGCACGCCGAATTCGACTGGCCCGGCACCTTTGACCCCACCGCCTGGATCACCGCAGAGGCCGCCTTCGATTTGCACGAGGCCGAAGGCGGCGCCGAACTGCGGGCGGCCAACCATGCCCTCGTGCGGCGCGGGCGAGAGGTGGTGGCTGACCTCGTCGGCGGGCGCCTTCCCTACCCCGACGATCCGGCCCTCTACGGGAGCATGGCCGCCATCCTCCTCGACGGACCGCCCGACGCCTGGTCGCACATCCACGACCGCCTCATCGACGCCCACCGCGTCCAGGTGCCCATCATCTCCTGGGGTGGGCACCTCCTTGTGCGCATCTCTGGCTTCGCCCTATATAATCGGCCAGACCAGTACGAACGCTTGGGCCACGCCTTACGCTCGGTGCTCGATGAGGTCGGGCGGGTCAGGTGATCGGGCGGGTCAGGTGAGGAGCCGCACCGGTGTCTCCTGGCTGAGCGGGACGCCCTCGGCGGACAGTCGGTACCACATCGCCTTCAGGACTTCGCTCTCGAGCTCGTCGTGCAGCGAGAAGTCCTCGATCCAGATCTTGATCGTGTACCGCTGAAAGGTGGGCTCGAGCTGCCGAAGCCAGACACGGGGCAGCGGATCGGTCAGGCAGCCGGGGATCTTCGCGACCTCCTCCCGAACCCAGGCGGTGAGGTCAGCCGGCGGCACCCGGACGGAGCAGATGAGCTCAATGAGGCGGGCGGTGCTGCGAAAGGGCAGAGCAAAGTTCTGGATATCCGAGGTGAGCAGCGAGATGTTCGACAGGACGAGGTGGTCCCCTGAGAGGGTGCGGAGCCGGGTGGCGCGCCAGCCGACGTTCTCGATGCAGCCCTCCTTGTTGTTGACGAGGATCCAGTCGCCCTCCTTGAAGGGGCGGTCAAAGGCGAGGACGAGGCCGGCGAAGAGGTTCGACAGCGGCTGCTGGAGCGCGAGGCCGAGCACGATCGAGACCACCGAGGTGGTAGCGAGCAGCGGGGTGACGTCCATCCCGGAGATGTGGCCCACCGCCGCCAGGGCCACCCCCAGGTAGACGATGCCGATCGAGACCTGGCGCAAGATCGGCGGCACCCGAAAGCCGAAGCGCTCCTCGAGCAGGAGGTCGACCACCAGGGTCTCGGCGCTCTCGACGAGGATGAAGGTGAGGAGCAGCCACTCGATGAGGACGAGCGCGCCCTCGGGCCACTCGAGGTGGGCGAGGTGGGCCGCGGCGTGGAGCGCGGTCGCCCCCAAGAGGACCCTCGCCGGCACCCGGAGGCGGGAGACGAGGTGATCGTCGGAGAGGGTGCGGGTGCGGCGGGCGAGGCTGCGGAGGAGGCGGAAGAGGATCCGCAGGACAAGCTCGCCCATCAGCCCGAGGCCGAGCGCCACGAGCAGGGCGGCCAGCCAGATCATCGGCGGCGGCGCCGACATCAGGTCGTACCAGAGGTCGGCCCAGTAGGAAAAGACGAACAAGGCGGCGCTCCGTTTGGCGCGGTCTAGCCGGGCGGACCCCCATCGAGCCACCGACCCTGGAGGGCGCGGGTGGCGGCGACGAAGAGCGAGAGGGTGAAGATCCCGAGGGCCAGCGTGAGCAGCCCGGCGGGCGCGGGGAGGTCGCCGAGCCCCGCGACGAGGAGGCCCCCGCCGACCGGCAGGGCGAAGGGGCGGCGCGCTCGCGGGGCCGCGTAGACCAGGGCCGCGCAGAGCCCAGCGCCCAGGCCCCCGCCGAGCGCCGCTCCACCCGCTTCAGAGTGCCCCAGGCGACCGGCGAGGCCGAGGGCGGGGCAGAGCAGGGTGAGGGCCCCCATCCAGAGCCCCAGGCGCCGCTCGGCGGGCACGAGGACCGGCGGCGGCGAGCCGGGGCCGCTCATCGGCGGAGGAGCTCGGCCATCCGGCGCTGGGCTTCCCCCTGCAGGGCCTCGATCTGGGCGTCCTCGTGGGCGGGATCCCAGGCCGGGGGGACGAGCAGGGGGGAGAGGTACGCGGTCAGCTGGACGGGCCGCGGCAGCAAGGTGGGGCCGATGCCGCGGGCGAGAGGCAGGGGGATGTGGAATCGGTCATAGATCCGATCGGTGATGCGGCTCGGGTAGACCTTGTAGATCTCATCGGCGGCCGGACAGGCGGCGAAGAGCATCGGCGCCCCCGTGCGCAAGGCGAGGCGAGCGAAGCCCCGCCGAGACTCCCAACGGGAGCGGCGGCGCAGGGTGTGGGGCCGGATCGACTCCCACATGCCTCCCGGGGCCACGCCGAGGATCTCCCCCTCGCGGAGGATGCGCTCGCCCGCCTCGGGGGAGGCCGGGACGAGGCCGCAGCGCTCGGCGAAGCGGGCGAGGCCGGGGATCTGGAAGATGCGGTCGTCACCGAGGCCGCGGGGCAGGCGGCCGCTGCCGTCCCAGATGCCGAGGCCGATGAGGAAGCCGTCGTAGGTGGCGAGGCTGTGATGCACCACGAGCAGGCAGGGCCCGGCCGCGGGGACGTTCTCCAGGCCCTGGACCCGGAAGTGGTGGTAGCGCGCGAGCGGCTCGAGCAGGCGCCGCGCCCGCTGGATGAAGGCGGCGTCGTCCGGGCTGAGGCGCGTCGGGGTCGCGCCAGGGGTGTTCGTGGGCATCGCCGGGGCTCCAAGGGGGCTGCTAACCCACGGGCCCGTCGAGCCCGGGTTAGGCCGGGCGCTGCTCAGGAGGTGTCCGCGATGAAGTTCGAGCTTCGGCACAGCTACCCCGCCCCGGCGAAGATCGTCTGGGAGCAGCTCTTCTCGGAGCCCTACGAGCAGGCCGTCCGCGCGGTCTCTCAGATCGAGCGGGAGGTGCTGGAGGACACGGTGAAGGGGGGCGCGAGGGTGCGCCGGATGCGCATCCACTCCGGCCGGGAGCTCCCCGCCATCGCCCAGAAGATCGTGGGCTCGAGCCGCCTCTCCTATGAGATGGAGGAGCGGTATGACCCCTCCCGCCCCTACATCACCTGGAGCGCCTTCGCACCCTCCCTCGGTGAGAAGGCGCGATGCATGGGCTCCTACGAGTTCGTGGACCGTCCGGGGGGCTGTGAAAGGTTGGTCAAGGGAGACGTCACCGTCTCCATCCCGCTCGTGGGCGGCAAGATTGAGTCGGTCATCGTCGAGGAGTTCAAGGGCGCCTACGAGCGCGCCTACGCCTTCGGCCTGCAATGGGTCCGGGAGCACACATGAAGGTCCGCGCCGCCCTGCTCGCCCTGCTCGTGGTCGGCCTCGCCGCCTCGCCGACGTCGGGCGGCGCCGCCCAGGCCGCGGAGGTCGGCTACGGCGACGTGGATGAAGACGGCTACCCCAATTGGGGGGAGCGCTCGGTGCACCTGTGGACGAACGCCGTCCGGGTGGACCCTGAGGCCTTCTCGGCTGACTATCAGGCCGGCGGCTGCACCTTCGAGAGCTTCGAGGCCTCCGAGAAGACCCCCAAGGGGCTGCTCTACTACTCGCGCCCGCTCAACGTGGCCGGTCGGTTCCACTCGACCGACATGCACGACAACGACTGGTTTGACCACGCCTCGTCGGACGGCACGTCCTTCGGTGACCGGGTGGCGCGCTTTTATACCGAGAGCGGCTACGTCGGCGAGAACATCGCCTACGGATATCCAGACCCCTTCACCGTCGTGCTCGGCGGCTGGATGTGCTCGTCTGGCCACCGCGCCAACATCATGCTGGCCGACTACAACGAGCTCGGCACGGGGGTGGTGGGCACCTACTACACGCAAGACTTCGCGGCGGGCACGGTCGACAGCGACGGCCCCATCGCGATGGGCGTGCATGAGCCCGAGGCCGCGACCGCCGAGGCCACCTTCCTCGTCGACTGGTCGGAGGCGGAGGCCCCCGCCTCTCTCGAGGTGGTCGTAGACGGCGTCGGGTCCGCGCTCGCGCTCACCTACGGCGTGGACGGCCTGGGCGTCTACACCGCGGACGTGACCCCCGAGTCGGCCGACTGCCACCGTTACTTCTTCCGCTACGAGTCCGCAGCGGGCGAGAGCGGGGTCTTCCCCGAGACCGGGAGCTACCTCTACGGCGCCGCCTGCGAGGGCACGCTCGGCTGGGAGCTCGGTCAGGATGGCGGCTCCGGTGGCGGAGACGGGGGCGGGGACGGCGGTGGGGACGGCGCCGGCGGCGGCGAGCTGCTCCCCACGGGGGAGACCCCCGAAGAGGCCATCGGGGCGATGAAGGTGGTCGGCTGCTCGGCGACGGACGCCCCCTCCCGGGCGGCTCCCCGCTCGCTCCTCGCGATTTGCCTGGCGGCCGGCCTCGCCGTCGTCGGGCGCCGGGGGCCGCGCCACCGTCGGCAGAAGGGCGCCTGAGCGGCGATTTCGGGATACGGTGTCGGCCTCCCCTGTGGCGCTTCCCGGCGTCACGCTCCCGGCGCTCCCTTCGATGCGGCGCGTCGGCTGGCCTCCCCGCCCCACCTCCCTCCTCCGGGCTGCGTAGATGTCTCGCACGGCTGTCTGCTCCCTCCTCGTCCTCCCCCTGGTCCTCGCGGTCGGCCTCTTCCCGCAGAGCGCCCACGCCAAAGACCTCCGCACCCGCGTCGGCGTCGGCTTTGACCAGCAGTTTGGTCAGCTCTCCGCCTTCTCGATCCGCTACGGGCTGCCGAACGAGAACCCGGCGATCAACATCCAGCTCGAGGGTGACTTCGGGTTCAGCCAGTACAAAGATCTCGGCGACGAGCGGATCTTTGGCGGAGGCAAGCTCCTCTACGGTGTCGTCGTGGAGGACAACCTCAACCTCTACCTCGGCGCAGGCGGCGGCTTCATGGGCGATGGTGCGGCCTCGGTCGTGCGCATCCAGCCCTTGAGCTCGGTCGACTTCTTCCTCTTCGGCCTCGAAAACCTAGGTATCACCACCGGGATCGGCCTGAACATCGACGTCGGTGACGGCGGCTCGGGCGTCGCCTTCACCGGCGCGGCGAACGCGGGCGTACATTACTGGTTCTGACCGGATGGCGGCTTGACCCGAATTCACGCTCTCTTCGATCGGCGCGCCCTGGGCCGCTGCGCCCTCGCCCTCGCGCTGCTCCTGGCAGGGGCGGCGCTGTCCTCGCCGGTCGCCGAGGCGGCCGCCGTCGACCCCGACCTCACGTGGCGGACGATGGAGACGCCACACTGGCGCATCACCTTCCACGGGGGAGAAGAGGCGCTGGCCGAAGAATTCGCGCGGGTCGGTGAGGCCATCTGGGAGGAGATGACGACGGAGCTCCAGAACGCGCCCCGTCGGCGCACGGAGCTCGTGCTCATCGACTCCTCGGACAGCGCCAACGGCTTCGCCATGACGCTGCCGGTCAACACCATTCAGATCTACGTGACGGCGCCGCAGGAAGACTCCACCCTCGCCACCTACGAGGACTGGAACGACGCGATCCTCACCCATGAGATGACCCACATCCTCCACCTCGACACCGTGGAGGGCATCCCGCAGCTCCTCCGCTACGTGCTCGGGCGGACGATCTCGGTGAACCGGGTGGCGCCGGGCTGGGTGATCGAGGGGCAGGCGACCTTCCAGGAGACCCGCAACACCAACGCCGGCCGCGGGCGCTCCACCTACGTGGACATGATCAAGCGGATGACCGTGGTGGAGGATGACTTCCCCCCCCTCGGCAACCTCGACGGCTTCCAGCGGGATCCGCCCGGAGGCAACCTCCGCTATCTGTTCGGGCAGGACTTTCAGCAGTTCATCGCCGATCGAGCGGGGGAGAAGGTCTGGACGGACTTCTTCCACACCTACGGCGGCTTCATCCCCTATTGGCTTCCCGCGAAGCAGACCTTCGGTGAGGGGATCAACAAGCTCTACTTCGCCTGGCGGGCGGAGATGACCGAGCGCTACACGCGGCAGCTCGAGAAGATCCAGGCCGAGGGCCTCACGCCCTTTCGGCTCCTCACCGACGGCGAAGACCTCTGCTCAGCCCCCACCTTCAGCCCGAATGGCGCCTCGCTCGTCTGGTCCTGCTCCGACCGGGAGCGCGGCTCCGCGATCTGGCTGGCAGACGGGCAAGGGCGCTCGCCGAAGCGGGAGCTTGACCAGCGCTTCGCCAACGACTTCACCTGGCGCGGCGACGGCAAGGCCTTCGCCTTCTCCTCCCTCCACTCGGTGAACCGCTTCAACCTCTACTCGGATGTGTACTTCCACACGCTGGGCGGGGGCATCGAGGCGCTTACCAGCGGAAAGCGGGCGCGGAATCCAGACTTCTCTGAGGACGGCCGCGAGATGATCGCGGTTACGAACGGCCTCCAGCAGAACCAGCTCGTCCGCCTCACGGTGGACCGCCGGATCGAGGCCCTCACCGACAATGACGACCACCGGCAGCTCTCCACCCCGGTCTACTCTCCGGATGGGCGCAGGCTCGCCCTGTCGATGTGGAAGGACGGGTACCGCGATCTGTGGATCTTCGATCTGAACGGAGATCCCACCCGTCGCGTCACGATGGATCTCGCCTCGGACATCGACCCCTCCTGGTCCGCCGACGGGCGCACGCTCTACTTCTCCTCCGATCGAACCGGCGTCTACAACATCTACGCCATCGACCTCGAGACCGAGCACCTCTTCCAGATCACGAACGTCGTGGGCGGCGCCTTCCACCCCTCTGTGCGGCCCGACGGCAGCGCGATGGTCTTCGAGTCCTTCTCCAACGACAGCGTCGACGTCGCCTGGATGGACCTCGATCGTGCCGCCTGGCGAGATCGCGGGGCTCTGCCGCGACCGGTGGAGGGTGGGGAGGCGCTGTCGGCGGTCCTGCCGAAGGAGCCCGTGGTGATCCCGACGCCGCCGACGGGCAGCGGCGCGGCGGCGGAGGCCAGCCCGCCGCAGAGTAAGTCCGAGGCGCGGCGGGCGAAGCGGGAGGCGCGGAAGGAGAGGCGAGGGGAGAAGCGCCGCGATCGGCGCGCCATGGGCGGCCAGGGCGACGTTTACCCCACGCTGACCGAGACGTGGGAGTACCCTGGCCTCACCGGCGTCGGCGGCGCCTTCGAGCACAGCCGCTACCAGCCAGGGACGTGGGGTTTGCCCGGCGAGCCCCTGGCGCAGGGCGAGCTCAGCGCCGACCAGCCGGGCGGCGGCGCCGACGTCGACGATCCCACGATGGTGAAGGAGGTGAAGAAGGAGGAGGACTACGCCTTCACGCACCCGGTCGAGCGCTACAACCCGCTCCCGACCCTGCTCCCCCCTCGATTCGTGATCCCGTCTCTGTACAAGGCCACCTACGGGTACATGGGCTCCCTGTCTACCTCGGGCTGGGATCCGCTGCGGCGCTGGATCTACGCTGCCTCGGTGTCCTACCGCACGGACAGCGAGTTCGTGGGCTGGAGCGGCTCGGTGGTGCTCAACCGCTGGGTGCCGATCTTCTCGCTCGGCGCCTACAGCTACACCGTCCCCTACGGGAACATCTACACCTATGAGGGCCCCCCCCCGGAGGGTGGGGCCTGGGTGCCCTCAATCGTCGATAGCGGAGAGCTCTACTGGGACAAGCGGACCCGCCTCTATGGCGAGGCCGCCTACTCCTTGGACTCCTACCGCTCGATCTTCGCCACCTGGAGCGGGACGCTGCGGCAGCCCCTCGAGCCCCTCTCAGCCCAAGCCTGGCGGCCGTTGCTCCCCGACCGAGGCTTCCTGTCCACGGTGAGCGCCGGCTACCGTTTCTCTCGGGGCCGCTTCTACTCGCGCTCGATCTCCCCCGAGGAGGCCCGCGTGGTCTCGGTGGTTGGTCAGGCCAGTCACCCCGCGCTCGGCAGCTATGTCCTCGACGACACCGACAGCAAGGTTGGCTTCACCCAGCTCCGCCTGATGACGGAGTGGCGCGAGTATCAGTCTGTGCCCTGGTTCCCGAACCACGTGTTGGCCCTCAAGGGCGCGGTCGGCGCCTCAGCGGGCGACAATCAGCGATACGGCAACTACCGCCTCGGCGGCAGCTTCGGTGAGAGCTCGTATTACACCCTGCCCGACGAGTGGCGCGCCCTCCGCGGCTTCGAGTCTGCCACCGTGTACGGAGATTGGTACTACCTCGGCTCTGCCGAGTATCGCCTGCCTTTGTTCTACGTCGACCGCGGCGTCTCGGTGATCCCCTTCTTCCTCCAGTCCTTCTCCTTCGCCGCCTTCGTCGACGCCGGGAACGCCTTCAACGAGGTGACGGAGACCGGCGTGCTGGCCAACACCCTCGTCGGCGCCGGGGCCGAGCTCCGGGCCACCGCGGTCTGGCTGTGGGGTGTTCCCCTCTCGGGCCGCCTCGGCTACGCGATGCCGGTGCACGGCGAGGGCGGCGTGAGCCAGGGTTATGGACACTCGGTCTACCTCTGGTTCGGCAGCAGCTTCTGACTCCGGACAATTCCGCGCGGGGCCCTGTCCATGTTCATCCTGCTTCACCTGAGCCTCGCCCTGGCCCTCGGCGAGGGCGGGCGGGCGGCGCTCCAGGTCGGGGACTGCGCCGCGGCCCTCGCGGACCGAGCCGGCGCCGCCGATGACGCGGAGCGCATCGCCCTCGCGCGCTGCGAGCTCCGGGCAGGCCAGACGGAGGCCGCCCTCGCCCGCCTCGCCCCTACCCACGGCGGCCCGCTGGGCGCCTACGGTGACCTCGTCGCCGGCGAGGCCCTCCTCGCCGCGGGTCGCCCCGCCCAGGCCGCGGCCCGCCTCGCGACGGTGACGCTCCCCCGTGAGGCCGGCCAGCGGGTGCAGATGCTGCGCGGCCGGGCGCTGGTCGAGTCCGGGGACACCGTGGGCGGTCGCGCGGTGCTCGCCGGCACCCTCCAGGGCCCCCTGGCGGAGCCCGCCTTCGTCCCCACCGCCAGCGGCGCCGATCCCGCCGAGCTGCGCTGGTGGCTGGCCGAGGCGGCGGTGCGGCGCGGTGAATCGGCGAAGGCGGTCCCGGTCTGGCAGGCGCTGTGGTCGCGTAACCCCGCCAGCCCCCGAGCCTCGGAGGCCGCGTCCCGCCTGGCCACGGCCGGTCAGCCCGTGCCGGACACACGCTCGGAGGAGGGGCGGCGGCTGGTGCGGGCGCGCATTAAGTCCTTGGACAAGCTGCGGCGCTACGACGAGTCGCTGCTGCTCCGCGATCAGCTGGGCCGCGACGGTGCGCCCGAGCCCAAGCGAACCCTCGCCTGGGCCTGCTTCAACGCCAAGGACTACGCGCGCGCCGCCGAGCTCTTTGCCGTCGTCCCGAGCCCCACCCCGGTCGAGCGCTTCAACCTCGCCCTCGCCACCTCCCGAGCCGGCGACTACGCGGGCGCCGCCGCGCTCTACGTGCGGATCTACACCGAGCTCCCCACCACCCCTCAGGGTGACCTCGCGAGCTACAAGGTGGGCTGGCTCGCGTACGACAAGGGGGAGGTGGACCGCGCGTTCGGCCTCTTCCGCGACCACCTCGCCCGCTTCCCCGCCTCCAAGCACGCCGATGAGGCGCGCTGGTTCATCGGCTGGACCCTCTACCGGCAGGACAAGCTGGCGGAGGCCCGGCTGGCGATGGAGGCCCTGGTGCGCCAGCACCCAGGCTCGCCGATGGTGCCGGCCGCGCGCTACTGGATGAGCCGCATCGACGGCCGCCAAGGAGACGCCGCCGCCGAGAAGAAGGGGCTCGAGGCCTTGAGCCGCGACACCCCCACCTCCTCCTACGCCTGGTTCGCCGCGGGGCGCCTCGGCCGCGTCTGGTCCCCGCCCCGCCCCGCCCCGCCCCTGCCGGACGCGTCCTCCCCGGGGAGCGCCGCCTTGGAGCGCGGCCGCGCCCTCGCCCGCGCCGGGCTCGACGGCTGGGCCCGCGAGGAGCTGCGTGACGAGAAGCCCACTCAGAAGGCGGACGTGCTGCGCCTCGGCGAGCTGCTCGTGCTGGCCGGCGACTACACCGGCGCCCAGGCCCTCGGCCGCCCCTGGTGCGGCAGCGCGGCCCGCCGGGACGGGGATCCCGCCGCCCGGGCCCTCTGCTGGCCCCGCCCCGCCGCCGCCGCCCTCGACGCCCGCACCGCCGAGGCTGGCCTCGATCGCAACCTGCCCTACGGCATCATGAACGCCGAGAGCGCGCTCAAGCCCGGCGTCACCTCGGGGGTGGGCGCGCGCGGGCTGATGCAGCTCATGCCCGCTGTCGCCGCGCGCCGCCACGCCGCGATCTACCCGGGGAGCCCCTTCGACGCCGACGCCCTCTACCAGCCGGCCTACAACGCCCTGCTCGGCACCACCGAGCTCATCACGCTGGCCGAGCACCTCCGCGGTAAGGGCCTCTCGAACCCGCTCCCCGCGGTGATCGCCGCGTACAACGCTGGCCCCGAGCCCGTGGAGCGTTGGCTCTCGGGCTACGCCTCCGTCCCCGATCCCGACCGCTTCGCCGAGGACATCTCCTTCAACGAGACGCGGCAGTACGTGCGGAACGTGCTCGGCTACCTCCAGACCTGGCGGCTGGTCTACGGAGACTGAGCGAACCCAGAGCGTCGCAGCCTTCACCGCGGCGCTCAAGGGCCTCGCTGCCCCGACGATCGGCCTCGGAGGCCAGGGCAGCCTCCCGTCGGGGGACCTTCAGAGGTTGGGGAAGAGGGAGTCGTCGGCGAGGGCCGCATACAGGTCTTGCAGATCCGTCGTCTCGGTCAGGATACCCGGGTCCATCTTTCCGGGGTCACCGAACTTGATCTTGAACCAAGACTCGTAGGGCTTCGAGCGGGTGAACTGGCCGACGCTCGCGCTGCCGCCCGGAGGATTGAGCTTACCGTCGGCGCCGTGACAGGTCGCGCAGCTCGCGTCATAGATCGCCACGCCGTTGATCGGGTCACCGTCCTGGCCGATGTTCGTATACGACATCGACGGCGAGACGAGGGTGGCCGTCCCATCGCCGTCGTATTCGTAGTGCATCGGTTCGCCGGTGATCGTCAGATCGTACAGGTCGTTCGGGTTTACCCACTCCTCACGCATGAACTTGATCAGGTCCCACACCTGCTCTTCGGTGAGGTCCTCCGAGAAGTCGGGGTGGCGGCTATCCGGAGAGTTCATGGTTCGACCGTCCGGTCGATCGATGAGATCGAAGAGCTGGTCGAAGGAGGCCGTGATGACGGTCGAGCGGACGTTGACGCTCGCGACGTCCGGCCGCGAGCTGGTGCCGGTGCTCACGCCAGTCCGGGTCGCATACGATCCGGCGCTCCCGAGGCCGTCCCAACCGTGGCAGGCCTTACAGCGGGTGAAGTCCGAGGCGACGGTGACCTCATAGTCCGCGAGCGCGCCGAGCCCGCCGCCCGGCGTGCTGTACCACTGAGAGAACGCGGCTCCACCGATGATGCCGTCTGCGGCTTCATACTCGACCGGGACCTCGCCCGGCCAGTCTACTCCGTCTTCACCGTCGACACCGTCCACCCCGTTGACTCCGGCGAGACCGTCGGCGCCAGGCGCACCGTCCTCCCCATTGTCTCCGTTGGTTCCGTTCACACCGTCGATGCCGTCTACTCCCTTCGACCCGGCGGGGCCTTCGGCGCCAGCGCAGGCGGCGACCGTCGCGAGGAGGAGGCTGAGTGAAAATCTTCTGTGGGCGGACATGTCTTCTCTCCTTCGAACACCGGCGTCTTCGCCGTGACCGCGATCGGGGGAGCCCGGCCGCGACCATCGAGGGGGTGGGCATCGCCCTCCCTCGGCGTCGAGCAACAGCACGGGGCGTGCCAGTTCAAGGTCCCGTCAACCTTCGCAGGCGGTAACGCTGCCGCTGTCTGCCGAAGTCCGAGCTACACGCCGCGGGGCCGGCGAGAGGACCGCGCCGCCCCCTGCTTCCAGGCGCGCTTGCTGTGTGCCCAAGCCCGTGCACGTGGGGCATTTGACCCAGGGGCGGCGATCTCGACCATCGCTCGACCCCGGGGGACCTCCAGCGGATGGAGCGAGCGAGACGCGCTAAGGGGCCGGATGGCACGCAAGGACATCCGCTTTCAGCTCCTCGGCACCGACCCCTCGGGGGCCCGCCGCAGCCGCTTTCAAACTGAACATGGGGCGCCAGTCGAGTGCCCCACCTTCATGCCGGTGGGCACGCAGGGGGCGGTGAAGGCCGCCACGCCCTTGCAGGTGAAGGAGACGGGCGCCCAGGTGGTGCTCGCCAACACCTTCCACCTCGGCTGGGATGACCGCCCGGAGCGGGTCAAACGAATGGGCGGCCTGCACCGCTTCATGGGCTGGGATCAGACCATCCTCACCGACTCCGGCGGCTTCCAGGTCTTCAGCATCCCCGACAAGGTGGTGGACGAAGACGGCGTCACCTTCCACTACGCGAAGGCGAAAGACCCGAAGATGCGCCTCACGCCCGAGCGCTCGATGGAGATCCAGCGCGATCTCGGCGCCGACATCGTGATGGCCTTCGATGAGTGTGTGGAGTTCCCCGCCACCGAGAAGCGGGTCGCCAGCTCGCTCGCCCGCACCACCCGCTGGGCGAAGCGCTGCCTCGACGTGCCCTTGGCCAGCCACCAGTTCCTCTTTGGCATCGTCCAGGGCGGCGTCTACCCCGAGCTCCGCGAGCAGGCGGCCACCGAGCTCCGCGAGCTGCCCTTCGATGGCTTCGCGGTGGGCGGCGTCAGCGTGGGTGAGGGCCTCGACCTCTTGAAGCGGGTGGTGAGCTTCACCACCCCCCACATGCCGGCCAAGATGCCGCGCTACCTGATGGGGGTGGGCCTGCCCATCGACATCCTCGAGGCGGTGGAGCGCGGCATCGACATGTTCGACTGCGTGATCCCCACCCGCTACGCCCGCGGGGGCACTCTGTTCACGCGCATCGGCCGGATGCGGATCGGGGACAAGCGGTATCGAAAGGACAAGTTCCCGATTGACACGAGCTGTGATTGTTACACCTGCCAGAATTTCAGCCGGCTCGTGCTGCGGCACCTCTATTACGCGCAAGAGCAGCTCTACAACACCCTCGCCACCATCCACAATCTCCGGCACTATCAGGTGCTGATGGCCGACATCCGCACCGCCATCGAGGAGCGCCGCTACGCGGCCTTCAAGAAGGAGTGGATCTCCCGCTTCAAGGGGGATGACCAGGGCGATGCGCCGCGGGGCTCGGAGGTCGAGTGAGCGCCGCCGCGGCTGCCGCCGACGCCGAAGGGTACCGCCTCCTCGACAGCGGGGGAGGGCGCCGCCTGGAGCAGGTCGGCCCCTACCGCCTCGATCGACAGGCCGCGGGCGCCTGGTGGAGGCCCCGCCTCCCGGCCGAGGCTTGGGCCGCCGCCGACGCCATCCACCACCGCAGCGACGCGGGGGGAGGGGAGTGGGAGCTGCGCCGACCGCTCCCCGAGAGCTGGGCGATCGAGCACGGCGGCGTCCGGATGCGCGTCAAGCTCACGCCCTTCGGCCACCTCGGGCTCTTCGCGGAGCATGTCGCGCAGTGGGCCTGGATGCAGGGGCGCCTGCGTGAGGCCGGGGGCAGCCCACGGGTGCTCAACCTCTTCGCGTACACGGGCGGCGCCAGCGTCGCGGCCGCCCAGGCGGGGGCGCGGGTGAGCCACGTTGACGCCGCCAAGGGCATCGTCGACTGGGCCCGCGAGAACGCGCAGCGGAACGGCGTAGACACCGTGCAGTGGGTGGTCGAAGACGCCGCCCTCTTCGTGCAGCGCGAGCACAAACGGGGCCGGCAGTATGAGGGCATCATCCTCGATCCGCCCACCTTCGGGCGTGGCGCCAAGCGGGAGCTCTGGAAGATCGAGGAGCAGCTCCCGCCGCTGCTGGCCGAGCTCTCGCGGATCCTCAGCCCGGACGCCGCCTTCTTCCTGCTCTCCTGTCACACGCCCGGCTTCACGCCCCTGGCCCTCCGCAACCTGCTCGGCGACGCCCTCGGCGGCCGGAGCGGCCGCATCGAGGAGGGGGAGATGTTCATCCCCGAGGCCGAAGGGCGGGCCCTCCCCTCCGGGGCCTGGTCGCGCTGGTCGCCGCGCTGAGCCCTGAGCCCTGAGCCCTGAGCCCTGAGCCTGTGCCCTGCGCCGCGGTCGCCTCAGCGCCAGTCGATCTCGATCGGCAGGAGCAGCAAGGGGCGCTCGGGCTGCTCGAAGAGCATCTTCGGGACCAGCCCGAGCTCGCCGACGAGGCGGGGGAGGAGGTCTGCGGCGCGCAGGCTCGCGCCACGCCCGAGCAGGCTGTTGAGGACCTGAAAGCGCGGCGGGGGGAAGCGGATGTGAGCCTCCGAGCCCGGCCGCTCTCGCAGGCCGGCGAGGGAGCGGGCCCGCTCGAGGGCGAGGTCGAGGCCGCCCAGGTGATCGACGAGGCCGTGGGCGAGGGCCTGGCGACCGGTCCAGACCCGGCCCTGCGCGTAGGGCTCGATGGCCGCGACCGGGCGGCGTCGGCCGGCGGAGACGACCTGCAAGAAGCGGTCGTAGGTGCGGGTCAACATCCGCTGGAAGCGGGCCCGCTGGTCGGCGTTGAAGGCCTCCCACGGGCCCATCATCCCAGCGTCGGGGCCGACGGCGAGGGTCTCGGCGTGCACGCCGAGCTGACCGAGGGCGGGCCCAAAGACGAGCTTCCCGCCCACCACGCCGATCGAGCCCGTGATGGTGCCCTCGGCGGCGATGATCTCGGCCGCCGGGGCCGAGAGGAAGTAGCCGCCGCTGGCCGAGACGTCGCCGAAGGCCGCCACCACGGGCTTCTGTTGGCCGAGCCGCTGCACCGAGCGGGCGATGAGGTCGCTCGCCAGGGCGCTGCCCCCCGGACTGTTGACGTACAGCACCACCGCGCCCACGTCGTCGTCTTTGGCGAGCGCGTCGAGGACCGGCACCACCCGGTCGGCGTCGATGCGGTGGCCCGCCCCGCCGGAGGCCTCGGCGCCATGGACGATCGGCCCCTCGAGGTGCACCACGACGGTGCGGCTCTCGGGCTCCCCGAAGCTCTGGAGCCAGCGCTCGAGGGCGGCCCAGAAGGCGTATCGGCGGAGGGAGACCGGGCGCACCTCCTCGCTCAGGAGCTCCTCGAGCTGGGCGTGGGCCTGGTCGGGCCAGGCGAGGCCGTCTACCAGGCCGAGCTCCGCGGCCCGCTCCGCGCAGAGCGGGCTCTCGGCCATCGCGGCGCGCACGCGGTCTTCGGGGATGTTGCGCCCTTGGGCGATGCCCTGGATCAGCCGATCCTGGAGGTCACCGACGAGGGAGAGCATCTGCTCTCGGTTGGCCGCCGAGGCGAAGGCGCGCGTGTACGGCTCACCGAAGCTCTTGTAGGCCCCGGCGGCCATCAGGTCGACCTTGACGCCCAGCCGCTCGAGGAGGTCACCGTAGAAGGTGAGCTGGGCGCCCATGCCTTGAAGCCAGGCCTCCCCGCTCGGCGTGAGCCAGACCCGGTGGGCCACGCTGGCGAGGTAGAGCTCGCGGAGGCCCGCGGAGTCGAGGTGCACGACCACGAGCTTGCCCGCCGCTCGGAGCGCGACGAGGCCTGCTCGCAGGCCCTGGAGCGAGGCCTGGCCGCCGGAGAGGTCGCGCAGATCGAGCACGACCGCGCGCACGTAGGGGTCAGCGGTGAGGCTCTGGAGGGCCTGCAGCGTGGTGACGTGCCCGTGCAGCGAGCCCTGACTGCGGTCGCGGCCGAGGGCCACGCGCACCACGGCGCGCCGGCGGAGCTGGAGCCGGCGGATCAGGCCCACCGCCTGTTTGGGGCCCCAGGCCAAGGAGGCGGCGACGAAGGACCAGAGCAGGCTGAGCAAAGACCCTCCGGGGGGCGCGCGGGGGAGCCGGCCGAGGGGACCGGGGCCATCGAGGCGGACAGATGTGTGGACACCGGAGCGCGTCCTGTCAACCAGCCGCCCCGGCGCAGTGGACCCCCGGCGCAGTGGACCCCCGGCGCAGTGGACCCCCGGCGTTCTTGACCCCTGGTTTTCTTGACAGGTGGCCGCGCTCCGCCTAAACCCCGCTCAGGCTATCGCCGGAGTTTTGAACGTGTCGACCAAGAATTGCCCGAGCTGCGGCGCAGACGTCCCCAGCGCCGTTCAGCGGTGTAAGCACTGCTTCCATGACTTCACTGAGGTGCCCGCCAAGAAGAGCGGCCCCATCGTGCTCCTCGGCGCGATCACCCTCACGCTCGTCCTGGCGCTCGGGATCGTCGGCTACATGTTCACGACGATGGCCGCCGAGAAGACGGTGGTGGACGAGGAGACCACCTCCATCATCGTCACCCGCAAGTCGGTCACGGGCGACGTGAAGTCGGAGCGTTACACCTTCGACTCCATCAGCCGGGTCGAGTACGTCACCGGCGGCGACAAGTCGCTCTACGAGGTCGTGGCGGTCACCAACGACAACAAGCGGGTCTACGTGCAGCGGTCGAGCGACGAGCCCCTCGGCCCCGAGGCGGCCCACATCGCCACGGTCCTCAACAAGCCCCTCGTGACCGTGAACAACGTCCAGGGCGTAGACGCCGCCGATAAGATCAACGCGGAAGCCGCAGGGAAGAAGTAGTCGGCGTGTTCGACCAGGCGCTCGGGCGGCTGTCGACCGACGTCGCCATCGATCTGGGGACCTCGAACACCCGCGCCTGGGTGCGGGGGCGCGGCGTCGTCGTCGAGATGCCCTCTGTCGTGGCGGTCGAGCGGAGCGGAAGCAGCGGCAAGGTGGTCGCTGTCGGGGCCGAGGCCAAGCGCATGGTGGGGCGCACCCCCGAGAACATGCAGGCCGTCACGCCGATCCGCGAGGGGATCATCGGGGACTACGCGCTGGCCGAGGCCCTGCTCCGCGACTGCATGAGCCGGGCCCTCTCGGCGCGGCCCCTGGTGCGGCCGAGGGTGCTGATCCCCGTGCCCACCACGAGCACCGACGTCGAGCGGCGGGCCGTCCAAGAGTCGGCGCGTTCTTGCGGGGCGCGGGAGGTGCTGCTCGTGACCCGGGCGGTGGCGGCGGCGGTCGGGGCGGACCTCCCCATCGGCGAGGCCTCGGCCAACGTGGTCGTCGATCTGGGCGGCGGCCTCACGGAGATCGCGATCATCAGCCTCGGCGGCGTCGTCGAGGCGGCCACGCTGCGGGTCGGGGGCACCGCGCTCGACCAGGCGATCGCCGGCTGGATCCGCGACCGTCACAACGTCCTCGTCGGCAGCCGAGCCGCGGAGGAGGTCAAGCTCGTGATCGGCTGCGCCACGCGCCCGCTCTCGATCACCGAGGTGCGGGTGACGGGTCGCGACCTCACCACCGGCATCCCGCGCGAGGTGCTGGTCAGCTCCGACGACGCCCTCGCCGCGGTCCAGGGCCCCCTCGATCGTTTCGTCGAGGGGATCCGGGTCGTGCTGTCACGGCTCAGCCCCGAGCTCTCCGCGGACGTGGCAGATCACGGCATCGTCCTGACCGGCGGCACTGCGCTCCTGCCTGGCCTCGACGCCTGGCTCCGCGAGCGGACTGGCGTCCCGGTGGTCGTGGCCGAAGAGCCTCGCCTGGCCACGATCCTCGGCGCGGGCCGCCTGCTCGAAGACGCCGAGACGCTCGACCGGGTCCTGCTCGGCTGACGGCGGGCCACCCGCGTCCTGCTGGGCCGACCGACCGCCCACCCCGACGAGATAGGCTGGGAGCCCGAGGCCGAAGATGTCCTACCCCGAGCCAGGCCGCCCCTCCCTCCTCGACGAGCCCGCCCTGCTCGAGGTGCGCGACCATGGCGTGGTCCTCCGGCGGGGGCGCACCGATCGCCCCGAGGCGGTGCGCGTGATCCAGCGGGCGCTCTGCGCCTTCGGGCTGCCGGTGGCGGTCGATGGGGTCTTCCACGGCCCGATGGAGGCGGCGGTGCTGCGGCTCCAAGCGCAGGTCGGGCTGCCGGCAGACGGGCGGGTGGGGCCCTATACGCTGCACGCCCTCCACCAGGCGCTGCTCACCGGAGAGGTGGCCCGCGCCGCGCCGCCGCCGCCGCCGCCCGTGCGCGGCCTCTTCGGCGGCGACCGCTTCGGTGACCGGGTGGCGCTCACCTTTGATGACGGCCCGCACCCGAAGCACACGCCGCGGATCCTGGATCTGCTCGCGGCCGCGCATCTCCCGGCCACCTTCTTCGTGCTCGGCAACCGCGCCGAGGCGCAGGCCGAGCTGCTCCGGCGCATCGTCTCCGAGGGGCACAGCCTCGGCTGCCACAGCTGGGATCACGCCGACCTCGGCCGGCTCCCGGAGGCGGCCGTCGAGGCTCAGCTCCGCGACAGCGCGCGGGCCATCGAGGCCGCGCTGGGGCCGCCCGTCGAAGGCGCTCCGCCGCGGCCGCCGCTCTGCCTCTTCCGCCCGCCCTACGGGTCCCCCTGGTTCGACGCCAGCGCGCGCCGGAAGGAGCGGGTCGGGGCGGTGGTGGCGCGGCTCGGCTGGTCGGTGATCCTGTGGAGCTGTGACAGTCGAGACTGGGTCCACGTCGGTCACCCCGAGCGGATCGTCGAAGAGGCCCGGGTCTCCTTGCGGCCGGGCCGCGGAGGTGTGGTCTTGATGCACGACATCCACCCTCAGACCGTCGAGGCCCTGCCCGGGCTGATCGCGCTCGTGGCCGAGCTCGGTCTCACGGTGGTGCCGCTGGAGGCGCTCCTGGACAGCAAGTACGGGCCCCCGGCCCCTGGGGCGATGACGTGACCGACAACGCCTTCCAAGTCCTCGAAGACTGCCCCGAGTGTCGGGTCCAGTCGGCCATGCTCACCCTCGTCGATCCCACGGTGGCGCAGGGGGTCGCCGTGGAGGCCTCCTGTCGCCTCTGCGGGCGGCAAGAGCGGGTGGGCGTCGTGGTGACCGCCGGCCTGCGCTTCGTCGCCATCGTCGACGTGATCGACGCCCTCGACCGCTGGGCGGAGCGAGAGGGGGAGCCCGACGTCGAGGTCTTCTGCCGCGCCAACATGGCCGGCCTGTCGGCCACCGAGGTCAGCCGGCGGGTGGTCGAGGGCCAGGTGGTCGAGACCGGCTTCGACGTCGTCGCCATGCTCTTCCCCGGCATGGCCGGTGGCGGTGGCGGTGGCGGTGGCGGTGGCGGCAGCACCGTCCCCCTGGAGGAGCTGCGAGACCGGCGTCGCGGCCCTGCGCCTCCGTCTCGGCCGGCGGGCAGCGCTCCCGCTCCCGGGACGATCCCGGTGTCTCCGCTCCCCATCCCGCTCGAGGCCCTCCAGCCGCGCCGCACCTCGGATCCTTTCGCGAAGGCCGCGGTCGCCGCGCGGGCCCTCGCGGCCGTGATGGTGGCCGATGGGCAGATCAAGGTGACCGAGCGCCGCTTCCTCGAGGCCTTCCTCGCGCGCGCGGGCCTCGCCGCGCTCCGCCCCGAGGACATTCGGGCCTGGCGTCCCGGCGAGCTCGCCATCCCCAACGAGCCCCGTCCGATCGTCGAGGCGATGATCCAGCTCGCCCATATCGATCACGAGAAGGACGGATCGGAGTGGCGAGTGGTCCGAGAGTTTGCGCGGCATTGGGGTTACCCGCTCACCGAGCTGGAGGCGCGCGGGCGCCGCCTCGAAGAGTCCCACGCCCCGATCCACACCCAGATCTGGCGCGGGCTCCGGTCGATCTTCCTCACGGAGCAACGATGAGCCGCCAGTCCCCCTTCGCACCTGAGGCCGGTCGGCCCACCGATCCAGCGCGGGCCGCCGCCGTGAAGGGCTTCGGCGAGGCCTTCGAGCGGGTGGTCCGGAACGTCGGGCAGATCATCAAGGGGAAGGACGACGTCGTGCGGCGGGTGCTGCTCGCCATGACCGCGAAGGGCCATGTGCTCTTGAAGGACGTCCCGGGCACTGGCAAGACGATGCTGGCCCGCGCGATCGCGGCCTCCGTGCAGTGCAACTTCAAGCGCATCCAGTTCACGCCAGACCTCCTCCCGATGGATGTGACCGGTACAAACGTCTTCAACCTTCGCAGCAAGGCCTTTGAGTTCCAGGCCGGGCCGGTGTTCACCAACATCCTGCTCGCCGACGAGATCAACCGCGCGACGCCAAAGACCCAGTCAGCCCTCCTCGAGGTGATGGCCGAGGGCCAAGTGACCGTCGAGGGCACCACTCACGTGATGCCGCCGCCCTTCCTCGTGATCGCGACGATGAACCCGCTCGATCACCAGGGCACCTACGTGCTCCCCGCCGCCCAGATGGACCGCTTCTGTATGCAGCTCTCGATGGGCTTTCCGCCCCCCGAGGCCGAGATGGAGATGCTCGACGTTCACCTCTCCGAGCGGCCGCCCGTCGACACCCTCGGCGCGGTGATCGATCAGGCGGGCTTCCTGTCCTGGCAGCAGATGGTGCCGAAGATCTTCATCGGCGAGCAGGTGAAGGGCTACCTCGTGGGCCTCGCCAACTACATCCGCTCCGACAGCCGCTGCCTCGCGCCCCCCTCGCCGCGCTCGGTGCTGATGCTCGCGCGGGTGGCCCAGGCTCACGCGATGGCCTCCGCGCGGGACTTCGTCTCTCCCACCGACGTCGCCGCGGTCGCGCCGGACGTGCTCTCTCATCGCCTCGTCATCAGCGGTGACGAGACCGGCCACGCCTATGTGGCCGAGGTGATCCAGAAGGTCCGCGTCCCCACCTGAGCCCCGACTGAGAAGAACCTGCGTAGCCCTCACCCCGCCCTGAGCTGCTCCGGCATCGCCCTCAACGGGTGCGGCCTGTTCCTCATGCCCTTCTTCGTGGGCGGAGCGGCCAGCTTCTTCTTCGAGGTCTCCGAGGTCGCAGACACGGCGTCTTGGCTGCTGGTGCTGTCCTTCCTGTTCATCGTCCCGCCCTTGCTGCTCCAGGGCATCGGCGTGGTGATCAAGGTGGGGCGGGAGCGGCGCTTCCTCGCGGAGTCCGGTCAGCTCAATTCTCGGAACGTGCTGGCGAGCGTCCACCGACACCTCCGCATCGTCACGCCGCGCGGCTGGGCCGCCCTCGTCACGGGGCTGTGGTTCGTGGTGCTCGCCCTCTCGGCGAAGTGGGCCAGCCTGGGCTTGCTCGCGGTGCTGAGCCTCTTCTTGTTCTACACCGTGCTCGGCGCCACCTCCTTCCTCTCCACCTTCCAGGTGCAGACCTTCGAGCGCGGCCTCGGCCGCGGCTCATCGGGGATCCGGCGGGAGCTCTCGCCGGCGGTGGTGCTGGCCGGGGAGGAGGCCGAGGAGCGGATGTTGCTGTCGCGGGTGCCCGTCCCGGCCGGCTTCCAGCTCTTGATCGAGGACAACAACCCGCCCGAGCTCGCCACCGAGAGCCGCTACGCCGTCGGCGCCGGTGCCAAGCGAAAGATCGTGACCTTGAGCGGTCGCTTTCGTCGGACACCCCGCGGCCTGCACCGCCTCGGGCCGGCGCAGATCTGGTACCAGGACGCGCTCGGCTTCACGCGGGTGAGCGTCGCCTCGCTGGCCACCGCCGAGCTCAAGGTGCTGCCGCGCTTCCGGCCGCTGGAGATCCTGGAGCCGCCGCGGAGCCGCCTCGAGGCGCCCGACGTGCTCACCAAGCCCCACCGCTTCGCGACCGAGGACCACTTCCGCTTCAAGGAGTATGTGGCCGGAGATGACACCCGGCGCATCCACTGGCGACTGTCCATGCGCTCCGGTCGCCTTCAGGTCCGCCAGCCGGAGACCCGCGAGACCACCACCCGGCAGGTGGTCCTCCTCCTCGACACCTGGCTGCCCCCGGGCCGGATGCTCGATGACGCCGTGGGAATGGGCAAGATCCTGGACGCGCTCGTGGAGGTCTGGATCAGCCTCGCCTCCGAGCTCCTCGATCGGGGAGACCGGGTCACCCTCGTCGGCGCTGTGGACGACGGGCGCGGCAATGTGCGGGTGGAGCGCCTCGAGGGGTCGAGTGACACCCGGCGCTGGCAGGACATGGGCGCCCGGGCCCGCTGGCAAGGGGTCCTCGATCTCCCCGCCGTCATCGGGCAGATCGGCAAGGAGATCCACGCCGTCGCGCTCACCAGCCGCTTCTTTGCGCCGCCGCCGGGCAAGGAGCTCGGCGGCCAGGACTTCACCTGGGTCTACCTCCCGCCCCTCGGCTCGCTCGGCAAGCGGGAGCCGCCGGTCTGGGAGCAGTGGGCGGGCCTCGGCCCCGGCGCGCCCCTGCGGCTGATGTTGCGGATCTTCCGGCTCCCGGGGCCGGCGGGCAGCGACGAGAACGCCTTCGTGCGGCAGTTCACCGACCTCTACCGCTTGAACAAGGAGGTCTCCGCGCGGCACCGCTTGCGGCAGGTCGCCTTCCGGGAGGGCGCCCGGACCCTCGAGACCCTCAAGACCCGCGGCGACACCGTCTATCGGCTCGATCCCGGCGCCATCGGCCACCGCCTCGTCGGGCTGGTGTCCGGCGGCAAGGCGGCCCGATGAGCGCGGCGGGGGCCGGCCAGGGCGCGCCGAAGCGCCGCTTTACGACCGCCCCGCTCGGGGCGGGCAGCGCCGCGCGCCCGGGGGCCTGGCGGGCGGAGCTCTGGGAGCAGATCCGCGAGGTGAGCCGCCCGCTGATCACCTACTGGATCTTCCTGGCGACGATGTTCGGCGCCTTCTCGGTGGCGGCGATGCTCGAGGGGCCGAGCCTCGAGAGCTTCGGCTTCCTTGCCTGCCTCGCCCTCACCACCTTCTCTTGCGTGGCGGTCGGGCAGGCCCTCGCCCTGCTGAGGGTGCGGGATTGGGTGCTCTTCACGATCTGGGGGCTGACCTGGACCGTCGGCAGCGTGCTCGGGATGATGGGCGCGGTCGCCGTGAGCTTCGTCGCCGCGCCGCTGGCCGTGCTGATCTTCTGCTACGTCTTCTTCGGGCCGATGTTCCTCCTGGGCGGGGCCTGGAGCGTCGCCACCAACCGCGCCCTCTACTCCACCTGGGTGCCGATCCTCTACGCCTCCGCCTCCGCGATCATCATGGCGGAGCGGAAGGGCAAGGTCGCGACGTGGATGGCGGGCGAGAAGTGGGCGGTCTGGGATGTGTTCACCTTTGGCGTGCTGGGCGCCGGGATCGCCCTGCTGCTCGCCTTCCTCGTCAGCCGCGAGTCCCATCGCCTGCACCTGTGGCGTCGAAACGAGCGGGGGCTGCTCCGCGGCTCCGTGAAAGAGGAGGGCGCCGCGCGGCCCCGCCTCTCCTGCCTCGGCTGGCTGATGCTGTGTGTGCTCGCCGGCGGGCTCGCCATCGGGACCGCCGCGGTGGCCCCCTTCCTCTGGCGCACCGGCCCCTCCGACAAGGGAGAGGAGACCGATCAGCAAGACCCGCAAAAAGACAAACAGAAAGACAAGAAGAAGGACAAAAAGAAGGACAAGGGCAAAGACAAGGGGAAGGACAAGAAGAAGGACAAAGGCAAAGACAAGGGGAAGGGCGAGCCCGACAAGAGCTGGCGAGACAAGGCCAAGCACAAGGTGTCCGACGTCGGGGAGGAGGTGGAGCAGAACCTCGAGCCGGTCGTGCAGCAGGGGGTGGACCTCCTCTCCACGATCATCACGATGCTGATCCTCGGACTGCTCGCTTTCTTTCTGTTCTATCGGCCGGTCAAGCGCCTGCTCACCATTCGCCACCTCCGCCGCCCGTACTGGGCGCAGCTCCCCACCGACCGCATCGAGCAGGGCTGGCGGCTCGTGGAGATCGCCCTCGGTGACGCGGGCGTGGAGCCCGTCTCCGGCGAGCCCGCGGTGAGCTACTTCGCGCGGGCCGAGCCTGCGCTCCACAAGCTCGTGTCGGGCGCTCCGGAGGTGCACGGCCTCTGGGCCGCGGCGCAGATCCGAGACCGGGTGGTCTTCGGCCTCGGCGTCGGCCCCGACGACCTCGCGCTGATGGACCGGGTGTCGGGTTGGGCCTACGACACGGTGTGGGATCGGCTACAAGACCGCGGGCAGATCAAGGCGCTGTATCGCGGGATCTGACGGTTGGAGGGGGGATGGTCGTGGACGCATCGGTCGTGGACGCATCGGTCGTGGACACACTGGCCCTGGCGCACGGCCCGGAGCTCGTCGAGCGTGTCGCTGACTTCGGCGGAACGCTGAGCCCAGGGCTCCGACCGACCTTCGAGGCCCTCACCCAGGGTTCGGGTCGCGGGGCGGACGCTCCGTTCGAGGCCGGGCGCTGGCCGCTCCGCGCGCCAGAGGTGCTGTTGCCGCTGTGGCTGACCGGTGCAGGGAGGTCGGGGTGGTTACGCCTCGACGAAGACGTCCTGCTCGACATCCTCGAGGCTGCGGTCTTTGGGGCCCTCCACGCCCGCCTGCTCGAGGATGAGTCGGCCGGGGGCGCGCTGGAGCCGAAACGACGGGCCCTGCTCGGCCGCGCCCTCTTCGCCCGCCACAGCGCGCTGCTCTCCACGGCGGTCGGCTCGCACCCGGGCTTCTGGTCCTTGTTCGAGGAGCGGTGGGCCCGCGCGGGGGACGCGCTCCTGCTCGATGGGGAGCTCGGAGACCCATCGGCGCCCTTCGAGGCCAGCCTCTTCGAGCGGCTGCTCGACGCCTCCCGCCCCCAGCTCCTGCCCGGCGCCGCGGTGCTCGTCGTGGCGGGCCGATGGGAGGAGCTCTCCCTCCTGTCGAGCTTCGTGGATCACCTCGTTCGAGGCCACCGGCTCCTGGAGGACGTAGACGCCCTCCTCTCGGACACAAGCGCCGGCCGCCGCTCCTACGTGAGCGTGCGGGTCGGCGGGCGGCTCGACCTGCGCAGCCTCGTCGGTGAAGGCAAGCTGGACGCCATCCTGGTCGAGGCCCGCGACGAGATCCGCGCCGCGATGGGCGCCGCTCGGGCCCTGCGGATGACCGAGGCGCTGCCCGTGCTGTCGGCCCGCATCGAGGAGGCGAGCCGTCGCCAGGAGGCCTTCTACCGGCGGGTGTTCCGCGGCATCCTCGCCGGCGCCAGCCGCCCAAGCTGAGGCCGCCGCAGGCTCCTTCGCGGTGGGCTTCAGTCGCCCTCGGCCTCCGTCCAGAACTCTTCGAGCTTCTCGCTCGCGCCGCCGACCCAGGTGTCCAGCATGTTGCGCGTGCTGCCGATCGAGGACTCCGGGCACTCCCGCCGCGGATCGGCGTGGGCGGCGTCCGAGGTGAGCGCCGACCAGGCCTCCATCCGGGTGAGGAGCGCCTCGGTGGGGAGCGTGGGCAGGACCTCGGCGAGGATGGCCCGCTGCTCGTCCGCACACTCATCGTCGCTCCAGCACCGCTGGGCGATGACGCCCTGCGGTCGGCTCCAGCTCATGCCCCAGGCGCTGGCCCGCGTGAAGGCGTAGTCCAGATCGTAGGGGATCAGCCGCGCCCGGCCGTCCTCTGGGTTGAAGTAGACTCGGTAGTTGTTGGTGTCGAGGACGTAACCGTCTACGTGACCGATCCACTGCTCGGCGAGCATGTACCGATGCAGTTGATCGGGATCAAGCAGCGGATCCATCCGCTGGTGGAAGGGCTGATCGGTGTCCCGGAGCGCGTCCGTGATGGCGTGGATGTCGGCGAGGCCGACGTCGCTGCCCTCTTCGAGGGTGAAATTCTCCTGGGCGCTGTTCGTGAAGTCCGCCATCGCATAGTCCCACTCGCCGTACCAGATGTACTTGCCATCGTAGAGGTTCCCCCCGGGGGAGGGGAGGCGCCGCTCCAAGAAGGCGTCGTCGGGGAACTCGACGATGACGTAGAGGCCGTACTCTTCACCGTTCACGGTGACCTGCGCGAAGCTGGTGCGGGGCGCGACGACGCCGAAGGCCTCGAAGATCGCGTAGCCCGTGGGCTCCCGGATGTAGGAGCAGTCCACCACCTCGTTGTTGAGGGCGAGGGTCTCGAGGCCCTGGAAGTCCTGCCCGGCGTCATACTGGTTGAAGTCGATCTTGAACTTCGGCTTTCCGGTCAGATCGCGGAAGGAGCCGATCTTCCCGCGCAGCCGCACGCCGACCTGGGCCACCGCCTCCCCGTCGAGCGTCACGTCGCCCGGGGTGAACTCGTAGGGGGCGGCCGCCAGGGCGGCGAGCGAGGCCTCGTCGAGCTGGATCTCGATCTGGTGGAGCACGGTGTCGTCGAGGATGGGCGCCGGCGCCGCCCCCAGCCAGTCGGCGGGCTCGTCGGTGGGGAGGGGGCCGCCGCTGTCGGTGCCGGGCTCGCTGGCGGTGTCGTCGCTCCCGGGCGGGAGCGCCCCGCGCTTGGAGCCGGAGACCGCCCCCGAGCGGCAGCCCACCGCGGTGGTCAGCGCGAGCAGGAGGGCCGGCAGGCACAGGGCGCTGGAGGAAGACGGGCTTCGCGTTCGCATACAGGAGGGTAGCCCCGCCGAGGCCGACGGTCACCCCCTTTGCCGCCGCGGAGGTCACCTTGACGTTGTTCAAACTGTGTGCATGGTTTGTGCGTCACCCTCCGACCGGCCCGCGGCACCCATGACCCCCGACTCCCGTGTCCTCGTCTTCGACGACTCTCTCGCCGTGCAGGCCGATGGGGACTACGTCCTCTACTGGATGGTGGCCAACCGGCGGGCCCGCTACAATTTCGCCCTCCAGCGGGCCAGCGAGGTCGCACGTCAGCTCGGGCGGCCCCTGCTCGTCGTCGAGCCCCTGCGCGTCGACTACCGCTGGGCGAGCGAGCGGCTCCACGCCGCCGTCCTCCAGGGCATGGCGGACAACGCGGCCGACTTCGCGGCGGCGGGGGTCGCCTACCACCCCGTGGTCGAGCCCTCTCCGGGCGCGCACGCGGGGATGCTCGCCGCCTTCGCGGAGCGGGCCTGCGTCGTCATCAGCGACGACAGCCCCGTCCACTTCCTCCCCCGCTGGCGCGCCGCCGCCGCCGCGGCCTGCGGCCGTCGTCTCGAGGCAGTGGACAGCTACGGCCTCTTCCCGCTGCGGGCGACGCCGGGCGCCTTCGCGACCGCCCACGCCTACCGCCGCTTCTTGCAGGGCGCGATGGGCCCCGAGCTCTCTCGCTGGCCCGAGGCGGCGCCGCTCTCGGGCCCGCTTGAGGGGCGGGGGGACGGGGAGCGCCTCGCCCGAGGCCCCCGCCTTCGTTGGCCCGCCGCCTCCCCGGCGCTCCTCCGCGCCGAGCCTGCAGCGTTGGCCGCGCTGCCGATCGACCACACGGTGAAGCCTGTGCAGACCCGATGCGGTGCGTCGGCGGCGCGGGTCGCACTCCGACACTTCCTGGGCGACGGCCTCGCTCGGTACGGCGAGGATCGCGCCGACGTGTCGGTCGATCCATCGAGCGGCCTCAGCCCCCACCTCCACTTCGGGCACATCGGCGTGCACGAGATCGTGGGTGAGGTCCTCCGCGCCTCGGGCGCCACGCCCACCGATCCGAAGGGCCGCGTGACGGGCAAGAAGACGGGGTGGTGGGGCCTCCCCGAGGCGGCGGAGCTCTTCCTCGACGAGCTCGTGACCTGGCGGGAGCTCGGGGCCGTGACCGCCACCCACCGCCCCGACGATCACGACCGGTACACGGCGGTCCCCGAGTGGGCGCGCGCTGCCCTCGCCGCACGCGCCCTCGACGCTCGGCCCGTCACCTACGACCTCGCCACCCTCGACGCGGCCCTCACCCACGACGCGCTCTGGAACGCGGCCCAGCGGCAGCTCCGACGGGAGGGGCGCATGCACAACTACATGCGCATGCTGTGGGGCAAGAAGGTGCTCGAGTGGAGCCCGAGCCCCGAGATCGCCTTCGAGAGCCTCACTGAGCTCAACAACCGCTACGCCCTCGACGGCCGAGACCCGAATTCGGCCTCAGGGATCAGCTGGTGCTTTGGGCACTATGATCGGCCCTGGGGGCCGCGTCGGCCGATCTTCGGGACCGTTCGGTATATGTCCAGCGAGAACACCCGCCGAAAGATGGACACTCGGAGATACGAACAGACCTACTCCGCTTGACCGCATCAAGCTCGACCTCCAACCCAGGCAATCCCCATGACGATCTTCGAGCGCCGACTGTCCCTCCCGGTCTCCCCCGAGGTGGCCTTCGACTGGCACGCTCGGCCGGGGGCCTTCCAGCGACTGACCCCGCCCTGGCAGGACACCCGGGTCACCGCCCAGACGCTGGCTCCCGGCGCCACGACGCTCCTCCAAGACGGCGGCGTGGCGAAGCTCTCGATCCCGGTGGGCCCGATCCGCCTGAGCTGGAAGGCGCTTCACAGCGGGTATGAGCCCGGGCGCCAGTTCGTGGACACGATGGAGGATGGCCCCTTCTCGCGCTGGGTCCACACCCACCGCTTCGAGCCGGCGCCGGGGGGCTGCACGCTCATCGATCACATCGACTACGAGCTCGGCGCCGCCGGCCTCTTCGTCAGCGGGATGATCGCCCGCGACCTCGATCGCCTCTTCCGCTTCCGGCACACCCGGACCGCGGAAGACCTCGCCGCGCACGCGCGCTACCCGGGCGGCGGCGCGGTGGCCATCACCGGCGCCACCGGGCTCCTCGGCACGGCCCTCGGCGCCTTCCTCACCACCGGCGGTCACCGCGTGCTGCGCTTCGGGCGGGCGGGGCGCGGCGGAGACATCGGCTGGGATCCCGCCAAGGGCACCCTCGACAACGAGGCGCTGCGTGGGGTCGACACCGTCGTGCACCTCGCGGGCGCCTCGATCGCCGAGCGCTGGACGGACGCCCGCAAGCTGGAGGTGATGGAGAGCCGCAAGCAGGGCACCGCCCTCGTGGCGGGCGCCCTGGCCGAGCTCCGCCGCTCCGGCGGCGCCGCCCCGAAGACCCTCATCAGCGCCTCGGCGGTGGGCCTCTACGGAGACCGGCAGGACGAGCTCTTGACCGAGGAGAGCGCGCCCGGCCAGGGCTTCGCCGCCGAGGTCTGCGAGGCCTGGGAGGCGGCGACCCGGCCCGCGGAGGAGGCGGGCGTCCGGGTGGTGCGCCTGCGCATCGGCGTCGTGCTGTCGGGGCAGGGCGGCGCGCTGACCCAGATGTTGCCGCCCTTCCGCGCAGGGGTCGGCGGGCCGGTGGGCGAGGGGAGACAGTGGCTGCCGTGGATCGCTCAGGATGATGTCCTGGACGCGATCCTCGCCGCGATGAACGAGGAGGGGCTCCGCGGCGCGGTCAACGCGGTGGCGCCCCAGGGCGCCCGGCAGGCCGACTTCGCCCGCACCCTCGGGGCCGCGCTCGGCCGACCGGCGGTGATGCCCGCGCCCGCCTTCGCGATCCGCCTCGCCTTCGGCCAGATGGGCGAGGAGCTGCTCCTGGGCGGTCAACGGGTGAGCCCGGCGAGCCTGAACGGGGTCGGCTTCTCCTGGCGCCGGCCCGATCTCCGCGCGGCCTTGGACTTCGAGCTCGGCGCCAAGGGCCCTTCCCAGGGGTAGACTGCGCCGACCCTTCCACCCGGATCCTCCGTGGAGCTGTCGATGTCGCCGGTGACCTGGCTCCTCCTCGCCCTGCTCGCCTGTCGAGACAAGGCGGGTGAGACGGTCGGGGGCGACGAAGAAGACGGATCAGGCGAGGCCTCCGACGGGGGCGCCGTCGACGGCGGGGGAGACGAGGGCGGCGGGGACAGCGCCGCCGAGGGCTGGAGCCTCCGCGTGACGGTCACCCTCGACGGCGCGCCGGCGCCGGGGGTCCGCCTCACGCAGCCCGGCACCTCGCTCACCTGGAGCACCGACTCCGCCGGCCAGGCTGAGGTGGAGCTCCGCGCCGATCTCGACGGCGGCATCGCCATCGCCGCCTCTCACCCCGAGGCGCGGGTGGGCGGCTACGAGTTCTACCCGTCGGAGTGGGGCACCCCCACGCTCACCATCCCGCTCACCCGCTTCGACCCCACCGACAACCCGGCCTACACCTTCCTGGCCCCGGGCACCCCTGAGTCCGGTCTGTCCACGGAGTTCTGTACACATTGCCACGTCCGCATCAACGCGGACTGGTACGCGTCGCCCCACGCCCGCTCGGCGAGCAACCCCGTCGTGCACGACCTCTACGCCGGCGTCGCCGCCGCCTGGGCCGACGAGGCGGGCTGCCTCGCCCGCGGCGGGATCTGGCGCTCGGGCCTCGTGCCCGGCTCCACCGCCCGCGCAGACCGCTGCTACATCGGCGAGGGGACGCTCCCCTCGCTGAACGCCGACTGTGGCGTGACGGAGAGCTGCGACGGCGTCGCCGCCGAGACCGGTGACTGCGCCGACTGCCACGCCCCCGGAATCAATGGGTCGCTCGGCGGGCGTGATCTCCTCGAGGCCACGGAGGAGGCTTACGAGCACGGCGTCCACTGCGACGTCTGCCACAAGGTCGAGTCGGTGGACCCCGATGATCCGCGCCCGGGCGTCGCCGGTAAGCTCCACGTGCTCCGTCCGATTGAGCCCTCACCCAGCCCGGCGATGGGGGAGTGGGCGCCCACCCAGTTCGGCCCCTACGGGGACGTGCTCAATCCCTTCATGGGGGCGATCGAGCGGGATCAGTTCACCGAGGCGTCCTTCTGTGCAGGGTGTCATCAGTATGACGCGCCGGTGCGCGTGGTCGGAGGGTCCGTCGATCTCTCCCGCTGGCCGGACGGCCTCTTGCCGGTGCAATCGACCTGGGCGGAGTGGGAGGCCAGCCCGATGAGCCCCGACGTGCCCTGCCAGAGCTGCCACATGCCCCCCGACCCTCACGCCGGAAACAGCGCCGATCTGGGCCATGAGGGCGCCCTCGACGAGGGCGGCACGGTCGGCGGCTGGTATCGGCCTCCAGGCGAGGTCCGCCGCCACGCCTGGTTTGGGCCCCGCTCGGCCGAGCAGCGGCTCCTCGAGCTCGCTGCTCGGGTGGAGCTGGAGGGGGAGCTCAGCCTCGGGGAGCTCGAGGCGCGGGTCACGGTCACCAACAGCGGCCCGGGCCACGCGCTCCCCACTGGCGAGCCCCTGCGCAGCCTGCTCTTGCTCGTCGAGGCCCGATGTGACGGGGACATGCTCGAGAGCATGGGGGGTGACGTGATCTCCGACGTCGGCGGCGCGCTCGATGAGCAGGCGGCGGGGGAAGACTGGTCACGCTGGCCGGGAGCCCTGGTGGGCGACCGTGTCCGAGTCTTGCGCGAGACGGGCGACTGGCTCGACTACACCGGCCCCGG
The DNA here is from genome assembly GCA_044344255.1 of Myxococcota bacterium. GTDB lineage: Bacteria > Myxococcota_A > UBA796 > UBA796 > UBA2385 > JBIJDH01. Next base: position 522,194 of record JBIJDH010000002.1, read on the forward strand.
CCCCTTCGGAGACGGCCGCTTCGACACGATCGCCAAGGGAATGCCGATCGAGGTGTTGGCGGGCGAATCGGAGATCACCGCGGTCGACTCGGAGGGGAGGGTGAGCCTCAGCGCGCCGCTGCCGGAGGGGGATCGGGCCGTCCGCGTCGAAGCGGACGGGGGGCTCCCCGAGGACGGCGACCCCGCGCGGGCGTGGTCGGGCGCCCCCGGCTTCGCCTACTCTCGGGTGCTGGTCGGCCCCGATGGCGCCCGCAACGTGCCCCACTTCCGAGCGGTGGACGTGGTGAGCGACAACCGCTTGCCGGCCGGGCAGTCCTGGACCACCGTTCACCGCTTCGCCGCGACCTGTGAGCACCCAGTCGTAGAGGCGGTGCTCGTCCACCGCGCCTACCCCCTGGAGCTCGCGGCGGAGCGCGGCTGGGCCCTGACCGAGTCGGTGATGGCGCGAGAGACGCTGGAGATCGGACCATGAGCCTCCTTCTCCTTCTCCCTCTCCCTCTCCCGCGCCTGGGCCTCCCGCTGGTCCTCGGGCTCGTAGGCTGTCGGCCGGCGCCCGAAGCGGGCCCGCACGCCGCCGCGTCCATCTCGCGGGAGGGGTCAGGGGTCGAGCCCTGGAGCGCGGAGGGGGCCGGGGAGCAGCCCAGCCTGCCGATCATCGAGGAGGCCGCCGACATCGACGATGCGGAGGGGGTGGTCCACTTCCTGCTCCGCGCCGCGGCGGCGACCCACACCCTCACCGACTGGCAGACCGGCGAGGTCCGCACGGTGGAGGGCTACGCCTACAACGGCCTCTCTCCGGGTCCAACCCTGCGCGCCCGTGTGGGAGACACCGTGCTGGTCGAGCTCGTGAACGAGCTGGACGTCGAGACGACGCTGCACTGGCACGGCCTCCAAGTCCCCTGGTCGGAGGACGGGGTCACCTGGATGGCGGAGCCCGTCGCCCCCGGCACCAGCCGCGGCTACCGGTTCGTGGTCGATCGGCCGGGCACCTTCTGGTACCACCCGCACTTCGATCCGGCGCACCAGGTCGACCTCGGGCTCTACGGCGCCTTCATCGTCGAAGACCCGGCCGAGCCTGCCGCCGATCGCGACCTCGTGTTGGTCTTCGACGACTGGCCCGAAGCGGAGGGAGAAGTCGGGGGAGAAGGCGAGGGAGAAGGCGGGGGAGGGGAGGGGAGCGACGACACCGGGGACGACCCGACGGACGCCTATGTACACGGCGCTCACGGCGCAGAAGGCCTGTGGACGGTGAACGGCGCGGTCCGGCCCCGCCTGGACCTCGACGCCGCCGAGGGGGCGCGCCTCCGGATCCTCAACGTGAGCAACGCGGGCTACCTCGCGCTGCACTGGGCCGATCAGCGCTGGATCGGCGGCGATCAGGGCCTGCTGCCGGCCGCGGAGGCCCCCGATCAGGTGGTGCTCGGCGCCGGAGATCGGGGAGAGTTTGAGATCGTGGCGGGTGGCTCGGGCTTCCGAATGGAGGATCGGCCCTGGAGCCTCGCGGGGGGCGCCGGGTACGGCGAGGCCGAGGCCCGCCTCGACGTGGTGGTCACCGGCACCAGCAGCCCCGGTGCGCCGCTGCCGCTGCCCTACTCGGGCGAAGCCCCCACGCCCGATCCCGGCCGCACCGATCTGCTCTACACCTTCCAGGGAGAGCTCCACAGCGACACCTGGATGATAAACGGTGAACAGTACCCGGATGTTACTGTTCAGTCCGCCCCGTACGGCGCAGAGCAGGTGATCGAGGTTCGGAACCTGTCGGCCTCCACCCATCCCTTTCACCTGCACGGCATGTCCTTCGAGGTGCTCTCCGTGGACGGCGTGGCCCCCACCCACCGCACCGTCGAGGACACCGTTGACCTCGGTCTATACCAGACCCTGCGCCTCCGGCTGGTCGCCGACAACCCGGGCGACTGGATGCTCCACTGCCACATCCTCCCGCACGAGCACGGCGGCATGATGACCGTGCTGCGGGTGGAGTGAGCGGGCCCCCGCCGGCTCAGCGAGGCGCGCGGCCGAAGTCTCTCGCTACCGCGAAAGAGACCACCCGCTCTATGTAGTCGCGCACTCGCGGCGGCGGGAGCCCGGGCAGCGCCGCCGCGGCCTCGGTGGTGTCGAAGAGGGGGTTCTGGACGAAGTAGGGCATGAAGGCGTCGCCACCCCTGCGGATGGCCGCGCCTCGTTTCGTCATGAACAGCGGCTTCAGCAGCGGCCGAAAGTACCGCTTGTAGTTGCCTTGCTCGACGTAGCGGATGGCCCCTGAGCCGGTCGCGGCGCGGATCCAGCCCACCATCTCTTCGACCGTCGGGGCGCCGTCCCCCACGGCGAGGTGGAAGCGCCCGCCGACCGTCCCGGGATCGGCCTGCAAGCGGTCGAGGGCCTCGGCGACGAAGTCGACCGGCACGATGTCGACGCGGCAGTGTGGGCTGCCGGGGAAGAGCCGCCACCAGCCGGAGAGGTAGAGGCGGAGAGGCCAGTAGATGACGTTGAAGGACTCGGTGGCCCCGGTGGTGGAGTCGCCGACGATGATGCTCGGGCGGTGGATGGCGGTGGGCAGCCCGCGGGCCTGGGCCTCCTCGACGAGGCCCTCCGCCTCACACTTGGACCACTCGTAGCGGTTGCGGAATCCCTGGCCGACGAAGCGCTCGTGCTCGTAGACCCGACCGACCCGGTCGCCGGCGACGTAGGCGGTGCTCACTTGATCGTAACGCTCGAGGCGGCCCCGCTCGGCGGCCTCGGCGGCGAGGGCGAGCATCGAGCGCGTGGCCTCGATGTTCTCGGCGGCGGCGGTCTCCGCGTCCATGTCGAAGCGGACGGAGGCGGCGCAGTGCAGGATGGCCGTGAGCTCGGGGATCAGGGCCGCACGATCCGCGGGGTGGAGGCCGAGGCCGGGCGCCGAGACGTCCCCGGCCACCGCCTCGAGCCGCTCCGCCGCCGCTCCGAGGCCGGCCGCCAGCCTCTTCCGCCGCGCGTCGAGGTGGGCCGCGTCGCGCGCACGGACCAGGACGACCACGCGGGTCGCCGGTCGCGCGAGGAGGCGCGGCAGCAGGGCACCGCCGACATGGCCGGTCGCGCCGGTGAGGAGGATGGTCTCGGACACGGTGCGCTCTTCGCGGGGGTGGCCTCCGCCGGTGATGGCCGGCGGAGGGCGCGGGGCGCTACTTCCCGTAGCGGTAGGTCGAGAACTGGGAGTCCATGCGCGTGTCCTGCACCGACGAGAAGGTGTTCATGCAGGAGTCGTCGGTGTAGTCCATGAAATTGTTGATCGGATCGTCGCCGGTGATCGAGGCGCAGCTGTTGCGCCCCGTCGGGCAGCCGTAGGCGGCGCTCTTCTCGGCCGGGGTGTCGGAGACGAGGTCGCCGCCGGTGCTCGCGTTCTTCGCGCAGCCGCCCTGGAAGGTGTGGTAGAGCCCCATCCAGTGGCCGATCTCGTGGGTGGCCGTGTCTCCGAGGTTGTAGGGGGCCGCGGAGCCGCCGGGGACGCTGGAGTAGAGGATCACGACGCCGTCGTACTTCGGGCTCGAGGCGTAGCTCGAGGGGAAGGTGGCCCAGCCGAGGAGGCCGCCCGACGGGTTGCAGCTGTAGAGGTTGAGGTCGTCAGCCGTGCCCTGACGGAGCGCGTTCTTCATCGACGTCTCGGTCGAGGTGGTCGCGCAGCCGTTGTACCAGGTGCTGTTCGTGGTCCGATCGGTGGCCGCGAGCACGAAGGTCCAGCCGGTGGAGGCGTAGGCCGCGTTCAAGACGTTGATCTGATCGGAGATGGCGGTGTCGGTGATGTCGCCGTTCGACACGCCGCTTCCCTTGTTGATCACGTGGAAGTACACGGGGATCGTGCCGCCGGTGACGGCCGCGTGGTGCGTGCTCATGTGGTTGCGGTCGTACTCGAACTCGGCCTCCATGCCCTTGACGGTGTCGTCGGAGGGCTCCACGCCGCAGCGGAGGCCTGCGTGCACGAACTCGGCCTGGCTCTCAAACTGGTGCTCGCCGATCTGAAAGGGGGTCGCGCCAGCCTCGGGGTCGTCACCCCCGGCCTCGGCCTCCCAAGTGCCGGCCTCTGCGACGGCCTCGGCGGCTGTGTCATCGTCCTTGTCGCCGCAGGCGGTGAGGAGCGCGAGGAGGGAGAGCGAAGCGAAACGAGCCATAGGGACCTCCAAAGGTTCACCTTGTATAGACCTGCCAAACCGGCCGTACCACCCGCCATGACGAAAAGCGGACAAGCCCTCGGGGCGAGCCTGTGACAAAGCTCCCCGCGGGGCGGGCGCCGGAATAGTCTGCGCTCCGCCCGAGCGGGCGGTCGAGAGGTCCCATGACGCAGTCGGCCAGAACCCAGCTTACACGCGGCGTCTTGCTCCACGAGGGCAAGGCGAAGCAGGTCTTCGCAACCTCCAACCCAGATCTCGTCTGGATCCACTTCAAGGACGACGCCACCGCCTTTGACGGGGCGAAGCGGGCGAGCATCCGGGACAAGGGTGAGGTGAACGCGCGGATCTCGGCGCACCTCTTCGAGCGGATGGCCGCCGCCGGCGTGCCGCACCACCTCGTGGAGGTGATGTCGCCCCGCGATCACCTGTGTCGAAAGGTGGAGATCATCCCCGTGGAGGTGGTCGTCCGCAACGTGATGGCGGGCTCCCTGGCGAAGCGCCTCGGGCGCCCGGAGGGGGAGCGGCTCCCCCGCCCGATGGTGGAGTTTTTCTACAAGTCCGACGAGCTGCACGACCCCCACATCGCCGACGAGCACGCCCTGCTCTTCGGCTGGGCGAAGGAGTGGGAGCTCGCCTACCTCCGCCACGCTGCCCTCGTCGTCAACGCAGAGCTGCAGCGCTTCTGGGACGAGCTCGGCGTGATGCTGGTCGACTTCAAGATCGAGCTCGGGCGCTACCGGGGCAATCAGCTCCTGCTCGCCGACGAGATCACCCCGGACGGCTCGCGCCTCTGGGAGAAGGGCACCAACCGGAAGCTCGACAAGGACGTGTTCCGCCGCGACCTCGGCGACCTCGGCGACACCTACCGCGAGCTCTTCACCCGCGTCTTCGGCGGGAACGTCGGCGATCGCGCCGTGGACGGGGGTGGGAAATGAAGGTCCGGGTCCTCGTCCACCTCAAGCCCGGTGTGCTCGATCCGGCGGGTAAGGCCGTCTCCCATGGGCTGCACCAGCTCGGCTTCCCCGAGGTGGAGGGGGTGCGCCTCGGTCGCTCGATCGAGCTGGTCGTCGCCGACGGCACGCCTCGCGAGCGAATCGAGGAGATGTGCAAGAAGCTCCTTGCTAACCTCGTGATCGAAGACTTCAGGGTGGAGATGCCATGAGCGGCGCCTCCGGGGCTCGGATGAGCGGCGAGAGGGTGGTCGCGGTCATCACCTTCCCGGGCTCGAACTGCGACGCCGATCTCCGTCACGCGGTCGAGCTCTTCGATGGGCTCCGGGCGCGGGCGGTCTGGCACAAAGAGACGAGCCTCGGGGCGGTGGACGCCGTGATGCTCCCGGGTGGCTTCTCCTACGGCGACTACCTCCGCTGCGGGGCGCTCGCCCGCTTCTCGCCGGTGATGACGGAGGTCGCGCGCTTCGCCGCGCGGGGCGGGCCCGTGCTGGGCATCTGCAACGGCTTCCAGATCCTCACCGAGGCGGGGCTGCTGCCTGGCGCGCTGCTGCAGAACGCGGGCCTCCGCTTCCTCTGCCGCGATGTGCTCCTGCAGGTCGAAGGGCGGTCAACCCCCTTCACCGCTCGCCTGGATCGCGACCGCGCCCTGCGGGTGCCGATCGCCCATATGGACGGCAACTACACGGCGGAGGCCGACACCCTCGACCGCATCGAGGGGGAGGGGCAGGTGCTCTTCCGCTACGCAGGAGGTGCCCCCAACGGCGCCGCCCGCGACATCGCCGGGGTCTGCAACGCGGCGGGAAACGTCGTGGGCTTGATGCCTCACCCTGAGCGTGTGGTCGAGGCCGCCCTCGGCGGCACGGACGGCCGCGGCTTCTTCGAATCTCTGCGCGAGGTGCTCGGATGAGCCCGGTCCGTCTCCCCCAGGATCCGCCCGTCACCGCGGCCCTCGTGGCCGAGCACCGCATCACCCCCGAGGAATACGCCCGCGTGCTCGAGTGGCTCGGCCGCGAGCCCACTTGGACCGAGCTGGGCGTGTTCTCGGTGATGTGGTCGGAGCACTGCTCCTACAAGTCGAGCCGCGCTCACCTCGGGCGCCTGCCCACCACCGGGCCCCGCGTGCTGATCGGCCCCGGTGAGAACGCAGGCGTGGTCGACATCGGCGACGGCCTCGCGGTGGTCTTCAAGATGGAGTCCCACAACCACCCCTCCTACATCGAGCCCTACCAGGGAGCGGCGACGGGGGTGGGCGGCATCCTGCGCGACGTCTTCACGATGGGCGCCCGGCCGATCGCGCTGCTCGACTCCCTGCGTTTTGGCCGCTGGGAGCACCCCCGCACCGCCGGCCTCGTCCGTGGCGTCGTGTCGGGGATCGGCGGCTACGGCAACTGCATGGGCGTGCCCACCGTGGGCGGGGAGACCCGCTTCCACGCGAGCTACGACGGCAATTGTCTGGTCAACGCCTTCTGCGCCGGCCTCGTGCGCACCGACGCCATCTTCCTCGGCACCGCCGTGGGCGTCGGCAACCCGGTGATCTACGTGGGCTCCCGCACCGGGCGAGACGGCATCCACGGGGCGACGATGGCCTCGGCCGAATTCGGCGAGGGCACCGACGAGAAGCGCCCCACCGTCCAGGTGGGTGACCCCTTCTACGAGAAGCTCCTGCTCGAGGCCTGCCTCGAGCTGATGGCCAGCGGCTGCATCATCGGCATCCAGGACATGGGGGCTGCGGGCCTCACGAGCTCCTCGGTGGAGATGGCGGGCCGCGGCGGGGCCGGACTGCTGCTCGAGCTCGACCGTGTGCCGATGCGCGAGCGCGGGATGACCCCCTACGAGCTGCTCCTCTCCGAGAGCCAGGAGCGGATGCTCGTGGTGGTCGAGGTGGGCCGCGAAGCTGAGGTGGAGCGGATCTTCGAGAAGTGGGACCTCGTCGCCGCGGTCATCGGCCGGGTCACCGACGACGGCGTCTGGCGCTGCACCTGGCACGGGGAGGAGGTGGCGGCGATCCCGGTCCCGGCGCTCACCGAGGCCGCCCCCCGTTACAACCGCCCCGAGGCCGTGCCCGAGTGGCTGGCCGAGCGGCAGACCCTCCCCGAGATCGCGGAGCCCGCCGATCTCGGCGCCGCGCTCACCTCCCTCCTCTCCAGCCCCGACCTCTGTGACAAGCGGTGGATCTGGCAGCAGTACGACCACCAGGTCGGCTCTGACACGCTGATTCGGCCGGGGTCGGACGCCGCGCTCCTGCGGATCAAGGGCACCGACAAGCACCTCGCCTTCGTGGCGGACTGTAACGGTCGCCACGTCCTGCTCGACCCCCACGTGGGCACGGCGGGGCAGGTGGCCGAGGCGGCCCGCAACCTCGCCTGTGTAGGCGCCGAGCCCATCGGCCTCACCGATTGCCTCAATTTCGGCAACCCAGAGCGGCCCGAGATCATGTGGCAGCTCGCGCGGAGCATCGACGGCATGGCCGAGGCCTGCAGGGCCCTCGGCGTGCCGGTGGTGTCCGGCAACGTCTCTCTTTACAACGAGACGGACGGGCGCGGGATCCTCCCCACCCCCGGCCTGGCGATGGTCGGCCTCCTCGAGGGCCCGACGCCCGCCTTGGCGCCCCACTTCCCCGCGGCCGGCCTCGAGGTCGCCCTGCTTGGAGAGGTCGGCGAAGGCTGGCTCGGCGGCTCCGCCTACCTGTCCGCCCTGCACGGGGTCGAGGCCGGTCGACCGCCGCCCGTGAGCTACGCCGCGGAGCTCGAGCTCCACGCTCGGCTCCGTCGCCTCGTGCGGGAGGGCGTCGTCGTGGTGGCCCATGACCTCTCCGATGGCGGGCTCGCCGTCGCCCTCGCGGAGCTCTGCCTCGGCGGGGTGGGCGGCGCCTTCGCGCTCCCGGGAGGGGGGCGCGCGGACGGCCGCCTCTTCGGCGAGGACCACGGCCGGGCGCTGGTCGCTTACGATCCCGCCCGCCGGGCGGAGGTCGGCGGCCTCGTGCTCGGACAGACCGGCGGCGATCGGCTGATCCTCGGCCCGATCGACCTCCCCATCGAGGCCCTCCGTGCGGGTTGGTCCCAGGCGCTGCCTCGTTGGCTGGAGGGAGAGGCCCGATGAGCGCCCCCGATCGCTTCCACGACGAGTGCGGCGTGGTGGGCGTCTACGGCGACCCCGACGCCGCGCGCCTCACCACCCTCGGCCTCCACGCCCTCCAGCACCGCGGGCAGGAGGGGGCCGGGATCGCGGCGGCGGGGGGCGAACGGATGGTGCTCCACCGCGGGATGGGGCTCGTCCACGACGTCTTCAAGGCTGCGGACCTCGCGACCTTGGAGGGCAGCGCCGCGATCGGCCACGTCCGCTACTCCACGGCGGGCGAGAGCTCCCTTCGTAACGTCCAGCCCTTCCTGGTCCGATACGTCGAGGGGCAGGTCGCGATCGCGCACAACGGCAACCTCGTCAACGCCAACCCCTTGCGCCGCCAGCTCGAGGCCCGCGGGAGCATCTTCGCGACGACCTCCGACACCGAGGTGGTGCTGCATCTCCTGGCCGGCTCTCGTCAGAGCACCTTCGTCAACCGGCTCGTCGAGGCCTTGTACAGGGTTGAGGGGGCCTACTCGCTCCTCCTCCTGACCGAGCGAGAGCTCGTCGCCGTGCGCGACCCCCACGGCTTTCGGCCGCTGGTGCTCGGAGCCCGCGGGGACGCCTTCGTGGTCGCGAGCGAGACCTGCGCCCTCGAGCTGATGGGGGCTACCTACGTCCGGGAGATCGCGCCGGGCGAGATGGTCATCATTGATCGGGAGGGGCTGCTCTCGCTCCACCCCTTCCCGAAGCGGCCGCGGAGGGCCTGTGTGTTCGAGCACATCTACTTCGCGCGCCCGGACTCGGTGGTCTTCGGGATGGGGGTCTACGAGACCCGAGTGGCCCTCGGCCGCCGCCTCGCCGTAGAGCACCCCGCCGCCGTGGACTGCGTGATCCCAGTGCCCGACTCCGGGCTTGCGGGCGCCCTCGGCTACTCCGAGCAGAGCGGTGTTCCCTTTCAGTTCGGCCTGCTGCGCTCCCATTATGTCGGGCGGACCTTCATCGAGCCCTCCCAGCAGATCCGCGCCCTCGGGGTCAAGCTGAAGCTCGCGCCGGTCCGCAGCGTGCTGCAGGGGAAGCGCGTGGCGGTGATCGACGACTCCCTCGTGCGCGGGACCACCTCCCAGAAGATCGTCAAGCTGCTCCGCGAGGCCGGCGCGGCCGAGGTCCACCTCCGCATCACCGCTCCGCCGACGACCGGCTCCTGCTTCTACGGGGTGGACACGCCCAACAAGGAGGAGCTGATCGCCCACCGGATGGACGTCGAGGGGATCCGCGCGTGGCTGGGGGCAGACTCCCTCGGCTACCTCTCCCTCGAGGGGCTGCGCCTCGTGGAGGGCGAACAACGCGGGGAGTTCTGTGAGGCCTGCTTCTCGGGGGATTACCCCGTCGCGCCGGTCTCCGAGGTCGCCGAGGCCCAGGTGCCGCTCTTCGCGCGCGGAGACGACGGCGGCGCGGCCTGATCGGGCGCCGGTGTTCCGACAAATCGTGTCCGCGCGGGTGCCCGCGTTGCTATGATGCGCGCCTTGTGGTGGGGATGGGTGCGGCATGGGCAAGGTGATCGGAATCGACCTCGGGACCACCAACACCGCCGTCGCGGTCGTGATGGAGGGTCGGCCCCGGGTCCTCGAAGACGACAAGGGCTACAAGGTGTTGCCCTCCTGCGTCTCCGTGAAGCCCGATGGGCGCTACATTGTGGGTCAGTCCGCCCGCAACCTCGTGATCACCGATCCCACGCGCACGGTCTACGCGGTCAAGCGGCTCATGGGCCGACGCTTCGACAGCCCGGAGGTGACGGAGGCCCGGCGGCGAGTCGGCTACGCGATTCAGCCGGCGCCGGACGGTGGCTGTCAGGTGGTGTTGGGCGGGGAGACCTACACCCCGGTCGAGATCTGCGCGCTGGTGCTGCAAGTGGCGAAGGGCATCGCCGAGAAGGCGCTGCACGACACGGTCGACGAGGCCGTCATCACCGTCCCCGCCTACTTCAACCACCAGCAGCGAAACTCCACCCTCGAGGCCGCCCGCCTCGCCGGCCTCCGCTGCGAGCGGCTGTTGAACGAGCCCACCGCGGCTGCCCTCGCGTACGGCTTCCGCAAGGAGATCGAGCGCACGGTGGTCGTCTACGACCTCGGCGGCGGCACCTTTGACGTCAGCGTGCTCCACCTGTCAAAGGGGGTCTACGAGGTCCTCTCCACCAGCGGCGACACGTACCTGGGCGGCGAAGACTTCGACTTCCGCATCGTGGACTACCTCGCCAACCACTTCCAGTCGGACAACGCGGTCGACCTACGGCAGGACAAGACCAGCCTCCAGCGCCTGAAGGAGGCCGCTGAGCGCGCCAAGTGCGAGCTGTCCTTCACCGATCGCACCACCGTGCTGGTGCCGAAGATCACCGAGCGAGAGAACCTTGAGGTGGCCCTGTCCCGCCTCACCCTGGAGTCGCTGGTCAAGGACCTCATCGAGCGGACGGTCGAGGTCACCCGCGCCGCCGTGCAGGACGCCGGGCTGCAGCTCAGCCAGATCGAGGACGTCATCCTCGTCGGGGGGCAGACCCGGATGCCCCGGGTGCGGGAGGCGATCAGCTCGCTCTTCCAGCGCGAGCCGAGCCGCACCGTCCACCCTGAAGAGGTCGTGGCGATTGGCGCGGCCGTCCATGCGGCCAGCCTCTCGGACTCCAACCTCGGCGCCACCGTCCTCCTCGACGTCACCCCCTTCGATCTCGGCATCGACGTGGCGGGCGGCCTCTTTCAGCCGGTGATCACCCGAAACAGCCACGTCCCGGCGGTTGGCACACGCACCTTCGCCACCGCCCACGACAACCAGGAGTCGGTGAAGGTGACCGTGCGGCAGGGAGAGAGCCGCTTCAGCGTCGAGAACGAATTCCTCGGGGAGTTCGTCATGAACGGCCTCACGGCGGCGCCGCGGATGCAGACGAAGGTCGATGTCCAGTTTCGCCTCGACAGCAATGGCATCCTGTTCATCACCTCCTCCGAGCAGGGGACGGGTGAGCGGAAGAAGGTCACGATCCGCAACTACGCCCAGGTCGCTCAGGGCGGCGGTCAGGCGCAGGTCGAGGTCGAAGGGGAGACCTCCGGGGCGGCCCAAAAGAGCCCCATCGCCACCGCGCCTGCGCCCGAGAAGGCCCCAAAGGGCGGGCTTGGCGCCATCGGCTTCTTGGACCGGATCTTTGGCCGCGGCAAGAAGGCGGGCGATCGTCCCACCTCCCAGGTGGCCCAGCCGGCCGCGCCGCCTCCCCTCGCGGAGGCCCCGGCGCCGGTCTTTGCGACCTATGAAGATCTCCCCGAGATGGACGCGCCAGAGGCCCTGCCCGACGACGCGCTCTTCGGGGAGGAGGCCGACCCACCCGAGGACTTCGGCGCGCTGGTCCCGCTCGACGAAGATGTACCGGCCTTTCCGCTAGACGGCTCCGATGAGGACGACGAGGGCCCGGAGCCGCTGCCGGTCGGCCTCCCCGCCTCCCGCGGCCCTGACCCCTACGCCCACGGTGGCGATGACCCCTTCGGCATCGGCGGCGGGGATGACGAGGGTGACGACTCCTTCGCGATGCCCCTGGACGAGGAGGTCGGCTACGGGGCCGAAGAGAGCTGGGATCGGTCGCTCTCGGCGCCCCTCTCGCTGCCCGAGGACGAGCTCGAGCCGGAGCCAACGCCGCTGCCGCTGACCCCGCCTCCCGCAGCCGCCTCCCGCCCGGGCCCCTTGACGCCGGATCCCTTCGCCGATGAAGGCGAAGACACCGACCTCCAACGCCTCCGTCGCCGCCCCCCCTCCGGTGACCGGTCCGCCCGCCGGAAGCCGGCGCGCCTCAAGCTCGCCTATCGGCGCGCTGACGCGATGGTGGTCGAGTACCTCGACAACCTCCGCCGAGGCGGTTGTTTCGTCAAGACCGAGAAGCCGCTCCCCGTGGGCCGCGAGTGCATCATCGAGGTTCGCTCCCCCGGGCTGCGGGAGCCCCTGCACATCGCGGGGGTGGTCTCCTGGTCGAGCGCCGATCAAGCCTCGCTGCCGCCCGGTCAGGCGGAGGGTATGGGCATCGAGTACCGCCTCGACGAGGGCGGTCGGGAAGAGATCGTGCGCGTGCTCGAGGGCCTCGTCGGCTGAGCCGCGCTGCCCCTCAGACGGCGAGCCCGCCGTCTACAACCCACTCCTGCCCCGTGACGTAGGAGGCGAGGTCTGAGGCGAGGAAGGCCACCACGCGGGCCACCTCTTCGGGCCTGCCGACCCTGCGGAGCGGGGCCATCTCCTTGACGCCGTCGAGGATCCGAGGGTCCAGTGAGCGGGTCATGTCCGTGTCGATGAAGCCCGGGGCCACGCAGTTGACCCGAATGTTGCGCCGCCCGAGCTCCTTGGCCAGCGACCGGCTCATCGCGGAGATCCCAGCCTTGCTCGCGGCGTAGTTCGCTTGACCGGCGTTGCCACGCATACCAGAGACGCTGGTGAGGTTCACGATGACGCCTCGGCGCTGGCGAAGCATGATCTGCGCCGCGGCCCGGCACATTCGGAAGGTGGCGGTGAGGTTGGTGTCGAGGGTGGTAGACCACTCCTCGTCTGACATCCGCAGCAGCAGCGTGTCACGGGTCTGGCCCGCGTTGTTGACCACGATGTCGACCGAACCCAACGCTTCGGCGGCCGCGACGAGCGCCTGACAGCCCGCCTCGGTCGACACGTCGGCCTGGACGGCCACGCCGCCGATCTCCTCAGCGAGCTGAAGGGCCTCGGCGGCGCTCTTGTTGTAGTTCACGACCACCCGAGCGCCCGCTCGGGCGAGCTCGGTGGCGACGGCGCGTCCGATGCCCCGGCTGGCCCCGGTGACGATGGCCACCTTGCCGTTGAGATCGATGGTGACGGACATCCTGGCCCCCGGGAGAGGGGGCGGTGGCCCGCCCCCGCTCGATCGCATCACTTCTTGGTGTTGACTCGGGTCACGTACTCACCCGTGCGGGTGTCGACCTGGATGACCTCGCCCGACTCCAGGAAGAGGGGGACCTTCACGGTCGCGCCGCAGGCGAGCTTGGCCAGCTTGGTGGCGCCGGTGGCGGTGTTGCCGCGCACGCCCGGCTCGCACTCCACGATCTCGGAGACGATGAAGTTCGGCAGTGTGATGCTGACCGGGTTGCCCTTGTAGAAGAGCACGGAGACGTCGAGGTTCTCCGTGAGGTAGGGGCTCTCCTCAGTGAGCTTCTCGTTCGTGATCGCGATCTGCGTGTAGGTCTCGTTGTTCATGAAGTGATGGAATTCGGCGTCCGAGTACAGGAACTGCATCGGCTGCTCCTCGACGTCCGCCGCCTCGAGGCGCTCACCGGTGCGGTAGGTCCGCTCGATGATGTTGCCGTTGAACATGTTCTTCAGCTTCGTGCGCGTGAAGGCAGTCCCCTTGCCGGGCTTCACGAACTGGAAGTAGATCATCGAGAACGGAGCGCCGTCGATCTCGACCTTGATGCCGTTGCGGAATTCCGAAGTTTCGTAGCTGCCGGCCATGGTGTACTCCGAGGGAGGATGCGCCAGTCCGTCGCGGGCAGGGCGCAGGTGCCTCGCCGACTGGCGGTGGAGCGGAGGGGACGGCGGCTTGGCTAACCTGCTCGCCCGGTCGGAGACGAGGCCAGCGGAGGTGACAGAAGAGGGACAGCCTCCATCCTGTGGGGGGGGCTGTGCGGGAGAGTCGAGCTCCGATACCATCGCCTACGCATTGGGAGCCCGGATGGCTGTACGTCGCGCGACGCGGACCTGGACTGACCTCGCCGCATTCTTGGAGGACTTGAACGGCTCGCTCGCCGCGGGGGCGGTGCTCCTGCCGGCAGGCACCGTGGACGGCGAGCTCGCGCCCGAGGTCAAGCTGGACTTCGTCGTGCCGGTGATCGGCCGGGTCGGGCCGATCAGCGCCCAAGTGGTCCACCGGGGCGCGGACGGCAGCGTGGCGCTCCGCCTCCCGGAGCTCGAGGCTGAAGGTGCCGCCTTGAAGCGGCTGCCCGAGGCGATCGAGCTCATCCGAGTTCATCTGCTCGACACTGGCGCGCTCGTCCTGCCGACGAAAACGGCTGACCTCGCGCGGCGGCTCGCCGAAGCCGAGGCGCGGATCGTGGCCCTCGAGGCCGAGCTCGCGACCGGTGGGGGTGTCGGCCGGAGGGGAGGCGCCGAGGGTGAGACAGCGCCCGCCCGCAGCGCGTCGTCGCCTGAACGCCGGGGGAGGGGCTTCGCCGTCCCAGACCTCCAAGGGGTGGCGCCGGCTCTGGAGGGGAAGCTGGGCGATCGGAGCTTTCGCGACGCCATCGTCCAGCTCGCGGTGGAGCGCGTCGGGGGCCTGTTCACGATCCACACGGCCGACGGGCGGGTTCGGTACGGCTTTTGGGACAAGGGCGGACCGGTCGCCTGGCGCACGGATCCGGTGCAGGAGGCCGAGGTCTTGGGGGTCCTGCTGCTCAAGGCAAACCAGATCACCCAGGAGCAGCTGAGCGAGAGCCTCGAGCTGATGAAGCTGCACGGCATTCGCCAGGGGGAGGCCTTCATCCAGATGAACGTCCTCACCTTCACTCAGCTCATCATGGTGTTGGGCAAGCAGGTCGAGTTCCTCTTGCAGCGCGTGATGGCCGAAAAGGAGGGGAGCTGGACCTTCCACCCGCTTGAACAGCACACCGAGCAGTTCCTCCCGCCCCCGCTGAAGGTGCCCTCGCTCCTGTTTCGTGCCCTCCTGCAGCGCGCGGCCGAGTTCCGGTCGGAAGTGCTGGTCAACGCCCACAAGCCGAACCTCGACTCCTACGTCTACGTCGCGCCGGATGTGAAGCCGATCCTGGACGACATTCGTATGCAGCCGGTGGAGAAGAAGTTCCTGGAGGTGCTTCAGAGCACCGCTTGGCGACTTCGCGAGCTGTTCAGCGTGTCGCCGATGTCCCGAAACCAGACCGCCTCGATGGTATGGGTCATGAACGAGCTCGGCTTCCTCGTCTACGACGCACGTCAGGACGTGCAGCGCTACCTGGCCGAGGTGGGGTTGCTCATCCAGCGCAAGAAGGCCCAGCTGAACAAGGCCACGCACTTCGACGCCCTTGAGGTCCACTGGATCTCGACCCCAGAGGAGGTCGAAGCCGGCTTCAAGAAGCTCGACACGGAGTTCAACCCTTCGAGCTTCCATGATCTGACGCCGGAGCTTGCGGCAGACCTCCAGCACATCTCGAAGCGGGTGCGAGAGGCGCACGCGGTGCTGAAGGACGACAACTCTCGGCGGGAGTACCGAAAGAAGATCATCGAGGGCTTCATGATCGTCCAGTCCGCGGAGCTGCTCGCCCGAAAGGGTGAGATGGCGATCATGCGCAAGGACCGGCGTGAGGCCGTCACCTGCTTCCTGAAGGCCCTTGAGCTCGTGCCCGGCGGCGCCGAATATCGCGAGGGCCTCCGTCGGTCGCAGGAGGTCATGGCGAGCTAGGCCAGGGTGGGGTGGCCAAAACGAAGAGGGCCCGGCCACCGATGGTGTGCCGGGCCCTCCCTTCACTGAGCGGATGCGCTCAGCGGTGCTGGCTCGTCAGTGGCCGCGATGGGCCTGGCTCGAGGGCAGCACATGCACATGGTCCGGATCCGGGGCGAGGAAGGGGTCGCTCACCACGATGGGCGGGACCTTGCTCAGGAAGCCGACCACCACGAGGATAAAGGCCCCAAGGAAGCCGAGGGTCATCCCGATCTCGCCGATGCCGAGGGGGAGGGTCTCCTCCTTCCAGACAGCCGGCATCACCACGAGGAAGCGCTCCAGCCAGATGCCCGTCGCGATGATGAAGGTGACGAGCAGGTAGGCCGGCGGGCTCTTCTTCAGGCCGCGCGAGAGCAGCATCGTCCAGGGCACCAGGAAGCAGAGCATGATGACGACCTTCGAGAGGGTCGCCCAGGGCTGCAGCTCGGTGCGAAGCAGGATGAAGCCGATCTCTTCGGTCATGTTGCCGTACCAGATGGGCAGGTACTGAGCGAAGAGGGTGTAGGCCCAGAACATCGTCATGCCGAAGGTGAGCTTGCCGAGGTCATGGTACACGTTCGGGGTGAGCAGCTTCGTCGCCCCCATCCACTTGCGGAGGATGGTGGAGAACATGCCCAGGTACACGAGGCCGCTCCAGATGCAGCTCATGAAGTACCAGGCTGGGAACATGTTCGCGTACCAGTGCGGAGTCAGGCTCATCGAGATGTCGATGGCCACCATCGACCACACGAGCGCGTAGGTCACGGCCACGGCCGGCGCGAGACGGGCCTGTCGTTCAGTGGAAGCCGCGATCTCGGCCGCTTCACCCTGCCAGCCGGCCGTCAGGCGACCCCACCAAGCCGGAGCCTTGTCACCGAGGCGGGCCGCGGCGTACCCAAGGTCGGACCGGAGGCTAGCGCGAATGAACAGCAGATCGAGGACCAGCAGGAGGCCGATGCCGACCACCTGTCGTGCGACGAAGAAGGTGGGGTTGAGGTAGATCGCCTTGTGCGGCGGCGCCTCGGCTTCGGTCCAGTGGAACCACTCGTAGGCGTTGAGGCCCCCTCCGAGCAGGAACACGATGAGCAGGATGTACATCGGGATGAGGAAGAGGCCGAAGGCCTCCGCCATCCGCTTGAGCGGCCGGGGCCACCGTCCCTTGGTGATCGCGCTGATGCAGGCCAGCATGAAGCCGCCCTGCGCAATGCCACCAAAGTAGAGGAAGTTCACGATGAAGGCCCCGCGCTCTCGGTCGGGGTGCGTCATGAACCCGTACGCGGCGGACAACACGCCGATGACGACGAGGGCGATGCCGCCGAACTTCGCTGCGGCGGGCATCGGACGCGGGGTGGTCGCGATGATGGAGCTGGTGTCGGGTGCGTGGTTTCCCATGGCTCAGTTCCCCGCCGGCGGAGTGGTGACCGCGGGCGTCGGCGCCTGGTACGCAGCGCCGTTCAAGGTGCGGACGTAGTGGACGATCGCCCACATCTCCTCGTCATCCATCGCCGCGTCATAAGCCGGCATGATCTTGGACCGGCTGCCGTTGCGGATGGTCAGGTAGACATGACCGTCTGTCTGCCGAGAGACGCGGGCGTTCGGGCCGGACAGGACGTTGATGACCGGGATCGGGAAGCGCTTCTTCCCCTCCGTGTTGTCCATCACCGTGCCCTCGCCCGCCCCGGTCGCGCCGTGGCAAGGCGTGCAGTACACGTTGTACAGCACCTGCCCCTTGGCTTGGGTCGCGGCGTCATCGGGCAGCGGGTTGGTGAGCGCCTGCCCTTCCGGGGTGGCGATGTCGTACTGCTGAACGTAGCGGTTCTGCGAGACGACGCCTTCCGGGAGGGTCATCATGACCCACTCGTAGGCCTTGAAGAAGTAGGAATCGACCATGTCGATGTCCCAGGGCAAGGCTGAGGCCGCACCGGAGGCCAGCAGCCCCGCGACGACGCCGAGCAGCACACGCTTCTTACGCATGAGCCGCCTCCATGCCGGTCACTTCGGAGGCGCCGGCGGAGTGAAGGATGGACCGGACCTTGGCGGCGTCGGCGGGAGAGAGACCATTGACCACCAGCCCGAACACATCGTCGCTGAACCGGGGGTCGGTGACCTCGTACTGGAGGTTGTTGGCCGGCAGCCCACACATGATGATCATTCCGATCAGCGTGAAGAGGCAACCCATCATGATCGTGGCCTCGAAGGTGATCACGATGAAGGCCGGGATGGACACCAGCGGCTTTCCCGCTGGGATGATCATCGGCCAATTAAGGTGGGTCAACGAGGCCGTGAGGAAGCCAGACGTCCCCCCGAACAGCGCGCCACACATCGTGAACCACCGGATCGGGCTCGGGCGGCCCTCGTAGAGCTGCTCCTCGATCTCGTGTCGGGGGAGGGGAGAGGTCACCACCAGGTTCTTGTGGAAGCCCGCCTTCTTCAGGAGATCGATGGCCTCGATGAGGCAGTCGAGCTCAGGAAAGACGCTCTTGAGGGAGCCTGGGGTGGGGCCCGGAGGGGGACCGAAGGGGTTCGGGATCATGCCGCCACCTCATCGCTCTTGAGCGGGGGACGAACGAGCTCCTTGATCTCCGCGATGGCGACCGCGGGGAGCACCTTGCAGAAGGCCGTGAACCAGAAGAAGAACCAGCCGAAGCTCCCGATGAGGATTCCGATCTCCACCCAAGTCGGGGTGTAGTAGGTCCAGGAGTTGGGGTCGAACTGGTGGGCCAGGGAGCTCGCGATGATGTTGAATCGCTCGAACCACATGCCGATGTTGATGACAATCGAGACGACGAACAGCGCCACGTAGTTGGTCCGCATCTTCTTGAACCACCACACGAGCGGGATGATGCAGTTGCACGCCGCCATCATCCAGAACACCCACCAATAGTCTCCGGTGATGCGGTACACGAAGATGTCCCACTCGTACTTGTTGTCCGAGTAGTAGGCGACGTAGTGCTCCATCCCGTAGGCGTAGGTGAGGATGCCGCCGGTGAGGAGGCACATCTTGGCCAGGTGCTCGAAGTGCCAGAGGTTGATGTACTTCTCGAGGCTGAACAGCTTGGACAGGGGGAGCAGGATGGTGATGACCATCGCGCAGCCGGAGAAGATGGCACCGCCGACGAAGTAGGGAGGGAACAGCGTGGAGTGCCAACCGGCGGTCTGTGCCATCGCGAAGTCCCAGGACACCACCGAGTGCACCGACAACACCAGCGGGGTCGCGAAAGCCGCGAAGAAGCCGTAGGCCGCCATGTAGTGGCGCCACTGCCGATCCGTGCCACGCCAGCCGATCGCGAGGGCCTTGTAGACCTCATGAATCGCACCCTTGGTGCGGTCCCGAATCGCAGCGATGTCAGGGACGAGGCCGATGTAGAAGAAGATGGTGGACACGGTGAAGTACGTCGAGACCGCGAACACGTCCCACATCAGCGGCGACTTGAAGTTCTGCCAGAGCTGCCGCTGGTTGGGGTACGGGAACAGCCAGTAGGCGTTCCAAGCTCGCCCGACGTGGATGGCCGGAAAGAGGGCGGCGGTCATGACGCCGAAGATCGTAGAGGCCTCCGCCGCACGGTAGATGCCCGTTCGCCACTTCGACCGGAAGAGGAAGAGGATCGCGGAGATCAGGGTGCCAGCGTGGCCGATGCCGATCCAGAACACGAAGGTCGTGATGTAGACGCCCCAGAAGACCGGAGGGGCGTAGCCCGCGGTTCCCAGAC
This sequence comes from Myxococcota bacterium, assembly GCA_044344255.1. Classification (GTDB taxonomy): domain Bacteria; phylum Myxococcota_A; class UBA796; order UBA796; family UBA2385; genus JBIJDH01. Next base: position 541,512 of record JBIJDH010000002.1, read on the forward strand.
CGTAGGTGAGCTGGTACAACCAGCAGAAGCCGCCCCAGCCCAGGGCCGCGACGCACAGCCCCATCAGGCTCCAATAGGCCATCGAGGGCTTGAAGAGAGGGCGCAGGATGTCACGTGTGACTGCGCCGTAGGTCAGGCCTTTCACGGTGCGCTCCTACTCTGCCTTGTGACCGTGGGCTTCGCCGGCGGGGGCGGAGTGTTCAGCGTCGCCGCCGTGCCCTCCCCCGTGATGAAGCTTGCTCGGGTTGTGATGGATGCGGGCCAGGTACCGGACGCCCGGCTTCGTGTTGAGCTCGCCCAGCATCGTGTAGGCGCGCTCGTCCTGGAACTTGTGGTGAACCTCACCCTCGCCGTCCTTGACGTTACCGAAGGTGATCGCGTCGGCCGGGCAGGCTTGCGCGCAGGCCGTGATCCGACGGAGCGCCTCGTTCGGAACCACCGCGTGGTCGCGGTCCCGATAGGTGTCCTTGGCCTCGCGGAGGCGTTGGACACAGAAGGTGCACTTCTCCATCACGCCCATCTCCCGGGTGCTGACATCCGGGTTGAGCATCAGGTTGAAGGACTCGGGCCACTTGAAGCTGTGGTAGTTGAAGCGCCGCGCCGTGTACGGGCAGTTGTTTCCGCAGTAGCGCGTGCCCACGCAGCGGTTGTAGATCATCGCGTTCAGCCCGTCGAGGTTGTGGTAGGTCGCGAGGACCGGACACACACCTTCACAGGGAGCGTGACTACAGTGCTGGCACATCGTGGGCTGGAAGCGGACATCGGGGTGATCGTCGCCGCCCTCCCAGTACCGAGAGAGGCGAATCCAACCCATGTGCCGGGACTTCTTGATCTGCTCAGGGCCCACCACGGCGAGGTTGTTCTCGGCGTAACAAGCGGCTTCACAGGCACCACAGCCGGTACATCGATTCAGATCGAAGGCCATCGCGAAGCGGTACGTCGGGTGGTCTGGCTCCGGGTACATGTCCGTGAGCTTCGCCTTGATCAGCCGCTCGTCCACCGGCACTTCATGAATCGGGACGATGCTCGCCGGCTTGTCGCCCTTCCCGAGATCATCCTTGGAGACCACGTAGTTGATACCACGCCCCTCCATCGTGAAGGACCCGAGGTAAGGGTGAAGCGCACTCGGCTTGCCAGAGCGCTTGACCTCGCCGCGCGTGGAGACGTACGAGAGGGCGCCCGAAGCGCTGTCCACGACTGTGGGGATCAGGCGCAGCGGGTTCTTGCCGAAGCGCGTGTATCGCCCCGACGCCTCGTGCCCATTGCCCATGACCAGCCCGATGACGTCCTTTCGGATCCCCGGGTAGGCGAACCATCCGACCTCGATCTCTCCCTGAGCCGTCTGGACGGTGACCCCGTCGTCCTTGCTCAGGCCAAGCTTCTCGGCCGTCTCCGGGTGGATCTCCACCCAGGTGCCCCAGGTGAAAGAGCTCAAGGGCTCGGGGATCTCCTGGGCCCAAGGCTTGTTCGCGTGGCGACCGTCGTAGATGAACGGGTGAGGGAAGAGCGCCACCACCACCCCGGCGCCGTCGGGCGTGACCGAGGCGGAGGAGGGGGCAGCCCCGAGCTGGAAGGTCGCTCCGGTGCCCGGCCGCTCTTGGAAGAAGCCTCCCTTCTGCAAGCTGGACGTCCAGAACGCCTGGGGCGTGGCCGAGCTCCCCGCTTTGGTCCAGATCTCGCTCACCCAGCGGGCCGCGAGGTAGTCGTGGAAGGTCGCCGCGTCGAGCCGCGGCCCGACCGGCGCAGGGGGCGGAGCCGCGGCCGCCGCGCTCGAGCCATCGGCGGACTGGGTGGACGTTGTGGAAGTCGGGGCGGTCACGGGGGCCACCACAGCCTCGGGGGCGGCCTGAAGACCGAGGCCCTTCGCGACCGCCAGGAGCGTGTCGCCCACCGAGCGAGTCTGGTGGATCGGCTTCATCGTGGGCTGCTGGAGCGTGTACCGGCCGAAGATCTCCTCGCCGTCTCCCCACGTCTCGAGGGTGGTCCCGGGCGGGAGCACGATGGCCTTAGGGTTGAGGGAGTCGGAAGGCTCGTTGGTGAAGACCACCAGCTGTCCGACCGACGCCAGGGCTTCGCGAGCGCCAGCGTCTACGGGGGTGCCGTGCACAATGTCGAGCTCGTCGAGGAAGAGGACCCCGACGTTACCCGCCTTGCAGTCGTCGAGGAGCGCCTTGACGTCCGCGAAGGTGCTGAATCCCTCCGTGTTCGGGTGATTGCCGAAGACCACGGTGGTGCCGATGTTCCCGGCCACCTCATTGAGCAACAGGACCGCGGTGTCAAGCGCGCTGGCCGCCGAGGAGGTCGCGGTGCCGCTCGGTAGGACTACGCTCGAGGCCTCGGCCATCCAGGCGGCCGTCTGCTGAAGTTTCCCGATGTCCACGCCCGCCTGGCTCGCCAGCGCCGCGGCGTCGAGCCCGGCCACCAGACCCGCCGCAGGACCGGAGTAGCTGCGCGCCGTCGCGACCAGCGAAGCCAGCGCCAGGGCGACCGCGACCTCCGCGCCGGGGATGGCCGCGAGGTGAAGGTCGGACATGGCGGCGGTGGTTCCGACGCGCGGCTCAACGCAGACCAGGCGAGAGACGAAGCCGCCGTGGCTGGGGTCGCGGCTGTTGGCGTAGCCACGGGTGAGGGAGATGGTCTCCCCCCAGGTCCCGAGGAAGTCAGCGCCGAAGGAGACGATGGTGTGCGCATCGTCGAGCTTGAACGAAGGGATGGCGTCCATCCCGAATGCGGCGCGACCGGCGCTGCGAAGGCTCTCGCGACCAAGAGGCTCCCAGAGCACCGTCGTCCCGCCGACCGCCCCAGCGAACTGCCGCAGCAGCGCCGCGAGAGTGCCCGTGCGGTACTTGCCCAGCCAAGCGACCTTCTTGCCGCCAGCCTGCGCGGCCTGAATGGCCGTGACGACCGCGGCGGTGGCGTCAGCCTCGGCGACCTTAGCGCCGGCCACCATCGGGCCGGTGTAGCGGTCGGGGCTGTAGGTCGCCTGCAGACCCGCCTGTCCTCGGCTGCACAGCTTTCCGAGGTTGGTCGGGTGCTCGGGGTTACCCTCCAGCTTTACCACGCGGCCTTCACGATTTCTCGCGAGGACACCGCAGCCCGCCGGGCACTCGTTACACTTGGTGGCAAACCAAGTGGACAGACCAGGGATGATCTGGTCTGGGAGCGCAACATAGGGGAGGACGTTTTCGATTGGCACCCGCGGGTCCCAAGAGAGGGGACCGGGGAGGTCAGTGCAGCCCGCGGCCGCCACGGCGGCGCCGGATACACCTGCCGCCTTGAGGAAGTCGCGCCGATTCAAATTGGACATGGGAACGCTCCGAACTCCGTCACTTGTGGCAGGTCCAGCAGTCCTTGAGCTCGGCTCGCCGCAGCTCGGCCTGGGCACCATAGTTCTTGTCGACGTTCGGGTGGGACTTGTGGCAGTCCAGACACCATCCCATCGTCAGCTGGCCGACACGGTAGGCCGTGGTCATGTCGGTCTGCACCTGGCCATGGCACTCCTGGCACTGCAGACCGCCCTGAACGTGGCGCTTGTGGCTGAAATACACGAAGTCGGGGAGGTCGTGGACCTTCACCCAAGGGATCGGCTCACCGGAGGCGTAGTACTTCTCCAGCTTCTCGAGCTCCGTACGGCCGGGTTCGGGCCGCCCCTCGGACTTCACGTAGGCGTGGCAGTTCATGCAGGTCTGCGTCGGAGGCACGCCTGCGTGAATCGATTTTCTGGCCACGAAGTGGCAATATTGGCAGTCGATTCCCAGGGTGCCGGCGTGGAGCTTGTGGGAGTAGTTGATCGGCTGCTCTAGCCGTTCGTCACTGACAGCTCCATAGGCGACACGATCCCCGTTGGGGGGAGGCAAGAGCCAGTGCACACCCTGGGGGAAGGTCTGGTCGTCATCTTCGATCCAGGAGAAGGCCTCCGGGACCCGAGGGTCGTGGGGGACGTCATCAGCCGCGATGACCGCGACCTCGGTCTCGGGCTTCGATGCGTGACCGCTACCGGTCAGGCTCGCCGCCAGGGTCGCGGCTCCAACCAAGGGGGCAGCGAGGAGCAGGATCCGCTTCCAACGTGTCATGGCTTCTTCCGGCTCTCTTCCCGCGGGGCCCGGTCGCGCAGATGGGCCTGCGCGCGTTGCCCTGGGCCCGTTGATGGGCCCGGTTCGGACGGGTCGCCCCCCTAATGTGCGGGCCCTTCTCGTTCAAGGATCCACATCCCGACATCGCCGCTCGGGCGGGAATGCTGTAGTCCATGTGGGGGTTCGTTCGGGATCATCTCGCGGTCCGGCCTGATTGTCCGGAGGGTGTAGAGAGTTCCACCTTGTCGCAGCAGGTGGGGTCGCTATGAGAGGACGGCGAGGTGGAGATGGTCCAGGGACCAAATTTGGACTTTCACGCCCGAAGGTGGGCCTGGGGCTTGATCGCCTTCGGTGGTACTGCGGCCCTCCTGTTGAGCTGCGGAGGGGCTCGGCCGAGAGGAGAGCCGGAGGCGGCCTCGGCTCATTCGTCCGCTGCGCGGGAAGGAGAGGTGGCGGCGGCCGAGGGCACTTCGGCGGCGACCGCGGAGGGCCGCCGATCCGCGGACCTCTACGAAGGCTGTCGTCGGCGAGTCGAGGGTGCGGAGGTGGCAGGAGAATGTGCCACCGACGCGGACTGTGTCAGGGCGGGCTGCTCCCAGGAGATCTGCCTCAGCCGCCCAGCAGCGGAGGGGCTCATGGGGAGCTGTGAGGTCCAACCTTGTTTCAGCGTGCTGGATCAATGCGGCTGCCACGACACCCGCTGCACCTGGACGCTCAAGCCCGCTACACGCGCCGGTGGGGCCGGTTGAGGCGATGATTCGAATTACAGGCGGCGTAGCTCGAGGTAGGGCGGTGCCCGGCACGATCGGCGACCACGTCCGCCCCACCTCGGGGAGAGTCCGTGAGGCGCTCTTCTCCATGGTCGGGCAGGACCTTCAAGGTTGGTCGGTGTTGGACGCCTTTGGCGGTACCGGTCTGTTGGCCTTTGAGGCCGCCAGCCGCGGCGCCGGCCCGGTGCTCGTCGTCGATCGGGACCCGAGGTCGGTGCGTCAGATCGAGGCCGCGGGTCGCCAGCTTGGGCTCGCCGTGACCGTCCTTCGAGAGGACGCGGCCCGTGCCCTCGTCGCGCCCGGCTGGGATCTCGTCCTCCTCGATCCCCCCTACGCGGAGGAGCCCGGGCCCTGGCTGGAGCGCGCCGCGCCAGTGACGCTCCGTTGCCTCGTCTTCGAGCACCGAAGTGGGCACCGCCTCCCGGATCAGGTGGGTCCGCTCCGGCTCGATCGACGCCGAGAGTACGGCGAGACGGCCCTCACCCTGTTTCGGCGCGGGTGACTCCGCTCCGATGCGGTGGCGCAGGGCTCCCGATGGTGCGGCCAGGGCGTTATCTGCGCCCCTCCGCTTCAGGGCGGCGCGGCGTCCGCGTGGGCCGCTCCCCCGAGCCCTCAGGTCCCCGATAGGGTCCGGAGCCCCATATGAACCCTGCTTCTGCTCTCCGTCCTGCTTCGGCTGAGGTCGCCGATCCTGGGCCTTCGGGGCGCCGCGTGGTCATCGGCTGTGGCCCAGACGGACTGCGGGCGGCGGCCGTGCTGGCCGCGGCCGGCCACGCGGTCACCTTCCTCCAGACCGCCGAGACTCCCTCCGGCTTGCGCTGGCCTGAGCTGCCCGTCGATGCGGGGATCCTCCGCGTCCCCGCCGCAGACCGTGCGGTCGCCGAGCAGGTTGTTGGATCGCTCGTCGAAGCTCCCACCCCCGAGCGAGCGCTGCTTGCCCGAGGGGCGCTCCACACACTCCCGCTCTCTCGCCCCGAGGTCGGCCGACTGTTCCCGGCCGCATCCGCCCTGCCTGCCGCGCAGAGTTGGGTGCGCTCCCGCTTCAAGAACACCCTGGCGGAGCTTGTAGGCGGTGGACAGGAGGAGCGCAGCTACAAGGACTGGGTCGTCCGCCGCATGGGTGGGCCGGCCTGGCACCACATCTACCGTGCTTATGCTCACCAACGTTGGGGCTTCGACGGCGCGGTGCTCGGCGTCGGTCTCGCGCGGGTCTACCACGGTAGGCCAGATGCCGGGCCCTTCCTCACGGTGGGCGGTGGGCCGGCCACGGCGCTCGCGAGGGCTGAAGAGCTCATCATCTCCGCCGGCGGCCGGGTCCGCCTGGCCGTGAAGGTCGAGCGGCTCGTCGTCGAAGGCGGGAAGGTACGGGCGGTCCTGCTCCAGGACGGTGAGCGAATCGACGTCCTCGGCCCGCTGTGGGCGGCGGTGCCGGCCCCGTGGTTGGCGAGCTGGCTGGAGGATGCGATCCCCGGCCCGATCCGCAGCGACACGGCGCTCTTGGAGATGCTCCCCGTGGCACGTGTGGCGCTCCGCGGCGACACCAACCGACTCCCCGCCGAGGTGCACGTCACCGATGAGGGTGCCCCGTTCTGGCGGGTCATCCGCCCCTATGGCATCGAGCAAACCGCGATCTTTCACGTCACTGCTCCCAAGGAGGCCGACGATGACCGCCTCGCCCAAGGGGTCGCCGAGGCCGCGGCGGCGCTCGGCCTGGGGACGTACAGCGTCAGCGGGGCGAAGGTGGAGCGCCTCGTCGCTTGGCAGCCCGTGTGGCGGAGCACCTCGCACACCCGCCTAAGATCGGTGTTGCTCGCGTGGCGCACCCTCGGCATCGTGGCGGTGGGCCGATGCGGCGCCTTTGCTGGCCTCGACGCCGGCGAAGAGATCTCTTTCGCCGTGGCGCTTCGGGATCGCGACGATCCCGACCAGCGCGAGGTTCAGCGGGATCTGGCGTCCCCGCCGGTGGGCCAGGACGACCTCCACGCCGCGATCACCCGCTTCATCGAGCGCTGATCGCGCGGCGGCGAGGGCTCAGTCCTTGGTCTTCATGTTGGTGCACCAATCCACCTCGAAGTCCCCCGACATCGAGCCGTCGTCGAAGCCGACGTCGAAGGAGCCCACGGCGGCGTCCTTCTTGGTGAACTCGTCGATGGTCAGGCTGCCGGTCTCGGCCCGGTAGACCGTCATGGCGCCGTCCTGGATCACCAGCAGTCGTCCATCTACGGGCGCGTCCCCTTCGAGGCTCACGTTTCCTTCGGTGACGTCCGAGTCTTCGAAGGTGAACAACAGGGCGACGATATCATCTTCGACCGGCGGCTCCACACCGGTCTCGAAGGTGGGACCCCGCTTCACCCAGTACATGTCGATGCACTCGTAGGCCTTGCTCGTGAAGATGAGGAAGGGTCCTCCCCAGAAGTATCCCTCCGGCTTGAGGGTCTCTCCAGCGACGGTGCCGCTGAGATCGGCGTAGGCGTCCGCCCCACAGCCCGACACGGAGAGAGAGCCGAGCGAGAGGCCGAGGCAGAAGAGGACGGTGCGAGGGTCAAAGCTGGGCACGGGGAGGACCTCCGGGCGGGCCGCGCAGCGCAGCGGCGTGGGGGGTTCGCGAAGGACCTCGGGCGAGGGGTGAGGTCCGCGGAGTAGATCCCTCATACTCTATTCGGACCGAAGGCCGACCGGGGAGCGCGCTGGTTAAGGTCCGGTGGTGAACGACGACCCCGCCCCTCACCCGTCGACGGCTCAAACCACGCTGACCTTGCCCCCCTCGTCGGTGGGCGCGGAGGTGCTCTTCAGCGGCTTCAAGCGGGCCGTACAGGGAGATCGTCGCGCCTTGGCACGGGCGGTCAGCCGGATCGAAGACCGGGCGGACGGCGTGTTGGAGGCGGTCGGCGGACTGCGGCCTCGCCGCCGCTCGGGTCCAGCGTCGCCCCATGTGATCGGCCTCACTGGCCCTCCGGGCGCGGGTAAGAGCACCTTCACGAACCGCCTCGTCCGTGAAGCTCGAGAGCGGGGACAGCGGGTCGCCGTGCTGGCCGTTGACCCATCGAGCCCCTTCTCGGGAGGCGCGATCTTGGGAGATCGGCTCCGGATGGAGGAGCACGCCGCCGACCCGGCGGTGTTCATTCGATCGCTGGCCAGCCGGGGGCACCTTGGCGGGCTCTCCCGGGCGACCGGGCAGGTGGTGGATCTGCTCGACGCCGCTGGCTTCGACCTCATCCTCGTCGAGACCGTGGGGGTCGGGCAGTCCGAGCTCTCCGTGATGGAGGTCGCCGACACCGTCATCGTCGTCCTCACGCCAGAGAGCGGTGACACCGTCCAGACGATGAAGGCGGGCCTGCTCGAGGTAGCAGACGTGTTCGTGGTCAACAAGGCAGACCGCCCCGGGGCGGACCGCCTCCGTCGCGACTTGGAGCAGATGGTGCGCCTGGACGGCGAGGTACCAGGCTCGTCGACCGACTGGACTCCACCGGTCTTGACGACCTGCGCCACCGAGGGGACGGGTGTCAGCGACGTCGCGCGCGCCTGCAGGGCTCACCTCGGGTGGATCTCTGGCGCCGGGCTCGCCGACTGGGAGCGTCGTCGCGCCGCCGGTCGGCTCCGCACCTTCCTCGATCTCATCGCCGAAGACGCCCGTGAAGCGGCCGCGTCTCGCCTCCGCACGACCGCCCTCTCTGAGCGTCGTGGGCTCGAGGCGGGAGAGCTCAACCCATACCTGCTCGCCGCCGCGTGGGGCCGCTCGTGAGCGCCGGTCTCCGCGGCCTCCCGCGTGGCTCCGGTGTGGTCCACCTCGAGCGTGAGGGCGGCTGCTCGCGCATCACCTTCGACAACCCCGCGCGCCACAACGCGCTGTCTCCCGGGATGATGCTCGACCTCGAGGCAGCGGTGAGCGAGCTGGAGATCGATCCGGGCGTGTCGGTGATCCTCTCCGGCGCCCGTGGCGGCAGCTTCTGCGCCGGGGGCGATCTTGTCTCAGTCCGCGAGCACCTCCTCGCTCCCGGGCTCGGCGCAGAGATGTGCGCGTTCATGCAGGGTGCGCTCCAGCGCCTCTGCGCCCTCCCGGTGGTGATCATCGGCGCGGTCGAGGGCGCGGCCCTCGGGGGCGGGGCAGAGCTGCTCACCGCCTGTGACCGGGTCTTTGCCAGCGAGGCCGCCACAGTAGGCTTCGTGCAGGCGGCGCTCGGAGTGTCGACGGGTTGGGGCGGGGGCGCTCGTCTGGTTGAGCGAGTGGGCCGACGGCGTGCCCTGATCATCCTGACCGAGGCGCGCCGGATGACCGCCGCGGAGGCAGCCGCCATCGGCCTGATCGAGGAGGTGGTGCCTGCTGGGCACGCGCTCTCGAGGGCGGTCCGGGTCGCCGCCGCCCTGTCTCTCCTCCCCCCGGGGGCGGTCCAGGCCGCGGTGCGCGTGGCACGTTCCTCCGATCTCGCCGTGGAGGCGCGGCTCTTCGCCGAGCTCTGGGGTGGATCGGCCCATCGCACAGCCCTCGGCGACGGCCAGGGTCGAGGTCGATGACCCTCCTGTGGGTCCTCGCGCTGTCCTGTCGCCGCGCCGGACCCCCTCAGTCGGAGCTCGAAGAGGCTGTGGAGCTCCTGCCCCCCCTCCGGAGCGTCGCGGGTGTGGTGACGGACGGGACCTTCGAAGACTCGGAGCTGCGCTATTCTTTGAAGGTCGGTGAGGGTTGGCAGGCCCGGCCGGGCTGGGTCGGCGACGCTCGGCGACTTGAGCTCGAGCATGTCGAGACCGCGGCTCGGATCGAGATTTGGCGGGTGGAGGTTGAGCTATTCCCCTTACGCCCCGATTGCATGTGGACCTTCCGCGACTCGGGCCCCTACCTGACCGTCGTGGACTCGACACCGGCGGGAGAGACGGCCACGATTGGGACGTGCGTACCGGATGATCCCCACAAAGCGAGGATCCTCGCCTGGGTGATCCGCGCGGAGCATGACACGACGCGCACCCTTCGGGTGGAGCTCCACGCACCGACGGATGCCATGCTTCACGCGCACAAGGACGCCCTCAGGCTGATCACAGAGCTGCTCTGGCCCTGAGGCTTCAGGCCAGAGCACCGTGCCATTACCCTCCGGCGATCAAAGACGCCGGCGGAGGAAGAGCAGCGCCAAGGGCAACGTGAACAGCACGGTGTTGCCGCCCGGGATCCCGGTGGTCCCGCAGCCGCCCGAGCAGCTGCTCGTATCTCCACCGCAGCCGCCGCAACCCTCGCCGCTCGAGTACGTGACCGGCCCCAGCCAAGCGTAGGCGCCGAGCCAATCCTGATCATCGCCCGCGGGGGCAAGTTGGAGATCGGTGAGCCCGTAGCCGCTGATTGAGGGCAAGGCGATGGCGAGGCCGGAGACCAGGCTCGAGATGATGGGCTCGATCAGCCCGCCGATGCTGCTCTGGAAGGTGGATTCGATCGTCGGGTTGTCATCCGGGTGGAATTCGTTGTCCACCACGGTCGGCACGAGATCCTCACCGGCGAGGATGACCTCCGCGTTCAGGCTCCCGGTGGTCCCGTCGAGCGCGAGGTTCACCCCGGCATCGACGCCGAGGTTGATGCCGACCACCTTGGTCTGGCGGTAGGCCACGGGAGCGTAGATGTCCAGGCCCAGATCGTCGATGTGGACACCGACGTCGTTCTCCGTGGCGAACTGCAGCACCGGCGCAGCCTCGGGCCGGGTCAAGATCAAGATCTCCTCCGACTCGGGGAAGAGATCGTCGAAGACATTGCCGGTCAGCGATCCGAGGATGTCCGTGCTGAGGGCGAAGCCGGTCAGCTCCTCGTCCACGGTTTGACAGAGCATCCCGCCGCGCCACAGCGCGTAGAGCGCCTGATTGCCGATGTCGTCGGACAGGTTCACGCCGATGTGGTAGTCCGGATCGACCCCTGTGGGCGCGCTGCCCATCGCCGGGGGGGCTGACTCCGTGGCGAGCGAGCCCCCGGGGTCGTAGGCCGCGACACACTCTGCCGCGGTGTCGGTGCCCATGGAGCCGTCCATGACGAGCCGAGCGCCTGCTGGCGTGACCTCGATGTCAGCGGGGTACAGCTCCAAGTTGAGCAAGATGCCGTTGACGTCCAGGGCCTGGCTGATCGTGGCCGAGGCGAACGCGTCTTCGATCAAGGTCTCGATCTGCGGTCCAAATCCCGAGACGGCGTCGAGCAGGTAGGGCTCAGCGAAGGTCAAGATGAGGTCGTAGATGTTGAGACCGAAGAAGTCCAGGACGTCTGCCACCACGCCGATCACGCAGTTGTCCAGATGAATCTGGTCGCCGGTGAGACCCAGGTCGAGCACGATGTCGCTGACCGTGGCGTCCAGCACCGGACCGTCGGCACCCTCCACGACGTCGAGGCCAAGGGTGGTGGTCACGTGCACGGTGAAGGGGTCGACGTATCCGTCGCAGGTGTCGCCAATGCACTCCAAGGCCACGTACATGGCCATGGGGTCAGACGAGCTGTTGACCGCCACGGTGAGGTCGATGTCGACCGCGAGGTAGCCCGTCTGCGGCGTGATGTGGGCGCTGTTGATCGCGACCGAGGCTTTGCCGTTGCTGAGCGAGTACTCGTAGCCGCCGAGCAGGCAGGCCGGGAAGCTCGCGTTACTCGACGCGCCCATCGCGGGGATGTCGATCGCCCCTGGAATGAAGCCCGGCAACAGCCCAGTGATCGCCTCGAAACCATCCGGAGTAATGTCGGCCACCGCCGCATCTTCGATGGTGGCCCCTGGCGCGTGAGTTCCCGCCAGTGTGAACCCCGGGATGGAGAACATCAGGATCGCGGCGCCAATTCTCAGCGAGGGGTGGGTCACGACGGCCTCAGGGATACGGGAGCGTCGCCTATCGTAGCGCCCGCGGAGGCCCTGCGCCATCGAATCAAGCCGAGAGCGAACGAATGTGAAGGTAGCGTGCCCCCGCCGCCGCTGCCGCCGCGCCATCCGTGTCGTCCCGGTCACCGATGTGGAGGAGACGCCCCGGAGTCACCCCGAGCTGGGCCGCTGCGGCAAAGAGGCCGTCGGGCTGTGGCTTGAAGGCGCCCAGCGCCCGACAGTCAACGACGCAAGACCAGCCATCAAGGTCCAAGGCTCGAAGTTTATCCAAGGCGGGGAAGTCGCTCACCACGGCGCGGGGCAGGCCGCGCACGTCGACAGCCTTGATCAAGGCTGCCACCTCTGGGCGGACCCCACCGAACCGGAAGACCGATGGCCACCGGATGTCGAGCTCGTCGTGGAGCACCTCCCGGATCCGATCGGGCGATCCGCCAACGCGAAGTCCGACACGGCGGGCCAACTCGAGCTCGGCGTCGAGGACCCGCTCGTGCCGAAGCTCGTCTACGGCCCGGCCGTGCGCCAGCAGGATCCGGGGGTGGACCAGGAGGCGGGGCCAGGATCGGAGGAGCAAGGGGCCGGTGTCGACCAGCGTCCCGTCCAGATCAAAGGTCACAGCCTCCACACCGTGGAGCAGCGTCGAACAGCGTTGAGGATCCAGGGGCCCCCCCTCCTTGACGGGTCCAGAAGCTATCATTATAGGCACTGCGCTTCGGACAGCTGGTTGAGCTGGTTCGCGATGCGAAGGGGTTCCTTGGGTTCCCTTCGTATGGGACTTGTTGAAGTGGCATGTGCGGGGTCCTCGGGCCATGGCTTGGGGCGTTCAGGTAGGCACATGGTGAAACCATGGGTTGCCTGAACACGAAGCTCGCGATAAGGAAGAGAAACACTCTGAAGAGAGTGCGCTGCGGTTGAAACAAGGCCAGGTAGCTCAGTTGGTAGAGCAGGGGACTGAAAATCCCCGTGTCGGCGGTTCAATTCCGTCTCTGGCCACCTTTTTCTCATTGCTCGTCTGCACCCTGCTTGGATGTTCAAGTCAGGATGATTGCGAAGAGCTATGTACCCGCACCGCCAATCGCTTGTCTACCTGTATCGCTGGTTGGCCTACCGTTTGGGACGACTTTGGCGCCACGGGTCGGCGATCCTACATCAACGGTTGCCAGAATCGTTGGGCCGAAGTCCGTATTGATCTGGAGCCCCGTGAGCTGGACGACGCGTTGGACCAATGCCAGGAGAGCCTCGACGCCCTCGACCAGATGAAGGACGATGGCGAAACCTGCGCCGACCTGCGGGCCCTCTTCTTGCTCCGTTGACATCGCCGCAGTCGAGCGCCGTTCCTGGACTGTCTCGCCGCCGATGAGGCGACCGAGCGCCGCCTAGTCGTAGATCACCTCGCGGCGGGAGATCCCTAGGCGGTGAATTCGATAGTTCAGATTTGAACGGGAGATTCCGAGGAGCTTCGCCGCTCGGGCCTGCACTCCATCCTCCTTGCGGAGCGCGTCGATGATCAGACGCCGCTCGTAGACCTCGAGCGCTGCGCCCAACGTCCCGCTGCAGGTTGTGGGCTCCGGCAGGGCCGGCGGACGAGGGGTTGCTGGCACCGCCTCCTCCTCTCCCAGCCGGATGTCGGTGATCTCCTCGCCAGGGCTTAGGATCACGGCTCGCTCCAAGGTGTGCTCCAGCTCCCGGACGTTGCCCGGCCAGGAGTAGGCGAGCATCGCCTCGAGGGCCGCGGGAGAGACGCGGCGAGCGGGGCGCTGGTGTCGGACCGCGAAGCGCTGGATGAAGTGCTCCACCAACAGCGGGATGTCGTCCCGACGTTGGTGCAGCGCGGGAAGTGGAATGTGGAACACGTTGAGTCGGTAGTAGAGATCCTCCCGAAAACGTCCCTCTCTAACCTCCTTTCTCAAATCTCGATTGGTGGCCGCCACGACCCGGACGTCCACCCGGATCACCTCCGAGCCGCCCACCCGCTGAAGCTCGCCTGACTCCAGCACCCGCAAGAGCCGCACTTGTGTCGCGAGCGGGATCTCGCCGATCTCGTCGAGAAGGAGAGTCCCTCCGGCCGCCTGCTCGAAGCGCCCCCGGTGCTGGCGAACCGCACCGGTGAAGGCGCCCTTCTCGTGCCCGAAGAGCTCAGACTCGAGCAGGCCTTCAGGGAGCGCTGCGCAATTGACTCCAACAAAGGCGCCTTCATGACGAGGGCTCCGGTAGTGGATGGCGTGAGCGATGAGCTCCTTCCCGGTGCCGGTGGGCCCCGTGATCAGGACCAAGGCGTCCGAGGTCGCTACCGCAGACACCAACGTATAGACTTCGCGCATCGCCGATGTCTGCCCGATCACCCGCTCGAAGCCGTAGCGATCGGCGAGCTCGGCGCGGAGCTGGACGACTTCCTTCTCGAGCGCGCGGTTTCTCAGCGCCCGTTCGAGGATGACCAGGAGCTCATCCTTACTGACCGGCTTGATGATGTAGTCGGCCGCGCCGGAACGCATGGCATGAACTGCGTCTTCGATGCTGCCGCCACCCGTCATCATCACGACCGGCACGGTGGGCCATTGCGCTTTCACGGACTGAAGGAGGGCGCTCCCCCCTCCGCCGGGCATCTTCACGTCGCTCAGGACGAGAGAGCATGGGCGCTCGGTCATCACTGCGAGCGCCTCCTCCGCGTTCTCCGCCAGCACGACTTCGTAGCCGGCCTTCGACAGGTTCACGCGCAATGCGCTTCGGACCGCCCGATCATCGTCGACGACGAGGAGGCGGGCTCCGCTGGTCACCGGACTTCCAAGCGATACGGAAGGAGCATCCAAACCTTTTCGTCGGACAGGCGCCTCATGTCCTCAAGGGCCTGAAGAGTCTCGGGCATGGCAGGGCTCCGCGCCGTGAGCCGGTCTTGCAGGCCGAGCTCCGCCGCGCGGACGGCCTGGGTCACGAGCTCACCGCTCGCGAGAGGGTAGGCACCGTAGGAGATCAGCTCGACATGCACGTTCTCCGAGATTCCGGCCTCCCTGCGCGCCCTCGCCACCGCGTCAGCGAACCCGCCGAGCTCATCGACCAGCCCGTTCTGCTTGGCCGCCTGGCCGGACCACACCCTCCCGCGGGCGACGGCCTCCACCTGCGACTCGTCCAGGGAGCGGCCCTTCATGACCCGGTCCTTGAACTGTCGGTAGGTCTCGCCGACCATCCGATCCATCGCGGCAAACTCGATGTCGTCCATCGGGTGGGACATCGACCACATCGCGGCGTTCCGTCCCCGCTTGTAGATTTCGGAGCCCACACCCAGCTTCTCGTAGAGGGACTCCAGATTGAACTTGCCAGAATAGACGCCGATGCTCCCCGTGATAGTCGAAGGTAGGGCGTAGATCGCGGTCGCTCCGGCCGCGACGTAGTATCCGCCCGATGCCGCCAGCCCGCCCATCGAGACGACCACAGGCTTGTCCGCTTCTTGAACACGGCTGATCGCCCGGTAGATCTCGTCCGAGGCGAAGGCGCTGCCCCCTGGGCTATCGACGCGGAGAACGACAGCTTTGACGCTATCATCGCCGCGGGCCTGTTCGAGCTGCCGGACGACGGTGTCGCCCCCGGTGACCGCGGATCCGCCCCCGAGCAGGCCGCCGCTGTAGCCGGATTCGCCTGTGACGATCTCGCCGACGACGTAGATCACGGCGATCTCACGGCTGGCCCGCCAACCGTTGGCCGCGTCCTCGACACCATAGCTCTCGTCGAAGTTGGCCTCGCCATCGAAGGCGGCATCGACCTCTTTCTCGAACTCGTCTGGGTACGCCAAGCGGTCCACCAGTCCCTTCTCCAGCGCCTCGGCCGCGGTATACGGGCCGCCGTCCACCAGCTTCAGGATCTGCTCGTCCGTCTTGCCTCGGGAGTCGGCGATCCCCCGGCGCCAGGCTGCCGACAGATCGTCGACGAGGGACTCCATCTCCTCGCGCGTCCCCGGCGAAGCCTCGCTTGACGTGTACTGCTCTGGGCCCGACTTGTACTCGGAGCGACGAGCGAATTGGGCCTTAACTCCGACGAGATCCAAGGTCGATCGGAAGAACTGCAGCTCCATCGACAGCCCGATCAGGCTCAGCTCCCCCGCGGGGTGGAGGAATACCTTGTCTGCGGATGCGGCCAACAGATAAGCACCGTTTGACGTCGCCTTGTCCAGGTAGACGTAGATGGGCTTCTTGTTCAGCTTGGCGACCGCGAGGACAGCTCGCAGCTCCTCAATTTGGGCCAGCGAGAAGGGTGTAGCGTCCAACTCCAGGACGATCCCGTCCACACCGGGATCGCGGGCGGCGCGCTCCAGGCGCTGGAGGAGGTGGAGGTAGCTCTCCGCCGATTCACCCAGAAAGAAGGCGGATGGCGGATTGTAGGGGTAAGAGTCCGCAATCCGGAATGTGGGCACCCTGTGCCCGTGGCCGATCAAGCGCTCCTCCGGCGCCGTCGACGCGCCGTACAGGGCGAGGTTCGCGACGCCACCGTTGGTCGGCAGGTATCCGTGGGCCCCCATGCCAGATCGTCCGAAATAGATCTCGAGGCCAGCGCCGAGCGTGCCCACTTGGTCGACGGAACCTCGGACCACCAAGCCTTCTCTCGGGTGAAGGCGGAGGTTCGCTGCGAAGGCCCCAGGGGTCGTCACGTTGTTCGACAAGAGGTAGTCCAGGCCCAGCGTGACCTTGTCGCCCCAAGGCCGGAAGGCCACAGCAGGGCCAAAACGAGGGTCTACCCTGGCTTGGTCGCTGCCCACGTTGCGGGAGACCGCGGACATACCAAACCAGGTGAGCGGTCGCCAGGACGCACCCAGATCCCACAACGCAAAATTCTGTTGGTCACCCTCAGGGATTTGCCAGCCCACAGCTCCACCGATCCCAAATTGCTGATCCAGGCGTAGGGACAGCGCAGCGGAGAGGGACCACCACGCGGGCACAGTCCCATCGACCGACGCGCTGCGGTAGCTGAGTCCGGCGCCCAGCGGGCCCAAGTTGGTGGCCATCGCGAGGCGGCCGGGGGCGTCCTGATCGACGTTCTGCTGGTACAGGATGAACCAGGACGGGGAGGGGTCCAACGCGAGGTTCGCGGGATTGCTCCAAAGTGCGGCCGCGCCATCGTCGCCAGCGGTGGACCACGACGGGAGGGTAGGGCGCTCAGCGGAGGCCTCCACCGCGCGAGCCGGCGCCGCGGTCAGGGCCGCGACCAGGAGAGAGATCAGGCCCGCCCGGTTTCCTTGGCGGTGCTCTTCGGGCTGACCGGGCATGCGGCGCTCCTTCGGTGCGTTGCACTCTTGCCACACCGGGGCCCAACGTGCCAGGGACTGCCGGCCGGCCGGCCTGCCGTCCCCGGCCTTCACCGCTTACACTGCGCCCGCCGGCACGCTTCGCGCGCCGGTACAATGTGCCCGCCGATCTCCGCTCACCCTCGCCGCCCTTCGCCTCCGAGCGCCTCATACACCCCATGAAACTTCGGCTGTTGTCCCTCGGTGCACTCCTGCTGCTCGCACCGGCTCGAGCCGGAGGAGAAGCTCCTGCTGCGGCTCCTTCGGAGTTCCCCTTGTCTCCGTTGCTCGGCGGCCTGCCCCAAGATCGGCTGTTCCGAGACGCTCAGGTTGCGATGCAGGTGGTTGACGTTGTCACCGGAGATGAGGTCTACGCGTGGCAGCCCGACACCGCCCTCGTCCCGGCCTCCGTGATGAAGGTGGTGACCTCCGCGGCTGCCCTTCGTACGCTCGGTCCCGCTTGGCGCTTCAACACCACGCTGTCTCGGGTCGGCGAGGTGGACGAAGACGGCGTGCTGAAGGGTGACCTCTACGTGTCCGGCACCGGCGACCCTACGCTCGTCGTGGAGAAGCTGTGGAAGCTCGTCCATGACCTCCAGAAGCAGGGCGTGCGCGCGATCGACGGGGACATCATCTTCGATGACTCCTACTTCGACAGCGAGCACCTGGTGCGAGGGTGGACCAAGAAGGTCGACATTGCGGCCGGTCCTGCCTACTTTGCCCCGATCGGGGCGCTCACGGTGAACCAGAACACCGCCTGCATCTTGGTGGCGCCGGGGACGCGCGCGGGATCCCCGGCGAGGGTGGAGCTCGACACTCCGTCGGAGCTGGTCGAGATCGTCAACCAGGTCCGCACGGTGGACCGGGGCAGGAAGGGATGGCTGCGGGTGGAGCGTGAGATCGACGAGAAGTCGGACCGGATCACCTTCACCGTCCGAGGTGAGATCGCCGCAGACGCGCCGGTCGAGGCCGAGTACCGCGCGGTGGGAGCGCCGCTTCCATGGTTCATGAGCGTGTTTGAAGGTCTGATGCAGGACCAGCGCGTTCCGGTGAAGGGCCGATACCGGGCCGGGAAGACCCCAAAGGAGGCCGTGGTCGTGACCCGCCTCGCGTCGCAGCCCCTGACCGAAGTGCTGAACCACATGAACAAGTACTCGAGCAACATCATGGCGGAGTCGGTGCTCAAGGCGATGGGCGCGGAAGCGCATGGCGCGCCGGGAACTGCCGAGAAAGGAGTCAAGGTGGTGGACGCCTACTTGACGGGGATCGGGCTGAAGACCGGCGACTACACCTTGGTCAACGGCTCGGGCCTCTCGTTGGACGTTCGCCTCAAGCCATCCCAGATCAACGCCGTGCTCGTCGACATGAACCGGGACGTCCGCCTCGGACCGGAGTACCTCGCCAGCCTCTCCGTGGCCGGCGTCGACGGCACTCTTCGCCGCCGGTCGGCCCCGACGGGGATGTCGGGGCGAATGCGCGGAAAGACGGGTAGTATCAATGGAATCTACTGCCTCGCTGGATTCATCACCGGCGCGGACAACCACACTTACGCCTTCACCATGCTGGTCAACGGAATGCGGAAGGGCTCAACCGTGCGCGCGTTGCAGGACCGCTTCACCAACTCGCTCCTCGCCGCTGGCGCCACTGTGACCGGCGCGGAAGAGGGTCCCGATGATGAGGAGGCTCAAGGGGCGGAGCCTCCACCATGAGGGCGTGTACCGCAGCGGGTGCCTCGCCGGACGGGGAGGACCTCCGCCGACCACTTTCAACGGGGGTGGGGGGTGCCCGAGGCAGGGTGGACCGAATATTAGGGTCGGAAGGGATCCGGACCGTGGGGGTCCGGCTGGGGTGGGTCAAGATCTGGTGCGTTCCCGGTGAGGCCCAGCGGGGGCGGGTTAGACTGTAGGTGTGGTAGAGCTAGTGCGTGCACCTGGGGTGGACGCACTCTTCTAAGGATTGTCCAGGATTTCGCTACAACTTGAGCCGCCGGGCCCTCCATGGCCGGCCGAAGCGGGGCGGGGCCCCACCGTGAACCCGCCCGTCCCAGACAGCGCCCGCACCCCAGCTCGTCAAGTCAAGCACACGTTTTCAAGCCCGAGAGCTTTCGCAGGGAGATCACCCGGATGATTCAGAAGCCCCTTCTCGCCGCAGTAGGTGTCACCTGGGCCTTCTTCGCGGGTGCGGCGTACGCTCAAGCCACCCCGGCCTCGGCCCCCGCCGCGCCTGCGGACTCTGCCGCCTACAACCGCGAGCTGTTGACCGTCGAGGAAGAGGTCCATGCCCTCAAGGAGGACGTGTTCCGCTCCAAGGCCACCCTGCAGCTGCTCCGAGAGATCGTGATCCAGGGCGCGTCGGCTGGTTCGCGTGCCACACTTTGGCACGTCAACCAGCTCAGCCAGGGGTACGTGGTCGAGTCCGCCACCTACTATCTGGATGGCCAGGGCAAGTTCTCGAAGGCCGATCCCAACGGTGGCTTGGATCAGATGAAGGAGTTCAAGGTCTGGGAGGGGGCGGTGACGCCCGGTAACCATGACATCACAGTGAGCCTCCAGCTGCGAGGGAACGGGTTTGGCGTCTTCTCTTACGTGAAGGACTACACCTTCAACGTGCAGTCCAGCACCACCTTCACGGCAGAGGAGGGCAAGACCTGCTCCGTCAAGGTGATCGCAGACGAGAGGAAGGGGATCGCGAAGTCCTTCATCGAAAAGCCGGACGTGCGTTTCGAGACCCAGTGCATTCGTCTGGTTGAATCGGCAGGTGGCGCGAAGTGAAGCCCCACCTTCGCCCAAATCGCGGGTTGGTTCCATGAGATCGGTGCAGTCCAGAGTCTGGTCATGGTTGCCCTTCGTCGGCGCGCTCGGGCTTTGCTTGGCGGGTGGATCGGCCTCGGGCGCCGATCGAACCGCGGCAGAGCGCCTGAAGCTGTCGGATGACGCCGTCGCCTCCATGGAGGGACGTGTGACCGGCCTCTCACGAGACTACTCTCAGAGGCGCGGGCTCATCGGCGCGGAGGAGGCCATCACGCGGTACGAGGAAGGGGTCTACGCCTTCCTCATCGGGGAGTACGAACGATCTGCGATGACCTTCTTTACCATCGTCGAGTCGCAGGCGCTCTCGGAAGCGCCGCTCGCGAGGGACTCGGAGTGGTACCTCGCGGAGAGCTTGTTCGAGCTGGGTAACTGGACAACGGCGATCAGCGCCTACGATCGGATCATCGGCATTGGGGCTACACACCCCTTCTTCGCTGACTCTGTTCGTCGTGAGCTGGAGATCTACGGGATCCTTCGGGATAACGAGAAGTTCTACGCATTGTATACGAAGTGGATCCTCTCCGGGAGTGTCCCAGCGACCGACGCAGTTAAGTACACAGTCGCAAAGAGCTTCTTCCGCCAACACGAGTGGCCTCGTGCAAAGGCGATGATCACCGAGCTAGGCGCAGACAGTGAATACTATGGGCGGGCTCGATACCTGATGGGCGCCATCCTGGCCGCTGAGGGGGAGTTTCAACAGGCTGCTGCCGAGTTTGAATCCGTCGCTTCGCGCTCTGGGCAAGAAGATCCGCGTGTGCTTGAGCAGGCTTGGCTTGCGCTCGGTCGTGTCTACTACGAGCTCGGTCAGTATGGAAAGGCCACCGAGTACTATCAGCGGATTCAGACAGACTCTCCGTACTATGCTGATGAACTGTACGAAATTGTGTGGACCTACATCAAGCAGGGGCAGTGGAACGACGCGTTGCGTCAGATCGAAGTCTTCCTTATCGTCTACCCGCAGCACGCGTACACGATGCAGCTTCGACTCATCCAGGGCCACTTGTACGTTAAGTCCCGCTCCTTTGATCGTGCGTTGTTCACCTACCAGACCGTGGTCGAGACCTACACCCCGCTGAAGGACCAGCTTGCCAAGCTGGAAGCTGGTCGCACCGACTCCGCCGCCTTCTTTCAGCGTTTCGTGGATGAAAAGGTAGTCCAGGACACTGGAGCAGCGGCTCTTCCTCCCTTCGCCGTCCAGATGTTGGTGAGTCAGCCGGAGATGGGTCGGATGGTTGTGACCACTCGCGACCTGGCCCAGCAGAAGGCCGACTTGGATGAGTCCCGGGCGCTGATCCGAGAGATCGAGATCGTCCTCGGTAATTCAGGTTCGTCCTTTGGTTCCTTCGCGTCTGGACGAGGGCGCTTGTCTCGGGTGCAGGATGATGTGCTGGCTCAGCGTGCCACGCTTCTGACGCTCGAGCTCGACGTCCTCAGCTCGGCGGGTAGCGAGTCCGTTCGCGGAGAAGTCAAGGTACTTCGCCGTAAGCTGGCCGAGCTGAACAATACAAAGGAGGCAATGCAAGGCGTCGAGAGCGCGCGCTCGGACAGTTATCAGACACAAGATGATCAAGTTCGCGCGGTGCAAGAGGTCGCGGCTCGGACGCATCGAGAGTCGTCGATGGTGCGGACCGACATCGACCAGCTCCGGGGGCTGTTGGTCGAGAAGAAGAGCACGTTCAGTTCATCTCAGCTCGCCGACATCGAACGGCAGATCAACGAGCTGCAGACCCGGGTTGAGGGGAACAGCAACGCGCTAGATAGGCTGCACGGCGATGGCGTGAGGCGGCGGGTGATGAGCACGGTGACGAAGGAGGCCAGCGGAGCCTCCAGCGATCGGTCGCGCTTGGTCGACGGTTATGAGCAGCTCCACCAGCGCCTCCGATCTTTGGCTTCGAGCGTCACGGACAGCACCGCGAGCTCGTCGCTCAGCGGAGCCGACGAGCTGTGGCGCCGGGTCGCCGATGTAGAAGCTCGGGCGATTGACGCCCGCAGGTCGCTTGACTCAGCCGAGAGGGACGAGATCGGACTCCTTCGTCGGCAGCTGGCCGAACAGACTGCCATCGTCGAAACCCTTGAGAAGCGGCAGGCGAACTCCAGTCGTGGGAATGACGACCTCGCTAGTCGAGTCACGCGAACCAGCTTTGGACGACTTGAAGCCCAGCTGTTCGAGAGCATTCAGGACGCTGATGTCGGTGTGGTGGATGTGTTCTGGCTCCGAAAGACGACGGTGACCGATCAGAGCACCATCCTCACCAAGCAGCGGAGCGCGGAGATGGCCGAGCTGGATGCTGAATTCAATATCATCCGTCAGAAGTTGGAGAACTAGCGTGCGCTGGCTGGTCAATCTTGGACTTTTGGCCCTGCTGGTGCCCCCTGCTGTCGCGGCTGAGCCTGCGGCCGCGGAGTCTGGGGCGCCTGCGGTGGATTCTCCTGACCTGAAGGCTTTTAAGGAGACGGAGCAACGTTACGTTGAGAGGATGCGCGAGTACAAGGCGGAGGTTCGGTCCTACGTCGCCATTCGCGAGGCCGACGAGCGAGCGCGAGTTGAGGGGGTATTCAAAGAGCAGGTCACGGCCCTGAAGCTCGACGACCGCTACCTTCGAATCTCGGCTGGCAAGCAGTTCGAAGAGTTCCTCGACAAGTACCCAAACGCCTCGCACTCGCCCCACGTGATGTTCCGCCTTGCGGAGCTGTATTTTGAGGATGCAGAGGAGAATTGGACCAACAGCTATGGGGAGTATCAGAAGGCGTTGGACAGCGCCGACGAGGCGGCGCTAGAGCAGCTTCCGGAGGAGCCTAAGAAGGACTATCGTCGGTCGATGGCGATGTACGAGCGCATCTTGAAGGGGTCTCCAAGCTACGAGTATGTAGACGGTTGTTACTACATGCTTGGGTACTGTCAGTCGGAACCCAACTCGGAGCAGTACAGTGAGGAGGCGGGTCTCCAGGCGTTCCAGACTTTGATCGAAAAGTATCCGAAGTCGCGCTTTGCTTCTGCTGCACACCTGAGGATCGGAGAATACTACTTCGACACTAACCGTTACCCCGAGGCCATCCCACACTACAAGGCCGTGGTCGACGCAGAGGGTAGGGACGGCAAGCTGTTTGATCAGGGTCTGTACAAGCTCGGCTGGTCCTACTACAAGATGAACGAATACGATCAGGCGCTCGTGTTGCTTGATCAGCTCCTTGTGTGGTCTAGTACCGTCTACATGGACCGCCGAGGCCGAGAGTCGGACATGGCGCCGGAGGCGATCGAGTACACTGCCATCTCGTTGTCCGATCTCGCGGATCGACGAGACCGGTCTCCGGTAGACGTGGCTCGGGAGTTTTACAAGAAGGCGGGCGACCGGACTTTTGAGCCCAAGGTGTACAAGAGGCTCGCAGACGTGCTCACGCAGCAGGCGCGCTACGATGACGCCATCGCGGCGTACCGGGAGATTCAGGTCCGGTGGCCGAGTGATCCCGAGAATCCTACCTTCCAGTATCGCATCGCCAGCCTGTACATGTCCAAGCCCGCGCCAGAGGTGGACAACGCCAACCAGGCGATCTCGCAGCTCACCGAACTGTATAACGATGATGGTCCTTGGTGGCGCGCCAACCGGAACAACCCGGACGCGCTCGCCGTGGCGCGGTCGTACATCGAACAATCCCTGCTCGCGGTCGCTGCGCAGCAGCACTCCAAGGCCATCGACACCGGCGATCGGACCGTCTATGCGAAGGCCGCCGACCTTTACGGTCAGTACCTCCAAAAGTTCCCATTTGCGAAGGACTACTACGAGATCGAGTCCTACCGTGGTGACACGCTCCTTCGGGCTGGACGGTCGGAAGAGGCGGAGAAGGTCTTCGATCACCTCGCTCGTTCAAGTGGTCACAACTACCAGGAGGCCGCCCTCTGGAACCTGCTGAGCATTCGCCGGGAGCGGATCACCGCGAAGTACGGAGACGACAAGGTTGTCCCGTCGGACGCGGTTGTGGCCTCGAAGGAGGTGCTCCCGAGCGGGGCCGAGCGGCCGATCTACGAGCTGGGCCCCCTCCACAAGGCGTTCGTGGAGACGGCCGATCAGGTCATGGCGATCGACTATAGCTTGGTCGCGAAGCGGATTAAGCAGCAGATTGAAGACTCCAGCTCTCCCCAAGAGAAGGAGATCCTGGAGCGGCAACTGGAGGTGGTCAACACCTACGACGAAGGCTTGAAGCAGAATGCACCTGCTTTCGCCTACATCGTCGCGCAGGTGGACTTCGCTCATGGGCGCTTTGATGAGGCTCGACCGCGGCTTCAGAAGGTGATCGATCTCTACCCTGAGCGCCAAGAGGCTGAGTTCTCGGCCTACTTGCTGGTGGATACCTACACCCGGCAAGAGGACATGGCCAACGTCAGAAAGTACGCGGAGCGATTCGCGAAGCTGAGGCTCGGCCCCCGCACCACCCCCGCACCCGAGGGCTTCAGCGACCTCGCCGAACGTGCGTCCTTCATCTTGGCTCAGGACCTGATGGACAAGCAGAAGAAGTACGCCGAGGCCGCCACGGCCTTTCAGGACTTCCTCCGCGACTATCCAAAGTCGAAGTACTACAAGGATGCGCTGTACGATGTTGCGTACAACCTTGAGCGGGCTGGAAAGATTGACGAAGCCAATCGCTGGTACGAGCGGTACGTCCAAGAGAACCCAGTAGATGAGCGGAGCCGGCCTCTCCTGTTCATCCTCGCCGGAAACTACGCACAGAGCCTCGACCTCGACAAGGCCATCCGCTACTACGAGGATCTTTACAAGGTGACCCGAGGCAAGGGGATCGCATACTCGGATGCACCTGCTGCACTGTTCAACGCAGGTTTCCTCCGGGTGGGCATTGGAGACCATGCCGGCGCTGCGAAGAACTTCGAAAAGTACGCTCGTGAGAATCCGATGATGGCCGACGCCGAGTCCGTGATGTTCTCCGCTGGAGAGCAGTGGGAGCGGGTGGGCGATTCCGAGGCGGTTCGGTTCTACCGAGAGTATGTGCGCGATTACCCGGAGACCAACCCGAATCACGTCATGGAGGCGCTGTTCCGCATCGCCTCCACCATCGAGAAGGGAGGAAAGCCGCGGGACGCAGACAAGGCGTGGGCCGACCTCTTCGAGGCGTACCGGCGGCTGCAGCCGTCCGGACGTGTCGGCAACGCTGGGCGACACTACGCTGGTATGTCACAGATCCGCGAGTTCTCGGCGGAGGTTGACCAGTACAAGGTCATCAAGTTCTCCGCAGACGACAAGAAGAACGCAGAGCTCCTGGTCGGCGAGAAGAAGGCGAGGCTCATTGAGCTCGACGCGCGCGCGACCTCGATCATCTCGACCTTCCAGGACTTCGAAGCATCTTCTGCGGCGCTCTACCTGCTCGGGACCGCCTACCTGGCATATGCCGACATGTTGTACGATGCTCCGCCGCCCAAGGGCTTCAACGAAGACATGATGGCGATCTATCGGGAAGAGCTCGACAAGAAGCGCCTCCCGGTCGAGGACAAGGGCAAGGCCCGACTTCAAGCCGTGGGCAACCTCTCGGTAGAGAAGAAGCGCTGGTCTGAGTGGCAGGTAAAGGCGCAGGATTCGTTGAGCAACAAGTATCCGAGCGAGTTCGCCCCGGACAAGCCTGAGCTTCACGCGTCAGGAGACAGCGCGGTGGTCCCGATCGCTGGGCCGCTGCCTGTGCTTGAGAAGGCAGAGCCGGCCAAGGCTGGAGGTGCACCGTGAGGCGCATGTCGTCGCTCCTGTTGGTCGTTGCGCTGGCTGCGTGCGGACCTAAGAAGCCCGCTCCCGGCGTACAACTTCCGTCGCCTCCAACCGCGCCACCGACCGGGATGCCCTCTCCTCCCCAGCCGGGCGCCCCCGATGCTCCGTCGGCCGCTCCGGCCCCGGCAGAGCTGTCGGTTGGTCAGCAGGTTGAGGAGATCAACGGCCTGCTCGCGGATGGGCGGACGGCGGACGACGCCCGCGCAGCGCTGGACAGGCTTCGTACGCTGTCCGACAGGTCGCCCGACCTCGCGGTGCTTCACTACAACATGGGTGTGGCTTACCTTCGGCTGGGGGATGTGAACAGCGCGCGGAAGTCCTTCTTGCGGACTACGGATATCGATCCGAAGGTCGGAGATGCCTGGTACAACCTGGGCGCCTTGGCAGAACAGTCGGGTGACTACGATCGGGCATTACGAAGCTACCAGGCGGGGCTGCGGGATGAACCGGACAATGTCCACCTCGCCGCGGGTGAGATCGGTGTCCTACGAAAGCTGAAGAAGTACTCGGACGCCGAGGCGCGGTCTCGGGACGCAATCCGACGAAACGCCAACAACATTGGTGCTTACAACAACCTTGGGCTGGTGTACTTGGACCAGGGCAAGGTGGACCTCGCGCAGTTCGTTTACCAGCGCGCGATCAACGTTGTCGAGGGCGCCGTGGACGATGCGTCGATCCATTGCAACCTCGGTCGGGTCTACCTGACGCAGAAGCACAAGGAGCTCGCGACGGCTGAGTTCGAGGCCGCGCTCGTCATCGACCCCAAGCTGGTCTCCGCGCTGATGATGTTGGGTGAGCTTCATCTCCAGGATCACAACTGGGATGCGGCGGTGGTCGCCCTGGAGAAGGCACGTGATCTTGACCCGGAGAACGCTGCCATCCGGATGAACCTCGGGATCGCGTATCGCGGGCTCAAGCGCTTCGATGAGTCGAAGCGCAGCTACGAGAAGGCGCTCGACCTGAACCCAAGCAACCCGGACCCCTACCTGAACTTGGGGGTGTTGCTGGGCGATCACATGCAGCTCTTCGATCAGGCTCTGGAGATGATCGAGTCCTACCGCAAGCATGGCGGCTCCCGCCCTGATCTGGCCAACACGTGGGAGACCGACCTCAAGAATCGCAAAGAGAAGGCTCGCTTGGCGGAGGATCGGCGGAAGCGGTCGGAGGAGTCCAAGCGGAAGCAGGAAGAGCGTGAGCGACAGCGTCAAGAGGAAGAGGCCAAGCGCGCGGCGGAGGTCCCGACCCCGCCGCCCGCACCGGAGCCGCTCCCCGCTGCTCCGGAGGCGCCGCCCCCGGCGCCGGCCCCTGTCGAGGTCGCTCCGCCGTCCAGCCCGCAGCCATCGGAGCCTGTCGCTCCATGGGGCGGCAGCGCCCCGACGAACACTCCCACGGAGGTACCGACCGCGGTCGTGGCTCCGCCTGCCGCTCCCCCCGCCGCCCCGGCGGGTTGCCAACAGGACGACCAGTGTCCGACGGGCACGACTTGCCAGCAGAACGCCTGCGCCCCGCCGCCCTCTACGCCCGCAGCGGTGCCGTGGGGCACGCCGGCTCCCGCCACGAGCCCGGAGACCGGCAGTGGCACCACCGCTACTCCATGGGGTCCCTGATGCGAGTACGCTCCCACTTCTTCGGTTTTCTGCTCTTCGGACTGCTGGTGCCGGTGTCGGCCTCCGCTCAACAGCGTCGGAGGGTCACTTACGAGGAGATCGTCATCCAGGGTGAGATCAAGAAGCCGGAGATCACGATCTTCATCACTCGGCAGAATCTTGCGACCGACTATTCCTTGGAGCTGAGGGAGTCGTTCGTGCCGAAAATTGTGGAGAGCGTTGAAAAGAAGCCCTTCTAGAGAGATAATTCGGCCAAGCGCGTACACCAACGGCCGGCAATTTCGGAGCTGAGGGTGATGGAGCTCCTTGCGGTGGGGATGCAGAAGGGTGGCATCTTCATGTGGCCGATCCTCGCGATCTGCATCCTCGCCATGGCCATCTGTTGCGAGCGCCTGTACGTCATCGCTTTTCGAGCCGACATGGATGGCGTAGCCTTCATGGCGCAGATTCAGAAGTTCGTGCTTCAAGACAACGTGGACCGTGCGATTGTCCTCTGCGACGCACAAGGTAGCGCCGCCCTGGCTCGAGTCCTTAAGGCCGGTTTGACGTGCGCAAACGGGAGTGCGCAAGAGATCCAGGACGCCGTGGACGAAGCGACTCTGGAGGTGTTCCCCACGCTGCAAAAGCGAACCAGCTACCTACCTATGCTCGCGAACGTCTCCACCTTGGTGGGGCTGCTCGGGACGATTCAAGGCCTGATTCAAGCCTTCGACGCCGTCGCCCACGCATCAGCGGCCACCAAGCAGGCGCTTCTCGCAGAAGGGATTGCGGTAGCGATGTACACCACCTTCGGTGGGCTCGTCGTCGCCATACCCACTCTCGTCCTGCACAGCTTCATCTTGTCGCGTACCACCAAGGTGATGGACGACGTGGACCAATTTTCCCTCCGCGCGGTACATCTGCTCAGCGCGAGGCGACGCGCCCCCGGCCCGGAGAGGGCAGTGGCCCAAGTCTGAACGTCGCCCTGCCCACCACGAGGCGTCCGCGATGCCCGGTCCTCGCCCGAGACCGTCCTCTACTGAGCTCAACCTGCTACCGATGCTCAACATGATCAGCGTGATCATCCCCTTCTTGATCATGGGCGCACAGGTATCCTCTCTGGCTGTAGTAGACGCCCGTGTGGACGAGCCAGGGTTGGAGAGCTCTACCGATGGCAGCACCCCTCGCCGGGTCGCGGTCACGCTGTCGGTAGGGCGAAGCGGGTTGAGGGTGTCCACCATGGGAGGGGGGGAGGGGATGAGCGCGGACCTCCCTTGCCGCGCAGACGACTGGTGTACCGACGCCGATGACTACGACTGGGCGGAGCTCACCGCAGTCCTGGCCCGCGTGAAGGACGTTCACCCTGCCGTTCAAGACCTGCTGCTCGTCCCGGAGGCCTCGGTTCGGTACGAGATCTTGATCCGGGCCATGGACGCGAGCCGTGAAGACACCTCTAGCCTCGTGGACGGGCGGCCTCGTCGCTTGTTCCCCAGCGTGACCATCGCCAGCGAGGAGCCATAGGCAACCGATGTCACGGATGAAGTCGAGGCGCCGACTCACCGCTGAGCCCACGCTCAACCTCACTTCCATGATGGACATATTTACCATCATCCTGGTTTTTCTCTTGAGGTCGTTCGCGGAGTCTACGGCACCGGTCTCCGCAAGCCCCGATCTCCGTCTGCCGGTCTCCTCGTCGAAGGAGTCCATGGCTGCCGTGGTGAGCCTGGTCTTGTCGCGTGACGCGATCCTGGTGGACGGGCTCGCCGTCGTCGACCTCAACCGTAGGCCCGATCCGGATCGGGAGGGCGCAGAGCTCTCGGTGATCCCCCCGGAGGAGCTGAGCGGCAACTCGATCCCTCGGCTCTCCGCGCGCCTCAAGGAGAAGCGGAGGTCGCCCGACCGTCCTTCCGCCGACGGGCCCCCCGGTGGAGCAGCGGTCGCGCCGACCCGCCACGGACGGGTCCTCCTTCAGGTGGACCGGGACATCCCGTTCTCGATGGTGCGACAGGTGATGTTTACGGCGGGGCAGGCTGGCTTCGACCAGTTCAGCTTCGCTGTCTACCACTCCAGATGAGCTTGGATGGCCCCCGATCCAGCCCGGACACCTTGCCTCCCCACCCAAGGCCGGTCTATGCTTGTGACAGCACTTGGAACCTCCCGTGGGAGTTGGTGAGCCGCGTCCAGCCTGACGATCGCAGAACAAAAGTTTTGCGAACCAACCGGGGGCTGGGGTGTCGATTGGCCTACGTCAGGGGATTACCGGTGAGAAGCATCGTCCGCGCTGGGTGGCCGTGGATTCTCCCACGCCGCGTTCGCCTGGGGCAGAGGTAAGGGGCAGATGGCCGAGCACAACAAGCAAGCTCCGCAAGCACAACAGGCGGCCCAAGGCCCGCAGGTGAAGGTGCTTCGCATCGGAATCGTGCAAGGCGGGAAGGTCGTGCACGAGCGGGTGGTCAAGTCGGGCCAGAACGTCACCATTGGTGAGTCGCCCAAGAACACCTTCGCATTTCCGGCCAAGGAGCTGCCTAGCAAGCAATTTACGCTCTTTCAGGCGAAGGGTGAGGACTATGTCCTCCACTTCACCGAGAAGATGACCGGCAAGATCGCCCAGGCCGCCGGTGCCAAGAACGTTGAAGACCTCGTTGCGGCAGCCAAGGCGGGCGGCTCCTTTTCCCTGCCGTTGGATCAGAAGGATCGCGGCAAGATCACGGTGGAAGATGTCACCGTGTTGTTCCAGTTCGTCGCTGCGCCGCCGGAGTCCGCTCGGGTGGTCGCGTCAACGTCCGACTTCCGGCCGAAGCTGCTCGAGAGCGACGATCTCATCTTCATGAGCTTCCTGGGGCTCTTCACAGCGCTCGCCTCGGTGTTGATGATCTACGTCGTCAACGCCGAGGTCCGAGAGTTGACCCTGGACGACGTGGATGATCGGATCGTGGAGATCCTCTTGCCGACCGTGGTGGATGAGGTCGAAGACGAGGTCGCCGAGGCCGCCGAGGCGACCCCGAAGGCGCCCGAGACCAAGGCGACCTCCAACGAGAACACGCAGGCCAAGAACCAGACCACTCAGCCTAAGACCGAACAGCAGCAGCGGCAGGATGTGGTGGAGTCGTCCGCGCTCCTCACCGCCATCATCGGTACCCACGGCGAGGGGCAAGGTGAGACCGAGGCCGATCCGTTCGCAGACAGCGACGCAAACCTCGACGCCCTGCAGCAGAACCTCAGCAATGTCAACGCGACGGCCGACGCCAATTCCACCACGATGGGGATCCGATCCGGGCAAGACGCCAACCGAGGGGGCGCTACCCTCAGCGGTGTCGGCAGCGGCACCGTCGGCGAAGCGACCACGACTCAAGTGAAGCAGGTCGTCCCGAAGGGGCGTGCGAGCGTAGGTGGAGTCGAGGGCGCTTCCGCGGAGGGCTCAGACGCCGTGAGCTCCGCCCTGAAGAAGTACGCTCCCCAGATCAAGTCCTGCTACGACGAGCGGCTGGGCGCCAACCCGAACCTCTCCGGGCGCATCGCCGTCGGAGTCGACATCAGCGCAGGTCGGGTGACCACCGCCCGGATTGAGGAGAACACGACGGGTGACAAGGATCTCGAGACCTGCGTGGTCAAGAAGGTTCGGGGCTGGAGATTCCCCACCGAGGTCACGGAGTCGGGCGTGTACTTCCCCTTCTCGCTGTCCACCGGCTGAGATTCAGGAGAGTTCATGAGCTCGCAGGGCCCCGCGCGCGCGGGGCCCTGTTGTTTGGGCGCTGTTCATGCGCGTTTGGTCCGCCTGCGGACGCGTGCCGGCCGGCGGGTTATAACAAGTGAGTGTTGGCTGGTCCGGCTCGGCCAAGGCCGGCCGGCCTGGACAACAGCGGGATGAGGTTGACGGTTCACCTGAGATCGCCTATTCTCGACATATGTGACCTTCGGAGGCCCCCCATGCGCAAGATGATGAACCCCTCGGACTTTGGATCGGCGGGCCGTGGGGGCGTATCGAGCCTTCGAGCCTCGTCCTTGGCCCTGCTGTTGGTGTTCGGTGGCGCGTGGGCCGGGAGTGTCGCCCACGCCGAGGACACCGCTGACTTCGGCAGTAGCTCGTCACTGACGGGGAGCAGCAGCCCCCGGCAGCAGATCGACTCCGCTCGTCAGCACCTCGACCAGATGCGGGATGACCTCAAGACGGTCACCAAGATCGGCGAAGAAGCTGACAAAGACGGAAACGTTGACCAGATTCAGTGCGTGAAGAAGGCCCTCGCCAACATCAAGGCCCTCGTAGGAGCGGCAGAGCGCTCGCAGACCACGATGAAGGACGCCATCGATGAAGGCCAGCTTGACAAGGCGTCGGCTGCGTTCCGTCAGGTTGAAGTGGCCGCTGGCAAGGTTAAGAACTTCGTTCGCGACGCGAACGAGTGCACCGGCGCCCGAGGCACCACCGAGGGCAAGACCGAGTTGAGCGTCACCGGCGGGTCCCCGACGGATGATCCCGAGACGCCCTGGGATGATTTCTCCGAAGGCTTCTTCGAGCAGCCGCGACCGACCCGCTTCCGCTGAGGAGTCCCCGGACGGAATGTGCGCTTAGCCGCCCGATGTGATAGCGGTACCGTCGTTGGGATCAAGCCGTCTGGCAAGGACAGTTGCTAATGTTTACCGAAAAAAAGTGCTGGTCTGCGCCCATGCTCGGTGCAACGATCGGACTCTTGGTACTCTCGGCGCCCGCTGCGGCCGGTCCGGGAGACCACATTCGGGCCGGAAACGCTGAGATAATCCCCTCCGTCACCTGGTTGGCCGGCTGGCGGTCCAACGTGTTCTTGGCGGCGGGTGATGCTTGTGCCACCGATGGTACCGTCCTGGAGCCCACCCACTCTGGGGCGGCTTTCGACCTGATTCCGGCCATCGGCATCACGAGTGGTCCGTCCGATAATCTGACTTACAAGCTCGACGCTAACTTCACTGCCCGCAAGTACCTCACGTCTGATCTGTCGAACATGGATCGGTACCAGGACTTCATGATTGTTGGTTCGATGCAGGTAAGGCCGAACTCCCCCGTCGGCTTCGAGGCGAGGAACGAGCTACGCAATTTTGGTCGTGAGACAGACTTCGACACCGCGGACAATCCTTACTTCGGTCGCTTTGAAGAGCGGCTCACCCTGTTCTCGAACATTCGCCCCGGGGGGGCGATCTCGTTCGATGCTGGCGGTCGCCTAGGCTATATCGCCTACAACCGTCCCCACCGTGACGAGACGACCGAGACTTTGGTGAACTCCCGCAGCAGCGTGGCGGGGCTGGTTGACTTTCGTTGGAAGTTCTTCCCAAAGACGGCGCTGGTCGCTGACTTGGAGTTCGAAAAGTTCAACTGGAAGTTCAACGAGGGCAACACCAGCGCGAGCGAGGTGAGCGCTTCGCCGAAGCCTGACGGTTGGCTCATGCGGGCCTCCACCGGTGTCCGAGGTCGGGTGACGGAGAAGCTCCAGATCCGCGCGACGCTCGGCTACGGCTTCGCCGGCTACGAGGGCGACGCTGTGGACATGTCGGGCTTCCCCGACAGCCTCCTCGTGGGCTCGGAGCTCGTCTTTGACCCGATCGAGGGGCAGTCGGTCTCCGTAGGCTACACAAAGGATTTCCAGGACTCCGTATCTTCTTCGTTCAGTAACTACAACCTGTTCTTTGGTCGCTATCAGGGCAGGTTTTTTGACAAGCTAACCGCTGACCTCTCCGCCACCTACCGGCGGGATCAGTATGAGGGCGCGCTTGTCGCCACCGACGCTACCATTCGTCCGAAGGTGGAGGTCGGCTACGAGCTTACACCCTTCCTCGTGGCCGAGGTTGGAGTTGGCTGGGTGAGGCGTCTGAACGTAGAGAGCGCCACCGCCGCAGGTGGGCAGGACTGCTCCCGCGAGTTTGATGACGTCGAGGTCAACGGCGGTCTGGTCTTCACGTACTGACCGGCTCAGCCTGATCGTTTGAGCCTCTCCGCGCAAGCGGTGGTGTCGCCGCGTCGGGCCCGCGGAGCAACATCGGGTGTTGGGCTGGCGCGAGTCCGACCGCGACGCATCTTCGTAGCGTCCCGGTCTTCGATCAGGGTACGCGAGATCGCCTCCCATACCGTGGCGCCACGGCCCACGCGCAGGCTGTGCGCGTGATGTCGTCGATCGAGTCCCAGCGCGGCTCCCAGCCAAGCTCCCGCCGAGCCTTGTCAGCCGATGCGAAGAGCGCGGGGGGATCGCCCTCACGTGGAGGGGCGGAGATCGTCGGGACCGGGCGTCCCAGGACACGCTGAACGGAGTCGATGACCTGTCGGACGCTGGTCCCGATGCCGGTGCCTACGTTGTACGCGGTGCCCACCTCTCCCTCGAGGAGTCGCGTGACCGCGAGCCGGTGGACCTCGGCGAGGTCCTGGACGTGGACGTAGTCGCGGATGCAGGTGCCGTCCGGCGTCGGGTACTTCTCGCCGAAGATCTGCAAGGGGCCTCGTTGGCCGAGGGCCGAGGCGATGGCCAAGGGGATGAGGTGAGTCTCCGGTTCGTGGGCCTCACCGAGCTGTCCGTCCGCGGTTGCTCCAGCGGCGTTGAAGTACCGGAGTGTGGTTACCCGAAGGCCCTCCTTCTCTCGGCAGGCGGCCAACATTCTCTCGACCATCGCCTTGCTCTCCCCGTAGGGGCTGACCGGGCGACTGGGGTGATCTTCCGTGAGGGGCGTCCGTTCTGGGTCTCCGTAGATCGCGCAGGTGGATGAGAACACCAGCGAGCGCACCCCCTCCGCGAGCATGGAATCCACGAGGGTGGCCGTGCCGCCTACGTTGACATCGAAGTAGCGGAGCGGGTGCTCCACGCTCTCCCCGACCAGCGATCGCGCGGCGAAGTGCAGGACCGCGTCAAAGCGACCGTGGCGGAGCACCTGACGGAGACTGGCGCGGTCTCGCACGTCACCGACGACAAGCTCGTCCTCCACCGCTGCGCGATGCCCGGTGCTCAGATCGTCGAAGGTGACGGTGTGGTGCCCCGCTTCGCGTAGGGCCCTCCCACAGACGCTCCCGATATAGCCGGCACCGCCCACCACGAGCACCCTCGCGCGCGCTGACCCGATCGCCATGGGACCTCCTTTCATGCTCATGTAATACTTTAAGAAGGGGGATGACCCGTCAAGCCCAATCCGATACCTTGCCGATGTACTCCTGTCCGCATGGACCGCGGGCGCCGGTCCGGGTCCGCCGCATGGACTGCGGGCGCCGGTCCGCGCCCGCCGCAGTTGAGGTGCCAGGTGGCCCGCGCCGACTCTACCCCAGACATCGACGACGCTCCCCTGGAGGCAGCCCGCCCTTCGAAGGCCGCTGCGACGAGGGCGGCCGCAGCCAAGGCCTCGCGTCCGCGTGCCAGCCGCGTTTCGGCTCGAAAGGTCGCAGAGGATCGCCGGGCCTCTCCGTCCCTTCGGGTGGTCAAGCAGCTGGGCTTGCTGCTCGGCATCCTCGGCTGCGCATACGCCACCGTCTCGCTGATCACGTATGATTCGCGCGATCCGGGCTTCTTTACCACCGGTTCTCGCGATGTGAAGAACGCAGCGGGCCCGGCGGGAGCGGTGCTCGCCGACGTGCTGCTTCACCTCGTCGGGGTGGGAGCCGCGGGAGCCCCGATCACCGGCGTCGTCCTCGGCCTCAAGCTGGCCGGCCGTGCCGTCGGGGCCGGGCGCATCATCGCCAGCGTGCTCCTCGGCTGGGCCGCGCTCTGCATCGCGGCGCTGCTCTCGCCGACCCCAATCGGCGCCGTAACGTTCGGCCCGGGTGGCATCGTCGGCGCCGAGACCACCAGCGCCCTCCGAGCGGTGGTGGGGCCGGCCGGCTCCTGGATCGCCGTTGGGGGCGCCGTCCTGACGCTCACCACCGTGGTGGCTGGGGTCGACTGGGAGCGGGCCGCCAACCGGGTCGTGAGCCTCTTCGAGGCCGTCCTGCCGTGGCTCGGTCGCACCGGTCTGCGCGCGGGGCGCTCGATGGTGGGAGGCGTCGTGCGTTCTGGCTCCGCGGTGGCGGGTCGGGTCGGAGAAATTGCGCGGAGGCGGCCGGCGGCCGGCGCGGAGGAGGAGTACGACTTCGCCTTCGATGACACCTCTGACCCCGGTGATCTTGACGAGGACGAGCTCGATGAGGAGGAGGTCGACGAGGATGACCTCGATGAGGATGACCTTGGGGACGATCTCGGGGACGACGAGGTCGCGGAGGTGACGCCGCCCCGTCCGGCTGCTCGGCCTGCGAAGGCCCTGCCGGTGTCGTCCAAGCGGCCTCCAGCGGAGGCGGCAGACGATCGCACCCGCCGCACGCGCCCTGCGGTTCGGGAGCTCGCCGAGGTCGAGTGGGAGCCAACCTCCGTGCACGACGCGCCGCCGGAGGCGCCTGTCCGCTTGGCCCAGCCCGCCGTGAACGCCCCTCTGCATCCTCCCCTGGACGTTCATCGCCCCGCGGTGTCGCATCGCCCGCCCGCGGCCGTCGAGCCGGAGCCCGAGCCCGTCGTGTTGAGCCCATCGCCGGAGGCCGCCGAGAAGGCCGCAGAGCGCGCCGCCTCCAGGAAGCGGGTGTCGGCGATCCGCGGCATCGAGCTCACCCCTGGGGTCCTGGTCTCGGGTGGTCAGGATGACGGCGGTGCGGTGGTCGACCGCGGAGGGAAGACGGCCTTTGAGCTCCCCCACCTCGGCCTCCTCGACGAGCACCCCCGGGATGTCGCGCAGGTCAACGAGCTCGAGCTCCGCGCCCTCGGTGACACCCTTGAGCAGAAGCTAGCCGACTTCGGAATCAGCGGCTCGATCTCGGCGATTCGCCCCGGGCCGGTGATCACCACCTACGAGTACCAGCCGTCCGCCGGCATCAAGCTGAGCCGCATCACGGCCCTCGAAGACGACATCGCGATGGCGCTCAAGGCGCTCTCCGTGCGCATCGTCGCCCCGATCCCCGGTAAGGGCGTGGTGGGCTTCGAGGTGCCGAACAAGAAGCGCCAGACCGTCTGGGTCCGCGACATCCTCTCCAGTGAGCAGTTCCGCAAGAGCAAGACGCTCCTCCCGCTCGCGCTCGGCAAGAACGTCGAAGGCCGCCCGGAGATCGCCGATCTGGCCAAGGCGCCCCACCTCCTTGTCGCGGGCACCACCGGCTCTGGGAAGTCGGTGGGCGTCAACGCGATGTTGCTGAGCATGCTGTTCACCCGGAGCCCCGAGGAGCTTCGGCTGATCCTCATCGATCCCAAGATGCTCGAGTTCGAGATGTACCAAGACATCCCGCACCTCCTGCACCCCGTCGTGACCGACTCCAAGCTCGCCGCCGCGGCCCTGAAGTGGGCCTGCACCGAGATGGACGAGCGCTACAGGCTCATGAGCCGCTGGAAGACGAGGAACATCGAGGGCTTCAACGAGCGGGTTGACCACGAGCTCCAGGATTGGACGCCCGCCAAGGCGAGGCAGTACGCGCCCGCCGAATGGCCCGAGGGCGAGCCCCTCCCGCGCCCGAAGAAGCTCCCCTACATCGTGATCGTCATCGACGAGCTCGCCGACTTGATGATGGTGGCCGCCAAGGAGGTCGAGATCTCGATCGCCCGCCTCGCCCAGAAGGCGCGCGCGGCCGGCCTCCACCTCATCGTGGCGACCCAGCGGCCCGAGAAGACCGTCGTGACCGGCATCATCAAGGCCAACCTCCCGAGCCGCATCGCCTTCCAAGTGCGCAGCAAGCTCGACGGTCGCATCGTCCTTGACCAAGGCGGCGCCGAGACCCTCCTCGGTAAGGGCGACATGCTCTTCTTGCCGCCCAGCACCTCCGACCTGCAGCGCATCCACGGCCCCTTCGTCAGCGACGAGGAGGCCCGCCGTGTCACCGACTTCCTTCGCGCGCAAGGCATGCCCGACTACGAGGCTGACATTCGCGTAGACGAAGAGGCCTCCGAAGACGCCGGTATGTCCGAGGACGAGTATGATCCCCTCTACGATCTGGCGGTGGCCTACGTCTCGCAGATCGGCAAAGCCAGCACCAGCATGATCCAGCGCGAGTTCAAGATCGGCTACAACCGGGCCGCGCGCATGATCGAGGTGATGGAGCGGGAGGGCCTCGTCGGCGCCGCGGATGGCGCGCGCCCCCGTGAGGTCCTCCACCCCGGCGGTCATTGACCGGCCGTCGCGCTCCCGCGGGGATGGAATGACCGACCCCTTCGGCGCGTCTGCCCCCCAAGGCTGGAAGCCCGGTCGGTTGCGACAGCCCCGTCGCCCGGCTAAACCCCACGGCTTCCGCCGTCCGAGGAGACGCCCTTGCGCCGGTTTTCGATTGGCCTCCTGGCCCTGTTCTTGTCTGCCGCGGCCCCTGCTGAGCCCGCCCACGACCCCACCAACACCACCGAGCTCGTCGGCGCCCTCGAGCAGACCTACAAGGGCGTGACCAGCTTGAAAGCTGACTTTGTCCAGGTTCAGCGCTCTGCTGCCACGGGCGAGGTGCGGCAGAAGGGCGTCGTGCAGTTGAAGCGCCCTCGGAAGGCCCGTTGGGAGTTCCAGGGTGCAGACGGCACCACCTTCGTCACCGACGGCAAGACGATCTGGCTGTACACGCCCTCGGCCAAGCAGGTCATCGAGACCGGCAGCGCCGCTGGCGCTGGGGGCGGCGGGATGGGCGAGCTGCTCGACAGCCTCGACAAGCTCGACCAGTTCTTCAACCTCCAGCTCGTCGAAGGGCAGGACGGGAAGCGATCCTACCGCGTGATCGCGACGCCGAAGTCGCCCGCCCAGTACAAGCAGCTCGAGATCGTGGTCTCCCGCAAGAGCTACACGGTCGAGAAGGTTGTGGTGGTCGATCAGATGGGCGGTCAGACCGAGCTTACTTTCTCCAGCGTGAAGCTGAATTCAGACGTCCCCGACACCGCCTTCACCTTCTCGGTGCCGGCTGGCGTGCAGGTCATCAAGGGAGCGATGTAGACGATGGAGAGAGTCCACCTCATCAGCCTCGGCTGTCCCAAGAACCGTGTGGACAGCGAGGTGATGGTCGGGAAGCTGCAGCGCGGCCCCTTCGAGATGGTGGACGATCCGGCGGCCGCTGACGTCATCGTCGTCAACACGTGCAGCTTCATCCAGCCGGCCACCGAGGAGTCCATCGACACCGTCCTCGCGATGTCCGGCTACAAGCAGGCGGGCAGCTGTAAGAAGCTGGTGGTCACGGGTTGCATGGTCCAGCGTTACGGCCGCTCGCTGGAGGAGGAGCTGCCCGAGGTCGACTACTTCTTGGGCACGGGCGAGTACCACCGAATCGACGAGGTCATCCAGGCCCGCGCGGGTGAGCTCCCTCGGAGCTACATCGACACGCCGCTCTACATCCACGACGAGCTCGCACCCCGTCTGAACTCGTGGAAGCCGCACTCGGCCTACCTCAAGATCTCCGAGGGCTGTGACCATCGTTGCGCCTTCTGCATCATCCCGACCCTGCGCGGCAAGATGCGCAGCCGCACGGTCGCCTCGCTGGTCACCGAGGCCACTCGTCTGGCCGAGCAAGGGGTGTTGGAGCTCAACCTGGTCAGCCAGGACTCCACCGCCTACGGGCGTGATCTCTCCGACGGATCTGACCTCGGCAAGCTGCTCCGCGCCCTCGCCAAGATTGACGGAATCCAGTGGATCCGCCTCCACTACGCCTACCCGATCGGGCTCCCCGAGAGCCTCCTCCGGGCCATCGCCGAAGAAGAGAAGGTGGTCCGCTACCTCGACATGCCGCTCCAACACGCCAGCGGCCGCATGCTGAAGGCGATGCGCCGCGGCGTCACCCGCGAAGGGCAGGAGCGGATCCTCGAGCGGGTGCGGCGCTTCGTGCCCGACATCGCCATCCGCACCACCTTCATCGTCGGCTTCCCCGGTGAGACCGACGAAGACTACGCGGAGCTCGAGAGCTTCGTGAAGGCGCAGTCCTTCTCCCGGGTCGGCGTCTTCACCTACTGCCAGGAGGAGGGCACGGAGGCCGCCAAGCTCTCCGATCAGGTGCCCGAGAAGGTGAAGCTCCAGCGCCAGAAGGCGCTCATGAAGGTGCAAGCCGGGATCAGCAAGAAGTTGCACCGCGCCTTGATCGGCAAGGTCTTCCCCGTGCTCGTCGATGGCCCCTCCGAGGAGAATGAGCTCGTCCTCGCCGGTCGCCTGCAGAGCCAGGCCCCCGACGTAGACGGCGTCGTCTTCCTCGACGAGGCTCCGGAGGATGTTCGCGCCGGGCAGATCCGCGCCGTGCGGATCACCCGCGCTTCGGACTACGATTTGATCGGGCGGGTGGACGACTCCCCCGCTGAATCTTGAAGGAGGTCGGATGCTCCGTCGCCTGCTGATCCCGCTCCTCGCCGTCGCCTGCGGGGGCGGCAAGACCGCCACCGAGTTCAGCGGTGTCTCTGACACCGGGCTGGAAGTGGACGAAGATCCGCCCGTGATCTCCCACACCCCGATCTCCGAGAGCCAGCCGATCCGCGTGCCGGTGCTGATCCTGGCGACCGTCACGGACAACCTGAGCGGGGTGGCCAAGGTGGAGCTCTCGTACAAGCGAGAGGACAAGGTCGACTACACCACGGTCAACCTCAACATCCAGGACGCCAACGCCGGAACCTGGTCGGCGGAGATCCCCGGAGCCGACATCGTGGTGGGCACGGACTACTTCCTGCACGCCCTCGACGTGGAAGGAAACGAGAGCTTCGCCCCCACGGACGGGGGCAACAACCCCTACCACTTCCGAGTGGACGGGGGCTGATTCGCGGGGGGCCATGCGCCATCGCCGGTGGTGAGCGCCTTGAGCTCACCGCCATCGGCGAAGGTGAGCCGCCTCGAAGCTCCAGCTCGGCAGGTCGATCCCCCCTGCGCCCCAGGTCCACCAGCCGGCCTCGGGGCCCAGCTCGACGTGGAAGTCCTGGGCCGGCATGAAGCCCTCGCCCACGAGCAGAAGGGTGTCCGGGCCTCGGCGTGCGACGTCAAGCAGGAGGACAGCGTGGCCGGGTGAGCCGCCCTGCACGAGGAGGTCGCCCGGCTCGGGCGTCGTGTCGGGGAGCGTCTCGTAGGCCTGGAGCGAGCGCGTGCCCGCCCAGGTGAAGACCGCGCTCAGGTAGCCCTCCCAGGTCGGAGCGGCCTTGGCGCGGGTCCAGGTGATGTGGTTGCCCGAGGCCACGGGGCGCTCTCCCGCGGCGTAACGCGACCAGGGCAAGGGGTCGCCGGAGGTGGCGTGCCAGCTCACCGCCCGCCCGCGCGCCCGAAGCCACTCGGATCGGAGGCGAATGAGGGAGTCCGCGCACTGTTGGAGGTCGCCGGGCACAAGCGGGAGCTCCACCACGCGCGCGCTGTGGCCTACCACCCGGCCGTCAAAGGTGCGCACCGGGACGCTCGGATCGCGCAGGGTGAGCGCGCCCAGCCAGGCGCCCCAGTCCCCCCCGTCGACCCGCTCGAAGCCGGCGGGAGCCGGATAGGCCTCGCGGAGGCTGGGGCCGGCCGGCGGATCGGCCATCGCCGGGGCGAGGAGCGAATGAAGGGCGATCACAGGCAGCAGGGCGAGAGGGAGGGGGCTCGGCATGGCGCTCCAGCGGCTTCGGACACTGTGCCAGAGGGCGTCGGCGCCCGCAGCGCCCCGGCGTGGATCGCCTCCGGCCTCCGCCACCGCGCCGAGGGGCGCCGCGCCCTGGCGGTGGCTGACTTCCGCGCCGCGCTCCGCCTCGCCCCCGATGACCCTGACGTCTGGAACGCGCTCGGGCACGGCCTCCTCACGGAGGGCGCCTTTGAGGAGGCCGAGGCCTGGCTCGGACGGGTAGCGGCCGCCCTGCCCGACAACCCGCGCGCCCTCAACAACCACGCGGGGGCCCTCCGCCGCCTCGGCGCCCTCGATCGGGCCCTGGCCATCTATGATCGCGCCCTCCGCCTCCCCGACGCCCCCCCCGGCGCCCGCTGGAGCCGCGCCTTCGCCCTCCTGCTGTCCGGTGACTATGCGCGCGGCTGGCCGGAGGCGGAGTGGCGCTATCGGCGGCCCGGGGTGCAGGCGCCGGCCTGGGCGGCGGCGCAGTGGGACGGCCGATCGCTCCGCAGCGGCACGCTCCTCGTCCGCGCCGAACAAGGCATCGGCGACACCCTGCAGTTCAGCCGTTTCCTCGCCCTCGCCCGGGAGCGGGTCGGCCGCCTCGTGCTCCAGGTGGGCGTCGAGCTCCACCCTTTGCTGGCGGACCTCCCGGGCGTGGACGAGCTCATCGGCAAGGCGGATCCCGAGCCCTTTGTCCAGGCCCGCGCCCTGTTGATGAGCCTCCCCGTCTGCCTCGGCTGGCGCGACGCGGGCCCATGGGTGGGCCCCTCCCTGCGGGCCGATCCGGCGCGGGCGCAGTCCCTCCGAGCGCAGCTTCGGGGAAGCGACCGGCGGCCGCTCCGGGTGGGTCTGATCTGGCAAGGCAACCCTGCCTTCGAGGAGGACCACCTCCGCTCGCCGCCGCTCGCCGCCTTCTCCCCGCTCTTCGGCGTACCTGGGCTTCGCCTCTTCAGCCTGCAGCAGCGGCACGGCCTCGATCAGCTCGAGGCGCTCGGCCCGGCGCTCGGCTCTGCGTCCGGCATCACGGAGATCGGCCCCGACCTCGACGCCGGCGCTCCTTTTGTCGGCACAGCCGCCGCGATGGCCGCCCTCGACCTCGTGATCAGCTCCGACACCGCGAGCGCCCACCTCGCGGGCGCCCTCGGCCTGCAAGCCTGGGTGGTCCTCCCCTTCGCCCCCGACTGGCGCTGGGGCCTCGGCGCCGACACGACCCCGTGGTACCCGAAGCTCCGCCTGTTTCGGCAGCCGCGCCCTGGAGATTGGGACGGCCTCTTCAACGAGCTGCGCGCCGCGCTGCTCCAGATGATCCTCGAACGCAGCACCGCCCTTGAAGAGGGGAGGGAGGCCGGATGAAGGTCGAGATGTCCCTCGGCGATGTGGTGGACCGCATCACAATTCTCCGCATCAAGGTCGAGCGGATCAGCGACGCGGCGCGCCGCGAGAACGTCCGTCATGAGCTCGCGGTCCTCGAGGCAGCCTGGTCCGACGCCGGCCTGCCGGTGCTGGAGGGCCTCGCCGATTGGGCGGCGCTCTCGGGGGTGAACCTGCGCTTGTGGGAGATCGAGGACGCCCTCCGCGATCGGGAGCGGGCCCGCGACTTCGGCCCGGCCTTCGTCGAAGATGCCCGCGCGGTCTACCATCTCAACGACGAGCGGGCGGCGCTCAAGCGGCGGTTGAACCTGCTGTTGGGCTCCGAGATCGTCGAAGAGAAGTCCTACGCCGCGTACACCTGAGGTAAGCCGCGCTCCAGCTGTCGCTCCCCCGAGGCCCCCCATGCCGAGCCTGCACGGCCGCCACACCCGCCTCCGTCAGCGCCACCGAACGCTGCAGGCGCTGCGCTCCGCCCTCGACGAGCGGGGCTTCACCGAGATCACCGCCCCTTGCCTCGTGGAGGGCACCTGCCCCGACGCCCACATCGCCTCCTTCGCGGTGGGTCCGCGCTACCTCACCACCTCCACCGAGTACGCCATCAAGCGGCTGATCGCGGAGGGGATGGACCGTCTCTATACGTTACAAGCCAACTTTCGCGAGGGTGACCAGGGGCCGCTGCACAACCCCGAGTTCACGATGCTCGAGTGGGCGCGGGTGGATGTCGGCCTCGCGGAGATTGAGGCCGACGCCCAAGCCATGGTGTGCGCCGCCGCCGCCGCTCTCGGCGTGGAGGCCGTCGAGCGGGCGGGCCGACGGGTCCCCCTCCAAGGGTCCTGGGAGCGCCTGCCGCTGCGCGTGGCGGTCGAGCGCCACCTTGGTGTGCCGCTGCCCTCCTTTGAGGCCGAGGCGCTGGCCGAGGCCCTCCGCGCGGTGGGCGAGCCCCTGCCGCCCGGCGCCGACCGCGACCTCCTCTTTGCGCTTCTCCAAGACCGACTCCAGGCCCACCTCGGCTGGGAGGGGCCGATCTTCCTGGTCGATTGGCCGGACTTCCAGACCTCGTCGGGGGCCTCCGCCGACGGGGTCGCCGAGCGTTCGGAGCTCTTCATCGCGGGCGTCGAGCTCGCGGATGGTTTCCCTTCTCTGCTCGATCCCGCCGCTCAGCGGGCCGCCTTCGCCCGGGCCGCAGCCGACCGACGCCGGCAGGGCCTCCCCTCGGTCACCCTCGATCATCGCTACCTCGAGGCCCTCGACGGCGGCTTGCCCGCTGGCGCCGGGATGGCCCTCGGGGTCGAGCGGCTGCTGCTGCTGCTGCTCGGCGCGCCGCACATCCGCGACGTGATGGCGATCTCGTGGGCCGAGCTCTAAGGCAGCGCGCCCTGGACGCCGCCGTCGGGGGAGACGAAGACCCCCTCGGCCTCTCCCCCGATCCAGGCCGTGCCTCGGCGCTCGAGGCCGAAGCGCGCCGCCACCCGCGCCCCATCGGCCGAGACCGTGAGCGCGCAGCGGCGGTGCTCTCCCAGCGGGGGCAGGGCCGCCGCCAGCTCCCCGAGCAGGGCGCGGGAAGCCCGAGAGCGCCGGAGCAGGGCGGTGATGCTGTAATTGAACAGGTAGACCGCGCATCCAGGCTCGACCGCAGCGAGCGGCGCCACCTGGCCCCGGTGCCGGAGCTGGTCCGGGTGGCGGAGCAGGAGCTCCAGGGTATTGGCGGCGATCGGGTACCAGCCGGTGTAGCCGACGGGCAGCCAGTCTCCGGCCGCGTCCTCGGCGAGAACCAAGCGAAAGCCTTGCGGGAAGG
Source organism: Myxococcota bacterium (assembly GCA_044344255.1). GTDB lineage: Bacteria > Myxococcota_A > UBA796 > UBA796 > UBA2385 > JBIJDH01. Next base: position 585,285 of record JBIJDH010000002.1, read on the forward strand.
TGCTCACCACCCAGGCGAGGCGGGCGAGCTCCACCCGGTCGACCGGGGAGGGGTACGCCGCGGCGTCTGCGGCCCAGAGCGCGCCGAGGAAGGCCCGCCCGACCGGGCTGTCCGCGAGCTCCCGACCCTGCGGCAGATCCTCCTCGGAGAGGACCCAGCTCAGCGTCGGTGTCGCCTCGCCGTCCGGGGGGAGGCCGAGGGCGCGGGAGCGGGCCGAGAGGGACTCCGCCCACTCGTGCAGGGCGCCGAGGGCCCAGCGGGACGGCAGGCGGGGCAGCGGTGGTCGGGGGGCGGGGCGGGCCATCGGCGAGCTCACAACTTCCGGACCTCCTTCATTTCGGATGAAGGCATATCGGATCATGGCATATCGGATGATGGAAGGCCAGGGATCGGCTGAAGGTCATCTTTGAGGCGAGACAGGGTCTTGCCACGTCAAGGGCAGTCTGCTACCTTTGCGACGCTCCGAATCGCTCCTGCTGGAGGCTCCGCTGGACTCGGCCCTCGCCCGCCGCATCATCTGGAACGTGCTGCCCACGGCTATCGTCGTCGGCGCGCTCTGGATGGCGCTGGCGGGGAAAGAGGGCCTGCTCAAGCGCCACGCGGTCAAGCAGCGCCTGATCGCCACCGAAGAGCGGGTGCAGCAGCAGCAGATCGAGAACGAGATCCTGCGCGCCCGCATCCGCGGCCTCCGGCAAGACCCGATCTCGTTGCGCCGGGTCGCCGCCGAGCGGCTCCTGATGGCGGAGGCGGGGAGCACGATCTACCGCTTCACCGACGAGGCGCCCGCTATTGCCGCGGCGCCCTCTATCGCTCCCGTGCCCGCTACCGCCGCGGCGCCCGCTACTGCCACGGCACCCTCCACCGCCGCGGTCGTCGTGCCGAGCCCCTGACCGGAGCCTCCGAGCTCTTAGGGCGCGGTGGGCGCCTACGATGCCGCCCGGTTGAGCTCGTTCGGCAGCCAGAACCAGCGCAGGGCCTCCGCCGCCTCCGACAGCGGGGGATCGACGTGGAGCGGCGGCGGGCGCGCTTCGAGCCGCCGCGCCAGCGCCTCGGCCGCGGCGAGGTAACCCCGCAAGGCCGACTCGGGCTCAGTCATGCGGGTCGCCTGATGCTCGATGTGGCCGAGGTTGTAGGTGAGCCGGTGTAAGCTCAGGCCCTCCTCCGCACGCGCCTCCCGGTGGATCCAGGCGCCGCTCTCCGCGTCGAAGGTGTAGAGCGGCAGGAAGCGCCAGCCCTCGCGCCCGACGAAGCGGACGGCCTCGATCAGGTAGTCGGTGACCGCGTCGGAGAAGAAGTAGTTGAAGCCCAGGCGGAACCAGCCGGGCTTGAGGCCGGCGCAGCCCCGCTCGATCTGCTCGGTGAAGGCATGGGAGCGGGCCTCGCTGATGCCGAGCAGGCGGTGGCCGTAGGGGCCGGCGCAGGAGCAGCCCCCGCGGGCCTGCACCCCGAAGAGGTCGTTGAGCAAGGCCACGACGAAGTTCCAGTGGAGGTAGCGCTCCCCGTGCCGGGCGAGGAGGCTCACGATGCTCAGGCGGTCGAGCTCGGTGCTGCCCAGGATCTCGAGGCCCGGCTCGGCCGACCAGGCGGCGAGGGCGCGGCCCAGCAGCTCCTCCTCGCGCGACCGGATGAGGTCGGTGCCCACGGCCTCCTTGAGCTGAAAGACGAGGCCGGCCCGGATCGACTCGAGGATCGCCGGCGTGCCGCCTTCTTCGCGGTGCACAGGGTCGGTGAGGTACTGGTGCTCGGTCGGGGAGACCCACTGCACCGTGCCACCGCCCGGGACCACGGGCACCGGGTTCTGCAGCAGCCGCCGCTTCACCACCAGCACCCCCGGCGTGCCCGGCCCGCCGGGGAACTTGTGTGGGGACAGGAAGACCGCGTCCTTCGCGGCCTCGGGGTCGTCGGCCGCGTTCATCCGCACGTCGAGGTAGGGCCCAGCGGCCGCGAAGTCCCAGAAGGAGAGCGCGCCGTGGCGGTGCAGGAGGCGCGCGATGGCGCGGTGGTCGGAGATGATGCCCGTGACGTTGGAGGCCGCCGAGAAGCTCCCGATCTTCAATCGCCGCCCCGCCACCGCCTGCAGGGCCCGCTCGAGGGCCTCGAGGTCGATGCGGCCAGACGCGTCCTCGGGGATGGTGACCACCCGGCAGATGCTCTCGCGCCAGGGAAGCTCGTTGCTGTGGTGCTCGTAGGGCCCGATAAAGACGACGGGGCGCTCGTCCTCGGGGATCAGGCTCGACAGCCCGTAGCGGGCCTCGAGCTCGGCGGGGATGCGAACGCCGAGCAGCCCGACCAGCTTGTCGATCGCCCCGGTCGCCCCTGACCCGCAGAAGATCACGAGGTCGTCGGGCCCGCCGCCCACCGCCGCGTGGATGATCTGGCGCGCCTCCTCGCGGAGCTGCGAGGTGTGCAGCCCGGTCGCCGAAGACTCGGTGTGGGTGTTGGCGTAGAGCGGCAGCACGTCGCTGCGGATGAAGTCCTCGATGAAGCGGAGCGAGCGGCCCGAGGCGGTGTAGTCGGCGTAGACGAGGCGCCGGAGGCCGAAGGGCCCGCGCAGCACGAGGTCGTCGCCGATGATGTCCTCCCGCACCCGCTCGATGAGGGCCAGCGCCCCCTCACTCGAGGCCCGCGGGCCGAGCGGCTCCCCGGTGGCCTCGATGCGCCGCAGCTTCTCGACGATGGCGACCAGCAGCGCGCGCACCACCGGCTCGTCGTGGACAGAGAGGCGCTGAAAGGTCCTGGCGTCGAGCTCCACCACCACGGCCCGCTCGCGCAGGCGGGCGGTGGTGGTGCGCACCCCGCCTGCGAGCAGTGAGACCTCACCGAAGAAGCGCCCCGGGCCGAGCACCCCGAGGCCGAGCACCCGCTCGCCCACGCGGGCCGAGATCTCGAGCGAGCCTTGGACGAGCAAGAAGGCGCTGCAGGCCTCCCGGCCCTCCTCGAAGAGCAGCGTCCCGCGGTCGAGCCGCCGCGCGGGGAGGGCGTCCAGCAGGCGATCGAGGAGCGCGTCGTCAAAGTCGGCGAAGAAGCTGAAGTGACGGATGCGGCGGCGGAGCTCGGGGCTGAGGGGCAGGGGGCTGCCAGGCAGGCCCAGCGGGGGCGGCCCGGAGACGCCCCAGTGTGCGGCGCCGTGGAGGCGCTCATCCAGCTCCATCGCCTGCCGCCGGAGCGCGCCCAGCGCCCCCTCTGTCTTCGTCTCGGTGTGCATCTTCGGCCCCCGCGCCCCGCCTATCTCAGCGAGGCGGCGAGCCGATGGGCGAGGGGTGGCGCGGCCTGGGATAGGGAGCGCAGCGGCACCGCCGCGAAGGAGCCCCGCTGCCCCAAGCTGCCCCGCCCGCTGAGCCCCCCGCCGGCGCCCGCCCCCTGTACGTCGCGATCGTCGGCGCCGGGCCGGCCGCCTTCTTCGCGATCGGCGCGCTCCATCAGGCGGAGAGCCTGCCCGGCGGACGCGCGGTCGCGGTGGACCTCTTCGAGCGCCTGCCCACCCCCTACGGCCTCCTGCGCAGCGGCGTGGCCCCCGACCACCAGAACATCAAGGCCATCCGCCACAAGTTCGCGCGGACCGCCGCCAGCGTCCGCATCCGCTTCTTCGGAGGCGTACAGATCGGCCGCGACCTGAGCGTGGAGGCGCTCCGGGAGCAGTACGACGCCCTGCTCATCGCCACCGGCTGCGAAGATGACCGTCCCCTCGGCATCCCCGGCGAGGCGCTGCCGGGCGTCCACTCGGCCACCGACTTTGTCTGCTGGTACAACGGTCACCCCGATCACTCGGCTGCCTTCGAGGCCCTCGGTCGGGCGCGGCGCGTGGTGGTGATCGGCAACGGCAACGTGGCCGTTGACGTCGCCCGGCTCCTCCTCCGCGCCCCCGCGTCGCTGGCGGCCACCGACATCTCCGCCCCGGCCCTGCGTGCGCTCGGTGAGGGCTCGGTCGAGTCTGTCCACCTCGTGGGCCGGCGCGGCCCCGAAGAGGCCGCCTTCACCCAATCCGAGCTCGACGAGCTGCTCGAGCTCGACGGCGTCTCGGTCTCCGCGGCGCCTCCCCCGGAGGCCTCGGAGGGCGCCCGGTCGGCCTCGATCGCGCTGGCCTGCGGGCGCGCCGGCCCCGCCGCTCGTCGGCTCCACCTCGAGTTCTCCGCCTCCCCCACCGAGCTCCTCGCCGACGACCAGGGGCGGCTCCGCGCGGTCTGCCTGCGACGCAACCGGCTCTTGCGCGAGGGCGGGCGAGTGGTGCCCGTCCCCACCGAGGAGCGCTGGGAGGAGCCCTGTGAGCTCCTGCTTCGGGCCATCGGCTACCGCGGGGTGCCGATCCCCGGCCTCCCCACCACCGCGGAGGGCATCGTCCAGAACGAGGGCGGGCGGGTGATCGACGCCGCCGGGGCCCCCATCCCGGGGCTGTACGTGACCGGCTGGGCCCGCCGCGGCCCGGTCGGCCTGATCGGCGGCTGTCGGCCCGACGCTCAGGAGGTGGTCGAGGCGCTGCTGGCCGACCTCCCCGGCGCCGCGACCGACCGGGCGCCCCCCGATCCCGAGGCCCTGCTGCGGGCCCAGGGGCACCCGTGGGTGAGCTGGGCGGGCTGGGAGCGGATCGACCACGAAGAGCTGCGCCTGGGCGCGCTCCACGGCAAGCCGAGAGAGAAGCTGGTCAGCTGGGGGGCCCTGTTGGCCGTCGCCAAGGACGCAGGCTCGCTTTAGGGGAGGCCCGGCGCGGCGACGCTTGGCTGTAAGTTCAAGGCGGCTCCGCCGTTGGGGCCCACGCGCGGCGCCGCTCGGGGCCGCCCCCCCTCCGCGCCCCCTCTCCGTGCCCCCCTCCCGCTCGGACCGCCCTTGTCGCTCGCCCTCCTCCTCCTGCTCGCCGCGCACGCCCAGGATGAGGCCGTGGTGCCCCTCCTGGCGATCGAGCGGCCGCCGGAGCTTGAGGTGCCCCTGCTCGCGCCCACCCCGCTGCTGGTGCATCGGCTGTCGGTGGAGCTCCGGCCCGGGCGGCCCGAGAGCCAGGTTGAGCTCACGGCGGAGCTCGAGGGTATGGGCGGCGGCTGGATCGACCTCCCGGTCGCGGGCGCCGGCCTTACCATCATCGAGGCCCGCCTGGACGGCGTCCCGGTGGCCCTGCCGCCGGCGGAGGACGGCTGGCGGCACCTCGTCACGCGCGCGCGGGGGCGCCACCGCCTCACCCTGACCGGCCTCCTCCCGAGCCCCGAGTCGGGGGTGGCGCTGCCCATGATGTCCGCGGCGCGCGCCTCGCTGCGGGTCATCGCGCCCGGGCAGGACGTCCGCCAGGCGGGGCGCCTGCTCCGGGGCGGACGGGTCGACCTCGCCCCCGGGGAGGCCCTCTCCCTCCAGTGGGCGCCCACGAGCCCGCCGCCGCCGCGCCCCGTCGTGCTGGTGGCGGAGAGCGCGGTCGCCCTCCGCGCCGACGCCGCCGGCATCGAGGGGCGAGCCCGCCTCACGTGGCGGGTGAGCGGGGGCAGCGTGCAGGAGGTGCGCTTTCGGATGCCCGGCCGCACCGAGGCCCTGAGCCTGACCGGCGCGGGGGTCCGCGGCTTCCGCCAGGAGGGGGGGCTCGTCATCGTCAGCCTCGAGGCCCCCGAGCGCGACGGGGTCTCGATCGACCTCGGCTTTCGCGGGCCGCCGCCCGCAGACGGCGCCGAGGCCGCCCCGGTGCCCGTCCCCGAGGCCGCCCGCGCCACGGGCTGGCTCACGCTCCTCCGCGGCGACGAGTCCATCCTCATCCCCGCGGCCGGCCCCGGCCTCGAGCCGGTCTCCGCGCGGGCCCTGCCCGCCGCCGCCAGCGGCCTGCTCGACGGCAGCGTGCTCGCCACCTATCAGACCGCGCAGAGCCCCTCGCTCACCTGGCGGCTCAGCCGCTACACCCCCGTAGACGAGCCCCCCACCGTCGTCGATGACGCCCGCTACACCTTGGCGCTCACGGAGGTCGGGCGGGTGGTGCTGCGGGCCCGGTACCAGGTCCGGAACGACCGCAACCAGTTCCTCCGCCTCACGCTGCCGCCGGGCTACCGCTGCCTCGGGGTGCGGGTGTCGGGGCGCACCGTCAACGCCGTCGCCGACGCCTCCGGCGTGCTGGCGATCCCGCTCGAGAAGTCGGTCGAGACCTTGAACGGGCTCGTCACCTTCCCGGTCGAGCTGCTCCTGATCGGCGAGGAGCCGGCCTGGGAGGCCCGCGGGGCCCGAGTGCTCCAGAGCCCGGCGCTCGACGCCCCGATCGCCAGCGCCCGCTGGGAGCTCCGCCTGCCCGCTGGCGTCGAGGTCCGCGAGGTGGAGGGCGCGGTGCGGCGGGTCGAGGAGTGGACCGGCAGCGAGCAGGCCATTCAGTACGGATCGGCCTACACCCGGGGCGGCGGGGGCGATGACGGCGACGAAGAGGCCGTGGAGATCGACTTCGCCTCCCCACGCGGGCAGCGCCGCGCCGCCCGACGGGCCGCGGCAGCGGAGGAGGAAGAGGAGGAGGGCGGCGAGCGCGCCGCGGGACAGGCCGCTCAAGACGACACCCGCGAGCAGGTCTCCCAAGAGCTGTGGAACCAGGCCTACGACGCCTACAAGACCAACGAATTCTCAAAGGCCGACGACCTCCTCCAAGCCTCGATCGCCGCCGACCCCACCAACATCGCCGCGAAGTCGTTGCAGTCCAACGTCAACGTGCTGCTCGGCAAGGACAAGGCGAGCGAGGGAGAGGTGGGCGCCCGCCGCGTCAAGGACATGGCCCGGGCCAAGACGGGGCGCGCCGAGGTCGAGCAGGAGAAGCTGCTGAAGGAGGCTGAGGAGCAGACGCGCCGCGGGGACTACGCCGCCGCGGAGTCCAACTACGAGCGGCTCGTCGAGATCACCTCCGGCCTCGCCAACGTCGAGCAGCAGGAGAGCAACGAGCAGAAGGTCAACCTCTCGACGATCACGAGCAGCCTCTCCTCCCTCCGTTCGCAACGTGAGAGCGCGGCGAATTCCCCGGTCGGCGGCCTGCAGGGTCAGGTCGCGGCGGCCCACCCGGACGGTGTCACTGGCGCCCCTTTCGGCGACGCTATCGGCGACGCTATCGGCGACATTTCGGGCGCGACCACGGGCGAGGAAGGCGAGGTAGAACCAGCATCACCAGGCTTCTTCGGCGCGAGCCAGGTCGATAATGGCTATATCGTCGATGCGTTGGAGATCTCAGACGACGAGCGCCCCGCGCCGCCGGTGGAGTCCCCCGAGCCTGTCCAATCGGCGGACCAGGACGCCGGGATCGACGACGTGGACCTCGCCGAGCCCGAGGTCGTCTACGCCACCGAGGACCTCCCCGAAACCACCGTCGCGGCGCAAGCGATCGTGCTGGAGTCCAAGCGATCCATCCCGATCTCGGGGCGGTCCTACTCGACCACCGTCCAGTCCGCGTCGGGCGTCGAGGGCCGGGAGCGGAACAAGAAGATCGGGGGCAAAGGCTCCGGCGCGGGCCGGGCAGCGCCCGACAAGGCGCCGGCTGCGCAGGCCTCGCCCGCGCCGGTAGCCGCCCCCGCCGCGCCACAGGCCGCGCGCCCCGCCGAGCCCGCTCGGCGCGCCGTCGCCGATGAGAAAGCCAAGCTCAAGTCGCCCAAGTCAGAGGCCGTCGCCCCGCAGAAGCCGGTTGACCGCCCCCAGAGCCTCGCGGACTCCCTCAGCGGGGTCGAGGCCTTCCCCCTCTCGATCGCCCTCCCGAGCGCCCTCCACCCCCTGCGGGTGGAGAAGGAGCTCGTCGCGGAGGGCCAGCCCATCACGATCACGATCCGATACCGCACCCGGAAGGACAGACCATGATCCGCTCCGCCCTGCTCGCCCTCCTCCTCCTCCTCCCCCTCGGCGTCGCGCAGGCGGCCGACGACATCCCGGCCGCCCGGGTGGTCCTGCCCTGGGCCGACTTCAAGGTGCTCTACGAGAAGGGCAAGGCCCCCGAGGTCAAGCCGGAGCCCTCGCCGCGGGCCTTCGCGGTGGCCAAGGCGGTCTACACGGGAGAGGTCCAGGGCGAGTCCACGGTCTTCAAGGCCCGGATCCGGGTCAACGTGCTGAAGGAGAAGGGCTGGGCCACCGTGCCCCTGCTCCCCACCTCCGTCGCGCTCCGCCAGGCCCGCGTGGGCGCCGCAGACGCGGCGATCTACCTGGAGAACGGCTGGTACACCTTCATCACCGACAAGTCCGGCCCCGTCGACATCGACCTCGAGTTCGCCGTCTCCACCTGGGAGAGCGCGGGCCAGAGCGGCTTCACCTTCGCCCTCGCCCCCTCGGGGGGCACCGAGGTCGATCTCGTCGTCCCCGCCGAGCAGCAGCTCGAATTCAAGGTGAGCAACGCCCAGCAGGTGGTCTCGACCGCGGCGGGCAACACGCGCAAGATGCACGCCCTGCTCCCCGCGACCGGCAACCTCGCCGTGACCTGGCAGCGGAAGGGGGCCTCGGCGCAAGACACGGGCCCGGAGGCCACCGCGCGGGTCTACGCGGAGCACCAGGCCCTGATCGGCGTCGGTGAGGGGATCCTGCAGGGTACGAGCATCATCAATTACTCGATCCTGCACAAAGGGGTCCAGAGCCTCCGCTTCTCGCTGCCGGCCGACGTGACCGTGCTCGATGTGACCGGGAAGGGCGTCGCCGACTGGAAGGCTACCGAGGCCAACGGTCGCCGCAACATCGAGGTCAGCCTCGGCTTTGAGGCCAAGGGCGCCTACACCCTGCGGGTCGACTACGAGCGCGGCCTGAAGGAGGGCAGCACCAGCGTCGAGGTGCCCCAGCTCGCCCTCGCAGGGGTGGAGCGCATCAAGGGCTGGGTCGGCGTCGACGCGCGCTCCAACCTCGAGATCACCGCCGGCACCGTCGCCGAGGCCCGCGCGGTCGATGTCCGGGAGCTGCCCGCCTCGATCCTCGGCCAGACCGACTGGCCGGTGCTGCTTGGCTTCGCCTACCGGAAGGAGGGCTGGAACATCCCCCTCGTGGTGCGCCAACACACCGATCTCGACATGATCGTCACCCTCATCGATCAGGCCGCCGCCACCACCGCGCTCACCCCCGACGGCCGGCGGATGACGCAGGTGACCTACGCCATGCGCAACAACCGCGCCCAGTACCTTCGGTTGAAGCTACCGAAGGGCGCCCAGCCCTGGAGCACCTTCGTCGGCGGTCGGGCGGTGAAGCCCGCCCAAGGCGACGACGGCCGCATCCTCATCCCCCTGGCGCGCAGCCAGACCGCCGGCGGCGATCTCGCGCGCTTCGCCGTGGAGATCGTCTACGTCGAAGAGGGCAACCCCCCGTCGGGCGGGCGGACGAGCGATTTCGAGGCGGAGCTGCCCATCGCCGACGTCCCCTCCACCGCGGTCGACTGGACCGTCTACGTGCCGAAGGGCGCCAAGATCAAGCCGCGCACGATCGGCGGCGCGCTCCGCCCCGTGCCGTACTTCACGCCCATCGACCTCGGCGGCGTGGCGCTCGACCAGCTCAAGAACCAGGTCCAACAGCAGGCCAACGCCCAGTTCGACAGCGGCGCGATGGGGGCTGGCGTCCAGCCCGTGCGGGTGTCCCTGCCCCTCGACGGTCAGGCCTACAACTTCGAGAAGCTGCTGGTCTTGAACGAGAAGCTCGACCTGCACTTCACCTACAAGGGCCCGAAGTAGGCGGGCTCGGGCCCCTTCGTCGAGCCCCTGTGTCGGGCTACGCGACCGGGCCCGTCACCGCGGCACGTGCTCCTTGCAGCGCGCCGCGTAGTCCTCCGGGCACTCCTTGGTCAACAGCCACTCGGTGATCAGGGTCTCGAGCTCGGCCTGGTCGGCGGCGTCGGTGCGGGCTGGGGATAGGGCGCATGAACGGCGGGGGGCAATCACGACGCCGACCTTACCACAGGTCCCCGCTACCCTCGCTCTGCCGGGGTACGGCCCCGAGAGGGCGTCTTTTGTCCCGATCTCGGGTGCCCAGCCAAAGCTGGCGCCCCGGTCCCGCGTCGCCGCCCTCCGGTCATCGCGCTGCGGCCGCGGCGGCGGGTGGGCCCCGGGAGGCCGCCGCGCTTCGACGCAGGCTCGCGAGCACCTGGCTCGTCGTCGGGCCGCCTTCGAACACGGCGCGCAGGGTCATGCGGCAGCCACAGCCCGGGCACCGCCAGCCATCTTCCGCGAACA
>JBIJDH010000068.1:0-5171 GCA_044344255.1 Myxococcota bacterium
TACCTGACCAGTCGCACCGTCACGCTGCACTCAGACCCCTGGGGTGTGGGTCGGGCACCGCCGCCCACCTCGAGCATTCCATCCCTGCCCGACGGGCTGAACGCCGAAGATGTCGTGACGCTGCGGCTCACCCAGGGCCTCGAGGCGCTGTTCAACAAGGTCGACCGCTTCTGCAACATGGTCGTGAGCCACACCGGGCAGATCATCAGCATCTCCGGCCGGCAGCTCGCCCAGTCGGCGGGGCAGCTCGAGGCCTTCTCCGTCCGCAACGACCGGCTCGTCACCGCGCTCACCGACCAGCGAAAGGTCCAGGCCCTCGCGACCACCGAGACGGCCTCCTCCGCCGCGAACGAGCGCGCGAAGGCCGAGATCGGAAAGCAGGCGGTGGACGGCATCAAGCAGGTGCTCACCACCCTGCTGATGAAGGACCAGGACCCGCGCCTCCGCGCCTTCGCGAGCGACGAGCGCCTGCAAGAGCTGGCCGGCCTCGTCGCGGGTGACCCTGAGCTGCGCGACATCCTCTCCGATCCCACCGTCCTCTCCGCCCTCCGCGACCCCGAGTTCCGCCAGGGCGCCGTCGGCGTCCTCAACACCGTCCGCGCCGCCGCCGCCCAGGAGCTGGCCGCGAAGGCCGCCGCCCAGGCCAACGGCGGCACCCACCCTTCCAACCAGAGCGCCGCGTAGTCGGCGTAGGAGTACCCATGTCTACCGAAGCGCACCCCACCGAGGGCGCCCCCACCCCTCGCCCCCGCCGGGTCGCCACGCCCCTGCGGGCCCACGCTGTGCTCGCCGCACACGCCGATCTGGCGAACCACCGCGAGACCTTCCCCGCCGCCGACGCCGACCAGGGCGACCTCGCGATGCTGCTGCTCGTGCTGGTGGACCTCCAACACGCCGCGCTCGAGCTCGCCCGCGAGCAGGCCGGCGTCGTCACCAAGCAGCTCGTCGGGCTGGGCGCCGAGGTCAAGGCCCTGACGAGGCGAGCGGGCCGGGCGGAGGCCCTGCTCCAGGAGCTGGTGAAGCAGGCAAAGGCCGCCAACACGACGGCGAGCGAGCAGGCCGACCTGCTCGACGAGCTGGTCGAGACGGTCGTCGGACAGCGAGAAGAGGCGGAGGGGGAGCCGGCCGCCGAGGGGGAGGAGCCCGAGGAGGAGAGCGAGGGAGGAGACGGCGACGAGGAAGGCCTCCGGGCGCTGCTCCGCGGAGGCGGGGAGGACGACTTCGAAGAGGAGCTCGAAGAGGGCGAGGAGGACGGAGAGCCCGGAGAGGAGACCGAGGACGGTAAGACGGACCACGGCGAGGGGGAGGTCTCCGAGGTCGTCGTGCCGGACGGGATCTTCACGCAGCCGACCGCCGCGCGCGGGTCTCGCCCCGACTTCGACCACCCGAGGGCCGCCTGATGTCCGCTCCGCTCGACATCGACCTGCTGGTCCAGCTCACGCGGCTCGGGCCGATCACGATCAACCCGCTCGACGCGCTCGTCACGAAGCCCCTCCCCGAGGTGCTCGGGCCCTTCGCCCGCGGGCAAAGCTACGATGCCGATCTGGAGGGGAAACGGTGGCGGGTTTACCCGCTGACCGTGCCTTCTGGCCTCGGCTTCGTCTTCGACGTTCGAATGGTCGGCACCCTGGAGATCGGCGCCGATGACGGGCGGGTGCGGTTCACGCTGCCCTCGGCGCTCGCGCTGGTGGTGGCGAACAGCGCGGCCTGGCCGGTGGAGGGGCCCGTGGGGCGGCGGGACGGGAGGGCGGATGTGTGGCTCACGCCGACGCGGGGGAAGGTGGCGGCGGTGGGGAACGACGCCTTTGGGCTGGGGCTGCGGGCGGCCTGAACGAAGGTGGCAATGGGAGGTCAGGGGGGAGGGCCCAGAAGTGCCAGTCGCGATGCTCCGAACCCCAGCCGAGAGTAGGATATCAGTCGTGCGCCGCTGCTCAATTCAGATTGTACCCGCGCTCGGCGATGCGGCTCCACAACCGGCCCCTCCCGCGGTTGACCCTGACCGCCATGCGTTCAGCCCGACAATGCGCGCGTCGAGCCCACCCCCGCGAGTCCGTGCCTCACCCGCGCGATCTCGCCGCGGAGCGCCACGAGTTCCCCGTCCGGCAGAGCGGCGAATGCCTCCCGTGCGAAGTCCGTGATGAGCTGCTCGGCGACGGAGTCGTTGACTGCGGCGAGGCGCGGAAGGAGCTGGCAACGAACGACTCCGTCCACAAATTGGGCTCGCCACGCATCCAGGATTCCAGCCACTTGCGCGGCCGCCTGCGCCTCAGCATTGCGACGCTGGCGCCACGCGAGGGCTGCACTGACGCCGACGCCAACGAGCGCGATGGGGAGGCCCACCCCGGTAACGGCGGCGCCGAGCGTGACCTGTGCGGCGGCGGGCCCTATCCACGCCGCGTAGGCAGCGGCGGCCCCGGCGACCCCGAGCGATGCATGGACGCCAGTCTCGAGCACAGCCGAAGACGCTGCGGCGATACGGGTCTCCACCGCGCCGGTCTGCACTCCGGTCTTCAACGCAAGCCCTGCCTCTGCGTCGAAGCGGCGGCATAAGATCTCCAGTTCGGCGCGCACACCGGCGTGCTGAGCGGCCCATCCTGCAGCAATGCGCGTCCCGAAAAGGTCGGCGAGGCGCCCCCAAAGAGCGTCCAGGTAGCCGTCCCCGAGGCGCTGGCGGAAGATGTCGGTCATTGTCTGATCTGACAGCGCGCCGCGCCGGAGCGCCGCTTCAAGATCCCCGGCGAGCGCTTCGCGCTGCCCTTCGAACAGCCGCTCGCGCACGGAGTCGAGCACTTCCGCCTCGACCTGCGCGGCGACGAGGTCCCGGAGGCGGAGCGTGATAGACACGAAATCACGAACGGTCGTTTCGGCTGCCGCCACGCGAGCGTCCGCTTCGGCTAGAAGCGTTTCTGCATGTTGCGCCATGGCACGGTTGTGGGCGGCCTCGGCCTGCGCCCGGAGGGCGACTCGGCGAGGCGCAATTTGCTCGCGGAGGTGACGCACCAGACCAGGGATCCCGGTCTCCTCGGGCGCGGAGGCCCCGCGGAGAGCGGCCTCGAGAGCGGGCAGGGCTGAGGTGGAGAATACTTGGCCTGGCTCCACCGAGAGAGTGCGGGCGAGCCAAGCGACGAGCTCGTCCTGTTCGGCGGGATCATCGAGCAGGTCGCACTTCGCGAGCGTGACGAGCACTGGAAGACCGAGTCCTCGAAGGGTCTGGACGAGGCTCGCGTCGCGAAGGCTCCCGACCGCGTCGACGTCGACCACCCAGATCACGGCGTCCGCCTCCTCGACCGCGTCGAGCAGGCGTCGCTCGTTTGCGCGTGTCGTGCTTCCGATCCCCGGGCAGTCCACAATCGCGCACCCGAGGTCGGTACCGCGCACGGCGATGTCGACGCGGTCGATCCTCGCGAGCACCGCGGTCTCGAGGCGACGAGCCTCGCAGTCTGCAAGGAACGACGCCAGGTCGCGATCCTCCGCGGTGCCGTCCACGTAGAGGACGGTGCAACGATCAGCGCCGGCGGGCCAGTAGCGCGCCACCCAACTGGTCATTTCAAGCACGTCCGAGGCGGCGACCCGACGGCCGAACAGGGCGTTTAAGAGCGTGGACTTCCCCGCCTTGAACTCGCCGACGAGCACGATGCGCGTCAAATCCGATCGGTGCCACTCCTCCTCGGCGAGCGCTCGGCGCAGTGGTCGGAGCGCTGCCGCATCAACAACGCCTGGGCGGCTGCGTCCGACGCTGAGACGCTCAAGGATATCAAGGGCAGCGGCGAGCATGTTTACTCCGGGATTGGTGGAAGGTCGACAGGTACGATCCCCCGGCCGGAAACCTCTGCCTGCGGCGCGTGCCTGGCGGTTTCGAAGCAGGTGTTGGCGTCGTTACCGGGGTCGCAGGCATCGGTGCACCCAGCGGCGCACGCACGGTCCCAATCGGGTTGTCCGTCCTGCCCCGATTCGATGCGCGCGAACGCGAGCGCAGCACAGGCCTGGGGGTCCCCGCCCGCGCACACGGAGTCTGCAGCTAAGAAGAGTTCGGGCTTGTCCAGCAGTGCGGCGCCGGAGGTGAGCCCGCCCGCCTCGAATCTCAGCGAGGCGGCGCACGCTGCCGACACGCCTGCGCGGCATGCCTCTCGGAGCTTCGTGGCAGCGTTCTCGGCTTCGCCCGTTAGCGAGCCCGGACCCTGGGTCCACCACAGCGCGAAGCGCGCGCACGCGGGCGCGTCCCCCTCGACGCATCCGTGCGTCAGGAGCTGCAAGGCCCGCTCGGGCTCGACCTGCATGGCCACATCGCCGGCGACTGCGCAAATTGCGAGGTCCTTCGTCATGCACCGCTCCGCGACGCCGTGGGAGATCGGCGGCGACCACCCGGCCTGTCCGGCGGCCCGCAGGGCATCGCCGAGTGTCGCGCAGACGCCTTCGCGCGAGCCGACGGAATCCTCCAAACTACACAGCGCGAACCTAGCGCGAAGTACGGGAAGTGCGGGAATGTCCTTTCGTTTGCCGGAAAGGGTTACAAGGCGCGCGCAGTTGGGCAACTTGCCGGCCTCTTGGGGGGGGCGGGATGCCTCTCTGGTGCATGCCTCCGCCAACCGGGCCGCGCCCGCAAGCGGGTCGAAGGTCGGCCTCCGCCTATCGAGCAGGAGGTTGACCGCTTGGTCGCAGGATGAGACGTCGGTGGGGCACGCGGCATCGTATCCACGCGGCGAAGACATCTCCCCCAGGGGTCACCCCCAGGTGATGACCAGGGCGGAGGTGCTGCCCGATGTCGTCGTCTACCCGCTCCCCCTCGACCACCGACCGCTGGAGACGCCTGGTGTCGGACCTCGAGCGCTCGGGGCTCCCCGTTCGCGCGTTCGCGGCCTCGGTCGACGTCAACCCATCTACGTTGACGTGGTGGCGCTCGCATCTCCGTTGGGGATCGGCTCGGCGAACTCCGCTCGAGGCCGCGAGCGGTCCTCCGGCCGCCGCCTTCGTTGAGCTCGAGGTGTGTTCGCCTCGCAGTGCGCCTCCTTCCCTTCGGGTGTGCCTTCGAGACAGTCGAGTGTCGATCGACGTCGCTGCCGGCGCAGACCTCGCGTGGCTCCGCCAGGTCGTGGAGGCCCTGTGTTGATGCCGCGTCCGCCTCGCATCCTCGTCGCGACCGAGCCGGTCGACTTCCGGAAGTCCATCGACGG
>JBIJDH010000038.1:0-53385 GCA_044344255.1 Myxococcota bacterium
GCCCCCGTCCGCGAGCGCCGCGCCGTCCCCGGCGGTCGGGCCTTCGAGCGGTTCCGCAAGCAAGACCGCGCCGACTGAACCCTCTCCTCCCTCTCTTCATTCTCCGAGGACAGACCCATGGAAGACCAGCACGACACCTACGATTCGGCCGAGGACCTCGTCTTCGGCGCCGCGGACCCCTACCTCCTCCTCGACAACGCCGACGGCGACGGCGACGGTGACGGCGACAGCGACGCCGACCCCAGCCTCGAGGGCTTCGGCGACGACTACTTCGCCGGCGAGGACGACGAGTCGCTCGATGGCGACGACTTCGACGACGACGACGAGGACGACGGCCTCGACGACGAAGAGGACGACGACGACGACTTCGAAGGCGAGGACGAGGACCCCGAGGCCGGCGAAGACGAGGACGACGCCGAGCTCAGCGGCCCGCGCCGCCGCCGACGGGTGGCCCGCCGCAACAGCCGCCAGGCCGAGCGGCAGGAGGACCGCGCCGAGTCCCTCCAGGATCGCGCCCGCCGAAACCGCCGCCGGGCCCGGTCGATGGACCCCGACCAGAAGCGGCAACGCAAGCACAAGAAGGACGAGTCCCCCGCCCAGCATCGCCAGAAGGTGGCCCGACACAAGATGACCCCCGAATTCCTCATGGCCCGGGGCTACTCGAAGTCCCCCCTCTCGGGGTCGGTGAAGACCTCGACCAAGGGAAAGGACACCATCACCATCGACGTCGAGTCGAATTTCATCACCGAGAGCCTCACGACGGAGGGCTCGGCCACGGGGTCGGTGCTCTTCACGGTCTGGCTCGGGGAGGTGCCGGTCTGGCGCTCCACCGCCGGCACGCCCTGCTCGGTCTTCTCCATCACTTCGCTCGCGCTCGCCGGGAACATCGGCGGGCACCTGCTCAAGCCGGGGCAGAAGATCAAGCTCGACATCGAGACGGCCGCCGACAACGACGTGGTGCGCGCCACCTTCATCGGGTGGAAGAAGACGCACGCCTCGGTCTGCTGAGTCGTCCAGGTCTATCGGGAGGTGAACAGTGGCCTCTGGACTGAGCCGGGCCCAGGCGACGGTGGCGCTCCCCGGGGAACCCACCACCTGGACCTCGCTGCTCCAGACGGCCGCCGGCTGCGCCGCCTGGCGGCTCCTTGAGCTGTCGGGCGACCGCCCCTTCGACCTCGAAACAGGCTGGTCGGCCGGCGACACGACGGGCCTCTCGGTCACCTGCACGGTGGCCCGCTCCGCGCGGCTCTGCCTCTACGCCACCTCCCTCGACCTCCGGGTCCGCAACCGGGCCCCGGCGGCGGGGAAGGTCTCGGTGGTCATCGTGGACACCTTCCTCCCCACCGAGAACGTCCACCAGACCGACGGAGACGCCACCGCCGGCACCACCCTCGCCGTCCTGCCCGCCGCCGTCTCCCTCCGCCTCGAGCTCGCGAACCCCGACGGCCTCCCGAACGCCCGCCTCCGCCTCCTCGACCCCGACGGCACCGTCCGGGCCGATCTCTCCGCCGCCAGCCAGCCCTCCGCCGGGGTCTTCGTCGGCGGGGCCGCGAGCATCGAGGTCGTCTCTCCCCAATCCCGCTGGCGACTCCTCACCTTCCTCTCCCTCTGAACGGTCATGCGCATCATCCTCAACATCAAGTTCGCCGAGACCTACGCGGTCGAGCTGTTGAACGGCCTCGCGGCGCACAACGCGCACGCGCTCCGCTCGCTGGCCGAGCAGGGCGAGCTCCTGCCGCTCCTCTACGAGAGCGGCGTGGTCTACGAGCGCGAGGAGGAGGAGCTGTGGAGCGACTTCCCGAGCCTGCTCGACCAGGGCCACGAGGACTGCGACGCCCTCTCCGCGGCGCGCGCCGGCGAGCTCATCGCCTGGGGCTGGGAGGCCCTCGCGCCGGGGGACGGCGGCTATCAGCGGGCCCGCCAGGACAGACCCGAGAGCCTCGACGCCGAGGTGCTGCTGCGCACCCGCCGACAGCTCGGCGAGAGGGGCGGGCTCTATCACTGCATCGTCGAGTACCGCGTCGGCGGCTTCATCTACCGCGACGACCCCTCCGCGCGCCTCGGGATGCTGGTGAACCGCGCGCCGCACAACCCCTGGGGCGACCGGCCTGTCCGGCGCGCCGCCTGAACAGAGAGGAACATCATGGTCAAACGAGCCGATCGAAAAAAGGTCCGCGCCCTCCGGCGCGAGCTCCGCCAGGACGGCGGCCTCAATCGGGACGACCGCAAGCAGGTCCGCGCCCTGCGCCAGCACATCAAGGCCCGCTCCCACGCGCGCCGGGCCGAGAAGCTCGACCCGGACGAGTCCTGGAAGAAGAAGCGGGGCAAGGGTGAGGAGCAGCCGGAGCAGAACCCCGAGCACGAGGAGCGCACCAACCAGCGCCCCTACCGGCGCAACCCGGCGGCGATGCGGGAGCTCCCGGGACCGCTGGGGCCCGGTGCCCGCCTCCGCCGTCGCCGGCCCGCACCCGACGAGGACACCGACGATGTCGAGGTCATCACCGAGGACGCCGACACCCAGGAGGCCGTGGACACCCTCACCGGGATGCTCGGCGAGATCGGCGGCGTCACCAGCTTCTCCGGCACGGCGCCGGGCCTCGGGGCCGTCGTCGCGGCCCTCCGAAGTCGCGGCTACACCCCCGGCGACATCACGGGCGGGCTCCAGGACTTCGGCTACGAGCTGCTCGACCAGGTGGCCCGGTCGGGGGCGGAGATCGGCGCCACGGTCGGCGAGGCGAGGGAGGCCGCCGGGCCCGTCATCCGCGCCGTGAAGGCCCTCGGGCGCGGCGTGAAGCGCGTGGCGAAGGGCGTCGGCAAGGGGGCGAAGAAGGTGGTCGAGCGGGCGCGGAGCCGCCGGGCCGCCCGCCGGGAGGGGCTCCGCGCAGAGCACGCGGCCACCGCCGAGCAGCGCGCCATGGTCGTCAACGACACGAACGTCTCGCCGCGCTCGCTCCTCCGCGACTGGTCGGAGTTCATCGCGCCGCCCGAGATGGGGATGCGCTTCCAGGTCGCGGCCGGGAAGGCCGTCTATGTCCAGCCGGTCGACGCGAACAAGACGATCTGGGTCGTCACCACCGCGCCGAACGCGATGGGCGCGATGACGGAGGCGGTCGCCAAGGCCGCCGGACAGAGCCTCCTGGCGAGCGCCGGGATGGCCACCTGGAAGCGGGCCCTCGACCCGCTCGCGATCGCTGAGGTGAAGCTCCTGACCGCGGGGCCGCTCGAGCTCGGCTGCAACGGGCGCCGCTGCCTCGAATGTGAGCAGGGGCTCTGATGTCGGCCTGGACCGCCACGCACCACGGGCTGCTCGACCGCGCGGAGGCTGGCCTCGCCGTCGTCTCCGCCGCTGCGGCCCGGGGCGAGGCGGCCCTGCGCGAGCAATTCGAGGCGCCGGTCACCCGCTGGATGGGCCTCCGTGAACAGAACCGGCGGCGACTCCAGGCCCTCGGCGGCGAGCTGGCGGCGGCACCTCCGGCGCTCCGAGAGGGCGGCTGGCCCGCCTTTGAAGCGTCCACCGAGGTCTATCGGGACCTCGCCGCCCCCTTCGACGCCGAGGTCAAGCCCACCGTCGGGAACCCGCTCCTGGGGCTCGTCGTGGTGGGTGGTGTGGTGAGCCTCATCGCCATCGCCTGGTGCTGGGTGAGCCTCGCCGAGCAGGAGCGCCTCGGCCAACAGATTGACCTCCAGCGCAGCGAGCTCGCGGCGCGGGTCGAGGCCCTCCGCTGGGGACAGGTCCTCCCGCCGAGCACCGTGCAGCCGGTGGTGCAGCAGAACAACGACAACGACTCTATCGGGCCCCTCCCGCTCCTCCTCGGGGCGGCGGCGCTCGGCGGCTTTCTCTGGTGGAAGAGCAAGGGGCGACGCAGATGAACGCGAAGATACGACTGTCCATCCTCGGCGCGGACGAAGACGTCCCCCGCCTCCTCACCGGCTACAGCCCGCGGGTCTGCGGGGGCGAGGCCGCCTTTGTCCTCCGCCCGCGCGAGGGGCAGGGCCTTCTCGTCCTCCAAGAAAAGAAGCAGCCGGCGAAGGTCTGGATCTCGGACCTCTCGCTCCTGCCGGCCTCCGTCGAGGGTGACCGCCGCGCGCGGGCCGTGAGCGACGCCCCGGGTACGCCCTCTTGGTCGGTGAGCCCGACCGAGGCCGTCGCCCTCGTGAAGCGTCTGAAGGCCAACGCCGGGACGAAGGGCCCCGCCTCGCTCCGCGGCACCTGGAAGGGGGTCGTCCACTGCGACGACGGGGCGCCGATCGTCGAGCTCGAGCGCAAGGTCGCGAGCTACGGCACGCTGCGCCTGCGCTCGGTCGCGGGGCAGGGCTGGCAGGCGACCTTCATCCGCGCCGAGAAGTGGTTTTCGAAGGGCAAGGAGGAGCAGTCCCCCGCCGTAGACCGCCTCGCCGAGGCCATCCAGCGCGGCATGGTCCAGATGACCGGCCTCGTGAGCGAGGCGTGCAGCTTCCGCGACACCCACCGCCGGAACGCCGTCGACGCCGAATTCGCCGTGGCGCACCCCTACCAGGAGCCCGCCGCCCCGAAGGACACGACCGAGCGCTACAACCCGCGGGACAGCTTCCGCGTGGTCGAGGCCGCCTCGGGCTTCAACGTGGTGAACCTCGCGGGGGCCGCGGTCGCGAGCTTCGGCGGCCGGGAGAAGGGCAAGGCGACCCAGCACGCCGCCGCGCTCAACCGCGGCCGGGGCGCCCGCGCCGAGGCCCCCGCCGACCTCCAGGCGCCGCTCGTCCCTCCCGGGCTCCCCGTCCTGCCCGCGCCGCGCGCCGCGATCCCGCCGGCCCTGTCGAGCATCCCGGCCCCCGAGGCTCCGGCCTGCCCCGTGTCCGTCCAGCGCATCGCCGAGGCCACGCAGAAGGAGGCCGACGCGCTCACGAGCCTCTCCGACTCCCTGTGGGGCACCACCGAGGGTCCCGAGCTGCTCACCCGGGCGGGCAAGCTCATCCGCCACGCCGAGGCCCTCGTCGCCTCGCCCCTCTGCGCGGGGCGCGAGAAGGAGCAGGCCCGGGCCGATCTGGAGCGGGCCGCCACCGCCTACAACGAGGCCCGCGCCGCCATCCAGCGGGGGGATGACCCCGACACCGTGACCACCTTGAAGCGCGTGGCGGAGCGGGTCTCCCTCGCCGCCGCGCGGGCCGCGAAGTCCTGCGCGGGGGCGGGCAAGTCCGCGAGGGTCACGGCCCCGGCCACCGCTCCGAAGCCGGCTCCGGTGGAGCCGAAAGCCCCGCGGGGACGAAAGCCGAAGGCCCAGTCCGCCCCGGAGGTGGACCCGGCCAAGGATGCCCTGCTCGTCAACGCCTTCGCCGAGGCCATCAAGGCGGCCGCCGCCGGGATGCAGGGAGGTGCCGCGTGAAGCTCGACCACCTGCTCTTCCTGTGGCGCCTCGCGCTCCTCAGCATCGTCATCGCGGCCTTCCGCTGCCAGGGCGGGACTCCGCCGAGCGTCGTCGAGGTGCCCGCCCGCCCGGTCGCCTCCACCGTGCAGGCCCGCTGATGTCCGCTGTCGCCGAGTCCTTCCTGGAGCGCATCCTCCCCATCGTGCGGACGCGGCTCCCCCGAGGCATTGACGCCGACTACCTCGACGCCTTCGTCGATCGCAACCGGCCGATGTTGGTCACGGTCATCGACCAGAACCTGGGGCCCATCCTCGCGCGGGTCCAGCCGGCCAACAACCCCGGCACGTTGACAACTCTCACGCGGACGGCGGAGCAGGTTTCTTTCGCCTCCGCTCAGACCGCGACGTCCTGCTCAGGCGAGACGAAGGCGACGAGAGCACCAATCCCCACGAACGCCCCGACAACCCTCCCCTACCGAGGCAAAGACCCCGCGCGCACCCAGACCCGAAGCCCGGGCCATCCCCAAGGTAGACCCCGTCAAGGATGCGCTTCTGGTTGGTGCCTTTGCCCTGGCCATCCGGGCCACCGCAGCCGGGATGCGAGGAGATGCACCAGGAGCCGCCGGTTCTCCTACCACAGCTTCTTCAAACTTCAGGTCAGGCCTTACTTGGTAGCTCATGGCGGGGCTCGGGTTGAGCCGTTGAATTCTGGGTCCGGAGATGCGACGAGTGGGAGCCCACTCCTTTCGATACGGCCCTGGACAGGGCTGGAATCGATAGCGCAAATTTTCAGGAAACTCAAAATGGTGGCCCACAAAACAGAATCGCCCTTTGCTCACCCAATATCAACCGAAATAGTCGAAAGAAGTGGATGCGAGCGAGTCACGACACTCAGAATCAAACAACCACTAGTCCGTATGGGTCGAGAGCAGTTCCCCCGAAACAGCATCCAGGTCGTAAGCAACGTCCCCACCGGCCTCGTCGTCCAGTCGCAGCACCGCCGCAGAGTCCGAAATATCGCTGGGCACCCCCCGTCCCGATCCTTCGCAGTCCGAGTAGCAATTCCGATATCCGAAAGCAGGCATAATCAGGTACCACGCGCCACCGTTGGTGGGCTCGATACCCACCACGGTGAGGGCTTCCGGACTGTCTACACTCCATTCTGTGACCACCACAGACTCCTGGTCAGCCCATTCTCCTTCGCTACCCACCCCGCCCCGGAATTGCCAATAAACCCCCGGCTTGGAACTGGATGCAAACGCGCCTTCCGCAGTCAATTCATCAACCGAACCGTCTGGCCCCGATCCATAGGCAAAAAACCACAAGAACCCCGCATCCGCCGCCCACTCGCCTCGCGTTGCTTGCAGCGCCACCGATGCGGCATGCGCAAACGTCGTCCCACCAGGGTCGTCACCGTCGGCGAAGTTCATCCCATCGTTTGACCCATCACCACTGCTGCGACCATCCTTCCCATCGGACGAACCACTACAACCGATAACAAAGACGGTGAGAAGTAATAATGAGAACTGCACTTTCACTTCCTCGGGAGGCTCATCGTATCGCAGCGTTGCTGCTCAAGCAAGATCATGGTCGACGATCTTTGCGAGCTTCAGGGGGTGCGACGTGAACGCAGCGGCCATGTTCCTCGAGCGCATCCTCCCCATCGTCCGGAACCGGCTCCCCCGCGGCATCGACGCCGACTACCTCGACGCCTTCGTCGATCGCAACCGGCCGATGTTGGTCATGGTCATCGACCAGAACCTCGGTCCCATCCTCGCGCGGGTCCAGCCGGCCAACAACCCCGGCGACCAGGGCGAGCTCGCCGAGCTGTGGACCCCGGGCAAGCGCACCGCCGCGAACCTCGCCGCCATGCGCCTCCTCGCCACCAAGGCCCCGGGAGACTTGGTCGAGGCCGACCGTTCCGTGCTCCGCGGCTACTCGGGCTGGGGCGGGCTCTCGATCCGTTCGGCGGCCCCGCAGTTCCCGGCGGGCATCCCCGTGCCCGAAGAGCGCGGGCTCATCCACGAGTACTACACCCCCACCCGGGTCACTCGGGAGGTCGCCCGGCTCGTGGGGCCGCTGGTGCCGGAGCTCGCGGGCGACGAGGGCGTGGTCCACGCGCTGGAGCCCTCCGCCGGCATCGGCCGCTTTCTCCATGCTTTCCAGGGCCCGGCCTTCGCCGACCTGCGTTGGCACTCCTGCGAGTGGTCGGAGCTGTCCGGCCGGCTCCTCGCCGCCCTCTTCCCGAGCCTCGACCTGCACGTCGGCCCCTTCGAGCGGTGGGTCCGCGAGCAGGGCCCCGCCTGGACCGGGCGGATCAACATCCTCATCTCGAACCCGCCCTACGGCGCCCGCGGGGCCAGCCTCGCCGAAGATCCCGACCGGGCCTACCGCGAGAAGATGGCCTACCACTACTTCCTGCGACGGGGCCTCGATCTGCTCGCCCCGAACGGCCTCGGCGTCTTCCTCGTCCCCGCCGGCTTCCTCACCGGCAAGACCGCCGCCTTCCGCACGCTGCGCGAGAAGGTGCTCAAGCGCCACCACCTCGCGAGCGCCTATCGGCTCCCCTCGATGCGCCCGAATGGCCGCGAGGCCATCTTCCCCGGCGCCCTGCTCGTGACGGACCTGCTCTTCTTCCGGGCCCGCGGCGGCGAGCTCGACGCCGTAGACCGGGCCGACCAGGGCATCCTCGAGGGCCGCTACTTCGAGGAGAACCCGCGGCACATCCTCGGCCGCGAGGTCGGCAAGGACGGCGGCGACGACGACCAGTCGGCGAAGCCCCGCTACAGCTACCAGGTCGAGGGCGAGTTCACGCGGCTCCCCGACCTCGTCGAGCGCCCGCTCTGTTCAGACTGCAACATCATCGCCTTCCCCACCGGCCGGTCGGCGGGCGCGGGCCGAATCGGAGTGACCCGACAGGCCGACGGGGAGGTCTCTCACCTGCCCCGCGACCTCGCCTCCGCCGTCACCCTCGGGCTGCGCGTGGACCGCTACCTCGCGCTCGTGGCGGCCGACGCAGCCGACGAGCCGCCGATGCTCTGGCCGGAGCTCCACGAGGCCCTCGCCGCATGGAAGGGAAGCTACGGGAACCCGCACGCGCACATCGATCTCGTCAAGCTCGCCCGTGGCGGCACCACCGGGGCCGAACGCTTCCTCTCGGCGTTCGACCGGGCGGGCGGGCTCATCGAGGGCCTGCGGCACCCGCCGGCCGCCATCGAGCCTCGTTTCACCGGTCAGGTAGACGATGTGGTCGCCATCGCCGAGCACCTGTATCGGAGCGCCCGGTCCCTCACCCTCCCCGCCCTCTTCGAATACCACCGCTCCCTCGGCGGCCAGCTCTCCGAGGATGCCGTGCGGGAGCGCGCGCTCGCGGGGGGCTGGTTCCTCGACGGCGACGACTGGCGGGATCTCGTACCCGCCGAGGTCTACCTCACCGGCTCCCTCTGGCCCCGCTATGACCGCGCGAAGGCCCACGGCGCCGAGGCCCAGGCGAAGACCCTGCTCGCCGCCATCGCACCCGCCCTCTTTGATGACATCGACGGCGTCTCTGCGCGTCAGGGTTGGCTCCCGCTCGACCTCGTGAGCGCCTGGATCAACGACACCTGGAGCCGAGCCTCTGGCTACGACAGCGTCGAGCTGGTGCGCCAGAAGGGCCTCGTGGCGCCGAGCGGCTGGGACTACGAAGATCTGTCCAAGAAGGAGCGCGACCTCCACCCCGAGGTCCTGCTGCTCGTCGGCTGGATGAACCACGACAAGACCCTGTTCAGCCCGCCCAAGAAGTTCGACGACGAGTCCGAGAAGGACATCGACAAGGCCCGCATGAAGAAGGCCGCCGAGTGGGACGCCAGCTTCAAGGGATGGGTGGGCGCCACCGCCGAGCGACGGGCCCGCATCGAGGGCGCCTACAACCGCCAGTTCCGCGGCTTCGTGCAGCCGTCCTATGCGGCAGAGCACCTGCCCATCGCCCGCTGGCGAAAGGACGGCCCGCGGCTGCACCCCCATCAGATCGCCGGCGCCCGACGGGTGCTCGCCAACCGCGGCGGGCTGCTCGCCTTCGACGTGGGCGTCGGCAAGACCTACACCGGCGTCGGGGTGATCGCGCGGGCCCGGCAGGAGGGCTGGTGCAAGCGGCCGGTGGTGGTGGTCCCGAACTCCATCGTCTGGAAGTGGGAGGCCGACTTCAAGCGGGTCCTCCCCGACTACCGCGTCGCGGTGATCGGCTCGAAACGAAAG
This sequence comes from Myxococcota bacterium, assembly GCA_044344255.1. GTDB lineage: Bacteria > Myxococcota_A > UBA796 > UBA796 > UBA2385 > JBIJDH01. The sequence goes on from JBIJDH010000038.1 coordinate 9,575, forward strand.
ACCATCAGCCGGGGCGAGCGCAAGGGCCTCCAGACCTCCGACACCGACACCCCCCAGGAGCGGGCCGAGAAGTGGACCCGGTTCCAGGCCGGCGAGTACGACGTGGTGCTGCTCACCTACACGGCCCTCGGCCGCACCCGCATGAACGAGAAGGCGGTCCGCGGGTATGCCGACCAGACGGAGGCCATTCAACGGGAGGTCACCCTCCGCCGCCGGAACGCCCAGAAGCGGAAGAAGCTCTCCGAGCGCGACCAGGCGATCCTCAAGGAGGGCGTGGCCGCCTGGGTGGCCCAGCAGATGGAGATCTCCGAGGGCTGGGACTACGACCCCGGCGTGGCCTGGGATGACATCGGCGTCGATCTGCTCATGGTGGACGAAGCCCAGAACTTCAAGAACCTGTACCTCCCGGAAGACCGGGAGGGCGGCGTCCCCCGCTTCATGGGCAACCCAGGAGACGGCTCGAAGCGAGCCTGGCAGCTTGACTTCCGCTGCGCCGCGGTGCGCCGGAAGACCGGGGGGGCCGGCGTCGTGCTGCTGTCAGCCACCCCGGCGAAGAACAGCCCCCTCGAGTTCTACAACCTCATCCAGTACGTCGATCCCGGCGCCTGGACGCGGATGGGGATCCGCGACCCTGAACAGTTCATCGACCGCTACCTGAAGATCGAGATCAAGCCCGTGGTCACGCCCGCGATGGAGGTCGAGGAGCGCGGCGCCGTCGTCGGCTTCCAGAACCTCCACGAGCTGCGCGACGTGATCCTCCGCTACGGCGAATTCAAGACCGCCGAAGAGGTGGGCCTGCGCCTGCCGGAGCCCCGCGTCGAGATGGTCGAGGTGGACATGGACGTCGGCCAGGACGCCAAGTACGACGACTACGTCCGCCAGATCGAGGCCGCCATCAAGTCGGAGGACCCGGCCGACCGGGCCCAGATCCTCGGCCTCCTCGCCCGAATGGCGCTCGTCGCCATCCACGCCGAGCTCGACGAGGGCTACTCCTGGAAGACCGCCGACGAGGTCGGGAGCTCGTCCTCCCCCAAGTTCGCCGCGCTGGCCGAGCGGGTGCTCGCCAACCGCACCTGCGGTCACCTCGTCTTCGTGGACAATATCGCGGCCCACCGCTGGGTCCGCGATGTGCTCATCAAGGGCGGCATCGTCGCCGACCGCATCGCCGTGCTCAACGCCGAGGTCGCCCCGAACGCCGCCGACCGCCAGCGTATCGCCCGCGAGTTCAACGGCGACCCCGAGACGGAGACGCTGCCCAAGTACGACGTGGTCATCGCCAACGCCATCGCCTACGAGGGCATCGACCTCCAAACGCGCACCTGCGCGATTCACCACCTCGATCTTCCCTGGGAGCCCGCCACTCTCCAGCAGCGGAACGGCCGCGGCGTCCGACAGGGCAACACCCTCTCCGCCATCGCCATCTACTACTACTTCTCGCGCCGCTCCCAGGATGGGCTTCGGTTCAACCTCATTCAGGGCAAACGCGGCTGGATGACGCAGCTCCTGAAGTCCCAGGACCGGGACACGAACAACCCCGGCGCCCAGATGGACATGGGGCCGGAGGAGATCCTCCTCCTCATCAGCCGCAATCCAGAACAGACGCGGGCTCGACTGGAGGCGGTGCGCGCCCAGCGCGAGGCGGAGGCGAAGAAGAAGATCGCCGCCGAGGCGAGCAAGCTCCTCCGGGCGATCAACGCCCGCTTCCGAAACGCCGAGCGAAGCCGCGACGCAGTCGAGGCCGCCCGGCTCCGCGGCGAAGGCGAGGAGCGCCTCAAGCACCTCGCCCGAATGAGCCCCGAAGCCTGGCCCTGGGCGGCCCAGGCCGTCGTGGTGCGGGACACGCCGGTCCTCGTGCCCGACGGGGGCGGACCCCTCTACGAAGGGCTGCGCATCGGCGTTCCCAGCACCTGGAATGAGGGGCGAGTGGACCACGGCGAGTTCGGTCGGGTGAGCCGCGAGGGCGACATCGGCTTCCGCGCCGCCGGCGAGGCCACCTGGCGCAAGCTCCGCTCGGACGCCGCCCCCCTCCAAGGCCTCCTCCCCGCGCACTACGGCGTGGACTGGCCCGCCGACGAGCACGCCTTCACGCTGCGCACCGTCCGCGACCGCCTCGCCCGGAACCTCCGCTACAACGGCGACTGGCCCGCCCTCGGCTGGCACCTTGCCCCCGACACCTGGACGGAGCGCCTCTGGGGCGAGCTCGGCCAGGAGGTCATCGAGGCCATGTCGCGCGCCTCCTACTACGAAGCCCGCGCGCAGAAGGTCCCCGTCGTCGCGCCCGCCGGCCTCCAAGTCGCCTATGCCGCCGTCATTCACGGCACCGCGGGCATCACGCCCTACCCGCCGACCGACGCCGGCTGGCGCGCCTTCCTCGAGGCGGCCCGCGTCTCGACCCTGAAGTTCGGCGAGCTCCAGGAGGCGGCCCGCTACTGGTGGAGCCGGTCGGTGCCCCGCAACCTCCTCTCCGCGGATGGCGGTGAGGGCGAAGAGGCCGAGGGAATGGCCGAGGCGGCCAAGTGAACCCCTACCTCGCCCCCGACCGCGTCGAGCACACGCTCGAGGCCCTCGTCCGGCCGGCGCTCGGCGTCCGCTACGTCTGGAGCGGCGGCGGCGCCAACGCCCGCTACCCTGAGGGTGGCCTCGGCCACGTCCTCCAGCCCCGGCGGCGCGGCTGGGACTGCTCCGGCTTCGTGCTCGGGCTCCTCGCCCTGCTCGGCACGGTCCCCTGGGAGTGGAAGACGCCGCGCACCTCCGCGGGGCTGCGGAAGCTCTGCGCGCCGGTCGCCTGGGGCCAACAGCGGCCGGGGGACCTCGCCTTCTACGAGGGCCACGTCGTCGTCATCGCCACCGCTCCCGATGGGAAGGGCGACAGCGTCGTCGTCGAAGCCGGAGGCGGTCGGTCCACCACCAATGGGGACGACCCCGGCGCGGTCATCCGCATCCGCGGCGGCATCCGGCAAGGGCGAGGCGGCTTCCTCGGCCTCGGGCGGATGCACCCCATCGGCGTCTCTGAGCTGCAGCAGGCCACCGTCGAGGCCGTCCACGCCCTCGTGAACGGAGCCGATCCCGGTTCGGTCTCCACCGCCGTCCTGGAGCAGCTCGAGGGTCGCTACCGCGGCATTCCCGCCGTCGCGGCCTTTCTGGGCCAGCCCACCGTCTCGGGGGGCCGCCATGCCCGCTGAGGTCTGGCAGTGCCACCTCCCCGCGATCTGGAACGGGACCGCGTGGAAGACCGCGCCGGTCGAGCGCCGCGCGGGCATCGACGAGGTGAGCTGCCAGGTGGTCGTCCTGGGCGACCTCGGCGGGGCCACCGTCACCGCGAAGGTGCAGGTCAGCAACGTCGCCGATGTGGCCGACGCCGGCTGGCTCGACCTCGCCGAGCTCTCGTTCACCGCGGCCGGCGTGAAGTGGGCCGGCGAGGACAACACGCTCCTCATCGGCACCTTCGCCTTCATCCGCCTCCGCGTCGCCCACGAGGACGGGAGCCCCACCCTCGACGCCTCCGTCACCGCCTGGCTCTGCGGGGACACACGATGAGCGCCGCCGTCCGCACCAACCAGCGGAGCCGCCGCCCCGTCTCCCGGAGCTGGGTCGAGGCCCACCCAGGCGGTTTCACCCTCCTCCGCGAGAGCGGCGGGCAGGTCGAGCTCCGCGCCGATCTGACCCCTGACGTCAACCGGACCCGTGACCTCGGCGACTCCGCTCACCGCTTCCGCCACGCCTGGGTGGGTGAGCTCCATACGGGCGACCTCTGCCTCGGCCGCGACACCCCCGAAGGCCCCGCCCACTGGCGCATCGTCGAGTGGCCCGACCGCATCGAGGCCACCGACCTGAACGGTCGTCGATTCACCCTCCTCCTCGTCGCGCAGGACGGTCCCCCCTGGAAGCGCGCGCTGCGCCGCGCCCTCCTCTCGATCCTCACCTGACCCCCCAACCCAAGGACGTACCCATGGAAACCGAAGAGATGCTCCCGCCCATCGTGGAAGACCCGAGCCACGGCCCCACTCGCCGTCGCCTGCTGTGCCTGAAGTCCGCCTTCGTGAACTGGCTGTTCGCCGACATCAAGGTGGCCACCCTGCGCCTCGGCCAGCACAGCGTCACCATCGGCGACCGCATCACCTACAACGACGACCAGACCCCGACCGCCGCCGGCCAGCTCGGCATGAACACGACGAACGGCCGGCCCCGGGCCTACATCGGCGGCCAATCCCGCGAGCTGCCGGGGGACCACGAGGTGCTGCGCCCCGATGGAGAGGTCGCGAACGCGGCTGACCAGGACTGGGGCGGCTTCCGGCTGACCAACCTCGGCCTCGCCAGCCTCGCCGCCGACGCGCCCACCTGGGGCCAGGTCATCGACCTCGTCACCACCCGCGTCGACGCGCTCGAGTGGTCGGATGGCGTGGACGCGGCCACCACCACGGCGATCGCGGCCGACGCGACCCTCGCCGGCGAGACGCTCACCGCGAACGCCAACGGCGCCTTCGCCACCGTGGATGGTGTCGCCCCCGCGATGGGAAACTTCTATCTGCTGAAAGACGAGGCCAACGCGAAGGACGGCGTCTGGACGCTCACGACGCTCGGCGACGGCAGCACCGCATGGGTGCTCACCCGCCGCACCGACTTCGCCGTCGGCCAGGGCGTCGCCGGCCGTCTCCTCCCCGTGAAGCGCGGCACCGTCTACGGCGGCACCGACTGGCGGGTCTCTTCGGCCGCGGGCTCCGATGTGGTCGGCACCCACACCATCACCTTCAGCGTCCGCACGGTGACCAACGACCACGGGAGCCTCGTCGGCCTCGGGGACGATGACCACAGCATCTACGCCCTCCTCGCCGGTCGCTCCGGCGGGCAGACCTTCGTGGGCGGCTCCGGCGCCGGGCAGAGCCTCACGCTGAGCTCGACCAGCCACGCCACCAAGGGCCTCATCGACCTCTTGGACGCCGTCCAGGTGGGCGGGAACATCGGCCTCAACGGCGACTTCGACATCAAACCCACCACCAGCGGTCAAGGCCGAGTCGGGACCGTCGGCAAGAAGTTCGCCCAGGTGAACGCCGTGGTCGTCAACATGGGCGACGCCGTCATGCAGTCCCCCGAGGACCCGAGCGCCCGCTTCGTGTTCATCGAGGCCGCCCCCGACCACCTCATCGTCGTGAACCCCGTCACTGGCCGGGCTTGGGACGTGCTCTCCGCCGGGGCCTCGCGATCCGCGACCCCCGCCGAGATCCAGCGCGCGGTTGATGGTCCCGGGGGTGGTGCGTGATCGTCGCCGCGACCATCGGTCACGCCGGCCGGCCCTCCAAGTGGGCCGATCGGGGCGCTGCCTTCGAGGGGGTGGAGGAGGCGAGCGTCGTCCGCCGCTACCTCGACGCAATGGACCACGAGCTGCGCCGCCTTGGCCACTCGGTGGTCCTACTCGGCGACGGCGAGTATGCCGACCAGTGGGCACGGGCCGACGGGTATGGCGCTGGCGTCTACCTCAACGCGCACGTCAACGCCGGGAAGGGCGACCGGGGGCTCGTCTTCTACGACCACCGGTCGGTGCGGGGGAAATCCCTCGCCGAGGCCCTCGCCGCGGAGCTGGCCCGCGCGCTGCCGTGGTCCACCGCAGCGCTCCCTTGCCGTCCCGACACCAACGGCGTGCCGCGGGACGGCGACTTCAGCGAGGCGTTCTCCTGCATCCGCGGGGTGAAAGCGCCCGCGGTCTGCCTGGAGCCCTACTTCCTCGACGGGCCGCGACGGGCCGACTTCCTCTTTCGCCTCCCTGATGTCGGGTGCGCCGTCGCCAACGGCATCGCCGGCTGGGCGAAGGCGGCGTGAGGATGTTCGCCTGGAACTCACCCGCGCAAACTCGGTGTCTCCGCCTTCCTCCACTTGCCAGTGCCGGACGACGAGGGCCACCCGTTCACGGGCTGGGATTACCTCGCCAGGAAGTCGAAGCGGAGACTCGCGTCTGTCACCCGTTCGGGCTGCTCGTTGGTGTAGGCGAAGGCTCGGACCTCGCCCACCCCGGGGTACCGAAAGCGGACGTGGTCAGCGTAGGTCCTGGCCTGCTCCATCACCTTTTTTCGCGAGTCGGTGCGCTTGGCACGCGCGGTCGAGCCGCTCCGTCCCGTGTCGATGAATTTCACCTCCACAACGGCCACGTTGCCCGAGCCATCGGTGAAGAGCAGGTCCCCTCGGCCGAGATTGGTCATCCCGCTGACCACCTCCCACTCGTCGTCGACGAGGAACGGAAAGGCAGGGAGGAGCTCGCGGCTGCGCCGGATCAGGTCCCTCTTGAGCACGAATTCTTCGTTCTCGTCCCAGTCTTTCCCTTCAAAGAAGGCTCTGAGGATTCCGTCCCTTCGAATCGCCTCGGCTCGGTCCATGTTCGTGCGGCCTCCGTTGTGAATGGCAAGAACGGAAGACGCAGATGTCCGTGGGCACCGGACACCTCGGCGATCCGATGGGCACGGTCCTCGAGGTCTTCGCCGGCTGCGACGGCACCTCCCACGGCCTCCATCGGGCCGGCTGGCACCCCTTCGCCCGTATCGGGCGTGCCCCAGTCGCGGTCATGGAGTGCCAATACTCTTCGCTGGATGCGGCAGGCATCCCGATGAACCGCTCGGCGCTAAGGGGCGTCTCTCGCCTCCCCGACCTCGGCCAGGGCCCGCGCGATCAAGGCAGGGTGGAGCCGAAACCCCTCCGCCTCCACGCGCGCCAGGACCGGGCCGAGCGCTTCAATGAGACCGCGCTGACGGGCCTCCAGGAGCACACCGAGGGTGCCGCGCACTGGAAGGCCTCTCGCGCGAGCGACGGCTCTACCGGCTCGCTCGTCCATGAGGAGCAGATCCGCACTTTCGGCCTCGGCCAACGCGATCGCAGCGGTCTCGCCCGCATCGAGGCCAAGGTCCATCACGGGCGGGCTCGGTTGCAGAGCCACATGCAGCCAGGGAGCGGCCCGAAGCTCGGCAACCCCGACGGCGTTCGGGCTCCCTTCCACCAGCTCCAACCAGACGACCCGAGGGACCAGCACTCGCTCGAACAAGGCAGGGAGCAAATCCAGCAGGCCAACCCGCGCCATCACCACCAGCGGCGATGCATCCGCAACCACCAGCATGACCGCGCCTCAGGCCCGACCCGCCGTCGCGCGGATCGACTCGATCTCCTGCTCGAAGTCGTCGGGATCGTAGTCAAGAGTGAGCACCCCGTGGGCGCCGGCCACGCGCAGGAACTCGTCGAGGCTGAGCCCCAACAGGCGAGCGCCCGCCACCCGAGAGAGGCGCCCCTGCCGAACCTCGTCAAAGACGAGGAGCCGGGAGAGCCGATGCGCGAGCAGCTCGGGTGCCTCGCCCACGACGGTGGCCGGCACTTCAACCAGGACAGGGATGGTGGATGCGGCTGCGGCCATGCCCTGGACCTATCGCGACACCACCCGCCGGCCCAGCCTGCCCTTCCCCGGAACGTTCCATGAACGCCCAGCCCTGCGGCCTCTGCGCCGCCATCGAGCCCCTCCGCGCCCTTCGCGCCGCCCCGAAGGCCGCGGGCAGCCTCCGCATCGACCGCGAGGCCCTCCGCCGCGAGCTCGGCGGCCGGCCCGAGATCGTGGACGCCGCGCCCGCGAAGGCGAGCGGGCGGCCGTCGGCGAACGCCGCGGTCATGTGGCGCTACTTCACCACCTCGGTCTACCAGAGCGGTGATCTACCCGTGCTCGCCACCCGCGAGGCCGCCCAGAACGCCCGCGACGCCATCGCCAGCGCCGCACGTCGGCGGCAGATCCGCGCAGGCGAGGGCCGCTTCGAGGTGACCTGGGACGCTGCCAGCCGGAGCCTCTCCTGGGACGACAACGGCGTAGGTATGGACACCGAGACGATCCTCGGGAAGTTCCTGGTCATCGGCGAGAGCGGCAAGCGCGACGCGGGAGACTCCGAGGAGGCGGCCGGCGGCTTCGGGGTGGCGAAGGCCGTCATCCTCGGCGCGAGCTCGACCTTCCGCTGGGAGCTTCACAGCCGCGACAACCTCGCCGTCGGCCGAGGCGCCGCCTCCGACGTGGATGTCTTCGACCATCCGCCTCGTCAGGGCACGCGAATCACCATCCATGACGTGAGCGAGGACTTCGACAGCGCCTGGGAGCCCGCCCGATCCGCCTGGGTGCCGCTCGAGGATCGCCTCCGCGAGCTGCTCGCCGCCAATGACCTCCCCGGCCTCACCCTCGTCTTCAACGGCCACGAGGTCCGACCGATGTTCAGCCGCCGCGGCGGCTCGAAGGTCGCCGTCGAGGGCTGGTGGGGGTCCGGAACCGAGGCCAGCGTCAAGGCGTACCGCCGGCCCCCCGGCGACAAGGGCGGCGCCTACTACATCCGCCTCAACGGGCTCTTCCAGTTCCGGGTGTCGGCGCGGCGAAGCGGTCTCAAGGTCGATGTCGTCATCGACCTCGCCACCACCGTCCGACCCGGCCAGTCTGGCTACCCGCTGAACGCCGCCCGGGACGCCCTCCAAGACCGCGCCCGCTGGGCCTTCGACGAGCTGGCCGAGGAGGTGGAGCGCGAGAACGAGAGCACCGGCCGCTCCGACGAAGAAGAGGTCTACGACCCCGACTCCGACGACCCCCGCGAGCGGGCCGGCGCCGACGAGCTCGCCGCCTTGCAGGACGAGGCCTTCCGCGACCCGGCCTTCCAGCGCGCCCTCTCTGAAGCTGCCGGCGGCATCATGGGCTTCTATGCCGAGCGCCTGAAATACGCCGAGAAGCAGGATTCAGTCTCGAGCCTCGCCCCTCGCGGTACTCGACCCGACCGCCGCGGAGGCGACGACGACGGCGACGGCGAAGAGCGCGGCCCCGTGCTCCCCCCTGGCTTCAAGGCGGCCGAGGCCGCCGCGCCGATCGAAGCGGACATCGCCGCCCCCTCACAAGTCGCCGCCGGAGCGGCCGGAGCGATCCGCGCCTTCCTCCAGGGTGCCGATGAGGCCGTGCTGGTCGGCAACCCGAACGGGGAAGACCCCTCGTCGGTCGGTCGCCGTGACCGCGGCATCTTCGGCCCCGCGGTCGAGCAAGCCCTCGACCAGGTCGCCCGCGGCGAGGCGGACGACGCCGCGGTCGCCACCGTCGAGCAGGCGATCGAGCGCGCCGCCGACACCGCGATGGGCCCCGGCGGCGGGGGCCTCCTGCAGGTGGCGGCGGTGCCCCGGGTCCTCGCGGCCCTCGACCGGGCCACGGGGCAGGCCAAGGCCCGCAACCCCTTCGGCCGCCACGCGGGCCTGCGCATCTCGAAGAAGACCTACGACCGAGCTCGCGCCGCACGCTTCAAGCGCAGCTACGCCCGCTGGCTGCCCTTCCTCGTCGCCTGGGACGCGGCGCTCCGCCTCATCGCCGGCGAGGCCCGCATCCGGCGGCGCTTCAAACCGGGCTTCGTCCTCGACGACACCGTGCTCGGCCTCACCGCCCGCACCGAGCGGGGCTCCTCCGTCATCTACATCCACCCCGATCGGTTCGCTCAGGCGGTGAAGGCCCACCGCGAGCGACCTCTCGCCATCGCCGCCTACCTCCACGGCATCGCCTGCCACGAGCTCACCCACCTCGACTCGGGCCGGCTGCACGCCCGCGGCCATGACGAGCGCTACGTCGCCGCCCGTGAGGACCTCGGCGCTGCGACGGGGCATCTCCTCCCCGCCATCGCCATCCTCGTCCAGAAGGTGCTCCAGCTCCCGGAGCCCGAGAACGCTGACCACAAGCGCATCGACCGGCTGGGGCGTGACCTCGACCGGGCTCGGACCACCATCAAGGAGCAGCGGGCGAAGATCGCCCAGCTCCAGCGCTCCCTCGACCGGGTGCCTGGGGATGAGGGCGACCTCAATGGACACCAGACGCCGAACACGCGCCTCCGATGGTCCGATCTGCGCGGCTGGCTCGACGCCTGGCGCCAGATCCAGGCACGCCGGATCTCCGCGACCCGGCACCGACAGGAGGCCGTTCACCTCGACGCGCTGCCCGACGCCGTCATCGAGGCCGCCGGCGCCGCCGATCGCGACGAGTTCGAGCAGCTCCTCTTCGCGACCCGCCCGCCCCCGGGCCTCCGCGCCGATCACCCCTCGGTGCGGCTCCTGAACGCCATCGACCGGGCCCGAGGTGGAGCGGGTCGGGTGAAGAAGGGCCTCGACGCCGGCCGCCTGCTCGGCGTCGCCATCGCCACCCTGCGCGCTCGTCCGCCCGGCGACCTCGATCCAGCCTACATCGACGGCTTCGTCGCCCGGAACCGGCCGAGCCTGCTCACGCTCATCCACGGGGCCTTCGGGGGGGCGCCATGAACCCGGAGATCTTGCTGGAGGCCGCCGCCCGGGTCCTTCGCGCCCGACCGCCCGAGGGCATCGACGCCGCCTACATCGACGCCTTCCTCGACCGGAACCGCGACCAGCTCGAGGAGATCGTCCGCCTCGCCTTCTCGACTCGGCGCGCTGAGCCGCCCCTTCGCCGGTTCCAGGAGGAGCACCGCCTCGCCCGCAAGGTGCTTCACTTCACGGTCGCGTTCCTCGCCCAGCCCAGCCGCGACCCCGAGGAGGCCGCGCTCCTCGCCGAGATGCTCGACGGAATCGCCGACCACGCCGCCTATGAGGACCGCGTCCTCTTCCCCGCCCTTCTCCGCGAGGTGCCCGAGGCGGAGCCCGCCATCGAGCACGCGATCGGTGAGCACGAGCTCATCGGCGAGCACCTCTTCGCGCTCACCGCGGCCCTCCGCGCAGGGCGCCGCTACGACGGGCCGGCAATTCCTCTGATCCTCCACCACTTCGAGGAAGAGGAGGAGGCGCTGCTCCCCCTCGCCGGCGCGGTCCGCGAGACGCCGGCGGGCGAGCCGGGCCGCCTCCAGCTCCTCCAGACCCGAATCGAGGCCCTGCGCCCGCGGCCCACTCTCGACGCTCCGCCGCCGGAGCCCACCCCCGAGGCCGACGCGGTCCTCACCCCGAACGGCGGCGCCCGAAGCGGCACGCCCATGCCGCCGGAACGCTGGCAGCGCGGGATGCGCCTCGTCAATGAGGCTGGTCAGCACGGCACCCTCGACGAGGTCCGGCGGTGGGTCCTCCGAACCCGGAGCGCGCTCGGTCACCTCGCCGAGGAGACGCAGACCGACGCCCTCTTCGTCCTCGACTCGGGCCGCACCATCACCCTCTTCCCGCCCGCCTTCGCAGAGCGGCGGCGGTCGAGCCTCGTCGTCCCAGACGTGCGCCTCGACGGCCGGACCTTCCTCGACCCCAAGGTCGCCTGGCAACGGGTGAACCAGGCTCGGCTCCAGATCGGCCACGCCGCCGAGAAGGCCGACGCCGCCCGCAAGCCCGACCAGAAGGAGCGTTGGCGGCGAGAGTCGGCGTCGGCCCTGCGCCTCTTCCAAGAGACCGCCCGCGCCTTCCTCGCCTGGGTGGCGGAGCACCCCGAGGTGGCGATCGAGGGCTTCGACCCAAAGGAAGCGCGGCGCCTCGTGCTAGAGCTCCAGCCGACCCGGACGCCCGCCGAGGAGTGGGAGCGGGCGGCAATCCAGCGGCTCCCCAAGGACTGGCTGGAGCGGTGGGTGGTCGGGGACGCTGTGCTGCTGCACCTTCACGACGGTCGGGAGCCTCGACCCGACACCGGCTGGCGCATCACCCAGGTGGAGGGCCACGAGGCCGAGCTCGAGCGCGGCGGCCAGCGCCACCGGCTGCCCCTCTGGATGCTGAGCCGCGATCCGACCGCGCCCGCCGCACCGGCGACCTACCCGGCGCCCACCGAAGACCGGTGGCTCGTGGACATCGGCCAGGAGCTGGTCGTCGCCGGGGGCACCGTCAGCCGCGCCGCCGTCGCGAGCGCGGTCAAGCGCTATCTCGCTGGGAAGGGCGTCCCCGTGCGGACGTCGGTGAACCGGGGCGCCTGGGTCAGCTCCATCACGTTGGAGCCGACCGCCGGCCGCTTCGACGCCGCTGTGCAGGAGCGCCTGCGCGCGCTCCTCCCCGGCCTGCTCGTCCAGGCGCAGTACGCCTCCTTCGAGCCCGCCCGCCGCGAGGCGCAGGCCTTCGACCCCTACGCCGACTACTCCGGCAAGGCCGCCGGGCTGCGCATCCTCGCCGCCGAGGTGCCGGCCTTCGCCGCGATCTTCGCCGCCGCGCTCCGAGGCGAGGGCCAGGCGCTGAGCCGGCTCGGGGAGTCGCTGTCCGCGGGCGCGGAAGCGACCCCGACCCGAGGCGGCGCCACCCAGACGCAGCGCGCGATGGCGGCCTCGGGCTGCATCGACATGGAGTTCGAGCTCCTGGGCGTGGGCCGCGTCCGCGTGGTCTGCGCCCAGGCCGGTCGGCGGGACCTCTGGCACAACCTCTGGGTCGAAAGCGTGCGCTACGGCTACAACGGCGGGCGCTGGGCGAAGGGGATGCGGCCGCCGCCGGCGGTGCTCGAGGCGGTGCGCGAGCGGGGGGTGGCCGCCTTCGGGTGAGCAGCTCTTCAGGGGACCGAAAGCCTGGCCAAAGGCCGCCTGCCTTGTGGCTGCAAGCGAAGGCCCGCCTCGATCGCGGAAGAACCGATAGCAGGGGTCGAGGAGGTCCAAGTGAGCGAACGACGCCCGGCGGCCCCACGGGTCGCCCTCTACGCCCGTGTCAGCACGGTCGGGCACGGTCAGGACGTAGGACTCCAGCTCGACGAGCTGCGCCAGGTCGCCGCCCAGCGCGGGTGGGCCTCGGTGGAGTACGTCGACGCTGGAGTGTCCGGCTCCAAGACATCCCGGCCCGGACTGGACCGCATGATGGCGGATGCGCAGGCCGGGAAGCTCGATCTCGTCGCCGTTTGGAAGCTCGACCGCCTCGGGCGCTCGCTCCAACACGTCCTTGGTGTCTTGGACCAGCTCACCAGCCAGGGCGTCGGCTTTGTCTCCCTCCGCGACGCCGGCCTCGACACGACCACTCCCGCCGGCCGGCTGTTCACCTCCATGATCGCGGCGTTCAGTGAGTTCGAACGCGGACTTATCCAGGAGCGCGTCGTCGCTGGGGTGCGGCGCGCGCAGGCCGCCGGGAAGCACTGCGGCAGGCCACGGAAGGAGGTCGATCTTCGGCCCGCAGTGGCCCTCTTGAAGGAGGGGCGGGGGTTGAAGGACGTGGCCCGGATCCTGAAGGTGCCGCGGGCCACGCTCCGACGGCGGCTGGAGGAGGCGGGGCAGTGGCCCATGGAGCGGGCCGCGGCGTAGAGTGCCGGGCGGAGGTACAATGGCGCACGTTCAGATCAACCTGAGTGACAACCCGGCGCACACGGCCCTCAGCCAGGCGGCAGCGGCGATGGGCGTGAACTTCGCCGCTCTCGTGGCGAGGGTGGCCATTTGGGCCCCACAATCGGCCCACCAGGAGCGGGTCACCCCGGAGAACTCAACCGGGGCCGTGTACCCTCACATCCGTCGCGCTCGGCCGGGTTCCGGCGAGCGCGCAGGAACCAGGGTCGACGGAGTCCTCTTCGACCGAAACAACTATGCCGGGCACGCTATCCGCCACGCAGTCGGGCACCCCCGGTCGGCCCTGGCCGGCTATCAGGCGTGCCACATCTGGCCGAGCACCTGCTACGACGAGCGCTACCACACTGTCCTCGCCAACCTCGCCCTCATCCCGGCGAGCCTGGTCAGCCTCTCCGACCACGAGCCGTCGGTGATCGCGGCGCTCCAGTATCGGGCCTTCGAGCTGTACGGGTGGCACCCGGTCGAGCACCCCGCTCCCCAACACCCCGTCGGCTACCCCGAGCTGTGGTTGGCCCCCACGGCGCCTCCGGAGCGAACCGCTGGGGTCGCACGCTCCACCCGCCTTCGGCCATCCGGTCCATCTGGTCTCCGTGTCCCGCTCGCCCCACCCCCTCGCCCGGCGGGCGCCGAGTCCCAGCGCGAAGTCCTCCAGCGACTTTGGACCGATCTCCGCGGCGATGAGCCTGCCGTGGTTCGTGCGTGGGTGGCAGCGGAACAGGCAGGCGTCGTGGTGCGGAGGAGCAACCTGCGGCAGAAGCCCGCCGAGGACTACGCGCGGCGCCTGATCTACGACGGACTCAAGAGGGGCTGGCTCCAGTGAGCGGCCTGGCCGGTGGCAAGAAGGTGGGTCCGCCGGGGTCCAGAAGGCTGGCCTCCGCGGAGGGGGCTGGAAGGGGGATCAAGGGGTCCAGAAGGCAGGGCCGGATCGGGGGCCAGAAGGAGGTGCTTTGGCGCCCGCTGGGGGCTCAGGTCGGGTTACCGTAGAGCGTCCGCGTGAGGCTCTGCATTCGGGGATGCCGCTCCCCGTTGCCCTCATCAAACATCTCAGCTCCCCAATATCCATCTCGCCCAAGATCCAGAGGGACGTTTGACCTCATCGCTTGAACTACGCTCGATCAGCGATCTGTTGAACGAGCGTTTCATCATCCCAGCCTACCAGCGGGGCTACAGATGGACTGAGCGCCAAGTCACCGAACTGCTGGACGACCTGCACGAGTTCGGGCGTGACAGTGACAGTCTTCCCAAGGAGGCGTTCTACTGCCTGCAGCCGGTGGTGGTCCTGCCGTGTGAGGACGGCAGCTGGGAGCTCATCGACGGCCAGCAGCGGCTGACCACCCTCTTCCTGGTCATGGGGGCGTTGGGCATGGTGATGCAGATGCTGGGCAAGCAGCGCTACGAGATCCGTTACGAGACCCGACCTCGCAGTGGGCAGTTCCTGACTTCTCTGTCCGCCGAGCAGGCCGAAGAGAACATCGATTTCCACCACCTCTACCGAGCCCACGCGGCCATCGAGGCTTGGTTCGCCGCCCATGACGGCACGGTCAAGCTCAACCTGCTCAACCGCCTGCTCGCGCCGCAGGACCGAAACGTCAAGGTCATCTGGTACCAGCTGCCCCAGTCCGAAGACCCCGTGCAAGTCTTCATCCGCCTCAACGTGGGCAAGATCCCGCTCACCAACGCCGAGCTCATCCGGGCGCTCTTCCTGCGAGATCGGAACTTCGGCAGTCCCAGCGCAGCGCCCTCGCGCATCCAGGTGGCCCAAGAGTGGGACGCCCTGGAGAAGCGCCTGCAGCACAACCCCTTCTGGTACTTCCTTCACGATGGGGCCGACGACTACGCCGCCCGCATCGAGTATCTCTTCGAGATCAAAGTGCAGGAGCTGGGGCTGGAGCGCCCCGCCCACGACGACTACAGGACCTTCATCGCCTACCAGTACCACTTCCTCGAAGGGGCTTCGGTGGAGTCCACTTGGCGCGAGGTGCGCCAGCTCGCGCAGAGGCTGGAGGAGTGGTACGGCGACCGCACCCTCTACCACCTCGTGGGCTACTGGATCGCCACCTCCCCTGGCTCCAGCGGTGAGGTGATCGTGGAGTTGCTCCGGCGCCGCCGAAGCTCCACGCGCACCGACTTCGACCAGCATTTGCGGGGTCTGATCTTCGAGCACCTCGTGCGTTCCCCCATCAATCGGCAGGACCGAGAAGATGTGGTCGAGGTCCTGAGGGAGCGCCTGGGCAACCTGACCTACGACAGGTCCAGCGACAAGACCACCATCCGAGCCGTTCTACTGCTGTTCAACATCGCCACCCTGCTGCGCAACACCGGCTCCAACCTACGCTTCCCCTTCGACCTCTTCAAGCCGGAGCGCTGGGACATCGAACACGTTCGCTCAGTGCGCTCGGAAATGCCGGGTCGCGTGGACGACCGCAAGGCCTGGCTGGCGCAGGTAGTGCGGTACTGGAACCAACCCGAGTTGGGGGGGAGCGGCGAGCGCAGCTTGGCCCGAGACGCGTTGAGGAACGACGCGCAGGCGCTGCTGAGCGCCGAAGTCTGGGACGACGGCGCCTTCGAGGACCTCTACGACCGACTACTCACCCATTTCGAGGAAGCGCTGGGCAGCGAGGCGGACCACGGGCTGGCCAACCTCACCCTGCTCGATGACAGCACAAACCGGGCCTACAAGAATGCCGTATTCCCTGTGAAACGTCGTTGGATCCTGGAGCTGGACAAGAAGGGGACCTTTGTGCCTCTGTGCACCACCAACGTGTTCCTCAAATACTACAGCGGCGACATCGAGCAGATGATGTTCTGGCGCGCCGACGACGGCAAACGTTACTTCGAGGCCATCGTCGAGATGCTGGGCCACTTCTTCACGGGGGAAGGGGTATGAGGCTCAGCTTCAGGAAGGTCTTCGAGCACGGCGCTCGCATCACCGTACCCCTGCTGCAGCGAGACTTCGCCCAGGGCCGCCCAAGCGCCAGCGATGTGCGCGAGCGCTTCCTCGACGTGCTGCTCGCCACCCTGCGCCTGCCCCCCGGAGACGACAGGCTGCCGCTTGACCTCGACTTTGTGTATGGCAGCCCCGACAACGAGGGCGCATTCAGCCCCCTGGACGGCCAGCAGCGCCTGACCACCCTCTTCCTGCTGCACTGGTACCTGTCGATCCACGACGTGGAGGAGCAGGACTTCCGCAGCTGGGCCATCAGCGAGGGTAGCGCCACCTTCAGCTACCGCGTGCGGCCCAGCTCGAAGGACTTCTTTGACGCCCTGGTGCAGGCCGAGGTCGACCTCCACGCGGTGGCCGCTGGGAACATCGTCCTTTCCGACCTGCTGCGCGACCAGCCCTGGTTCTTCCAGTCCTGGGACCTGGACCCCACCGTCCGCTCCTGCCTGGTGGTGCTCGACGCCATCCACGCCCGCTTCCAGGGGAGCGAGGGGCTGTATCGGCGTCTGGTCGACCTGGACGCCCCGCCCATCACCTTCCAGTTCCTCAACCTCAAGGAGTTCCGCCTCACCGACGACCTCTACATCAAGATGAACGCGCGTGGGAAGGCGCTCACGGTCTTCGAGACCTTCAAGGCGAACTTCGAGCAGCACGTTGGGGAGGTGATGCCCGAGGCCACCCGTCCGCTCAAAGGCACGCCCGTGGCCCTGAACACCTACGTCGCCCAGCGCTTCGACACGGCCTGGTGCGACCAGTTCTGGACCTGGCGCGGTAAGGGCAGCGAGCACGACCAGCTCACCATGAACGCCATCCGTGCGGCGGCCCTCGTCGGAGTGGTGCGCGAGCCACCTGAGCTGCCGGAAGCCGACCTCAATGCCCTGTTGGACGACATCCGCTTAGGCAAGCTCAAGACCTTCTACGACTACCGGGGGCGACAGTGCCTGGGCAGGACCTTCGTCGACGGGCTCGTGGGTCTGTTCGACCTCTGGTCCTCGGACGGCGACCGTCTGCGCAGCATCCTGAAGGAGACTCGCTGGTATGACGAGGCCCAGGCCTTCGAAGGGGTCCTGCTAATGGACGCGCGCGGCCGCGGGACGCTGCCCTACGACCGCTGGCTGCAGTTCTACGCTTGGTGCGAGTACCTGCTGAGCGGCTTGCCGCATGAGGGGCTCCGCGAGTGGATGCGCGTGGTCGTGAACCTGACCGAGAACTCGATCTACAACCGCGTCGACGAGTTCCGCCAGGCGGCGTTCGGCCTGCGGGATTGGCTGGCGGCCCAGGGCGCCCAGCTGCTGGAGGGCTTGGCCGAGGTTGGGTCCGTGCCTGGCTTCTTCGCGCGCCAGCAGGTGCGGGAGGAGCGACTCAAGGCCCAGCTCATTCTGCGCTCGGAGGCGTGGCGTAGCTTGATCGAGGAGGCCGAGACCCACGGCTACTTCCGTGGGCAGATTGAGTTCCTTTTCGACTTCTGCGGCGTGCTGCAGCGCTGGCTGGACGCGGAGATGAGCTGCAGCTGGGACGATGCGGACGACGAGAAGCTGCGGATAGCCTTCTCGACTTGGTACGAGCGCGCAAGGGCTGTGTTCCGGTCATCCCCGGCCGGCTTGACGACACTCCCGGAATTCGTGTGGGAACGCGCCCTGCTATGCGAGGGCGACTACTTTCTTGCCAAGGGCTCCAATCACGGATTCCTCGAAGATAGCGGTCGGCAGCTCAGCTGGAAGCGCCTACTGCGCGCCGACCTACGCGACGCGAATGCTCGGGACCAGCGCGACATCGTGCGCCGGGTCCTGCAGATAGTCGATCCCCACAACGTGGAAAAAACGCTGCGCGAACGCATAATCCACGGTGTCGACGAGGAGGCTGGGGTCCTGGCAGGCTGGCGGGCACGTCTGGTGGAGCGACCAGAGCTGCTCGCCTACTGCGGAAAGCGGCTAGTCCGCATCGTCCCGGACTACAGCATCTACCTGCTCTCCAGCGAGCGGCGCAGCGGGTACCACAAGGAGCTGTTCACCGCGCACCTGGAGCTTGAACTTAGGCCCCGAGTTCAAGCGAGGGCACTGGCACCTTTCGACAAGATCTTCTACGTCGAAGTACGCACCGACTCTGAAGAGCCTACCCTGGAGTTACGCTCAAGCGAACGCAACGACCTGAAACTTTCTATCACGTTTAAAGGAGGTAAGTTCCAGTTGGATGTTGAACCGGAAGAACTGGCGGACCCTGACCTCGAGGAAGGCGAAGGCTGGTGGGTGCCTGCCGGGGAGTTGGAGACCGCAATCGAAGAGATGCTCGCGCGGGCTCGGCAGCTGGGACGCAATCCAGTGAGTGAAATGCACGGCCCACATGCGTAGCCCCTTTCTACCGCCCAGCTGTCTCCCGACCGCCTCCTGCAGACCGCCTGACCGCGGCGTTCTCCCGTGCTTGCAGCCGGGCCAGACGGCAATGTCCGGGGTTTCGGGTCAGCTGCGCGGGGTCAGGGTGCGGCAGGAGCACACACCCCCCCTTTCCCACGCCAACGGCCTTCTCGCGGCCGGGGTTCGGACGGAACTTACGAACGCCAGGATCTCCCGACTTGGCGGGCGAGCCTCGGCACGAGGGGATCGCGCCCAAGCTCATCTCACCGGATGCGGCGCCCAATGTTCATCAACCATCCCCATTTCGAGACACTGCGGCAATCCAAGCACTCCCCCGCCCAGACCACGTCACCAGTACCTCCCGCTTCGCTCGGGTCACCGCCACATATAGCAGCGAACGCTCCTGCCGCTCAACATCCTCCTTCACAGCTTCATCCTCGGTTCCGGCAAAGGCCTCGGAAAGTGGGACCACCCCGTCATTCGCGCCGGCGACAACAACTCGCTCGAACTCCAGCCCCTTTACGCGGTGCATGGTCGCCATCCGCAACCCGGGCTTGTTCCGGTCCTCGGCCTCGCTCCGCCGCAAGCGATAGACGTCGATGCCCTGGCCAGCCAGCCCAGCCTCATACCGGTCGAGGAGCTGGGCCGTCCGCGCAACGAGACACGTCCGCGTGAGGTCGCCGTTCCTCACCCAGCGGGCGATCTCTGCGACCTCCGACTCGACATTCGGGCACCCGATCTGCAGGGGAGGCTCGCCGTGTAGCAGCGACTTGTAGCCATGGGTCGTGTCCAGCCCGGCATCGAGGTCATCGACCGATAGGCCTTCGAGGATGGCAACGGCGAAGCGGCGGATCTCGTCGGTGGTCCGGTAATTGACCCGCAGCCGACGCGCGCGGCCGGTGACATGCACGCCTGCTGCCGAGAGTGTCGAGCGGCGCCGATAGATGCGCTGGTGGGCGTCTCCGACGATAAAGATGTCATTCTCGGCGGAGGGCACCATAGCGCGGATCAGCTTGAACGCGGCGGTTGACATGTCCTGCCCCTCATCCACGAGGACGGATCGGTAGCGGGGAATAGCCTCCCGCCGACTGAGGATGCCCGTCGCGTCCCGGAGCGCGTCGCCCGCTTCTTTCACGCCCTCCTCCTCCATGAGGTTGCGGTATTCGGCGAACACGCGCCAGATCGCCTTGCGCTGGCTGCGGGCGAGCCGCACGCCTCGACCACCACGGGGTGCGCGGACATAGTCTTCCTCGGTCACGCAGCCCAACGGCTGCACGACGTAGTCCCACTCTTCTCGGAAGAAGGTCGCAGGGAACTGCGTTGGCGCGAGGGCCAGCGCAAGGTCCCAGAGCCGACGCAGCCTGCCGGTGCGCCCGTCCCAGTAGTCGATCTGGTAGCGATACCCCTGCTGGTGGAGGAAGTCGGTCACCCACTTGTCGAGGTGCTCCACCTCGATCCGGCGGAACGCTGCCGGGGGGCAGAGCTTCCGAAGGTTCTCCTGGATGTCCGCCGCGAGGTTGCGGGTGAAGGTCGTGAACAGGACTCGGTCGTCCGTCTCCGGGAAGGTGTGCTGGACGAGCCACGCGGCGCGGTGCATGGCGACGACGGTCTTGCCCGTGCCCGCCCCGCCGAGAACGCGGACCGGGCCGCTCCAACGCCGCTCGACGAGCTTCCGCTGGCTGGGGTGGAGGAAGATCCGCCAACGCTCCAGGGGTGCGTCCAACATTGCGGCGACCGCTTCGTCCGTCTCAACGAGGACGAAGCTTCGCTTAGACGAGTCCGTGGCGAGCGAGGCTGCGAAGTCGGTCGGGGCAACCTTCACGGGCACCTCGATCTCCATCGCCCTGCGCACCTCGTCGAGCGTCTCCCCCTCGCCGAGGAAGAACAGGGCCTCGTAGGCGTCGGCTGGGAGAACGGCGGCGAGCCCGGAAAGCTCTGTGACGGAACGGACGTTGCGAACCACCTCCAGCATGGCGGGGGGGACGCTCACGCTGACCAGATCCGCATCAGAAAACCCGGCAAAGAGCGGGGTGGCGGCCGATACATCGGTTGGCACCGCCGAAATCTCAGGGGCTGTGGCGCCCACCAGGCCCTCGGCCAGGGTGAGGATCTGGAGGCTCCCGGTCTCGGGGTGGACCTCGCAGCGCTTGTTCTTCGCCCAGGCCATGGCCTCGTCGTGGTGATCGACCCAGAGAAGGACGTACACGTTGCCCTCATCCGGCCGAAGCACGATGGCGCGGTAGGCATCGTCCACCCGCACCGTCCGCAGGTTCTGGTCGACGAACGTGTGGATCTTTTCGTAGTTGATCCCCGCGGAGGTCGGGTTCTCCCGGAACTTCCGCACGAAGTTCATGACCTTCTTCTGCTGCGCACGGGGCACCCGTGAGAAGCTGTCAAGGAACTGCTCGAAGATCGCGACGCGTGGTTGGAGCTGACTCATCAACGACCCTCCTCCCCGTGAAACTGCCGGATGGCGGCGACCAGCAGCGGGACGTTCCCCACCACATCTTCAAGATTGAACACACGCCACCTCGCCGCGAGCCTCCCGACGACACCGTCGGGAAGGTCGATGACCACTGCGACCCGTGCTTCGGGCCAGGCGAGCTCGGCCACCGCGTCCAACGCGCGCCCTATTTCGTCGGGCAAGTCGACCCCCACCTCGGGCCGCGGGATCCCCGCAGCGGCGAGCGCGGTCAGCAGCTCGCGGGCCGCGGGGTCCACTTCCCCGAGGAGATCGGCCCAGCCACCGGCGGAGTCCGCGTCAATGCCCGCGTCCCGCATGGCGGCGAGCTTGGAGTAGTCCAGGGCGTCCATGCCGCGGCGACCGAGGAACCAAGTATGGCGCATTGGTCGCAGGAAGTTGGCAAGCCGCAGGAGCCCCGCCCAGGTCCGGTGCACGCGGGGCTCGTAGGCGGCGTCGAGATCATCGTGGAGGACAACGACGAGACGAATTGCGCGACTGGCTGCCTTTCCGAACCCCTCGATGTCGGCCTTGGCGATGCTCGCGTCGCCGTAGATGAGGACATCGGCGCGCCGGTCCTCGTCGGCAGGCCAGTGCAGGGCGAGATGCTTGGCGCCGCTCGGCTCGATCCAGGCGCGTGGTTCGCCGGGGAGAGGGGCGAGCGCGTCGGCCCACGCCGCCACGTTCACCAGCGGGACGAGCTGGCTGAAGATCGTGGTCCAGGCGAGCCGATGGGCGTCGACGTGCGCGTAGGCACCCGACATCGTCTCGATGAACCACCGCCAAGTGGTCTCCCCGAGTCGAGATCGCACCGTGTGTGGGACCTTCAGCGCGTCCAGCATCTTTCCGAGCGGGCCGTCGTCTCGGAAGATCATGTGTACGGGCTCCATCTTCCCGGTGCCGGCCTCGTCGAGCGCTGCTGCGATGTCCTCCCATGTGAATGACCAGACGTCGTACTTTCCGGAAGTCTGCACCGACATGCGCCTCAGCATGTCCATCCCAATCTGGCCCTTATGGAAGGCCCACCCGTCGAGGAAGATGGCGACCGGCCTCTCCCCATTGGCGACCGTCGTCGGGTGGAGTAGGAAGTCGATGCTTACAAAGACGCCAAAACCCTCTGTCTTGGAATGCTCTCGCTGCGGCTCGATGTTCCATGATCGGTCGCCGATGGTCCACCGCCACCCCGGCTTCCCGAACACGAGCGCCTTTACGACCGTGGAGGTCACGGAGTCTCCGCCCGAGCGTCGCAGTGCCTCCAGAAATCGGGCTTCCAGCACGCTACCGAGGAGGCCATCGACCCTGACATCTCCGATGGACTTCACGCGGACGATCGGCATCCAGTGGTCCAGGATCCGCGTGAGCAGTACGATGGCCGCGCTCCGCGAAGTCTCTGGCATTTCATTGCTGTGCCGGTACAGGTATATGCACTGGTAGCAGCCGTCCCGATTTGGATCAGTCGCGCAGGTGCACTTCACGAGGCGTTCACGCGCCAGTTGGAGCACATCGCGGACACCCTCGGGCGTCTTGAGCGTGGGGTCTACGCGCAGAAGATTCTTGAGGTAGCCCGTGCCGCCCGGCACCGTGTCGTAGATCACCAGGAACTGCTTGCGAAGGGGCGTGTTCGGCACAGGCTCCGACATCACCATGGTCCTCAGGTGGTCGACCCGGCCCTCGAAACGGGCGCGCAAGCCCACCTGGGTCGCCGCGGTGAACGAGTGAAGGTCCCTGTCGGTGTTGAAGCTGGGGATCGGCAGAAGGAACCGGAGCGCCTCGGACTCGAACTCCCGGTAGAGGTAGACACACTCCACGACGGGCATGTTCGCGGCGTTACGGGCCGGACACGTGAAGGTGTGGCGTGGCGTCCCCGACCCGTCCTGCACCTTCCCGCACCGCTTGCAGACCTCGAAGCCCCGCCGAACGTCCTTCTGGCCTGCGATGGTGGTCGCCGCGCCATCGGACGTCGCCTTCCCGAAGTTCACGTCGCGAAAGGTTGCCTTGGGGAGGAACTCAAAGGCGAACGGGATGTCGTCGTTGTCCAGCTTCCAAGCGTCCCGCGAGGGTGTGTCGTGGAACCGGAGGAGGGTTTGGCGGGTGTAATAGGTGGGTTCGCGAGCGTCCCGGTCGTCCGTGAGCCGACTGGCCCGATCGTTCGTGTTCGCGAAGACCGCACGGAGCTTCAAGACCTCATGTTTCTGGTCGGGATCGGGCCAGAGCGGACTCCCACAGGCCGGGCAGCCGGGAGCGGGTGGCTGCCCCGCCTGGTCGATCTCGGTGTGGCTGCACTCGTTGCAGAACCGCCAAGGGCCGGGCTCCAGGTCCGAGACATCGACCTGATCGATCTTCACTTTGCGCCCGCTCGCGTAGAACTCGTTGTCCGGAGCGAGCTCAGACAAGGCCGCGGCGGAAGGGCGTTCGTACTCGTATGCAAGGGTCTCGATCTCCCCATCATCACCTTGCACCGTCGTCTTCTTGCGCCAGATGATGGACCGGAGGCGGATCGGCGCCTCCGGGAAGGCGTAGTTGGGAAGCAGGCCCTCGTCGGTGAGGAAGCCGAGCGGATCGCGCTTGTCGAGCTCGGAGACGAGGCGTTGGGTGGCGGCCTTCTCCCGCGCCAGCTCCTTGAGGTCCTCCTTGTCCTTCTCGTCCTTCACCGGCTTCGCGGTGAGCTCCTTGATCAGGTCTACCAGCCGCCGGACCTTCTTTCGGAGCTCGTCCACGGCCTTCTTCTCCGCGGCGAAGGCCTCGAGGACGCGATGCGCGACGAGCGTCTCCCCGTCGGCCTCGCTTCGCATCGAGCGACGAAGGACATCCGCCGTGGGCGGCTCGACGCTCCCGGCGAACATCGAGAGGAAGTCGTCAACCAGCTCGTGCTCGTGTGACCGGACGTACTCGCTCCAGTTGTGGGGGAACTTCAGCGCGGCGGGGTTCTCCAGGGCGCCGAACACGGGCCGCATCTCACGAGGTAGAGCGTCCTCCGTCGGCGAGGTCGCCGCCCAGCGATCGAAGCAGAAGGCGGCGAGCTGGCGCTCCAAGACGGCGGTCGCGTCGAGGAACACGCCAGGGGGAGCGACGGCGCCAGCGATCATCTGCTCGGGTTCACCGTAGAAGTAGAGATCGTGATTGCGGGCGTTGGCGATCGTAAGCACCAGCGCGTTGCCATCACGGCGGCCGGCGCGGCCGACGCGCTGCAGATAGTTCGCCTGCGCGGGTGGGACCGAGCAGAGCACGGCCGACGAGAGGTCGCCGATATCGATGCCCATCTCCAGCGTCGGTGTCGAGGACAGGAGGTTGGGAAACCAGGGCTTTCGGTCCTTCTCGGCGGCCTTGAACCGGCCTTCGAGGTCCTCGCGCTTGGCACGCGACAACAGTCCGGTGTGCTCCTCGGCAAAGATGCGGGCCACGTTCCCGGAGCGGTACAGCCGCGCGAAGTAGTCGGGTTCCGAATCCGGGCGCGCGGCCATGCGCCCGGCGCACTGCGCGGACAAGCAGGGTGAACCCACCCAACCGGCCGTCGACTCCGCCGCCACCGCGGCGACGTGGCCGCAGCGATCACACCGAACGGCGTCCACCCTCGCAGTGACCCTCAGCACCTCAGGACGCAGGCCCCAGACCTTGAAGTTCTGGCTGGCAAGGCGTTCCTCGACCAGTCCGCCGCTGACCAGCCCCGCCAGGACCATCCGCACCAGGTCGGCGGCCTGGCCCGTCAGCGGGGCAACCTCGCGCATATTGCCCTCGCACCAACGCTCGTACCAGGTGGGCTTGGTGTTGGAGCCGAGGAGTCGGTCAAAGTGGCGACCAGCCGGGCGGTTCGTCAGGAGCGCGGGACGGCGCCCACCATCCGGGAGGCAGCGCTCGTTCTTGAAGGTGAAGTCGGACTCGGTCTCCCAGAATGGCTTGGGAAGCTCGTTATGGAGGATTCCTCCGCGCTCCTGCATGTGGTGGAGGAACCCCGACAGCACGCGGCGAAGGTCCTCCCGCATGAGGCCGCGGAGGCCCGCGATCTCGTTTCGCACAGATTCGAGGAGCTGGTCGACGACGGCGTCGAGACGCGCAGCATCGACATGGGCCGTGGAGCAGCGGGTTCGCGCCAGCGACCGGCCAACACGAGCGTGGAGGCCGTACTCGGCGTACACCTCCCAGGTCAAACGCCGGAAGATGAGCTGGGGCAGCAGCGACCCGTTCGGGAGCCTTCCCTCCTCGCGGAGTCGCTCGTAGTCGCGGAGCCACAGCATGTCGGGCGCGATGAAGGTGGCGAT
Organism: Myxococcota bacterium; assembly: GCA_044344255.1. Taxonomy (GTDB): domain Bacteria; phylum Myxococcota_A; class UBA796; order UBA796; family UBA2385; genus JBIJDH01. Next base: position 34,789 of record JBIJDH010000038.1, read on the forward strand.
GAAGGCGTCTTCGTCGAACCCTCCGGTCGAGCGCCACCATTCGCGGACGCGGCCCGCGAGCGCGGGCAAGGGAAGCCCCTCGCCGACCTCATCCACCACCCGCTGAATTGCGATGCGCAGGTTGAACCGCCAGGTGCGGGCGCCGAAGAAGCCGGCACGATGGGCGGCGTCCTGGACTGAGTCCGAGAACGTCAGGAGCTTCTTGTCGTCGTTGAAGGGCGACGCGAAGAGCTGATCGATGAACACGCTGGTGAGCGATGCGGCCTGGAACCCGAGCAGCGAGAGGCTCCGGGGAAAGCCGCAGAACGGGCAGTCCCGGTTCAGCTCCGGCCGGTTCCGCCGGTTGGGGCGGGTCTGCACCACATCCGCGAGCTCGAGCACCCGCGCCTCGTCGATGTCCTGGCCGCGTGAGACGAGTGTAAGGGTTTCCTTGTCGAAGCGCCTGCGGATGCCGTTGATCCGGGCGTCCTCCTCATGGGCGCACGGAAACAGGAAATGGATGCGCGCGTCGTTGGCGAAGAAGGCTCGGTAGAACTGCTGCAGTTCCACACGGTAGCGCCAGGGCTTGTCCCTGCCGACCAGGGCGCCCCACCCCATGACGCCGCACTCGCGGCAGTGGATGACCGGGAGGTGGGAATCGAGCTGAGTGGGGGTGAGGTCATCGGAGTAGCGGAGCCGCGGCCGGTCCTCCACACTGGCCACCATGCGCCGCATCTCGCGCTGCCAGAGCTGAATGCGGACCTGGAGAAAGGCCTCGGTCGGTCGTGCCTCGCCGGCAAGCTCGCGCTTCTCGAAGGCGGCAGGCAGCTCTTCACGCCATTGCCGGGCGGCGGATACCAGGGCGAGAAAGCTCAGTAAGGCCGCGCGGCGAACGGCCGGATCATCGGTGTTGGCCAATCGCCCACCGAGCCGCTCTACCAGCGCGTCGACGGTCTGGGGACCCGCTGCGAGCTGGTCGAGGATGGTGCTCAATAGGCCGTGACGCAGGAGGCCCATGGCCAGTTCGACGTGCCAACCGGGGCCGGGCGTCCCATCGGGTGGTGGGAGGCCGTCGAGCCACCAGGCCGCCTGCTGGACGACGAATGCATCATGGTCACTGTAGCTCGCGGGGTCCAGCCGGCTGGCGTCCTCGACGTCGAGCGGCGTCCAGAACGTGGGCTTCTCGCCCAAGAAGAACTCATCAACGTCGAGACGCGTCTCAGTGATGACCGAGTCGGCGTCGAAGGTCTCACTGAACACCCGCTCGGCGTACTGGCGGAGGGTGTCGCCGCTGGCCTCGCTGCCGAGGGTGGCCGAGGTCCCGACGCAGCAAAGTTGCCCCGGGCGGACGCGCAACCGGTCCTTCAGCCGCCGAATGAGGCAGGCGAGGTCGGTGCCCTGCGCGCCGTCGAAGGTGTGGAGCTCGTCCACGACGAGGAAGCGCAGCGACCCACCCGCAGAATCCTGCCAGAGCTGCCGATCCCGCGGCCGGATCAGCAGGTAGTCGAGCATCTTGTAGTTGGTGAGAAGGATGTCGGGTGGCTCCTTCTGGAGCCGTTTGCGGTCAGTGATGATGTGGTCGGGTCCCATCGTGCCGTGGGCCTTCCGCCCCTCGCCATCGTCCTCCCCGACGTAGAGGCCCGCCGTGACGCCGCCACGGAGCTTGTCGTTCCCGTGGATGAGCTTCGCGAGGCGCAGTGCCTGGTCAGAGGCCAGCGCGTTCATCGGGTAGACGAGGATGGCCTTGATCCCCGGCTTCCCCGCGTGCGCCAAGGCGTGCGCGAGGATCGGGTAGAGGAAGCTCTCAGTCTTGCCCGAGCCCGTGCCGGTGGCGACGAGCGTACTGCGCTTCTGCCCCCCCCCGAGCCGGTTGAACGCCAGCTCCTGGTGAAGGTGCGGCGTGAACGGGAGCGGGACGTCGGGGAAGTAGTCGGGGCGGCTGCCCTTTCGGAACGGCAGCCCGAGCTGCACATACGGGCCCTTCATTACCTCGCCAGGGGCCGCCAGCAGGTCGTCGATGACGTTGGCGAAGGCCGGGGTGGTCGAGGCGAAGCTGGCGCGTAGGAAGTCGCCGAGGCCGCGCTGGAGTTGGCCGACGAGGGCGGCGGGGATCATGGCCGAGACTCGTGCATCATCAACACCACGTGCGGATTTCCAGGTGAGCCGCGACCGCGGCGACGCACCGAGGATCAAGGTACCCGTGGGGATCTCCTGCATCAGCCCAGTAGATGATCCAGTCGAGCACCCCCGGGTGCGACTCAGCTACCGCGATCTCGCGGAGGAACTGGCACAGCGCGTGATCGCCCGCCCCCGCCGCTGTTTCGTAGGCGATGACCGCCGCTTGGAAGACACGAAATGACTTTTTCCGGTACTCCGGCAGCTTTCCACGCCCCCAAGCGTAGATGGTTGCGGACGCTGTGCCCCGCGGGGCCGCAGGTACATACTCGCCGGATGTGGGATCGAAATCAAGATGGTGCCAAGGCCGGTATGTGGGATCGCTCGGGTTGAGGAGGTCGGGCGTGAAGCTATCCACCTTTGCGGCCTGACAACGGCCGCATGCGAGAACCAGATTGTCCCACTCGAAGCAGAGGAGCGGCTCGATCGACTTCGGGTTGAAGTGGTCGACCGTGCCTGCCTCGCTGTATTCGCAGTACATGCACCGATCGTGACCGCGGTTCATCGCGATGAGCTCGCGCATCAGTCGCACCTTGCCCGCGTTTGGCCAGTTCGTGTCGGCCGCTCTACGCCGCGTGCCATGCGTACGTCTCCGCGCGATGCGCTGGGTCTGGGAAGCCAGCTGATTGCCGAGGGCGGTGCTCGGCGGGGGACGGAACACGTACCTCATTTCTTGAGGAGCCCCCGAACCAGTGTGTCAATCTCGTAGTTTGGATCTTGGGGCATCTCGCGAGCGAGCCTGCGGTGCTCCTGCTCGTCCGCCGCGCTTAGCGCCCTGCGGCGCCGGCTCACCTCCAGCTCTGCGAACCGTCGACGGCGCATTACGCTCTCTTGGGACTGGGCATGCTCCATTCCGAAAAGCGCCGAGACAACCGCATCGTCCAGCGTTCCGTTCGCGACGTTCGCCCACGTCTCGGCGTCTGCCGGGGCGAACTTCTTAAGGGAGGGCATCCGAAACAGGCCACCTGGGTCGGCTGCTTGACAGATGAAGGGACTGTGGGTCGTGACGATGAACTGAATGTTCGGAAAGTGGCGCTTGAGCCAGAACCCGAGCCGCTGCTGGAGCTCAGGATGCAGGTGCATTTCGGGCTCGTCGATCACGACCGTTCCCGAGATTGTGACGCCGACGTCAGCGTCCGGAGAGGGCTCCCAAGTCAGGATGTCGTGCAGGAGGAACCCGGGCTTGAACTGCTCGATGCGCTGCAGGAGGTCGAGGACTAGCGCTAGAACTGCGTGATTTCCATCACCGAGAAGACGAGTCACCTGCCAGCCACCATTCCACTGAACTTCGAGCCCCTCGCTCTCGACACGCATTGGGGTCTGTGTGTCGGCGACAAGCAAACCATGCCCGAGTAGCCGCAGCAGTCCGTCGCGAAGCTCAACCGCATGGGCGTTGCTCCGAGAGGCGTTCAGCTCCATCCCCATCAACCAAATGCTCGCCGTTTCCAGCGCCGCGTCCTCACGAAACAGAGTGACGACCGCCGCGGTCCGCGGAGCGCCCTTGAACAACTCCGCCGCGTCCGGAGACGACCGACGGTTTCCGCGGCTCGCTCCGTAGGCCGCAAAGAGCCATCCGTCGGGCCTTGTGCCGTACGACGAGGCATTCCAGAAGTGTCGAATGACGAAGCTATGATCCCCGTCGGGCGGAAGGGTCCTGGGCCCCGACGAGGGATCCCGCGTCCACTCGACGCGAAGGGGGACCGGTTCGAGCCGCCGCTCGCGGCGCGGGAGGTCGTCGTCCACTCCCGCCTCCACCCAGGCGCAAGTCGACCCCGCGTCGGTGTGGGACGGCTCGCCTCGCCCTCGGTGGATCCAGTCCATGCGATCGACCGGCCGCAGGAGCCACGCCATCCCCGATCCCCCGAGCAGGGCTGCTGCCATGCCCTGGAGGAAGGTCGACTTTCCGGACCCGTTCGGTCCTGCCACGACGTTCCACCCGGCCATCGTCCCCCGCTCGCCAATCGGCTGCTTCGCCAGGTCAAAGGTCAGCCCCTTCGGACCGATGCCGCGGATGTTCTTGAGCTCGACTTTGCTTATGTACATGGTCTATCTCCTATCCCCGAAACGCGCCCCGAAGTGCGCCCACGCCTGCCGGTAGTCGGCTTCGCGGTCGCACCGCACCCACGGGGCCTCGTAGACGATCACCCGGTCTTGGAGACCCCCGGGGAGGGTGTCGTCCTTGATGGGGCGGTGGATCGAGCCGGTGATCATCCCGGACACCTCGTCCCAGCCGGGGACCGAGTCGCCCTTGGCGCGTTTGCGCTTGAGACCCACGCCGACGAGGCCGCGGCTGTTGGTGAAGACGATACGGCCATTGCGGTCGTAGAAGGTCTCCTTCTCGTAGGAGCGCATGACGGGGAACTGCGCGCGGTAGAGCGTGATGAGCTGGTCGAGGGTGATGCCGAGGCCCATCGAGACCAGCACGTCGATCTCGACGAGTGCCTGACGGCGCGCATAGTCGGTGCGGAGGGCGCAATTCCGCTGCCAGTCCAGCGTGAGCTTCCCGAAGAAGTCGGGTTGGAGGCGGTCGTCGGTCTTGGTCCATTCGTCGGCGCAGAACGCGTCGTCCCAGCACTCGCGCCAGAGGGGGGCGTAGTGGGTGGTGAGGCAATTAAGGGCGAGGGTGCGGGCTAGGATCTCGCTCCGTGGACTCGCCAGCACCGGCAGTCGCTTCGCCAAGCTCGGTCGAAGCTTGTCAGTCCCAGTAGACTTCACCAAGAAATCGAGCGGAATCGAGTGCCAAGTCGCCGCTATCGCCGCGATCTCCCGCCCCATCGGAAGCGTGTAGCTGTTTGCGACATCGACATGCGCGAACCCGGGCGGGATTATCGCGCTTTGAAGGGTTCGTTCTCCGTCAGGATTTACCATCGCGCTGATGATTACCCGAAAGTAATCCATTGCTTTGTTCGGCAGCTCGGGGGGAGACCACGGCGCGGACGGGGACCTGCGCAAGTACTCGCCGGGCGAGCACGCCCGAATAAAATTCGTTCGCGGAAGGTAGTCGTCTTCAATTATGGAAGCGTCGATCACATCATAGTGACTACTCTTGGCACACTCCCGTCGCGGAGTCTTGTAGAGGGGATTGGCGACGTTAAAGTGCGGCCCGGAGAGCACGACCTCGGCGGGAATCGTGGGATATTGGGTCGATTGCTTGATCGTTCCAGCGGATTGGGCGCGCGATTCGTGCCAGAACTCATGCGGGTGTACATTCGGAAAGATTGCCGAGAGGGATCGCGAACCGTCGCGGAACCGATTCAACACGGGGATGAGCTGCCGCGCATGGAGGGCGGGCAGACGGGCTTGGTCTGCGGGGGTACCCTCATCGTCGTAGACATCCGCGAACAACTGCAGCTCAGCGCGCGTTACCTCGATGATCCGCGCCAAGTGCCCGGCGGTTTCCCAAAGGCCAGCGTCGGTCCTGACCCCAGGAGTTGCGCCGTGACCGAGGTGTTTGTGACAGGCGTCGACCGTGGCTGCGGCGTACAAGTTTGCGATAGCGACAAACCTCGGTTCCGACTTCGCGACCGAATACACGTTTGCGCTGAAACGGGTTTGGTGATGAACTCCCTTGAAGGCCCACTCTTCTTCGTTTTGAAACTGGTAGTGACGACGTAGCCGGGAGTAGGCCGCCCGACGCAGAACGCCGCCTCCGGGCTCGTCGAACACTGTTTCGGGGTGCAGGAAGCCTGCGGCTCCGCCCGCTCGGGCGGCCCGCCAAGCCTGAGGCAGGAAGTTCTTAAAGAGGTTCGGCTGACTGCCCGCAAGCTCGGGAAAGTTCAGCGTTGACCCAAGAAACGCCTGCATCCCGGCTGCGGCCCCGTGTTCACCCAACCATTGGGGGCGGTTTCCAAATCGCTCGAAGGTTGCTGAGCGTCGAAGTGCCGACTCCGCAGCGTCGAGCTTCCTCAAAACGAACATGGGGTCTGCTTCACCCAGCACTCCGGCCTCGCTCCACTCAACCTTCACCCACGGCGGATTCCCCAACACCAGGTCAAACCCACCCCGATCCGCATAGACATCCGCGAATTCCAGCTCCCAGTGCAGGAATCGGTACCCCCCCGCCAGCTCGTCCACCAGTCTCAAACGATCGTACTTGCCGATCAGCTCCCGTACATTCACGACGCCCAACTCCAGCGCGAGCTGCTTCGCCACCTCTTTGGCTTGCGTTGGGGCGAACATCGGCATGATCTCGCCGATTCCCGGGAGCGACATCAAGTCCGCCCCGAGGATCAGCGACAGATCCAGGAAGAACTGCGCCCGCGACGGCAAGAGGTCGGCCTTCTCGATGGGCCAAAACCAGAGCGCGCACCAGTAGTCCATCGCAAGCTTCAACCGACGATACGGGCTCGACGCCTTCACGCCTTCCGAGTCAATCTCGCCCTTCCAGATGCGGTCCTTCTCAGCGGTTGTGGTGACCGCCGGAGTCTCGTCAGGCATCGCCTCGGGGTACACCGACAACGGGTCCGCCGTCCTGTTTCGAACATTCCGCAGCAGGGTCACATGCGCGGACCAGAGGCGGTCCACCGCGGAGGAGAGCGTGAGCAGGTCCTCGCGGTCGCCTCCGTCGAGCTGCTCCATGAACTCGGTCTTCCAGGCCTTGATCGCCTTGAGCTGCGGACCGCACAGGTCCTTGACCGGCTGCCCCTCTTTGCCGCCGGCGTAGTCGCACATGCCAGCGTCGGGGAGCAGGAAGTGCCACACCCCGTCGTCCGGCCGCGCCGCGCCCACCGCGACGCGCTCCGGGGTGTCCGTCACCCAGGGCTTCGGCTTGTCCCTCTCGCCGATCGGCGGCACCCGGAAGACGTTGCGCCGCCCGCCCACCAACGAGTTGCCGTTCACGAGCTGCATCCCGAACCAGGGCACGAACGCCCCGTCGTAGATGCTGTTCAGCCACAAGGATACTTCGGCCAGCTCGATGGCCACCGGGTTCAGGTCGATCCCGAACACGTTATTGTCGGCGATGTACATCTTCACGCGCTGCTTCTCGCGCGTGTACTGTTCGTGCTTGATGCGTCGCCCCGGGCCCAGCTCCCGCTGTTTGCGCAGGAGGTACTGCTCGGCGAGCTGGTCCACCGCCTCGTTGAGGAAGGCGGCGCTCCCGGCGGCGGGCTCGATCACCTTGAGCTGGAGGATCTCGTCGGGGGTCACCTTTGGCTTCCCCTCCTCGTCATCGAGCAGCTCCTTGAGCGAGTACTTCACTACGGTCTGCGTGAGGGAGTGCGGGGTGTAGAACGAAGCCGACTTTTCGCGGTCCCGGCCCGACATCCGGTAGATGAAGGTGCCTTTCTCGTACTTCTGGAAGCTCCCGTCCGAACGCTTCACCCGCTCGTCGTCGGTGTAGTCCTCCAACGCGGAATAGGTCACGAAGAACGCGGGGTCGAGTACGCTCAACGCCGGCAGCTTCCCATCCTTCTTCTCGCCGTTGCGCACCTCGTAGAGGTCCTGCTCGGCAAAGAACCCGCGGAATGAAAGCAGCGCCTCGTACACCGCCCCGAGCTGGTTGATCCCGAGGGTGGCATAGGACACACGGCGGGGGGAGCCCGAACCGCCCTCGTCGCGTCCCCGCGACATCGAAAGGCGGTAGAGCACCCGGCCGAGGACGTGGTTCGGGAATCGGACGCGGTTGAGAAGGGAGGTCCGCTCGGGGTCGAACAGGTGCGACTTCAGCGGGCGCAGGCGAAAGGTGTCGTGCATCGACTCGCCGGCGCCGAGCAGGCCGCGCTGGCGAGGATCGACGCCCTCGAAGATCATCCGGAAGAGCAAGGAGATGCTCTCGTGCAGGTGGTGGCCGTCCTGCGCCTCGGCACCGTCCCAGCCCACTTTCGTCGCCAGGTCTCGCAGGCGCTCCAGGCTGTACCCCTTCGCGTAGGCCTCGCTGCCCATCGGCGCATACCCGAGCTCCGGGCGGGCTTCGAGGAACAGGATGAAGAGCAACCGGTACATGTACCGGAGGCATTCCATCCCGAGCTTCTCGGCCATGCCCGCGTCGTAGATGCGGACGTGCTTGTCACGAAGATCGGTGACCACCGCGTTTCCGAGCAGCTCGATGCACTCCCTGAGCGTGTACTTGAGGTCCTCCGACACCTCAAAAGCGTGCTTGTGGGAGTTCTCGTCGAGGCGATCAACCAAGGGCGCCCCGGCCTCCGGCGCGAGAGACTCCCGGTGAAGGAGCGCCGCCGTGATGTCGACCTCCGGACCGGCACGCGACAGGATCTCACCAAGGTCGAAGCGCATGAGCCGCTGCTCGGCCCACTTGCCCCGTTCGAGTAGGAGAAGGTCGGTCTGCCCGGCGAGCACCAGGAAGCGCGGCGGGTCGGCGCGATCGAAAGCCGCCACGGCGATGGCTTCGAGCGCGCCAGAGGGAACATGCCAGTCCTCGTCGTCCACCCCCGCGGCTCGTGGCGTTGCTTCGAGCAGCTCTGGGAGGACCGGCGACATCAGTGTGCTCGCTTCGGAGTCCCGCGACCGGGTCACCGCGATCCACCACGCGATGGGGGTCCCGTCCGCCCGAGTCGCTTCGGCCAACACGGGGAGCTGGCCGCCTGTCACCGGATGCGCCGATGGCTTCGCCTGCCACCCAAGCGCGGTCGCCACGCGGGCCACGAAGTTCACGTGCTCCGACACGCGCTCCGCGGGGTCGGAGACGCGCTCCAGTCGTTCCTTCAGCTTGGAGAGCGCCCGCCCCAACGCCTTGAGCGCGGAGGGCGGCGCGGCCTCGTCACCCGCGCGCTCCCGCCACCCTGCGAGCACCGGCTTGAGGTCATTCGCGAGGATCGCCGACAGGTAGTGGTCGGCGTAGAACTCGTTGACGTTCTCGATGCCGAGCAGGGGGGTGCTCATTGTGTTCCCCCCATGCTGCAGAATGCTGCGACGACCTGCAGGAACGGGTTGGGCTCGGTGGTGAGCGCGGCCCCGACGAAGTCCACGAAGCGCTGGAACACCTCGTCCACGCGGCGCTCCTCTGCCGTGCGCGCATCGAGCTTCTGCCCGACGGCACCAGCGAAGTCGAGGTGCACCTGCTTCCTTTTGCGGCGCTGCAGCTCTGCGAGGCGGTCGAGCTGCGCATCCATCCGCGCCTGGAGCTTGGCGTCCAGCTCAGCACGATCCCGGATGACCTGGGCCCGGACCTTCTCGACGGCCGCGGGGAGCAGCTTCTGGATCGCGGCGAGGTCGAGCGGGATGCCGACGTTCGGGATGGGCTGTGTGCCGAGCTCGGTGCGGCGGAGCAGGTCGTCGAGGCTCTCCAGCGCCTTGAACTGGCCGTCCCGGAACACCGCCGCGTACCATCGGTGGAGCACCGGCTGCGCTTGCCGGTTGGGGACCAGCCCGGACACGAGGATGATCCGCTCACCCGGCGCGAGCCCACGGGTGAGGCCGATCACCGGAGCGCTGTGGCGGCCGAACTGAGTGCGCACCCGATCGGCCACCCAGCTCATCACTGGATGGAGTGCCCATAGGAACTGGTGCTTCGGCCAGGAGCCCTCGTCGGCGCGAGCCTCGCGGATCGCGCGTTGCATCCGGGAGGGGTCAGCGGTCAGGCAAAGCGACTTCTCAGTGTTCATCGCCTCGGAAGGCACCATCCGGAGGCGTCGTTCGAGGTCGGCGGGCATGTCGAACTCGAGGTAGCGGTCGAGCTCCCGGAGCTCCACTCGGAACCGACCGGCCCCTTGGAACACTTCGAGCGCGGTGCGCAGGTAGTCGAAATCGGAGCGGAACAACGACGTCGGCGGGCGCGGCGGGGCATAGAACGCCGGGACTTCCTTCGCTTCCGCGAGCTTCTTGTCCAACGGGTCGATGATGGCGAGCAGCGCGTCGAAAGCGTCGTCGGAGAGGCCTTCCTCGATCGCCTGGGCGGTCTGGGCCTCCTGCGACTCGATGTCGTAGGCCCCCGAAAGCGCGAGCGGATCGTCAATGTTCTTCGCTGCGGCCTCGTCTTTCTCGGCCAGCCTGGTGAGGATGCGCTGCTCGCCCTCGATGTGCTCGTTTGCGGTCTCGACGCGGAGGTACTGGATGAGCGGCGTCTTCTCCTGCCCGTAGCGGTCGATGCGGCCATTCCGCTGCTGGTAGACCATCAACGACCAGGGCAGGTCAAAGTGGATCATCCGGTGGCAGAGGAAGTGGAGGTTGATGCCTTCGGAGGCCACGTCCGAGCAGATCAACAATCGGATCGCCTTGTGGGGGTTGGCGAAATCCTTCACCATGTCGCCCTGCTCGACATCGGACATCGCGCCGTGCAGAACGGCCACCGCCGCCTTGGGGAGGCCCAGGTCGGCCGGGAGGTGGTGCTCCAGGAACTCCAGGGTCTTCACGCTCTCCGTGAAGATGACCAGGCGATCGGTGGCGTCCTTGCCGGACCAGGCCCACTCGCCCTTGCCCTCGCGCAGGAGCCGAAGGAGCCGTTGGTAGCGGCTGAACCCAAGAACTCCGATCTCATTGACGGTGTCGCGCAGCTCCTCCAGCAGACGGACCTCGGCGGCCCAGTCGTCTCGCTTCCGGCGGCCGGCCTTGAAGTCGGCTTCCAGGTTGGTGAGGCGTGTTGCCAGGGTCTGGACGCAGGCCGACGGGCTCGACAGGAGAGCCTTCTCCAGCGAGGTACGGAACAACATCGAGCCGGCGCGACGGTTGAGTCGGCTGTTCGCGAGCTTCGCCAAGGCGACGAACGCGGCCTCCTCGGCAGGGCTCGCCTGTTGCCGGGCATAGGCCACCTTCCGCTCGGGGAAGTGCGACTTCACCTCGCTCGCAACGTCGTGCTTGAACCGGCGGATGAACAGGCCCTTGATGTCGCTCGGCCCGTAGTCCTCGGGGTTGGCGATGGCGGTCTCGTCAAGCATGTTCATGAGGCTTGCGAAACTACGCGGCCGGCCGTCGTGGGGCGTCGCGGAGAGCAAGATTAGCGCGTCAGAGTGCTTGGCGAGGAGCGAGGCGAGGCGCGCCCGCTGGGTGAGATCGGAACCGCGCTCGGCCACGTTGTGGGCCTCGTCGATGACGATGACATCCCAGTGCGCCTTCTCGATGTGGCGGCTGTAAGCGTCGTTTCCCTTGAGCGTGTCCATCGAGATGATGGCGCGGTCGTAGTAGTAGAAGGGGTTGTGGTTCGACGGGATGCGGTCGCGCACGCGCTGGATGCCGATGGAGTCGAGGCGGACCAGCGGGATCGTGAAGCGGCTCCAGAGCTCCTTCTGGAACTGTACGAGCATGCTCTTCACGGTCACGACGAGGATGCGGCGGCCGCGGCCGCGACGAATCAGCTCGGAGAGCAGGATGCCGGCTTCGAGCGTCTTGCCGAGGCCCACGGCGTCGGCGATCAAAATGCGGGGGCGGAGCTGCTGTAACGCCAGCCGCGCCGGTTCGAGCTGGAACGGCATGGCGTCCAACGCGCCGAGATGGCCGACGCGGACGTCCTCGGAGTCGGGCGGAACCTCGCGGAGCAGGCTCTCGATGTAGAGCAACGCGCCGCGGTGCTGGGCGGATGGGTCGTGGACGAGGGCAGTTTCGGCAGGGTCCAGCACCCGAACATCGGTCTCGTACTCGTCGAGGAAGATGGCCTCGCGCTCGCGGACGACCTCGGACACCCCGATCACCCTGATTGCGCGCCCACCGGAAGAGGAAGGGGTGACCTGGACCACGCGCCAGACGGCGTCGCGGATCTCGACATGGGCACCGGGGGCAATGGGGAGGGGGTCGGGCATTGTGGCGGCGACACATAACGGGCCAGCGGCGCGGCTGGGGAGCCTGCCGAGAACTTGAGAAGTTCGGGGGCTGCCGTCAGCAAGTGTGGTACTGCGGACCCGCTCACTCTACTGTGCGACCAGCGATGCACCCCGATCGGACCGCAGCCTCCCGAAGCTCAGACGCACTTCAGGTGCAGGAGCGGCCGAAAAGGTTCGGACCCCTTCAACCACCGAGAGCCATACCGTACCTGCCTGTAGATGGAACCCAGATGTTGACCTCCTGGGTGACCTCGATGAAGATACCCGAGGGAACGGGCGAAAGGCAGACTCGACCCTCCATGCAGGCCCTCCGGCGTTCACGCCGGGGGGCTTTTGCGCTTCTGGGTCGCCCCAGCGCGGGTGGCGCTCCCCTCGTCGATGCTGCCGGGGCGCCGTCCTCCTCCACCGCCGTACCCGTGATCTCGGTGGGCCGGGACGGCAAGCCGCTCCAGACGGATCGCGAATCGGGCCAAGCCCCAGCAAAGGGAGCAGGCAGACGACGCGGAATCGGGCCACGCGAAACGGAATCGGGCCACGGAATCGGGCCAACCCCTCCCGACCCCTGGGCGGCCCGGATCCAGAAGGTGCGGGCCGCCCTCGACAGGGCCCGGCGCTTCCAGGGTTGGATGCTCGCCCAGGCCGACCGCACCGCCGCCGATGTCGCCCGTCGGGAGAAGCTCACCCGGGCCCGCGTCAGCCAGCTCCTCCGCCTGCTCAAGCTCGCCCCGGAGATCATCGCCGACATTGACCGGCCAGGGCGCACCGGACGGGTGCTCGGGGAACTGGAGCTCCGCCAGCTCGCCGGCCTCGGCCGAAAGGAGCAGTTGAAACTCTACCGCGCGAAGCTCGGGCTCGACGAGCAGGGCAAGGTGACCGCCGAGGGGAGGGCCGCCGAGGCGGAGGTACGGCCGCAGCAGGCCCGCAACCGGGGCCTGGCCCAGCACCTCGCGCGTGCCCGGCGCTACCGGGAGCTGGTGGAGTCGGGGCGATTCCAGACGATGACGGAGCTGGCGATGTCGGAGGGGGTGTCGGTGTCCCGTGTGAGCCAGCTCCTCAACCTGCTTGACCTGCACCCCGACATCATTGCGGCCATTGACGTACCGCAGGAGCGGGAGCCATCGGTGACGGAGCGGGAGCTGCGGAAGATCGCGGTGATCCTCGACAAAGATCGGCAGATCAGGGAGTGGAGGAGGCTCAACCCCACCGATCGGTAGCACTCCAATACTCTCACCACCGATCCCAACTAGCTGGTTGCTGAATAGGATGCCATACGTAGGGGCGAACATGTCAATACTCACGTACCTGGCTCTTGAATCATCCCCTCCTCCACCTCCTAAGCCATTTTTCGTTGGCCCAACCACCGGCCTTCGTACCGAAGGTTGCTATCTTTCGGCCACCGACAATTGCGATGGCCCGCTGAGTCGTGAACACTATCTCTCAAGAGCAATTTTGACTCAAATGAATGGACTCAAAGTTGTTGGACCAACATGGGCGGGTCCAACAGGCAAGGTAGTTGGAGTCGAGTCGCTGACTGCCCGAATTCTCTGCACGCGCCACAATAGTGGTCTGACGGAGCTGGACACAGCAGCAGCGGAAGTATTTCGAGCCCTACGTGGGCCGACAAGCCAACAGATCGTGAATGGTGCTTTGTTCGAAAGATGGATCCTCAAATTTGCAGTGGGTGGAATCTGGGCGAACTTTCTGACCACGCGAGTACCCAACGAACCTCCTCCGCCAATGACGATAGAAGCAACAAACTGGCTCATCGGCAATCGTCACCTTCCCATCGGTTACGGGCTACACATCGTACACAATGACTACTCCGTTCAGGCAAGACATGGTCAACTCCCCCTCCCCGATATCGACAAAACGATCAAGGCGGTACCCTGCATAAACGAGCATGGACAAATGGTAGCATTGTCGCTTTCGTTGTGTGGAATTTCGTTTCTTCTGGTACTCGGCGACGAGGACTCCTGGCAGAAGTACACGCCGTATAAAGTGACCTATCGACCGAGCCAGATGGAACTTCAACGACGCGACGCTACAGTTCTCATAAAGTTCGACTATCTCGGTTTGCCTCACGGTGGAGAGGTCGCCGCCAAGTACCGCGGATAATACCATCGGGTCAGGCTTTTGCTCACCGCAACGATCAATTCGACCCGAACCATCTCCGCAAGAAGCCGCCCCGCCGTCCTCTCCGGAAGCCCTACAACCTCGACCACCTGCTGCCGTGTAATGCTGCCCTACCTCCGCTCCAGCTCAAGGACCGCTTCCCACCGCGGATCCGAAGCGACCGGCTCTGCCGCATTCGCCTCCGGAAGCCGATAACGGCACCCCTTCCCCCGCCCGCTGGTCTCCACCTTTCTGGCCTTCACCAGATCGGAGAGCTCCCGCCAGACCGTCGTCCGGGGCACCAGCAGCGCCGCGATGATGTGCCCCTTGCCGACTTCGCCCGCGTTGGCCAGATGCGCGAGGATGCGCTCCTGGAGAGACGCCTCGACGGGTGGCAGCTCCAGCGAAGCGCGAACATCGGCACCGGTGATCGTCTTCCGTTCCCCGTCAATTGCGGCCTTGAGCAGCGCACCCTGAAGCTCACGGACGTTTCCGGGCCAGTGGTGGCCGCGCAGCGCGGATCCGACCGCGCGAGCCAGATCCCGAGGGCCCACGCTAGGCCGTGCGGCGAAGCCCTCGACGATGTGTCGGGAGAGAAGGAGCAGATCATCGCCCCGCTCGCGGAGTGCTGGCGGGACCAGCTTGAACACGGACAGACGGAAGAAGAGGTCTCATTGAGAAAGGTGCCGGCCGCGACCATCGCCGACAGTTCCAGCTTGGTGGCGGCGACGAAGCGCACATCGACCTTCCGGCCACCGTCCAGCCGGATCTCCCGCTCCTGGATGACGCGGAGCAGCTTCGCCTGCAGGTCGAGGGGCAGCTCTCCGATCTCGCCCAGGCAAAAGGTGCCGCCGTGAGCCTCGGCGACCAGGCCGCGCTTTTCAGTAACAGCCCCCGTGAAGGCACCCCGGGCATGGCCGAAGAGCTTTGCCTCTACGATCGACGCGGTGCCAAGTATAGATGGTTGCCTACTCCCCGAGACGCGATCGGCGGCTGCAGCGCTCATTGGAAGTAGACCGGGGTGTGCTCACCAGGGGTAGTCCACCTGCGTGCTGGTCCTTGCACGGTCTCGGTGGTTCAGTTATGCCTTTGGTCGGTCGGCACCTCGGTGGTTCATGAGGTTGTTCGGCCAGCCGAACACCGAAAAGCTGGCGTTCGAGGGCCGCCGGCCGCACTTCCGCTCCCATGGATGCCCCCTGAGGACTCCCTGGAAGCTCATCGAAGGGCCTCCGTGCGGGGCCCCCGCCCCCCGCCGCCAGCGTAGCTGACCGGTGGCGACTCCAACCGGGGTGGACTACTTCCGGTGAGCAGAAGTGGTCTACTTCTGGTGAGCGCTCAAGTCGGCGGGCACGTGGAGGAAAACCAGTCCGCGGTGCGATGGCCTACCACTCTCACCTCCCGGTGCGCACGTTCCCATCGAAGCGGCCCCTACCCACCCGGAACCGGCCCCGCGAAGCGGTCCGTCGCTACCAGCCCCGCCAGCCTCGATCCCCAACCCGTGCGACAGGTCTACGGGACTCGCAAACCGGCGCCCGCGGTCGTTTACTCTCCATCGCTGGCGCCAGTTAATCGCGCGTATGCTCACCGAGCTCGTTAGGGTGGTCGGGTAGTTTGCCGGACGGGTGGTTTCGAGCCCATTCAAAGTGCTGGTCCGTGCGTGGGCTTGCACCTAGGCTTCGGGAAGCCTCCACTTCCAGACGCGTCAAAAGGAACAGCACATGTCAAGCGCCGAAACTGATGTGAAGAGAAAGAAAAAAGAATCGATCGACCGCGTGCTTCAGCAAATTTACAATCGTTGGACATCAACAGGTATGTTGTCGCCATTGGTGCGGGCCCCTACCTTGACCGGACCTGGACAGGCCAACGATTGTTATAGGTTCGGGCTACCCAACAATAAGCATGGAACACTTACCCTCCGCTGGGACGACAAGGTGATAATTGAGGCAAGATACTACGATCTGCGCTTCGTCCCTGCTCCTTATGACGTGAGGCTGGTGTGGGATGAAGCAACGGGAGAGTATGTTCCAATTGATAAGGAAGTAACAGCGTTATCGGTCGTAGACGACATGATCAAAAGGCTCAGACACAACCCCCCTGATCCCATGGAGCCGGTATCGCCCCGCGGAAGCAATAAGTCGTGAACAAACAAAACTCGACATTCCGGATGCGTTCATGGCTGCCGCATGGCGGCTATGCTGCGGTGGGGTCGGAACTTTTCGCTTAGCACTTGGCCGCGTTCCAGGCCGCCCACGGCGCTTCCCAGACGCCCCTCCCAAGATGAAACGGATGCTTATGTGGAGAGTCCTGACTCCATCTCTTTGGCGACCCTCATGGAAGTCATCGCTTCACCCCTTCGAGGTTGGCACCTTCGAGGTTGGCGCCTTCGAGGTTGGCACCTTCAAGGTTGGCGCGGGCCAGGTTGGCGCCGCGCAAGTCAGCGCCGCGGAGGTCGGCGCTGCGGAGGTCCGCACCGGGGAGGTCGGCCAGGGCGAGTTCGGCCTCCTGGAGGATGGTGCTAGCGATGTCCGCGATAAAGCTGTTGCGGCTGAGTTCGCCGCCGGCGAAGCCGGTGAAGGTGAGGTTGGCGCCACGGAGGTCGGCGTCGCGGAGGTCAGCGTCGCGGAGATCGGCGAGGAGGTCGGCGCCGTTGAGGTGAGAGTCACGGAGGATGGCGCGGGTAAGGTCGGCGCCGTTGAGGTTGGCACCGACGAGATTCGCGCTGGTGAGATTCGCCCCGCTAAGCTTGGTGGCGACGAGCTCCGCCCGGGTCAGGTCGGCACCGCGGAGGTCCGCTCCGTTGAGGTCGGCGCCGTTAAGGTCAGCACTGTTGAGATCGGCGCCACGGAGGTCCGCGCCGCGGAGGTCCGCGCCGCTAAGGTCAGCACTGTTGAGATCGGCGCCGCGGAGGTCGCCACCACGAAGGTCGGCGGTACTGAGTTTGGCGCCGCGGAGCTTGGCGTCGCGGAGCTTGGCGTGCCTTTGGTACCAAGCTCCGCGGAGCTTGGCACCGCGGAGGTCGACACCAGCCATGACGGCGGCCTCCAATTCGCCCTTATTCATCAGCCACCTCCAGCGGATTCGCGTGCATTGCAGCCATATCCCACTCGTGACGCAGGCGACGAATTCGGCTACGGACGCCGAGTGTGGGATCCGGAAACTCTGGCGGGTCGAGATCCGGAAACTCTGGCGGGTTCTGACCCGCCGGCCGCTCTTTGGGGTCTCCGGTAGCAGGCGGGTGCCCTCCGGAGGCCCGCCCGGTGATCGACGTCATGACCCGCCTGAAGATCCACAACATGGCCGAGGGGGGCACTCCCCAGGCCGACATCGCCGAACTCTGCGGCGTGGGCCTGCGCTCCGTGCAGCGCATCCTCGCCGAGACCGCGCCGACGCCGGACGAGGTCGTGGCCGGCGAGCGCGCCGGCACGCGACACGTCGGGCGCCCGCCGAAGGCCGACACGGCCATGGTCGAGCGGATCCGCTTCCTGCTCGAGACCCCCGGCAACGAGCGGCTCCCGGCGACCGAGGTGCTCCGCCGCGCCACCGAGTGGGGCTACACCGGCGGCCGCAGCCAGATGACCGAGCTCGTGAAGCGGCTCCGCCCGAAGCCGCGACAGGAGCCGATCGTCCGCTTCGAGGGGCTGCCCGGCGAGTACACGCAGTTCGACTTCGGCGAGTGCCTGGTCGAGTTCGGCGCCACCGGGAAGCAGCGCGTGCAGTTCTTCGCGGCGCGCCTGAAGTACTCCCGGTTCATGCACGTGATCGTCGTGCCCGACCAGACCGCTGAGACGCTTGTCCGCTCGCTGATCGCCTGTCTGGTCGTATTCGGGGGCTCGACGAAGGAGTGGGTGTTCGACAACCCGCGCACCGTGCGGATCTCGCCCATCGGCGCGAAGCCGGTGGTGCTGCACCGGTTCCTCCGGCAGCTCGTCGCCGAGTACAACGTCATCGCGACCCTGTGCGCGCCGCGCTCGGGCAACCAGAAGGGCAGCGTCGAGCGCGTCGTCGGCTACGTGAAGAACAGCTTCCTGCGGGTCCGGAGGTTCCGCGATCTCGCAGACCTCGAGGCCCAGCTCGCCGAGTGGCTCCGCGGGGTGAACCACGAGCGCCTGTC
Organism: Myxococcota bacterium; assembly: GCA_044344255.1. Lineage (GTDB taxonomy): Bacteria > Myxococcota_A > UBA796 > UBA796 > UBA2385 > JBIJDH01. Next base: position 52,876 of record JBIJDH010000038.1, read on the forward strand.
CGACGCGACGGGAGAGATCCCCGCCGTCTCGCGCCAGGACGAGGCCCGCTGGCTCGCCGAGCGTCCCGTTCAGGTGGGCCCGGAGGCGTGGGCGATCGAGGACTCGGCGACGGTGACGCCGATGGGCACGATCTCGTTCCAGGGCACGGCGTACTCGGCGACCGCCCGGCACCTCGGGGCACCGGCGACGCTCCTGGTGCGCCAGCGGACGCTCGAGATCGTCGTCGCCGGTCAGCGCAGCACCCACGACCGCCAGGACCACACTGGTGAGATCCAGCGCCTCCCGGAGCACCGTCTCGACGTGCTGGCCGTCCTGCACGGCGCCCGGAAGCACGCGACCTTCCGCCGCCAGTGCCTGCTGGAGCTGGGCCAGCCGGCGTGGCAGTTCATGGGGCCCCTCGTCCACCGGTGCCCGGAGGGACGCTGGGAGAGGCCCTGCCACGAGCTCTTCGACCTGCTGACGCAGCACGGGGACGGCGCCATGCGCGACGCCTTCGCCCGCTGCGTCGC
>JBIJDH010000053.1:0-16966 GCA_044344255.1 Myxococcota bacterium
GCGCAGCCTCGGCGTGGCCGCGCGTCGACGGGACCCTACAGGTCCGTGTGGGTCGGGTCATTGACAGGCGGGGCCAAAGAATTGACCGAACTGGCCAAAGTGGACCTCAGGCCGCCCGCCGCCTACGCTCCCCGCACCCGCGAGGCCCTCAACCCGCCGCCCGCTCCCTCCGGAACGCCGCCGGGGTCGTCCCGGTCCAACCGCGGAAGGCCCGATGGAACGCGCTCACCTCCGCGTACCCGAGCGCGAAGGCCACCTCCGAGATGGCCAGCTCGGGGTCCGCGAGGAGCGTCCGGGCCAGCTCCTGGCGTACGGCGGCCACGAGGTCGAGGTACGTCGTCTGACACTCGGCGATGCGCCGCCGGAAGGTCCGCGCCCCCATGCCCACCCGCGCGGCGACGAGCTCCGCGCTCGGAGTCCCGTTCGGGAGCGCGTCGGCGATCCGGGACCGGACGAGCTGGAGGAACCGGTCCGGCGGCGCCGACGGGAGCGACACGAGGTGGGCGTCCAACACCGCGACGAGCTCCGGATCCGCGCCGAAGCACGGGAGGTCGAGGTGCGCACGATCGAAGACCAGCGCCTCGACCGGCTGCCCGAAGCGCACCGGCGCCTCGAAGATCCGCGCGTGCTCGGTCACGGACGGAGGGGCGGCGTGGGCGAACGTCACCTCCCGGAGCGTGAAGCCCGCGCCGGCCTGGCGCCGCGCACTGAGGAACACCGCGGCGAACGCCCGCTCGGAGAGCGCGCGGGTCACCTCGGGCGTCCCCGGATCGGGGGTGTGACAGAGGCGGACCCCGTCCCCGTCCTCCTCCAACCAGAGCATGGCCTCCCCGTGGTAGAGGTGCAGGAAGCGCAGGAGCCGCCGGAGTCCCTCCCCGATGGTGGCGCTCGCAAACAACGCCTGTCCGAGCACGGACGGCAGCGGCGCCTGCAGCGTCAGCTCGGCCATGTGCAGGCCGAAGTCGGGATCACCGGCCCCGCGGAGCGCCTCGCCGACCAGGCGCACCAGCCGCGCATGGGAGATCCGGAGGTCGGCATTACCAAGGTCCTCGAAGCGGAGCCCCGCCGCGGCGAGTATCGGACCCGGCTCGAGGTCGTAGCTGAGCGCGGCGAGCACGAAGGCCTGGACGTCGCGGATCGAGACGGCATCGCGGCCGCTCAAACCCGCCTCCGAGGCGCGGCGGCGGCGTCGCGGTGGTTCTGGCGCTGCCGAACAGAATGCGTGGATGCGACCACGGGAACCTCCTGCGAGGCAACGGTGCCTTTACGCGGAGGCATTATCGCAAGGTGCGCACAACGCAAGGTCAGGACTGGACCGCAGGGTCGCGGCCGAGCGTCTGGCCGCGGACCGGCTCAGGGCAGGGCGCGGAGCCGGACACCTGGCCGGCGAAACAGACCGAAGAGCGCCGCGGGCTCGCCCCCGGGAGAGGAAGGTGACTACTCTGTACAGACCGTCAGAGCGAGCACTCCACCTGCACCTTCATCGCGTAGCAGCACCAGAGCTCGTCCTTGTCACCCGTGACCTCTGCGGCCTCCGCCGGCGAGAGGGGCCCGCAGACCGTGCTGACGTCGATGTCGCAGTAGCCGTCGAGGACCGTGCCCTCGAAGGCTCCCTCGACGATGGCGTCGTAGACCACCTCCTCCCATTGATGCGCGCCGTCGATGCACTCGTTGAAGTCTCGCTCGAAGCCCCAGACGCTGCAGGAGAAGAAGCGGACGGTCTCCTCGCCGTCGTACAGAGAGGCCACATCGAATTCGGCGATCACCGCGTCGAGGTCCTTCGCCTTCCAATCCTTGTCGCACTCGCCGTACTCGAAGCAGCCCACGGAGTCGGCGCAGTCTGGATCGTCGCAGTCCGCGGGACCGTCCTCATCGTTGTCCTCGCCATCCCAACACCAGACCCCCTCCTCGGAGGACGGGGGCGCCGGGGTGGCGACCTCTGGGGAGCCTTCTCCCGTCGTTTCGACCTCCGCGGGGGTCCCCTTGTCGTGGCTACAGCCGGCGAGGAGCAGGGACAGGACGAGGGTGTGGGTTTTCATCTGATCCAGTCCGTGGCAGCGAGAGATCACCGCGAGCTTAGCCGAAACGAGCGCGGCGCGGACGAGAGGGATGAGGGCCCTCGCGGAAGGGAGCATCCCCCGGGTCCGGTCCCTCCAGGTACGCTTCAGGCCCGGTCTGGAGGACTCACCACGACGGACCTGTCCGGGTGCCGCCTGAGCCGGTCCCGCGCGAGGGGAGTCCGACCGACCGGGGACCGAGCGCCGCCTGCCCCCGTTCCTGTAGTTGATTCATGTCCTTCCTCTTTCGCCTCATGACGCTCTGCCGGTTTGGGAGCCGCATCATCGTTCAGCTCGCGATCACCTCAGCCGCCCCGTGTCCCTCGCCAGCTCGCTACCAGTTTGTAGGTGTTAAATAACCATCCCTGGCACCGAACCGGTGGCACCGAACCGGGTGCTCTCGGGTGGCGATGAGGTCGAGACTCACCACTTCAGCCTCCGCTTCATCGTGGGGCGGACGCAGGGAACGGCGTCGGGGGCGCACCATGTGCAACCTGGAACGCGCCCAGGCGTGAATGGGAGAGTCCCGACCTCGCCGACCGAATCCCGTCCCCGCTGACCGGACGGCCCTACTTGGCGTCCGCCGGAGGGACGACCGGGGCGTCGTGGGAAGGTCGATGGTCGTAGTTGGGATGGAGCTTCAAGTCAGGCGTCAGGATGCCGATCTCGACGAGGAAAGCCGTCTGCTCCTCGGCCGACATCGCCGCCCATCGGGCACGCACGTATGCCTCGTCTTCAGCGTAGGGGTTGTGGCTGTAGGGGTTAACGGCAATGCCGTTCACTTAGTGGAGTTCAAGCGGTTGTTGGCATGACTTCGGAGGATCGAAGTCGCCCCGCTGGGTCGCCCGCTATCGCCTTCCAGATCGAGGTCTTCCCGGCGGAGCAAGATCCCTGGCGGCCTCAGCGTCGACTACTCCGAGGTAAGCAGCCGTCGCGAAACGGGAGTTGATGTTGCCCTTCGCCAACGGACAAAAGCGCCGGTCTGCCGATCCTTGTCACCCTAACTGAACGGCATTGGCGTTAGCCGAGGGGCATTGGGGCGTCCCCCGGGCCGGTCAGGCCTGCGCCATCCCCCCGATCCTGGCGCCAATTCCGCCGAGCGGAAAGGGCTTCTCGAAGGCGGTGAGCATGAAGGTCTGCGTGGAGGGGGAGGAGCATCCGGGCGCCCCCGCTCACCGCAGCGCTCCGCCGCTGAGCATGCCTGCGGCCTGCACCAGCCCAACCACGGTCGCCTCGATCTCGTCGAACATGCTCGCGAATCCACTCTCGGGGCCGTAATAGGGGTCTGCCACCTCGGCGCCCACCGCGCTCTGGGGATCGAAAGAGCGCAGGAGCCGGATGCGATCGGCGGGGAAGCCGGCGGGGGCCATTCGCTGCAGCGCGCGCTCGTGGCCTCGGTCGAGGGCGAGCAGCAGGCCCGGTCGTCGGAAGTCGTCGGCGGAGACCGCCCGCGCGAGGTGATCCAGGCGGTAACCCCGACGGGCGCCCTCTCTTCGCGCCCGGGGATCGGGCAGCTCGCCGGCATGCCAGCCGCCCATGCCGGCGGAGTCGACCCGGACCTCCTCCGAGAGCCCGGCGAGGGCGAGGTGGTGGGCCATCACAGCATGCGCGGCGGGCGAACGGCAGATGTTCCCCGTGCAGATGAAGAGCAGGGTCGGCTTCATCAGGGTTCTCCTCCCAGGGTGGCACGAGCGGCGACGACCGACTCCAGCCACCCCCAGCCCGAGCCTCGTATCCTCCCGCCACCGCTGGGCCCGTGCCCCCATCCGTGCGGGTCCCTATCCGGGATTCTCGCCAACTCCTGGAGGCTCCGGGGACCACCCTGTCCTGTCAGGGACGACGGCCAATCGGGCCCGGAGCCACCGCCGCAGCCGCGCATTCGCAGGCTCGATAGAGTGGCCAGTCGGGAGAGCCGGAGCGCGGCGCGTTGAATATCTACAGCGATCCGTCAAAAGCTTCGGCTCACCACCTCGACGATCCGCGCCCACGACGGGTCCGATTGGATGTCCAGACCGCCGAAGGTCCCGAGACCGCGGCCCCGGACGAGGAGGTAATTGATGGCGGCCGAGAACAGGGCCGCGAGGATGACTTGATCGTCACTCTGCAGCAGCCCTGCCTCGGCGAGGAGCCCCATCAGCTCTTGGGAGCGCGCCTCCCGCACCCGCTCGAGGGCGAGGGTGAGCTCGTTCCGATCGACCATCTCATAGGCGAGGAGCTGGAGCGTGGCCGGGCGGGCCCGGAGGCCGGCGACGTAGCGGCCGAAGACCTCGCAGGCGGCGTCTCTCCCGGAGGGCGCGCGGAGGGCCACCCGGTCGGGGCCAAGCAGCTCGTCCACGGTGGGCCAGAAGTCGCGCTCCGCCCCGCAGCGCTCGAGCAGGCCCGGCAGCCCACCGAAATAGCGGTAGATGAGCACCTTGTCGGCGCCCGCCCGCTCCGCGACGGTGTTGACCCCGATGGCCGCGACCCCCTGCTCATTGAGGAGCTGCCAGGCGGCGTCGATGAGGCGCTGCTCGGTCTCGATGCGCCGTGCCTGTTTCAGGGTTAATTTCAGGGTCAATTCAGGGCTCCTCCTCGCCGAAGCGGACTGTGACCCGGAGATCGAGCAGGCGCCACGCCGGGCCGGCGCTGCGCTGCACCTCCAGGGCCCCCGCCCCGGTGGAGGAGCGGCCGAGGGCGAGCTGAAGCCCGGGGCGCCACTCGAGGGTGGAGCGCCCCCAGCCGACCCCAACGGGGAGGCTCAGATCCACCCGGGACCAGGGCGCGTTTCGGTTGAAGGACAGCTCCGCTCCGAGGCCCGTCTCTGCCCGAAGGGGCCCCCAGGCGGTGGGCAGGGGCGGCCTCCAGCGGGCATCGGCCCCCGCGGTGGGGAGCCAGGCCCCTGTCGTGGGACTGCCGTCGAGCCCGACCGTGGCCTGGAGCGCGAGCCCGGCGGCTTGGAGGGGCGCCGGGCGCCAGCGCAGGGCGCCGCCCACCCCGACGAGCGGCAGGCGGCGCTGGTCGGTGAAAGCCCCTACCCGGGCCACCTCCGTCACCTGGCCCCCGTGGAGAAATGCGGCGCCATCGAGGTCTGCGGCCTGGCTCGATGAACAGGAGAGGCCCACCAGGAGCACGAGCAGGGGGCTCAAAGGGTCACCCACTCGACCGGCCGGCGGGGGCTGGGCCCGACCTCGGACCACGGGAAGCCCACTCGGAACAGCATCTGGGCGGCCCGCGCTCCCGTCCAGGCCTGGAGTACGTCGCCGAAGCGGGGCTCGTGGCCGAGCTCGATCTCCCGGTCTCGCTGTTCGGCGAGCTGGTTGAGGGGCTGCATGGCGAGGCCGAGGGTGGTGGCGTGGAGGTGCAGGCGCTGCCAGACCCGGCCGACCGCGAGCTGCTGGCGGCGATCGAGGCGGTCTGTGGAGCTGAGGATCCCAAAGGCCGCGCCGGTCGTCTCTCGCGTCTCGGTGCCGCGAATCCAGTAGCTGCCTGCCTTGTCGGCGCTTGGAGGCGCCATACACTGCCCGGCACGCTTGGTGAGCGCCCCATTGCCGGTGGCGTCCATCGTGAGCCCGTCCCGGTGCTGGAGGATGTCGTCGGGGGTCTGTCGCCACCACCGATGGCTGGCTTCGTTCATCTCTGCGTCGCCGACGATGGCCTCCGTGGCGGCGATGGTCTCTCGGCGGAAGGTGGCCCGATCGCCCGTGGAGGTGAGCCACTGGAGCTCCACCCCGTCGTCCACGAGCGAGCGGAGCTCCTCCAGGACATCGTCAGGGAGCGCCTCATCGAGGTACTCTCCCCGGTTGGTGTGCCGGTCCGGGATCGCCTCGAAGTGCGGCGAGCGCTCGGGCTCGGCGGACACGAGCGAGACGGTGGCCACCCAGTCCGGGTCCCCCTCGGAGGGCATCGTCTGCACCGCGGCGGACCGACCCGCGGCGGCCGCGCCCAGGACGAGGTTCTCGAGGGCGCAGCCCAGGCCGATCACGAGCTCTCGGGAGGGGCTGTCCATCGCCCCGAGCCACTTGTCGGGGTCCACAAAGAGGTCGATCTGGGTGGCCGAGATCGCAAACAGCCAGGGCTGGGTGTTGTGGGGGTTGGCGGCGAGGATCGCCGCCGCGACGGCCGCCACCTCCGGGGGCTGCCCGCCCGTGTCCAAGGCCCAGGGCGCATAAGCGTCGGCGACCCGTTCGTCCCACTGGCCGCAGGGAGAGCAGCCCACCACCGGGAGGAGCCCCGCAGCGGCCGCTCCTTGGAGGAGGCGACGGCGGCTGGGCAGGTTCAACAAGGGGTTGTGCATCGGGGCTCCAAAGTCACTCATGGGTGACATATCATCCCTCAGGGCTGCGACAAGGGAAAAGTCACCCACAGGTGACAATCAGCGTCCAAAGATCCGAGCCAGACACCGGCGCAGCCGTGGACCCACAGCCACTTTTGACATGCAGCTTTTCCAGCATGTGGTACAACCGCTGCATGACCGATCCCCTCTCCCGACGCGAACGACAGATCATGGACCTCGCCTACCAGCTCGGCGAGTTCGCTGTCACAGACGTGCATGAGCGCCTCGCTGACGCGCCCAGCTACTCGGCCGTGCGCGCCTTGATGGGCACGCTGGTCGAGAAGGGGCACCTGAGCCACCGGCAGGCGGGGCGGCGTTACGTCTATGCGCCGACCGTGCCAGCGGATGACGCCTCGGCCTCGGCGCTCAAGCGCCTGGTCGAGACCTTCTTCGGGGGCTCGCCGGCGCGGGCGGCGATGGCGCTCGTGGCGGAGTCGGGCATCGCGCCCGATGAGCTCGCCGCCATTGAGGCCGCCATCGCGCGCGCCAAGGTCGAGGGCCGATGAGCGGCCCCGACACCCTCTCGATCGTCGCCGGCGTCCTTGTCGACGCCGGCCTCAAGTCCACCGCCCTGCTCGCGCTCGGCGGCCTCGGCAGCCTGCTGCTGCGGGGCGGCTCGGCCGCGCAGCGCCACGCCGTCTGGGCCGGCACCTTCGCCACCCTGCCCGTGCTCGTGGTCGCCGCCGCCCTGCGGGGCCCCACCATCGCCCTCGAGGCGCCCCTGGTCGCGCCGGTCTGGCTCCTCGGCGCCCTGCTCGCCGGCCTGCCCCTGCTGCGGGGTGTCTTGGCGCTCGCCACGCTGCGCCAGGACGCCCGGCCCGACCCCCAGACGCCCGCGCTCCTGCACAGCGCGGCGCTGAGGAGCCCTGTCACCTGGGGGCTGCTGCGGCCGATCATCGTGCTGCCCGACTGCGCCGCGGCCTGGCCCGAGGCGCATCGCGCCGCCGCCCTCGCCCATGAGCGCGCCCACATCCGTCGCCACGACTGGGCCGTTCAAATGGTGGTTTGGGCCACCTGCACGTTGTTTTGGTTCAACCCGCTTGCTTGGCTCGCCCGCCGCGCCCTGGCCCAAGAGGCCGAGCACGCGGCCGACGACGCGGCCCTCGCTGAGGGCGCGCGGCCCAGCGACTACGCCGGCCTGCTCGTCTCGCTCAGCGGCGCAGGCGGCCCGAGCGCGGCCCTGGGCGCCGGCTCCTCCCCGCTGGCGCGCCGCGTGTACGCCGTGCTCGACGCTCGCCGGCGCAGCCCCGGCCGCCGCTGGGCGCTGGGCCTCGCCCTCGCGCTCGGGGCTGGCGCGGCTTCGACCCTCGGCGCCTGGCCCACCTGGACGCGCCCGTCCGACACCCTCACCTGCAGCCCCGGTCCGGCCCAATGAAGCGCACGCTCCACCTGTTCTTCGCGCTGGCGCTGCCCGCCTTCTCCTCCCCCGCCGCCTTGGCCGCCGGCAGCTCGGCGCGGCCCGCCGACCGAGCGGGGGCCGAGCCAGTCTCGACGGTGCCCTCGATCCGTGAGGTCAGCGCGCAGATCGCCGCCCTGGCGCCGGCCGAGCGCGCGCAGGCCACAGCCTCGCTGCGCTTCCTCACCGCGAGCTGCCCCTACACCCGCGCGGCGATGCTGCTCCCTGTTGTGTTGCGCGACGCAGTCCGATCCATCCCGGTCACGGCCATCTCGCCCGAGGGCCGCGCTGAGCTAGCCGCCCTCAACGAGGCGCTCGCGCTGCACGTCGGGGCGCTGGAGGCCCTCGGGGTCGAGGTCAAGGCGCCCACCAGCGGCGACGCGCTCTTCGGACAGCCCGCCGCGAGCGTACCCGATCGGGCCGCGCTGCGACGGTCGGCCGAGCCTATCACCACCCTGTCGATCTCTATCGCCGCGATCACGCCCATCGCGGGCACCATCGAGGCCCAGACCCAGGCGCAGATCGAGGTGCACAGCGACCGCGTCGAAGCCGCCACCGGCGTCGCGCGGCCTTGCCCCCGCGGGCCCTGGGCGGTGCAGCCCGGCCACCCGTGGACAATGGGCATGCAGTTGAACGAAGCCCACGACGCGCTGGTGCGCTTGGCGCCCACCGCCGTCGACGCGGGCACGCGGGCCGAGCTTGACGCGCTCATCGGGCTGATGGACGCGCTGGGCGCAGCCAACCAAGCGAGCCGGGCGACGCGGACGAATTGAGGCTCGGGTCGGCGAGCCGACGCAGCGGATCCAGTGCCAGGCTCGGATGTTTGCGCATTCCGGGACTTGCCGGGAGCTGCCGACACTCCGCACCGATGGTCGCAGCTCGTCATCCAATGGGCTCGTGGGCTGATTGGTCAAAGATCCGAGCCAGGCACCAGCGTGAGGATGTACCCTCAAGCCGCTCGGCGGCGTCTGAGGCCGAGGGTGGTGAGTCCCAGGAGGAGGCCCAGCCAGCCCGCTTCGGAGGCAGCCCCGCCAGGGGTCGCGCAGCCGCAGCCCTTGCCGCCGCCGCTGGACCCGTCTTCGGCGTTCGCGCCGGTGTCGTTGGTGTCGGTGCCACTGTCATCGGTGTTGTCACCGGTGTCATCGGTGCTCACGGCCGTGTCGTCGGTCGAGCCGGTGTCATCCGGCGCGTCGATGCCGTCGCAGTCCTGGTCGATACCATCTCCAGCCACCTCGGTGGCCCCCGGATAGGCCCCGGGGTCGCTGTCGTCGCAGTCCCCCGTGGGGTCGTCGCCCCAGGCCTCGCCGGCCTCCTCACAGGAGAGGTCCGCGCTCTCCACCGTGCTCGTCGTATCCGGCCGGTAGCCGTCTGTGTCGGCGTCCACGTAACACAGCTCGATTGTGTCGCAGTCCGAGTCGAGCGCGTCCGCCGGCAGCTCGATGGCGTCGGGGTTCACGCTGGCGTCGTCATCATCGCAGTCGGCCTCCGCTGAGCCCATGGCGTAGCCCTCCGGCGGATCGCAGGCGGTCACCCTGTCGCTCTCGTTCGTGAAGCTGTCCTCGTCGAGGTCGGCAAACCAGTCCGCTGCGCCCACGGCATCGGCCCCGTCTGTGCTCGTGTCGCAGTTGTCGTCGAGGCCGTTACAGACCTCAATGGCGTCCGGGTTCACGGCGAAGAGCCCATCGTCGCACTCCTCGCAGGCGGCGAATCCGTCGCCGTCGGCGTCGGTGTAGCCCACCGAGCCGTCACAGTTGTAGTCACTCGGGTCGGCGCAGTCGGTCTCGCTGGCGTCAGGGTGGAAGGCCGTGTCGGCGTCGTTGCAGTCACCGTCCGGAGTGGTGTCGCTCGCCTCCCCGGACCCGGCACAGTCGAGATCAAGGGAGCTGACGGTGTCGTCCACGCGGTAGCCGTCTTCGTCGGCGTCCACATAGCAGAGCTCAGCCGCATCGCAGTCCTGATCGATGCCATCCCCCGCGACCTCGATGGCGTCGGGGTTCACGTCGGGGTCGGTGTCGTCGCAGTCGGTGTCATCCTCGACCACGCCCACGGCCGCGTCACAGGCGGGGATAGGGCTTGCAGCGTCCCCAAAGCCGTCGGCGTCGAGGTCGGCGTAGAGCGTGCCGGTCGAGCCCGCGGAGACAGAGCTGTCGAGGTCATCGGCCAGCCCGTCACAGTCCTCATCGGTGTCGGCCGCGTCGCAGACCTCGGTGGCGCCGGGGTTCACGGCGCTGGCCGCGTCGTCGCAGTCTCCGCCGACGGCGGTGTAGCCGGGCAGCAGGTCGCAGGAGACGGTCACGCCGGCGGCGCCGTAACCATCACCGTCGCCATCGACGTAGGCGCCCGTGTACGTGGCCGTATCGACTCTGCTGTCGGCGTCATCGGCCGAGCCGTCGCAGTCCTCGTCCTGGTCGGCTGCGTCGCAGATCTCGGCCGCGCCCGGGTTCACCGCTGCATCTCCGTCGTCGCAATCCTCCTCTGCGGTGCCGTAGCCCGTGGCCGGCAGGTCACAGAAGGAGGCGGTGGTGGGGCCAGCGTAGCCGTCGCCGTCGCCGTCCACATAGAAGGTGCTCGTGGTGCTGGGATCGACGCTGCTGTCCCCATCGTCGATGAGGCCGTCACAGTCCTCGTCCTGGTTGGCCGCATCGCAGACCTCGGTGGCCCCCGGGTGGATCTCCGCATCCGTATCGTCACACTCTTCACAGGCCGCGTAGCTGTCGCCGTCGGCGTCGGTGTAGCCGACCGAGCCATCGCAATTGTAGTCGTTCGGGTCGGTGCAGTCCGTCTCGGCCACGCCCGGGTTGTAGAGCGTGCTCGTGTCGTCGCAGTCCCCGCCGGGAGCGCTCGCGAGGGCGAGCCCGCTCGAGCTGCAGTCGAGGCTGGAGGAGGGCGTCGTGCTGTCGATCCGGTAGCCATCGCCGTCCTGGTCGACGTAGCAGAGCTCGAGGCCATCGCAGTCCTGGTCTGTTCCGTCGGCCGTGAGCTCGGCGGCACCGGGGTGAACGCTCGAATCGCTGTCGAGGCAGTCGGTGGAGCTCGCGAAATAGCGGCTCGGGGCATCGCAGAAGGCCGCAGTGCTGGTGCCGGCGTAGCCGTCCCCATCGACGTCGTGGTACCAGGTGCCCTTGGTAGTGGCGAGGGCCGAGCTGTCGCTGTTGTCGGCCACGCCGTCGCAGTCCTCATCCGTGTTCGACGCGTCGCAGACCTCGGTGGCCCCGGGGTTCACGGCGGCGGCGCTGTCATCGCAGTCGGTGTTGACCGTCGCGTAGCCGGAGGCGGGCAGGTCGCAGTACTTCGCGCTGCTGGTGGTGCCGTAGCTGTCGCCGTCGGCGTCCACGTAGAAGCTGCTCTTGCCCGAAGCGGAGACGGAGGCGTCGCTGTCATCCGCCGTGCCGTCGCAGTCCTCGTCGGTATTGGCGGCGTCGCAGACCTCGGTGGCCCCGGGGTTCACGGCGGCGGCGCTGTCGTCACAGTCGGTGTTGACCGTCGCGTAGCCGGAGGCGGGCAGGTCGCAGTACTTCGCGCTCGTCGTGGTGCCGTAGCTGTCGCCGTCGGCGTCCACATAGAAGCTGCTCTTGCCCGAAGCGGCGACGGAGGCGTCGCTGTCATCGGCAGAGCCGTCGCAGTCCTCGTCCGTGTCCGAGGCGTCGCAGACCTCGGTGGCGCCGGGGTTGATGGCGGCGGCGCTGTCGTCGCAGTCGGTGCTGACGGTGGCGTAGCCGGAGGCGGGCAGGTCGCAGTACTTCGCGCTGCTGGTGGTGCCATAACTGTCGCCGTCGGCGTCCACATAGAAGCTGCTCTTGCCCGAAGCGGCGACGGAGGCGTCGCTGTCATCCGCCGTGCCGTCGCAGTCCTCATCCGTGTTCGACGCGTCGCAGACCTCGGTGGCTCCGGGGTTCACGGCGGCGGCGCTGTCGTCGCAGTCGGTGTTGACCGTCGCGTAGCCCGAGCTCGGAAGGTCGCAGTACTTCGCGCTCGTCGTGGTGCCGTAGTCGTCCCCGTCGGCGTCCACATAGAAGCTGCTCTTGCCCGAAGCGGCGACGGAGGAGTCGCTGTCATCGGCCAGGCCGTCGCAGTCCTCATCCGTGTTCGACGCGTCGCAGACCTCGGTGGCGCCGGGGTTCACGGCGGCGGCGCTGTCGTCGCAGTCGGTGTTGACCGTCGCGTAGCCAGAGGCGGGCAGGTCGCAGTACTTCGTGCTGCTGGTGGTGCCGTAGCTGTCGCCGTCGGCGTCCACATAGAAGCTGCTCTTGCCCGAAGCGGAGACGGAGGAGTCGCTGTCATCGGCCAGGCCGTCGCAGTCCTCGTCGGTGTTGGCGGCGTCGCAGACCTCGGTGGCCCCGGGGTTGATGGCGGCGGCGCTGTCGTCGCAGTCGGTGCTGACCGTCGCGTAGCCGGAGGCCGGCAGGTCGCAGTACTTCGCGCTCGTCGTGGTGCCGTAGCTGTCGCCGTCGGCGTCCACATAGAAGCTTCTCTTGGAGGAGGAGGAGACGGAGGCGTCGCTGTCATCGGCAGAGCCGTCGCAGTCCTCGTCCGTGTCCGAGGCGTCGCAGACCTCGGTTGCGCCGGGGTTGATGGCGGCGGCGCTGTCGTCGCAGTCGGTGTTGACCGTCGCGTAGCCGGAGGCGGGCAGGTCGCAGTACTTCGCGCTGCTGGTGGTGCCGTAGCTGTCGCCGTCGGCGTCCACATAGAAGCTGCTCTTGCCCGAAGCGGCGACGGAGGCGTCGCTGTCATCGGCATTTCCATCGCAGTCCTCGTCCGTGTTCGACGCGTCGCAGACCTCGGTGGCTCCCAGGTTGATGGCGGCGGCGCTGTCGTCGCAGTCGGTGTTGACGGTCGCGTAGCCAGAGGCGGGCAGGTCGCAGTACTTCGCGCTGCTGGTGGTGCCGTAGTCGTCCCCGTCGCTGTCCACATAGAAGCTGCTCTTGCCCGAAGCGGCGACGGAGGCGTCGCTGTCATCGGCCTTGCCGTCGCAGTCCTCATCGGTGTTGGCCGCGTCGCAGACCTCGGTGGCCGCGGGGTTGATGGCAGCGGCGCTGTCATCGCAGTCGGTGTTGAGGGTGGCGTAGCCGGAGGCCGGCAGGTCGCAGTACTTCGCGCTCGTCGTGGTGCCGTAGCTGTCACCATCGGCGTCCACATAGAAGCTGCTCTTGGTGGAGGCGGAGACGGAGCCATCGAGGTCATCGGCCGTGCCGTCACAGTCCTCGTCCGTGTTGCTGGCGTCGCAGACCTCGGTGGCTCCGGGATTGATGGCGGCGGCGCTGTCGTCGCAGTCGGTGTTGACCGTCGCGTAGCCGGAGGCGGGCAGGTCGCAGTACTTCGCGCTCGTCGTGGTGCCGTAGTCGTCCCCATCGCTGTCCACATAGAAGCTGCTCTTGCCCGAAGCGGCGACGGAGGAGTCGCTGTCATCGGCCTTGCCGTCACAGTCCTCGTCCGTATTGCTGGCGTCGCAGACCTCGGTCGCTCCGGGGTTGATAGCGGCGGCGCTGTCATCGCAGTCAGTGCTGAGCGTGGCGTAGCCGGAGACCGGCAGGTCGCAGTACTTCGCGCTCGTCGTGGTGCCGTAGTCGTCCCCATCACTGTCCACATAGAAGCTGCTCTGGGTGGAGGCGGAGACGGATGCGTCGCTGTCCTCAGCAGAGCCGTCGCAGTCCTCGTCGGTGTCCGAGGCATCGCAGACCTCGGTGGCTCCCGGGTTGATGGCGGCGGCGCTGTCGTCGCAGTCGGTGTTGACCGTCGCGTAGCCGGAGGCGGGCAGGTCGCAGAACTTCGTGCTGCTGGTGGTGCCGTAGCTGTCTCCGTCACTGTCCACATAGAAGCTGCTCTGGGTGGAGGAGGAGACGGAGGCGTCGCTGTCATCCGCCGTGCCATCGCAGTCCTCGTCGGTGTTGCTGGCGTCGCAGACCTCGGTGGCTCCAGGGTTAATGGCGGCAGCGCTGTCGTCACAGTCGGTGCTGACGGTGGCGTAGCCGGAGGCGGGCAGGTCGCAGTACTTCGTGCTGCTGGTGGTGCCGTAGCTGTCTCCGTCGCTGTCCACATAGAAGCTGCTCTGGGTGGAGGAGGAGACGGAGGCGTCGCTGTCATCGGCCAGGCCGTCGCAGTCCTCATCGGTGTTGGCCGCGTCGCAGACCTCGGCGGCCGCGGGGTTGATGGCGGCGGCGATGTCGTCACAGTCGGTGCTGAGCGTGGCGTAGCCGGAGGCCGGCAGGTCGCAGTACTTCGCGCTGCTGGTGGTGCCGTAGCTGTCGCCGTCGGCGTCGACGTAGAAGCTGCTCTTGGTGGAGGAGGAGACGGAGGCGTCGCTGTCATCGGCCAGGCCGTCGCAGTCCTCATCCGTGTTCGACGCGTCGCAGACCTCGGTCGCCCCGGGGTTGATAGCGGCGGCGCTGTCGTCGCAGTCGGTGGAGGTCGCGAGGTACCCGCTCGGGAGGTCGCAGTAGCTCCCGGCGGTCGGGCCGCCGTAGCCGTCGGCGTCGCTGTCCGCGTAGAACGTTGACTGGCCGGTGGCGGAGGGGTCCGCGTCGTCTGAGAGGCCGTCGCAGTCCTCATCGGTGTTCGCCGCGTCGCAGACCTCGGTGGCTCCGGGGTTCACGGCGGCGTCCGCGTCATCGCAGTCCAGGGTCGCTGCGTAGCCGTCCCCGTCGGCGTCGGCGTATCCCGCGTAGACATAGGCCCGGCCCGTGAACGAGGAATACCCATACGCGCCGACAATCACGTCGTCGTAGCCATCCCCGTTCACGTCCCCCGCGCCCGCCACCGAAACGCCCAAGCGGTCGGAAGTCGCTCCCCCGGTCAGCGTCGTCGACGCGGTCGAGGACACCCCGCTCGCCGACCCCGCGTAGACATCGGCCCGGCCCGTGACCGAGGCATAGAAGTACGCCCCGACGATCACGTCGTCGTAGCCATCCCCGTTCACGTCCCCCGCGCCCGCCACCGAAGCGCCGAAGTAGTTGTTGGTCGCTCCCCCGGTCAGCGTCGTCGCCGCGGTCGTGGACACCCCGCTCGCCGACCCCGCGTAGACATCGGCCCGGCCCGTGTTGGAGGAATACCCCTGCGCCCCGACGATCACGTCGTCGTAGCCATCCCCGTTCACGTCCCCCGCGCCCGCCACCGAAGCGCCGAAGTAGTTGTTGGTCGCTCCCCCGGTCAGCGTCGTCGCCGCGGTCGTGGACACCCCGCTCGCCGACCCCGCGTAGATATAGGCCCTGCCCGTGTTCGAGGAATACCCGTACGCCCCGACGATCACGTCGTCGTAGCCATCCCCGTTCACGTCCCCCGCGCCCGCCACCGAATAGCCGAATTTGTTGGAAGTCGCTCCCCCCGTCAGCGTCGTCGCCGCGGTCGAGGACACCCCGCTCGCCGACCCCGCGTAGACATAGACCCGGCCCGTTCGCGTGGAATACTCAGACGCCCCGACGATCACGTCGTCGTAACCATCCCCGTTCACGTCCCCCGCGCCCGCCACCGAATAGCCGAAGTAGTCGTAAGTCGCTCCCCCGGTCAGCGTCGTCGACGCGGTGCTGTAGACCGGATCGATCTGCACCGGGTACCGAGCGCCCGCGTCCTCCACCCACACCCGGAAACCCTCGTCCGTCGCTTCGAAGCGGGCCGGCAGCGGCGTTCCATCCGCATCCCAGGCCAGCAGCCCGCTCACCGTCAGCAGCCCACCTGCGTCCCCTTGCAGCCAGAGCGTGTCCTCCCCCACCGTGACCTCGGCGCCCTCCACCGCCACGCTCACCACAAGCGGCCCGCCGCCGGGTGGGGCCGCCTCCACCGTCCACCCCTGCTCGAAGCCCTCCGCCCGGCTCGTCCACCACTCGGTCAGGCCCGCGCCGCCGTACTCCAGCCGCCGCACGCAGTCTCCGCCGGGCTCCTCCATGTCCTCGATGCAGGCCCCCAGGCTGGGCGCCCCGGGCAGGACGGCCTCTCCCTCGCCACGACCGATGGTGGTGGTGCGCACGACGAGCTCGTCGTCCTGAAGCCCGATCCGCGCGCCGTCTGCGTCAAAGTGGCCCACCAGCCCGAGCTCCGGCACCTCCGCCGAAAAGGCCTCCCCGTCGGGCACGAAGGCGTGCGCGGCGTCGCGGATGCGGGCCTCGACCTCGGCCATCCAGGCGTCGCCTGTGCCGGCCGGCGCTCCCGCAGGCGGAGGCACGACGGCCTCCGACTCCGACTCCGACTCAGAATCGGACTCTGCGGGGCCCTGTGACCCGCAGGCGGTGAGGAAGAAGGCGGAGAACACCACCGAAGCGGCGAACCAGGGGCGCATGGGCGGGACTCCTTCCGGGATGCGCCCGGTCCCCGGGCGTCGTATGCGGGGAGGAGTAGACAAGAGCCTACTCGGCCTGTCAAGAGCAGGCCGCGATGTCTGCGAATCGCGACATGGGACGCCCCCGAAGGGCGGTCCGACGGCCCCGAAGGGCGGTCCCACGGCCCTCGCTCAGCCCCCCGCCGACGCCCGACGCCCGTCGCGCGACTTCATGCTCGGCGTAGACACCTACGCGCGCCAACACGGCCTCGCGGGTGGCCACAGCGGCGAGGGCCTCCTCGGCGGCCTCGCCCCCTCCCAGGAGGCTCGTCGCCAGCCCCCTCGGGGTGGACCCCGGCCGGGCCCGTATGGGTGTCCACTCTGCCCCGCACAGGGATGATCGAAGCGTCTACTGGAGTGGGCAGGCGTCACGGTTCTTCCTCGATAATTCTTGGGAGTCGGGCTGGCACGTCTCTCGCTTGTGGGGAGCCGAGGCTCCCATGAATCACCGAAATACCCGCTCCCTCTCCGTCCTGCTCACCCTCCTCGCCTGTCGGCACCCCGAGAATGAGGAGACCTGCGCCCCGACCATGCCTTCGTCCACTGAAGACAGCGCCGCTGAGCCTCAGGGAGAGGACACAGGCTCCCCCCCTGGGGGAGAGGACACCGCGCCCGCCAACGGTGATGGCGATACCGGAGGAGACACCGCCGGAGGAGACACCGCCGGAGGAGACACCGCCGGAGGAGACACCGGCGCCGCCTCCGAAGAGGGCGATTCGGTCTATCCGTCGAGCCTGTTGACAGACGCGCAAGTAGAGGACTGGTGTGCCTCTGAGCTCAGATCAGAGTACCAGCTTGCAGAGCGAGGTTGTTGAGAGGGTGATCATCACCTTGCCGATTCACCCGCTGGTAGGCCGATCGCTGCCATTCTTACGTGAAGTCCGGGATCGCGAGGG
>JBIJDH010000069.1:0-5055 GCA_044344255.1 Myxococcota bacterium
GCGGGGCACCCGAGATCGGGCAAAAGACGCCCTCTCGGGGCCGTACCCCGGGAGGGCGACGGTAGCGGGGACCTGTGGTAAGGTCGGAGTCGTGATTGCCCCCCGCCGTTCATGCGCCCTATCCCCGGAACGGTCAGAAGCAGAGCCACTGGATCTGGTGGGTGTTTCCGCAGCTCGCGGGCCTCGGGGCCTCCGATGTCGCCGAGCGCTACGCCATCGAGGACCTGGACGAAGCGCTGGACTACCTTCGCCACCCCACGCTCGGCGCTCGCCTCGCCGAGGCCGTCAACGTGATCCAGAGCCAGTGCCACGACCACCCAGGCCTCCTTCTGTCCACGCTCATGGGCAGCAGGCTCGATGCCGTGAAGCTCGTCTCCTGCCTCACCCTGTTCGCGAGGGTCGGTCGTGCCGAGAGCACCGCCGCCAGCCTCGTGGACGACGCCGAGGCGGTACTCCGGATCGCCGCGGACCAGGGCTTGCCTCGATGTGCGTTCACGGAGCGAGCGTAGGTCGACCGCCCCGGTGGGGTCCGGGGCGATGCCCTTGAAGGTGGATCCCGGCGCCGCCGGGACGTACGCCCGGTCCCGGGTGCAGCCCCCGACTGTACCTCGGCATAAGGATGAGGAGGTGAACATGGAGTCCGACGTCAAGTTCCGAGATCGCGTGGCGGCCGTGACGGGGTTCTCCCTCGAGGAGATCCCCAGCGGGGGGGCCTCGGAGCTGCGCCCCTCGATGAGGCGCGTGGCCCGCTACCTCCCCGGAGGCGGGAGAGAGTACGTGTACGAGCGGCAGCCGGAGGACTGGAGGCACAGCCAGGTCCTCGCTGGGTCGAGTGAGGACGATCCCCGAGGAGCGGAAGACGTGTGGACCGTGCGCTTCAAGCGCCCCGGATCCGACTCCTACGAGAGCGTGGAGGCGGTCGACTTCGCGATCGCGCGGAAAGACGCGGGGTGGGCCAACGAGACCTGGGCGCCCTCCGCCGAGAACGGAGAAGCGCTCGCGGGAGCCGACGTGCACGGCGTCGAGGTCACCGGGGACAAGCGAGGGCTCACGTTCTTGGCGCGACTCGCTCGCAGAGCCTGATATGAGGGGGAGTGCTTCCCCGACAGGATGCTGCGGTAGGGCGTGGGCCGAGGGGTTCTGGTTCCTGGTTCCTCCAAACCGACCCCTGGGTTCACGGCCTATGGGGTGCTGGTCAGGGTGGCGCTCCACCGCCCAACAACCTGCCCGTTACTTCTTCGGGTGGAACTCCACATACAGATCGAACTTACGACGAAACTTCACGTCGGTTTCGACCTTCGTCAACGAAGGCGCAGCGAGGGCAAGCACCTCGACCGACACGCCGCACGCGAGGTCAACCTCCACGGTTCGACGCCATGACGCCTGCTGGCCCGACACCCGGCCCTCGACGATCGCTGTGATGGCGGGATGGTCTCCCAGCCAACGGCGGTTTTCAGTAGCCCGGATCGGGTCGAAGCCACCTTTCTCAAAAGTCGAAACCTCCACCAGACTGCTTCCGTACTCGGCACGCATCTGCGCTTCGACTCCCCCCGCCGGGTTGGAGTGTGCGACTTTCGCTCCGCCTTTGACGTTGGTGTAGTCCCCGATCACGATATTCTTGGCTCCAAGCGCCTCAAATACCCGGATCCACTCGTAGAGGATCTCCTCCTTGATTCGCTTGTCCCAGTCCTTCATCGGCACCAGGACGAAGGCGTCCTTGGGGTGAGGAAGATGGAGACCTCGTGAGAACGTCCCGCGGCCTGGGTGCTCGAAGAGCGCGTTTGCTGTGCCCTGATCTACGATGTGGAGTTCAGAGTTCCCCCCCTCCTGGGTCATCAAGGTCTCAAGCTCCGCCGCCGAAGCGAAGAGACCGTGAAACACCTTGTCGTCGTAGTCGCGGTAGTCCTTCGCCAAGAGTGCTGCCGGGACGATGATGGCACTACTCGGGAGGATGGCGGTCGACTGGTTGGCGGAAGGCATGTGAGCCCCGCTGATCCGCTTGATCGGAGCGGGCGGTGCCGTGGAACCGAACAGCTTCCCCCAGTTCTTGTAAAGGTAGTAGACCGGGCCTGCCATCAGGACGGAAGGAAACAGCAGTCCGAAAAGAGCGCCGCCGGCGACCCAAGCGCCTGCGGCGGCGGCAGCGCCCGCAGCGCGCGGGTTCTCCTGACCAACTCCCGGCTGGTTCCTTCGTACAGTCGAGGCCTGGTGGGCCGAAGCCGCGATGACGGTCGTCTCCCTGTTCCAGGACTCAGAGACGCGTTCTTCATCCACGCCCTTCCTTCCGTAGAGACCAGGCTTCACTCCGAGGGATGAAACGACTCCTACAACTTTCATCTTCCGCTCCGGGGGGTGCTGGGGACCGCGTAGCTATAGCTCGCCGGTCGTTGCCTTCCGAGGAGGCCGGCTCTTTCCTGGTTCTTCTCGTTCGTCAGGGGTCGTTCGCTGACCCGTTTCTTACCCCCGAAAAATCGGCGACCGCTCAAGGGAACCTCTGTGTCGCCACCCTGGGTGGGGTCATGATCTTCTCTGGCCCTAAGGACCTGCACCTCGTCGGAAGGGCTGTCACACCGCACGATGTTCAGCCTCCCACCGCTCGAGCATCCCCTTCCTCTCCGCCCAGTCCGGCAAGGTCCGCCCCAGCGTCGCCCAGAACTCCGGCGAGTGGTTCCGGTGCACGAGGTGGGCGACCTCGTGGGCGACGACGTACTCCAAGGCCGGGGCGGGG
This sequence comes from Myxococcota bacterium, assembly GCA_044344255.1. GTDB lineage: Bacteria > Myxococcota_A > UBA796 > UBA796 > UBA2385 > JBIJDH01. The sequence continues at coordinate 2,729 of JBIJDH010000069.1, forward strand.
GCCTGCACGAGCCGCCAGTGGATGCGGAGCACCCGGTCCCGACCGCACGACCCCCAACGACCCTTCGCGTCGGAGACCCGGTACCCGGCCGCGCTCACGCCGAGGGTGGCCTCGTGGTGGCGTCCAAGGCGCTCCACGGCGTCCTGGGCCCGCTCCCGGAGCCAGGCGTCGAAGGCGGCGCGCACGGCCTCCAGTCGCTCCACAGTGTCGAGGGCCCTGGGCACCACGACGTGGAACTTCGACCGACAGGTGATCTCCACCTCGGTCACGTCGCCGGGCTGCACGTCGAGCATCAGCCACCGGCCCCGGTACTGGAGCTTCGCCCCGGAGGCGTACTGCTGGTCGAGCAACGCCCGGTGCTTCTCCTTCATCTCCCGCACCGAGTTGAACACCCACCGTCGCTTCCGCTCGACGTACGCGGTCACCCCCTTGGGGCCGTAGAGGGTGGTGCCCAACGGGACGACCACCTCGACGGAGGCAGGCGTGACGACGATCTTCATGGCGCGGACCTGTGCCGACTCCCGCACGTCGTAGGGGATGACCGTCGCCCCGATGACAAGCTCCATCATGGTCGGCTGTAGTGGATGACCGCGTAGGTCTCCACCTCGAGTGGAACCTGCTTCTGCCACCCTTCGAGACCGAGGTGCTGGATCATCCGTCGCACCTGTCCCCGCAGCTCCTTCCGAAGCTCGGTCTTGTCCTGCCAGTAAGGCGGTGCCGTTGCCTCCGAGGTGTAGAGCGCGTCGATGTCCGCGGCGGCCTGGTGCATCGCGGACAGCGGAGCGCGACTCCCCTCGTAGGGTGGAGGCGGGGGCTCGCTGACGACACCGACCGGCCCGACGAACTTCTCCAGGATCGCGGCGATGCCGTAGGCACGCTCGTTGAGCCCGCTCCCGACGTGCGCCTGGTCCTCGGCGAGGATCTCCTTCGCGAGCAGCTTGCCCTGGTCGAGCAGCTCGTCCGCCTCGATGAGGCCGGCCGAGAACTGCTTGATGAGCGCCTTGATGCGGTCGGAGAACTTCTCGTACCGGGCTTCGTTCTTCGCTGCCCGCTCGCTCGTCTCCTTCTTCAGCTCGGCGAGCTTCCGCACGGCTGCGGTCTTGATGTCCCCGTCCATCCACGGATCGGCGCTCGCCCCTGGAGGCGATGGCGGAGCCGCCTCCTCCGCAGCGCCGCAACCGGCGAGCGCGGCCGCGAGGACCGTGCGGGCGACGGTGCGAAGGGTCATACGAGGGACGAGCGTCAGACGAGGGGCGAGGGACATGGTGCTCCGGTGGCGTCTCGAACGCCGAGGAGCGGCAGACCGAGGCGGGAGGCGGGTCTAGCACACGACGAGCATCCCGCGAGGGCTGGCGCGCGCGCTGCGCCCGCCGTAGGCGGCATTGCTGTGCAGTCCACGTCTTCATCGGAGTGTTTCCATGCTCACGCTTCTCCTCACCACCCTCCTCGCCTGCACTGGCCCGAAGGACGACACTCCCACCGACACCGACTCGGGCGGCATGGATTCCGGCTCCCCCGGTATGGAGTGCGACGCCGGGGCAGACCCCACGCCCGGCTCGCCAGGCTGTGCAGAGGCCGGCGGGATCTGCGTCGGGACCGAGGCCCAGTGCAGCGGCACGGTCGCGGCCGAGCACAACGGCGAGTGCATGTTCGACGATGGCGATGGCTTCTGCTGCGTTCCGCCCGCGGCCGAAGCAAGCGGCGACACCTGCGCCTCGCTGGGCGGCACCTGCGCGCCGGACGGCGGCTGCGGGAGGGTGGACGGGTGGACGGCGGAGAGCAGCGACTGCGAAGGCGTCAACAACATCTGCTGCGTGCCCGAGGCCACCTGCGACGGTCAGGAGTCCTTCACCTGCTGCTACTACGACGAGGCGACGGGCGCGCCGATGACGCAGTACGAGCCACTGTGCGACCGCGGCACGGTCACCTGCTTCGAAAGCATGACGCTCAGCTGCATCGAGGACTGCGCCGTCCGGTAAGGCAGCGTACACCCTCCCCGCCCAGGGTAACGGGTGCCCCCGACGGCCCAGGGGTTCACCATGATGAGAGATCGCTGTGAGGTTCGGAGGCGGCGAAGCTGGTGTACGGTGGCCGTCCCCTGACCCGCTCGGACATCTACGAGGTGGCGTACGCGACGTTCGTCGTCACCGAGAGCGACAAGAGCTCGACCGCCACGAAAGCAGAGGTCGGCTGGGACGCGCTATGTGCGTGGGAAGGAGGGCGGTGTCCGGTTTCGGCCGGCACGAGCTCACCCCTCCGATGTGGAGGCGCTGATCGTGGCGATCGCGACAGCCTGCGAAGCGTGGCTGGCACGACAGGGCCATGGG
>JBIJDH010000039.1:0-51946 GCA_044344255.1 Myxococcota bacterium
CTCCCCCGTAAGACGGGGGAGGGTAAGGCCTCAGCGCCGCTGCGGCGCCACCTCCCCCGTAAGACGGGGGAGGATGAGCCTCGAGCGCGGCGAGCTGCATCATCGTGGCGAGGCTGCGCTCGCGGAGGGACAGGAAGGCCTGATGCTGGCTCGCCTGGGCCTCGAGGGCCTGTCGGTGCACCACGCCGGTGAAGGCGAGCGCGTTGTGGATCGCCGCCGCCACCGCCTCGGCGGTGGAGTCGTGACCTGGCGTCCAGGCGTCCTCCAAGGGGGGCCCCTCTGCGAGGGTCGGCGCCCGGGTGTCGAAGACGGAGGGCAGCGCGGGCGCGGCGGGCATCGTGCTCATTGGGCTTCTCTTCACCGTCGGGGGGCCGAGCGGGGGCAGGGCCGGCGCCGGCAGGTGGGCGGGGAGGCGGAGGGTCTGGCCGGTGAAGGGCGGGGCGGCGGACCACTTCGGCGCAGACGGCGGGGGAGGGGAGAGGTGGACGAAGGCCCGGGCCCCCTCGAGGCCGCGGAGCTCGAGGCTGAGCGGCCCGCGGTGGGTGAGGTCTCGGCGCAGCGGGTCTCCGGCGCCGAGGTCGAGGGCGGCCTCGATGACGGACTGGAGGCCCGAGGCGGCGTGGGCGGAGGGGGCTCGGGGCGGCCGCAGCACGGGGCCAGCGCCGGCGGGCTCGACCACGGCGAGGATCGGGAGCCCGAGCGAGAGGGCGTCGTCGAGGCGGCGCAGCACGAGCACGAAGGCGGCGTCGAGGGGCGGCGGCGCGCCGGGGGACAGCTCGGCGAGGGCGCGGACGTGCACAGGCTCGTGGGAGAGGTCGACGGCGCCGACCACGGCGGCGTCAAGGCTCCCGACGGAGAGGGCCTCGACGGCGAGGCGGAGGGCCTCGACGCCGGAGAGCTCCTCGGCGGAGACGGTGAAGCTCGGGCCGGCGAGGTCAAACTGGAAGTTGATCCGGTTGGCCGGGAGGTTCGGCATGGTGCCGAGCACGCCCGCGGCCTCGAGGCCGGGCACGAAGGCGTCCTTCGCGGCGGCGACGGACTCGGCGGGCTCGCCGAGGGCGGCGAGCCAGGTGGAGATCCGCCAGCGGGCCCCCCAGCGGGCGACCTCGGCGTCGGTGCCCATGCCCATCAGCACGGCGGTGCGGTCGCGCGGGAGGGCGTGATCGCGCAGCGCCTCGGCGGCGGCGGCGAGCAGGAGCGTGTGCTGGGCGATGCCCTGGGCGAGGTCCCGCGGCGGGAAGCGCAGGCCGGCGATCGGCAGCTCCACGGCCTCGGCGCGGGTCGAGCCGGGGGCCTGGAGGTCCTTGGGGTTGTGGGCCTGTCCCCGGGCGGCGAGCCAGGCGGCGGTGTCCGGCGCGTCGCCCACTCGGGCGGCGAGGCCGACGATGGCGACCCGCGCGGTGGGCACGCGGGGGAGCGAGCCGAGGATGTGCCCCCGCTCGTACTCTTCGACCACGACGTGCGCGTTGTTGCCGCCAAAGCCGAAGGCCGAGATGCCGGCGGTGCGGGGGCTGGCGCCGCGCTCCCAGGGCTCGGCCGCCTGGAGCACCCGGAAGGGGGAGCCGGCGAGCGCAGGGTTGAGGACAGTCGCGTGCAGGGAGGGCGGCCGGACGCCGGCCTTCATCGCCTCGCTCACCTTGAGCAGGGCGGCGAGGCCGGCCACGGTCACGAGGTGGCCGAGGTTCGACTTGAGCGAGCCGATCGGCAGGCCCTCGTGACCGGTGAACAGGCGGCCCATGCTCTTGAGCTCGGTCGCGTCGCCCACGGGGGTGCCGGTGGCGTGGCACTCGAGGAGGCCCACGCGGTCGAGCTCGAGGCCGGTCCAGGCGGCCCGCAGGGCGCGGAGCTGGCCGGCCTCGGCGGGGGCGAGCAGCCCGCGGTCGCGGCCGTCGTTGCTGAGGCCCACGCCGCGGAGGACGGCGTGGATCTCGTCGCCGTCGCGCACGGCGTCGTCGAGGCGCTTGAGCGCCACCACCACGCAGCCCTCCGCCGGCAACAGCCCGTCGGCCTCCTTGTGGAAGGGGCGGCTCTGCCCGCTCCGAGACAGGGCCGACAGGGCGCAGAAGCCGACGTGGATGAACAGATCGTCGGCGCGGTTGACGGCGCCGGAGAGCACGAGGTCGGCCCGCCCCTGGGCGAGCGCGTCGCAGCCCTGGGCGAGGGCGTAGAGGCCCGAGGCACAGGCGGCGTCGAGCGACCAGGCGCCGCCGCCGAGCCCGAGGGTGCGGGCGAGCAGCAGGGCGGGCAGGCCGGAGGGGAAGCGGTCGCGGGCGGGTCGGTCGCGGAGGCCGGCCTGCGCGCGTTGGGCGTCGGACCAGCCGTTGGCGCCGAGCCAGTCCCAGGCGGCCCGCTCGGCTTGCCCGGCCGAAGGGAAGCTCAGGTTGCCGAGGATGACACGGGCGCGCGCCTTCTGGGGGTTCTTCACCGGGGCCAGCGCGAGGCGGCCGCAGTGGAGCACCCACTGGAAGAGGGGGTCTAGGGCAGAGAGCTCGTCCTTCGGGATGCAGAAGCCGGTCGGGTCGAAGACGTCCTCGAAGCCCGAGACATAGCCGCCGCGGTCCGACCAGGTCCGGTCCTTGCTCTCTCCTTTGGGGGCGCAGGCGATGCTCTGGGGATCGAGGCCCCAGCGACCCGCAGGGACGGAGCGTGTGAGGTCGCGGCCGGCGAGCACCGCCTCTCCCAGGGCCTCGGGGGACAGCGCGCCGGGGAGCACGCAGGCGCGGCCGACGACCGCGATGGGGACGGACAGCATTACGCTTGGGCCGGCTCGCCAGGGCGCCGGTGGGTCTCGACGCCCTCGAAGGCGAGGACGACGACCCCCTGCTCATCGAGCATCCAGAGGTCGGACACGGTGCGCTCACCCCGGCTCGAGCGGCCGACCAGCACGGCGCGGAGGGGCCCGGCGAGGGGCTCGGGGCGGTAGCTGCGCACGCTGCCGATGGCGGTCGGGAGGGCGGCGCCGCCGAGCATGTGCTTGGACCAGAGCACCGCGAGCTGCAGCGCCCCGTCATTGACGGCGGGGTCGGTGGTCCAGGCGAGCGACGGCCAGCCGAGGGCGCTCATGTCGGTGAGGCGGGCGGCGAGGCCCTCGGCGCTCACCCCCTCCATCGCCGTGATGACCTGGAAGCGGGGCCCGTGGAAGAGGGCGTGGCCGTCGTAGACGGGGCGGTCGGCCCAGCCCTCGAGGCGGGGCTCGGCGGCGCGGGGGCCGGGGCGCGGGGCGGCGGGGCCGGTGCGGGCGCGGGCGGTGTAGCGGAGGCCGCCGGTGGCGTCGCGGAGCTCGACCAGCAGCTCATCCTCGGCGAGTGCCTTCACCGTGAGCAAGAGGCGGCCCGGGCGCTCGGCGTAGCTGGGGAGCGGGATGCCGCGCAGCACCTTGACGTCGCGCAGCTCCTGGAGGAAGAGCCCCGGGCGGAAGGCCTGGACGGCGCGGGTGAACCACTCGAGGGCGAAGACGACCGGCACCACGGGCACGCCCTGGATGCTGTGGTCGTCGAGCACGGTGAAGCGCCCGTCCACCACGATCTCGTAGCGGGCCTCGGCGGGGGCGCGCTGGCCGGCCAGGGCCTCGGCCTTGGGCTCGCCGCCGAGCACCACCTCACCCTCGCGGGAGGGGTCGAGCAGCTCGTCTACGAAGGCGTGTGCGCCGTCCAGGATGGGGATCATCGGCACGCCGCGGGCGGCGAAGAGCGCCTTGAGCGCGGGGGTGACCATGCCCCCCTCCCAGGGGCCCCAGCCGAGGGCGCGCACGACGCAGCCGGGGCGGCGGGCGGCCTCGGCCCAGGCGACCTTGTTCAGCACCTCGTTGGCCATCGCGTAGTCGCACTGCCCGGCGTTGCCGGCCCGGGCGGCGACCGAGCTGAAGAGGAGGATGGCGGCGAGCGGGTCGCCGGCGGTGCGGTCGAGCAGGGCCTGGAGGCCCGCCACCTTGGTGTCGTAGACGCGGGCGAAGGCCTCGTCGGACTTCTCGGCGATGGCCTTGTCGGCGATGACACCCGCGCCGTGCACGAGGGCCTGGATGGGCCCCCAGGCGGCGCGGACCGCGGCGAGGGCCTCGCCGAGGGAGGCGGCGTCGGCGGCGTCGGCGGCGAGGTAGCGGGCCTCGGAGCCGCGGGCCTGGAGGCCGAGGAGCGTGGCCTCGACCTCGCGGCTGGCCAGGATCTGGCTCACCTGCTTCGAGATCTGAGCGGGGGCGGGCCGCTCGCCGCGGGAGATGGCGGCGGCGACGAGGGCCTTCTTGAGCGCGCCCTCGTCGGCGGCGCCGCGGGCCTCGGCGGGCTCGGGGAGGAGGGGGGTGCGGCCGAGGAGGGCGAAGCGGCAGGGCTGCGCCTCGGCGAGGGAGAGGCAGCAGGCGGCGGTGACCCCGCGGGCGCCGCCGGTGACGACGACCACGGCGCGCTCGGGGAGGGGGCGGCCGGCGCGGGGCGCGGCCGGGGTGGACACGCTGCGGGGGACGCGGCGGAGGCCGTCGGCCCGCAGGGCGACCTCGCGCTCGGGGCCGCCGGCGAGGAGCTCGTCGAGGATCACGCGGGCGACCACCGGGGCGGGTCGGCCGCCGACCTCGACGTCGAGCGCCTTGACGGCCCGGTCCGGCCACTCCTGGGCGCCTGTGCGGGCGAGGGCGGAGAGGCCGGAGAGCCAGGCCCGGGAGACGGCCCCCTCGGGGGCGAGGACGGGCTCGGCGCCGAAGCTCCCGCCGGTGTCCTGGACCGTGAGGAAGACCCCGCCCCCCGGGAGGCGCGCGAAGGCCCGGGCGGCCTCGAAGGCGCGCCGATCGAGGGCCGTGGCGGCCGCCCGATCGGGGAGGGCGGAGAGGCCGGTCAACACGAGCAGGCTGCGGGTCTCCGCGGTGGGTTCGCCCACCGCGGCGTCGTAGCCGCGCTCGCGCAACAGGCCGACCAGGGCGTCGGCCACGCCAAGGTCATCGGGGATCACGCGCACCGTGCCGGCCCCCAGCCCAGCGAGCACGAGGCCCGCGGCTGGGATCTTCACCAATTCGAGGGTGAAGCGGCCGATCGCTCGGCCGGTGCGCTCAGAGGGGTTTACGAGGCTCCCGGCGGTCGAAGGGGAGGCGGCGGCGCCCCCGAGCTTCGACATCAGGTGCTCTTGGATCTGGCCGAGCGTGCGCAGGCTGGCCATCTCGGCCGCCTCGACCTCGGGGAGGCCGGGGGCCCGCTCCTGCACGGCGGACAGGATCTCGACCCGCTTGATCGAGTCGATGCCGAGGTCCCCCTCGAGCTCCATGTCGAGGTGGAGGAGATCGGCGGGGTAGCCGGTCTTGTCCGCCACGATGGCGAGCAGCAGGGCGGGGAGGTCGATGTTGCCGCCCTTCCCGGCGGGCGCGGCCTGGGCGGGCGCGGCGGCGTGGACGCCGTTGGCCGCGGCGGGGGCGGTCGGGACGGGGGCGGGCTTCGCCGGGGCCGCCGGCGCGGGCGCCGCTCCGCCGGACTTCTCACGGAGGAAGCTCAGGATCTGTCCGAGCGTCTTCATGCTGGCGACGGCGGCGGGGTCGACCTCTGGGAGCCCGGGCACCTTCTCCTGCATGGCGCCGAGGATCTCGACCCGCTTGATGGAGTCGACCCCGAGGTCGCCCTCGAGCTCCATCTCGAGGTGGAGGAGGTCGGCGGGGTAGCCGGTCTTGTCGGCGACGACGGCGAGCAGGGTGGCGCCGAGGTCGGCGACCGGCGCCTTCGCGGCCACCGGCGCGGCGGCGACCGGCGCGGGCTTCACCGCAGGCGCGGGGGCGGGCTTCACCGCGGGCGCGGCGGCGACCGGCGCCGGGGCGACCGGCGCCGGGGCCACCGGAGCCGGAGCAGCGTAGACCGGGGCCGGGGCGGCGTAGACCGGGGCCGGGGCGGCGTAGACCGGTGCCGGGGCGGCGTAGACCGGTGCCGGCGCGGCGTAGACCGGGGCCGGCGCGGCGAGCTGGCGCGGCGGGGCCGGTGTCCAGGCGGCGGCGGGCGCAGCCGAGAGGGGCTGGCCGGTGAGCGCGCTCGTGAGGCCGAGGAAGCCCGTCTCCACCGTGCGGAGGAAGCGGTCGTGCCCGGCCGTCATGGCGTTCTGCCAGGCAGCGTGGGCCTCGGCGGTCTGCCGCTGGGCCTCCTGCCAGGCGCCGAGCCAGGCGGGCCCCGGGGCCGAGGGGGCCGCGGCGTAGGTCACCAGGCCGGCGCTGGGCGTCGGGCTGGCGGGGTTGAGGGCCGGGGCGGGCGCGAGCGCGCTCGGGGCCGGCCGCAGGGGTGCCGTCACGGGGGTCTCCTCCAGGACATTCGGGGGCGGTGCTGTCGGGGGCGGTGCTGTCGGGGGCGGTGCTGTCGGGGGCGGGGTCTTCTGAGCTGCAGGGGCGCTCGCCGGCGTCGCGGCGACGGGCGCCGTCGCCGGGGCGACGGTGGCGCGCGGCGGGTTCGGCTTCGGCAGGCCGGCGGCGCCGTTGGGCGGCGGGTAGGGCTGGCCGTAGTTCGAGCCATTGATAGGGATCGCCAGCTTGGGCTTGGCGCGCGCGGCGGGGTCGTCGGGGGCCTCGAGGTGGCTGTCCAGCCGCGCCACGTCGAAGGCCTGTCCGGCGACGAGCAGCCGGGCGAGGCCGAGCAGCAGGGCCGGGTGGCCGTCTCGGCCCTTACGGTCGAGCTCGACGGCGACGTGGGGGCGGCCCTCGAGGATGCGGCTCACCATGCCGGTGAGCACCGAGCCCGGGCCCACCTCCACGAAGCGCCGCACGCCCGCGTTCCAGAGCCCTAGGACGAGCTCCACCCAGCGCACGGGCTGCGCGAGCTGACGGCCGAGCTGGTCGCGGAGGGCCTCGGGGTCTTCGGGGTAGGGCTGCGCGGTCTCATTTGACCAGGCGGGGATGCGGGGGGCGTAGACCGCGACGGCGTCGAGGGCGGCGCGGAAGGGCTCGGCCGAGGCCGCGACGACCGGGCTGTGGAAGGCGGTGGCCACGCGGAGGCGGTTGAAGCGCAGGCCCTCGGCGCTCAGCCGGGCCTCGACGGCCTCGATGGCGGCCCGCGGCCCGGAGAGCACCACCTGATCGGGGCTGTTGTCGTTGGCGAGCACCACGTCGTCGATGCCCCAGCCGACGAGGCGGAGGCGGAGCTCGGCGGCGCCGCAGGTCACGGCGGTCATCGCCCCCTCGGTGGAGGCGGCGGCCTCGGCCATGCGCTGGCCGCGGGCCAGGGCCACGCCGAGCACCTCGTCGCGGGAGAGGGCGCCGGCGGCGTGCAGCGCCATCACCTCGCCGAAGCTGTGGCCGGCCGTGGCGTCCGGAGAGAGGCCGATGCGGCCGAGCACGTCGAGCAGGGCGAGGCTGGCGGCGCCGATGGCGGGCTGGGCGACGTCGGTGGCGGTGAGGCGGGCCTCCTGGCTGGCCTGCGCTTCGGCGTCGAAGGTGGGCCGCGGGAAGACCGCCTCCTGCAGCGGCAGGGCGGTGGGGAGGGCGGCGGCGTGGTCCCAGGCGGCGAGGGCCTCGGGCCAGCGGATGGCGAGGCCGGCGCCCATGTCGAGGTACTGCGAGCCCTGGCCCGGGAAGAGGAAGGCCGTCTGGCCCTCGCCCACCGCCTCGAGGGAAATGAAGAGCCCGTCTGGGGAGCTGAGCTCGGCGCCGGCTCCGGCCTCGAGCCAGGCCAGGGCCCGCTCGAGCTTCGCCTGGAGCTCCGCCTCGCTGCTGGCCACGAGGGCGAGGCGGGCGGGGCGGCTCGTGTAGGCGTGGCGTCGGGAGTGGGCCAGCCAGGCGAGGCTGCCGGGCAGGCGGGGCGCGGCGAGCAGGGCCCGCACGGAGGCGGCGAGCTCGGCGGCGCTCCCGGCGGAGAGCGGGAGGAGCTCCATCGGGCTCGATCGGAGCTGGGGCGCCTTGTGCGCGCCCCGGTACTCCTCCACCGCGAGGTGGAAGTTCGAGCCGCCGAAGCCGAAGCTGCTGACGCCGGCGCGGCGGGGGTGGTCTCCGGCGCGCACCCAGGGGCGGAGGCGGGTCGAGAGGTAGAAGGGGGAGCGCTCGAGGTGGAGCTTCGAGTTCGGGCGGTCGATCTTGATGGTGGCCGGCAGCACGCCCTGGTGGAGCGACATCACCGCCTTGAACAGCCCCGCCGCGCCCGCCGCCGCCTTGGCGTGGCCGATCTGCGACTTGACCGAGCCGAGCGCGCACCACTGGCGGTCGGTGCGGCCGGATTCGTCGAAGGCGAGGCGCAGGCCCTCGAACTCGGCGGCGTCGCCGGCCTTGGTGCCGGTGCCGTGGGCCTCGACGAGCTCGACGGTGGCGGCGCTGTAGCCGGCCTGGGCGTAGGCCCGGCGGAGGGCCTTGGCCTGACCGGTGGCCACGGGCGCGTAGACAGACTTCGAGCGGCCGTCCGAGCTCGTGCCGACCCCGCGGAGGAGCCCGTAGATGCGGTTGCCGTCGCGCTCGGCGTCGGCGAGGCGCTTGAGGGCGAACATGCCGATGCCCTCGCCCAGCATCGTGCCGTCGCCGGCGTCGGAGAAGGGCCGACAGTCGCCGGTGGGGCTGAGCGCGGGCGTCTTCGAGAAGCACATGTACATGAAGATGTCGTTCATGGTGTCCACGCCGCCCGTGATCACCAGATCCGAAGAGCCCAAGTGGAGCTCGCTCACGCCCATCGCGAGGGCGGAGAAGGTGCTGGCGCAGGCGGCGTCCGTGACACAGTTCGTGCCGCCGAGGTCGAGCCGGTTGGCGATGCGCCCGGCGACGACGTTGCCGAGCAGGCCCGGGAAGGTGGCCTCCTGCCAGGGCGCGTAGTGGGCGGTGATGCGGGCGCAGATGGCCTCGACCTCGTCCTCGGGGAGGCCGGCCTCGCGGAGCGACTTCACCCAGATCGGGCGCTGCAGCCGGCTCACCATCGCGCCGAGCAGGCCCTGGGCGCTGGTCACGCCGAGGATGACCGAGGTGCGGTCGCGGTTGACCTCCTTGTGGGCCTTGCTCGCCTCGTCGAGGACCCGCTGGGCCACGATCAAGGCGAGGAGCTGGCTCGTGTCGGTGGCCGACAGGATCGAGGGCGGCACCCCCCAGCCGAGCGCGTCGAAGTCGACGTCACGGAGGAAGGCCCCGCGCTTGGCGTAGGTCTTGTCGGGCTTGGTGGGGTCGGGGTCGTAGTAGTCCTCGGTCAACCAGTGGGTCGGCGGGACGTCGGTGATGAGGTCGGTGCCGGCGAGGATGTCGCGCCAGAAGCCGGTCGACTCGATGCTGCCCGGGAAGAGCGCGCTCAGGCCGACGATGGCGATGGGGGCGCGCTCGACGGCGACGGCGGCGGCGGTGTTGTCGCCCAGGGAGACACGGTCATCAGAGACGGTCATGGGGGTCTCGGCCTCGCTCAGACGAGCGGACGGGGGCGGAAGTCGAAGGCGGCGGCGGGCACAGGGAGCCCGTGCGTGCGGAGCTGCTGGGCGCGGCTGATCACGGCGGCGCCTTCGAGCAGGTTGTAGGCGATTTGAACGGTGCTTCGGTGCTCGAGGGCCTCGAGGAAGCTCCCCTCGACCCAGGCGTTGAAGGCGCCCATCGCCGGGCCGCACCAGATCTGGAAGTCGACCCGCCGCTCGGCGGTGCCCCGGATGGCCCAGGCGCTGGCCTGGCCGAGGTAGGAGCGGAGCACCAGGGCCATCTTGTGGCGGGGGTCTCGCTCGGCGCGGCTGACCTCGCGGGGGTCGCGCGCCAACCAGAAGGCCTTCGTGCTCTCCCAGGCCTCCTCGATCGAGCAGCGGAGCACCTCGGTCTCGAGTCGCTTCTTCTCGGCCGGGGGCAGGGCATCCAGGCTCGGGTGGGCCTTGTAGAGCTCGGAGAGGCGCTTGCCGCGGGCGGCGAACATCGTGCCGCGGGAGAGGACCTGCACCTCGACGCCGAGCTCGAACATGTCGGCGGCGGGCGCCATCACGACGTCGGCGAGGCCGGCGGCGGCGAGCATCTGCTTGCCGGCGGGGGAGAGCCCCGCCTCGAGGGCGGCCTGGTTCACCGAGCCCGTGAGCACGTAGTCGGCGCCGAGGGCGAAGGCGCCGGCCACCGCCCCGGGGGTGCCGAGGCCGCCCGCGGCGCCGATGCGGATCGGGCGGCGGTAGCCCTGGGCGCGTTGGACGCGGTCGCGGAGCGCGAGCAAGGTGGGGAGGAGGGCGGGGAGGGCCTGGTTGTCGGTGTGGCCGCCGGAGTCGGCCTCGGCGGTGATGTCCTCGGCGACGGGCACGAGGCGGGCGAGGCGGGCCTCCTCGGCGCTGAGCTGCCCCTTCTCGACGAGCGCGGCGAGGAGGTCGGCGGGCGCAGGCTCGAGGAAGCGGCGGGCGACCTCGACGCGGGAGACCTTGGCGAAGATGGCCCGGGCCCGCTCGATGGTGCCGTCGGGGCGCTGGCGGAGGCCGCTGGCGCTCGCGCGGACGACGGCCGGCGTGAGCTTCATGAAGGCCGAGCAGGAGATGATCGGCACGCCGTGGCGGAGCATCAGCTCGACGCCCTCGGCCTCGAGGCGGGGCTCCGACGGGCTGTGGATGAGGTTCACCCCCCAGCCGGGGTGGCCCGGGCCGAGCTCGGCGACGAGGCGAGTGAGGGCGGCCTCCACCCGCTCCGGCGCGAGGCCGGCGGCGCCGAAGAAGCCCACGCAGCCGGCGCGGGCGGCGGCGATGGTCATCTCGACGGTGGCGATGCCGTTCGCCATCTCGCCCACGACGTAGGGGAAGCGCACCCGGTGGGCCTCGCCGAAGCTGCGGTCGCCCAGCCACTCGGGGTAGATCGCCGGCAGGGCGGCGAGGCAGGGCCACGCGGGTCGCGGATCGCCCGTGGGGAGCAGGCTGCCACCGGTGGCGAGCCCGCGGCGCCCGGAGGCCGGGTCGATGATGATGAAGGCGGGCTCGCGGATCTGGGCGAGGCGCTCGCCGATCTCCGCCGCGGTCCAGGCCGGGGGCGTCGGGCCGGGCGACCAGCGCGCGACGGCGCCCAGGGCGACGTCTTCGGCCGTGTTGGACCCGTGGTCCGCTCTGCTGGTCGTGTGCATCTCGTCCTCGAGAGGTCGGCCGACTAACGCGGGGGCCAATTCTCTCTCCGGAGGAGACGGTTTCGTAACCGTCGGTGACCGAACCGTGACATGCCGGACGCCCGTGCCATAATCCGGCGCCGAACGGCGGGAGCGTGGGATGGCCTTCATCGGTTTCGGGAAGAAAAAGCCGCTTGAACGTGCGCTTGAGGGTGCGTGGAAGGATGAAGCGGAGAAGGCCGAGATCATCGCTGAGCTGAAAGACTCTGGGATCAAGCCGATCGCCGCCATCCCGCTGCTCTGGCAGCGGGACGCCGCCGTTCGGCAGGCCGGCGTGGAGCGCTTCCTCGACGGGGCTGACCTCAAGGCCGTCCAGACGCTCTTTGGAGAGCTCATCGACCAGACCAGCCACGCCCGCACCTTCGTGGCCCGCCTCATCCCGCGCCTCGACGACGCCGTGGTGAACAAGGCCCTCGAGGGCCTGATGCGCGACGCCGATTCGCGCCGCTCGCGCCTCGCCTGGGAGATGGCGATGAACCTGCGCGGGGCCTCCCGCGAACAGTGGCTGGTGCGGGCCGCCACCGAGGGCTCGCCGCCCGTGCGCCTCACGGCGGTGCGCGGCCTCGCGCAGGACGGCCTCGCCAAGACGCAGATGGAGCTCTTCCTCACCGTCGCGAAGGACCCCGATCAGGAGGTCGCGGCGGCGGCCCTCGAGGCGATCATCGCCTTGCCCGACCCGCGTGTGATCGGGCTGATGATCGACCGCTTCGCCCACGGCGACGCCTCGGCCCGCGAGAAGGCGGCCCAGTACCTCCGCCACCAGGCCCGCCTCGAGCCCGCCAAGATGCGCGAGCGGATGCTCTCGCTGCTTGGAGAGGGGGAGGACGCCACGCGCCGGCTGAGCGTGCAGATCCTCCTCGCCACGGGGACGCCCGCCGATGTGCTCCATGACATCCTCGTCTTCTCGAAGGACCTCGTCGGTTGGCTGCGCACCCGCATCCTCGAGACGCTCCAGACCTTCGGCGACCAGCTCCTCGAGCCCGCCCTCGCCCTCCTCGACCACCAGGACGAGGCCATCCGCACCTCCGCCCTCGTGCTGGCCGAACAATTCAACGATCCGCGGGTGGTGCCGCCGGTCGTCAAGCTGCTCTCGGCGCCGGACTGGTGGCTGCGCATCACCGCCTGCGACACCCTCGGCCGCTTGAAGGACGAGCGCGCCGTGCCAGCGCTCGTCGAGGCCTTGAAGGATGAGGACGCCCGCTGGGCCGCGATCGACGCCCTCGCCCGCATCGGCTCCCCCACGGCGCTCAAGCCGCTCGTCGCCAACCTCCGCGACCCTCGCCCCGAGGTGCGCCTCGAGGTGGTGCGGGCCTTCGCCAGCTTCGATGACGCGCGCCTGCTGCCCTACCTCCAGCACGTCGCCGACAAGGACACCAGCCTCGAGGTGCGCACCCGCGCCGCCGAGGTGGGCCGAGCGATGAGCGAGCGGCTCCACCTCAAGCACGAGGGCAAAGACGCCTCGGCGGTCGGAAAGACCAGCGAGACCCTGACGAACCCCGTGGACAAGCTGCTCGCCCAGGCCCGCGAGCAGGGGGCGAGCGACCTGCACATCAGCGTGGGCGAGCCGCCGATCATGCGGCGGAACGGGCAGCTCAGCCGCATCGAGGGCTGGCCCGCCCTGCCGGCCCCCTCGACGGCGAAGGCGGTGGGCGCCCTGCTGACGCCGCGACAGGCTGGCCTGCTGGAAGAGAACGGAGAGGTCGATCTCTGCTACGCCATCCCGGAGGTCGGGCGGTACCGGGTCAACGCCTATCGGCAGCGGAAGGGGATCTGCGCGTCTTTCCGTATCATCCCGAACACGCCGCCCACCTTCTCGGACATCCGCCTGCCCGGGCGACTGACCGAGCTGCTCGACTACCACCAAGGCCTGATCGTGGTCTCCGGGCCCGCCGGCTCGGGAAAGTCCACCACCCTCGCCGCGATCATCAACCTCATCAACGAGAGCCGGGCCACCCACATCATCACCCTCGAGGACCCCATCGAGTTTGTCCACCCGGTGAAGAGCGCGCTCGTCAACCAGCGCGAGGTGGGCAAGCACACCGAGAGCTTCGCCCGCGCGCTGCGGGGCGCCTTGCGGGAAGACCCCGACGTCATCATGGTGGGCGAGCTCCGCGACCCCGAGACGATGCGGATGGCCCTCGAGGCCTCGGAGACGGGCCACCTCGTCATCGCGACGATGCACACCACGAGCGCGATCCAGACGATCGAGCGCCTCATCCAGAGCTTCCCGCCCGAGGAGCAGGCCCAGGTGCGGATGGGCCTCTCGGAGTCGCTGAAGTGGATTGTCTGTCAGTCGCTCATCCAGCGGAATGACCAGCCCGGCCGAGTGGCCGTGTTCGAGCTCTTGAAGAACACCTTCAGCATGAGCACCCTCATCCGCGACAACAAGACCTTTCAGATCCCCGGGCTCATGCAGATCGGGCGTCGGGCGGGGATGCGCACGGTGGACATGGCGCTCCAGGACCTCGTCGAGGCCCAGATCATCACCCCGGAGGCCGCGTGGTCCCGCGCGGTGAACCCCGAGAACTTCGCGGGGATGTGCGCGCCGGGCTTCCTTGAGCGCTCGGGGGAGGACGCGCCCCCCGAGGCTGCGCCCGCCGCCCCCTGAACGAGCCGCCCGCCCTCTCCGCAACACCCTCGTCATCCCCTCTCGGTACCCCTGGAACCGCCGATGTCCACCCCCGCCAAAGCCCCCCGAGGGCCTGCGAACCTGATTGACCGCTTCCTGCAGCTCATGCAGGACCGCGGCGCGAGTGACCTCCACCTCTCCGTGGGCCGCCCGCCGATCTTTCGTCTATCGGGCCGCATTGAGCCCATCCGCTACCGGCTGCTCGACGACAACGACTTCAAGCGCTTCATCGAGCCCATCGCGCCGGCGCACCTCTGGAAGCGTTACGTCGAGCTCGGAGACACCGACTTCGCCTACGAGGTGCCCGGACTGGCGCGCTTCCGCGTCAACCTGTTCAAGCAGGAGCGCGGGATGGGCGCGGTCTTCCGGATCATCCCGACCAAGATCATGACCCTCGAGCAGCTCGGCATGCCCGAGTCTGTGCACCGCATCGCCAAGATGCGGAGCGGGCTCGTGCTGGTGACGGGGCCGACGGGCTCGGGCAAGTCGACCACCCTCGCCGGCATCATCCACGAGATGAACATGAACCGGGCGATGCACTTCGTCACGATCGAGGACCCCATCGAGTTTGTCCACGAGAACCGAAAGGCCCTCGTGAGCCAGCGGGAGATCGGCCCCCACAGCAAGGGCTTCACCCCCGCGCTGCGCGCCGCCGTGCGCGAAGACCCCGACTGCATCCTCGTGGGCGAGATGCGCGACCTCGAGACCATCGAGATGGCGCTCAACGCCGCCGAGACGGGGCTGCTCGTCTTTGGCACCTTGCATACGAACTCGGCCAGCAAGACGATGGACCGCATCATCAACGTCTTCCCCTCCGAGCGCCAGGAGGGCGTGCGCGGCGTGCTCTCCGGGGTGATCAAGGCGGTGCTGGCCCAGCAGCTCCTCCGCCGCAAGAAGGGGGGGCGCGTGGCGGCGATCGAGGTCATGTTCGGAAATCCGACCCTCTCGTCGCTCATCCGCGAGGGGAAGACCCATCAGATCGGCGGCTTCATCGCCCAGGGCAAGTCGAAGGGCATGATCACGATGGACGCCAGCCTCCGCCGCCTCGTGGTGGAGGACGTCATCGATCCCGAGGCCGCCCTCGAGAAGTCCCTCGACAAGGATGAGATGCGGAAGTGGCTGAAGGAGCGCGGGGCGGAGGTGAGCGAGGAGAACGAATAGGGGAGAACGAATAGGGGAGAACGAATAGGGGAGAACGAATAGGGGAGAACGAGCAGGTCAGCCGGGCTCGCTCTCCCACTTCTTGCGCTTCCGCCAGAGGGTGGCCGGATCGACGCGGGCCGCCTCGCCCTCCGCCGAGACCGCCTGGGCGCCGCGGAGATACCACGGCGTTAGAGCGGGGGCTGCCCCCCGAGCCGAGGCCCGCATGAAGCTCCCCGCCGCCCCCCTGACGCCCCTGGCCTGCCGGAGCCGCGCCCGGCCGGCGCGCCGCGGTCCCTTGGTTCCTGGTCTGGGGGTCGCGTGAAGGAGCTGCTGCAGCGTATCGGGCTGCTGGTGCGGGCGCGGTATCCGCTCGTCGCCCTGCTCAGCCACGAGGAGGCCCGCGTCGAGAAGGCCCTCGGCAAGGTGGCCAGCGAGGAGAAGCTCGCGCTCTATCGGTGGTCGAGCACCCGCGGCCTCGAGGGCCCGGACGGCAAGCTCCGGCCCGAGACCGCCGGCCTCGGCCTCGCGCTCCAGGCCATCGAAGCCACCGGCGAGCCCGCCCTCTTCCTCCTGCTCGACCCTCACCCCTTCCTCTCCGATCCGCTGGTGGTGCGGCGCCTGCGTGACATGGCCCAGCGCCTCGGCCCGAAGCGGCAGGCCGTGGTCATGCTGATGAGCCGGCCGTCGGTGCCCGAGGAGCTCTCGAAGGAGCTCGTGGTGCTCGACGTGCCCCTGCCTGACCGCGAGGAGGTCTCGCGGCTGCTCACGGTGCTGCTCAAGAACCAGCAGATCGAGGTGCCCCCCGAGCGCTTCGAGCGCTTCGTGAAGGGCTCCCTCGGCCTCACCGAGCACGAGACGAAGCGCCTCTACGCCCGCATCCTGCTCGGCGGCGGGCGCTTCACCGATGATGATCTCCAGTCGCTGATTGAGGAGAAGCGGCAGGCCATCCGCCGCAGCCGCGTGCTCGAGCTCTGGGAGGCCGGCGGCTCCATTCGTGACGTCGGGGGGATGGACAACCTCAAGCAGTGGCTCGAGCAGCGCCGCCTCGGCTTCAGCGCGAAGGCGAGGGTCTATGGCCTCCCCGAGCCGCGGGGCATGTTCCTCCTCGGCGTGCAGGGCTGCGGAAAGTCACTCATGGCCAAGGCGGTGGCCGATCTCTGGCAGCTCCCCCTGCTCCGCCTCGACGTCGCGGCCCTGTTCCAATCGGGGGGCCGGGAGGAGGACAGCCTCCGCGAGACCGTGCGCGTGGCCGAGAGCCTCGCCCCGGTGGTCCTCTGGATCGACGAGATTGAGAAGGGCTTCCTGTCGGGGGCCGACCGCGGCGGCGGCGGACAGGCCTTCGGATATTTCCTCACCTGGATGCAGGAGAAGCAGAAGCCGGTCTTCGTGGTGGCCACCGCCAACGAGGTGCGCATCCTCCCGCCCGAGCTCCTCCGAAAGGGCCGTTTTGACGAGATCTTCTTCGTAGACCTCCCGAATGTGCACGAGCGGCTCGGCGTGCTCGACATCCACCTCCGCCGCCGTGGCCGCGACCCCGTCCGCTTCGAGCTCACCCAGGTGGCCGAGGAGACCGAGCGCTTCAGCGGCGCCGAGCTCGAGCAGGTGGTGGTCTCCGCCCTCTTCGCCGCCTTCGCCGATGGCCGGGAGCTCGAGTCGGACGACCTCCTCGACGCGGCCCGCGAGATGATCCCCCTCGCCGTGACGATGGACGACCAGCTCAAAGACCTCCGGGAGTGGGCCCGCCCCCGCGCCCGCCCCGCCAGCACCGATCGGCGGCGGATTGACTTCTTCAGCGAGTGGACCGGCGGCGTCGAGGCGGAGTGAGGCGCGGCGCCGCTGCCGGTGGTAGGCTTCGGCTCCACCGCTGGAGCTCCCCATGCCCATCCATGACACCCGCGCCCCCGCCAAGGCGGTGGCCGGCCCCATCGGCCGCGTCTTCAACCGCATCGCCGGCAAGGCCGACAACAACACCGATTCCGCCGGCATGGCCTTCACCCGCGACCAGCTCAAGGCCTACCTCGACAAGCGCATCGGCCTCGCCGAGGGGGAGTTCTTCCGCGGCGCCAAGCTCGACGGCGTGGCCGAGGCCCTCGTGGCGAAGCTCGACCAGGACAAAGACGGCGCCGTCACCTGGGAGGAGTTCCAGGCCTTTGAGGAGCAGACCCTCGCCGCCATCGCCCCGGGCTCCCAACGCGGCGACGACCCGGCCGCCGTCAGCGCCGCCGCCACCACCCGCTTTGGCCAGATGGACAGCAGCCGCGACGGAAAGGTCGCCTTCGGGGAGCTTCAGACCGGCACCGAGGCCGCCCTGCCCGCCAACACCGACCACAAGGACCTCGTCGCCCAGCTGGGCGCTCGTATCGCCCTGGACGCCGCCGATCAGGACGAGCAGGCCAAGGCCGTCAAAGACCGCAGCCTCACCGGCGGCGAGTGGACCCAGGCCGCCGTCGCCATGGCCTCCCGCCGCTGAGCGCCCGCGCCTACCCCGGGAGCGGCCCCGCGGGAGAGAAGCCCACCTTCGCCGCCCACTCGGCGTGCAGCGGTAGCTCCATCCCCTGTCGGGCGGCGGCGGCGAAGAGCCAGCCGTTGCGCCAGGGCCACTCGCGGAGGCGGGCGGGCCAGGGGGCGATGGCCGCGCTGTACACGAGCAGGCGCTCGACGAGGGCCGGGGTGTCGAGGTCGAGGCCGGGCTCGCGGCGGAGGAGGGGGGTGAGCTCGGCGGCGAGGGCCAGGACGAGGTCGCGGTGGTCGAGCGCGATCTCGCCGACAGGCCGCCGCAGGGCCTCGCCGAGCAGGCCGAAGATGCAGATCCAGGCGAGCTTGACGGCCACCTCGGTGTGCAGCGCGGGCTCGCTCACCGCCCGGGCGGCGACGCCGTGGGCGTCCATCATCTCGGCGACGGTCGCCGCCCAGGGGCCGGCGAAGGCGCTGGTGCCGCCCGCGATGGGGGAGTCCCCGCGGGCCGCCACCGCCACCCAGAGCACCCCCACCGTGGCGCCGGACACGCCGTGGGCGGTCATCCAGGGCCGCACGACACCGTTCTGGACGAGGACGAGGTCGGCGTGGCGGCTCGGGTGGACGCGGTCGAGCACGGCCTCGAGGTCGTCGTTGCGGGTGCAGACGACGATCGGCCGCGGGGGGCCGGGGGCGTGGAGGCCGACAGGGTCGTGGCGCCGGGTGACGGCGACGGGCTGCCAGGGGCCCTGCGTCATGCCCATCAGCAGGGCGCCGATGCGCCCCTCGGCGCCGAGCACGATCACCTCTGGCCCTCCTTCGGCGGGGTCGCTCCCCGGGGGAGTGGGCGCGAGGGTGGGAGGTGGCGTGGGGTCGGACATGGTGGCTCCCTCCGGCGCGAGCGCGGCGGAACCGCTAACCTCCCGCCGCTCGCCGGCCCCGGCCTGACCTGGGCGGCGGCGCGGCGCCTCGTTTTCGGGTAGGGCCCACGCCATGGATCGCATCCCCCTCCTCGGCCTCACGCCCCCTGCGCTCTGCCTCGCGCTGGGCGCCGACCTCATCACCGAGCCGGAGGCGCGGCGGGTGCTGGCCTGGCTTGTGAGCGAGGGCCGGCCGGACCTCGAGGGCATGGCCCGCCCCGTCCACAAGGCCCTGCGCGAGCGGCTGCGGAGCCAGGCCCGCTGGGACCGCCCCGCCGTGGTGGAGCGGGTGGAGGACGAGGGCGACGGCAGCGTGCGCTACCTCTTCGCCCTCGCCGATGGCAAGAAGGTCGAGGCGGTGCGCATCCCCCTCCACAAGCCGGGCTGCTTCAGCGTCTGCCTGAGCTCCCAAGTGGGCTGCGCGATGGGCTGCGTATTCTGCGCCACCGGGCGCCTCGGCCTCGACCGCAACCTGAGCGCCCACGAGATCGTCGGCTGCTTCCTCGCCGTGCGCGACGAGGCGCCGGGGCGGGTCACCGGGGCGGTGTTCATGGGCCAGGGAGAGCCCTTCCACAATTACGACGCCGTCATCGCCGCTGCCCGGGTGCTCAGCCACCCTTGTGGCGGGCGCGTCCGGGCCGAGGGCATCAGCATCTCGACGGTGGGCCTGCTCCCGTCGCTCCAGCGTTACGCCGAGGAGGGACACCCGTATCGCCTCTTCGTCTCGCTCACCTCGGCGGTGGCCGAGAAGCGGCTCGGCCTCTTGCCGGTGGCGGGGCGGAGCGCGCTCCCCGAGCTCGCGGCCGTGCTGCGGCGGGTGGCCGAGCGCAGCGGCGACCGTGTCACCCTCGCCTGGGTGCTCATGAAGGGGATCAACAGCGGCGCCGACGAGGTGGAGGCCCTGCAGGCCCACTTCGGTGACCTGCCGATGCGGCTCAACCTCATCGACGTCAATGACGATCGCCCCGGCGGCTTCGAGCGGGCCGATGATGACGAGCGTAACGCCTTCATCGACGCCCTCCAGGTGCTGCGCGCCCCCGTCGTCCGCCGCTTCTCGGTGGGCCGCGGGCGGGCCTCGGCCTGTGGGATGCTGGCGGCCGAGCACGCGTCGGTGAGCCTATGAACCGCGTCGAGGCGCGCGCGGCCCTCGCGGCGGCCTGCGCGGAAGACCGGCTCGCCCTCGACGAGGGCGCGGCCCTGCTGGCGGTGGAGGAGCTCGACGGCGGCGAGCCCGCCGGGGTCCTCACGGCGCTCGACCGCCTCGCGGCCTCGATCTTCGTCCCCCCGGGCGCCGATCTTTATGGCTTCATCGCCCGCCTCAATCACAAGCTCTTCAGCGAGCTCAAGCTCCAAGGAGACGAGGCCGAGTACGACCACCCCCGCAACTCGCTCCTGCCCTCGGTGCTCGAGCGGCGGCGGGGGCTCCCGATCCTGCTCTGCATCGTGGTCATCGAGGTCTCGCGGCGGCTCGGCGTCGAGATCGACGGTGTCAGCTTCCCCGGGCACTTCGTCGTCAGCCCGCGGGGGGCCGATCCGCGCTTCTGGCTCGACCCCTTCAACGGCGGCGCCGTGCTGCGGGAGGAGGGCCTGCGGAGCCGCCTGCATCAGATGGCGGGGGCCCAGGACGTCGATCCCGAGGCCTGGGCCCGCTTCATCGCCCCGGTGGGCGCCGACGCCATCCTCGCGCGGGTGAACAACAACCTGAAGGGCAGCTACGCCCGCCGCGGCGACCTCGACGGCGTGCTGCGGGCGGTGGAGCGGAACCTCGTGCTGCGCCCCGATGAGCTCGATGAGCAGCGCAGCCGCGGCCTGCTGCTCGCCGAGCTCGGCCGAGTGGAGGAGGCCCGGGTCGCGCTCGAGGCCACGCTCGTCCGAGAGACCGATCCCACCCAGGAGACGCGGGTGCTGCGCTTCCTCCGCGGGATGCGGCGGCGGTAGGGGCGCGGCTCAGCGGCCGGGCGCGCGGGCACAGGGGTCGCCTCCCGCGGCCCCGGGCTGGGGCTCGACCTCGGCCATGTAGCCGAGCGCCGCCAGCTTCTCAAAGGTGTCGTACGAGAGGGAGCGCGGGGCGGCGGCGTCGATGACACCGAGGTGGCCGCGCCGGGCCCGCAGCGTGGCGCCGAGGTCGGAGAGCGCGGCCTCGGACGCTGCCCCCTCCAGGCGGTGGACCTCGTGGCTCCCCTCGACGGCCCAGAGGCTCGTGAGCTGGTCGAGGGGGTTGTAGACGAGGCGGCGTGAACCGTCGGTGATCGAGAGGCAGGGCGGGCCGTAGAGGCAGTTCTCGGAGAGGCCGGTGCGGCCGGGCTGATCGGCGGGGATCTCGCGGAGGTCGGCGCCGTGGCTGGTCGAGCGCGGGAGCGCCCCGGCGGCGAGGGCCAGGGTGTGGAAGAGGTCGACGTGCTCGACGACGGTGCCCACCGGCCCCTCGGGCACGCCCGGGCCGACGAGCACGAGCGGCACCCGCGTGAGCTCGCTCCAGAGCGCGTGGCCATGCTCGAAGCCCCCCTGCTCCCAGAGCTCCTCGCCGTGGTCGGCGGTGACCGCGAGGAGGGCGCCCGCGAGGCGGCCGCGGGCCTCGAGCCCGTCCTCGAGCTGGCCGAGGCCTTGGTCGGCGGCGAGGATCTCCTCGTCGTAGAGGGCGCGGATGTAGTCCTGCACGGCGGCTTCGGGGGGCGGCGCGCCGAGCTGCAGCTTGCTGAAGGGGTTGTCCGAGCCGTCCATGCGCAGGGAGTCCGGGCGGGGCCCGGTGGTGAAGGCGCCCGCGGTCTCGGGGGGCGGCGCGTAGTCGAGGTGCGGCTCCATGAAGTGGAGGAGGGTGAAGGTGGGCCCGGGCTGGGCATCCATCCAGGAGAGCGCCGCCTCGACGGTGGCCTTGGCGCTGCGGTGGGCCTGGTTGGTGGCGCCTGCGTAGTCGTAGCGGTCAAAACCCTGGACAAGCCCGAATTCCGGAGCCAGGAAGGTGTTATTCACGAAGGCAGCCGTGCTGTAGCCCTGGCCCTTGAGGAGCTCGGGGAGGGTCTCGAAGTCATCCGTGAGGCAGCCGACCTGGTCGTGGCGGCGGGAGTCTCGGCCGACCCGGTGCTCGTGGAAGTAGGTGCCCGTGAGCAGGCTCGAGAAGGAGGCGAGGGTCCAGCCGGACTGGGCGTAGGCGTGGTCGAAGCGGCTGCCTTGCGCCGCGAGGGCCGCGAGGCGCGGCGTGGTGGGCCGCGGGTAGCCGTAGGCGGAGAGGTGGTCGACCCGCAGGGTGTCGATGACCACCAGCACGATGTCCCTCGGGGGGGCTGCGGGGCCCTGGGCCTCGAGCCGCCAGGCGAGCACACCCATCGAGGCCAGGGTCACCACCCCAGCGGCCAACATCGCGTTCCGGGTTCGCATCGACACCCCCTCCTGCGCTAACCTGGGGGCGCGGTCGGCAGGCTGTGGCGCTCGTGGGGCTCGGGGGCTCTGGGGGGCTCCCGAGGGCTGCGGCGAAGGGAGGGATCTTGAGCGGCGTCTGCGGTGTGGTGCATTTTCGCGGGGAGCCCCCGGAGTCGGAGCAGGTGGCCCGGCTGTCGGCCGCCCTCGCCCACCGGGGTCCGGACGAGCGCGCGGCGTTCGTGGGCGGACCGGCCGCCCTCTCCGTGCAGTCCTTCGTGCTCGCCGGGGAGCGGCGCCGCGGGCCCGACCTCCTCGAGACCGACGACATCGTGGCCCTCATCGACGGCTCCCTCTTCGAGAAGGGGGCCGGCACCTTCGACGAGCTCTGGCGGCGCCGCGGCCCCGCCGCCCTCGACGAGCTCGACGGCGCCTTCGCCCTCGTCGTGTGGGAGCGGAAGGAGCAGGTGCTGTGGCTGGCCCGCGATGGTGTCGGCACGCGCCCCCTGCACTGGGCGCGGTCGGGCGGGCGCTTCGCCTTCTCCTCCGAGATCCCGCCCCTGCTCGATCTCCCCTGGGTGAGCCGTACGCTCGCCACCGACCACCTCGCCGAGTACCTCTCCTTCCGCTACCTCCACGCCCCCCGCACCCTGCTGCGCGACGTCTCCTCCGTCCCCTCCGGTCACCTCGTGCGGGTCGACGCTTCGGGCGAGCGGACGGAGCGCTGGTGGCGGCCGCGCTGGTCCGCCCCCGACGCGCCGACCCCGGACACCCGCGAGACCCTCGACCGCATCGATCAGGCCCTCGGCCGCGCCGTGGAGCGCCGCTGCCCGCGGGGGAGCCCGGTGGCGGTGCTGCTCTCCGGTGGCCTCGACTCCAGCGCCATCCTCGCCCACGCCGCCGCGCTCAACCCGCACCCGCTCGCCTTCACCGTGGCCCTGGCCGACGACCCGGCCGACGAGAGCTCCTTCGCCGGGAGGGTCTCGACCATGCTCGGCGCCGAGCACCACCTCTTGCGCCTCGAGCACAAGGCGGTGGTCGATGGGCTCCTCGACTGCACCGCGGCGATGGGAGCGCCCCTGCCTTCGGCGGCCTCGGTGCTCCAGCATCTGCTGTTCAAGGCGGTGACCCCGCACGCCCGCGTGATCCTCTCCGGTGACGGCGGCGATGAGGTGCTGGGCGGCCGCGGCCTCGACACCATGGCCGAGCGGATCCGGCGGGCCCGGATGCTCGGTCACGCGCCCTCGGCGATGCGTGGGGCGGTGGCCTCGGTGGTGCGGCGCTTGGGTCGGCACGATCTGGCTGCCTCCCCCGCCCACTTCGGGCGAGACCGCAGCATCGGCGGCAGCCGGGTCTTCCATTCGGCGGAGCGGGTCGATCTCCTGCGCGACCCCGGCCTCGTCCGCCCCGGCATCCGGCACACCGTGCTCGATCCCCTCTACGAGGAGGTCCACAGCGACCCGATCAACGACATCCTCCACGTCTGGCAGCGCGGCTGGTTGCCCGAAGACAGCCTCGCCCGCAGTGACCGCATGGGCGCCCACGCCGGGGCCGACATCCGCTACCCGCTGCTCGACCGCGCCTTCCTCCAGCTCTTGGCCGGGCTGCCGAGCGTGATGAAGGTGCACCCGCGGGGCCTCGGCTTCGTCACCAAGTGGCCGCTGCGGGAGCTGCTCGGCCGGCGGCTGCCGGAGCAGCTCGTCAACCGGCCGAAGCGCTCGCTCCCGAACCCGCTCTCGCAGTGGCTCCGAGGCGGCGGGGCGGAGTTCCTCCGCGAGCAGATCGAGGCCGTCTGTGAGGAGGACGCCGAGCTCTTCGTGCCCGGCACCGTGCGACGCCTGATGACCGAGCACCTCTCTGGGGCCCAGGATCACGGCCTCAAGCTGTGGACCCTGCTGCTCTTCCGCACCTGGAGGCAGAGCTCGGGGGCCTGATCAGGCGGGGCCGTCCCCCTTCTCTGCGGAGCGCCCTTCGGGACCGTCGGTCGGGGCGCCGTCGGCGAGGGCCTTGCTCGGGGGATCGGGCTCGAGGCCCTCCTGGTCCTTCTGGAGGAAGAGGTAGAAGATGCCGAACATCCCGAGGCCGATCACGATGGCGGCGTCAGCGACGTTGAAGGCCGGCCACTCTGAGGTGCCGAACCAGGCCTCGAGCTTGGCCTGCGCCGAGGGGTGGTTGGTGTAGACCCGCAAGAAGTCAGTGACCTTCTGCTTGTCCACCCGGTCAATGGCGTTGCCGATCGCGCCGCTCGTGATGAGCGCGAGGGCCGCGTTCTGGAAGCGGTCGTTGGCCGGCAGCTCGGAGAGCATCTTGAGCAGCACGAACATCGCGACGACGGTGAAGACGCCGAAGATGGCCATGGCGTAGGGCGAGCCCGCCCCGAGGCCGAAGGCGGCGCCGGGGTTCTCGGCGTGGATGAGCGAGAAGAAGCCGTCGATGACCTGGATCTCGTCCTTGTAGAGCCGCAGGTTGGAGCGGACCCAGATCTTGGTCCACTGGTCTGCGATGACCCAGACGACCGTGATGACGGTGAAGAAGCCGTACTTCCACGGAGAGTGCCGGGCCTGACTCGAATCCGGGCTGCGAGGGGCGGTGGTCAAGGGGCGTCCAGAGCGAGAGAATTCGAGGGCGAGGCCAGAGGCCGAGGGGGATCCTGGTAGCGCCGAACCGGCCTCCGAGCAACGCGCGGAGCGCTCGCCTTCATCCATCGTGTTAGCGGGGCTCCCCCCTTCGGGGCCTGCGGGGTCGCCGTGGGCGCCGCGTCGCGGGTCCGAAGCTGAAGGTTCGAAGGAGTCGGTCATGTCTGGTGCATTCGCGGGCGGCGATGAGAGCGCGGTGGAGATCGAGCGGGAGTCCATGCCGGTGGACTGCCTGTTCGTCGGCGGCGGCCCCGCCTGCCTCGCCGGGGCCATCCACCTGATGAACCTCATCGCCAAGCACAACGAGACCGCGCCCGAGGACAAGCAGATCAAGGAGCCCACCATCGCCCTGATGGACAAGGCCTCCGAGATCGGCGCCCACGGCATCTCCGGCGCCGTGATGGACCCTCGGGCCCTCGAGGAGCTCATCCCCGACTGGCGCACCCGGGACGACTTCCCGCTCGAGCGCTGGGTGGAAGACGAAGAGATGGTCTTCCTCACCGAGAAGATGGCCCACAAGGGCCCGATGATGCCCCCTGGCATGGCCGATCACGGCTCGCCGATCATCTCCATCGGCCGCTTCCAGAAGTGGCTGGCCGGCATCGCCGAGGAGAAGGGCGTGATGATCTTCAACGGCTTCGCCGGGGCGGATCTCCTCTGGAACGAAGACGGCACCGCCGTCCGCGGCGTGCGCTGTGGCGACAAGGGCATCGATTCTCACGGCGAGCCCAAGGACAACTTCGAGGCTGGCTACGACCTCGAGAGCCCCGTCACGATCCTCGGGGAGGGCCCCCGCGGTCACCTCGCGCGGAAGCTGATGGTCAAGGCGGGCCTCACGAAGGACTGCCAGCCGATGGCCTATGAGATCGGCGTCAAGGAGGTGCTCGAGCTGCCGCCGGGCACCGTGAAGAAGGGCGAGGTGACGCTCACCATGGGCTACCCGCTGGGCTTCGAGACCTTCGGCGGCGCCTTCCTCTACACGCTGGGCGGAGACCGCATCGCCATCGGCCTCCTGGTCGGCCTCAACGCCAAAGACCCGGCGATGGACGCGCACTATCTCCTTCAGAAGCTGAAGATGCACCCCTACATCGCCAAGAAGCTGAAGGGCGGCAAGGTGATCCGCTACGGCGCCAAGACGGTGACCACCGGCGGCTGGGCCAGCATCCCCAAGCTGTACGCGAACGGCGCGATGATCGTCGGAGACTCGGCGAGCTTCCTCAACCCGATGCGCATCAAGGGCATCCACCTCTCGATGAAGAGCGGGATGCTGGCCGCGGAGGCCGCCTTCGAGGCCATGAAGAAGGGCGACGCCTCCGAGGCGGTGCTCAAGACCTACAAGGAGCGCCTCGACGCCTCCTGGGTCAAGACCGAGATGGAGCCGGCCAAGAACTTCCACCAGGTCTTTGAGAACGGCCTCCTGGGCGGCCTCTTCAAGGCCGGCCTCCAGATGGTCTTCGGCCCGGGCAAGGACGTCATCCCCTTCAAGCCCGATTACGCCTACATGCAGCGTACGAGCGCCATCCACGGCTCGAAGGGCTACCCCGAGCGCAGCGACATCCCCTACGACAACGTCTACCTGGTCGACAAGCTCACCGACGTCTACCTGTCGGGCACCAAGCACGACGAGCACCAGCCCTGCCACCTGCTCGTGCAGGACACCGAGATCTGCGCCACGCGCTGCGTCGAGGAGTTCGGCAACCCCTGCGAGCGCTTCTGTCCGGCCCAGGTCTACAACATGGTGTTCAACGAGGAGCGGCAGCGGAAAGAGCTCCGCGTCGACTTCTCGAACTGCGTCCACTGTAAGACCTGCGACATCCGCGACCCCTACCAGATCATCACCTGGGTGCCGCCGCAGGGCGGAGAGGGTCCGGAGTACGGCATCCTCTGAGCCGCGCCGCTGGGGGTCGGGCCCGAGGGCGCCGCTCCGGGATACCATCGGGGGCTGAGCGCCCGCCCGCCCCTTGACCCCGGCCCCACCCTCGCCCGCCGCCGCCGCGCCTCCCCAGGCGGAGCGCCCGCGCGTGGCGGAGCGCCCGCGGCTGGCTCTGGCCTGGCGGATCTTCGAGGAGCTGGCGCCGCTCCTCTTCTTGGGCGCGCTCCTGTGGATGGCCTGGCCCCGCGGCGGGATCGTGCCGGGCCTGGAGTCGGCGCCGCCGCCCTGGTGGGGCGGGCCGCGGGATCGCCTGCTCGACGGGCCGGACGCCGGGGAGTGGGCGCGGAACGCCAACCTCGTGCACGCCGGGCGGTGGACGGAGCTCGACCACCACCGCCTCCCGAGCTGGCTCCTCCTCCTGTCCGTCTCGATGGAGCTCATCCCCGATGTCGCCCTGGCCGGGCACCTCGGGAATCGGCTGCTGCTCGTGCTCCTCACCCTGTCCGTCTACGGGATCGGCCGCCTCGGCGGGAGCCGCTCGGTGGGGCTGTTGGCGGCGGGCCTCGCGCTCTCGACCGAGCACCTCTGCCTGTCCTCGCAGCGCTTCGGCGTCGACATCGTGGTGGCGAGCCTCTTGCCGGCGGGCTTCTTCTTCTGCCTCGTGGCGACGCGGGTGTGGTGGTTGGCCCTGCCGGCGGGCCTGTTCATGGGCTTCACGATGGGCGTGCACTACACGACCCTCCCCTACGCGCTGCCGATGCTCGTGCTGATGGCGCTGGCCGCCGGGCCGGGGCCGTGGAAGAAGCTCGGCGCCGTGCTGCTCTACGCGGCCGGGGTGGCCCTCGCGGTGCGCGGGCTGCTGTTCGTTTACCCGGTGCCGAACCTCGACCGCTTCGTCGAGGACATCGCCAACGGCATCGCCCCCGGCTACCGCGGTGGCGGGGCGGTGGGCTCGGTGGACGACTCGCTCGCCAAGCTGAAGAGCGGCATGGTAGGCGCCATCGACCGCTCTGTGGCGACGGCGGTGGGCTACATCGAGGTCCCGATGATGCGGGCCCTCTTCACGCGCTGGTCGCCCACCGCGGCCTGGCTCGGGGTCTTCGGCGTCGGGCTCGGGGCGCTGTGCGCGCCCTTGGTGGGCGCCTTCTGGGTGAAACGAGGCGGCTGGCGACGGCTGACCGACCTCTCAATCGGCTTGCCGTTGTTGCTCTGCCTCGCGCCCCTGCCGGTGCTGGCCGCGGCGGGGGCACCGGCCCGCTACGCGAGCAACCTGCTGCCCTTCGTGGCCCTGCTCGTCGCCCGCGGGCTGCTGGGGCCGCTCGGTCTGGTCGAGGCGCTGGTCGCGCGGCGCTTGGAGGCGCGCCCGCTCCATGTCCGAGGCCGGCGCCTCCGCTGGCCGTCGGGCCTGTTGACGCTGGCCCTGGCGCTCCCGTGTATTGGCAGCGCCTGGGAGGCCCGGGCCTGGCTGCGGAACGCCCCTCACCTGAGCGATGACGAGATCGGGACCATCCTCGTCGCCGAGGCCCTGCGCAGCACCTTCCCCGAGGGTACGGCGGTGGCCTGCCCCCTCCGCGAGTCGGTGTTCATGGCCGGGATGCGCTACTGCCCCGATCGGATCTGCCCGACCCAAGCCAACGAGGCCGCCTACCGTCAGTGCCTCACCATCCTCGACCAGGAGTGCAGCGGGGACGCGCCGATCGGCTACGTCGCGAGCTCGGCCAAGCAGCTCTACGATCCGAACGCCACTGCCCGCCCGCAGATGGACGCCTGGGTGGACGCGCAGTGGCCGCCGGCGACGACGGTGACCTGGAAGGCCTTCTCGGCGAGCGTCTACGCGATCCCCCGCTCGGCGGTGCCGGAGGGCGCGCGGATGCCCGCTTGGGGCAGCACCATGCCTCTGCCGGCCGGTCCGTGACCGCGGGCCCGGGCGATCCCGCCGCGCAGGCCCAGACCGCCGCGGCACCGCCGAAGAAGCGGGCCCCGCGCCCGCCGCGCCCGCCGACCACCCCCCCTGAGCTGCGCCCGCTCCCCCCCGAGCCGCGGCGCGCCCTCCTCACGGGCCTCCTGCTCCTCGCCTTCACGGTGGGCCTGCTCAGCCCGGGCCTCGCCGACCTCGGCGGCACCCTCATCGGAGATCCGCAGTCGGACACGATCCGCGGCCTCTGGGGCCTCGACACGGTGCGCCGGAGCATGGTGCCGCCCAACGCCTGGCTCTTCACGCGGGAGATGAACTTCCCCTTCGGCGGCTGGGCCCTGATCCTGCCCTATGCCTCCTCCGTGCTGCTCTCGCCGCTCCTGTGGGCCTTCGGGCCGATGGCGGGCTGGAACCTCGCGGTGCTCGGCTGGCTGTGGATGACCGCGATGGGCATGGCCACCTGGGTGCGGGCGCGGACGGGCTCCTGGGCCGCGGGCCTCGGCTGCGGGGCGGCGCTCCTCGGTCAGCCGATGCTGCTCGCCGCGGTGGCGGAGGGCACGCCCGAGCACTTCGCCTTCGGCGGGCTGCTGTTTGCGCTGGCGGCCCTGGAGCACGCGCGACGGGCGCCGTCGGGGCGGGCGGCGGCGGGGGCGGCCCTGCTCGGTGCCCTCGTGGCCCTCGAGAGCCCCTACCAGGCCGTCTACCTCGTCGTCTTCGCGCTCCCCGCGCTGCCGGGGCTCCTCGCCGCCCTGAAGCGGCAGCCCTGGCCGGTGCGGCTCCGCGCCCTCGGAGCGGGCCTCCTCGTCTCGGCGCTGGCCATCGGCCTCCTCGCCTGGCTCTTCACCACCTTCTCGGCGCAGATGGGGGCGGTGGGCGACCTCGCCGCCCAGCGGAGCAGCAACAGCGTCGACCTCGTGCGCTGGTGGCAGCTCGAGCACCGCCCGGCCCTCACCCGAGACCCCACGCTGCCGCCCACCGCCATCCCCTCGCTCCTGCTCGGCGGGGCGCTGCTGCTCGCGCTCCCCGGCCTGCGGCGGGGGTGGGTGGGGCTCCTCCCCGGCCTGCTCTTCCTCGGCCTCTCGCTCGGCGAGGGCACGGCCCATGAGGCCGTCTTCGAGGGCTGGCTCGGCGGCCCCGGCCGGGCCTTCGGCGAGGGCCTGACCGCGTTCAACCGACACCTCTACGATCTACCGGGGCTGCTGATCATCCGCTTCCCGCGCCGGCTGCTGGTGCCCGCGGCGATCGGCCTCCTGCTCGCGGCGGGGGAGGGGCTCGCCGCCCTCGAGCGGCGCCTCCCGCCGGGGCCGCCGAGCCTCCGCAGGGCGGGCCCGCTGGCGCTCTGTGGCCTGCTCGGCCTCCTGGGGCTCGGCGTGGGGGCGCGCGCCGCCCTGTTCTGGCGCGACTTCCCGAAGCTCACGCCCCCCCACCTCGCCGCGGCCGACTTCATCCGCGCCTCCGAGGTGGAGGGCGCGGTGGCGGTGCTCCCCGAGCGGCGCGGCTCGCTCACCCGCACCGAGCGCCACAACCTGCCGGTCTTCGCCTCGCTGGGAGCGGAGCTCGTGAGCGCCGACCTGCTCTACATCCAGGTCTCTCACGGTCGCCCGCAGACCTCCTTCCCCGAGCTCCTCACCCTCCGCCCGCGAGACCGCAGCGTCCGCGCCCGGTCCGAGCTCCAGGCCTGGGATGACCTCGCCCTGCCGATGACGATGGGCCAGCCGGTTCCGCCCTCCGCCGAGCAGGACATCAAGAACGAGGAGCGGAAGCCCGGCCGCGACCTCCTCTTCGAGGAGGGGCTGCGCTTCTTGTTCATCGACCGCGCGCTCTACGGGGACGCCGAGCTCGACATCCTCCGCCGGCACTTGGGCGAGCACATCGTCCGGGAGCAGGCCTTCGAGGACGGAACGGGCGTGCTCGTGATGGTGCTCCAGCCCTGAGCGGGGCCGGGCGCCCCGGGATCAAGGCCGCCCAGACTTCCCGGCCCGCAGGCTCTCGAGCATCGGCGGGGGAGGGTCCTTGAAGAGCGCGTAGCCGCCGGCCTGGGCGACGCCCACCCCCGAGGTGGGCGCGCGGAGGATGGCCCAGCGGATGGGGCGGTCGCCGATACGGCGCGCGACGTCGGGATCGGTGAGGCTGTCTTGGGTGAGGACGTAGCGGCGGCGGGCCACGGCGGCGACCAGCGGCTGATCGACGAGCAGCACGTCCTCCTCGGGCACCTGGTGGATGAGGCTCCACACGGCGCGGTTGTCTTCCCGCCGGGTGCGGAGCCCTGCCTCGGAGAGGCGCGACTGCCACTGGGACCAGGAGGCGCCGGCCACGAGGGCGATGACGACGAGCAGGGGCCCCGCCATCCGCCGCCCGGCGCGGCTGAGGCGGGCGACGCCGACCACCGCCGCGCTCGTGAGAAGGCCGACGAGCGGCGCGAGGTGGTGGATCGAGGGGTTCGACAGGTCGCGCACGCTCAGCGGATCGACCCCGTGGAAGACGATGACCGGCAGCGCCGGCAAGGCCACCGCCGGCGCGAGGCCGAACCAGGGCACCGAGGGCCCGCCGAGGAAGGCGTGCATCGACCACGGGAAGCTCGACCAGGACGCGCGGATCGCGTCTCCCCGCTCGATCTGCCCCGTCAGGATGTCGTAGAGAGGGTTGGGGTAGCCCGGGGGGCCCATCGCCTTGTAGACGGCGAAGTAGGCCATCATCACGAGGCTGCCGAGCATCGCAGGGCCCACGCCCCCGGCGAGGCCGATGAAGGGGAGCAGCAGCAGCGCCTCCTCGCGCGTGGTGCCCATCAGCAGCGCCACCAGCAAGAAGGCGAGCGGGCCCCCGTGCCGCGCCGCCCAGAAGCCGAGGGGGAGCATCGGCAGGAGCAGCACGAGGTCTTGGTAGTCGGCGAGGGCCATCAGGATGATCGGCGCCGAGCCTGCGTAGAGCAAGAGCCCGGCGAGCAGCCCCCAGAGGCGCCCCTCGGCCCAGCCGAGCAGGGCCGACGAGTAGACGCCGAGCCCCACGATCACCACCTGGATGCGGGCGAGGGCCCAGGCGCTGGCCGAGAACTGGCTGAGCCAGGCGGTGAAGAAGAAGATCGGCGTGTAGTGCCCGCCCCAGCGCCACTCCGAGGCGTAGCCCCGGTGCACCGTCTGCTCCCAGCCCACCCCCGAGGAGAAGTTGTGGGCGAGCTGGACGAAGGTGGCGTAAGCGAGGCTGCCCATCGGGCGGATGTGCTCCTCCTGCGCATCGACGAAGGGGAGGAGCTGCCCGACCCAGAGCGCGAAGATCAGGGTGGGCAAGAGGAGGAGCAGCGGCCGGTCGATCTTGTCGACGAGCTCCTCGAGGCGCGTGGGCGGCGGCGCCTTTCGCCCGCGGCGCCAGCGGCGCGGGGCCTCCTTGAGCTTCTTTCGTTTGGGCGGCGCCGCCGGGGCCTCGGGCTCGACGGGGGGCTCGACGGGGGGCTCGGCGGGGGGCTCCTCGGGGCTCGGCGTCGGGGTCTCCCCCGGGGCCTCGGCCGCGGTGGCCGGCTCGGCAGGTACGTCCGCCTCTTCGGGTACGTCCGCCTCTTCAGGGGCGGGGGCCGGCGTCTCCGCGCCCAACGGGGTGAGATCGCGCTCCCCTTCAGCCGAAACCTCGCCTCCTGCCGCGGGCTCGCGCCGAGGCGGCTCGGGAGGATCGAGCGGCGATGCGGGGGGATTGTCGTTCAACCGAGGCTCCGCGGCGCGACGCGCCCGAGATGCAGCACGATATCAGGAGCGAGGGGCCGATCCGACCCTCGGAGCCCCGCGGCGAGGTCCGGCGCTGGGCGCCCATGACGAGGCGCAGATCGTGGAGGACGATGTCGGTGAGGCCGGGTTCCGATCACGTCGCCGCCCTCCCCGCCGCCCTCGGGCCCTTCTGGGCGCCGGTCGAGGGGGTGCTCGCCGTGGCCGCCCAGCACGGGCTCCCCGCGCTGCTCGTCGGCGGCTGCGTGCGCGATCTGCTGCTCGGCCGGCCCCTCCACGACGTCGACCTCGTGGTGGAGGGGGACGCCGTCGCCCTCGGCCATCGGGTCGCCTCCGCCTTGGGCGGGCGCTGCGTCGAGCACGGCGCCTTTGGGACGGCCCGCTGGGAGGCGCCCGCCGGCGCCCACATCGACCTCGCCACCGCCCGCACCGAGGTCTATGACCGGCCCGCCGCCCTGCCGCGGGTCACCGCCGCCCCCCTCGCCCTCGACCTCCAGCGCCGCGACTTCAGCGTCAACGCGATGGCCCTCCGGGTGGTGGGTGATCGGGGGGAGCTCGTCGATCCCCACGGCGGGCGGCACGATCTCGAGGCCCGCCAGCTCCGTGTCCTCCACCCCGGCTCCTTCCGGGACGACCCCACCCGCGCGCTCCGGGCCGCCCGTTTCGCCGCTCGTTTTGGCTTCTCGCTCGAGGCCGACAGCGCGACCCTCCTCGCCGATGCCCTCCGCGACGGCGTCTTCGGCGAGCTCGGCCTCGAGCGCTGGGGCCGGGAGCTCGATCACCTCCTCCGCGAGGCGCAGGTCCAAGGGGCCTGGGAGCGCCTGCGGGCCTGGGGCCTCGCCGCCGCGCTCGATCCCGCCCTCGCGGAGGACGCCCGGCTCGCCCCGGCCCTCACCGACGCCCACCTCGCCTCGGCGGCCGGCGACACGGCCCTCGGCTGGCTCGCCCTCGCCGCCGCGCTCCCCCCCGAGGCGCGCACACGGCGCCTCCGCCTCGTGCCCGGCGCCCTGCCGCAGCAGCGGCGCTGGCTCTACGGCCCGGAGCGGGTCGCCCTGGCCCTGCTCGGCCTGCACGCCCTCGACCGGGCCGATCAGGCCGAGCGCCTCGGCTCCCTCGACGGGGTCGAGCTCCGCTTCGCCGCCCTCCACGGCCAGGGGCGCCCGGCCGCGGAGGCCCTCGCCTGGTGGGAGGCCGAGGGGCGGCACCGACGCCCCGCCTTCGGCGGCGCCGAGCTCCTCGCCGCAGGCCTCCCCCCCGGTCCCGCCGTCGGCCGGGCCCTCCGCGCCGCGCGCCGAGCGGCCTGGAGCGGCGCCGAGCCCGCCGCGCAGTGGTCGGCCGCCCTGGCGGCGGCGGAGGGGTAGGGTCCCCTCCAGCGGTCTACCGTGTCCCCCGGAACCGCGACCACTCGATGCCCAGGCGCCGCATGCGCGACCGCAGGGTGTGCGGGTTGACGCCGAGGGCGTCGGCGGCTCCGAAGGGGCCCTCGATGCGGCCGTGGCAGCGCTGGAGGGCGGCCTCGATCGAGGCGCGGTCGTCGGGCTCGGCGCCGACGGGCCTGGGCGAGCCGGAGCCGCCGACGGCGCCGACGACGCCGACGACGCCCAAGGCGGGCTCGACCTGGAGGCGCTGGCCGTTGCCGAGGATGGCGGCGCGCTCGATGACGGCGGCGAGCTCGCGCACGTTGCCCGGCCAGTCATAATTGGACAGGCGCTCGATGTCGGCGGGGGTGGCCTCGAGGGCGCGGCTGAAGAGGCGGATGCCAGCGCGCTCGGCGAAGTGGCGCGTGAGCGCGGGGATGTCGCCCCGGCGCTCGCGGAGGGCGGGGAGGGTGATCGGGAAGACGCTGACGCGGTACCAGAGGTCCTGTCGGAAGTGGCCGTCCCGCACCATCATCGTCATGTCGCGGTGGGTGGCGGCGACGATGCGCACGTCGACGGAGTGGGTCTGTTGACCGCCCACGCGCTCGAAGGTGCCGTCCTGGAGCACACGGAGCAGGCGCACCTGGGCCGCAGCGGGGAGCCCGCCCACCTCGTCGAGGAAGAGGGTGCCGCCGTCGGCGCGCTCGAACCAGCCCTTCCGATGACCGATGGCGCCGGTGAAGCTGCCCTTCTCGTGGCCGAAGAGCTCGGAGTCGACGAGCTCTGTCGGGATGGCGCCGCAATTGACACGGAGGAAGGGCCCGCTGGCCCGCCGCGATTGGCTGTGGATAGACCGCGCCACCACCTCCTTGCCGGAGCCCGTCTCGCCGAGGATGAGCACGGGGGCGTCGGTGGGGGCAACCTGGGCCACCCGCTCCATCACGGCCTTCAGCCCGCGCTCGGCGCCGACGATCGCGTCGCTCACGTCCTGCCGACCGAGGCGGGAGAGGAGGGCGGTGCGGTCTTGCTCGGCGGCCTCGCGCAGGCGGGCGAGCTCTTGGAGGCGGGTGTCGTTGGCGAGCGCCACGCTGAAGGGCTCGAGCGCCTCCTGGACCACCGCGCGGCCCTCGCCGTCGGCGGTGCCGATGAGCAGCACGCCCACGAGCTGATCTCCGGAGCGCAGCGGCCCGGCGATGGCGGGCCCGGACAGGCCGCGGGGGAGGGTGCAGCGAGTGACGGTGCTCTCGGGGTGGGCCGGCCAGACCTCGGCCCGCCCGCGGACGGCCCAGGCGAAGACCTGCTCACGCTGCTCGGCGCTGACGACGCTCCGGGGCTCGACGGCGCTCGGGCCGCCGATGCGGGCCACCGTGTCAAAGCGCGAGCGCTCGGCGTCCCAGCGGCGGATGACCATCCAGGAGATGGGGGTGGCGCTGCGGAGGAGGGTGGAGAGGGCGGCGGCGGTCTCCTCGATGTGCTCGTGGCGGGCCACGGCGCGCCAGAGGAGGCCGGTCAGCGGGCGTGCGGCGCTCATGCGACACCCTCCTGCACCGGCCAGGCCCGGGCCTGGGTGACCTCGACGGCGATCCGCGCCCCCGGCTCCACCCCCTGGAGCAGCGAAGAACGACGGGGGAACTGGGCGAAGATGGGGGCGCCGACGTCATCGAGCCAGGCCTCGACGCGCACGCGGTCGCCGAGGGTAGTCACCCGACGCACGGTGGCGGGGCCTTGGTCATCCCGCCAGAACTTGAGGTCATAGGAACGAACGACCATATGGACCTTGGCGCCCTCCGCGGGCAGCGCGTCCACCGTAGCGGAGAGCCGGCCCACCTGCACGCGCCCGCCGCGAACCACGCCGTCGAGCACGTTGACGTCACCCACGAAGCGGGCCACGAATTCGGTGGCCGGCTGATCGAGGATCTCGACGGGCGAGCCCGCCTGCTGGAGCTTGCCCTCGGAGATGATCAGCACCCGATCGGCGATGGCGAAGGCCTCCTCCTGGTCGTGGGTGACGAAGATCGAGGTGGTGTGCACCTCGTCGTGGAGCTTGCGCAGCCAGCGACGCAGCTCTTCGCGCACCTTGGCGTCGATGGCGCCGAAGGGCTCGTCGAGCAAGAGGAGGCGCGGGCGGGGGGCGAGGGCGCGGGCGAGGGCCACCCGCTGCCGCTGGCCGCCGGAGAGCTGCCCCGGCATCCGCTCGCCCAGGCCGCGCAGCCCCATCACCTCGAGGAGCTGCGCCACCCGCTCGTTCTGTTCGGCCCGGCTCACACCGTTCACGGAGAGGCCGAAGGCGATGTTCTCGGCCACGTTCATGTGTCGGAACAGGGCGTAGTGCTGAAAGACGAAGCCCACCCTGCGCTCGCGGGCGTGGAGGTGGTCGACCCGCTCGCCGTCGAGCCAGACCTCGCCGGCGTCGGCCGTCTCGAGGCCTGCGATCATGCGCAGCACCGTGCTCTTCCCGCCGCCGGAGGGGCCGAGCAGCGCCAGCAGCTCTCCGGGCTTGACCTCGAAGCTGACCCCATCGACCACCCGGGCGGCGCCGAATTGTTTGACGAGGCCCTCGACTCGAATGCCCATCTATCTCTCCTTCTGGAGGGTCAGGAGCAGGGCGACCGCGGCGCTGGCGAGGATGAGCGCCATCCCATAGGCCGCCGGCTCCTGTCTCTCTTCCAATGCGGTGTGAATGAAGGTGGTCGCGGTCTGGGTGCGGTTGGCGACAGAGCCACCGACCACCAGCACCGCCCCGAATTCGCCGAGGGCGCGCGCCGCGGTGAGCGTCGAGCCCACGACGAGGCCGCCGCGGATGTTCGGGAGGGTGACGCGCACGAAGGTCTGCCAGCCCGTGGCGCCGAGCGTGGCCGCGGCCTGCTCCTCGCTGTCCCCGAGCTCTTCGAGCACCAGCGCCACCTCCCGGAGCGTGAAGGGGAGGGTGACGAAGAGGGTGGCCACGAGCACGCCGGGCCAGGCGAAGGCCATCTCCAGGCCGACCGCGTCGAGCAGGGGCCGGGCCACGCCGCTGCGGCCGAAGACGAGCAGGAAGCCGAGGCCGGTCATCACCGGGGACAGGGCGAGGGGCAGGTCGATTAAGGCGTCGAGCAGCCGGCGGCCGAAGAAGCGCTGGCGCACGAGCACGAGCGCCCCGGCCACGCCGAAGACGCCGTTTGCCAGCACGCAGACCACCGCGATGGCCACGGACAGGAGCAGGGCGCTGCGGGCCCCCTCGGCGGACAGGGCGGTCACGACCTCGGGGAGGTTCCGGGCCACCTCGAGGCAGAGGGCGCCGAGCGGCACCAGGAGCAGGAGCCCCAACCACAGGCATACGAGGCCGAAGATCAGCCGCTCAATGCCCTCGGGGCGACGACGTCTTGCCTTAAGCACGGCGCGCTCCGGCGCGGCGGGCGAGCGCCGCCGACAGGGGTTGGAGGGTGAGGGCGAGCACGAGCAGCACGAGGCTGACCGAAGCTGCGCCGGCGGGGTTGCCGGCCTCGACCTCGCCCAGGATGTAGACCGGGGCCACCAGCGTCTTGTGGGGGATGTTCCCCGAGACCGCGGCCAGGGAGCCGAACTCGGCCACGGCGCGGGCGAAGGTCTGGACGCTCCCGGCGGCGACGGCGGGCAGGATCGGCGGCAGGAGCACCCGCCGCAGGGTCTCGAGGCGGGTGGCGCCGAGGGTGTAGGCGGCCTCCTCTTCGGCGAGGTCGAGCTCTTCGAGGACAGGCTCCACCGCCCGCACGACGAAGGGCAGGGTCACGAAGAGGAGGGAGAGGAGGATGCCCGGCCAGGCGAAGGCGACCGGCAGGCCCACCGCCTTCAGCGCCTGGCCGAGGGCGGTCTGCGGCCCGAAGAGGGTGACGATCAGCACGCCCGCGACGAGGGTGGGGATGGCGAGGGGGAGGTCGACCAGCGCGGCGAGCAGGCCCCGGCCGGGCACATCCCAGCGCACGAGGACCCAGGCGATGGTGGTGCCGACCACCGCGTTGATGAGGGTGGCGGCGGCGGCGGTCCAGAGCGAGAGGGTGATGGCATCGACGGCGGTGGGCGCCGTGACCGCGGCGAAGAAGGCCGCCGGCCCGCCCTCGAGGCCCTTGACGATCAGCACGAGCACGGGGGCGAGCACGAGCGCGCTCACCCAGCCGGCGGCGCCGAGGCGGACGAGGTGGTCCCCGCTCCAGGGCGAGGCGCGCGTGGGGCTCGCGGACATCAGCCCCCCGTCGGGGCGGCCTTGTCGTAGACCCCGCCCGCCGCGAAGACCTTGTCCTTGACGGCGGCCCAGCCGCCGAGGTCGCGGACGGTAAACGTGTCGGCGGCGGCGGGCAGCCCGGCGGGCAGGGCCGCGGGGTCGACCGGACGGAGGCCGTACTCGGCGTAGGCCCGCTGGGCCTCGGGCCCGTGGAGGAACTCGACGAAGGCCTTGGCGATGTCCTCGTTGCCGTGCTTCTTGGCGTAGGTGTCGACCACCGCCACTGGGTTCTCGATGAGGATGGTGGAGGGGGGGACGACATAGTCCATCGCCTGCCCCTCCTTCTTCGCGACCAGCACCTCGTTTTCGTAGGTGATGGCGGCGTCGCCCACGCCCTTCTCGAAGTTGACGATCGACTCGCGGGCGCCCTTGTCCATGACGGTCACCCGCCCGAGCACCCCCTGGAGGAGCCCGATGGCGCCGGCCTCGTCTCCGGGCTTCACGCCGGCGTGGCCGCGGGTGGCCGCGCCCCAGACGGCGAGTACGTTCCACATCGCGCCGCCGCTGGTGCGCACGTTGGGGGTGAGCACCTCGATGTCCTTGCGGGCGAGGTCATTCCAGTCGGCGATACCCTTCGGGTTGCCGGGGCGCACGGCGATCACGGCGAGGGAGTCGGTGACGATGCCGCCGTGGGCCGCGGCGCGCCAGTCGTGGGTGATGAGGCCGGCCGCCTCGAGCACGGCGACGTCGGGGTCGAGAGACAGGGCCACGACGTCGGCCTCGAAGCCCTCCTTCACGGCGCGGGCCTGGGCGCCGGAGCCCTGATAGGACTCCTCGAATTTCACCTCTTCGCCGGTCTTCTCTTTCCAGGCCTTGGCGAAGGCGGGCAGGATGGCCTTCCCATAGGCCTCGCGGGGGGTGGTGTACGCGGCGAGGGTCAGCGAGCGGGTGCGGGCGGGGCCCGCGGCGGGAGCAGGGGCGGCCGCCTCGGGGGAGCCCGCGGCGGGCACGGGGGCTTCAGGCCCTCCGCAGGCGGCGAGGAGGAGGAGCGTGAGCATGGGTCGGCCTTCCCGGAGCGCCCCGAGGGGCGGTTTCTGGTGAGGCCCAGAGGCTGTGCACCGGGCGTGCCAGGAGCATCGTGCACAGAAAAGTCAGGGAGACTGCGGATCGGTTGCGAGCGCCCGTGAAGGGTGAACGGAAAATCCGTGACGGGCTCACGGGCTCACGGGCGGGGCAGGGCAGGGCAGGGCGGGGCAGGGCAGGGCGGTCTATCGACGGACCTTCTCCCGCATCAGCACGAATTCTTCGGCGGCGGTGGGGTGGATGGCGATGGTGCGGTCGAAGTCGCGCTTCGTGAGGCCCGCCCGTACGGCGATGGCGATGCCCTGGATGATCTCGGGCGCGTCGGGGCCCACCATATGCGCCCCATAGACCCGCCCCGTCGCGGCCTCGACGACGAGCTTCATCATCGTGCGCTCGTCTCGCCCGGTCAGCGCGTACTTCATGGGCCGATAGACCGTCCGATAGACGTCCACGCCCCCCTCTCCAAAGCGCTCCACCGCCGCGGCCTCGGTGAGGCCCACCGCCCCCACCGGCGGCTGGCTGAAGACGGCGCTCGGGACGTCCTGGTGGTCGGTGGGGCTCGGGTTGTTGTTGAACAAGGTCTCGGCGACGCCGCGGGCCTCGGCGATGGCCACGGGCGTGAGCTGGATCTGGTGGGTGACGTCGCCCACGGCGAAGATGCTCGGCACGCTCGTGCGCTGCCAGGCGTCGACCCGCACGCCGCCGTCCTCATCCGTCTCCACCCCCACCTCGGCGAGCCCGAGCCCTTGGGTGTTGGGGACCCTGCCGATGGCGACGAGCACGGCCTCGGTGCGCAGCTCGCCGCCCTCTTCGAGGGAGAGCCGGAGGACCGGCCGGCCCGCGTCGTCGTCGGCCTCGCGGTCGATGCGGGTGACGTGGCGGCCGCCCAGCACGCGGATGCCCTGCTTGGCGAGCTCGTCGCCGAGGTGGGCGCGGACGTCCTGGTCGAAGCCGCGCAGCAGGGCGTCGCCGCGGAGGAGGATGGTCACCTCGGCGCCGGCCGCGCGGAGGATGCCGGCGAATTCGACTGCGATGAAGCCCCCGCCCACGATCACGACGTCGCGGGGCAGGGTGGGGAGGTCGAGGGCCTCATTCGAGGTGAGCGTGTGCTCGACGCCGGGGAGGTCGGGCAGCAGCGGGCGACCGCCGGTGGCGATGAGGATGTGGCGGGCCGTGTGGCGCTGTCCGGCCACCTCGACCGTGTGCGGCCCCACGATGCGCGCCGCCCCGCGGAAGAGCGCCACCTTCGAGCCCGCGAGCAGCTTGTCGTAGATGCCCTCGAGGCGCGCGGTCTCACGGTCCTTGGCGGCGATGAGCCGGCCCCAGTCGAGGCTGCCCTCGACCGTCCAGCCGTAGCCGCGCGCGTCTTCGAGCTCGTGGGCGAAGTGGGTGCCATAGACGAGGAGCTTCTTCGGCACACAGCCGCGCAGCACGCAGGTGCCGCCCACCCGGCCGGCCTCGGCGATGGCCACCCGGGCGCCGTAGGAGGCCGCCCGGCGCGCCCCCGCCACGCCGCCGGAGCCGGCCCC
This sequence comes from Myxococcota bacterium, assembly GCA_044344255.1. Taxonomy (GTDB): domain Bacteria; phylum Myxococcota_A; class UBA796; order UBA796; family UBA2385; genus JBIJDH01. Next base: position 39,794 of record JBIJDH010000039.1, read on the forward strand.
GAGGGTGAACAGGTCGTAGTCGAAGTCGGTCATGGGGGCCTCGCCGCGGGTGGGCTACCCCTGTATTCGGATGGCCCGCGGAAGGTAGAGGTGAAAGGCCGGCCCCGCCGGTGGGGGCGGTGTCGGCCTCGCCTCGCGCGCCCGTGTCCCCGCTTCGAGGACCCACCTGGTAGCCTGGCGCCCTCCGGAGACCCCATGCTCGAGCTCGTCGGCCTCGCCTACCAGCCTGTCACCGCCTGGGAGGGTTGTGCGCGGGCCGCCTTCTCTGCGGCGATCGGCGGCCGCTACCCCCGTATCAAGGACCTCACCGATCCCCGGAACGACGAGAAGCGCTTCCAGCTCCGGGTGAACGCCGACACCAAGGAGGGCGCGCTCCCCTACGCGGCGCTCATCCCGCCGGAGCAGGAGCGGAGCGGCCCCTACGGCGGGATGAGCTTCGTCCTGTTCCCATCCGCCGAGCCCGGAGAGCCCGCGCTCCTCGGGATGGTCGTGGGGACGCTCGGGCTCGCACCGGACGAGGCGATCCTCGGGCGGCCCGGCCACGCCAGAAAGGTTGGTGCCGTCGCCCGCTGGCTGTCTGCCCGCCTGCCGGCCTGGGCCAAGGGTGACCCTGTCCGCATCGATCTGGCCCTCCCCCAGACCGTGCTCCGCACCTTTGGCGTAGGCGATGCGCTGGCGAAGAAATATGGGCCGTGTATCTACGCGCTCGTCCGGCTGCCCGCGGTGCGCACCGAGGCCAGCGACGAAGCGGCACGGTCCGCCTTCGCGGCGTTGATTGACTTGACGCTCGGCGAGCGCGGCGTCCTGCCCAACGCGCAGAGCCGGGCCGACGCCGAGCTCCACTGCGACGGGTGGATGAGCGCGCTGCTCCCCGCCACCGATGATGGGGCGGTGGTCGAACTGCTCCGGGCCCGCCGCTTCGTGGTGCTGGAGGGGCCGCCGGGCACGGGAAAGACCGAGCTGGCGGGCCGCGTGTTGGAGGGAGCCTATGGCGGGCGCGGGGTCAAGCGGCAATTCCACCCCGGCACCACCTACGAGAGCTTCGTCGGCGGACTCATGCCGCGGACAATCGCGGGTGGCTTCGGCGTGACCTTCGAGCCCCTGGCCGGTGTGTTGATCCGCGCCGCCCGAGCCGCCCGCTCGCTGCCGGCGGGGCAGCGTTACCTGCTGGTTCTCGACGAGATCAACCGGGCTGACCTCGCCAAGGTGCTCGGCGAGGCCATCTTCCTCTTCGAGCCCGGCAGACGCCGCTCGATCGAGCTGCCCCTGGAGTTCGACGGGGAGCGCGAGCTCGAGCTCCCCGCGAACCTCGATGTCCTCGGCACCATGAACAGCGCCGATCGCAGCATCGCGATCCTCGATGTCGCGGTGCGCCGACGCTTCGCCTTTCAGGCGCTCTGGCCGGACCGCGCGTGGTTGAAGGAGCACACCACGTCGGGGATGTTGGAGGCCTTTGACGAGGTGCTGCGTGTGTTCATCGAGTACGCCGGTGAGGATGCCTTTCCGCTGATCCCGGGGCCGTCCTACTTCGTCGCGCCAGCCGGGGTGAGTGAGGCGACCTGCCTGCGAACCGGGCTCCGCCCCCTCCTCTCTGAGTACATCTCCCAGGGCTTCGTGGCCGGCTTCGCCGATGAGCTGCGCGCCGTGATGGACTGGGCGGAGGCCGAGGCCCTGACGCGCGGCCTCGCGCGCTGAGATGGCCAAGAAGTCGCCGAAGGGGCCCTCGCTGCGCTGGGCGCGCGGCGCCGGGAGCGCCGAGCGGGCCGCCACCCGTCTGGACGCGGGCAGCCGCGCGGTCCCGGACTGCTCGACTGGGTTCCTGCCGGTCGCCGGGTGGCTTGGGGACGCGGGAAGGGGCGCGGCGCTCGAACGGTACGCGGAGAGCTTGCTCACCACGAACGCGGGGGTGCTCCAGGCCTTGGGCGTGGAGGCGGCGCCCTCGCGACGCGGCGGGGTCACCGGGCTCGCGGTGCGGACCTCCACCCGGGTTGGCGCGATCCCCTTGCGGTCACCGGCGACGGGGAGAGCGGACTTCGGCCTCGTGGTGTCGCCCCGGTTCTCCTGGCTCTCGATCGGAGAGGCGCTGGGTGTCGCGGGCTTCCGTGTCACCCCGGAGCTGCTGCCGCTGCCGACCCTGCCCCAGTCCGAGCGGGCGGTGCCGCCGTGGGTGCTGGCGAGCGTCGTGCTCGCCCGGGTCGAGGCGCTCCTGCTGAGCATGACCCGGCGGTTCGTCGTCACCCGCGCGGTGCTGCCCGCGCCACGAGGGCAGATCGACGTCGGGCGATGGGCGACGGAGGGCCTCGCGCGCGGTCGACCGCTCGCCGTGCCCTGCGCCTTCCCCGACCTCCGCGATGACGAGCGGCTGCGGGCCGCGATCCACTGGGTCGTCCGTCGTCAGGTCGCGGGGCTCCGCGGGGCCGCCGCCGTCGGGAGCACGAACACGCTCCGCCCTCTGCTCGACCGATGTGAGCGCATCCTCTCGGCGGTCGGCGGCACCCCTGCGGTGCGCCCCGCCTCGTCTGATCGTGAGCAGTGGTCTCGCGAGCCCCTCCGGTCCAAGGTGTTCCGCGACGGGCTGGAGGCGATCGGTTGGACCGCAGACGAGACCGGCCTCGCGGGCCTGGCGGAGACCTCGGGCCTCTCCTGGCGCCTCGACATGGAGCGCTTCTTCGAGGCGTGGGTGGAGTCGCTCGCGGACGGCGTGAGCCGCCGCATCGGCGCCGTGCTGCGCGCTGGACGGACCGAGGCCACTCGCGTGCCGCTGAGCTGGGAGCCGCGGGGCGTGGGTGGCCTGCAGTCGCTGCTGCCGGACCTGGTGCTGGCGCGCGCCGATCGCACCATCGTGATCGACGCGAAGTACAAGCCCCATGGCGAGGCGCTCGGCGCGGGTGGACGAGGCGCGCTGCGGGAGGACGAGCGGGAGGTCCACCGCGACGACGTGCTGCAGGCCCTCGCCTACTCGTCGCTGTTCGCCACCGAGCGGGTGACGGCGGTGCTGGCCTACCCTTGCCGAATCGGGCGTTGGCAGACGCTGTCCGAACGGGGGCGGACCCACGCGCGCGCGAATGTGTCGGTCGCGGCCGGCCGGCGCGTGGACCTGGTGGTGTGCGCGCTCCCGCTGGGGGTGGCGGCGGAGGAGGGGAGGCAGGCGCTGATAGAGGCGATTGGGAGTTGAGGGGCTGGGTGAGTGGGCGACCGGCGCGCGCCTCCCCAGCGGCTCAGGACCCCGCGCGGGCCAGCGCGGCGGGGCGGAGGTGTGGCGCGTCTACCATCTGGTTGACGACGTCGAGCGCTTCGCGGAGCGGCTTCGCGAATGGGTGGACCACCGGGAGGAGCTTGGCGGCGGAAGGACCACGGGCCGGCGAGGCGCCGGGCCCCTCGCTCCCGGCGCCCTCCCGCGGGGCCCGTCCGTCAGGGGGTGACGGCGTAGAGGCGGAGCTGGTCGATGTAGTGGTGGCCGCCGCCCATGTAGGCGCTCACCTGGATCTGCAGACTGTGGTCGCCGGCGGTGGAGCTGCCAAGGTAGAAGGTGGTGGCCATGTTCTCGTCCTCCGTCACCGAGATGTTGCCGATGGAGACACCGTCGTAGCGGAGGGTGTCGATCTCGCCGCCGTAGCGGCTGTAGTCCAGCAGGAGGGGCAGACCGGCGTAGCTCGTGGGGACGGTGAACCGAACGGTGAGCACCCGAGCGCAGCCCCGGCCCCCGCAGGAGGCGGAGTCGAGGGCCATCGAGCCGACCAGCGCGGGGGTGGTGTCCTGGAAGGGCAGGGTGCCCGCCTCAAAGACGACGGCATCCGTGAAGCCGGTGGACGAGAATTCGTCGGCCCCGACGGAGGCGGTCACCGCGCCCTCCAGCGCGCCAAGCTTCAGCAAGGTGGCTTGGGCGGCGGAGGCGGTGCTGCTGAGGGCGAGGAGGGTCGCGGCGAGGACAAAGCGGGACATGGGGAGCTCCAGACAGGGGAGAGGGAAATGACGGATAGAGGCAGAGAGGGAGGAGGGCACTGGGGTCTATTCGGCGGTGAGGACGATGCGGTCGATGTAGTTGACGCGGGTAGCGGAGGCGCCGACATTGCCGCCGAGGATCGACCAGAGCAGGATCGAGTGCTGTCCGGCGGCGAGGATGCCGAGGTCAATCGTGCTGCTCATCCACTTCCCCTCCGTGGCGCTCAGGCCACCCACCTGATCGCCGTCGAGGAAGACGGAGTTCCACTCTGAGCCGTACCGATCCACCTTGAGGTCGAAGTCGAAGCCGTCATAGGCGGCGGGCACGGTGAACACGATGCTCAGCATGGCCGTGCAGTCATGCCCGCTGCTGCAGTAGGTCGAGTCTGCGGCGATCTCGCCCGGGATGGCGGGGGACTTCCACGTGGCGGGGAGCGTGCCGGCGTCAAAGACGAACTGGGAGGAGTAGCCGGCTGGGGCCACGAACTCCGCCGCGCCCGAGGTCGCGCTGGTCGCGTAGCCATTGGCCTTGCCGAGGGTGAGCACGGTGGCCGCCTGTGCGCACAGGGGGAGCGCGGCGGAGAGGGCGAGGGTGGTGAGCAAGCGGGCGGTGCGGTCCATGGGGGAGTCCTCTGGGTTGGGGTCAGCTCGGGGCCCGTTCATCTGGGTGATGAGGCATCCGAGTGATGATGCACATTGCACCCACTGTGCCAGGCTCGACCTCCGCGACTCGATGGACGTTGTAGGAGAGCAATTGTCCGAGCCCTCTTTCCAGCATCCCGGCCTGGCGCTGCGTCTCCGTCTCCGTGGGACGCTGCGTGCGTCTTAAAACGACGCGAAGGGTGGGCCTCAGCGCGCCTCTCCCGCCACGGCCTGCTCGTCTACGGTGACGCCCGGATGCCAAATCCCCTCCACCTGCTCGTCGAGGACGAGCCCTGGTGGGTGCATCTCCTCGCCTGCCTGCACCTCAACCCTGTCCGCGCCCCCTGGCTTCGATCCAGAGCCACTCTGGGAGGGGGAAACCAGCCTCCGCGACGAAAGTCCGGAGGACAGCCCCCTTCGCGCGGTCGAGCAGGCCATCATCGAGCTGGTGGTCGTGAGCGGCTGCCCGCGCGTGTATCCGATCCGGATCCGGGGATCCCCAGCCAGGATCAGGGGCAGTCGCCGACGTTGCCCTCGTTCCTGTAAGACCCGACGAACCCGATCAAACGGGCCAGCAGGTCATCCACGTGGTCGGCGCAAAGCGAGGCGTTGTCGTAGACCTCGAGGTCGCCCCCCACCGAGGTCACCGCGTCGAGCCCGGAGAGGCTCGTGAGCGCGGCGTTGTCGTCGACCCAGAGGCTCCCGCCCACGGAGGTCAGCGTGTCGAGCCCGGAGAGGCTCGAGAGCGCGGCGTTGTCGCCGACCCAGAGGCTCCCGCCCACGGAGGTCAGCGTGTCGAGCCCGGAGAGGCTCGTGAGCGCGGCGTTGTCGCTGACGTAGAGGCTCCCTCCCACCGAGGTCAGCGTGTCGAGCGCGGAGAGGCTCGTGAGCGAAGCGTTGTGTTCGACATAGAGGTCCCCCCCCACGGAGGTCAGCGCGTCGAGCCCGGAGAGGCTCGTGAGCCCGGCGTTGTACTCGACGCAGAGGTCCCGCACGGAGGTCAGCGCGTCGAGCCCGGAGAGGCTCGTGAGCGCGGCGTTGTCGCCGACCCAGAGGGTCCCGCCCACGGAGGTCAGCGCGTCGAGCCCGGACAGGCTCGTGAGGGCGGTGTTGTACTCGACGTCGAGGCTCCCGCCCACCGAGGTCAGCGCATCGAGCCCGGAGAAGCTCGTGAGCGCCTGGTTCTCGAAGACGTAGAGGCTCCCGCCCAGGGAGGTCAGCGCGTCGAGCCCGGAGAAGCTCGTGAGCGCGGCGTGGTCGCCGACGGAGAGGTCCCCCCCCACCGAGGTCAGGCATCCAAGCGCGGCCACGTCGGCATCGGTGGCGGAGTACAGGTCCACATTTCCGGTGACGACCCGCCCACAATAGCCATCGCAGAACGTGTCAAATCCGCTGGTGAGGTCACCCTCGAACGTGTCCGTGTCTTCGCACGGGGCCCCGCCGGTATCGCCCCCACCGGTGTCGCCCCCACCGGTATCGCCCCCACCGGTGTCGCCTCCACCGGTGTCGCCTCCACCGGTGTCGCCCCCACCGGTTTCCGTGTCGGGACCCGTAGAATCACCCCCACCGGTGTCTCTCCCACCGGTGTCGCCCCCACCGGGGTCATTCCGAGCAGGATCGGCGTCCTTAGGGGAGCACCCAACCAGCGTAAAGGCGACGAGAAGACCGAGGCAAAGGCGGGTGAGCATCTCCGCCGGTAACCGATCGGGAGCGCCCGGGTCCACATGCGAAAGGTTCGGTGCCAGCGAGTGATCGTTGCCACCTCGCCCGCCGGAGTCGGCCCCACCCGCCGCGCCGGCGCCGCTCGACGACCACGACGGCCGGTCGGCCACGCGATGCGGATCCGTCGTGCTGTTCGAGTTGATCGCGCCCCCGACATCGCCGAGCCTGGGAGGGAGTAGACCGTCGGCAAGGCACCACGGGACGGGTGAGCTGCCCGATGGTCATCCCCCTTGGCCGTCGCGGAGGCGCTCGGCAACGACCCGCCGACGGTCAGCGGGGGGTGGGGAGGGCGCGAGGGAGCTGACCGGAGCCGATGGCGCGATGGCAGGAGCGGCTTCGGTCCCTGGCCGTCGGGGAGGCCGGTGGGCCGAATGAGCAATAGACTGAGCCTGGCACCGGTTAGACCGAGCCTGGCACCGGTTGCCGGAACGCTGTCGTTGAAGTATCCATGTCTGGAGGACTTGTGGGCGACGAGTGCTCGTTCACGATCTTCTCAGCGAGCAGGTAGAGCAACCCCTCTGTTTTCTACGAAAACAGGTCAGTACCCGCGAGAACGAGGTGTCGAGTGCCGATCGAAGATGAACTCCGCGAGATCGCCGACCGTGAGCAGGATGCCATTCGCCATGAGCGGTTCGAGTGCGCCATACTCGTGGTGCCCGGTGAGGTGCTTCGTCTCCCCGGCAGGTGGAGCGACCGCTTCGAGCTGCCAGACGAGTGGGAGGAGATTGCCCGGGACAATGACCGCTTGTCGATCCTGATCCACAACCACCCGCTCCGAGGGCCCCCTTCTGCTGAGGACTTCGAGGTTGCCCATCAGCTGGGGTTGCTGGAGATGCGCGTCGTAGGGCTGGACTTCAGCTGGATGTGTTGCGAGGCGTCGGGGTTTCAGTGGTGGTAGATGGAAGAGACGTGGAACGTGGAGCGATTCAGGGCAGCTGCCATCACAGCTCTTGCCCACAAAGCAAGTGGGAGTGGCGAACCCGTTAGGGATCTCGCAAACACTGTAACGGTGATGTACCTGCTGCGACTTTTTCCTCATTTTCGGCGCGACCCATTTCCAAGAGTCGAGTTGGCCTCTTCAATAGCGGGGCGGGAATAGGGAGACTAGCGGCCCCCCATCCCTGTTCGGGTCGGCCGAATGGGCCACCCAGAAAAGAGAGAGGCCGGGGTGTGCGCACATTCCGGCCTCAGTTAAGCTCGTTCTTAGTCTATTTCGAGCTTCTTGTTCGAGAGAACGCCCGGTTCGGTGCCGGTTCGGTGCCAACGAGTGATAGTCGCCACCAAGCCCGCCGAACTCGGCCCCACCCGCCGCGCCGGCGCCGCTCGACGATCCCGACGGCCGGTCAACCACGGGATGCGGATCCGTCCTGCTGGTCGTGGTGTTCTCGCCCCCGACCTCGCCGGGCCAGGGAGGGGGTAGACCGTCGTCAAGGCACCACGGGACGGGTGAGCTGCCCGATCGTCATCCCCCTGGACAGAGCGCAGGTCGTCGTAGGCCTCGGCCGCCGGGCACGCCGTGAGGGTGGGGCGAGGGCTCCGCGTCCGACGGGTATCCACGCGGTCGTCACCCTCGTCAGTCGGGGCTCCTCCCCGGGCCTGAGCTATCCCTGTGTTCGGCTGGCCAGCGGGAGGTAGAGGTGAAAGGCTGCCCCGCCGGAGGGGGCGGTCTCTGCGTGGACCCGGCCGCCGAGCCCCTCGACGACGCGGCGCACGATAGAGAGGCCGAGCCCGAGCCCGTCGGGGGAGCGCTTGACGCCGGGCTCGAAGATCCGGTCGACGATGCTGTCGGGCACGCCGTCGCCCTCGTCCTCGATGGTCCAGCGGGCCTCCTGCTCCTCGAGCCCGAGCGAGACGTGGATGGTCGAGCCGGGGGGCGCGTGGCGGAGCGCGTTGGAGAGCAGGTTCTCCAGGGCCCGCTCGAGCTCGGCGTCGCGGTCGTGGACGAGGAGCGCGGCGGGGGCCTCGAGGCGGAAGGTCTGGCCGCGGTGCCGGGCGTCGGGCATCGAGCGCTCGATGAGCTGCCGGGTGAGGGCGACGAGCTCCACCACGGCGCGCGCGGGGGGCGCCCCGTCGGCGGTGAGGAGGTTGTCGGTCAGCGCGGCCACCCGGCGGGCCTGGGCCTCGATGAGCCGCGCTGCGGCGCGCACCTCGTCGCTCGCCCCGGGCGCCAGGAGGACCTCGTTCGCGGCCAGCAGCAGCGAGGTGAGGGGGCTCCGGAGGTCGTGGGCCACCTCGAGCATGCGGCGCCGCTGGGCGTCCCGTTCGATGACTCGGCTGGAACGGGCGAGGGCGAGGCTCATGAGGGAGGCCAGGGCCCGGGCCATGCGGGTGGAACGATCGAGCTCCTGGTCGGACACTCCGTGGCTGTCGACGTAGAGGGCGCCGATGAGCTGGTCGACCTCGAAGACGGGCAGACACATCACCGATCTCACCTGGAGGTACTGGATGCTCTCCTGGTCGCGCAGGTCTCGCCGCTCGGCGGTGTCTTTGACGATGACCTCGCGGCCCCGCGCCAGGGTGGTGCGCGTGACGGAGGAGGAGGGCCGGCCCACCGGCGCTCCTTCTGCGGACGCGGCGGCGACGACGTGCAGCTCTCCGTCTCGGAGCGTGAGCAAGAAGGCGCGGTCACCCGGGACGAGCCTCACCGCGGCTTCGGCGATGAGGCTGAGCATCCGCTGGGGGTCGGCCTCGCGGCTGAGGGAGAGGGTGAGGTCGAGCAGTCGGTCGGCCCCGGTGCTCGGCCCCGCCACCTCGGGCTGGGCGGCGGTGCGGGCGCGGGTGAGCAGGCCCTCGGCCCGCTCCCGGAACTGGGCGTGACCCACCTCATCGGCCCACACGACCACCCGGCAGGCCTCCTCGACGGCCCGCTCGGGCTCGTGGGCGGCCAGCCAGGCCTCGGCGCTCCAGAGCCGCACCTCGGCGAGGGTGCGGGCCGAGCCGGACTCGCGGAGGGGGCTCGCCGCCCGCTCGAGCGTGGGGCCCACCTGATCGAGCTCGCCGCGGCGGGCGAGGCAGACCGCCTTCAAGGCCGTCGCTCGGCAGACGTCGCGAATGGAGTCGGCGCGGGTGGCCACTCGGATGGCGGCGAGGCACTGCTCAAACGCGGCGGGGTCACCCCGGCGGACGCTGAGCTCGGCCCAGCGACGCAGCACCCGAGGGCGGAGTCGGGGCAGCTCCTGGTCGCCGACGACGTGTGCGGCCCGGGTGAGCCAGGCGTTGGCGATGTCGAGGCGACCGGCGTTCAGCTCGAGGTCGGTGAGGGAGAGGGCGACGTTGACGGCCTGCTCGAGCTCACCGCGGGCGGAGGCCGCCTCGTAGGCCTGGACGCCGAGGGCGGAGGCCTCTGCGTCGCGGCCCACCTCGAGCAGGGCGCTCGTCAGGTGGACCTGGATGCGGATGAGCTCGTCGTGGTGATCGAGCAGGCGGGCCATCGAGGCCGCCGCCGACCAACACTCGATGGCCTGTGGCCGGTCTCCGCCGTGGTAGTGGGCCTGTCCGGCGCGGTCCAGCCAGCGGACCTGCTCGACGCCCATCGACTCGGGGTCGCAGCGGGCCGCGTCCTGAAAGGCGGCGGCGGACTCGGCGTACCGCCCCTGCTGCCAGAGGAGGATGGCCCGCTCTGCGTCGAGCTTCTCGCGTTCGCGATGGCCGGGCTCGGGGGGCCCGGCGGCGAGGCGCTCGACGGCCACCTCGCTGCGCCCGGCGGCGACCAGCGCCCGGCTCTCGATGAGGCGGAGGCCCAGCCAGGCGCGGCGCTCATGGGGCTCCTCGGGCGGGGCCGCTTTGAGGCCCAGGCGGGCGAGGGTGAGGGCCTGCGCGGCCTTGTCGGCGCCGAGGTAGAGCCGGGCGTCAACCTCGAGCAGCACGCAGGGGGGCGTGCCGGAGCCGAGCAGCTTCCAGGCGCGCCGCACCTCGGCCCGCGCCCCCTCCTCGTCGGAGCCCGCGTCGACCAACAGGCGGGCCAGCAGGGTGTGGACCGGCACCAGCAGCGCGCTCGGATCGGCCCGACGGAGGAAGGCACGGCCGAGCTCGATGGCGCCGTTGGCGCGCCCGCTGGCCTCGAGGGTCCGCATCACGGGCACCGCGAGGTCGGCGGAGGGGGCGAGGCCCCAGAGGGTGCGGGCCACTCGGGGGGCGCCCGCAGGGTCCCGCAGCAGGAGGGCGTTGAGCGCGGCCGCCCCATACATCCGGGCCGCCTCCACCTGCCCGGCCGCGACCAACAGCCCGGCGAGGCGCGACCAGGGCGGAGAGGGGCGCTGCACGAGCACCCGCACCCAGGCGTCGAAGAGGGCGGGCAGGTCGATCCCCTCCGCGGAGAGCACGGCGGCTTGGTTCTCGGGGGAGGGGCAGCGCACCCGCCCCTGGTCAACGCGGAGGACGCCGCGGGCGACCACGCTGTCGATCGCGGCGTGGAGCGCCTCTTCGCTGAGGCCGGTCACGGCGCCGAGCTCTCCCCGGCGCGCCGTCCCCTTCGCGGCCACCACCGCGGCCACCACCAGCAGTGCCTCGCTGGACAGGGCGGTCGTGGGCCCGAGGCGGGTCGGGCTCGATCCGTCGCGGTCGGCCCAGACCCAGCCGCCGCGCTGGGCCCGGATCGCGCCGCGCCCGACCGCCTCGGCCACGAGGAGCAGCAGGCGCCCGGGGAGCCCCTGTCCCTCGCCGAGGACCTGCTCGACGAAGCCCTCGGGCAGGCCGTTCCCACCGAGCCAAGCGCCGATGAGCTCGGCGGCACGAGGCGAGTCCAGGGGCTCGAGGTGGAGCGCCGCGGTGGCCCACGGCGGGGCCTGGCTGCCCGAAGCGCAGACGTGGAGGCCCGGTCGGCTGACGAGGGCGGCCACCACCTCCTGGGTGCCGCTGTCGTGGCGGTGCAGATCGTCGATCAGCACCCGGAGCCCGGCCGGGGCCCGCGCTGCCAGCCGCCGGGCCGCAGCCTGGGCCCGTCGAGCCGGGGTGCGGTGGTCGGGCAGCGGGGCAGGCGGTAACGGGAGGAGGGGCTCCTCCAGGGCCTCGTCGACGGCGGCCCAGGGGCTCGCCCCGGGCGTGATGCGAAGCCAGGGGAGCCCCTGGTCGGTGAGGGTGTCGGCGAGCTGGTCGAGGGCGCGGCTGCGGCCGCTGCCGTCGGGGCCCTCGACGAAGATCGAGCTGGGGCGATGGACCCAGGCGTCGAGGGCGGCGTCGACCTCGGGCCGAGGCACGGAGGCGCGGGCCGCGCGCCTCCACAGCGTAGCGAGGCCGGAGACGGGGCTACGGCGTGGAGCTTCGGGGGGGGGATTTTCAGGGGGGGGAGAGGCGATCGGGACACCTTTGACGATGGCGCAGCGGCGATGGGGCGTGTTGAGCCTGGAGCTCCGGCGGTGGAGTGTCAATCATCCCAAGGTGTGGCGCTCCATGCAAGCAGTCCGCTGAAGTCCGCACAGACCTCGCCGAGGTAGACCCCGCCCGACCAGGCCCCGCCGCAGCCGTCGCAGTCAGCGGCATCCTGGGTGGGCGTGTCTTCGGTGGGACCGTCGAAGGTGATGTCTGTCCAGAGGCCGTCGCCGTCGAGGATGGACAGGGTGCCGCTGGGCTCCTCGGGGCAGTCCGATCCGGCCAGGGCGTCGGCGATCAGCAGGCCCTCGAAGACCACGGCGGTGATCCCGCCCGCCTCGGGGGCGATGCGCCCGTTGGCGGAGAAGGTGCGGCCGTCATTGGTCAGCGCGCCTGCGCTCAGCTCGACCGCAGGGGACAGGCCGGCGGAGAGCCAGGTGCCCTCGGCGGCGGGGCCGTCGTAGCCGAAGCCGTCGTCGATCACCGAGTAGTAGAACCGGTTGCCGGAGCTGTCTTCGCCGACCACATAGGTCGCGCCCC
>JBIJDH010000020.1:0-149757 GCA_044344255.1 Myxococcota bacterium
TGGGCAGCAGATCGATGGCCCCAGAGCCGGCTGAGCGTCTGGTGTTCAAGCAGGGGGTGCTTCCTCGATATGCCGGTGCTCCTTGTGGCACCCAGACACGGTAACCTCTGAGCGAGCGCGCGAGCGATTTTACAATTGGCTCACAAATCTCGGTTCCGCGCAAGCGGTCGCGGCAGAGTTTGCAATTATCCATCCCCGGCACCGATTCGCTTGCTCCCGTGCGAGGATGAGCGTCCCCTCGGAGCCCCCATGTCGGAGCCCCCATGATCGACCTGCTCGACGGCTCCGCCCTCCCCGCCCTCGCGGCCCTGCTCGAGACCCGCTCCGTCACCCTGGCGGCCAGGCGCCTCGGGGTGACCCAGTCGGCGATGAGCCACAGCCTCGCCCGCCTGCGGGAGCAGCTCGGAGACCCGCTGCTGGTGCGCACCGGCCGCGGCATGGTGCTGAGCGCGCGCGCCGAGGAGATGGTCCCGCGCCTGCGGGCCGCGCTCGAGCAGCTCCGCCTGGCCCTGGCCGCGCCCGCCGCCTTCGAGCCCGCCCGCTCCACCCGGGTCTTCCGCATCGCGGCCGCCGACTACGTCGAATTCGTGCTCCTCCCTGGATTGGTGAGCCGGCTCACCGCCGAGGCCCCCGGGGTCGACCTCTGGATCACCCGCCATGGCCCCTCCGTGCTCAGCCTCGCGCAGGGGGAGGAGGACCTCCAGATCCGCATCTTGCGCGCGGAAGACGAGGTCGCGGGGCTCCGGGCGCGGGCCCTCTTTCGCGACCGCTTCGTCTGTGTCGCCCGCCACGGCCACCCCCTGCTCGAGGGCCCCCTCAGCCCCGAACGGTTCGCCGCGGCCCGCCACGCCTTCATCGCCCCCGGCGGCGGCCCTGGCGGCCCGGTCGACCGCGCCCTCGCCGAGCTGGGGTTGAGCCGCCGCGTCGCGGTGGCCGTCCCTCATTTCCTCGTCGCCCCTCGCCTCGTCGCCGGCTCCGACCTCGTGCTCACCCTCGCCGAGCGGGTCGCGCGGGCCTTCGCCGCCCACCTCCCGATCACGATCTTCGAGCCGCCGCTCCCGCTGCCCACCTTCACCCTCTCCCTCGTCTGGCACGAGCGGCTGGAGGCCGACCCCGGCCACGCCTGGCTCCGCCGCACGCTCGTGGCCGCGGCGGGGGCCCTCGAGGGCCTCTCCCTCCCCGACGCCCTAGCCGAGGGCTGAGCCGAGCCCGCCGCGGAGGTCTACCCGCGCGGCCTTGCCCTGGAACCGCCCCTTCGCCCCGCCGCCGCGCCCCTCGAGGGCGGCCGCCACCTGCGGGCCCGTGGCCTTCACCCGCGCCTCGGGCCCGGCGACGAGGAAGACGCCGTCCCGGTCCCCCGCGGTGAGCACGCAGAGGGCCCCCGGGTGGCGGGCGAGCACGGCGTCCGCCACGGCGGAGAGGAAGGCGGGATCGGCCTCCTCACGGTGCCACAGGAGGGTGGGGGGCTCGCCCATGGGGGAGAGCCCTTGTCCGATCGCGGCGGCGAGCTCCCGCGACAGGGCCTGCCTCGCCTTCCCGCCGCGCTTCGCCTCGTCCACCGCTCGCTCGATCGCGGCGAGGTGCTCGGCGGGCGGGCAGGTGAGCAGGCGGGTGAGGGCCGCCTCCCGCTCGAGCAGGCCGTGCAGGGCGCGGTTGACCCGCCCGCCCACCAGGAAGTGCAGGCGCGTGCTGCGCTTCAGACGCTCGACCTCGATGAGCGAGATCACCTGCAGCTCGGCGGTGCGGCTGAGGTGGGTGCCGCCGCAGGTGTTGAGATCGACGCCCTCGATCTCCACGAGGCGGACCGCCCCGCTGAAGCCCTCCGGGAGGCCGCGGCTGCGCACCGGGAGGCCCGCCATCTCCGCCACCGACACGGTGCGCACCCGCACCGGCCGATCCTCGCGGATGATCGTGTTGACCGCCTCCTCGAGCGCGAGGCGGGCCCGGGGATCGAGCTCCCCTTCGAGCTCGACGTCGGCGCGCTCCGGCCCGAGGTGGAAGGCGGTGGTGGGCAGGCCGAAGCGGTCGGCGGCGACCGCCGAGAGGAGGTGCTGGCCCGTGTGCTGCTGGCTGAGGTCGAGCCGCCGCGCCCGGTCGAGCCGCACCGTCACCTCGCCCGCTACCGGCGCCCCGAGGATGTGCACCACCCCGCCCTCTTCGCGGCGGAGGCCGAGCACGGGCCGGTCGTCTACGGTGCCGTGGTCATCGGGCTGCCCGCCGCCCTCGGGGAAGAGCACGGTGTCGGCCAGCAGGGCCTCGAAGCGGCCGCCCACCGCCTCGCAGCGGAGCACGGCGGCGCGGAGCACCGTCGCGGCGGGATCGTCGTGGTAGCGCATGGGGCCCCGGACTCTGGCTTAGGGGGGACAGGTGGCGGTGGTGTCGTACTCGAGGTCGTCGATGGCGTAGGCGAAGCCGTTGCCCGCCGACAGGTAATGATCGAGCCGATCCACCGTCCAGGGGATCGTCATCGTCTGGATGCTCGTCGCCCCCGTGAGCCGCATCGTAGTCGAGCCCACCAGGGCGCCCGAGAGGTAGCCCTCCACCGTCACGGTGATGTCGGAGCCGCCCGCGGTGCGCTCGAGCGTGAAGGAGACGTTCGAGGCCGCCGCCGAGAAGGTGAGCTTGTTGATGTTCGACCCGAAGTCCCACAGGCCCCAGGCGGGGTTCGGCACAGTGTTGACGTCAGACCAGTTCCCGGGATCGCCATAGGCGTCGCCGCCGACGAGGCCGTAGCCGCTCGACATGCTGAAGGTGAGCCCGTAGGCACCGTAGAAGGTCGTCGGGTTGGTGCCGTAGCCCGTGGTGGTGTAGGCGTTCGTAAAGTTGAGGAAGCAGGTGTTCGAGCACACCTCATCGGCGTAGGTGCCGTCGCAGTCATCGTCCCGACTGTTACAGACCTCGGAGGCGCCCGGGTAGACGGTGGACTCGGCGTCGTCACAGTCATCCCCGACGGTGACGGAGCCCGAGGGGAGCAGGCAGGTCCAGTCGCCGGTGGTGGGGTCACCGTGGCCGTCGCGGTCGACATCGTCCCAGCTCTCGAGGCCGGTGCTGGTGTCGACGCTGGGATCGGCGTCGTCGATGAGGGTGTCGCAGTCGTCGTCGATGCTGTTGCAGATCTCCAGCCCGGCCGGCGAGACGAGGCGGTCGGTGTCGTCGCAGTCGTCGTCGTTGCTCACCCGGGTCGAGCCGGGGGAGCAGAACCAGGCGCCGGTGGCCGGATCGCCGTAGCTGTCGGTGTCGGCGTCCGCCCAGGTGTAGGTGCCGGTGGAGAGGTCGACGTCGGGGTCATCGTCGTCGATGAGGCTGTCGCAGTCGTCGTCGAGGCTGTTGCAGACCTCGGGGGCGCCCGGGTAGGCGTCGGGCCGGGTGTCGTCGCAGTCCTCGCAGGCGGCCCAGCCGTCGCTGTCGTCGTCGGCGTAGCTCAGCGAGCCGTCACAGTTCGCGTCGATGGCGACGTCGCAGGCCTCGGGCGCGCCGGGGTAGATCGTCTCGTCGGTGTCGTCGCAGTCGTCATCGTTCTCGACCGCCCCCGCGGGCAGCGAGCAGGCGAGGAAGGCGCCGTCGGGGTCACCGTAGGTGTCCTCGTCGACGTCGAGGTAGTAGGTCTGCTGGACGTCCTCGTCGACGAGCGTGTCGCAGTCGTTGTCGAGCTCGTCGCAGATCTCTTCGGCGCCGGGGTAGATCGCCTCGTTGTCATCGTCGCAGTCGCCGGCCAGGGCCACGACCCCCTCGGGCAGCTCACAGGCCTCGACGGGGCGGAGCTCGTCGCCCCAGGTGTCCTCGTCGTTGTCCTCGTAGCCGGTGGTCTTGACCCCCTCGTCCACCTCGCCGTCACAGTTGTTGTCGAGCCCGTCGCAGAGCTCGCTGTGATCGGGGTAGACGTCGGGGTTGCCGTCGTCGCAGTCGCCCTCGGTGGCGGGGAAGCCGTCCCCGTCGCGATCGACGACGTCATCGCCGGTGTCGGTCACCGTCTTGGTGGTGCCCACCTGGACGTCGGTGACACAGGCGGACAGGGCCAGCAAGAGGGGGAGCAGCATACGCGGCGACACGACAGACACAGGATGCATGGGGCCTCCGACGGCGAAGCCCCATCATCCCACGTTTCCGCGCCGCTTGGGCGGGCAAGCCGCGAACGGCGCGCGGGGCGCTCCGTCCTCGTCGCTCAGTCCTCGTCGCTCCGTCCTCGTCGCTCAGTCCTCGTCGCTGCCCGAGCCCAGCGACTCGACGTAGGCGGCGACGTCGGCGATCTCCTGGTCGGTGAGGTCGCCCTCGAAGCCGGGCATGTCGCCCTCGCCCGTGAGGATGATGTCGATGACCTCTTCGGTGCCTTCGGACTCCCCGTCGAGGGCGGGGCCGGAGCCGCCGCTGCCGGCCGCGCCGTGGCAGCTCGCGCAAGAGTCGTCGTATACGACCTCGCCGTTCGCAAGGTCACCGTCGAGGGCGGCGATGTCGGCCGCCTTCTGGCTCCCACAGGCGACCATCGGGAGCAGGGTGAGCACGAGGGTCCAGCGGTTCAGCGTCGATTGGAACATGAGGTCCTCCAGGGAGCCCTGTCTTGGGCTGCCCTGAAGGTAGTCACCCCACCGGCGCGGGGGATTAGGAGTCCGTGAGAGGCGCGGCGGCGCCCACGCCCAGGACCTTTCGGAGGTCGACCCCGGGGACGGCGTCGTGGTGGTCGAGCACGAGCTGCCGCACGGCCGCGGTGAGGGCGGTCTCGATCTCCTTCTCGGCCATGCCCGAGACGATGCTCGGGTTGGGATCGGCGAGCTGGCCCGGGTTCTGCCCGCTGCGGAGGGCGGCGAGCTGGAGCAGCAGGGCGAGCCCGCGGAGGCCGGCCTCCACCCCCTCCGCCTTGGCCACGCCGCCGAGGGCCTCGAAGCGGGTGACATCGACCTGGCCGCCGCGCGCGATGTGCAAAGAGTGCAGCCGGGCGACGTCCTCGCCGTTCTTCTTGAGCACGACGCCGTCGCTGTCGATGGAGATGCCGGTCACGTCGGGCACGCCGCCCTTGGCGAGGGAGGCGGCGTCGCCGGCGAGGGAGACGGTCACCGACAGGCCGCAGCCGGCGGGCACGGTGATCGAGCCCGGGCCCGCGCCCTGCGTGATCTCACGCTTCACGGCGAAGCGGGCGTTGGCCGAGGCCCCGCGCACCTGCTCGGGCTTGAGGTCCCCCGCCGGGCCGCCGGAGCCGCTCGCCTGGAAGCGCCCCTGGAGCTTGGCGAGCGTGCCGCCGAGGTCGGTGTC
Source organism: Myxococcota bacterium (assembly GCA_044344255.1). Taxonomy (GTDB): domain Bacteria; phylum Myxococcota_A; class UBA796; order UBA796; family UBA2385; genus JBIJDH01. Next base: position 5,245 of record JBIJDH010000020.1, read on the forward strand.
TTGCAGCGGGTTGTAGCCGGCGCGCTGCAGCGGGGTGCCGCTCATCAGGTTGTTGACGAACTTCTCGATCTCGCCCCGCACCGTGCCCGAGATGGGCACGCCGATCTGGGTGTTCTCGAGGTTCACGCTGCTGATCCGACCGCTCCGAAAGTCCCACGTGAGGCCGCGCCAGGCGACGTTGCTGAGCGGCCACTGGGCGTCGACCACGAGCGCGGGCCAAAAATGGAGGTCCAGCGAGGTGGCCGAGACCTGGATTGAGACCTGGGTGGGCTCGGTGGTGGTGAGCTGGTTCCAATTGCCGGTGAGCGCCGTGTTCCCGGGGAGGGAGAAGCCGACGCCGGCCGACTGGAGGTCAATCCCCTCGGGGAGCTGGCTGGCCACGCTGGCCCCCGGGCCCGCCGCGGCGGGGAGCTGCGCGGCGGCGGCGGCGTTCCCGCGCCCACCCCCGGAGACCCGCGGTGAAGGCGAGCGCGCGGGGCCCGCCTGCTGCGGCCCGGCGCCGCCCTGCTGGGGCCCCGTAGACGACTGCGGCGAGCGGGACTGGGCGAGCGACGGCATCGGACCTCCGGAGACCACACTCTCGCAGAGACGGGCCCGGCTGGCCACCTCGGCCGGCAAATTTGCCCCACCTTCGGTGTCGTGGTCGTCGGTGTCGTGGTCGGGCGGGAAGCCCCGCGATAACCCGAGGGCATGCCACACACCGATCTCACCCAGGCAAAGCGGCCGCCCATCCAATCCATCCGCGGCACCGCCGCCCTGATCATCGGGCTCGGGCTCGTCCTGGGCTGCGCGGGGGGCGACGGCTCCCCCGGCGGCGGCGGCGGTGGCACGAAGGGCTTCTCCGGGCCGCGGGAGACGGTGACCGTCACGATCGACTACGGCAGCGAGAAGAAGACCTGGATGGAGGAGATGATCCAGGCCTACGAGGCCGCCGAGCCCACGCTCCCCTCCGGCGAGCGCATCGACATCGTCGGCAACGCCCTCGGCTCCGGTGACGCCATGGAGGGCATCCTCGACGGCAGCCGCAAGCCCGAGGTCTTCAGCCCCGCCTCTTCCGCCTATCTGAGCCTCCTGGAGCAGCGCTGGGCCGGCAAGTCCCCGCCCACCCAGGGCACCGCCGACGCCCTCGTGCTCTCCCCGGTCGTCATCGCCATGTGGAAGCCGATGGCCGAGGCCCTCGGCTGGCCCGGCAAGCCCGTCGGCTGGGCCGAGCTCCTGCGCATCCACCAGTCTCCCCAAGGCTGGGCCGGGCTCGGCCACCCCGAGTGGGGGGCCTTCAAGCTCGGCCACACCCACCCCGGGATGTCCAACTCGGGGCTGCTCGCCGTGCTCGCCGAGGCCTACGCGGGCTCGGGCAAGGCGCGCGGCCTCACCGAGGCGGACCTCGACGCCCCCGCCACCCAGCGCTTCCTGGCCGACGTCGAGGGGTCGATCGTCTACTACGGCAAGTCCACGGGCTTCTTCTCCGACAAGATGCTCGAGCGGGGCCCCGCCTTCCTCTCCGCGGCCGTGCTCTACGAGAACCTCGTGGTGGAGTCTTACGGGAAGCAGACCGGCGCGCCCTTCCCGCTGGTCTCGATCTACCCCACCGAGGGCACCTTCTGGTCTGATCACCCCTACGCGATCATGAACAGTGACTACGTCACGCCGAAGGAGAAGGAGGCCGCGACCGCCTTCCTCACCTTCCTGAAGAGCCCCTCGGCCCAGCAGCGGGCGATGGCCCTCGGCTTCCGCCCGAGCGACCCGAACATCGCCATCGGCGCCCCCCTCGACGCCGCGCACGGGGTCGATCCCCTCCAGCCCCAGACCCTGCTCGAGGTGCCGAACGGCGCCACCCTCCAGCACCTTCTGGGCGTCTGGCAGCAGGTGAAACGACCGAGCTCGGTGGTGCTGGTCTTTGACAAGTCGGGCAGCATGCGCGGCCAGCCGCTGACCGACGCCAAGGCGGGGGCCAAGGCCTTCATGGGCACGCTGAGCGAGCGGGACGAGCTCTCCATCCTCTTCTTCGACAGCAAGGTGCCCGACGCCACCGACTTCCACACCCTCGACGCCGCAGGGCGGGCCGAGCTCGGCACCGCCATCGACAACGTCTTCGCCGACGGTGGCACCGCCTTCTACGACGCCGTCCTCAAGGCCTTTGGCACCGCAAACGAGCGCCGGGCGAAAGATCCGAAGCGCATCTACGCCGTCGTCGCGATGACCGACGGCAAGGACGAGAACAGCGCGCTCCAGCTCTCCTCCCTCGTGAGCCAGTTCAGCTCGGAGTCGGACAACCCGGTGAAGGTCTTCACGATCGCCTACGGCCCCGCCCCCGACGGCGCCGTGCTCGAGCAGATCGCCAACGCCGCGCAAGGCGGCACGGCGAAGGGCACGGCCACCGAGATCCAGACCGTGTTCCGAGACATCGCGGCCTTCTTCTGATGGCCGCCACTCCCTCTCCCCGCGCTCTGCTCACCGCGGCCACCCGGCCGGTCTCCCTGCTCGTCCTGCTGGGCTCGGCCGCGCTGGGCTGGGGCCTCGACGTGGCGGCGCTGCCCGCGATCGGCGCCCTCGCCTTCACCGCCCTCGTCGCCTTCGAGGTGATGGGCGCCGACGGTCCGAAGGGACTGGGCGAGCGGAAGGCGACGCAGCTCCCGAGCCCGAGTGACATCCGGGACCCTTCGGTGAAGTACGTCGTGGCGGACCTTCACCACGCCCGGAAGGAGCTCGACCGGGTGATCGGGGAGACCGCCATCGACGTCGTCTCCGGCGTCTCGGACACGCTCCGGCGGGTCGACGAGCTCTGGGCCCACTCGGTCGGCCTCATCACCCAGGCCGAGGAGCTCGGCGCTTACCTCGCCTCCCAGAAGCGCGGCGACGTCGAAGAGGAGATCAAGCGCCTCGACGCCCGCATCCGCGAGACCCGCGACGCGAGCGCCCGCGCCGAGTATGAGAAGGCCAAGCTGACCCGCCGGGCCCAGCAAGAGACGCTGGACCGCATCGAGGGGGCCCGTGACCGGATCCTCGCCCACCTCTCGGGCATCCAGGCCACCGTTGAGGGCATCGGCCCGAAGATCGTCCACATGCGCGCCCTCGATGAAGAGGAGCGCCGCACCATCACCTTGAACGTCTCTCGGGAGCTCGACCGCACCAACCAAGAGGTGGGTGCCCTCGAGTCTTCCTTGCAGGGCCTGTTGGAGCTCAGTCGCCAATGAACACCAAGAACATCGTGCTCGCCGTCTTCCTGGTCGCCGTCGCCGTGATCATCGGGGTCACGGTGGTCCGCCAGGGTAAGGGCTCCACCAACGAGGCCGGTGGTGATGGCGGAAAGGGCGGAAAGTCCTTGAGCAACGACGATGCTGTCGAGATCAGCATGCTCTACGGCACCGAGAAGAAGGACTGGATCGAGGCCTCCGCCGCCCGCTTCCAGACCAGCCACCCCGAGATCAAGCTCACGCTCAAGGGCATGGGCTCGACCGACGCGATGAACGCCATCCTCGAGGGACGGGAGAAGCCGACGATCTTCAGCCCCGCCGACTCGGTGATGATGAACCTCCTCATCGCCGACTGGGAGACCCAGTACCACAGCCCGCTCGTGCCGAGCTCGGGCCCCGGCGCACCTCAGCCGCTGATGATCACCCCGCTGGTCTTCGCCGTCTGGGAGGACCGCGCCCAGGCCCTGATGGCCAAGGAGGGCGCGATCACCTGGGCCTCCCTCCACGACGCGGTCACCGCCAAGCAGGGCTGGGCGGCGGTGGGCGGAAAGGCGGAGTGGGGCTTCGTCAAGCTCGGCCACACCGACCCCACCCGCTCGAATTCCGGCCTCCAGTCCATCACCCTGATGGCGATGGAGCACTTCGGGCGAACCAACCTCACCGTCGCCGACGTGCTCGACCCCGCCTTCCAGACCTGGTTCACCGAGCTCGAGGCGGGCGTCACCAAGTTCGAGCTCTCCACCGGCACCTTCATGACCGACATGGTGCGCTACGGGCCCTCCAAGTACGACATCGCGGTCGTCTACGAGAGCCTCGCCATCGGTCAGCTCGCCAACGCACAGGGACGCTGGGGTAATTTGAAGGTCTATTACCCGAAGACCACCCTGTGGAGTGACAGCCCGGCGGCCATCCTCGAGGGCGACTGGGTGACCCCGGCCCAGAAGGCCGCCGCCACCACCTGGCTCCAGTACCTCCTGAGCAAGGAGGTCCAGACCACCGCCCTGGCCTACGGGTTCCGCCCCGCCGACCTCTCGATCCCCCTGAAGAGCGCCGACGCCAACAACCCCTTCAATCGAATGGCGCCGTATGGCATCCAGGTCGACATCGGCTCGGCGGCCAGCGCCCCCGACGGGCCGGTCATCCAGAACCTGATGATGCTCTGGACCCGTCAGGTGCAGAAGAAGTAGCCGCCGCGCGGGGCCCGCTCAGGAGGCGCGCCGCGTGAGGAGGAACTCCCCGACCTCCTCCACCGGCCCCCGCTGCACGAGCCCGCCGCCCTCGACCCGATAGACCTGCAGCGAGCCCCCCGGCATCCTAACGGTGACGGCGGGGCCGAGGCGGCCGAGGCGCTGTCCGGCGGCCACGACGGCGGTGGCGCTGGAGCCGCTCGCCAGGGTCTCTCCCGCGCCGCGCTCCCAGATCCGGACCTCCACGAGGTCGGACAGGATGACCCGCGCGAATTGCACGTTGGTGCGGTTGGGGAAGAGGGGGTCTACCTCCAGCGCGCGGCCCCAGTCCCGCCAGGGCAGGGCGTCGAGGTCATGGTCTACGAAGACGACGCAGTGCGGGTTCCCGAGGCCCACCGCCGTGAGGCGGAGCTCGACGCCGCCGACATCGAAGGGGCTGTCGAGGAGGGGGCGGGCACAGGGGACGAGGAGGGGCTCGAAGGTGGGGACGCCCATCTCCACCGACACGTCGCCGCGGTCGGCGTGCACCTCGCAGCGCACGACGCCGCTCGCGACCTCTACGGTGTGCACGAGGGGTGCGCCTCGGTGATCGACGAGGTAGCGGGCGAAGATGCGGAGGCCGTTGCCGCTCTTCTCGGCCTCGGATCCATCCGGGTTCCAGATGCGGAGCCCAGCGGTGGCCTGCGCGCTCGGCCGGGGCTCGAGGATGCCGTCGGCCCCCGCGCCCCGGTGTCGGTCGCAGATCGCGCGGACCCGGGCCGGGCTGAGCTCCCCCTCGGAGCTCAGCACCAGGTAGTCATTCCCGAGGCCGTGGAATTTGATGAACCTCATTCGGTCTCCGTGGGGCCTCTCAAGCGGCCCGGGGCGTCACTGTGCGGAGACGTCACTGCGCAGCGAAGTCACTGTGCGGCGACGTCGATCCGGCTGCGCTCGGCGCTGGCCCGGAAGGTGGCCTCATCCACCTCATAGGCGACCCGACGCTGCTCGTTGGCGTCGATGAACAGCACGAAGTCGAGGGTCGGATTCGGGCTCTCGGCCTGGACGGCGTAATACCGCGCGAGCTCATTGGCGGGGAGGGTCTGTCGCCCAGCGGCCTCGACGAGGGGGATGTCGATGCCCTGCTTGCCCTCCCCCGGCCGATAGGCCCGCCAGACGAGCTCCGTACAGACGACGGCGTAGTCGGTGGCGAAGTCGAAGTCGAAGTCGTAGGGGTGCCCGTGCAGCGAGAAGGCGACGTCGATGGCCTGGGCCTTGGCGAGCTTGTCCACCCGCGGGCGCATGGCGGCGAGGTAGTCGCCGGCCGCGTGCTCGAGGGTGTTGAAGATCACCCCGTCGCTCGTGGCCTCAATGACCTGCCAGTCGTGCTGCTCCTCCGCGCCCGCTCGATAGAGGCCCCACACCCGCGGATAGGTCATCTGCAGGTAGTCGGGGAAGGAGCAGTCGTGGCCGCAACGCTCGGTGGCCCAGGCTCGGACGGCGGGGTCGTCAAAGTAGGCGCTGAGCTTGTCCGGCGCCCCGAGGTAGAGCAGCCCGTGCGGCCAGAAGCCGGGCAGTGCGACGTTGGAGAGGTACCAGTTCTTGCGGGACATCAAGACGTCGCCAGGCTCCATCTTGCGGTCGGCCGCCTCGGCCATCACCTTGTCGATGAGGTACCAGCCGATGCGGCGGAGGCGGAGGTCACCGGCCCGCTCGGCGACGTCCTTCTGGATCGGGAACCAGACCCGCCGCACCTGCCGCTGCAAGATCTCGGAGTCGGCGAGCACGGACTGGACGGTCGCCTCGTCGATGGGCGCGATGGCGGCGATGGTGGCGACGTGCTGCTCGACGTTCCGCCACAGCCAGTCGACGCCGTAGCGGCGGGCCTCTTCGCGGCCGTCCACCCCCTCGGCGAGGACCGTGAGGTATTGGGTGCCCGCCACGATGCGCGCCTGATCGCGGGAGCCCAGCAGCTCCTGTCGGAAGCGACCATAACTCCCCTCGGGGAGGCCGAAGCCCGGGTTGGGGGCGTCGAGGAACTTGATCGCGCTGTCGTTGTCGCCCACCACCCGATGCAGGCGCACCGCGCTCTCATAGAGCGACAGCTCGGCGGCAAAGGTGAGGAGGAAGCTGCGGAGGTGGTAGCTACGCTCGACGCGGGAGGGGTCGTATCGGTACCAGTCCTCCCAGAACAGCCGCACGTTGTCCTGGGCGATCGCCTGCTCGCGCAGCGAGATCCAGGCCTCGAGCAGGAGCGCCTCCTGTGCCGGGTTGAGCACGGCGTCCTGGCGGGGGATGCCAGCGCGGTCGAGCTCATCGAGGATCCGGCTCATCCCGCGGGCCTGCTCGACATAGACCTCGCTGTCGATAGAGAAGGCCGCCTCGAAGTCACTCGCGGAGAGGTTGGTGAGCTCGGCCGGGCGGTTGGTCCACCACACGCCGAGCTCGACGCCGCCCACCCCGAGGAGGAGCACGAGCAGGCCCACCACGCGCCGCCGCAGCACGAGGCCCTCGGGGCTGTCCTTCCAATTCTTGCCGCGCAGGGCCCGCCCGACGAGGATGAGCAGCAGGGCGAGGCTGGCGCCGCCGACCGTCCACTCGAGGAGGTCAGGCAGCAGCCGCATGCCCTGGTCGGCGGCATAGAAGCCGATCAGCGCGCCCAGGTTCATCGGCAGGAGGGCCTGTCCGAAGACGTCCATGAGGCGAGCGAAGGTGAGGACGGCGGGGGAGCGCTGGGGATCGGACATCCCCCCGGCTATCCACCCGCTCCACGGCAGACCACGCGCGGCCGCTCTGGCGGGATCAGCCGGACATGCGGGACCAGACCGCGGGCGCCACCTCGCGGGCCTCCCAGTCGAGCTCCGCGGTGTCCACGCCCGTGGGCTGGTGCTCCCAGAGGCGCCACTCGCCGGCCACCATCACGTGGCGCACGAGGCCCGAATTAAACCGATAGAGAAAATTGGCCGCGAGGCTCGCCGCCGACAGGGGAGGGCCGGGCAGGGCCTCGAGCACGACGAGATCGGCCGCGGCGCCCACCTCGATGCGGCCGATGTTCACGCCGAGCTTCGGCCCTGCGAGCCGGGCTCCGCCGCTGAGCCAGGACAGGATCCGATCGGGGGACAGCCCCGGCACCCGCGCCTCCCGCCCGCACAGCCAGGCCGCCTGCGCCTCGGCCAAGAGGTCGGCGCCGATGCCGTCGGTGCCGAGCGCGGTCTGGGGGCCGAAGTGGGCCGTGGGCGCGTAGCCGACGTGGTTGTTCATGTTGGAGCGGGGCTGGTGGCTGACCCAGGCCCCCGCCTCCCCCACCCGGCGGAGCTCGTCGGGGCTCAGGTGGACGCAGTGGGCGAGGATGCTGCCGGGCAGCAGGGCCCCGCAGCGCTCCAGCCGATCGATCAGGGGCTCGCCGGTGCGGGCGCGGTCGTCGGCCGCCTCGCCGACGTGGATGTGCAGGCCCACCCCGGCGGCCCGGGCCAGGGCCCCGCAGGCCCGCAGCGTGTCCTCCGACAGGGTGAAATTGGCGTGGGCGCCGATCATCACGGCCCGGAGCGGGTTCTCCTCGGCGCCGAGCAGGGCCTCGTGGCAGCGGAGGCCGGCCCGGGCCTCCTCGGGGCCGCCGCGGTCGGTCACCTCGTAGCAGAGGATCCGCCGCAGGCCGACCATGTCGAGGGCGCCGTCGAGGGTGTTGAGGCTGCCGGCGATACACGATGGGGAGGCGTGGTGGTCGATCACCGTGGTGACCCCGGCCCGCAGGGCCTCGACGCCCCCGACGAGGCCCGAGACCCAGACGGCGTACGCGTCGAGCGCCCGGTCGAGCCTCCACCAGACCCCCGCCAGCATGTCGGCAAAGGAGGCTGGCTCCTCGGCGGGCAGCGGCATCCCGGTGGCCAGGGCCGAGTAGAGGTGGGTGTGGGCGCAGACGAGGCCAGGCATCAAGGGCGCGCCGCCGAGGTCGATCACGTCGGCCCCCTCGGAGGGCAGCCCCACGCCCACCCCGATGATCACGCCGTCTTCGATGAGCACGTCCCCCTCCTGCACGGCGGGGGGATCGAGGTGCAGCAGGGTGGCGCGGTGTAGCAGGGTGCGGGCGGCGGTGGTCACGGTGGGCTCCTGAGCCCCCATCATGGCACCCCGGCGCCCGCCGTGGAGGACCGCCCCTATCGGAGCCCGTGCCGATCGATCGCCGCGTCCAGGCCGGCGTGGATGAGGGCCTCGAAGTCGAGGCCGGCGACGCGGGCCGCCATCGGCAAGCAGGAGTGGGCCGCGGGATCGGGCAGCAGGCCGGGCAGGGGATTGACCTCGATCACCGCAGGCCGCCCCTCCCCGTCCAGGCGGACGTCGATGCGCGCCCAGTCCCGCAGGCCGAGGGCCTGCCAAGCCGCTACGCAGAGGGCGCCAATCTCGGCCTCCAGCGCCGGGGCGACCGCCGCGGGGCAGCGAATGACCTCCACCGGGCGCTCCGGCGTGTCCCAGACCCACTTCGCCTCGAAGCTGTAGATGGGGCGCGCGCCGGCGGGGAGGGCGGAGAGGTCGATCTCCACCAGCGGCAGCACCCGCGGCGGGTTGCCGAGGAGGCCGACCGTGTACTCCCGGCCAGGCAGGAAGGCCTCGACGAGCGCGGCCTGACCGTAGTCCGCGTGGATGCGGGAGACCTCGGCCCGGAGCTCTTCGGCCGTGCGGACGAAGGAGCTGTCCCGGATCCCCTTGCTCGACCCTTCGAAGAGCGGCTTGACCACCGCCGGGAGCATCGCCGCCGCGTCGCAGAGGCCCGCGTCGAGCGCCTCGGCGCCCTCCCCCGAATGAAGGACCGGGCGGAGGACCGGGTGGAGGAGACGCCAGTCCGGCGTACGCACCCCGTTGGCCCGCAGGACCTCCTTCGTGTGCGCCTTGTGCAGGCAGAGGTTGAGCGCCACGGGATCCGAGGCGTGGTATCGAATCCCCAGCATCTCGCAGACGGTGGGGACGAAGCCCTCTCGAGAGGCCGTCTCCCAGCCTTCGGCGATGTTGAAGACGAGGTCAGGCTGCAGGGCCCGGAGGCGCTCGTAACAGTCCCGGTCCCCCTCCACGCGGGTCACCTCGTGGCGGGTGGACAGGGCGGCCGTGATGGCCGCCACCGTCTCTTCGCTGTCCCACTCCGCGTCGGCGTCCGGCGGCAGGCCCTCGGGGACCTGCTCCCGCTTCAGGTTGTAACAGAGGGCGACACGCAGTCGGCGCATGGAAGCTCCGCGGGGGCGCGCCCCTTAATGAGCCCTGCGCGCGGCCGCCGCGGCGCCCGGGAGGGCCCGGGGATCGCCCCAGGGCGCCCTGCGGGCTACGGGGCCGACCTTCCCAGCCCCTCCGCCAAGGCCCCATGACGAACAACGACATCCTCCGCCGGCTCCGCTTCGCGCTCAACCAGAATGACGAGGCTGTGATCGCGCTGTTCGCCCTCGGCGGGCAGGTGGTGAGCCCGGCCGAGCTCGGTTGGTTCATCGCCAAGGAGTCTGACCCCGAGTACACCCTCTGCCCGGAGGAGGCGCTGCGGGCCTACTTCGACGGCCTCATCCTCTCCCGCCGCGGCCCGCGTGATCCCTCCGCTCCCCGCCCGAAGGAGGGCCGGCTCGACAACAACCTCATCCTCCGCAAGCTGCGCATCGCCCTCGACCTCAAGGAGCCGGAGATGCTGGCGGTGCTGAAGAAGGGGGGGATGGAGGTCTCCCCCTCGGAGCTCGGGGCCCTCTTCCGGAGCCCCTCCCACAAGCACTTCCGCCCCTGTGGTGACCAGCTCCTCCGCAATTTCCTCTCCGGCCTCACGGCAGAGCACCGCGGCCTCCGGGCCTGACCGACCCGCCCGCGCCCGCGGCGCCCACCCCCCTCGGAGCCCACCCCCTCGGAGCCCACCCCAGATGGTCCCCCTCGCCCTCACCCTGGCGGTGCTCCTCTGTCTGTGGCTCGCGGCGGAGCTCAAGACCAGTCGCTCCGACGGCGAGCTCCTCTCGGTCCCCCCCTATCGGCGGCTGATGTTCACCATCATGCCCACCCGCAACGAGTCGGTGGTCTACTTCGACGCCGCCGTCGACGCGGACCCTCTCCTCCAGTATGTCGAGGCGGCGCGGGCGCGCTTCGACGCCAACCTCACCCACGTCGCCGTGGCGGCCACGGGCCTCGCCATCGCCGCCGTGCCGAGCATGAACCGCTTCATGGTGGGCCAGCGGCTCTATCAGCGGCGCGGGCGCTTCATCACCTTCGCGATGAAGCGCAAGAAGCTCGATCGGGAGGCCTCGCTCGCCACGCTGAAGCTCGAGGTGCGGGACGGAGAGACCTTTCGGGAGCTCACCGAGCGTATCAACGCTGACATCCGACTGAACCGCTCCGGGGAGCGGACCGCCGCCGACCGGGAATTCGACCTCTTCAACCTCCTGCCGCGCCCCCTGCTGGCCGCCGCCGCCCGGCTGCTCCGGCAGCTCGACCATTACAACCTGCTGCCCCCCTTCTTCATCCGCGATGACCCGATGTACACGAGCGTCTTCCTCGCGAACCTCGGCAGCATCGGGCTCGACGCCGGCTACCACCACCTCTACGAGTACGGCACCTGCTCGCTCTTCGTGACGGTGGGGGCGGTCCGCGAGGAGGTTGTGGTGGCGGAGGGGCAGCCCGCGGTGCGCCGCCGCTTCCCCCTCCGCTTCACCTATGATGAGCGTGTCGACGACGGGCTGAACGCCCGCTACGGCATCGAGGCCCTCCTCGCCGTCCTCTCCGACCCCGCCCAGCACCTCGGCTGCCTCGCCGAGGACGGCTCGGACAGCCGGCCGCTCCGCCCGCTGCCCGCCGCTCCTCCCCCTCCCCACACCTGAAACGAGCGCCCCGCCATGGCCGTCTGCCACACCACCTGGAAGGTCCTGCCCCACCGCCCGATCGAGAAGATCGACGACCGCCTTTGGCGGGTGGAGGGCAAGATGGACAGCGGCACCAAGCGTATCCAGTCCATCATCCGCCTCGACGACGGGCGCCTCCTCCTCCACAACGCGATCGCCCTCGACGAGGCCGAGATGGCCGAGATCGACGCCTGGGGCGAGGTGGCCGCCATCCTCGTGCCGAACGCCTTCCACCGGATGGACTGCCGCATCATGTCCGAGCGGTACCCGCGGGCGAAGGTCTATGCCCCGGCCGGCGCGGCCAAGGCGGTGGGCAAGGCGACCGCCGTGCACGGCACCTTCGCCGACGTGCCCAGCGACGCCCACGTCCGCGTGGCGCACCTGCCCGGCGTCAAAGAGAAGGAGGGCGTGGTCGAGGTGCAGGGGAGCAGCGGGCTCAGCCTCGTGCTCAATGACATGCTGCTCAACGTGCCCGACCAGGGCTTCCCGAAGAACATCTTCCTCGGCCCGATGGGGCGGCTCTCCATCCCCCGCTTCGCCCGCGTGTTCTTCGTGAGTGACAAGGCGGCGGTGCGGAAGGAGATCGAGCGCCTCGCCGACACCCACCCCGCCCGGCTCGTCCCGGGCCACGGCGAGGACATCACGGAGTCCGTCAGCGAGCGCCTCCGCGAGAACCTGTCCCTGCTCTGATCGAAGCGGATCCGCTGAGGGACGCCGCTCCGATCGGCGCCCGCCGACGGAGCCCGAGGGCCAGGAGCGCGCCCAGGATGGGGATCGAGAGGGGCTCGCCGGGTCGCTGGCTGCAGCCCTCTCCGGGCTGGGTGACGGTGTCGGTGTCGGGCTGCGCCCCAGCGGCCCCGCTGTCGGGGGCCCCGCTGTCCGCCGCGGGCTCCCCGTCGGACACCATCGCCCGCTCGACCACCGTGAAGGAGACGACCGCGCTCCACTCGCTCGCGCCCCAGGGGTCGAGGGCCCGCACCTTGTAGGAGACCCTGTCCTCCAGCGCGAGCTCGGCGCTGAGATCGAGCTCGGTCTCGGAGAGGAGCTCTGTCGGGGCGAGGGCCTCGTCCTCTCCCTCGCGCCACCAGGCGAGCTCATAGGCATAGACGTCGCCGTCGGCGTCGAGAGCGGGCTCCCAGGAGAGGAAGACCTGCCCGACGGGCACCTCCTCCGACACGAGGGTGAGCACGGGGGCGGCGGGGGCGCTGTTGGCGACGGCGTCTACCGCGGCGCCGGCGTCGACCCGCCCGCAGCCGTACCAGGGGCTCCTCCCTTCGGCGTCCCAGTCGGCGTTGGCGACGTCATTCCGCACCGCCGTGTCACAGAGGGCGAGGCGGAGCTGGGCCGCGGTGATGCGGGGGTTGGCCTCGATCATCAAGGCGGCCACCCCCGCCACCACCGGCGTGCTGGCGCTCGTGCCGGAGAAACCATCGACGAAGGCCTCCTCCCCGCCGTAGCTGCCGTAGCCGTCGGTCACAACGTCGGTGGTGAGGATCGAGGTGGGCGCGGCGAGGTCGACGAAGTCGCCGTAGCTGCTGTAGGAGGCCCGCCGGTCGTCGCTCTCGATCGCCGACACGACCACCAGCGACTCATTGGACAGCATGCCGTCGTCCTTGATGTCGCAGGCCCCGTTCCCCGCCGCGAAGACCACCACCGCGCCGAGGCCGCCGCGGCCCTGCTCTTCGGCGTAGGCGAACATCTCGCGGAGGCTGCGGTAGTTGGGGACGTCGGGGCAGCCATCCGACCAGCCCCAAGAATTGGAGAGGACCCCGGCGCCGGCGTCGACCGACTCGATGAAGGCGTCGTAGATGCCCTCGAGGCCGGAGCCGCCCTCGCCGATCAGGCGCACGCCATAGACCTCGGCGCCCCAGGCCACGCCCGCCACGCCGAGGCCGTTGTCGCCGATCGCGGCCGCCACCCCGGCCGCGCAGGTGCCGTGGGGGGCGCTCCCGGGGTCCGACATGTCGGGGCTGGGATCGTCGTCCCCGTCGAGGTAGTCGTGGCCCGCGATCGCGCGGAGATCGGGGTGATCGAGGACGAGCCCCGTGTCGAGCACGGCGATGAGCACGCCCGCGCCGGTGGCCCGCTCCCAGGCCCGCGGCGCGCCGACGTCGACCCCCGGCGTCCGCCCGCCCTGTCCTGTATTGTCGAGGTGCCACTGGTCCCCATAAAAGGGGTCATTCGGCGTGGAGAGGGGCCGGAGGGGGAGGATGAGGTCGGGGTGGACCCACTCCACCCGAGGGTCGGCGTGCAGCGCGCGGGCGAGGGCGAGGTCATCGACCCCCGGCCGCGGGGTGAGGACCAAGAGGCCGCCCGCGTGGGCCTCGATCCCCTCCACGTCGGGGTGGGCGAGGAGGGCCTGCGGATCGGCGCTCCCGAGCAGCAGCCGCCCCGAGCGCCCGAGGATCGAGCCCTCCCGGAGGAGCTCACCATAAGAGACCCGCTCCGGGCCCTCGTCGGGGAAGAAACGGTCATCCACGACCACCACGGGCTTGGGGGCCGCGGTGACGGGGAGGCTGAGCAGGAGCGGGAGGAGGGCGGTCAGCATCGGCAGACTCTACCTGCCCGCGGGCGCCGGCGGAGGGGAATGCTGCCGCCCTGGCGGAGGGGTATGCTGCCGGCCATGTCGAACCCCGCTCCGCCCTCCGCGCCGCGCCTGACGGCCCGCCCCGCCGGCCTCCTCGGCCTCCTGGGCCTGATCGCCCTCGCCTGCGGGGAGGCGCCGGCGACGAAGCCCCAGTCCACCGCCACCGACCCCACCGCCGACCTGCCGGGCACGCCGGTCTACTCCGCCTGCGGCGACGGCCTGCTCGACGCCGGGGAGGCCTGTGACGAGGGCGAGGCCAACAGCGACACCGAGGCCGACGCCTGTCGCCTGGACTGTCGCCTCCCCACCTGCGGCGACGGCGTGACCGACGCCCTTGAAACCTGCGACGACGCCGGCACCTGGGGCGGTGACGGCTGCGCGGCCGCCTGCACCGTCGAGGCGGGGGCCCTCGAGGTCGAGCCGAACGAGGGCTGGGAGGCCGCCACGCCGGTGGAGCTCGGCCCCGAGGCCACGGTGAACGGGAGCCTCCCCGCGGGTGACCTCGACTGCTGGTCCATCCCCGTGCCCGAGTGCGGCGCGATCGAGGTGATCGAGTCGGGCGACTGCGAGCCTGGCCTCCTCCTCTCGCTGCACGATCCCGATGGCGCCTTGCTCGCCGTCGGCTCCCCCGGGGCAGACGGCTGCGCCCACCTCGATCCCTTCGAGCAGCCCGGCGCCCGCTGGGTCCGGGAGGGCGCCTGGTCGGTCTGCGTGGAGGCCCAGGGCGGGGTCGAGCGGCGCGGCTATACGCTCACCCTCTCGACCCCCGACTCCGCGGGCCTCGACGCCCCCTCCCTCGGCGGCGACAACGACGGCGACGAGATCCCCGACTCTTGTGATCCCGACCTCGACGGCGACGGGCTCGACAACGAGGCCGACAACTGCCCCGAGCTCTCCAACGGCCCCGACACCCCCGCGCCTGCCCCCCTGAGCGACGGCTGGATCCCCCTCTGGCTGACCATCGGCCCCTTCACGACCGGCGTCTCCTCCGGCACCTGCCGCCCTTCGGAGGAGTACTTCGTGGGCGAACAAGAGCCGGTCACCGCCATCGCCGGTGATCAAGCCGGGGACGTCTCCTGGATCCCCGAGCTCGGCGGCGGCGGCTCGCTCAATTTCCTGAATGAGTACGGCGGCGTCAGCGCTCCCCGCGAGGCCTATGCGCTGGTCTATCTGCGGAGCGACAGCGCCCGCACCCTCAGCCTCTCCGTGGGCGCCGACGACGGCTTCTTCGGCTGGTGGAACGGCGCGCTCGTGCTCGACGTCTCCTCCTGTCAGGGGGTCAACCTCGACCAATTCGCCGCCGACGTCGAGGTGGCGGCCGGCTGGAACAGCCTGCTCTTCAAGGTCTATGACCAGGGCGGCGGCTGGGGCCTCGCCGCCCGCCTCCGAGAGGCCGACGGCAGCGCCGTCACCGACCTCGAGCTCTCCATCCTGCCCGACCAGAGCTGGCGCCCCGACCAGCAAGACCGCGACAGCGACGGGCTCGGTGACCTCTGCGACCCTGACCCCGACGCACCCTGACCGGAGCCCCCGTGAAGCTCAGCCCTGAAGACGAGGCCGCGCTCCTGGCCTCCCGCGCCGCCCCCACGCCCACGCTGCGGCCCACCGTCGCCGCCCTCGAGGCGCGGCTCTTCACCCCCATCCCCGTGCTCGACCACGGCTTCGTGCGGGTGGTCGACTACATGGGCGACGACGCGGCGATCGTCCAGGCGGCCCGTGTCTCCTACGGCCGGGGCACCAAGCAGGTGCGCGAGGACCGCGGGCTCATCCGCTACCTGATGCGCCACCGCCACACGACCCCCTTCGAGATGTGCGAGCTCAAGCTGCACGTCAAGCTGCCGATCTTCGTGGCCCGGCAGTGGATCCGGCACCGCACCGCCAACGTCAACGAGGTGAGCGGGCGCTACTCGGTGCTCGATCGCGAGTTCTATCTCCCCCGCCCCGAAGACCTCGCTGTCCAGGCCGTGAACAACAAGCAGGGCCGCGCCGAGCCCCTGTCCCTCGAGGCGGCTGCCGAGGTGCTCGGCCTCCTCCAGGCCGACGCCGAGCGGGCCCACTCCACCTACGAGGGCCTGATCGAGCGCTTCGACCTCGCCCGCGAGCTCGCCCGCATCGGCCTCGGGCTCAACACCTACACCCAGTGGTACTGGAAGGTCGACCTCCACAACCTCTTCCACTTCCTGTCGCTGCGGATGGACGCCCACGCTCAGTACGAGATCCGCGCCTACGCCGACGTCATCGGCGACCTCGTCCGCGACTGGGTGCCCCACGCCTGGGGCGCCTTCTCGGACTACCGCCTCGGCGCGGCCTCCCTCTCTCGACAGGCCCTGTCCGTGGTGCAGCGGCGCCTGCGCGGAGAGGCGGTGACCCAGGCCGACAGCGGTCTCTCGGCCCGGGAGTGGACCGAGCTCCTGGCCCTGCTCGACCCCGCCGAATGACCGACCGCGCCACCTGGACGCCGCCCCTCCCGCTCGTCTCCGAGGTGGGGCGGGTGAAGGGGACCCTCGGCGGCAGCCTGCTCTGGGACCGCCCCGAGCACCAGGCCGAGCGAGCGCGGGTGCTCTCTTTCCTCGTTCCTCCCGGGCCCGTCTGCCTCGAGGTCGGCTTTGACCACGGCATGGGCATCCTCGACCGGGCGCGCCGCTGGCCGGACACGCGGCAGCTCGGCGTCGAGCTCCGAAAGCGGCGAGTGACCGGCGTCGCCGCGCACGCCCCCGAGAATTGCCTGCTGCTCGCCACCGACGCCCGCGGGCTCCTCTCTCGGGTGCTGCCCCCTGGCCGGCTCGACCTCACGCTCATCCTCTTCCCGACCCCCGCCCTCGACCCGCGCCACCTCCTGCTCACCGAGGGCCTCGTGGCCGAGCTCGCCCGGGTGACGGCGCCGGGCGGGCGCGTCCACCTGGCCACCGACGTGCCGGCCTACGCCGACTGGATCCGCGGCCTCTTCTCCGGCTGGGCCGAGGCCGAGGCGCCCGAGCTCGGGCCCGTCCTCTCGCGGCGCGAGCGTGTCTGCCGGCGGGACGACCTGCCGGTGTGGCGGATGACCTACCGCCGGAGCGGTTAGGAGCCCGTCCCCCTCAAGAGGTGAAGATGCGGCGCTCTGCCCCCCTGTTGGTCCTCGTAGTCGGTCTCCTCGGCTCTCTCGACGCCTCCGCGGAGAGCT
Source organism: Myxococcota bacterium (assembly GCA_044344255.1). Lineage (GTDB taxonomy): Bacteria > Myxococcota_A > UBA796 > UBA796 > UBA2385 > JBIJDH01. Next base: position 22,203 of record JBIJDH010000020.1, read on the forward strand.
TCCGCCAGGGCGGCAAGTTCGGCCTCGGCCTCGGCGGCGGCTTCGGCGTGTCCGGCCTCAGCGGCAAGTACTTCGTGACCAAGTCCCAGGCCTTCCAGGCGATGGTCGGCGGTGACGGGGTCCTCGACGGTGACGGCGGCGGCGGGCTGGGGGTCGGCCTCGACTACCTCATCGAGGGCCCCGCCCTCGCGCGCACCGAGCCCCTCGACATCGCCTGGAGCATCGGCGCCGGCGGCACCCTCGGCGTCGGGGACGCCGTGGGCATCGGCGCCTCCGGCGTGGCCGGCCTCGAGTTCTGCATCAACCCGGTGCCGATCGACGTCGTGCTCGAGTTCCGCCCCGGCATCGTGATCGTGCCGGAGATCGGCGCCGACATCGTCAACTTCAGCGGGCACGTCCGCTGGTACTTCTAAGGGCACTGCGGAGGATACTGCCGAGGCGGGGCCCCCTCAGGCGAGGAGGGCCAGCAGCTCGTCCTTGGTGATGCCCCCGGCGGCGCCGCCGCCCGCGCCGAGCGCGGCCTCGGCCAGGGCGCGCTTTCGCTCCTGGAGCTCGAGGATGCGCTCCTCCACGCTGTCCTCGGTGACCATCCGATAGACCATCACCGGCTTGTCCTGCCCGATACGATGCGCACGATCGGCGGCCTGCTCCTCCACGGCGGGGTTCCACCAGGGGTCGAGCAGGAAGACGTGGTCGGCGGCGGTGAGGTTGAGGCCGACGCCGCCCGCCTTGAGCGACAGCAGGAAGACCGGCGGGCCCCCCTTCGACTGGAATTTCTGCACGACGGCCTCGCGGTCATTCGTGCTGCCGTCGAGGCGGATGAAGGGGATGCCGGCGGCCTTGAGCTCGGGCTCGACGAGGTCGAGGAGGCTCGTCCATTGGCTGAAGACCAGCGCCTTGTGCCCCTCGGCGACCACCTCGTCGAGGGTCTCGACGAGCAGATCGACCTTGGCGGAGCCCGCCGCCTTCTGGCCGGGGACGAGGGCGGAGTGACAGGCGGCCTGTCGCAGGCGGAGGAGGGCCTCGAGCGCCTTCATCACCGAGCCGCCCTGCCCGAGCTCTCTCAGCACCGTCTCCTTGGTGGCGGCGCGGATCGTGTCGTAGACGGCCCGCTCCTTGGCGGAGAGCTCGCAGTGGAGCACCATGTCGGTGCGCGGTGGCAAGTCGCGGGCGACCTCCTCCTTCATCCGGCGGAGCACAAAGGGGCGGATGCGGTCGCGGAGGCGCGCGGCGGCGCCGGCCTCCCCGTTCTGGATCGGGGTGGCGTATCGATCGACGAAGCTCTTTCGCCCCCCGAGGTAGCCCGGGTTCACGAAGTGGAATTGGCTCCAGAGCTCCTCGAGCCGGTTCTCGACCGGGGTGCCCGTGAGGGTGAGGCGCCGCTCGGCTTGCAGGCGATAGGCGGCGCGGGCGACCTGGGCGTCCGGGTTCTTGATGGCCTGGGCCTCATCGAGGATGACCGTGTCCCAGGCCTGCGCGGCGAGCAGCTCGATGTCGAGGCGGAGCAGCGCGTAGCTCGTGAGCACGAGGTCGGCCTTGTGGTCGAGGCTGCGGCTCGGGCCGTGGTAGGTGCACACCTTGAGGCTCGGACGGAATTTCCTCGCCTCGGCGGCCCAGTTCGGGAGCACCGAGGTGGGGGCGACCACGAGGCTCCGACCCTCGAGCGTGCAGAGGGCCTGCAGGGTCTTGCCGAGGCCCATGTCGTCGGCGAGGACGCCGCCCACGCCGGCCTTCTTGAGCCAGGCGAGCCAGCTCACCCCCTCTTGCTGATAGGGTCGCAGCGTGGCCCGGAGGTCGGCCGGGAGGGGCGCGACGGGGATGCCCTCAAAGCCCTGGGCGAGCACCCGCAGCGGCTCGAGCACCGGCGGCGGCGGCTGATCGAGGGAGACCGCGAGGCGCGCGAGGTCGAGCTGGGCGTGGCGGGCGACGCTGCCGTCGGGGTTGCGGGCGGCCAGCAGATCGGCGAGCAGGTGCCCGTGCTCGTCGAGCCAGCCGGTGGGCAAGGGCGCCCAGCCGCCGAGCACCGGCACGAGGCCGGCCCCCGAGGCCCAGGCCTCGATGACCCGCTCGGGATCGGCCCCCTCGAAGTCGACCTGCAGGCGGCCCCCGTCGACGCGGACGGTGGGGCGGAGGGTGGGCAGGCGGCGGAAGGTGGTCCAGGCGTCTCCCTGGAGCTTCACCCGGGCCCCGAGCAGCCGGTCGACGAGGCGGACGGCGGCCTCGGCGGTGGCCTCGATGGCGTGTCCGACCGGCAAGCCGAGCTCCTCCCGGGCCTCGGTGATGAGCTGCTGCTCGGCCCGGGCATCCCGAATGGGCACGGTCTTGCCGTTGAGCTCGAGCTCGCCGCGCTCGACGCGGGCATACGGAGGGTCTCCGTAGACGACGGTGGCCTTGACGCGCAGGGCCTCGCCGTCGCGCTGGGTCTCGACCTGGAGGCGGGGCTTGGTGGCACCGCCGGTCGGGAGCCGCGTGGTGCGGAGGTCGAGGCGCACCTTCTCGCGGAGGATCGGCAGGATCTCACTCACGAGCTTTCCGACCTCCGAGGGGTGGAAGACCACGCCGCGCTCATAGGGGAGGCGCTGCTCGGCGCTGAGGCCGCCGTTCGACACCGGCCGCAGCACGGGGCCGCAGCGCACCGCGCCGTTCGTGAAGACCTCGGTGATCGTGGGGTCGCGCACGAGGCGCACCCGAAAGGCGCCGCGGGTGACGGGGTCATCATCGACGATCGCGACGGGGAGCACGGGATCTCCGGACACCTGGACCGGCTCCCCGTCGAGCAGGATGTCTGAGCAATAGGAGAGGGCCCGGAGCGCCCGCGGCATGTTCTCTCGGGGCACCGTGAGGCCGAAGCGGAAATTGAGGGCCTCCTCGAGGTCGAGGTCGTTCTCGGTGGTCAGCAGGCGGGCGCCGGCGCTCCCCCCGCGCAGGGTGCCCTTGATCGGCTCCTCATCGCCGAGGCGCACGGCGACCCGATCGATGCGAAAGGCCCGATCGATCCGCTTGATGTGGTAGCGGAGGGTCGCCGGCGCCCGCCCAGGGGGCAGCGGCGTGGTGCCCGTGCCCCGGCCGGCGGTGGGGAGCGCTCGCCCCGCCTTCCGCGCCTCCGACCAGGCGATGACCGCGGCGGCGGCGTGCGCGCAGACGGCGGCCTTTCCGTCACAGTCGCAGCCCCACTCCTCGTCCTCGGGCCAGAGGTTGACGGTGAAGGCGCGCGCCGCCCCGGAGACCGCCACGCGGAGCTCGACCATGTCGGCGTCGGCCTTGAGCCCCTGCACGGAGCCCTCACGCGCCAGCGTCACCCCGCGCGACCAGAGGCCCTCGGGGGCCGCCTCGCGCATCGTCTCCAGCAGGCCCATGTTCCCCTCCGGCGGCCCCGCCTATCTCGTCTCGCCCCCCTGCCACTGGTCATACCAGTTGACCATCGGATGAGCGGCGAGGTAGGCTGCCCCCATGAGCTTCCAGCCCATCCCCCGCAGCTCCCTCTCCGAGGCGGTCTATGATCAGCTCTCGGCCCACATCCTCGACGGCCGCTTCCCCGCCGGCGAGGCCCTGCCCGCCGAGCGCGTGCTCACCGCTGAGCTCGGCGTGAACCGCGGCGCTGTGCGGGAGGCGATCCAGCGCCTGAAGGAGGCCGGCCTCGTCGAGACCCGGCACGGGGAGGGGAGCCGCGTGCTCGACTTCCGGAGCCACGCCGGCCTCGACCTCCTGCCGCGCCTGATCCCCGACGGCGTGGGCGGCATCGACCTCCTCGCCCTTCGCTCGATCATCGAGATGCGCAGCGCGATCGGGGCAGACGCGGCGGCCAAGGCCGCCCTGCGGGGGGGCCCCGCCCTGGCAGACCGCATCGACGCGCTGCTCTCCGCCTGGGCCGCCCTCCCGCTGGAGGTCAAGCAGGCCCGCGCGGTCGCCCTCTGGGAGCTCGTGGTCGAGGGCTCGGAGAACCTCGCCTATCGCCTCGCCTTCAACAGCCTGCGCCGCGCCTACCTCCCCGTGCTGGCCCTCACCCGGGACGCCCTCTCGGCCGAGCTCGAAGACGAGGCGGGCCTGCTCCGCCTGTCCGCCGCCATCCGCGCGCAGGACGCCGCCGCCGCCCAGGCGGCCGCCCGCGCGGTGCTCGAGGCCGGCTCCGCGGGCCTGCTCGCCCTGCTCGACGGCGTGGGGGGCCCATGAGCGCCCCTGTCGCCCCGCACCCCGTCGCCCCGCCCCCAGGGCCCCGCAGCCTGAAGGAGGCGGTGCCGCGCTTCTTCCACGACCGCGGCACGAAGCTCATCGTCGCCTGCCTGCTCGTCGCATCGGCGGGCCGGCTGTACGTCGGAGACTACCTCGTCTGGGACGCCCTCCTCCCGCCTCTGCTCCTGCTGCTCCAGCCCTTCGTCGAGTGGGGGGTGCACGTGCACTACCTGCACATGCGCCCGCGCAAGGTCTTCGGCTTCACCCTCGATCCCCTCGCCGCGCGCCTCCACCGGGCCCACCACAAGGAGCCCTGGAACGTCGAGCTCGGCTTTATGCCCTTCCCCGTGCTGGTGCGGCTCCTCATCGGGGAGGCCCTGTTCTGGCCCCTCGTGATGCCCACCCCGGCCCTCGCGCTCACCGGGGCGGTCTCCACCTTCGCGCTCACGCTCTACTACGAGTGGATCCACTTCCTGGTCCACACGCCCTATCTGCCGAAGGGCGCCTTCTATCGAGAGCAGTGGCGACTCCACCGCCTCCACCACCACAAGAACGAGCGCTACTGGATGGGCGTGACGCTGCACCTCGGAGACCGCCTCCTCGGCACCCAACCCGACCCCGCCACCGTCGAGAGCTCGCCCTCCGTGCGCGACCTCGCGCTGGCTTGGCAGGCCGCAGAGGGCGCCGACGGGGGCACGGGCGGGTGAGAGGCGGCCGAGGGCCCGGCGAGGCGCGGGGCGTTCCACGGGGAACCACCCACATGGGGCCGTCGTTCCACGACGAGCGGGGCCGAGGTCAGCCCGGCGAGGGCCAGAGCTCGTCCAAGGCGGCGCCGAAGGCGCAGACGCGCTGGAGCTCCACCACGGAGAGGGGCGCCTCGACGGGTACGGCGAGCCGGGCCCCCCGGGCGAAGGGGTAGGCGCCGAGGTGGGCACCCTCGCTCGTGGGGTCGGGCTGGACCTCGCCCCGCGGCGGAGAGAGCAGCGCCGGGGCGGTCGCGAGCAGCGCGCTCCGGCTGGGCCCGAAGGCGGCGGTCTGACGGAGCAGGTGGCGGAGGGCGGCGGCCTCCGCGCGGGCGGCCACGATGTCGCGCCAGGCGCGGACGGCGCCCACGACCCGCGCGCGGAGGGTGCGCCCGCTGGTCTCGGTCTTGGAGAGGAAGTCGTGGATGTCGTATTCCTCGAGGATGTGCTTCTCGGCGTACTCCCCAGGCTGACCGGTGCGGATCACGAAGCGCGTGTCACGCTCCCCGAGCTCCCGTCGGGCCCAGACGACAAAGTCGAGGCCGGCGGTCTGGGTCTCCATGATCACGTCGACGAGGCCCACCGCCACGGGGGCTCCTGCGGAGAGGGCCGCCTTGGCCTCCGCGAAGGAGCCGGCCTGGATGAGCTCCACGGGGGCCCTGTCGACGACCACTCCCCGCAGCGTCAGGGCCGTGATCTGACGGACGTCCTGATCATCGTCCACCACGAGCACCCGCCAAGCCGGGCGCGGCTCCTCGGCGCGGGCGAGAGGCGCATCATCCTCCTGGAACAGCGGCTGTTCATCCGTCTTTGTCCACTCCATCTTCGTGAACATCGCGGCCCCCGTCGGTGATGGGAGTGTATATGGCCGCCGTGCCGATCGGAGCGGTGACGTAGACCATGGTCCCCTTGAATTCGTCCTCCTTCAGCTCCACCGAGCCGCTGAAGTGCTCCTTGACGAGCGAACGGACGATGTGCAGCCCGAGCCCGCTGCCGCCGCTCCCCTGTCGGGTGGTGAAGAAGGGCTCGAAGGCGCGCCGCGCGACCTCCTCGGACATCCCCCGCCCGTTGTCCCGGATCACGATCTGAAGGTGGTCCGGCTCGACCGAGAGGACCACCGTGACCCGCCGCCCGACACGCTCCCCCTCTCCGCCGGGGAAGGCGTGGGTGAGCGCGTTGACGATGAGGTTGGTCACCACTTGCTGGAGCTCGCCGGCCGCGAAGCACAGCACCCGATCGCTGCGAATCTGCGGCTCCACCGTCACGCCGGCCTGCCGCGCCATCGGGTTGAGACTCTCGATAAGCTCGTTCAGCCACCGGCTCACCGCGATGGTGCGCATGCGCAGGGAGCTCCGGTCGACCGCGACCTGCCGGAAGGACTCGACCAGCCGGGCCGCGCGGCCGAGGTTTCGCACGGTCAGGGTGGCGGCCTCTTCGGCGGCGTCGAGCGCGTGGGCGAGCACGGCGCGAGTGAGCGTCCCGCCCTCGAGGTGTCCGCGCAGGTCCCGTATGAGGTCCTGGGAGTGGGTGGCCGAGGTGAACGCGACCCCGACCGGCGTGTTCACCTCATGAGCCACCGCGGCCACCAGGGCGCCGAGGGCGGCAAGCCGCTCGGTCTGGATGAGGCCCGCCTGGGCCGCGTGCAGCTCCTGGAGGGTCCGCTCCAGCTCCCGAGCGCGCTCCTCGAGGGTGACCTCGAGCGCGCGGCGGGCGGTGATGTCCGTCGCGATCCCGCCGGCGCCGATGAGATTCCCGTCGATGCCGAAGAGCGGGTAAATCGTCTCGAGGAAGGTGCGCCCCTCCCCGGCGATGGAGAGCGTGTACTCCGCGGCGATGGCCTCCCCGGTCTCCAACACCCGCGTGGTGCTCTCCTCGACAGCCGCGGCCTCCGCGCCGAGGAGGTCGGTGTCGGTGCGGCCGATCACGTCCGCCTCTGCTCGCTCGAGCAGCATGTGGTGGCGGGTGTTGCTGAGGACGAAGCGCCGCTCTCGGTCCTTGGCGTAGATGACCAGCGGCGCCTCGCGGACCACGGCGCCGAGCAGGGAAATCGAATCTAAACGCCTCATTTATCCACCAATTACATTGAGCAGCAGCACGTAGTCGCCGCCGCGCTCGACGATCTGGGCCGCGATGGCCTTCTGGCAGCCCATGGCGTCAATCGTCACGATGCAGCCGCCGAGATCGAGCAGATCGAGCAAATCGAGCCGCTCGGGGATGGCCGTGATTCTTCCCATCGATGGAGATGACGTCACCGCCGATCACACCCAGGATGGTGAGGGCGAGGATGTCTCGGAGGTGGTCGTCGCTCAACGCGGGTCGAGCCCCGAGAGGCCGAACCGAGCGAGGAGGTCGGACTGGACCTCCGCGCAGACCCGGTTGATACGCGCGGCGCCGTCGAAGCCGGAGGGGTCGAGCGGCAGTCGACGGGGGCGCGTGCCGCGGGGGGCCTCCACCACGGCGAGGATGGCCTCGGCCACGAGGGCGGGATCGGGAGCGGCCCCCTGGTCGATCATCGCCTGGAGGCCAGCGAAGAGCTGACCGGGGCCCTCTCGGACCGGACCGTAGCCCTCGGCGCGGGCGGGGTCGTCGGCGGGGATGAGGTTCTGGAGGATGGCGGTGGTGGGGAAGGTGCCGGGCTGCACGACCACCGACTCGACGCCGAGGCCGCTCAGCTCATAGTGGCAGGCCTCCGCCAGCGCCTCGAGCGCGGCCTTGCTCGCGTTGTACAGCCCGAGGAAGGGCATCACCTCCCGGCCGTCGGTGCTGGACAGGTAGATGATGAGGCCCTGGCCCTGGGCGCGGAAGGTGGGCAGCGCCGCGCGGAGCATCCGCAAGGGCCCGAACACGTTGACGTCGAAGAGGCGCTGGGCTGCGGCGGGGGTGAAGGTCTCGACCAGGCCCGCGGCGGCGACCCCGGCGTTGTTGACCAGCACGTCGAGGCCGCCCGCCTCGGCCACCGCCGCGCGGACCGCCGCGTCGGCCGAGGCCTCATCGGTCACATCCAAGGGCAGGATCGTGACAGCGCGCCCCTCCGCCTCCGCCCAGGCGGCGAGCGCTTGGCTCGCGACCGCGCCGCGCCCCCCGAGGTCCCGGAAGCAAGCAAAGACGCGGTGACCGGCGGCCGCGAGCGCGCGCACCGTCACCGCGCCAAAGCCCGAGCTGGCCCCCGTCACGAGGATGCGCTGGGGTTCGAACACCCCGTGTGGTTCAGACATTGACACGCCCCGACAGAGGTGGCTCCCGACCGACACCCTCGGCCGCCAGGATCCCGTGGCCCGGTGGGCTATCCAGCCGCAGGGGGCTTGTCGCCTAGCCCCGTCAGGCCCGGGTCGGTCGGCCCGCCCGAGGCCCCCCGCCCCGGCTTGACGCTCGGGAAAGGGAGGCCGGGGCGGGCAAAATAGTAGCCTTGAAGGAGATCGCAGCCGAGCTCGCCGAGGACGAGCGCCTCCGAGCTGTGCTCCACGCCCTCCGCGAGGACGAGGATTCCCGCCCGACGACAGACCGAGATCAGGCTCGCGACGAGCTGGCGCTTCAGCTGGGAGGTGTCGATGTCGCGCACGAGCGAGATGTCGAGCTTCGCCACGTCCGGCGTCAGCTTCACGAGCCAGGAGAGGCCGGCGTAGCCCTCGCCCAGATCATCGAGGGCCACCCGAAAGCCGGCGTTCCGCAGGGCGGGGACGACCAGCCGGATCGACTCGTCTCCCGCGAGCTGGGCGCGCTCGGTCACCTCCAGCACCACGCGGGTGGCGTGCGGCTGGAGGGGCTCGTCTGGAGCGAGGAGGTCGAGCTTCAGCTCGTTCGGGTGCAGGTTGACGAAGATCGGCTGGTAGCAGTCCGGGTGCTCACGCAGCGTGCGCGCGATGTGGGCGCGGACGGCGCGGCCGAGCTCGTCCACCCGGCCGAGGGCATCCGCGGCGGCCACGAGCTGCAGCGGCCCCGGCAGCGCCGCGCTCTGGGTGCGCAGAAGGGCCTCGTAGGCGTAGATCGAGTGGCTGTAGGGCCGCACGATGGGCTGGTAGACCATGAACAGCCCGGTGAGGGCCGCCTCGAAGTCGCGCGTGGTGGTGGCCAGATCGCGGAAGGAGTCGGTCAACCCGGCCTTGGTCATCAAGAGCTGCCGCTGCATCCGGGCCACCTTGCCCGCCTGGAGCAGGTGGTCGACCTCCAGAACGAACGTCAGACGCTCCAGCGGCTTGGTGAGGTAGCTGCTCGACCGCGCCTGAAAGGCCCGCAGCAGCGTCCGAGAGGAGGCGTCGGCGCTGATCACCAGCGTCTGCAGCGTCGGATCGATCTGGTGGAGGGCGGTGATGAGGTGGATGCCGTCCATGTCGGGGAGGTTGACATCGACGAGCGCGAGCAGAGGGACCTCGGCGCGGACGAGTTCGAGGGCCTCAGTCATGCTGCCGGCCTCGAACACCCGCACCGGCCGGCCCTCGAGGAAGCGCGCGGCGGCCTTCCGGAAGACCGGATCGTCATCGACGATGAGCACCCGGTCGTAGTGCTCGTCGTTCATCGTCAGCTCGAGCAGATCGAGGTCTCCGCCCGGGTCCTCGACCGGCAGCGGGGCGTAGGCGCTCTCGTCCATGCGCAGGCCGACCGCCACCTCCGCCGCCTTCTCGCGGGCCATCCGCGCGAGGGTGCCGAGGCGGAACGGCTTCCAGAGGACGTCGGTGCCGGGGAGATCGTTGAACGAGCCGCCGCCGCTGATGAAGAGCTCTCCCACCCCGGGCACCTGCGACCGCACCGCCTTGATGAGCTCGACGCAGCGAACATCGGCCCAGCCGATGTCGCAGACAAAGAGGCGCAGCTCCTCGCCGAGGCGGGGGAGGGCCATCCGGGCCGCCTCGTAGGACTGCACCGACACCACCTCGAGGCCGGCGATCTGCAGGGCTCGCGCATAAGCGCGGAGCTGCACTGGGTCTCGCTCGACGAGGAGGCAGGTCCCCTGGACGGTGTCGTCGAGCGAGTTGAGGCTCACCTCGCCGTCCGCGTGGACATCGAGGAAGGGATCGCTGCGCGGCAGGTCGACGCAGAACCGGAGGCCCGGCGGGGAGGCCTCCTCGACGCTGAGCCGCCCGCCGACGTGCTCGACCAGCAGTCGACAGACAGCGAGCCCATAGTTGGCGTCGTCCACGCTGATCTTCTCTCGGAGCAGCGTGTTGAGTCGCTGGACCTGACCGGCGAGGTCGAGGGTGGGCCCGACGGCGACCACCGCGAGGCGCACGAGGGTCGCCGGGGGGGCCCCTGCGCCATCCAGCCGCGGCGTGTGCACCCGGAAGGTGACCTGCCCGCCGTCGCGCAAGGCCTCCCGGAGGGCGCCGGCGAGGTTGATCAGCACCTGCTCGAGGGAGATCAGCTCCATGCGGACGAAGGCGTCGTCTGCGCTCGGGTGGAAGGCGAGCTGCACCCGGTCGCCGAAGATCGACTCGAGGATCGGCCGGGTCTCGGCGACCACCCGCATGAGGTCGAGGCACTGGTCTTCGGCCCCCCCGCTCTGCCGCGAGAAGGCGTGCAGGCTAGTGGAGAGCTGCACGCCGCGGCGCACGCAGCGGGCCACGGCCTCAACGTGCCCCTGGCTCTCGGCCACCTCGGAGGACATCCGGAGGAGGTTCACAGAGGCGAGGATCCCCGCCAGCACATTGTTGAAGTCAAAGGCGACCCCAGCCGCCATGCGGCCCACGACGTCGAAGCGCTGGTGTGCCGCCAGGGCCATCTCGGCCTGGCGCTGACCGGTCACGTCGCGCAGGAACAGCAGGGCGAAGCGGTTGTCGTTCGCCAGCTCGCGGACCGGGAAGACCGAGACGGCCAGCCAGCGCGCCGCGCCCTCCGGGCTCAGCCCGCGCACCACACGCTCCATCTCCAGCGCGCACTCGAGCGCGTCGGCGAGCTTTCGCACATCGGGGTGGGCTGGGTCGGCGGCCATGAACAACGCGGGGAGGGACCGGATCTCGTCCGCGCCGCGGCCCGTGATCGTGGATGCGGCGCGGTTCGCGAAGACGACCCGGTGCGAGGGCTCCCCAGTGTCGACCAGGATCATCCCAATGCTCGCCGAGTCAAAGGCGGCGTTGAGCTGACGGAGCTGGGAGGCCGCGGCGTGCCGCTCCAGCGCGATCCTCAACACGACGGAGAGCTGCGGCGCGTAGACGGGCTGGACGAGGTAGCCCGACGCGGGGACCTCCGCCGCGCGGGCGAAGGTGGCCTCATCGCCATCGGAGGCGAGGAACACCACCGGCACGTCGAGCTCGGCGACCATGGCCTTCGCCGCCCGGACGCCGTCGCCCTCCTCCTGGAGCCGGACGTTGATGAGCACGAGCTCCGGGCGCCCCCGACGGAGGAGGGCGAGGGCGGCGTCGCGGGTGTCTGCCACGCCCAGCAGCCGATGCCCGAGCGCCTCGAGGCTGGCCTGTATCCGCGCCGCGTCGGGCGGGTGGGCCTCGACGAGCAGGATCCCCGCGCCGGCCCCGCGAGCCGAACCCCGACCGAAAGAGGAGCGCAGCGGCCGAGCATCTTCGTCGGGCAGGGCTTCGGCTGGGGCGGCCGGGGGCATGGGTCTCATCGGGGTGCTCTCAGTGAACCGACCCGCCCGCCAGAGGCCCGGCGAGGGCGAGCCGGGGGTGGCAAGCCTGGGGTCAAGCCAGGGGACGGATCCGCACAGCGGTGGTGTAATCTTCGAGAATCCACCAAAGATCAGCCTCCAAAGGGAGGCCGGCATCGAGCTGTTCTTCAATATGTGCTGCCACCCGCGACAGCCACCGGAAGCCGAACATCGCGCCCGTCCCCTTGACGCGGTGGGCGAAAAGGCGGACCCGAGCGGCGGGGACATCGGGGGCGCGGAGCACGACCAGCTCAGCCTTCAGGCGAACGAGGAAGTCTTCGGCGAGGTCCAGCAGCTCTGGCTCCACCGTGACCAGCAGGGCCTCGGGAGGCGGGCAGAGGTTCATGCAGCACCGGGGGCGCGGGAGGCGGCGGGCGGTCGTGGAGGAGGCCCCTCCGCCCTCCGCCGGGGCCTCTCACCGTATTCCTTCGAGCCGGGGCAGGCCAGAGGCTCGACCGGCGATCAGCGCGGCTCGTTCAGGCTGTGCACCTCGGCGACCCTGTGGCCATGGACCATCACCTGCACACCATCGCCGGCCTTGAGCCGGGCATCGCCGGGGGGCTGCGGCTCCCACGCGCCCTGCCCACGCCGGATCGCCACGATGGTGAGGCGGCTGGAGCCCGTCAGGGTGGAGAGCGCGCTGCGCTCGAAGGTGCTGCCGGCCTTGACGATGATCTCGATGACCACGAGCACGTCATTGCCCACCCGGTGCGCGCCCACCACGCCCGGGTCCAGCGCCGCGGCGGCGAAGATGGGGGCGGCGGTGCGGGAGGTGGAGAAGGTGGCGGCGATGCCGAGCGGGCCCTTCACCTTCTCGGCGAGCCGCTGATCGAAGAGGCGCAGCACGATGGGGATGTCGCGGCGGATCTCCCGCACGTCCATCGCGATCTCGAGGTTGGCGAGGTCGTCATCGGTGGCGACGATCACCGCGCGGGCCCCCTCGACGTTGAGCGAGCGGAGGAGGTTCTCGGTGCGGGCGTCGCCGATGCAGACCTCCACGCCGAGGGCCCGCGCCTGGTCCAGCAGGGGGCTGTCGGCGTTGCGCTCGATCACGAAGACCTGCTCCCCGAGGCCGATCAGCTCCTCGAGGACGCGGAAGCCCACCGTCCCAAGGCCGCAGAGGATGACATGACCACGGCTGCTGCTGGCGAGCACCTGCATCCACTTCTCCCGTTGGACCTCTTTCTTGAAGGTCCGGATCCCGAGCTTGATGACCCCCTCCGCCAGCACGACGACGCCGGCGATCGGGAGCAGGTAGTGGCTGAGCTCCCCCACGAGGTTCGCGGGGAGGGGGACGTTGTGCTCGACCAGCAGAAGGTTGTAGGCGATGAAGACCGCCTCGTTCCAGGTTGGATTGACCCCTCCGGGGGGCGCCCCGAAGTAGCGCTGCACCACCGTGCCGAGGGTCCAGATCACGATCAGGGCGATCAGGGGCCCGCGGAGGTCCCGGAGCGCCGAAGCGTGGAAGCGCAGGTCAGCCCAGGCGCGGCGAAGGCGCCGCTCTCGGATCCGCTGCTCCTGGGATTGATGGGGCATCGGGGGCTGCTAATCCGATTCGGAGGCACCGCACGGCGGGGGCCCCGGATCGGTCACTTCCCTTGACACGCCCGCGGGAGCGGCGTAGGGGTGCGGGCTTGCTCAGGGCCGCCGCCCGCCTGCCGGTCGATCCGGCGCCCTCCCCGGAGCCCGGGGAGTGCTCTCCAGGGCGCAGTGGCCGTTTAGAGCGATCCAGATGGAGTTCCCATGTACGCCGTGGTGTTCACGGGTGGTCAGCAGTTTAAGGTGTCGCAGGGCGACACCCTCACCGTCAAGCGGCTCGCGGCCGAGGTCGGTAGCTCGATTGAGCTCCCCGTCCTCCTGTTGCAGGGCGCCGAAGGCGGCCTCAAGGTGGGCGCACCCCACGTCGACGGCGCAAAGGTCGTCGCCGAGGTGGTGGAGCATGCGCTCGGCGAGAAGCGCGAGGGCTTCAAGTTCCGCCACACCCGCCGCTACCGCCGGTCTTTCGCCTCCCGCCCGCGGGAGACGGTCATTCGCATCCAGCAGATCTCGGCCTGAGGCCGCTGCACTCTTCGGCTGAGGCCGGTAGGAGCCTTCGATGGCGCATAAAAAAGGTCAAGGCAGCACGCGGAACGGCCGCGACTCCAACGCGCAGTACCGCGGTGTGAAGCGCCACGACGGGCAGATCGTCCCGGCGGGCAGCATCATCGTCCGTCAGGTCGGCAGCAAATTCCACGCTGGTGACGGCGTCGGCACGGGGAAGGACTACACGCTCTTCGCCCTCGTCGACGGCGTGGTGCGCTTCCAGACTCGGCGCAACCGGCGGCACGTGCTCGTCCTCCCCGTCGAGGCTCAGGCCTGACGAGGGTTCGATGCGCGGCCACGGGGGTCCGTCGGCATGCGGTTCATTGACGAAGCCACCATCCGGGTGGTGAGCGGGAACGGGGGCGACGGCGTCGTCGCCTTCCGCCGCGAGAAGTACGTCGCGCAAGGCGGCCCCAGCGGTGGGGACGGCGGGCGCGGCGGCGATGTGGTGCTGGTCGCGAACAACGGCTGCAACACCCTCATTGACCTCCGCGCCCAGCCGATGTGGCGCGCGGAGGACGGTGAGCGCGGTGGCGGCGCAGACCGCTACGGTGCCGCAGGCGTCACGCTGGAGCTGCCGTGTCCAGTGGGCACGCGCGTCTTCGACGACGAGACCGGGGCGCTGGTCTACGACCTCGTGAGCCACGGCCAACGCGCCGTGGTGGCGAAGGGCGGAGACGGGGGCCTCGGTAATATCCACTTCAAGAGCAGCACCAACCGCACCCCGCGGAAGGCCCTGCCCGGCTGGCCCGGACAGGATCGCCAGCTCCGGCTGGAGCTCGTGCTGATGGCCGACGTCGGGCTGCTCGGCTTCCCGAACGCCGGCAAGTCCACCCTGATCTCCGCCATCTCCGCGGCGCGGCCCAAGGTGGCAGACTACCCCTTCACCACCCTGGTCCCCAACCTCGGCGTGGTGAAGGTGGGCACCGAAGGCAGCTTCGTCGTCGCCGACATGCCGGGCCTCATCCGCGGCGCCGCCGACGGCGCGGGCCTCGGCCACCGCTTCCTCCGCCACGTGGCGCGCAACCGCGTCCTGCTCCACCTCGTCAGCCTCGCGCCCGACGAGGAGGAGGGGCCGGTCGAGCGTTACCTCGCGATCCGAGGGGAGCTCGAGGCGTATGATCCCGCCCTCGTCCACCGCCCCGAGCTCGTGGTGCTCACGAAGGCCGACACTCGGCCGATCGAGGAGATCCGAGAGGTCGGTCGGTCGCTGGCGGAGGCCTCCGGGCAGAAGCTCCGCTTGATCTCCGCGGTCACCGGCCAAGGGGTCCAAGACCTCGTGCGGTCCCTGTGGCGGGAGCTCCAGGCCCAGCTCGCCCGGGAGGAGTCCGAGGGGGCGGCCGAGCCCGCTCCGAGGGGGGACTCCCCGGGAGAGCGCGTGCGAGAAGATGAGCGGGAAGCGGGAGAAGAATGAGCCTGCTGCTCCTCTCGCTCCTCGCCTGTGGCCCCGAGGCGACGCCGCCTGCCAGCCTCGCGGCGGTCTCCGAGGAGATCCAGTTCACCTCGGTCGACCGCCTGGGGCCGCACCACTTTGTCGGCTCGATCCAGCGGGGGAGCCGCAACGAGGCCGGTCGCACCACCACCACCGAGGAGGCCGTGGAGATCACCTGGCAAGACTGGGGGACCTTCTCCTACCGCCGGGTCGTCAACGGCCGGCCGGTGCTGGCGGTCGTGACCATCGAAGGGCAGTCCTGGGTCGAGCGCCCCGATGGACGCTGGCAGGCCCGCGGCGACGCCGAGCCCTACCGCCAGGAGCTGCGAGCCGGCTGGAACCTGTGGGAGCAGGCCCTCTCCGAGTATGACGGGCGGCTCCTGCTCGAGGGTGCGAGCGTCGACGTGGTCGAGGGGCGCCCGGCCCGCCGCTACACCGTCGCGTTGCGCCCCCTGCCCGAGACCGCAGACCCCGCCGAGCTCGACCGCCGCCGCCGTCAGGCCGCGCAGCAGGGGGAGCCCACCGCGGCGAGCGGCACGGTGGCGCTCGACGAGAGCACGGCCGTGCGCCTCACCGCCGATGTGCGGGCCGAGCGCCGGGTCGGTCAGACCACCCACACCGTCGCCATCACGCTGCGCCGCTCGGCCATCGGTGAGCCCCAGAACATCTCTAAACCCGAGGAGGTCGCCGCGCCGGTCGATCCCCTCGCGGCCGCCGAGGCCCCGCCTCCTCGCGCCGATCGCCCCGACAAGCCTCCGCCGTCCTCGCGTAAGGGGGGTGGTCGTAAGCCCAAGTCCAAGGAGGCCCGAGAGCCTTGACCCGAAAGCCCCCCCCCATCCTGTTCTCTGCCTCCCCCAAGGCCCCCAAGGCAGCCTCGAAGGCCGCCCGGCCCAACACGCCCGCGCCGCCCCCCGTCGAGGAGGTCGACGACGACGAGCTCGATGAAGACGAGCTCGACGACGACGACCTCGACGACGAAGACGAAGGCGAGGACGACGAGCTCGACGAAGACGATGAGCTCGACGAAGACGAAGAAGATGACGACGAGCTTGATGACGACGAGCTCGACGACGACGACCTCGACGAGGAGGCCGACGCCTGGCAGGAGCTCGAAGGCGTGAACCCCGAGGGCGCCGAGGCCCTGGTCGAGGCCCGGGTCAAGCAGCCCTTGCCCGCCTCTGTCGAGCCCCTCGACCTCGTGCGCGCTGTCGTCGCCTCGGTGATCGACCGCGGCGCCGAGGAGATCGTGATCCTCGACCTCATCGGCCGCACCTCCTACTGCGACTACCTCGTGCTCTGTAACGGCACGAACGCCCGCCAGGTCTCGGCCATCGCCAGCCGGACCGTCCGCGCCGTGCGCGACCTCGGCGTCCGGCCGCTCGGCGTCGAGGGGCTGGACACCGGCCGCTGGGCCCTCATCGACCTCTCCGACGTGATCGTCCACGTCTTCGACGGCGCGATGCGCGGCTACTACGACATCGACGGCCTCTGGGTCGACGCCCCCCGCTTGAGCGTGGAGAGCCTCGGCCTGACGCCCGCCCCCGCCCGCGAGCCGGAGGAAGACGAGGCCGAAGCGGACGACGACTGGATGGTAGACGGGTGAAGGTCACCCTCCATCGGGTCGGCAAGGGGCGCACCCCCTGGGCCGACGCCGCGGTGGAGGACTACCGGCGCCGCCTCGCCCGCTCGTTCGACTTCAGCGAGCAGCTCGATCGCCCCGAGCCCTTCAAGGGGGACGTCGAGCGCGTGAAGGCGGCGGAGGGCGCCCGCCTGCTCGCCGGCCTCCGGGAGGGGGATCGGCTCATCCCCCTCGACGAGCGGGGCGAGCAGGTGACGACGGAGCTCTTCTCGACCTGGATCGACGAGGCCGCCCGCGGCTCGGCGCGGCGCATGGTCTTCGCGATCGGCGGCCCCTACGGTCACCCGCCGGAGGTGCGAAAGGCCGCCTGGAAGGTGCTCGGCCTCTCTCGGATGGTGCTCAACCACGAGCTCGCCCGCGTGCTCCTCGTCGAGCAGCTCTACCGGGCGGGCACGCTCCTGTGGGGCGGGGCCTACCATCACGGGGGAGCGGAGCTCCCCGACTGAGCCGCGCCGCCTCGGGGCCCCCGGCGTTGGCCCCACCCGGCCGACCGTCGGGCGGCCCCTGTACAGAGGCACGGGATGAATTAATCCCCTCGCCCCCCCTCCGCCGCCGGACGGACAGCATGGTCGCCTGCCCCCTCTGCTCCACCTCCCTCGAAGACAGCGTCTTCGATGGTGTCCCCATCCAGGTCTGCGCCACCCACGGGACCTGGCTCGACAAGGGTGAGCTGCTGGCGATCACCGAGGAGGAGCGCTGGAAGCCGACCCTCTTCTGGGAGGAGCTCTTCCGCACCCAGTCCAAGCCCCCCCGCCGCGACGGCCGGCACCTGCCCTGCCCCCACTGCGCGCAGGTGATGGAGCCGATGCCCTACCACGGCGTGATCATCGACTGGTGCCGCGATCACGGCGTGTGGCTCGACTCGGGCGAGATGGAGGCCATCCTGAACAACCTCCGGCTCGACCCGAACTACATCCGCGGGGTCGCGCTCCGCGTCTCCGAGCGCGTGTTCTGAGCCGCGGCGCTCGCCGCCGAGCGCCACCGCCGAGCGTGTGCCCTCAGATGCCGCTCGGCCGCAGCGCCAGGGTCTGGCGATCGAGCTCCGGCACGCGCGCCGCCTCGGCGGCCCAGGTCGCAGGGCTCCAGAGGGCCTCCAGGGCCTCCACCGTGTGGCCCTGCTGCTCGACCCAGGTGAAGTACTTCTGGTTGTGCCAGCGGCGCCGCACCGGCATCGTGCCCTCCAGGACCATGTTCGGGCGCTGATCGTGGAAGATGCCGATCCGGCGCCGGGCGACCGCGTCGGTCTGCGGGCCGACGGTGGCGTCGAGGCGGCGCAGCACGCTCGGGTACCGGTCGAAGTTGTCGGTGGCCGCCGTGAACAGCAGCTCCCCTTCGCCCATGTCGTAGTAGTGGGCCGTCTGGATGGCCGCGAGGATGTTGCACATCGCGCTGACGCCGAAGGTGCCGCGCATGCAAGACAGCGGCCCCGGATCGAGGCCCAGGGCGGCAGCGAGCGTGTCCTGGCCCTCTTCGACGAGCTGAAGCGCCTCCAGGCACTGCTGATCATCTACACAGACGAGGAGGTCTGTGTTGCGGACATTGTGGATCCAGGTGACGTGCTTGTCGCCGATCCCCTCGATGGCGTGCGACCCATAGCCCACGTTGTAGAGGGTGGGGCACTGGACAGGTTCGACCGCGACCACCTTGGCGTCGGACCACTCGGCCTTGATGCGGTCCCCGGCGGCGATGGTGCCGGCGCTGCCCATCGCGCTCACGAAGGCGGCGATGCGCCCGTTGCCGATGCCCTCCGCCTGGAGCTCGCGGGCGAGCTCGACGGCGCTCCCGCCGGTGACGTGGTGATGGAAGCGGTAATTGCCCATCTCCGCGAACTGGTTGAGGATGCGGTTCTGGGGGTCGGCCCGGAGCTGGGCCACACGATCGTAGATCTCCTTGACGTTGGACTCCGAGCCGGGCGTCGCGTTGATCTCCGCTCCGTAGGCTCGGATCTTCTCGAAGCGCTCCGCGCTCATCTCGGCGGGCAGCACCACCAGGGAGCGGAAGCCGAGCCGCGGCCCGACCCAGGCCCCGCCGATGCCGAAGTTGCCGGTGGAGGGAAAGACGAGCGTGCTCCCATCCTGCACGATCTCACCCGAGACCAGCTTCTCCCGCGCGATGCTGTACGCCGGCCCCACCTTGTGGCTGCCGGTGGGGAAGTTGAGCCCGCACATCACGACGACGCTGGCCCGGGTGCCGGTGAGGGCCCGCGGCAGCACCATGTGGGTGACCGCCCCCACGCGACCATCGGCGTGCAAACGACGCCAGGTCATGTCGAAGAGGTGGATGGGATCGAGCGGATCGGTCGACGCGCGGGCCCGGGCCCGGACGGCGGCCGGCTGGGTGGCGGGGTGGAGCAGCTCTTCGAGGGTGGGCAGCAGCGGCAGGCTCATACGGGTTCCACAAGCAGAGGTTCGGGCGGGGATGGGGCAGCGGAGGCAGGAGCGGGCGGGGCAGCCGGGACCGGCGGCAGCCAGACCTCGGCGTCGGGGTGGGCGAAGCCGGCGAGCAGGAGGCGCATGCTGGTGGCGACGCGGAGATCGACCTGCCCTCGGCCCTGGGCGTCCAGCAGGCGCTCGGAGAGGTCGAGGGAGAGCGCTCCTTCGGGCGTGCTCAAGCGGGCGCTCCCGTCGGCGAGCAGGCGGTACCCGTAGACCACCCCGCCGCGCCGCCACCGGAGGCCTTGGCGGTCGGCGTCGACGAGGAAGCCGTCCCGGCCGGCGTGTTCGCCGAAGCTCTGCTCGGAGAGGAAGAGGTGGGGCTTGACGAGGTAGGGCCCCCCGTCCTCCGGGCACCAGGTGTCACACTCGCCGCACTGGTTGCAGGCGTCGGCGACGTTGCCGATCTGGTGTTTCTTCCGGACGAGCAGGGGCTCACCGCCCTCTTGACGGAGGAAGTCCGGGCTCCACCGCACCGTCCCCGGCTGGAAGGTGCCCGTGCTCACCGGGAGCGTGAAGTTCGCGCCGTTGGGGCAGACGGGCACACACTTGTCGCAGGTGAGGCAGTCAAAGGTGTCGAGCGCGCTCCCCACCTTGGCGGGCGCCTTCTGGTTGGCGGCGCGGTGGTAGCGCGGCTCGTCGAGCAGCCCAGACGCGACCCCACGGATGTGCCCCTCGCCCTTGGCGGCCACCCAGGCCCCAAGGGAGGGGGCGCCGTCCCGCTCGATCGCCGCCGAGAGGTTGCGGAGGTACTTCGGCAGCCGCGCGTAGCCCCGGCCCTTGAGGAGGTCTGAGCAGGTGGTGACCGGCCCCAGGCCCGCCGCGACCACCGCGCTCGTGTTCTCGGCGTCCAGGCCGGCTGAGAAGGTGATCGGCAGCCCGGGGAGGTGGGCGGCGGTGGCGGCCCGCAGCTCGGCGGCGAGGGTGAGGGCCAGCACGTGCAGGGGCGGCCCCGACAGGTAGACCTCACCCTGGCCGCCCGCCTCGGCGTGAAAGGGGGCCTCGGGGCTGCGGCAGACGAGGGTGTTGCTCAGCTTGACGCCGAAGCCGAGGCCCCGCGCGCGGGCGTGGGCGGCGAGGCGGGGCAGCATCTCCTGGAGCTGGGCCCACTGGAGGTCGGCCGCAAAGGCGTGGGGGTCGAGCACCACCTCGCGGTAGCCCATGTGGTCGAGCATCGCGCGACAGCGGTCGTGGCCGAGCAGGGTCGGGTTGAGCTTGACCACGGTGTTCCAGCCGAGGTCGAGCGTCTCGCGGGCGATCGCCTCGATCTCCCCCGCCGGGCAGCCGTGAAAGGTGCTGAGCGTCAGGGTGTCGGAGACCTGGCTCGGGATGACGGTGCCCTGAAGGTGGGCGGGGAGCTGCGCGCGGAGGGCCTCGATCTCCGCGCTGGCGTCGCGCATCGTGCGGAGGAAGCCCTGCACCTTGTCTGTCCGCACGCCGGCCAGATCGTAGCCGAGGCTGGTGTCAAAGACGGTGGCCTGCTGGGCGGCGGGCCAGAGGCCGCTCCCCATCAACACATGCACGAGGACCCAGGCGGTGACGTACTCCTCGGCGGACTGGCGGACGCGGAGCTCCTGCGACCACTCGACGTTGTAGCCCACATGGGGGACATAGATGCAGGGGCGGGGGATGACGAGGTCATCCCGGACCTGGACGGTCTTCAGCTCGAAGAAGCGGGCCCCGCAGAGCCAGCCCATCACGATGTTCTGGGCGAGCTGCGTGTGGGGGCCGCTGGCGAGGCCGACCGGGTTGGCCAGCGGGCGACCAAAGTGTGCGGTCCCGAGGTCGGGCCCGCCCTCGGGGCGCCACCAGTCCTTTCGCGGGATGAGGAAGAGGCCCTCCCCCCGGCGCAGCTCGCGGTCGAGGCGGTCGATCAGGGTCGCGAAGGGGATGGGGTAGAGGTCGGCGGTGGGCATGGTGGCCCATGATGCCAGACATCGCCGTCCGGGGCCACCGTTCGGCCGACCGCCGATGGACCGTGCTACGCTCCCGAGGTGCCCGTCTATCGCCTCTCCGCCTCGCATGTGTTCCCACATCCCCGCTACGCAGAGCCCGACGGGCTGCTGGCCGTGGGCGGAGACCTGCATCCGAGGCGCCTGCTCCTCGCGTATGCCAACGGGATCTTCCCCTGGTACTCGCGGCGGCAGCCGATCCTCTGGTTCTCGCCCGATCCTCGCTTCGTGCTCGATCCGGCGCGGCTGCACATCCCCCGCAGCCTGAAGAAGATCATCCGCCGGGGAGACTACGAGCTCCGCCTCGACACCGCCTTCGCCGAGGTCATCCGCGCCTGCAAGGATGCCCAGCGCCCGAACCAGCCCGGCACCTGGATCACCGACGAGATGGAGCGCGCCTACAACTCGCTGCACGCCCTCGGCCACGCCCACTCCGCCGAGGCCTGGGATCGCGACGGCGTGCTCGTGGGCGGCCTCTACGGCGTGTCCCTCGGCGGCCTCTTCGCCGGAGAGAGCATGTTCGCACGCGCGCCCGACGCCTCCAAGGTGACCTTCGTCGGGCTGGCCCGCCAGCTTCAGGCCTGGGGCTACGGCCTCATCGACAGTCAGGTGCACACCGAGCACGTCGCCCGCTTCGGCGGAGAGCACATCCCCCGGGAAGACTACCTCGCGCGCCTCGCCGAGCTCCTCACCGCCCAGCCTCGCTCGCCGGGGCTGCCGGGCCAGCCCGCGTGCTGGACCTTTGACGCAGGCTTCGATCCGCTCGCAGGTTAAGCTCCGCCCCCAGCCTCACACCGTACGCTCCGATGCACACACCCCGCCTGCCCGCCCCCGCGCCCGCCCTGGTGGACTTCGACGTCCCCGTCTGGCGCGGCCTCGTGCCGGCGCGGCTGCGGCCCCAGCTCGAGGCGGTGATCGCCGCCACCCTGCGCACCGGGAACGGCGATGAAGGCGTCGTCGGTCGCCTGCGAGACCTCCACCTCTCCGAGATCGATCGCGCTCGCCTGACGCTGGCCTGGCGCCTGTGGCGAGGCTGGGGCTCGGCCCTCGAGGTCCAGCAGCTCTGGGGGATCGATCGGGAGCTGCTCATCGAGGTGCTCTCGGCGATCGCCCACGCCGCCCGCCCCGAAGACGCCGGCAGCCTGCTCCGCGAGGCGGCCAGCCGCGCCGACGCCCTCCGAGAGGCGGCTGAGCTCGCCGAGGTCTCCGAGGGGCCCCTACCGGTGCCGCGCGCCGAGCCCTCCACGGGCAGCTTCAGTCCGCGAGCCCGATCGAGCCGATGAAGTAGGCCGCGCCGGCGTTGTCGGCGAGGTTGTCGTGCCCAGGAGCCCCGATCAGGAGGTCAGACAGGCCATCGCCGTCGCTGTCCCCGAGGGCCGCCACCGACCAGCCGGCGTTGTCCCCGTCGACCTCGCCGATGAAGCCCGCCTGGGCGGTCTTGAGGTAGGCCGTGCCCTCCAGGGGGCCATGCATCAGGTAGGCCGCACCGGCGTTGAGGCCCCCCGAGTCTTCAATGTAAGCGCCCACGAGCACGTCGGGCTGGCCGTCGCCGTTGACGTCGCCGGGCGCGTCGACGGCGTTGCCGGCGTGATCCCACTCCGCCCGGCCGATGAGCACAGCCGCGGCCTCGGTCACGCTGTGCTCGCCGGTGAGCGGGCCGCGCATGAGGTAGGCCGCGCCCGCCCCCGTTCCACCGTCACCCTGGTCGGGGGCCCCGATGAGGAGGTCGTCATAGCCGTCGAGGTCGAGGTCGGGGGCGAGGCGGAGCGCCTGCCCGACGTGGTCGCCCTCGGCCTTGCCGGTGAGGATGGCGGCGGCCTCCGAGAGGGAGCGCTCCCCCACGACCGGCCCCTCGAAGACGTAGACCGCGCCGGCCCCGCTGGCCGAGCGGTCGCTCGAGTAGGCCGCCACCACGATGTCGTCGAGGCCATCGCCGTTGAGGTCTCCGCCGCCGTCGAGGCGCTGGGCGGCGTAGTCGGAGTCGAACTCCCCAGTGAGCTTGGCGGCGGCCGTGGAGAGGTTGATCGGGCCGGACAGCGGGCCGAGCAGGAGGTAGGCGCTGCCGGCGTTGATCGCGACGTCGCTGTCGTTCGGCGCGCCGACGAGGAGGTCGGGCTGGCCGTCGCCGTTGGTGTCGCCGGCGGCGGCGAGGCCGATGCCCGCCGCGTCTCCGGCGGTCTCCCCGTAGAGGATGGCGGTGGCGTGCTCCTCGCCGTAGTCCCCGCTCAAGGGCCCAGAGAGCAGGTAGATCGCCCCCGCGCCGTCGCCGGTGGTGTTCTCGCCGCGAGCGCCGATGGCGAGGTCGGCGTAACCGTCGAGGTCAAGGTCACCGGCGCCGGAGACCGAGTAGCCCGCGTCATCGCCGATGCTCTTGCCGAAGAAGGCCGCCTTGGCGGTGGTGGGGGTCAGCGCGACCAGCACCGGCCCCGAGAAGAGGTAGGCGACCCCGCCGGGCTCGACGCCGGGCGCCCCCACGAGCACGTCGGCGCGGCCGTCTCCGTCGAGGTCGCCCGGCCCGGCCACGCTGAAGCCGAGCTGGCCGTCGGCGTCGGCCCCGTCCATGCGGCCGTCGGCGCTGTCGAGCGGGCGGCAGGAGTTGGGGTCAGGGAGGTCGTCGCAGTCGTTGTCGATGCCGTCGCAGAGCTCCTCGGCCCCCGGCCAGGTGGCGGCGGAGGCGTCATTGCAGTCGTCGCCGTTCGGGACCGTGCCGGCCACGTTCGAACAGGCGTAGATCGGGGCGGAGCCGTCCCCGAAGCCGTCTTCGTCTTCGTCGGGGTACCACTCGGTGGCGACCCCCTCGTCCACCGCGCCGTCGCAGTCGTTGTCGACCGCGTCGCAGCTCTCGACGGCGTCGGGGTGGGTGCCCGGATCGAGGTCGTTACAGTCCTCCTCGGCGGAGAAGCCGTCCTGGTCTTCATCGATGACGACGGAGGACGACGCGCTCTTGCCACTCGAGGCCCCCTCGCAGCCGGAGAGCGCCAGCGAGAGCGCGACCGAGCAGAGGAGCAGGCGGAGGGCACTCGAGGGCATCGTCGTTCCAGGGAGAGGGAACAGTATACGTTAGGATGACCCGATGGCGCTCCCCCCCGATCCCCTCTCCGAAGAGCACACCGACCCGCGGTCTCGGCGCTGGCGCGTGTTGCTGGTTCGCGTCGCCCCCGCCGCCTGGGACCGGTTCCATGAGTGGCTGCCCGGCCAGCGGAAGGTGGGCCGGGACGACCTGCCGCTCGTCGTGCGCGTCACCCGTGACCCCGCGGTCGCCGACTCCACCGCCGAGCGCCTCCGCGCGGCCGGCGGGGTCGTCGTCCTCGTCGAGGAGCCGAGCGAGGCCGCCACCAGCGCCTTCTGCCTCCAGCACCCCTCCCGCCTCGCGGCGCGGGCCTGTATCACCTGCGGTGCGCCCGTCTGCACAGACTGCCGCACGAGGTCCCACGGCGAAGAGCTCTGCTCCGCCTGCTTCGACCGCGGGCGAAGCCCTCGGAGGCGCGTTCGCCTGCGCCAGCTCTTCTCTGTCTTTCTGTTCGCGGTCTTCCTGTTCGAGGTCGCCCGTGTCTTCGCCGTCGACCGCGCCGCGACCGATCCCTTCGGCACCGTTCGTGTGGTCATCCTCCAGTTCGCGCCACCGGAGCTGCTCGACTCCCCCATCCTCCACCAGCTCAACGCGCTGCCAGGGCCCAACGTGTCCACCGCGTCGACCGCGTCGAAAGACCGGGTGGGCCGCTCTCTCCACGACATCGGCCCCTGGTTCAACGAAGAGCGCAGCCGATACGGCGGGGTGGACCGGTCGTATCTCCAGGTCACCATCAAGGGTCCCTGGGGCCGCCGGGCCGAGCCCCCCGCCCTGGCCCTGCCCGACGACCCCCTGTGGAAGATCGCGGCCCAGAGCTGGCGGTACGCGCGGTACTTCCCTGGGCTCGCCCTCGATCACGGCGTCGACCTCGACGACTACGCGGTCCACGTCTTCGTGCTCTACACCGACCGCCCCGGCGACGTGGCCTCGGAGTCCCGCGGCTCCCGCGAGGCCCGACTCGCCGTGCCCTACATCCCGCTCCAGGAGCAGAACCCCGGCTACGCCGTGGTGACCGTCGCCCACGAGCTCGCCCACACCCTCGGCGCGGTCGACCTCTACGATCCCGACAGCGCGCTGGCCGAGTTTCCCCGCGGCTTCATCGACCCCTGGCAGGCCCCTCTCTACCCCCAGCCCTACGCCGAGCTGTTGGCGGTCGATCGGCCGGTCGCCCCCGCCAGCGAGGTCGAGGTGGGCGGCCTCCACCAGGTCCGCGTCGGCTACGCGACCGCAGCCCACATGGGCTGGATCGGAGAGGAGCAGGCTGACCTCTACTACTCCCCCGCCTCCGTCTCGCCGCCTCGGTCTCCGACGCCGGCCGGCCCCGCCCTCCCGACCGAGCCCGCCCCCTGAGGCCCAAGGCGACCGGAGCCCCCCATCGGACCCCGCTTCACCCTCGATCAGCTCGTCGTGCTCGACGCCATCGAGCGTACAGGCTCCTTCGCCGGCGCCGCCCGTGAGCTCCGGCGGGTGCCCTCGGCGGTCAGCTACACCGTCCGAACCCTCGAAGAGGCGCTCGGGCTGCCCCTCTTCGACCGAGCCTCCCAGCGAGCCGCCCTCACCCCCGCCGGCCGCCGCCTGCTCGAGGCCTCGGCGGAGGTGCTGCGCCGCGCCGAAGGCCTCGGGCAGCTCGCCGGTTCGCTGGCCGGCGGCTGGGAGCCGGAGCTCCGGGTGGTCGTCGACGGCGCCCTGCCAATGGCGCCCTTGACCCGCGCCCTCCGCGGCCTCGTCGAGCGTAAGATCCCCACCCGCGTCCAGCTCGACGTGGAGTACCAGGACGGGGTGCTCGACCGCTTCGAGGCCGAGCGGGCCGACCTCATGCTCGCCCTCGGCCTCGAGGACGGCGGTCGCCTCCAGGGGGCCCCGCTCCCACCCCTGCCGATGGTGCTGGTGGTCGGCGCCGGCCACCCCCTCGCGGCGGCCCGAGCGCTCGGCCCCGACGCGCTGCAAGAGCACGTCGACCTCGTGGTCAAGGACTCATCCCCCCGCTTCAGCCAGGAGCCGCGCCGGGCCTTCCTCGGCAGCCGCCACGTCATCCGCCTCTCCGACTTCCACACCAAGGGCCAGTGTATCGAGGCCGGCGTCGGCTTCGGCTGGATGCCCGAGCACCTCGTCGCCGAGGCCCTCACCGCCGGGCGCCTCGTCGTGGTCGACCTCCCCGGCGGAAACCGCTGGACCTACCAGCCCCAGCTCGTGAGCCGCCGGGGAGAGGCCCCCGGCCGAGCGCGGGCCCTCTTCACCGCCCTGCTCTGCGGCGGGGAGCATCCCATCCCCTGACCATCAAAATAGTTGACCATCATCAACGAAAGCCTCCGCTTTTCCTGATGGTGCCCCAGCGCTACGCTGTGGAGGACCCGGAGACCCCATGCCCTCGACCGCCCCCCTCCCGCGATCCCCCCGCCTCGGCGCCTGGCTGCTGCCGCTCACGCTGCTCGTCGGGGCCTGCGGCTCTGACTTCGCCGTGGCCGGGGCCGGGAAGGACATGCCGGGGCGCGCCGAAGACACCGGCGCCGAGGGCGCGGACGGCGGGGGTGACGGTGGCGACGGCGGCGGCGAGACGGCCGACCCCGAGCCCACCGACAGCGGCGAGCCCGGCGGTGACACCGGCGACGGCACCCCCGACGACGACATCACACCCCCCGACGGCGACCCCGCCCCCGCCGACGACTGCACCGAGACCTCCGACCTCATCTACGTGATCGAGCGCGACACGAAGGAGCTGATGCTCTTCGACCCCGCCGCGCAGGCCTTCACCACCCTCGGCAAGCTCACCTGCGGCGGCAGCGCCACGCCGGGCTCGATGGCGATCTCCCGCGACGGCCACGGCTTCGTGCGCTTCAGCGACAACCGCGTCTACGACGTCGACCTCGCCACGCTCGCCTGCACCGAGACCGCCTACTCCGACCGCGACAGCGGCTTCGGCTCCTTCGGCATGGGCTACGCGACCAACGACAGCGAGACCTGGCGCGACACCCTCTACATCGCCAACGAGAGCCACCTCGCCACCCTCGACACCTCCACCTGGGCCGTCACCGACGTCGGGCGGATCCCGAGCCAGTCCGAGCTCAGCGGCAACGCCGCCGGCGAGCTCTGGGCCTTCCTCCCGCTCCAGACCCCCGCCCAGCTCGCCCGCCTCGACAAGACCACCGGAGAGGCCCTCGAGGTGATGCACCTCGACGCCTTCCCCGACGCGAGCGACCTCGACGCCTTCGCCTTCGCCACCTGGGGCGGACAGACCTACCTCTTCGTGCGGGTCTATGGCATGGGCGAGAGCACCGACGTCTACGAGGTCAACGCCGCCGGCGACATGACCAAGATCCTCAATGACGTCGGCTTCGATGTGGTGGGGGCCGGCGTCTCCACCTGCGCCCCCACCGCGGCCTGAGCCCGCGGCCCGGTCGACCCGGTCAGCCCCCGCCCTGTCGCCGGTCCTGTCGCCGGTCCTGTCGCCGACCCTATCGCCCGCGCGCGTTCTCTTTCTTCAGCCAGGCGGTGAGCGGCGCATAATAGGCCACCATCGCGCGGGTGGAGAGGGGCTCGCCGGTGGCGTCGGAGATGACCTTCCGCCAGTCCTCGGTGGCCCCCTTCTCGAGGACGCCGCGGAGGAAGTCTCCCACGCGCTTGTCGCCGTAGTAGTTGCAGGAGTGCGGGTCTTCCCGGCGGATGTCCCGGCAGATGTGGTCGTGGAGCTGGTGCTTGACCACGGTGGCCACGGCGTAGTCGTAGTAGCCGGCCGGATCGTCGATGATGTGGGTCTTCGTGCAGGCGTCACAGGCGGTGGGGTCTGTCTTTCGGCCGGCGGGCGGCGTGATGCCCTGGTACTGCTCGACGAGCTCCCACCAGCGGGACTG
This sequence comes from Myxococcota bacterium, assembly GCA_044344255.1. GTDB lineage: Bacteria > Myxococcota_A > UBA796 > UBA796 > UBA2385 > JBIJDH01. The sequence continues at coordinate 50,166 of JBIJDH010000020.1, forward strand.
CCACTGCTCGGGGGGGAGGTTCTTCTCGTAGAGCTCGGCCTCGAAGTGGGTCATCACCCCGGCTGACCAGGGGATGAAGACGACCGTGCGCTCGAGGGCGTCGGCGAGGAGGGCCTGCTGGGGATCGACCTTCTTCTTGGGGTCGAGGATGCCCACCTGCTGGAGATAGGGCACCTGCGCCGCCGCCAGGGTGATGAGCTCGCCCACCCCCTCGTGGAAGCCGCGGTTGGCCCCCTCGCGCAGCACCGGCGGGACCTCCTTTCGTGTGTAGGAGGTGTAATAGTAGATGTGGCCGAGCTCGTGGTGGCTCGTGAAGAACCACTCGCTGTTCGCCTCGACGCTCATCAGCGAGCGGATGTCGTGCTCGAGGTCCATATGCCAGGCGCTGGCGTGGGTGTTCTTCTTTCGAGGGTCCCCCGCGGGCACCGGATAGAGGTCACTCTTGTCCCAGAAGCTCTGCGGCAGCTTCGGGAAGCCGAGCGAGGTGTAGAAGGCCTCCGACTGCTGGACGACACGCTCCGGGGTCCAGGTGGCGAAGGCGGCGTCGAGGTCTGCCGCGGGCACCATCCCGCCCCACTCCTGGCCCCAGCGGTTCGGCAACCAAGAGGCGGGCAGCGGCCCCTTGGGCGGCGCGGTCTTGTACTTCGCGGCCAGCTTGCGGCCGGTCCAGATCTGCAGCTCTCGATAGAGCGGCGCCATATCGGTGACCAGGCCGTCGAGCAGGCCGAGCATCTCGGCGGTGCTCATCCCGTAGTCGGCCACCATCAGGTCAAAGTAGGAGGAGAAGCCCATCTCCCGGGCGATCTGGTTGCGCAGCGGCACGAGGGCGGCGAGCTCGGCCTTGAGCGGGCGACCGATCTCCTTGGAGGCCGTCCAGAGGCGCTCGCGCTCGGCGAGGTCTACGCTCTCGCGCAGCCCGCGGTCGATGTCGTTGACGGTGACCGGGCTCGGGCAGCCGCCGTCGGCGGCGCGAGGGGCGGTGCAGAAGACGTAGCCGTTGAGCACGCTGGCGGCGTGGCTCTCGGCGGCGAGCCGGGCGCGCACCACGTCGGGGATCGAGCCCGGGCTATCGGCGGCGAGGAGGCGAATGGCCTCGAGCTGTTTGACCTGCAGCGGGCGGAGCTGGTCGCGCTGGGCGAGCAGCCGCAGGGTGGTGCGGATGACCTCGGGGTTGCCCTGGAAGGCGGCCTCGGCCTGCGCGGCGCCGGTGGAGAGGCCGTCGTTGTAGTCGCGCACGTCGGTCGAGGAGGCCCAGGCCGCCTCCGCCGACACCGCGGCGACACCCTGGTACACCGAGTTGTAGAGGGTGAGGAAGGCCTCGGCCTCGTCAGCCGGGGCGGCGTGGGCGGGGCTGGACAGGAGGCGCAGGCAGAGGGCGAGGGTGAGCATCTCCGAGCCTACTCCGCGCCGCGGCCGCGCGCCGCCCCGGGCGCCCTATCGGCGACGCGCGCCCGGCCGCGGGGGCGGAGGCGGCGTAGGAGGGAGGCCGATCTTGTAGACCTCGACCTCATAGCCGTTGGTGTCGAGCACGTAGAGGCGGCCGCGGCTCACGGCGATAGCGCCGAAGCCGGTCCACTTGCCGGTGCCGCCGCTCCCCTTCTGGCCCAGCGTGGCCAGGAGCTTCTGGTCCGGGTCAAAGACCTGCACCCGGCCGTTGCCGGTGTCGGCGACGTAGAGGTTGCCGTGCTCGTCGAGGGCGAGATGCGTGAACTGCCCGAGCTCGAACTGCCCGGGGCCCTCCCCCTTCGAGCCGAAGGTGCCCTGCACGGTCCCGTCGAGGCCGAGCAGGGTGATCCGCTCGTTGTTCGTGTCGGCGACATAGAGCCGGCCCCGCAGCTTGTCGAGGGCGATCCCCGCTGGCCAATTGAACTGCCCGGGCCCGGCGCCCTTCTGGCCCACCGACCAGACGGTGCTGCCGTCGAGCTTGAGGCGCATCACCTTGTCTTCGTCTGAATTGCCAACGTAGATAGCACCGTCGTCGAGATCGACGACCAGGCCCCGCATCTTGGCGCTCTGCGGGAAGGCGGGGTTGCCGACCCCGGAGACAAACTTGCCGTCGGCGGTGAGGCGCCGAATGACCCAGTCGGCCTGGAGACGCGGGTCATCGGGGTAGTGCATCACCTCGCGCAGCGTCCACAGCATGCCGGCGGAGTCGAACCAGAGGGAGGCGGGGAAGAACTGGTCCTCCTTGCTCACCCACATCCCCGACCGCGGATCTGCGGCGAAGGTGGCGGGGAAGGGGCCGCCGTCGCGGTCGGTCTGCCCGTCGAGCCAGCCGTCGAAGGCCTGGATGAAGCGGCCGGTGGCGTCGAAGCGGCGCACGCGGTGGTCAAACCAGTCGCCGACATAGACGTCGCCATTGACGGGGTTGACGGTCAGGGTCCGCGGGGTGTTGAGCACGCCGGCGTCCTTCTCGTGCCCGCCGAAGGAGCCCTTGAACTGGAGCTCCTTGTCGAAGCGGTCGATGCGGTTCGCGTAGGCGGCGGCGGCGTAGAGCTCTCCGGTCTTCGGGTTCACCTCGACGGCGCGGGGGTGGAAGGCGCCGTGCACGCGGTCATTCGGCCCCTGGAAGAAGGAGACGAAGTTGCCGTCCCGATCGAGCTTCTGGCCGCGCTCGTTGTCGGTGTCGGCCACATAGATGAAGCCGGCGGCGTCGACGGAGACATCGCGGCACCAGCGGAATTCCCGCGGCGCGCTGCCCTGTCCGGCCCAGCGCGCGAGCTCTTTTCCGTTGAGGTCCAATTTGATCACCGCGCGGGTGCCGGGGTCAGAGATCACGAGGAAGTCGCCGCCGGGGTGCAGCGCGATCCCAAAGGCCTGATCGACCTTCACGGGGAACTCCCGCAGGCGCTGCCCGGTTTTGTCGAGCACCACCACCCGCTTGTTGCCGGAGTCGAGGACGTAGACGTCGCCGTTGCGGAAGTCGACCGAGACGTCGTGCGGCGTGTTGACCTCGCCGAGGCCGTTGCCGGGGCGGCCGGTGCCGTAGGTGACCAGCAGCGTGCCGTTGGGATCGTACTGCACCACCTGGTCGCCCTCCCACACCGCCACCCAGAGGTTGCCGGTGGTGGGGTCGACGTCGATGCCGAGCGACTGGTTGCGGTTCCACTGGGTGATGAAGGCGCCGTTGGCGTCGAACTTCTGGATGCGGTTGAAGAGGAGGTCATTGACATAGACCTCCCCCGTGGTCGGGTTGACCGTGATGCCCGAGGGGTAGTTGAAGGTGCCGGGGCCGCGGTCGATACGCTTGCCCATCCGCGCCTCGAGCTCGAAGGTCATCGGGGCGGCCTGGGCGGCCGGGCTCACGGCGAGCGCCAGCAGGCCGAGCACCGACCAGCGGGCGATCGAGGCGACGAGGCGGGGCGAGGGGGGCGAGGCGAGCGAGGCGGGCGAGGGCAAGGCGGACTCCAGGGCTGACCTCATGCTGACGGGTGCGCCCGATGAGCGCAATTTCGGTGACTCGATCTCTCGACCCCCTGACCCGCCAGCACCTCGGTCCCGTGCACTATCATGCACCCGATGCCCGATCCCCTCCTCAGCGCCCTCGGAGACCGCCTGCGCGAGCGCCGCACCGCGCTCGGCCTCACCCAGGCCGCGCTCTCCCGCCGCGCCGGCGTCTCCCCGCGCTTCCTCGTCCAGCTCGAGGCCGGCCTCGGCAACATCAGCGTCTCTCGCCTCGCCGAGGTGTGCACCGCGCTGAGCCTCCCCTTGGACCAGCTCTTTCGTGGCCTCAGCCCCGGCGGGCCGCGGCGGGTGGCCCTCGTCGGCCTGCGGGGGGCGGGCAAGACCACCGTGGGGGCCGCCCTCGCCGAGCGCCTCGGCGTCGCCCTCATCGAGCTCGACCGCAGGGTCGAGGAGGCCGCAGGCATGCGCCTCGGCGAGATCTTCGAGATCCAAGGCGAGGCCGCCTACCGCGAGGCCGAGGCCCGGGTGCTCGACGCCCTGCTCCGCGCCCCCGGCACCGCCGTCATCGCCACCGGCGGCAGCATCGTGACCGCGCCCGCCACCTGGCGGCGCCTCCGCGAGGGGGCCCGCACCGTCTGGCTCCGCGCCTCCCCCGCCGCCCACCTCGCCCGCGTCCAGGCCCAAGGAGACCTCCGCCCGATGCTCGGTCGACCGGCCGCCCTGCAAGAGCTCGAGGCCATCCTCGCCGCCCGCGCCCCCCTCTACGCCGAGGCCGACCTCACCCTCGACACCGAGGGCCGGAGCCCCGACAGCCTCGCCGAGCAGATCCTCAAGGGGGAGCTGGCCCGCGCGCCCTGAGGCGCCCGGACCTCCGAATGCCGCCCGCCTCGGATCAGAAGAAGTCGGAGACGACCTCGGCGATCGAGGCCTGGAGGTCGGGGTCGTCGGTGAGGGTGCGCTCGAAGGCCGCCTCGGTGGCCGCCTTGGGGCTGATGCCCTCCGCGATCAAGCGGCCGGCGTGCACGAGGAGCCGCGTGCTCACGCCCTCTTCGAGGCCCCGCGAGGTGAGGTTGCGGATCTTGCCCCCCGCCTTGACGAGGCGGCGCGCCACGTCTTCCTCGACGCCCGCCTCGGCCATCACCACCTTGATCTCGATGTCGGGGGGCGGGTAGCCGAAGTCGAGCGAGACGAAGCGCTGGCGGGTCGACTGCTTCAGCTCCTTCAGCACCGACTGGTAGCCGGGGTTGTAGCTCACCACCAACATGAAGCTGGCCGGCGCCTTGATCACCGCGGCCAGCTTCTCGATGGTGAGCACGCGCCGGTGGTCGGTGAGGGGGTGGATGACCACCAGGGTGTCCTTGCGGGCCTCCACCACCTCGTCCAGGTAGAGGATCGCGCCGTGGCGCACCGCCGCGGTGAGCGGGCCGTCTACCCAGAGGGTTTCGTCGCCCTGGAGCAGGTACCGCCCCACGAGGTCGCTCGCGGTGAGGTCTTCGTGGCAGGCGACCGTCACCAGCGGGCGCCCCAGGCGGTGGGCCATGTAGGAGACGAAGCGGGTCTTGCCGCTGCCGGTGGGCCCCTTGAGGATCACGGGGATGCAGGCGCGGTGGGCCTTCTCAAAGAGATCGACCTCCCCACCCGTGGGCAGGTAGAAGGGGGCCTCTTCGACCTTGAAATCTTCGACGGGCGGAGTGAGCTGGCGCATCCGGGCCCGCTAACCGATTAGGTTGGCGCGATGAGCTCTGCGGACACCCTGAACGACCTCATCGCGACCCACCACCCCGCCGCGGCGCGCTGCTTGTCCTCGCTGGGCCGGCAGATCTACTACCCGAGCGGGGTCCCGGCGCAGGCCGCGCAGGCCGCGGGCACCCGCATCAACGCCACCATCGGGCAGGTCACCGACGGGCGGGGCCACGCGATGCCCCTCGCCGCGCTCCAGGCGGTCGTGGGCGGCGGGATCGCCCCGAACGCGGCCTTCCTCTATCCCCCGGCCAGCGGCTACCCCGGCCTCCGCCGCGCCTGGCGCGACCACCAGCGGCACCCCCGGCCGGCCGCCGTCAGCCTGCCGCTCGTGACCGGGGGCCTGACCCACTCCCTCTCCCTCATCGCAGACCTCTTCGCTGACCCCGGCACGCCGGTCCTCGTCCCTTCGCCCCGCTGGGACAACTACGACCACATCTTCGGCCTCCGCCGCGGCGCCCGCATGACGCCCTATCGGCTGATGCACCCCGACGGCGGGCTCGACCTCGGGGCCATCGAGGCCGCGCTCCGGTCGGTGGCCGGCCGCCCCGCCGTGCTCGTGTTGAACCTGCCGAGCAACCCCGTGGGCTACAGCCCCACCCTCGCCGAGGCCGCAGCGCTGGCCGAGATCGTACGCGCGGCGGCCGGCCCCCTCGTGGTCGCCCTCGACGACGCCTACGCCGGCCTCACCTGGGAGGAGGGCATCCTCGAGCGCAGCCTCTTCCATGACCTCGTCGACGCCGATCCCGAGCGCATCCTCGCCGTGAAGGTAGACGGCGCCACGAAGGAGCTCTTCTTCTTCAGCGGGCGGGTGGCCTTCCTCACCTTCGGGGTGGGCGGTCTCGCCGGGGAAGCCCTCGAGGAGAAGGCCCGGGCCACGCTGCGGGCCACGGTCTCCTCCCCCTCCGGGCTCTCCCAGGCCGTGGTGGAGGCCGCCCTCGCCGACCCTGACCTCCCCCGCCAGCAGGCCGAGCTGCGGGCCATGCTCGGTCGCCGCTATCGGCTCTTCCGCGACGCCCTGCAGCGGCGGGGCCTCGCCGCCTGGCCCTTCAACAGCGCCTACTTCGCCCTGCTCCCCGTCCCGGGTGACGCCCATGCGCTGCGCCACCGCCTGATCGCGGCGGGCATCGGGGTGGTGGCCACCCCCGAGGTGGGCGCGATCCGGCTCAGCTATGCGAGCACGCACGAAGACGACATCGAAGAGCTGGTCACCACCATCGCCGACCACCTGGAGCGAGCCCCGGAGGCGGCCAGATGAGCCGTCGGGGGCGCTCGGCGCAGATCGCCCTGATCGCGCTCCTCACCCTGAGCGCCTGCATCGACCGCTGGCTGGAGGCCCCCTTCGTGCTGGCCACCGGCATGGGGGAGGCCCGCTCGCTGCACCCCACGCTCCATGAGGGCATGTGGGTGGCGAGCGACGAGGGCCTCTTCGAGGTGAACGGCAACGGGGTGACCACCCCTCACCTCCGCACCCCGGTGAGCGTGGTGGCCGGGACGCCGGAGCGGCTCTTCATCGTCGATGCGAGCGGGCTGCACTGGGGCCCCCCGCCCGCGCCGGGCGCCCCCTTCCAAGCGGACGGCGGCGTCACCCGCACTGACGTGCATGACCTCCTCGGCTGGACAGACGGCAACCTGCTCCTGGCCATCGGCGAAGAGGTGCGGCTCTTCGACGCCCGCTCCGGCACGGCCGCCCCCTACGCCACCGGCCTCGGCGCCGTCCGCGCGCTGGCCCTCGGCCCCACCGAGGGCGGCCCCTCCGCGCTCGCGGTCACCGAGGATCGCCTCTGGCTCCTGCGCGGTGGCGAACGAACGCTCCTGGCGAGCGGGCTCGTAGACGCCCAGGCCGCCGCCACCGATCCCTGGGGGCGCGTCTGGATCCTCCAGGGGGCGCCGCGCGAGATCGATCGGGTGGAGGGCCAGGAGCTCCGCCGCTTCGCGACCTCGGTCGGCGACTGCACCGACCTTCACTTTGGCGCGACCGGCCTCTTCCCGGCGGAGAACCTCTACCTCACCGCCCGGGACGGCACCCTGAACTACGTGCGGGTGCCCTCACCGGGCTGATCGAGGGGGGAGGCCTCAGCTCCGACGACGCCGGGCGCCGAGGGCGGCGAGGCTGACGATCACGCCCGCGAAGGCGAGCTCGGAGCCAGGGACGGTGCTGCAGCTCTTGCCGCCGCCGCCGCCCTTCCAGTTGGTGAGGCCGTCTTCGTTGATGGGGTCGAGCGGGCCCGTGTCGGTCGGCATCTCGGGCGACTCGGGCACGGTGGGGTCCGCGTCGGCGTCACCGTCGGCGTCGGCGTCGGCGTCACCATCGGCGTCACCATCGGCGTCCGCGTCCGAATCGGCGTCCGTGTCGGCGTCAGCGTCGGTGTCCGTGTCGGTGTCCGAGTCCGCGTCCGTATCGGCGTCCCCGCCGCCGGTGTCTCCGGTGCCCGTGTCCACCGCGCCGGTGTCGGGCGGGCTGATGATCAGCTTGGCGCCGCCGCTCCGCGCAACGGCCGTGCCGGCGATGAGGAGCAGGAGGAGGGCGGAGAGGAGGGCGCGGACCTTCATGGCGGGGCCTCGGATGGCCATCGTGGCCAGACGGGATGGGCAGATGTGCGAGGGACCGATTCGGGAGGAACCGATTCGGGAGGAACCGATGTGCGGGCGTGCCGGGCGCAGGGAGGCCCAGCCGTCAACCGACGCACTATAGACCGGCGGCGGCCTCCGCGCACCCCCCGCCTTGGCAGCCGGCCCCCTCTCCGATACCCTGCCGCGACCTTCCTGGTAGGGATGCCCGATGTCACCGCGTTCGCCCTCGCCCGCCCCCTCGATGTCGGGAGTCCCCCGAATGTCTGCGCACCGATCGATGGGGTGGATGGCCACCGCCGTCGGCCTCAGCGCCCTCACGAGCTGCGAGATCCCGCCCAAGTACATCGATCAGCCCGGGGTGGAGCAGGCGATCGCCAAGAAGAAGTACAAGACGGCCTGCAAGGGCCTCGAGATGAAAGGCGACGAGACCCGCCAGTTCGCCGCCTTCAAGATCTCGACGATGGTGAAGGACCCCATCGGCCACGACTGCCTCTGCGCCAACCTCGCCGACGAGAAGACCGGCTGGGACCGCGCCATCGTCGCTGGCCTCAAGCAGGACGAGAAGCCGAAGGACGCCCTCGTGGGCTGCTTCGCAGACCTCGTGACCGGCACGAACATCCCCGAGCGCCTCGAGGCCACCCAGCTCCTGCGCGGCTTCCAGACGGACAGCAGTCGGGCGGCGATGGTCAAGCTGTCGAACGACAACACGGTCGACCCCGCGGTGCGCTCCGAGGCGATCAAGGGCATCTCCGGCAAGGACAACAAGCCCCTGCTGCTCACCCTCCTCGCCGGGGAGAAGGACGCCGCGGTGCGGGCCGCCGCCGCCCTCCGGCTGAGCGGCCTCAAGGACGACGACGTCGTCGCCGCGCTCACCAAGGCCCTCCACGAAGACAGCGACGGCGTCGTGCGCGGCACGGCGATGCTGTCCCTCGGCCAGTCCGGCGTGGTCGACATCACCACCCTCGCCTGCAAGGCGATGATGGAGGACGCTGACCCCGTCGTCCGTCGCCTCGCCGTCGCCTCGCTGCACGGCGCGCGCAAGGACGAGGCCATCGCCTGCCTCAAGCAGCGCACGATGACCGAGGAGACCGACGCCGAGGTGCGCCAGGCCCTGCTCGACACGCTGGGCAGCTCGCCGAACGACGGCGCCGCGCTCATCCTCTGCGAGGCCATCCCCTTCTGGCTCAAGACCTACGTCGTGACCGAGCTCCCCGAGAAGCTGCCGGGCACCTCGATCATCGAGGCCCAGAACCGCCGGGATCACGCGCGCAGCTACGCCTGCGTCGAGAAGGCCTACAAGAGCCAGTCCGGCTACTCCTGCTTCGCCAAGCTCTACGTCGGCTGGTGGTACAACGAGGTGGGCGGCCCCAACGCGCGCCTCCCGGAGTGCCCGGGCTACCCCGCCCCGCCGAAGTAGGCGGTCACGCGGACTCAAGACGACTGAACCGGAGGTAGAACGTGGGCTCTCTCGGCGAGAACATCAAGGACAAGTTGAAGCGTAAGGCCGTCATCGACGACTGCGCCCTGCTCATCGAGGCCGAGGTCGGCGACAAGGGAGGCCTCTCCGGCATCGCCATCAAGACCGGCTATCGGGCGGTGCGCGGCCTGAAGCCCGGCATGATCGAGATGTCCTTGGACGCCCTCCTCGACGACTTCGCCGCCCGGGTCGACCCGCTGTGGGCCGAGTGCCAGGCCAAGAAGGAGAACCCGCGGGCCTACTTCCAGCGCCGCTCGGCCGAGGTCGCCAACGCCCTGCTCGGCGTCACCGACGACCGCGCCAAGCGCAGCAAGCACGACCTGCTCGTCAAGACCTACCAGTCGCTGCGCGGCAAGGCCGTGGAGCACATCGCCACGGCCATGCCCCGCTTCGCCGACCTGCTGGTCAAGCACGCCGCCTGAGCCGCGCTCAGGCCCGCCGCCAGTCTCGCCACCCCTCGAAGAGGCCCGCCAGCCGCTCGAGGCTGGGGCCATCCCGGCAGATCTGCCCCAGACCGAGCCCCAGCACCACCGGGGTGAAACGCCCGCCGCCGAGCAGGCGGAGGTGCCCGGAGATCGCGTGCCGCTGCGCCTCACCGGATTGGCGGTGTAGCGTGGCGCCGCCCCAGTGCCCGCAGCGGGCCCCCGGCACGAGCCGAGGCGGTCGCCCGAGGGCGCGGAGCCGCCGGCAGAGCTCTATGTCCTCAAAGCCGTGACGGAAGGCGGGATCGAAGCGCAAGGACGTGGGGAGCAGCAGGCAGGCCCCGCTGTAAGCGTCCGCCACCTCGCCGGGGCGGGCCGCGCGCACCCGCCCCCAGCGACGGGTGACGATGCCCCGCTCCACCGCGCCGCCCTCCCCCACGAGGGTGGGGGCGAGGGCGCCGTCGCCGTCGGTCCAGGCGGCGACGAGGGCGTCGAGGCAGCCGGGCTCCGGCGCGGCGTCATCATTCAGGAGGAGGGCGTGGCTGTCTCCAGCGGCCTCCGCCCAGGCGAGGCCCGCGTTGGCGGCGCGGGCGAAGCCGAGCGCTCCCTCGGTCCGCAGCACGGGCGCGCCCACCTCGCCGAGGGGCGCCCGACCGGGGGGCCCGTCGTCTACCACCAGCGCGGGCCAACCCTGCACCGCGAGCAAGGCCCGCCCGAGCAAGGCACGCCGGCTGTGGTGGGGGATGATGACCCGCAGGCGCACTACTGGAGCTCGGTCTTGCCGGGCGGGGGGCGGTCGTCCTTCTTGAGGACCAGATCGATGTGGTCTCGGTCGCCGGCCGTGTTGACGGGGTTGCCGGGGTACCAGACCGCCGGATCGGAGGGCCCGGGGCGCCCGTCCTTGTTCTCGTCGGCGAAGGCCCCCACCCACACCTTGGGCGAGGCGGCCGGCACCTGCACGGAGTAGGGGCCCGGCTTGTCGAGGCGGGCCATGCCGACCACGCTCGGGCGCTTGCCGCCGATCTCCCGCTGATCGCCGTCAAAGACGTCGATGCGGATCGGCCCGCCGCCCCAGCCCTCCACCGTGAGCGTGCCCTGGATGGCCACCATCGGGGCGTCCGCTGGGATCCCGGCGCCCCCGCCCGGATCTCCGACGGCGCCCCCCGGCGGCGGCCCGGTGGGGACCCCCGGGGCCGGCTGCTCCGGTCGCCCGGGCGGCGGCTGTCCACCCTCCGCGAGCGGCGGCGCCGACGGGCTCCCGAAGGGCGGCGGCGCCGGCTGACCGACCCCCGCCGGCTGCCCCGGTGAGCCCCCTGCGGCACCGCCCCCGCTCCCGCCTGCGGCCCCGTCGACCGACTTCGTGTCGAGGTCGCGCGCCCGCGAGAGGATGGGGTCCTCCCCACCACAGGCCGCGGCGAGCCAGAGGCCCAGCACGCCGACCCGCGGCAAGACAGGGAGCGCCTGAGCCAAGGCCCGCACCGACGGTCGGCCCTCCGAGACGAGCAGGTTGTTCCGGATCCAGATCATGGGTTTGGCCCCTCGCAGAGTCCAGCAGGGCGTAGAATTCTCGCGCCCTCCGGCGGCTCCGTGATAACCTGCCGCGGCATGTCCTCCGAAGGCCCAATGACCGGCTCATCCTCTCCCGCCGGCTCCCCGTCGATCAACCCCTCCGAGCCGGAGGGGTCCTTCTTCGGCCGCATGGTGCAGGCGGCGCTCAGCTCCGCCATCCTGGGCATGGTCACGAAGGTGTACGTGCCGGTCCTCTTCCCCCTCACCTTCCTCATCGGCCTCACGGCCCTGTGGATGGACAAGGCGCTCGGCTTCGGCGACGGCTTCCTGCCCGAGAGCGCCAAGTGGTGGGTCGCCGGGGGCTCCTTCCTGCTCGGCACCTTCCTCTGGCTCTGGACCTACGAGCAGCTCACCCGCGAGGGCAAGGGCTCGCCCTCCCCCACCGCCGGTCGAACCACGGTGCTCGTCACCACCGGCATCTACGCCCACAGCCGAAACCCATCCCTGTTCGGCAAGCTGCTCGGCGTGCTGGCCGTGGGGATGGTGATGAACTCCTTCTCCTTCTGCTTCATCCTGATCCCGGCGCTGCTCGTGGGCTCGCTCGTGGAGAAGGTTTGGCGCCAGGAACCACAGCTCGTCGAGATCTTCGGCGAGGAGTACCTGCGCTACCAAAAAGATGTCCCACTTTTCATTCCCTGGAAGCTCTTCCTCCCAGGGAAACGTCAGGGTAGCACCTGAGGTAGCACTTCCCCTCGCCGAGACCCGGCCGACTCCCGGAGGCCCGACCATGGACGTCACGCTCATCAATCCCCCCGAGAAGCTCCGTGTATGGGCGGGGATCCCCAAGGCCCACGCGCACGGCGTGTACTGCTTCCCGCCCCTCGGGCTCATGTACATCCAGGCCGCCGTGGAGAAGCGCTCCCACTACAAGGCGGAGATCGTCGATCCGGTGATCGATGACCTCGACTACCCCGACTTCGAGCAGATGCTCCGCCGCTATCCGCTCGACCTCGTCGGCATCAGCGCCTACACGCACTCGCTGCCCGACGTGCAGATGACGGTGAACCTCGTTCGGAAGATCAACCCGAACGCCAAGATCGTGCTGGGCGGCCCCCACACGACCATGTTCCCCGAGTACGCCATCCAGCTCCAGGGCATCGACGCCATCACCACCGGCGACGGCGAAGACGCCTTCCTCGACATGGTGAAGAACCACGACAAGGGCAAGGGCTTCGAGGGCGTCAACGGCATCTGGTGGAAGGAGCGCGACGGCAAGGTCCACAAGGAGAAGGAGCTCCCCTCCACGCGTGACCTCACCGCCTACCCTTGGCCCGACCGCAGCCGCGTCCGCTACAAGGACTACTACCTGCCGGGCACCAAGCAGCCGATGGTCACCACGGCCATCACGAGCCGCGGCTGCCCGCACTCCTGCCCGTTCTGCCTCACGTACAAGAAGCAGTACCGCATCCGCGACATCGACAACATCCTCGATGAGATGGAGAACTGCCTCAGCCTCGGCATCACCGAGGTGCACTTCATCGACGACCTCTTCACGCCCAACAGCCAGTGGGTCTTGAAGTTCTGCGACGCTATCGAGCGCCGCGGCATCAAGTTCAACTGGGGCTACAAGACGACCATCGCGGGCACCACCCGCGAGCAGATCCGTCGCTGCTCCGAGACCGGCTGCACGAAGATCCACTTCGGCGTCGAATCGGCGAACAACGAGGGGCTCGACGTCTGGGGCAAGCACTGCGACACCGACGACGTGCACCGCGTCTTCAAGTGGTGCCGCGAGGAGGGCGTCCGCTCCGTCGCCTACATCATGCTGGGCGGCCCCCACGAGCGCACCCTCGCCGACGCCGTCAAGAACATCGACGAGATGATCAAGCTGGACGCCGAGTTCGCCGTCTTCGCCGTCTTCTCGCCCTACCCGGGCACCGAGTCCTTCGCCGATGGCGCCAAGAAGGGCCTCTACGCCTCGGACTGCTGGGACCGGATGATGAAGGACCCCCTCTGCGGCGTGGAGGTGCCCGTCTGCTGGGAGGAGCACCTCACCCGCGAAGAGATCCTGGAGCTGCTGAAGATCTCGCACCGCAAGTTCTACATGCGGCCGAAGTTCATCGCGCGCCAGGTCTTCGGGCTCCAGACGAAGGAGGAGTTCATGCGGCTCGCCCGCGGCGCCCTCTCCATCGCCAAGCTCGAGGTCCTCCAGTCGAACAGCCGCACCGCGCCGGTCTAGGCGAGTTGCGACGATCGGCCCTCGCCCTGCTCTTCATCCTCCTCCCGGTCGCCCGGGCGGAGGATGTCGGCGTCGACGAGGCCGCCGAGGAGGCCTGGCTGCTGCGGAGCTCCCGCATGGAGGGCGCTTCGGCGGGCGTCACAGAGGCCGCCAGCGCGCTCGAGGAGGCCGCCGACCGCGTGGCGAAGAGCGGCCGCCTCCAGGCCCTCTCCGAGCTCCGCGGCTTGGGCAACCAGCTCAACCGTCAGGTGGCCTCGGCCCGCCTGGCGGCGGAGGTCCTGGACCAGCCCTGATCCCCCGCAGTCGAGGGGCCGGTTTGACCCCTCCCACCGTTGGGGTAAGGCCGCCCGAGGAGCCCTCCGGCACGATATGCGGCCGCAGGGCACGATCCATCATCGAAAGCCCCTTCGAGAAGAGGTGACTCCATGCGCGTGATGCTCATTCGGCCCCCGGCCCGTCACACCGTGGAGAGCGAGGTCCCCGAGGCGGTCGCCGCGGAGAACCTGTCTTATCCGCCGCTCTCCCTCCTCTCGATCGCGCAATTTCTCCTCACGCACAGCCAGCATGAGGTGAAGATCCTCGACGCCCAGCTCGATGACCTCTCCTACGAGGTGCTCGAGCAGAAGGTGCGCGAGTTCGGTCCCGACGTGGTGGGCATCACCGCCTTCACGGTGCAGCTCGTGGACGTGCACTCCACGATCCAGACCTGCAAGAAGGCCGGCGTCAAGCGGGTGATCGTCGGCGGCCCCCACGTCAACGACTTCCCCCAGGAGTGCCGCAACCTCCCGGGCGTGGACGCCGTGGTCAAGGGCGAGGGCCAACAGCCGATGCTCGACCTCGTCAACGCTTGGGCCGAGGGCCGCGAGGTCAAGGGCATGCCCGGGGTGATGGCCCACGCCGACGACCCCGTCCCCGCCGAGGATGTCTACTTCTCCAACGACCTCGACGACTACCCGATCCTCGACCGCACCCTCATCGAGTACGAGCGCTACTACGACGTGATGGGCAAGGGCGGGATCTTCACCACGATGATCTCGAGCCGCGGCTGCCCCTACCGCTGCACCTTCTGCAACACCCCCCGTCACCGCTACCGGGTGGCGACGCCCGCGCGGGTCTGCGACGAGATCGAGAACTGCATCAAGCTCGGGATCAAGGAGGTGTACTTCGTCGATGACACCTTCAACATCACGAACAAGCGCGTGCACGAGCTCTGCGACGAGATCATCGCCCGCGGCCTCGTCTTCACCTGGACGGTCCGCTTCCGCGTGAAGGGCGTCGATCGCCCGCTGCTCGAGAAGATGAAGGCCGCCGGCTGCCATCGCATCCAGTTCGGCGTCGAGCAGGGCACCGAAGAGGGCCTCCTCCGGCTGAAGAAGGACGTCACGAGCCGCGAGATCGAGCACGCCTTCAAGCTCTGCCGCGAGGTGGGCATCAACACCGTCGCCTACTTCATGATCGGCACGCCGGTGGAGCGCACCCGCCAGGACGTGCTCGACACCATCGACTACAGCATCCGGCTCAACCCCGACTTCGTGATGTACAACATCCTCACGCCCTTCCCCGGCACCACCCTCTACGACGAGGGGCAGCGGGACGGCGTGCTCGACGTGGACCCCTGGTTCCGCTTCATGCGGGAGCCCACCGAGGAGTTCAAGGCGCAGGTCTGGGACGAGTACTTCACCCGCGATGAGCTGCGCGACCTGCTGAACATCGCCTACCGGCGCTTTTACTGGCGGCCGGCCTTCGTGGCGCGCAACATCCTCCAGATGCGCAACCTGAACGACTTCAAGCGAAAGGCCACCGCCGGCATCCGCCTCCTCACCGGCTGAGGTCGCCGCCCCCCGGCTTGGCCCCCCCGGCTTGACCCCCCTCGGGCAACCACCGACACGAGACTCCGATGCAGCAGGACACCGCGAATCACAGCACCGCTCCGGCGAAGCCCAGCGAGGCCACGTCGGCGCCGAAGCGCCCCTTCACCGTCGTGCTGATGACGATCTACAGCGTCGAGAACGCGGGCATCCGCTACGTCTCGGCGGCGCTGCAGCGCGAGGGCATCGAGACCCACATCGTCTTCCTCCGGGACTGGGTGCACAACCGCCTGTCGATGCCCTCGGACCGCGAGTTCCAGATGGTGCTCGACGTGATCCGCGAGAAGAAGGCCGACCTCGTGGGCCTGGGCTTCATGTCCAGCCTGCTGCCGATGGCCCAGGAGGCCACCCGTCGGATCAAGGCGGCCTTCCCGAGCACGCCGATCGTGTGGGGGGGCATCCACCCCACCTCGTCGCCCGACGAGTGTATCCAAGAGGTAGACTACGTCTGCCAGGGTGAAGGGGAGATCGCGGCGATCGACCTCTGTAACGCCCTCCGCTCGGGCGGCGACACCACCCAGATCCCCAACATCTGGGCCAACAAGAATGGGCAGGTCTTCAAGAACCCGCCCCGTCCCCTCATCCAAGACCTCGACTGGCTGCCGTACCCCGACACCCGCGACGACAACAAGTACTACATCGAGAAGGACAAGGTGATGGTAGAGGAGCCGTGGAAGCGCACGGCCGAGTACCGCATCTACTTCTCCCGCGGCTGCCCGTACAACTGCTCCTACTGTTACGTCTCGATCCTCCGCGACGTCTACAACGAGAAGGGCCGCAAGTTCTATCGGGCCCGGTCGGTCGAGCACATCCTCGGGGAGCTCGAGCACATCCAGAAGACCTTCCCCAAGGTCGCCCGCATCAAGATCGACGACGACACGAGCTTCGCCTTCGGCGACGAGTGGATGGAGGAGTTCCTCGCCAAATACCCGAGCCGGGTCGGGGTGCCCTTCGAGTGCCTCCTGATCCCGCCGATGATGCGCCCCGACATGCTGAAGAAGCTGATGGCAGCGGGCCTCGTGCGCGTACAGACGGGCATCGAGAGCGGCTCCTCCAAGGAGTCGAAGGAGATGCACAACCGCTCTCCGGGCAACACGGCGATCATGAAGTTCGCCGAGGCCAACAAGGAGATGAAGCTGAACGTCGTCTATGACGTGATCGTGGACAATCCCTACGCCACCGAAGAGATGAAGCTCGAGACCGCCGAGTTCCTCCTCGACCTGCCCACGCCCTACGACATCTACTTCTACAGCCTCAACTACTTCCCCGGCACGGCCCTCACCAAGAAGGGCCTCGAGGACGGCACCCTCGACCCCAACCTCGTCGAGGGCAAGAACACGAAGGCCTGGTACCAGTTCCGCGTGTCGATGGACTGGCCGCGCTCGGATGAAGACCGCTTCTACCTGGCGATCTACAGCCTGGCGTCCAAGAGCTTCGTGCCCCGCTCCTTCATCCGCAAGCTGCTCGACGAGCGCGAACACTGGAAGAAGAAGGAGAACATCGACCGCGTCTTCAACCTCGCCTGGGCGAGCAACTACGCGAAGATGGCCTACGTGGGCATGCGCTACTGGAAGAACGGCGAGCTGACCTGGTTCAAGCTCCGCCAGTACGGCTCCCTCACCAAGATGATCAGCCAGTAGGAGGGGCCCATGGGACTGCTCGGCAAGGTCCGCTCCGGACTGCACAAGGTGAAGGAGGGCATCAAGGCGGTGCGGGAGGAGGCCAACCACCCCGGTCGGCCCCCGGCGCACAAGGCCTCCGACAACCCGCTCTGGACCCCGCCTGCCCCCGCGGCGCCGGCGCCCGTGAGCGCCCCCGCGGCGGAGGGGAAGGCGGCCACCGACCGCCCGTGGTTCCTCGACGGCAGCGAGGGCACCGAGGGCTGGGACCAGACCAACCCCTCCGACGAATGGCGCGAGATCCACGAGGGCAAGCCCGAGGGCAAGAAGGCCTGAGCGGCGTCGAGCGGTGATGAGCGGCGGCGGCCCAGGAGAGTGGGCGGTCCCCCCTCCGCTTCGCGAGCGCCTCCGCGCGGGCTCTGGTAGAGTGGGCGCTCCAGAGGAGGCCCCCGATGACCCTGTTGCTCGCCCTGATCTCGCCCTCGTTCGCCGCCACCTTGGCGGTGAACGCGACCAGCGGCCCCTACTACACCATCAGCAGCGCCATCACCGCCGCCTCCAGCGGCGACACCATCCAGGTGGCCCCGGGCACCTATGCCCAGTGCCTCGACCTCGGGGGGAAGAACCTCACCTTCATCGGCACCGGCGGCAGCGCCGTCACCACGCTCAAGGGCTCCTCGACCTGCGCCACGGGCGGCGTCAACATCGACAGCAGCGAGACGGCGAGCTTCACGGGCTTCACGATCACGAACCCGAGCTATCGCGCCATCTACGCGGTCAACGCCAACCTGACCTTCACCGACGTGATCCTCAGCGGCTCCGGCTCCACCTCCTACAACGGCGGCGGCCTCTATCAGAGCGGCGGCAGCACCACGTTCACGAACAGCCAGATCAAGAACAACAACGGCTACTACGGCGGCGGGCTCTACCTCACCGGGCACGGGACGCTGAACCTCACGGACACGACCGTCTCGGGCAACTACGCCTACTACGGCGGCGGCGTCTACGTTGAGTACTCGAGCAGCGCCGGCTCCTCCGCCCTCAACGTGGACGGGACCACCTTCTCGTCCAACTACACGTCCTACAGCGGCGGCGCGGTCTATCTCAGCACGTCGGCCACGCTCACCAGCACCGACTCAGCCTACACGAGCAACTACGGCTACTACACGCACGGCGCCGCGATCTACGCCTACACTGGCGCCACGATCCACAGCACGGGTGACGCCTTCACCGGCAACGCCTCGCTCTATTACACCTCCGGCTACACCGGCGGCGCCATCTACCTCTATGGCTCGAACACGCTGGTGGCCGAAGGTGACACCTTCACTTCGAACACGGCCTACAACGGCGGCGCGATCTACGCCTACAATTACTCGGACGTCACGGTCAGCGACACGGAGTTCACGAGCAACACGGCGTACTACCACGGCGGCGCGATCTACGCCGACTACTACGTCGACCTCGACATCACCGGCGCCACATTCACGTCGAACAAGGGCAGCAACGGCTACGGCGGGGCGATCTACAACTATCGTTACGGCAGCCTCACCGTAGACACCGCCACCTTCTCGAACAGCAGCGCCTACTACAGCGGCGGCGCGGTCTACCTGAACACCGGCGTCGACAGCGCCTTCACCGACACGCTGTTCACCGGGAACTCGGCGCTCAACGGCTCCGGCGGCGCGATCTACGACTACTACTACGCCGACCTCTCGCTGACGGGCACCGACTTCACCAGCAACACCGCATACAGCGATGGCGGCGCCATTTACATGGAGGCCCTCATCAGCAGCGTGCCGATCACGGACGCCGTCTTCACCTCCAACACCGCCTATCGCGGGTACGGCGGCGCGGTCTACAACTACAATCAGACCGACGTCGACATCGCGACGGCCACCTTTGTCGGCAATACGGCCTACTATTCGGGCGGCGCGCTCTATCAGTATTACTACTCGGATCTCAGCGTCGCCGACGCCGCCTTCTCGACGAACACCTCGACCTACGGGCACGGCGGCGCGATCTACTTCTATCCCTATGCGAGCGGGGTCGGGAGCCTCGACATCAGCGCCTCGACCTTCGACGACAGCAACGCCTACTACAACGGCGGCGCGATCTACGCCTATGCGGTCAACGACTTCTCGCTGACCGACTCTGAGCTGGATGACAACGACGCCAACACGGTGGGCAGCAGCTACTCGGGCGGCGCGCTCTATCTCTACAGCTCCAAGACCACGACGCTCGCCAACAACCTCTTCTGTGACAACTCGGCCTACTACGGCGGCGGTGTCTGGACCTACTACAGCTACGGCGGCGCTGGCACCGACACCTGGACGAACAACCTGTTCATCGACAACTCGGCCACCCACTCGGGCGGCGCGGTCTACGAGAACACGAACTACTACGCCAGCCGCGTGAACAACACCTTCGCCGGCAACGCCGCCACCTACTACGGCGGCACCGTCTACGCCTACTACGCCTACATCTCGTTCATCAACAACATCGTGGCCTACACCACGTCGGGGAACGGGGTCTATGGTTACGACAGCAATTCGAGCACCTACTCGAACTTCCTCTACAATGACTGGTATGTGAACAGCGCGGCCGACCGGGCGGGGACCTTCAGCTTCTCCACCTCGGGGAACGGTAACATCACGAGCGCCCCCGGCTTTACGAAGTACAGCGCCGACGGTAACTGCGCGAACGACGACTTCACGCTCAAGGCCGGCTCGGCCACCATCGACGCCGGCTACCCCGGCTACTCCGACCCCGACGGCTCGGCGAGCGACATGGGCGCCTACGGCGGGTCCGGCAGCTCGCTCACCGACGCCGATCACGACGGGGTCTACAGCACCTCGGACTGCGACGACGGAGACGCGAGCGTCTTCCCGGGGGCCACGGAGGCCTGCAACGGTAAGGACGACGACTGCGACGGCGCCACCGACGAGGCGGGCTCGACCGGCGAGAGCACCTGGTACCGGGACGCCGACACCGACGCCTACGGCAACCCCCTCGTGAGCGTGTCTGCCTGTGACCAGCCCTCGGGCTACGTCGCCGACAACACAGACTGCGACGACACGAGCGCCGCCGAGCACCCGGGCGCCACCGAGGTCCCCTACGACGGCATCGACCAGGACTGCTCCGGCGCCGACCTCACCGACGTCGACGGCGACGGCTACCCCGGCGGCACGAGCGGCACCGACTGTGACGACGGCAACGGCGCCGTCCACCCGGGGGCCTCCGAGTCCTGGTACGACGGCGTCGACGCCGACTGCTCCGGCGGCAGCGACTACGACCAGGACGGCGACGGGCAGGACGCGAGCGCCTACGGCGGCACGGACTGCCTCGACACCGACGCCGCGATCTACACCGGCGCCACCGAGGTCGCCTACGACGGCGTCGACCAGGACTGCTCCGGCGCTGACCTCACCGACGTCGACGGCGACGGCTATGACGGCGGCTCCGGCGGCGCGGACTGCGACGACGGAGACGACACCGTGCACCCTGGCGCCACCGAGATCTGGTACGACGGCGTCGACCAGGACTGCTCGGGCGGCAGCGACTACGACCAGGACGGCGACGGGGAGCCCGCCAGCGCCTACGGGGGCAAGGACTGTGACGACGAAGACGCGACCGTCAACAGCAGCGCCACCGAGCTCTGGTACGACGGCGTCGATGGCAACTGCGACGGCTCGGACGACTACGACCAAGACCTCGACGGCCACCGGGACGACAACTACGGCGGCGACGACTGCAACGACCTCGACGCTGGCGTAAACCCCGACGCGCCGGAGGCCTGGTACGACGGCGTCGACTCCGACTGCTCCGGCGGCAGCGACTACGACCAGGACGGCGACGGATACGACGCGGCGGCCTACGGCGGCCCGGACTGTGACGACGTGGACGCCGACATCCACCCCGCCGCCACCGAGGTCTGGTACGACGGGGTCGATCAGGACTGCTCCGGCGGCAGCGACTACGACCAGGACGGCGACGGCTACGACATGGGCACCGCCGCCGACTCGGACTGCGACGACGGGGACACGAGCATCCACCCCGGCGCCCCTGACGAAGAGGGCGACGGCGAGGACTCGGACTGTGACGGCAGTGACGGCGGCACCGCCGACGGCGGCGACGGCACCGATGGCACGGACGGCACCGACGGCACCGATGGCACCGACGGCGCCGACGGCGGCGACGAGGGATCGGGCACCGCCGACGGCGGCGATGGGACCAACGGCAGCGACGGCGTGGCCGGTGGCGAGGACAACGGGGGTAAGGGCGGCTGCAGCAGCACGGGCGGACAGGCTCCGCGCGGGGCCGCGGGCCTCGCCCTGGCCGGCCTGCTGGCCGCGGTGACGCTGCGCCGTCGCCGCTGAAGAGAGGGCGCGGGGGACGCCCGCCAGCGCGGCGCCCCTCCGCCTCCGCCTACTTGATCACCACCCGGTCGGTCGCGGAGCGCCCGAAGGTCTCCGGGTGGTACATCTCCTCCGCCTTGGCCGGCGGGACCACGAACGCCCCGGGGGTGGTGGCGCGGGCCACGTAGCTGTACTCGTGGACCCCGTCCCAGAGCAGGCTGGCGAAGACCTCCACGCGGTCGTCGCGCATGTTCTCGTGATCATACCAGGGCCCCCACCAGCGCCACCAGCCGCCGCGGCCGCCCCAGGGCGGGGGCATCGGGCCGGTCTTCTGCTGATCGGGCGGCAGGTCACCCACCACCTTGAGCTCGGGGTTGAGCACCTCGAGGCCGGCGGGCAAAGGGTCCACGAGGGCGACGTGGGTGCGGCGGGCGGGCGCCACCATCGTCACCCGCACGCGCACGCGGCTCCCGGCGCGGAGGGTCCAGGTGCCGTCCGCCTCGCGGCGCACGTCGCTCGGATCATCGATGGCCTCGTAGCGGCGCTCCACCGCGAAGCCGGCGTCGAAGGCAGCGAGCGTCAGGTCCTTCGGCGCGTAGCGCATGCCCACGCGGTAATAGAGCCGCCCCGCCCCTTGTCGGGCCACGATGAGGTCGCGGGTCTTGCCCTCGGCGCCCGCCGTGTCGCTGAGCCAGGCCATCGGGACGTCGATCTCTGAGGTCTCGGTGGTGCGCCCCTTGAAGCGGTGCTCTCCGGCGAACCGATCCCCCAGCCAGACCCGCGCCACGAAGTCGGGGGTCACGCCCTCATAGGTGTGGAAGTAGCGGTCCATCGCCAGCAGCACCCAGATGTTGTCCTGGGTCGAGGACCAGCGCCCCTTCACGCGGTGGCCGAGCAGCGCCCGGACCACCTTCGGGATGAGGTCGTTCTTCGGGTCAACCTGGATGAGCGAGTCGACGAGGATGGCGTCCACGCGCCGATCAGAGTGCAGGAGCAGGTAGGCGTCGTCGCCGTAGCTGGTCACGAAGTGGGCGTCGGAGGCGGTCTCGGTCACCTTGTTGTTGAGCTGGCGCATCGCCTGCGCGAGCAGGGTGCCCTGACCCCCGGCCTTCCAGGTGGGCAGCAGCCAGCCGATCGCCTCGAGCGACATCTTGTCGACCCCGCCCCACTCCTCGGTGAGGCTCACCGCCCGCTTGACGTCTCCATCTCCCGCGAGCTGCCGCACGTAGAGGGCGTAGGCCGTGAGCGTCCGCCGGGCCTCGGGGCCGTACTCCCGAGGGATGCGCCGCTCGATCGCCCGGAGGTAGCCGAGGGCGCGGTCTCGGGTGGCGCGCGGCACCGCGAAGCCCTTGGCCTCCGCGCGCACGAGGGCGTGGGCGACGTGGACGCTCACATAGGGCCAGCTCTCCTGGCCCTTTCGCCAGAAGGCCCAGCCGCCGTCGCTGTTCTGGCGGAAGGCGAGCTCCTCGATGTCGGCGGCCGTCGCGCGCTGGAGGGCGGCGGCGTCGGGCAGCCCGGGCGCCTCGAAGGCGCCGAGCACGTCCTTCAAGGCCGCGACACCGAGCACCCGGCTGGAGAGCTGCTCGGCGCAGCCGTAGGGGTAGTCCGTGAGGTAGATCACGGCGTCGGTGAGGGCCTGGAGCTGGGTGGAGGAGGTGCTGACCTCGAGGCCGCCGAACTGGGTCCACACCTCTCCCGGCAGCGTGACGGGCTGCCTCAGGGTGACGCTGGCCTCCTTCCCGTCGAGCTCGCCGTAGGTCGCGAAGGCCTCGCTCGTGGCGGGGGTCCAGACGGGGAGCGAGATCTCGGCGGCGTCCGACCAGTCCACATGGGAGCGCGGAGACACCGCCGCTTGGAACCTCGCCTTCCCGGACGACACCGTCTCGGTGGGGAAGCGGAGCTCGGCGCGGTCGTTGGCGGGCACGGTGAAGCGCTGTCCCGCCGACGCCGCCCCGCTGAAGGTGGCGTTCACGGCACGGACGGCGAGATCGACCTCGATGGGCTGATCGGTCTGGTTCTGCACCACGAAGGGCAGCTCGAAGCGGTCGCCGAAGTTGAGGAAGCGCGGCGCGCTCGGGCGCAGCATCAGCGCCTTGCGGGCGGTGACGCTGGACTCGCCCTTGCCGAAGCGCTGGCCGCCCGAGACCGCGACGGCCGTGATCCGGTAGCGGGTGAGCGAGTCCGGGAGCTTGAGCTGGACCACGGCCTTGCCCGCCGCGTCGGTGGGGGTCGCGGGGAGCCACAACGCGGTCGGGTTCCAGTTGGTGCGCACCGCGATGGCGGGGCCGGTGGGCTGCGCGGGCTCGTCGGGGGCGCTCTCCGCCATCTCCATCTGCGCCTTCATCTTGGGGGCGGCCCGGGTCACCGAGGCCGCACCCGAGGTCGGCGCCGCAGCGGGTGCCGGCGGGGGCGCCGCCATCGGCCTCACCTCTCGCTCGCCACCGTCTCGCAGCATGTCGCCGTCGGCCGCCCCGCCGCCGCCGAAGCCCTCACCCGACAGGCCGAGGCCGCCCGGGGCCTGGTCGGCGAGGGCGCTCGGATCGACGAGCCAGAGCATCGCCCGAGAGTGGCTGTCGTACACCTCGGCGCCGCGGTCGAAGTAGAAGGCGCCGATGGGGTCGGGGAGGGAGTAGCCCGAGAGCGCGAGCACCGACTCGTCTACGACGACGACGGCGACGAGGCTCCCTGCGACCGGCCGCCCGGAGGCGTCCTTCACCGAGACGTCGAGGGTCGTGGAGCCGCCGGGCTCGACGGCGGCCTCCCGCGGGCGGACCGCCACCCCCAAGGTGCGCTGTAAGGGCGGGACGCGCAGGTTGACGGTGCCGGTCGCGTAGGCCGGCCGGAGGGGCTTGGCCGTGAGGTCCTCCGCCGCGGCCCCCGCGCGGGGCGCCGCGCCGACGAGGTCGACCTGCACGTTGAGGTTCGGGACCATGCCCTCCTCGATCGGCACCTTGAGCACGGTCGTGCTGCTCGTCATCGTGAAGCGCTGGGCCTGGACGAGCCCGGTGCGCCGCCAGGTGACGACCCCCTCCGCCGGGGTGAAGGGGGACTGGACGAGGAGCTCGGCCACCTCGCCGGCCTGGAAGGACTCCTGGTTGGGGATCAGCACCACCTGCTGCTGCTCGACGGTGCGGCTGGGCTTGGCCTCCCCGCCCGACACCCACACCGTGGTGCGGGTCTGGTTGCTGCGGCCCTGGGCGTCGACCACGGTGGCCTCGAGGGTGAAGGCGCCGCCCGCCTTGGGCTTGAAGGTGGCGCGGACCGGCTCCGTGCCGGAGGTGAGCTCGAGGGTCTGGCGCTCGACCTCCTCCTCCTTCCATTGCCCGTTCGGCTGCACCTTCCAGGCCTTCCGCACGAAGGCCAGCGCCACCGCTCGGCCGGCCACCGCGCCGCCGTCGATGTTGGGGGTGACCAGGGTGAAGGTGACGTCCTGACCTTCATTGTAGAAGGGTCGATCGAGCTTCACGCCGACGTAGACCGAGGCCGGGTGGAGCAGCAGGCTGGTGGAGCCGGTCCAGGCCTGTCGGTTCACGTCCTGCACCGTGGCGGTGGCCTGAACCGTCATCGGCCGCGCCGGCTTGAGCGCGGCGAAGTGCATGTCGAGGTGGTGCTTGCCGGTGGCGTCGGTGCTGCCCTTCAGGGTCCAGGGCCCACCCTCCGGGGTGACCTCGCCGCCGCCCTCGTCGCCCCACCAGCTCCGCTGGAGCCACCAGGGCGTCCACTCCCCGAAGCTGTACTCGCCCCAGCCGGGGGGGCTGAAGCTGCCGGCGGTCGCGGTGACGGTCCAGTGGGTCTCGGCGCCAGGGAGCGCGCCACCTGCGTAGTAGTTGGCCGAGACCGTGGCGAGGGCGGACTGGCCGAGGACGTGCGGGCCGACCGTCTCGACGCTGGCGCTCACCTCGAACTCGGGCCGACGGAACTCCTGGACCTGGAACCCGTAGTTGCTGGCGGTGTTCGTGAGGCCGCCGAAGCCCTCCGCCACGAGCAGGAAGGTGGCGTCACCGAGGTTCATCTCGCTCGGGATCTTCGCCTTGAGATCGAAGCCGCCGCTCTCATCGACGGGGGTGCTGCCGCTCAGCACGTCGTTGCCGACCGCGTCGCGGAGGGTCCAGCGCACGGTGCGGCGCTCGGGGGGGAGCGCGGCGAGGTCACCACCCTCCCGGTTCTGCCAGGCCCGCAGCCAGCCCTTGACGAAGACCTCCTCGCCGGGGCGCGCCATGTGGCGGTCGTCAAAGACGTACCAGAGCAGCCGATCGCTGTGATCGCGCTTCACCCAGCTTGTGCTGTACCAGCCGTGGTTCTGGTCTTGCTCGCTCAAGATGGCGACGTCGCCGCCGCGGCGAGCGACGAGCAGGGTGGGGGTCTCGCCGCCCGGGCTGGCCGAGGGGAGCGGCAAGCGGGCGAGGCCGTCGGCGGCCGTGCGGGCCCCGGCCGCGCCAGTGCCACCGGGGAGGATCGAGAGCTCGACGTCGGAGAGGGGCTTGCCGGTGGCGAGGTCGGTGGCCCAGGCCAGCAGCTCATCGGCGTCGCTCATCGCGGTCAGACCGATGTCGGTCACCTGCACCCAGACGAGCACCCGCTGGCGGTCCCACTTGTCCTTGGGCGGCTTCGTCGGCTCGACCATCACGACGAGCTGGCCGTGGCCCTCGGTGAGGAAGGGCCGGAGATCGAGGTTCGTCTCCACCTGGGTGTCGGCCACCGCCTGCACCGGCACCTTCTGGTCGATGAGCAGCGCCCCCGGGAGCTTCATGCCGCGGTCTTCCGCGTCCCAGGTGCGCATCCAGGCCCCGAAGGCGCCCCAGTCCCCGGGGGTGACCCGGAAGACCTTCATCCGCAGCGCCTCATGGTTGACGGAGTAGACCGTGAGCGCCGGATCGCCGATGGGATCGAGCAGCACGGTGTTCCGCGGCGGGCCGGAGAGCTGCGGCCGCAGGGCCTCGGCCTTGCCCACCTTGAAGGTGGCCGACCAGGCCCGCTCGCTCACCTGCCCGAAGCTGTCCTTCAAGCCCGGCTTGACCTTTACGGTGTAGGTGGTCTGCGGCTTGGTGGCCCCCTGGACCTGCAGCCAGGCCCCGGAGACGAAGATCGAGGCGCCCGGCAGCGGCGGCGAGATCTCGACGAGGGCGGGGTCAAAGGCCTCGCCGTCGAGCGGGTTCGAGAACTGGAGCTGCCAGCCCGTGCCGGGGCGGCAGTCTTTGTTCCAGCCGCAGCGGCTGTCGACGAGGTTGAGCTCGCCGTAGGTGCGGAAGCTGCTCGACTGGGCCTTCGGGGTGCGGAGCGGGCCCTCGGCAGAGGGGGCGCCCGCCTCCACCATCACCGTCATCGAGGTGGCGAAGGGCAGGGGCGCCGTGGGCCGCAGCACGAGGAAGCGGTCGGGCTGCAAGCCCTGGACGCGCAGACGCATGTCGGCGTCGGCCTCGATCTCGGGGGCGTCGGCGAGGCGGAAGGGGAAGGCGGTCTGCCCGAAGCGGAGCTTGATGTGGCCCGACATCTGCTCGCGATCGATCTTCTGGTCAAAGGAGACGAGGATGAGCGGGTCGCGCACGGTCGGGCCGCCGACGGGGCTCCAGCCGGTCACCTGCGGAGCGGGGGTGGTGAAGACCCGCTCGAAGGGCTGGGGGAGCGCGCCGCCGCTGGCCGACTTCGTGCCCGCCAGCACCCGCATGGTGTACTTCGTGGCCATCGGGAAGCGGCCATCGGGCTCGAAGAGCAGCGTGCGGGTGCCGATCCAACGCCACTGGCCGGGGGGCGTGGGCTCGAGCACGACGGGCCGCGTCGCCGCCGCCTCCGCCACGCTCGTCACGGCCACCATCGGCTGGTTGAAGGTGACGCTGAGCGAGGCCGCGATGGGCACGTCGCCCTCTGGGGAGGCCCGCAGCACCTGGAGCGGGCCCGCCACGACGGCCTCCGGCGCCGACAGCTCCCCGGGCGGCGGGAAGGTCTCGGCCACGGTCTCGCCCTTCAGCGGGGGCGGAAGCGAGTCCGGACGCTTGGCGAAGTCGACCCGGTCGCCGGTCGCCTCCTCCAACTTCGGCAGGCGGGCGAGGAGGCCCGCGGTCTCCGCCTCCGAGAGGGCCACCGCGGGGGTGGCGGCGCTGCGCTCCACCCGGCCGCCAGGAGGGGTGGCCTCGGAGAGCTCGATTCGAACGACCGGCTCTACAGGGTTCGCATCGAAGACCAGCTTCATCGTAGACTCCGCGGCAGAGGCGCCGTCGTCGAGGCCCTCGGGGGCCGTCAAGGCCGGGCGCTTGCAGGTGCAGAGGAGGACCAGGCCGAGGCCGGCGAGGAGGCGACGCATCAGGGCTCCAGAGCGGAGGGGGCCGGGAAGGCGCGGCGGAGGGAGACGAGGTTCATCACCGTCTCGCAGTCCACCTCGACGCTCCGGAAGAAGGCGCGCAGCACCCGGTTCGGGCCGAATTCGTGCACCGGCTCACCCGTGGCGGCGAGGGCGCGCATGTTGTCCACCCAGCGGACCGTGCCCGAGATCTGCGCGACGAGCCGCCGCACGAGCTCCGCACGATCGTCCGAGTGGAAGCCGCCCGTCACATTGCAGGCGACCCGCGGCGCTCGATCGAGGGTCCAGCTCGCCGAGGCTTCGGTCAGCAGGGCCTGGAAGTCTGCCTCGATCGGGGCCATCAGGCGGCTGTGAAAGGGGGCGCTCACGTCGAGCTTGCGGGCCCGCGCGGCCTGCCCCGCGGGGGCGGCGGCGAGGCGCTCGAGGGCGACATCGAGGTCAGCCGCATCGCCGGAGAGCACGAGCTGGTCGGGCCCGTTGTGGTTGGCGAGATCGACGGCGAGGCCTGCGGTGAGCGCGAGGATGGCCTCGACGTCGAGCGACTCGCCGATGATGGCGGCCATCGCCCCCCGCCCCGAGGGCACGGCCAGCTGCATCCGCCGGCCCCGCTCCCGCACGAGCACGACCGCCTGAGCGAGGGGGATGACCCCCGCGGCGACCAGGGCGGTGTACTCCCCGAGGCTGTGGCCGCCGAACCAGGCGGGCGCGTAGCCCTGCTCCGCCGCCGCCGCGAAGAGCGCGATCTCGACGGCGAGGATGGCGGGCTGCGCATACTCGGTGAGCGAGAGCCGCGGGTCCGCCCCGAAGATGAGGGCGGGGAGGTCAAGAGACAGGGCCTCGCTGGCCTCCGCGATCACCGCCCGCGCGACGGGCGTCGCCTCCACCACGTCCTTGCCCATGCCCGCCTTTTGAGCGCCCTGGCCCGTAAAGACGGCGACCCCACGAGGGGTCCCGGAGCGGGGTGCGTGGAACACCATGGGGTGGGCGGAGCGGATGGACACGGGTCACTCCCTGAGTTGAGGTCTTGGGGGCGGCCTCTCTCGAGCGGCGCCGCGCGGGCCGACATAACCGGCGGCCGCCCCGTGCAGCCGCCGTGGAACGGATAGCCCCCCCCCTGAGCGCGCCGCCACTGCGCCCGGTCGCCGCCGCGCGCTTCGACGCCGCCTGCCTTGCCGGGCCCCCTTCGGATGTTAAGCGAGCGACCTTATTCGCCGAGGATCCCCATGGGCGCCGACACGAGCCCCCTTCGTCCTGAGACCATCGACCAGCTCCAACAGGCGGTCGCCGCGGCCCAGCGGGTCCTGTTGAGCGGCCCCGTCGACCCCGATGGGGACAGCATCGGCGCCTGCCTCGGCCTCGCCCAGATGATCCGCGCCTGCTCCTCGGCGCGGGTCGAGGTGGCGGGCAGCGCGGCCTACCGCTACGCCTGGCTCGACGGGGCGAGCGACATGGTGCCCGACGCCGCCATCCTGCCCGACTATGACGTCGTCATCATCATGGACGGTGACCGCCGTCGCCTTGTGCCCACGGTCGAGCGGGCCTTCCTCGCCGCCCCCCGCACGGTGCTGGTCGACCACCACGCCTCGACGGAGCCCGAGGGCTACGACATCGTCCTGCTCGACCCCTCCGCCGCCAGCACCACGGCGATGGTCGACGGCATCCGCGAGCGCTGGGGCCTCCCGCTCGACCCCCGCCTCGCCGCCGCGCTGTACACGGGCCTCATCTTCGACACCGGCGGCTTCCGCCACTCGAACACGCGCCCCAGCACACTCGCCCTCGCCGCTCGCCTGATCGAGACGGGCATCGACCACGCCACGATATCGGTGCGGGTCCTCGTCGAGCGCCGGCCAGCGGGCCTCCGCCTCCTCGGCGCCGTGCTCGAGCGGGTGCGCTTCACGGCCGAGGGGCGGGTCTGCCTCGGCGCGGTCCAAGAGTCCGACTTCGTGTGCCATGGGGCCGACGGCACCGACCTCGAGGGCATCGTCGACGCCCTCGTCTACACGCGGGGCGTCGAGGTCGCCTGCCTGCTGGTCGAGCGCGGCCCGGCGCGGGTCAAGCTCAGCCTCCGCAGCCGCACCGACACCATCGACGTCTCCCGCGTCGCCCGCAGCTTCCACGGCGGCGGCGGCGGGCACCCGCGGGCCGCAGGGGTGGTGCTCGAGGTCCCGCTGGAGGAGGCCCTGCGCCTCGTCACCCAGGCGCTCGACCTCGCCGTCGCCCGCGTCTTCGCCGCCTGATCAGCGGATCGGCCAGGCCGCCTCGGCCCCCTGATCGACGAGGGGCGCGCCGAGCCTCGCGCGCAGCAGGGCCTCGGTCCGGCTCCGCTCCGCCTCCCCCAGGGCCTCGCGGTGGAGCACCAGGGCGACGAAGCCGAGCTCACCGAGCCGCGCCCGCCGGGAGGCGCTCGGCGGGTAGAGCTGCCGCAGCGGCGGCTGGTCTCGGTTTCGGCTGCGTGCCGCAGGATCGTCGAGGGCGCGCAGGAGGTCCACCACCAGCAGGTCCGAGCGCAGGACCTCGGGCAGGAAGACGTTGACCCCGTAGGGGATCGGCTGGCCGTGCGCGGTCTGCCAGGCCTGATAGCGTCGGTTGGCGGCCGTGGCGTCGGGGGGCCAGTCGAGGAGGGGCCCGTCGGGCAGCGCCGCGTAGATCGCGGGGAGCTCGAAGGCCGTCACCCGCGTGGGCCAGGGCGCGGGTGAGAGCAGCAGCGCCTCCAAGACCACGACCAGCGCTGCTCCATCGCGGAGCAGCCCCGCTCCCACCGCCGGCAGCCGCGCCGCGCCCGACCCTGCGAAGAGACCGAGCAGCGGCAGCAGGGCGACGACGAGGCGGTAGGGGTGGTGGACCCCCGCGAGGGGAGAGCCCGGCAGGTAGAGCAGGGCCAGCGGGAGGCGGAGGGCCTGCCCGCCCACCCGAACCAGCCGGCCATCCCAGCAGAGGGCCGGGCCGAGGCAGAGGAGGCCGTACAGGAGGGTCACGGTGAGGAGCGGGCGGAGGGATCGATCCCGCACGGCGGCCCACATCCCCAGCAGGAGCGCGACACCGCCGAGGTAGTTCACATGGAGGATCCCAGGGTTTCCAAGGGCCGGGGTGTCGGGGAAGTAGTGGGCGCCCGGGCGGATGAAGGTGAGCAGGTCGGTCGCCGGCAGGCCGTCCCCCTGCCAGCCCGGCGCGTTGGCCGCCGTGACCGCGGCCAGCGGGTCGGCGAGGGCGGCCTCGGCCAGCGCGGCGACCCCGAGGCAGGGCGGCGTGGCCACGAGGCCGAGCACGAGCAGCGGCAAGACCCGGGCCCTCACGCCCCGGCCGGGCAGGGCGCAGACCGCGAAGAGGGCCGTGAAAAGACCATAGTAGAGGGCTTGCAGCGCGCAGAGGCCCACCAGCAGCCCGGCGAGGGCGGCGAGGCGGAGCGAAGGGGGGCGCCCGCGCGGGTCGAGGCCGAGGGCGCGCAGGGTGGCCCAGACCGCGAGGACCACCGGCCAGATCCCCGCGTACTCCGAGAGCCCGGAGTGTTGCAGCCCCAGCAGGTAAGGGCTCGCGCCCACCACGGCGGCGGGGACGAGGCCGCCGCGCCCCGGCCCCAGCAGGTCGCGCCCCATCGCGTAGGCGGCGAGGGCGGCGGCGCCGGGCTGGAGGGCCTGCAGCAGGTCCCAGGCCCGCGCGAGGCCGAGGGGGCGCGCGGCCAGCATGAACAGAGCGCCGATGGGATCGGGGTACCAGAGCCGGAGCGCCCCGGGGAAGTGGGTGAGGCCGGTCTCGGCGGGGAGGCGCCCCCGGAGCAGCTCGCCGCCGAACCACCAGGCACCCTGCAGGTGGTCTGGCATGTCGGAGAGCGGGTGCCCGAGCAGGTCGCCGCGGAGGGCCGCGAGGAGCGCAGGGGCCGCGACGAGGGCGCCGAGGGCGACGACGAGGCCGAGCTCAACCCGAGCGCTCCTCGCCGATGGACCGCCCCCGGTCACTCCACGTTGACTCACTCCACGTTGACCGTGAGGTCGGCCACGGCCCGCGCCGGGCCGCCATTTCGAGGGTTGTACCAGAGGGTGTAGTACCAGACGGTCCCGGGCTTGTCCTGGGGCGGGCTGTCGGCCCACGTCAGGGCTTGCCCCTCCATCGGCGCGATCTCCGTGCCGGCGAAGACCCGGATCCGCTTCGCGCTCCGCGTGACCGTCAAGCGGCGCGTCGAGAGCGCGCCCGCGGCACGGATCCGGACCCCGTCCGGAGACACCTCGAGCGGCAGGAGCTCCACGGCCCGCTCAGCGACCGCGTCGAGGGCGTCCACTGGCCCCTCCTCGGGGAGCATCAGCCGAACGAGGCGGCTCAGCTCCGGCGCCCCGCGGGCGGCGGCCTGCTCGCGTAGCGCGCTCGCCGAGTCTCCGTCGAGGGGCGAGCCGAGCCAGGCCGCGCCGAGGCGCACCAGCGCGATCCGCTCCCGCTCTTCGTTCGCGGCGCCCTCCACCGTGCTGAAGGGGCGCAGCCGCTCGCCCTTGGCGTTCCGCTCCGCGGCGTCGAGCTCGAGCTTGACCCCACCCTCTTCGGGGAAGAACACGCGGTTCGGGCTCGAATCGACCCAGGAGATGCGGGGCACCTTCAAGACCTCCCGGGCCTGGTCGAGGGTCCCCAGCAAGACACCCAGGCGCTGCAGCACCTCGTCGAGCGGGGCGGGGGGCTGCTCTCCCGCCTTGCGGGAGGCGCCCACCGGCGCGCGGATCCCCATCCGCTCCAGCGCCTTGGCGATGGAGGCGTCGGCCGAGATCCCCCCCGGCTTCCGCTCCGGCAGGGGCGCCCGGGGCGCGGAGGGCGGCGGGACCGCGGGCCGCGGGGGCGGCGGAGCGGGCGCGGCAGCGGCAGCAGGCGAGGCCACCGGGGCCGCCGGCGCGGTCACCGGCGAGGCCACGGGAGCGGCCACCGGCGCGGCCGGAGCAGGGGGCTCCGGGGGCTCCGCCGGCACCTCCACTCCCTCAGTCGGCGCGTCTGGGGCGGGCGCCGCCGGGCTCGCGGGCGCCTCATCGGCGTCGCCACGCTCCTCCTCGCGGATCTGCGTCCGTCCTCGATCTGCGCGCCGACGCCGCTCCGCCGGTCGGGCGTCGGGCTCGAGGTCGACGGGCAGGGGATCGGGGAAGAAGCCCCTCCAGAAATTCACGAAGCCCGCGAGCGGGGTCGACTCGGGCTGCGCGACCTCCATCCCGAACAGGAGCACCACCAGGAAGGCGACCACCCCCCCGAAGAAGATGCTGATGTCCTCGATGAAGGGGTCGATGACCATTCAAGCCCTCGGGCGGCGGTAGCTCAACCGCCCTATCTACTGCGTCCATGCTCAGCCCGCCCCTGATCTGCCGGGCTCCGGCGGCCGAGGCCGGCTAAGCAGCCCCCGTGCTGCTCCTCACCGCCCTCGCCTGCCACCGCCCCGCGCCCGATCCCGTCGTGCTGATGATCAGCCTCGACACCACCCGGGCCGACGCGCTCGGCGCCTACGCCGACGTCGCCGGCTGGGGCCTCGAGCTCCCCGCGACCGACCGACCCGCCCCGCGCACCCCCCACCTCGACGCCCTCGCCCAGCGCGGCGCCCGCTTCCAGTGGGCCCTCTCCCAGACCCCCACCACGCTGAGCTCGCACAGCTCGGTCTTCTCGGGGCAAGACCCCCACCAGCACCGGGTGCCGCGAAACGGCTTCCCCATCCCCGCCGATGTCCCCCTGCTCACCGAGCGCTTCGCCGCCGCCGGCTGGGACACCCTGGGCGTCGTGGGCGCGAGCGTGCTCTCTGCCGAGATGGGCCTCAACCGCGGCTTCTCCCACTACGATGACGCCGTCTCCCTCCAGGTTCGGCGGCGTTACGAAGACCACGCTGACCGAGTCACCGACCGCGCCCTCGCCGCCGTCACCGACCACCACAGCGCCGGCCGCCCCCTCTTCCTCTTCGTCCACTACTTCGACGCCCACAGCCCCTGGGACTCCGCCCCCGCCGCCCTCCGCGCCGAGGCGCTGCCCCAGGGCTACCAGGGGGCGATCGACGGCAGCAGCGGCAGCCTCGACACCCTCATCACCCTCTCGCGGGCCGGCCGCCTCGGTCAGGCCGATCGCCGCGCCGCGCGGGCCCTCTACCTCTCCGAGGTCGCCTGGGTGGATCAGGAGGTGGGGCGGCTGCTCCAGGGCCTCGATGACCGCGGGCTGCTCGACCAGGCGCTCATCGTCACCTTCGGCGACCACGGCGAGACGCTCGACGAGCTGCCCGGCCGGGCCTACGGTCACGGCCTCGACGTCGAGCTCTTCGACCTGCACGTGCCCTTGATCTTCGCCGGTCCGGGCGTCCCGGTGGGCCTCACCGACGGGCGCCTCGTCCGCCTGCAAGACATCGGCTCCACCCTGCTCCCGCTCGCCGGCCTCGCGGGCGGCCTCGGGGAGGGGCGTGACCTCAGCCGGGCCTGGGCGCCGGGGGCCGCCGAGGAGGTAGATCCCCCCGCCTTCGCCGAGGCCACCAAGCCCGTCGATCCCGCCCCCGCCGCCTGGAACAACCTCCGCACCGCCCGCGCCGTCGCCGCCGAGGGCCTGCTCTACCGGCGCACCCCCTGGGCCGAGGCCCCGCCCACCCTCCGCCAGCGCAGCCCCGCCGCGCCGTTGGCCGCTGACCCCGCCGCCGAGGCCCGCCTCGACGCCCTCCTCACCGCCTGGGACGCCGCCGCCCCGCCGCCCCGCCTCGAGGACCTCTCCGAGGAGACTGAGGCCGGCCTCCAAGCGCTCGGCTACCTCGAGCGCTGACCGGCGCGGCGGGAGCGGCGGGAGCGGCGGGCGCGGTGGTCAGAGGTCCAGGGTCCACTCGAGGGTGGCCTCTCCCGGCCCCGTGTCCTTGCGGGTCTCGAGCTTGAGCACGCCGCGCGGACAGACGTGGGCGCAGATGCCACAGCCGACGCAGCTCGCCCGCTTGAAGTCGAGGTTCTGCATCGCGTAGGCCCGCACGTCGATGCCCATCTCGCAGTGGGTCGAACAATTGCCGCAACTAATACACATGTCCTTCTTTACGGTGATGCGGAAGCGCCCGAATTTCTGGATGAGGCCGAGGAGGGCCGCCATCGGGCAGCCGAAGCGGCACCAGACGCGGGTGCCCATCAAGGGATAGAGCCCGGTGCCGATCACCCCCGAGAAGATCGAGCCGATCGCGAAGCTGTAGACGCCCTTCGTCTGCTCGGCGAGGCCGCGGATGGCGCTGCCCTCGGCGGCGTAGGCCCCCCCGATGACGAGGCCGAGCATGAGCAGCGAGGCGGCGAGCACGAGGTGGACGCTCACCTGCTCGACGCGCCAGGCTCGGCTCGACTTGTCGGACAGGTGGCGCCAGGGGTCACCGAAGGTCTCGGCGAGGCCGCCGCAGCCGCAGATCCAGGAGCAGTAGGCCCGCTTGCCTTTAAAATAGACGAGCAGGGGCAGGCCGACGAGGCTCCCGAACACGAACCACACCGCCACCGCCACCGGCATCGCCGCCAGCGTGGAAGGGAAGAGCAGATCGTACTTCAGGGGGAAGAAGTAGGACAGGTAGTAGGCCGGTTTCCCCGCCACGTCGAGCGCGAGGGGGAGCAGGAAGGAGAGGACACACTGCACCGACACCAGCGTCAGCGTGCGGGCCCGGTGGTAGCGGCTGTTGCCGTGCTTCTTCAGCATGAACCAGCCGCCCACCATCATCGCCACCGTATAGAGGAGCCCGTAGAGGGTCCACTTGCTCGGCAGGTGGAGGGCCGCCGCCACCGGGCTCAAGTGCTCATAAAAATAGAGATCGACGTAGAACACGATCAAGACCGCAGACAGGAGCCAGGCGCCGAGCCCTCGGTTGCGGATGGATGCGTCACGGATGTTCAGCAGACCGGCCTGCATCTCAGGCTCCCTCGGTGAGGGTGGCGTCGGGGCGCACCCGGAAGGGGGGCATGAATTCTTCGTCGAAGCGGGCCTCCTCCATGTGCTCCAGCGCCCAAGCGAGGGGCCGGCGCTCCGCGATCCAGCGCAGCCAGACCTGGTGGTCCCAGCGGGAGCCGAGGGCGTTCATCCCTCGGACCACGCCGTCCTTACAGACCACCCGCAGCGTCACCGCCGAGCCGGGCTCGTGCTGGTACCAGGTCGACCAGCCCGGCCCGAGCTTCGGCTCGCTCGGGGGGATCCAGCCCGCCGTCGTGTACTCGACGTCGAAGAACTTGGCCGAATTGTAGAAGGTGCTCCGTCGATACGTGATCGCATCGCCGAGCATCGCCCGGCCGGCCGCCCGCCCCTGGTCACGGGCGGTGTACCAGAGCTGCTCCGGCCGCCGACTGCCGTCGGGCCAGGTGACCACCGCGCAGTCGCCCGCCGCATAGACGCCCTCGGCGCTGATCGAGGAGAGGTCGTCCTTCGTCTCGACGCCCCCGCTCTTGGGGTCGAGCGCCACGCCGCTCCCGGCGAGGAAGCCCGTGTTCGGAACGACGCCGATCGCCGCCACGACGAGGTCGACCGTGAGCTCGCCGTTGATCTGCCACCCGCCCCCCTGCCGCTCCAGCCGCTCGACCGGGTAGCCCGTCCGGCAGTCCACCCCGTGCCCGCGGATGTGCGCCGCCACCACGCCCGCCTCGCGGTCGTCGAGGGCCACGGGGAAGTACCAGGGCTCGCGGATGAGGAAGTGGGTGCGGAGGCCGCGCAGGCGCAGCACCTCGGCGGCCTCCACCCCGATCAGCCCGCCGCCGATCACCGCCACCGACATCCCGGGGCGCGCCGCCCGATCGAGGGCCTCATAGTCGGCGAGGGTGACGAACTGGTGCACTCCGCCCTCACCGGGGACCCCGGCCGCGACGCCCCCATCGAGACCCGGGTGGGGGAGCGGTCGGGCGCGGCTCCCGACGGCGAGCAGCAGCCGATCGTAGGAGAGGACCTCGCCCGAGCGGGTGTGGAGCCGGCGCGCGCCGCTGTCGAGGCCGACGACGAGGTCTCGCACGCGGCGCAGGCGCAGGCGCGTGTACAGGTCCCGATCGTAGAACTCGGTGTCCTTCAGGCGGAGCTGGCCCGCGAACAGGTACATCAAGGAGACGCGGGCGAAGGGGTGGTCGTGCTCGTAGGAGACCACCGTGATCTCGGCGCGGGCGTCGCGCTTCCGGATCGCGATCGCCGCCTCGATGCCCGCGACGCTGTTCCCGACGATGACGAAGTGCATGGGGCCCGAGGGGGCTCGCCAGCGGGGGTGGGCGAGCGCTGCCTCCGCCCGTAACGGCGCGCGCGGGGCCAGGGCAGGCCAGGTCGGACGGGGGGCGCTTCGGGTCTCTGTCGCGGCGCCTCCCCTGTGGTCCCGCTGAAGGGAGTCCCGCTGACGGTTGTCCCGCGGAAGGGGGTCCCCCCGACCACCGTCAGCCTGGCATCCATCAAAACTGCATGATATTGGCCTTGATTCGGGTAGAATCCATCAGAATTGAGGTACCCTTGGACGACCTCCTCCTCGCGCTCACCCCCGCCGACGTCGAGGCTGCGCTGGCGCGTCGCCTCCGCGACGCGAGGCGGGCCCGGGGGTGGACCCAGGCCGAGCTGGCGACGCGGAGCGGCCTGTCTGTGGCGACGGTCGCCCGGCTCGAGCAGTCGGGACAGGGGCAGCTCTCGTCGCTCATCCACCTGTGCGGGGCGCTCGGACGCCTCGATGACTTCGACGCCGTGCTGAAGTCCACAGCCCCGTCGTCGCTCGCCGAGCTCCGTCGTCGGCAGGGTCGCGGGGGGGCCCTGTGAGGGAGCTCCGCGTCCACCTGCGCTTCTCGGAGGCAGAGGTCCACAGCGTCGGCACCCTGGCCGACGACGGCCACCGGGTCTGGTTCGAGTACGATCCTGCCTTCGCCGCGGGGCGGATGGAGATCTCCCCCCTGCGCCTCCCGCTCACGCGGTCTGGGCTGATCGAGCACCGGGTCACCGCCGGGGCCCCCATCCCGGGCGTGTTCAACGATGCCCGCCCCGAGGGCTGGGGCCTCAAGCTGCTGCATCGCGCCTTCCAGCGGAAGGGCAGGCCCGCGTCGTCGGTCTCGCCGCTCGAGGAGCTCGCCTTCCTCGGCCAACACACCATGGGCGCGCTGGTGTTCGAGCCATGCACCGGCCCGTCGGGCGACCTCGACGAGGCCGTCGCGCTCGCGGCGCTCGCCGCGCACGCCCAGACCGTCTGGGACGACCGTGTTCAGGTGGTGTTGCCGCACCTTGTCCGCGCAGGCGGCCCGTCCGGCGGTGCGCGGCCGAAGGCGCTCGTCGGGCTGCGCGCCGATGGCGAGCCAGGCATCCGCTACGGTGAGGGTGAGCTCCCGGAAGGCTGGGACGCCTGGCTCGTGAAGTTCCCGACGAGCACCGACGATGCCGACGTCGGTCGCCGCGAGGCCGCCTGGATGGCGATGGCTCGCTCCGCGGGGATCGATGTACCTGAGTTTCGGGTGATCGCGCTCGAGGGGGTCGGCGACGCCTTCGCGGTGCGGAGGTTCGATCGCCCGGGTGGGGGTCGCCGGCGGCACATGCTCTCTGCGGCGGGCGCGCTCGACGCCGACTTTCGCACACCCGCTGCCGACTACGAGCACCTTCTCCGGATAACATCGCACCTCTGCGGGGGTGACCAATCGCAGATCCTGGCGATGTTCCGTCTGGCCTCCTTCAACGTGCTGGCGCTGAACGACGACGACCACCTGAAGAACTTCGCCTGGCTCCTCGGACCCGACGGCGCGTGGCGGCTCGCGCCCGGCTTCGACCTCACCTACGCGCCCCGCCCCGACGGTGAGCGGTGGACCACCGTGGCGGGCGCGGGGCGGTCCATCGGCGGGGAGCACCTGCTCGCGCTCGCGGCCAGGGTCGGGATCAAGCCGCGCGCGGCACGACAGGCGCTGGAGGAGGTGAGCTCCGCGACGGCCGAGGTCCAGGCGCACCTCGGGCAGGCCGGTTGCCTCGGACCGGTCTCAGAGGCCGCCGCGGAGGCCGTACAACAAGCGACGGCGAGGGTTCGCGGCGCGGCCTGACGAGGCGGGGCCGATCGGCCGGGCTCAATCGGGCGAGAGGAGGCCCTCCACCGCGCGCTGAACCGCCTCCACCTCGAGCCCGGCGAGGCAGGCGTGGTCCCCGATCGGACAGACCTCCCCCCCAAAGCGGCTGCAGGGGCGACAGGGCAGCGCGCGCTCGAGGGCCACCCCCGGATAGGCCCAGAAGCCGTCGGCGGAGGTCGTCGGCCCGAAGAGGCCGACCACCGGCATCCCCGCGGCGGCGCAGAGGTGCAGGAGCCCGGTGTCTCCGGCCACCGCGAGGCGGCCGCGGCCGAGCGCCGCGAAGGTGGCCTGAAAGCCCGCCTCGGCGACCACCTCCGCCCGGGGGCCGATAGACCTCCCGAGCGCCTCGAGCAGCGGCCGCTCCGCCTCGCTGCCGAGCAGCAGGAGCGGCCCCGGCAGGCCCTGGGCCAGCGCCGCCCAGCGCTCGGCCGACCAGCGCTTGGTGGCCCAGGCGGCCCCCGGACAGAGGAGGATCGTGTCGCGCGGCCCCTTCACGTCGATCCAAGGCAGCGGCGCCACCGGCACCCCCGCCGCCGCCGCGTAACGGTCGACCACCCGCGGCGGCGGGGCCCCCACCTTGAGCCAGACGCGCAGACGGCGCCGCAGGTCCCAGCGGGCGACGGTGCGCCGAGGCAGGCCACGGCCCACAGCCCGGCTGCGGAGCGAGCCCGCGAGGTCGACCACCTGCGAGAGGCCCGCGGGCATCGGATCTCCCGGAGAGATCACCCCCACCACGCCGGGGAGGCGTAAGGCGAGCTCCCGGTAGCGGGCGTGGGTGTAAAAGACCACCTCACCGAGGCCGCCGGTCACGGCGCCGGCCAGCACCACGTCTCCGAGCGACGAGGGGCGGATGACCAGCGTCCGGCCTCCACCGCTCATGCACCCGTCGCCCTCCACCCGGCCCCCCTCACCATGTCCCGGCCTCCCTCACCATGTGGTGAGGAAGCGGTCCACCTCTTCACGCTCCAACATGCCGAGCGAGAACTGGAGACAGTTGGAGCAGATATCGACGTGCCCGAGGCGGAAGAGCCCGCTCACCTCGAAGGGGGAGCGCCCGCAGAGCTTGCAGGTGGCGTCGTCGGGGGCGGCCATCGAGGCGCGGCTGTGGCTGATCTTGAGGACACACTTGTCACAGATCACCACGTCGCCGCCCGCCATCATGTGGGTCACCTCCCCGGGCTGCCGGTTGCAGGTGCTGCACCGCGTCTCCTCGCCGTCCGAGACCCGCCGCGGCCGCGCCGGCCCCGAGGGCGGGGTGACCTGGTTGAGCAGGTGGTCGACGATCGCGGTGGCGCCGCGCAGCACGGCGCGGTCGTGGAGGCGGCGGGTGGCCTCGGGCTCGCCGTACATGGCGAGGGCGGCCCAGGCGGCCACCGAGAGCTCCGGGTCTGCCACCTCGGCCCAGCGGCGGAGCAGCTCCTTGCCGGCGGCGCTGCGGCGGAGGCCGATCGAGAGCAGGAGCAGGGCCTGATAGGCGCGGGCGCCGTTCCGCTCGGCGTCGAGGTTGCGGCGGTGCGCGGTGACGTCGTGGGCCGGCGGGTAGCGGTCGACGGCGGCCCGCTTGAGGTCGGACTCCTCGAGCTGCAGCCCGGAGATGAGCACGGGCTCGGGCACAGCGGGGGCCGCGGAGAGGGCGAGGCCGCCGAGGTTGACGCCGAAGTGGCGGCCGGGCTCGCGCAGGCGCACGCTGGCGGCGTCGGCCACCTGGCTGGTCGACAGGTTGCAGGCCGCCTCCCAGAGCTGGAAGCGCAGCGCCTCGTCCTGGCTGCGGTCGATGGTGGCGAGCATCGGCCCCACGGTGGAGGGGCCCACAGCCCGCAGCTCGTCGAGGATCACGCGCACCCGCTCCCGGGTGCGGCCGCGGGCGTCGTCGGCGCCGCCGGGGGGCAGCCGGTCGTAGCCGCCGACCTCGGACTCCAGCGCCATCACGAGCCAGCGCACGTCGCCGCCGATGCGCCGGGCGCGGGCGAGCTCGATGTAGCTCGGCAGGTGGCCCGGGTGGTCCTTCAGGGCCTCGCGGAAGACGCGCAGGGCCTCGTTCGGCTCACCCTCCTCGAGCAGCGTGCAGCCGAGGGCGTGGCGGGCCAACACATCGTCGGGATCGGCGAGCAGGGCCTGATGGCAGGCCTCGCGGGCCCGCGGATACTCCCCGAGCTGGAACCAGGCCATCGCCATCCGGGCGAGCACCTTCGGATCATCCGGCTTCTCGCGCAGATACTGCCGAAAGTGCTGGATGGCGTTGTTGTACTTGCCGAGCTCGTACGCGACGAGGCCGAGGTGAAAGCGGGCCAAGGCGGCGTACTTCGGCTGCTCGCGCAGACGGAGGAAGAACTTCTCGGCCTCCTTGTGCCGCCCGGTGAGCATGCAGGTGATGCCGAGGTCGCGCAGCAGCAGCGGGAGCTGGTCGGGGGCGGGGTCGCGCTTGAGCGTCTGGACGAAGTGGTACTGGGCCCGCTCGACGAGCCGCTTCGGGTGCCCCTTCCGACGGGCGAGGTCGAGCAGGGCGTGGCCGAGCTCGAGGTGGGTCTCCCAGGAGTCGGCGGCGAGCCGGCAGGCGCTCTCGAGCTGGCGGACGGCCTGGCCCGCCTCGTCGCGGAGGAGGTCGAGGCGGCCGAGCGCGAGGCGGAGGTCGGCCCGCTCCCCGTCGATGCGCACCGCCTGGTCAAGGTAACGGGTGGCGGCCTTGGGGCGATCGATGCCGATCAGGGAGAGCCCGGCCAGCACCAGGGCCTCGGCGTTGGAGGGGTCGTCGTTGAGCGCCTTCCGCGCCAGCGCCAGCGCCCGATTGCAGTCCTGCTCCCCGCCGCTGTGGTACAGCCCGCGCGAGAGCACCGCCCGCGCGAGCTCGATGCGAGAGGCCGGGTCGTCGGGAGAGCCGTGGATACGGTCCTCCAGCCGGCTGATCGTCCAGTCGAGCTTGGTGTGCGGGAAGAGGGTGTGTAGCGGCGGGGTCGTCATCCGCAGGCGCTCAGAGTTGACGGGTGATCGGCGAGGCTATCTCACTTTCACCCGCGCGGCCCTCTGGCCTTCCGCCGCCGTCAATAGAAGAGCAGGCCCCACTCCTCGTTCACGACCCTCTGAAACTCTGCGTCGAAGGTTCCTTCCTGCTCGAAGATCACCTCGGCCGCCACCTTGCGCAGCTCTTGGATACCGATGCGACCGTTCGGAACGGCGAGGTCGAGCAGGCGATCATTGACGAGGTTGAGCAGCCGGTCGTCGAGGTGGCCGAGCTCCACGAGCAGATCGAGCATCGCGCTGGCGCCGGGATCGACCTCGAGCACGAGCGGGGGCGGCCGCGGCGGCGCGGCGGGGCCCTCGAGCCCCCGCGCCTCCGCGGACTTGCGGTCGTTCGGCCTGCGGTCTGCGGCGGCCCGGTCTCCCGGGCTCCGATCGGACGGTCTCATCAGCACCTCTGGGGCGACGGCTAACCTCCGACGGGCGCCGAGGCCCCGCGGCGCCGCGCCTCCGGTCCTCCGCCCTCGCCCCTGCGCCTCAGGCCCGCAGGGCGAAGCGGTCACCGGGGAGCCGCTCCACCCGCCCGGCGAGCTCATGCGCGGAGAGCGCGCGCATCAGGGCCACAGCGTCGAGGGAGACGGCGGCCTGGAGGGCGTCGAAGGTGATGCCCGGGCGGATGGCGGCGAGCAGCGGATCGACCGGCCCGGCGGGCTTCGGCGGCTCGGGGGGGAGGCCGAGGTGGTCAAGCACGTCGGCGAGGGAGGTGGCCATCGGCGCCCCGTGGCGGAGGAGCGCGAGGCAGCCCGCCGCGTTCTCCATCAGGGGGTGGCCGGGCACGACGAGCAGCTCGCGACCGAACTCGAGGGCCTGCTTGGCGGTGATGAGGGCGCCGGAGCGCTCGCGGGCCTCGACCACCACGACCGCGCGGCTCATCCCGGCGATGATGCGGTTGCGCTGCGGGAAGGTGACCCGCGAGGCCCCGGTGCCCGGCAGGAGCTCGCTCAAGATGAGGCCCCCCGCGTCGAGGATGTGGTTGGCCATGCGCTCCTGGACGTGCGGGAGCCGCAGGTCGACCGCCTGGCCGAGCACCGCCACCGTGCGGGGCATCGAGGCCTCGTGGGCCGCGGAGTCGATGCCATGGGCGAGGCCGGAGACGACCACCTGCCCGGCCCGATGGAGCCCCGCCGAGAGGAGGCGAGCGAAGCGCATGCCGAGGTCGGTCGCGGCGCGCGAGCCGACGATCGCGATCGAGGGCTCGGTGAGCAGGGCCCGCGAACCCCGGAAGAAGAGCACCGGGGGCGCGAAGGGCAAGGGCCGCAGCAGCGCCGGGTAGTCGGGATCGGAGAGGGTGACGAAGTCGCCCCCGTCGAGGAGGGGCGGGGCGTCGAGCAGGGCCGCCGCCCGATCGGGCCGGAGCCCGAGGGCGACGAGCTCGGCCTCGCGGAGGTGAGGCAGGCGCGGCGGGGCCACCCCCGCCGAGAGCAGGGGGGACAGATCCAAACGGCCCGTCATTCGCGCGGCCGCGTGCCAGAATCCAGGGAGAACAGCCATGGTGCCGAGTCCGGAGCGCGTCCCGTCAGGGGGTCGCGCAGAGGGGCACCGAGGGCAGACGACGGGGGTGCGCGCCCTTATCCCTCCGCCCCCGGCGCTGTCGAGGGGGCCGGCTTGCGCCCAGAGACCACCCGGTCGTGCCCGGCGAGGTCCTTCTTCACCGCGACGTCGACCAGGCCCGCCGCCCGGAAGAGCGCCGAGACAGCCGCGGCCTGGTCATGGCCGATCTCCACTGCCACCCCGAGCGTGGCCCGCGCCGCCGCCGCGGGGATCAGGGCCCGGTAGACGTCGAGGCCGTCCACCCCACCGTCGAGGGCCAGCCGGGGCTCGTGATCGCGCACCTCGGGCTGGAGCGT
This sequence comes from Myxococcota bacterium, assembly GCA_044344255.1. Taxonomy (GTDB): domain Bacteria; phylum Myxococcota_A; class UBA796; order UBA796; family UBA2385; genus JBIJDH01. The sequence continues at coordinate 93,522 of JBIJDH010000020.1, forward strand.
CGCCAGCACGGGCCGGGCGATGTAGGGCGGGTTCGAGACGACGAGGTCGATGCGCCGCGCGGGAGGGATGGGGTCGAGCAGGGAGCCCTGGAGCACCGCCACCCGAGCGCCGAGCGTGTGGGACGCCACGTTCTCGCGGGTGTTGGCCAGGGCCTCCGGCGAGAGGTCGACCGCGAAGACCTTGACCGCAGGCCGGGCCAGCGCCAGGGACAGCCCGACGCAGCCCGTCCCGGCGCCGACGTCGGCCACGAAGAGGGCCTCACCCTCGGGCAGGAAGCCGAGCGCCACCTCGACCAGCGCCTCGGTGTCGGGGCGGGGCACGAGCACGCCGGGCAGCACGGTGAAGTCGTGGAGGTAGAAGCCCACCGAGCCGAGGATCCAGCCCAGCGGCTCCCGTCGCCCCCGCCGCGCGATGAGGGGCCGCACCCGGTCAAGCTCGGCGGCGGTGAGCGGGCGGTCGAACTGGAGGTAGAGCTGCATCCGGCTCATCTCGAGCGCGTGGCCGATGAGCTGCTCCGCCTCGAAGCGCGGCGAAGGGACGCCCTTCTCCTTCAGGTAGGCCTCGGTCTTGCGCAAGATATCGACGACAGAAGGGAGGACGACAGAAGGCAAGTCGGCAGACAAGGGCGGCTCCGAAGCGCCCTGCTATCCCGGCGCCTCGCCGCGATCGCCCAGGCCCCGATCGCCCGGGATCGGTGGCCGCCTGTAAGGATCGACCCCGCCCTGGCGTAGGATGCCCACCTGCGGGAGGTGTGGTGTGGCGGAAGGAAGCGAAAACTCGACCGAGCGGCTGAAGCGGAAGGGCAAGAAGGTCCTCGCCTGGACCCTCGGATCCATGGGCCTGCTGGCCCTGCTCTGCGCCTCCCGCGTCACGTGCCTGTCCTCCTGGGCCCTCTACGGGGTGCGGATCCCCGAGTGCCCCTCCGGGGACCTTCGACAGACCGCCGAGCTCGAAGCCTCCTCCCTCCGCCGGAACAGCGTCGGCTACGTCACGCTCCGCGCGTCGGCCCACTACACCACGGGCCAGGCAGACCAGGACCAGTCCGCCTATGTGCACCGCCTCGACGGGGAGCTCTCGCTGGTCGATGCGAGCGGCAAGGTCACCCCCCTCGAGCCCGAGGACGGCTGGGACGAGGACGGTGTCACCCTCTCCGCGCAGATCAAGCTCCCCGAGGTGCCGGACGGCGACTACACGCTCCGCGGCGTCGTCTCCACCCCGATCGGCGAGAGCACGGTAGAGGCGCCCCTCCCCATCTACGCCCCCGCCCGGGTGCATGTCATCACCGACCGGCCCCTCTACGAGCCGGGCAACAGCATGGCCTTTCGTGCCGTCGTGCTGCGCGCGGCCGACCTCGCCCCCCTCGATGGGCGCCCCGGCAAGTGGATCGTGAAGGATCCTTCAGGCGAGGTGCTGCTCGAAGAGAAGGCCCCCGCCGGCGAGTGGGGCGTGGTCTCGGGCTCCTTCCCGATTGACCGCGAAGCCACGAGCGGCCCCTGGACGGTGAGCTGGGTCTCCGGAGATGCCTCGGCCGACGCCGTCGTCACCGTCGAGCCCTTCACCCTGCCGCGCTTCCGCGTCGAGGTCACCCCCAACCAGGGCTGGTATCGGCCGGGAGACCGCCCGGTCGTCACGGGGCGGGTGGTCTACAGCTCGGGCGCGCCGGTGGCCGGGGCCGCGGTGGAGCTCAATTGGAGCGTGTCCGGCGACTGGCCGCCCCCCACCGACTGGCTGGAGGGCGCGCTCCCGAAGGAGGCCATCACCGACAACGACGGGCGCTTCGTCCTCACGCTGCCTCAGATCCCCGCTGACCTCCAGGGCCGAAGCACCCTCTCCGCCAGCGTCGCCGCCACCGACCCCGCCGGAGACCGTGTGGGCGGCGGTCTGTCCCTGCTGCTGAGCGAAGATCCGCTCCAGGTCACGGCCGTCACCGAGCTCGGGGACGGGCTCGTCGAGGGCTTCAACAACCGCATGTACCTCCGGGCGACCACCCCCACGGGAGACCCCCTCGTCGGCACGACGCTGCGGCTCCGCCCCTCCTATGACCCCACCGCCAAGCCCCGCGAGGCCAAGACCGACGAGGACGGCGTCGCGGCCTTCCAGGTCGACCCCGGGCCCGCGATCAACGTGGTCATCCCCGCCAAACCCTATCGGCCCCCGGCCCGCGAGCCCGGGGTCAGTCGTTCGAACACCCAGGCCCTCCTCGGCAATGGGGAGGATGAGCTGCCGCTGGCCGACCAGCTCGCCCTCGACCGCCTCGTGGGGGGACTCCAGGACTGCGCACGTTTCGTGAGCGGCAGCGAGAACGCCCATGTGGCGCTGGTCATCGAGGCCTCGGGCGCCATCCGCGACGCCGTGGCCCTCGGTCGGCCGGGTGAGTGTCTCGCCGCTGGCCTCCGCGGCCGCTCCCTGTCGGCGACCGGCACCACCCGGGTCTACTCGGTCGATTATTCTATCACCGACCAGGACCTGCCGAAGGTCAGCTACAGCCAGGACGAGGCCACCGGCTCGAACGGAGAGGTCTCTGAGCTGCTCAATCTCGCCGTGCTCGACGCCCGGAGCTGCCTCCCGGCCGACCTCTCCGACACCGACCTCGGTCAGGCCCTGCTCTGGCGGGTGCGCGCCGGCAGCACGGTGATCGAGCCGAGCTGGGCCTCCAACGGCGAGGGCACCGCCCTCCGCCCGGACACCGTGGCCTGCTTGAAGGAGCGGCTGCCCCCCCGCCGCCTCCCCGAGCCGGCCGACGAAGATGCCCTCGCGGTCGTCACCTTCGCGGTCTCCCCCTCTCCCCGGGCCAGCGCCGAGCGCCCGCAGCCCACCACTCTGCTCGGCTACAGCTTCCGCGTGTCGGCGGGAGAGGGCGACGAGAAGATCGGTGAGACCACCCTCGTCCAGCGGCCGGGCACGGTGCCGAACCTCCGGATCCGCGCCACCCCGGTGCTCGCCAAGGCCGGAGACGCGGTGGAGATCGAGCTCCTCCGCGGGCCCGACTTCAACAGCGAGCTCCCCGAGAAGCTCCAGATGACGAGCCCCAAATTCAAGGCCCTCGAGGTCGAGCTGGACAAGGAGACCCGAAAGACCACCTTCACCCTCCCGCCCGACGCCGAGGGCTGGTTCCAGGTGAGCGTGATGGGGGCCCTCGCGCGGGTCTTCGTGGCGCCGAAGTCGCAGCTCCAGCTCGAGCTCTCCTCCGACAAGCGGGTCTATGCCCCCGGAGAGACCGCCACCCTCGGCCTGCTCACCACCGAGGGCGGACAGGGTGTACAGGCGGCGGTCACCCTGATCGGCGTCGATCAGAGCCTCGGTCAGCTCGCCCCCCTGCCCGGCGCCGACCACATGGGCGGGCTCCGCCCCAAGGTCACCACAAACCAAGCGGCCTTCGACATCCTCGACGGCGAGGCCCTCTCGCTCGGGCGCGTGCGGGGAGCGAACGCCGCCGCCGCCGTGGTCTTGCGCGTGAGCGACGTCCCCCAACCCGAAGACCTCGACCGCTACACGAGCGCCAGCGGGCGGGGCCGCTTCGACGCCGTGGCCGACCTCACCGACCACTTCTACACCGTGCTCGGTGAGCTCCACAACGCGGTGCGGGCCTGGGAGAAGGCCGCGGGCAAGGATGAGAAGATGAAGCCGGAGAAGATGGCCGAGCTCTGGGAGACGGCCCTCGAGGCCGCCGCCGGCAAGAAGCAGCCCGTGACCGACGCCTACGGCCGCCGCATCCGCCTCTCCCAGCTCCCGCCCGACCTCCTCGCCCTCACCGACCCGCGCGCCGTCGTCATCGACGGCACCCACCTCCCTGAAGACATCGAGAACTGGTCCGCCTGGGTCGCCCGGGAGCAGCCATGAGCCTCACCGCCCCCCGCGCCCTCCTCCCCCTCGGCCTCTCTGCGGTCGCCCTCGCGGGCTGCGCCGACCGTGAAGCGTCGAAGTCGGCCCCCCCCGCGCCGATGGAGGAGAGCGTCGAGCAGGACCTCCGCGCGATCGGCTACGACGGCGCTGGCATCGCCACCGGCGGCGCCGCGGCCCCCGCCTCCGCCGCGCCGATGGCCAAGAAAGAGGTTGGCCGGGTCGGCCGAAAGATGAAGGCCGACAAGCCCGCCGACGAGGCCCCGATGGCGGAGGCAGCGCCGAGCGAGGCCGACTCCGAGGGCGGCGAGGCGGCGCCCTCCCGCTCCTGGTTCCCCGAGACCTTCCTCTTCCAGCCCCGGGTGGTGACCGACCGCGACGGCCGGGCCTCCGTCCCCGTGCGCATCCCCGACCGGCTCACCACCTGGCGCGTCCTCGGCCTCGCCTGGTCCCGACAGGGCGGTCAGTCCGGCGACACCACCGAGCTGCTCGGCACCCTGCCCGTCTATGTAGACCCTGTCCTCCCCGCCTTCCTCAAGGCCGGTGACCGCCTGCGCCTGCCCATCCAGGTCGTCAACACCACCGACGGCCCCCTCACCGTGCCCCTGCGGGTCAACGCCGGCGGCGCCGCGCACCTCGCGAGCGCTGGCACCGTCTCTCTCCCCGCCGGGGGGAGCCGCGTCTCCTATGTCGAGCTCTACGCCGAGCAGGCCGGCACCGTCTCCCTCGAGGCCTCTATCGGCAGCAAGGACGCCGTCGTGCGCACCTTCCCCGTCGAGCCCGTCGGCCGCAAGCTCGAGCAGACCCGCGGCGGCACCCTCGCCGCCCCCCGACAGGTCGAGCTCATCGGCGCGAGTGACCTGGACCCCGCCAGCGCCCGCGTGCGCCTCCTCGTCTATCCGGGCGCCAAGGCCATCCTCCAGAGCGAGCTCGCCACGGCGTTGGACCGCGGTGGGGTCGCCTCGACAGGCTATTCGCTGCTCCTATCGGGACAGGGCGCCGCCCTACTGCAGTCCCTCGGCGTCCCCGTCTCCGCCACCGGCGCCGACGATGACGCCCGCGCCGCCGCTTCCGCCCTCCACGACATGGGCCTCCTCGCCGGCCAGCGGGCCGTCCGCTTCGGCCGCGCGCCGGACACCGCCAGCGCCGCCCTCCTCGCCGAGGGCTGCCTCGCCCACCCCGAGAGCCCCGTCATCGCGCGCCTGGGCGAGCGACTCCTCGGCCAGCTCGTCGCAGGGCAGCGCCCCGACGGCACCTTCGGCGGGGACAGCAGCGGCGCCTGGACGCTCCAGCGCCTCCTCCTCGCCACCGCAGACGCCGCCGCCACCGTCCGCCGCGCCGCCCAGTCGCCGACCGGGGACAGAGACCTCGACGCCAAACGAAAGCGCGACGCCGCCGCCGTCTCCCTCCGCGCCGGCGGCGCCTTCGAGCGCTACGCCGCCCAGGTCACCGACCCCTACACCGCCGCCGCCATCCTCCGCTCCGGCGCCATCTCCGGCGACCTCGCCGCCACGCTCCTCGAGCGGGTCGAGTCCGGCCTCGTCGAGAACCTCGACGGCTCCCGGTCCCTCCCCGTCCCCGAGGGCGTCGTCCGCGCCGACGGTGCGGTCCCCTCCGGCGTCGAGGCCACCGCGATGGCCGTCCTCGCCCTCGAGGGCCGCGGAAAGGACGACACGGTCGCCGATCTCGGCGCCTCCCTCCTCGGCGCCTGGCGCCCCGGCCGCGGCTGGAGCGACGGCCGGACAGACCTCCTCGCGCTGCAGGCCGTGCTCGCCCTCTTCAAAGACCCCATGCCGAACACGGTGACCGTCACCCTCTCGATGGACGGCGCCCCGGTCGGAAAGAAGGTGCTGGGCCTCGCCGAGCTCGATGAGGTCTCCCTCCTCGACCTCCCCGCCACCGCCGCCCGCGGCCTCCACACCTGGACCGTCTCCGCCGAGCCCGCCGTCCCCGGCCTCGGCTTCGCCCTCACCCTCGAGAGCTGGGTGCCCTTCGTCGCCACCCCCCAGAACGGCCTCGAGCTCCAGGTCACCACCGGAGAGGCGCCGGCGGTCGGTCGAAAGGTGCCCGTGATGGTGCAGGCCGCCGCACCCGCCGGGATGGCCCTCGTCTATCGACAGGAGCTCCCGGCTGGCGTCGTCCCCGATATGGACAGCCTCCAGGCTCTCGTGACGAGCGGCACGATCTCGAAATTCGACACCGAGGACGGCGCCCTGTCCTTCAACATCCCCGCCCTGTCACCCGGGCAGGTCTTCTCCGCCGGCTATGCGCTCGTACCCACCCTCGCAGGCACGCTCCACAGCGGGCCCGCCTCGCTCAGCCCCGCGGCGGACCTCGACGTGGCCGCGCTCTCTGTGCCGGGGGTGTGGACGGTGCGGTGAGTCGACAAGCTGCGCAGGGTCATGGAGACGGGCGAAGGCCAACCAGAGAGCGCCTCCGCCATCGGGTTCGCGACTATTGCTCCGGTGAGCAGGCTGCCCCGAAGGACGCGGCCTGCCGAGGGCCCGACCATGCTCCGCTTCCATCGTCTGCTGCATGTCCCATCCCGTGCGCCCTTCGTTGGGGCAACACTGCTGCTGTTCGGCTGCTTCGCGGAGCGCAGCAAGTGGAGCCCCGCGTGGGAGGGGTTCGAGGCTCAGCACCAGGAGACCCTGTACGTCGGGCACGCGCTCACCGCCGGGGCGCCGATCGTGGACAAGGACGGCTCGGCGTACGTGACCGTCGCCCCCGAAGCCCGGTGTAAGGAGGCGAAGTACGGCCAGCGGATGCGGGTCGACCACCGGGCAAAGACCCCCGGCCAGGTGATCGCGTTGAACGCCACGATCGCAGGAACAATTATCGGAGCCGGGACGGCCATCTACGGAGCGACCCAGACCGACGTCGAGCTCGCCATCATCGGCGGCAGCGTATGGGCTGTCGCGCTGCCGCTCCCCCTAATCTTCGACGGGGCGAAGGCCAGGGTACGCGTCCAGCCCCAGCTGACCCGAAGGGTGCCCATTCAAGACATGTCGACATGGGCGACCGACAAGTCCAGCCCCTGCGCCGACGAGATCGCTGTGCCGACCCTCTCGCCCCGAGCCGGTCTCGTGGTGGGGCTGCCCGATGCGGCCGCGAAGCTCGGCGGCGCCGTGCCCGTCTCCTGGGAGGCTCCCGGTACGGTGAAGCTCTCCGGCGAAGGCATGCGGCCGCTGAAGTCCTGGACCCATGAGTGCGCCCTCGAGGAAGAGGTCACCCTCTGGATCGGCCTGGGCGGACTGCCGGCGGGGATCGACCGCTCGTCAACGCCGCCGGACCTCACCTGGGTGAACGAGCACCGGGGGTCTCCATCCGCGGCGCAGTCCGGGGCGGCGACGGTGAAGCTCAACTTCGGGCCACCGACACGGGGAGAATTGGTGGGGGACGGGCCGCTGATGGACGCCGCTGATCGAGCCGCCTATGGGGCCCGCGCGGCCATCGCGAGGGCGGACCGAGCGGAACAAGAGCGTCAGGCGCTCGCCGCCGAGAAAGCCCAGCGGGAACAGCTGCAGGCGGAGCAGGAGGCCGAGGAGCGGCGCGCCCAACAGGTGGCGCAGCTCCAATGGGAAGCCGAGCAGCGGGAGGCCGCCGAGCGGGCGGAGCTCCGTCGGCAGGCCAACGTGAACGCGCTCATCACCGGCCTTCAGACCTTCACAGAGGAGGTGGGTGAGGTCGCGCGGACGAATGACGAGAAGCTGCGCCAGCTCCAGGACGACGCGCGGGCCCAACAAGCCTCCAAGCAGGCGGCGCAAGACCGCGCCGCGATCGAGCGGGCGTAGGCCGACCAATCGGCCGCCACAGAGAGGATCATGGCCCAGGAAGCGCGGGCGGCACGCCTTCAAGAGGAGGCGCAAGCTCGACGCGCGCGAGCGGAGCTCCCGCCCACGATGAAGCCGTCGGGCCCCCAGCCCACACCAAGCAGCGATGGAAACACAGCCTCAAACCAACCAGCAGGACTCACCGTGTCCATCGTACGGGGCTCCACGCCTGAAGATCAACGAACGCGCGCCGCGGAGGCCGCCGCCCGCGCCGCAGCGCGGGCCCGGGCCGACGCGGAGGCCCAGGCGACTCGGGCCGCCATCCCGACCGGCGCCGCCATCTGGGGCGTCCGTGCTCCCGCCGCCACCGCCCCGAGCGCAGCCTCCCCACCCACGCCTCGCGCGGGCTGCGGGGGTCCAGCCGACGAGCGGCGGGCTCCCTTGCCGAGCTGTGTTCGCGTCCTGTCCCAAGTCGCTGGTGAGGCCTGCGGCCAAAGGACGAGCCTCGCGGTGAGAGTGGTCAATCAGTGCGACCAACGCATCGTGGCCGAGATCTGCTTCCCTCGTGCCAATGGCACGCCGTCCTGCGGGATGCGCGGAATGTTGCCCGACGCGACGTGGTCCACCGACCTCTGCGCCGACTCGGATGGCACCTGGACCTACCGAGCGGCCTTCTCCGCCGAGGGTAAGCGGGACTGGGTGTGTTTCTACGAGTGAGCGCAGCTCTATGAAAGGCGGCATCCGCCCCGACCAGGGCCCTCACCCTGTCCCTCCCCCACGAGGGGAGGGGGCCGGGAAGGGCGTGGAAGCGGGCCCTCGGCCAGAGCGGGGCGAGGAGGAGGCGCTGCACTTCGTGGAGGGGCGCTTCAGCGTCGATCTGCACGGGAAGCGGGCGCTGTCGCTGGCCCACGGAACGCGGGGCCAGTACACTGGGTCCGGGGAAACCGGTTCGAGCCCAGCCAGGCGCACTCTTGATGGTCGATTCACCGAAGACCCCGCCGCCTGAGCACCCCCTCCCCTGGGGTGGGCGCCTGCTCGTCGACCGAGGCCCCGTCGCCCTGGTCGCCCTGCTGGTGGGCCTCCTGAACGGTCGGGCGGTCCTCCAGACCGGCGCCCTGCCCGGCTCCGCCGACATCCCCGTCGATGGTGCCCATGGGCTCTTCCTCTTCCAGGTGGTGGCGAACCGGCTCCGTGGGGAGGGGCCCCTCGGCCGGCTCGTCGAGGTCTGGCACCCCGTCGGCCGTCCCCTGGGCCTCGCCATCCAGAACGCAGTGGACGCTTCGCTCTCTGCCCCCCTGCTGTGGATCTTCGGCCCGGCCCGCGGCCTCTCGCTCTTCACCGCGCTGATGATGGCCAGCAATGCGCTGGCCGGGGGGTGGCTCGGTCGCCTGGTCGGGGGCAGCCCGGCCGCGGCCTTCGCCGGTGCTGTGACCCTCGGATTCTGCCCCTTCGCCTGGGATGAGGTGGAGTTCGGACGCACGACCCAGGCCTGGCTCGCCCCGATGGCCCTGGCGCTTGGGTACGCCTGGAAGTGCGCTGAACCACAGGGGCTCCCCTCCCGATCTCGGTCCGGCGTGGCGGCGGGCCTCGCCCTCGCCCTCTCGGGCTACGCCTACTGGTTCTACGGGCTCTTTGTGGCCCCCCTGGTGCTCGCCGTGGTGCTCGGTCGGTCGGGGCTCCGGGAGGGCGGCGCGCGGTTGCTCCCCCTGGTGGGCACCGCAGCCGCCTGTGTCCTCCCCTTTGTCGCCTGGGTCAGCCTGGCCTGGAGCGAGGTGCCGGGCTCGGGCGAGGCGGCGGGGCGCTTCGCGGTGGGGGCCGAATACCTCGCGGGGCTCCCTTGGTCCGCCTCCCGGGCCTCGGTCTATGTGCCCCATGGGCTGTGGATCCTGGCGCTGCTCGCCCTCCGAGTCCGACCGCGTCGGGCGGCGGTCGTCCTGTCTCTGGCCACGCTGTGCCTCGCGATCTTCTCCCTCGGTCGGTCCATCGAGCTCGCGGGCTACCGCTTCTGGCTGCCCTATGCTTGGCTCCAAGAGCTCCCCGGCCTGCGCCGCTTCTGGTGGCCAAACCGGGCCATCGCTGCGGTCACCGTGGGTCTCCTGCCGCTCGTGGCGTTACAACTTGGACGCCTGCGCGGGAGGTATCTGGCCATCGGCGTCCTCGGACTGCTGATATCTGTGGCTCAGTGCATCCGAGCCCCAGGCCTGCCCGGTATCTGGACAGCTCCGGCGGCGGGGAGCTGGACGGCGGCGCTCCCTGAAGGGGCCGTGCTGGTGCTCCCCATGACCCAGCCCGAGGCCGGCAAACGCGCGCTGGCGATGCAACCCTCGCATGGACGGTCGCTGGTGAACGGCATGAGCATGTGGGAGCGCTACCTCTGGCCTGCCGAGTGGACGGCCTGGCTGGCTGGTCAGCCCCTGGTGGAGGCCATCCTCGCGGTGGAGCATGGGAAGGACGGTGTGGCCACGACGGATGGGGTGCGACGCCTCGCAGGGGCGGGTGTGGTGGGCATCGTGGTGGAGTCGGCGTGGATTCAGAGCCGCGTGCCGGGCTGGGATCCAACGGCGCTGCCGCGGCTCCTGAACCCGGTGCTCGGGGAGCCCCGCTGCCCGGCGGGGGAGCCGCAGTGCTGGTGGGCGTTGCCGGCGGGGGCGGGTGGCCGCTGAGAGACGGTGCGCGAGCTCGGTCGCGGCTCAAGGTCGAGGCGGCGGTGGCGGCGGTGGCAGCCGTGGCGGCGGCCCGGTCTGTGGAACGGCCGGCCCCGCGGCGCATCCCGGGGCGGGCTCCAGCAGCGGCGCGGGGTGCCCTCCGGGGTAACCGTCCCCAAGGGGATAGAGCGGGAGGCCGTACAGACACGCGGTGGAGACCCCCATCGCAGGGCCCCCCGAAGGCCTTGCCCGATAGACCTTCCAGTCCCCTGCCGCGAACACCTCGACCCAAGGCGCCTGCAGGATGACCCTCTCGCGGCTGACAATCCAGGTGCGCCAAGCGGGGTCGGGCCAGGTCTGCGGGACATCGGGCCGGCGCGGCGCCACCGGCGAGGGGAGCAGGCCGATGAGGGCTCCGGCACGGGTCTCTCCCGCGAAGAGACTGTCGGGCTCGGCATGCTCGCGCACCCAGGTGGCCACGAGGTCGATCTCACCCAGCGCCGCCTGGTCTGTCCGCGCCCGCTCCGCCATCGACTGGAGCTGCGCCCACGACCAGGGCAGACCCCCGAGGACCAGGAGCCCTAGGACGAGGGTGGGGAGCCTGTCTCCGGCGAGGACAGCGCGAAGCCGACCCCCGCCCGCCCCGGCGCGAAACCGCTGCCCCAGGGGGCCCTCCCATGCCGCGAGGCCACCCCCGACCAGGGCCACCACGGCGGTGGGGCCGAGCACGAGGTAGTGCCGCCATTGGGTCCAGACGAGGGCCGCGGGGAGCAGGGTGGCCATCGGGACACCGAGGGCGAGGGCCTCCCTCCTTCGACCGCTGGCAAAGAGCGAGCCGAGGCCCACCAGACCGCCGAGCAGCAGCGGGCGCTCCGGCCCCGAGATCGAGAGGCCGCGCCAGATCATGCTGGGGATGAGGCCAATCCCCTGGGCATCGGCCCGAAAGTCGGCGGACATATCGGGGGGACCGGCGGAGGGGAGGAGACTGCCAGCGGCCAAAGCGAGGCTGTCCTTGAGGGCCGAGCCCGACTTGTCGAGGCTCCCGTTCCCGAAGAAGACGGGGCTCAACAGCTCGCCCGAGACGAGCCCGGAGGAGAGCTGCAGGCCAAGCAGCACCAGGAGAAGACGACCCAGCCGCTCCCGGATCGTGCCCGGCAGCAGCAGCGTCGCGACCGGGACGAGCAGGGCCACGACGAGCCCATGCTCCCGGGCCGACAGGGCGAGCCCCGCCGCCCCACCCCAGCAGAGGAAACGGCCGGGGCTGGGCGACTGTGTGGCGCGGAGTCCGGCCCAGGCGGTGAGCACCAGCGCGGCCCCCGTGAGGCACTCGGGCTGGATGAACCAGGCATAGGTCCAGAGGTGGGCGCCCGAAGAGGCGAGGGCAGCCCCGCCGACCATCGCCAAGGCCCGGCTGCGGGGAGTGGCCAGCAGCCGGGCGCTGCAGATCCCTGCGAGCAGCGCCGCGAGGCCGACGGCGGCCGCGTTCAGGAGAATGGAGCCTGGCACGACGGGCTCCGGGCCGAGGGCCCCGAGGAGCGTGGGGAAGAGGGGCGGGCAGCTCACGCTCGCGCCCGTGGACCGCACGAGGGCCGCGATGCTCCACAGGCCGGCGTCGGGGCCGAGGGGGAGGGTCACGACGCCGGCCCCACGGAGGCCCACCCCCAGGGCAAAGACGGAGGCGACGAGGGCGCCCAGTAGGAAGGGGCGCGTCGGAAGGGGGCTCGGGTTCGGGTCCGGCGACACAGCAGATCCTAGGCTCGTGACTCGCCCGACCACTCTACCCGAGCGACGAGGTCGGGCGGCCCCCTGTGCTACCCTCCCAGGGTGCAGCCACCCCCGGAAGAGAGCGCGACCCTGATGAGCCCCTCGCCCTCTCCGGGTGCCCTCTGGTCGCGGCGCATCCGGGTGGCTGTGGTCTACCACCTGTTCGCCCTGCTCGTGCTGATGCCCTCTCTCGCCTCCGGGGGCCTGATCGGCCACCCGGATGTGGATGTCTGGAACCACGCCTGGGGCTTCTGGTGGTTCTGGGACAGCATCCGCCACGGCGCTCTGCCCCTGCGCACCGCGCTGCTCGGGGCGCCGGCCGGGGGGGTGCTCTACTACATCGATCCCGTCGGTGCCTTCATTGGTCTCCCGCTGACCGCCCTCTTCGGGCCGGCGGTCTCCTGGAATGCGGTGATGGTGATGCGCGTGGCGATGGCCGGCTGGGCCACCCATGGGCTCTGTCGCGCGCTCAGCGGTCCGGGGCCCCAGCCCTGGGTGGCGGGTATCGCGATGGCCAGCGCCCCCTACCTGCTCGTGGAGGTCGCCAACGGCATCTCCGAGGTCACCGATGTGGGCTGGGTGCCGCTCAGCTTGTGGGCCGCCGCACAGCTCCAACGCCGGGGAGGGCGCCGAACAGCGGTCCTGCTCGGCCTCTCGGTCGGCATGTCCACCCTGGCCTGCTTCTATTATGGGCTGCTGGCCGCTCTACTCGTCGGCGGGCTCCTGATCGTGCCCCTGCTCCGGCGCCGCCTCCCGCTCCCCGACATCGCCCTGGCCGCCCTCCTGGCCCTGGTTGTGGGGCTACCGGGGCTGTTGCTGTTGCGCTGGTCCCTCCTTCAGCCCGACGCGCTCGTCACCCGCAGCGCAGAGCTCAATCAGGTGCTCTTGGAGCACAACGCCGTCGATCCACGAGACCTCCTGCTGCCCTTTGGCTCCTTCCGGGTTGATTTTGCCGCCCGGTACGGCGAAGCCTTCCAGCACACCCTCTACCTCCGCTGGACGGTCCTCCTCCTCGCCGCCGCCGCGATATGGCGCTTTCGCCGTCCTACCCTGCCCTGGGCCCTGCTCGGCCTCGGCTCGGCGGTGCTCGGTCTCGGCGTGCTGCTCTACTGGGGGGGCGACTGGGTGCGCCTGGATGGCCGCCGGTTGCTCCTCCCCTTCGGCTGGTTGCAGAAGCTCGTCCCCGCCCTCGCGGTCACCCATCCGGCGCGCCTCGGGCTCGGGGCTGTGGTGATGAGCGCGGTGCTGGCCGGCTGGGGCCTCGCGGGCAAGGGGCGCTGGGCCTTGCTCGCCATACCCCTACTCCTCGGGGAGAGCCTGCTCGCGGGGGCGGTGCGCTGGCCCCTCCCGGCCTCACCCACGGCGGTGCCGGAGATCTATACGACCATCCGCGAGGAGGCTGACCCCCGCGCCATCCTCGACCTCCCGGCCAACGTCGGGGGCACGATGGCCACGAGCCGCTACTTCTGGTTTCAAGCTGTGCATGGGCGGGCGATGCCATGGTTCCCGGACGCACATGCCGCCCATAACGGTGACATCGAGAGCATGCGCCTCTTCGAGCGCACCCCCGCCGGGGGGCCGCCTCCCGCCCTCCGACCGGCCTCGGTGGAGCGCCTCCGCAGAAACTACGGATGGATCCTGATCCACACGGAATTCTCAGACCGGGTGGGCACGACCGCCGAGCTCAGCTCCACCCTCGAGGCGGCCCTCGGGCCGCCCACCCACCAGGAGGGGGCCGGCCCGACGGAGCTCCGGATCTGGCGCCTCCCCACCGCCAGCCGGACCGCGCCCGGCCGAGAGGATCGTCGATAGGATCCAGGCGGGGCGGGCGGGCCCGAGGCTGAGCGGAGCGGCTCAGGCCCTATTTCGGTGGCGCCTCGGGGGCCTTCGTGTCCTTCCCCGCCTCACCCTCGACGGGCGGCTTCGGCGCCTTGGCGGCCTCCGCGGCGGGGTTCGGGGGCGGCGGCACGTTCTCGCCGGCCTTGGGCGTGCCGCCCGTCGGCGCCTTCATGTCCCGGACCTCCCAGGGGATCTTGTCATTCGACTTGTTCCCCTTGGAGCAGTCGATATCCTTCAGCTCGATGTCTTTGCCCACGATCTTGTCCACGGAGACCACGGCCACCACGTCGTCCGGGGAGGGGCCGTCTCCGCTCTGATCGACGTTGACGATGAGGTAGAGCGCCTCGCTGAGGGTGGCGGGCGCCTTGACGCTGAAGGTGCCATCGGTGGTCTTGGCGATCTCCATGGCCTCGGGGACGGTCTCTCCATCGCGCTTGCTCAGGCGCACGAAGTCGATCTGCGCGGCGGTGGCGTCTTTGAGGGTGCCCGAGAGGGTGATGAGCTTGCCGTCTTTGGCGAGCGAGGCGAGACCAGGGATGGTCACGTTCGGGTTACCCTCAGCAGGAGGCTGGGTCTCAGAGAGCGAGGGATCACCACCGGGGGGAGGTGCCGAGCCGTCTGCGGGAGCACCATCCGGCCCACCTGCGGCGGGGGGAGCGCCGCCCTCCCCACCCGGGGGCTGACCAGGGGCCCCGCCGGGCTGACCACCGGGCGCGCCAGGAGCGGCAGGCGGGGGACCCACGGGCTGGCCGGTCGAGGCCTCATCGGGGGGCTGGGGACATGCGGCCAGGAGGGCCAGCAGGGCGCAAGAGGCGAGCACATGAAGACGCATGCGGACTCCGTATTCCGATGGGTTTTACGCCCCCGGCCACCCGATGTCAACCGCCGGTCAGCGGCCTGGGTCCCGCGGGTCCCCTCGAAGCGGACGACCCGCTCCTTCGTCGGGATCGGCCCGAGCACCTTCACCGGCGCAGTCATCGCGCCGATCTCACAAGGCCCTGACCTCGATTCGAAGGGACCTGGATATCATGATCCGCGTATGCCCAAGAGTCGCCTCGTCGCTACCCGTCGCCTCGCTCGCAGCCTCATCCGCTGCTCGTCCTCGCTGTTTTCGGCGACGCTCTTGTCTTGTCTCGTCGCCTGCGGCTCTTCTTCCGAAGAGGCCACCTCGGCTGTTCAGCCAGACCTCATCCTCTTTCTGGTGGACGGCCTGCGCGACGGCGCGGGCCCCCTCGGTAGGGCCGCCGATGCGCTTCGCGCAGAGCTCGACGATGAAGGCAGACATCGGTTTACGGCCGCTTATACGCAGTCGATTGAGCCCTATGTGGCGCTTGGCTCGCTCCTCAGCGGACGGTACCCCTCCGCCATTCCGCTCTGCGGACGCCCCCACTATACGGGGCGGGAGTCCGCCGATCCCTGGTGCCTCCCGCTGCCCGAGCCGGTGCATACCCTCCCAGAGGTGCTCGGCTACTACGGATACGAGACCGCATTTTTCAGCACGGTGGCCCCGGATCACCCTAGCCTCATCCGCGGCTTCGGTACGAAGGGCGTACCCGATCCGGGAGCGGCGAACACCGAGCTCACCGTGCTTCATCAGTCGGCGCAGGTCTGGTGGGAGGCCCACGCGGGGGCGCCTCGCCTCCTTGTGGTGCAGGCCCCCCTCGATCTCGGCTCTCTTCGCCCCTTGATCCTCGACATCGACCATGGCGCCTTCGCCACGGCCTGGGGCCAAGAGCGGGCCAATCCCCTGCCGAACACCGATCCCGACCGGTACAAGCAGCCCTATGGCGGCGACGCGCCGGATTGGAGCCGAGTGGACCAGGCCTATGATGCCCTCGCTGCCGAAGCCGGTGCGGGTATCCAGAGCCTCCTCAGCTCCTTGTCCGATCTGGGCACCGAGGTCGAGCGGCCACGCTGGGTTGTCACCACATCCCTCCGCGGCGTATCGCTCGGCGAGCTCAGCGGAACCGAACACGCCGAGCAGCTCGTCCCCGCAGAGGCCAGCCTCCTGCTGGAGCGGACCGTGCACGTCCCCTTGGATGTGTACCATGAGGGGGGCTCTGAGGACACGGTGGATTACCCGGTAGAGCTGGTCGATATCGCGCCCACCTTCTATGCCCTCGGCCAGGCTGTGCTCCCCGTGGAGGGAGCCGGCCAGGATCTCCTTGGCCCGGCACCCGCCTCACCCCGGGCCTACGCCGAATACGGCGACATGCTCCTCCTTCGAAGGGGGACCGATCTGGTCAACTTCCGCGCCGAGCGCCATGGCACGAGCAGCCTCAGCCCCACCCTGACCTTGGCCCTCGTCGATCCTCAGCACACCGAGCGGCCGGGCACCTTTCGTCTGAGCCGGGTGAGCACCGATCCCAACCAGGAGCATGACCTCTCCCGCTCCAACGAGGCGTCGGTCAAGATGTTTCAGGCCGAGCTCGTTGAGATTCGCCAGGGAGTCGGCGCGCCTCCGCCGGATGCGCTCACCCCGGAGCGGGTGAAGCAGCTCCAGGATCTCCGCGCCAATGGATACTGGTAGGTGCGACCGCGCAGGA
Organism: Myxococcota bacterium; assembly: GCA_044344255.1. Lineage (GTDB taxonomy): Bacteria > Myxococcota_A > UBA796 > UBA796 > UBA2385 > JBIJDH01. The sequence continues at coordinate 109,930 of JBIJDH010000020.1, forward strand.
AGCACGTGCTGATCGGCCTCATCGTCGTGGCTTTGTTGGGCCTCGGGACCGTCGGGCTCCTGCGCCAGGCTGGTTGTTTGAACAGGGCTCGGGGAGCGCCCATCATCCGGCGCCCCTTCGCCCCGGGCTCTGTTCTCGACCTGGCCGGCTATAAGATGGTCCGTATCGAGGCTGGGGAATTCAAGATGGGGAGCCCGGAGGCCGAAGCGGGGCGATACACCGACGAGAGCCTCCACCCGGTGAGGCTCAGCCACCCCTTTCTGATCGGCAGCACCGAGGTCACCGCCGGGCTCTGGCGGCGGGCCGCCATGAACCCCCGGACGGAGCAGGCGGCGGTGGACCCTCGAATGGCGGTGCCTTACGTCGACTGGTTCGCGGCCATTCAGTTCTGTCAGGGGCTCTCCCAGCTCGAAGGGCTCGATCCCGCCTACAAGATCACCCCCCACGATGCCCAAAAGGGGGAGGTGAGCGACACCGTGATCCCCATTCCCGGCGCCACCGGTTACCGCCTCCCCACCGAGGCAGAGTGGGAATATGCAGCCAGGGCCGGCTCGCAGGGCCTGTATGGCGGCGACCGCTCCCGGGTGAACGCCTGGGGGCTCTACGATATGAGCGGCAACCTCTGGGAGTGGGTATGGGACCGGCCGGGCCCCTACCCCTCGAGCGCCACCGACCCCAGCGGGGCGGAGCACGGGCTCTTCCACATCCTCCGCGGTGGCTCCTGGCGCAGCCCGGCCCGACAGCTGCGGGCGGCGATGCGCGGTTGGAGCCCCCTCTTTGTCTCCGATGAGACCACGGGCTTTCGCATTGCGCGCAGCCTGCCGGAGCAGTCGGCTTAGGTCCCTTGCCCAGGACGGGACACCGAGCGGGTGGCCCAGTTCACCTTCTGGGTCCGGGGTCGTCCTGAATTAGTCCCCCAGGGGGCCCCCTGGGAGGCTCACCGGGGCGGGAGGCCATATCCGCCTCGATCGCGGCGGCCACCACGGCCGCGGCCCTCCTGGAGCCCGGCTCTCGAAAATGAGTGGAATCTCCCCAGTTCTCGGGCTCTGGCCCCACCGCGGCCCGCACGTCCGCGAGGGGGAGACCTCGATTCCGGGAGAATTCGACCAAGATATCATTGTACTGGGCGAAGGCGTCGATCGCCCCTTCGGGGGAGAGGTCGAGCATCCCCGCGGTCTCAGCCACCGACCGTCGCGCGGCCTCTCCGGTCTCTCCGGGGGCGGCGCGCAGCGCGTGGGTCGCCAGCACCGGGCGCGCGCCGAAGCGCAGGATGAGGTTCACCGCCTCGTCGATTCGCCGTCGCAGCTCCCCTCGCTGAGGCTCGCTCAATCGGCGCGGCGAGCCCATGAGGCCGGGGGGCGCCCGTTGCGGGATGATCCGCTCGAGGAAGCGCGGAAGAGGCCAGCCAGCGAAGAAGGCTGGAACATAGCTGCTCTTCGGTGGGCCCGGGATGGTGAGCACGCTCCGGAGCTCATTCGGACCCTGATAGAATACGACATATCGTGGACGAACGGTTGGACTCCATGCCTCGAGATCAACGAGGTTGTTTAGCAGGAGCTCCCCCGGGATGCCCGCGTTGACGACCTCGGTGGCGCCGATTCGCCCCTGGAGCTCCTGTCCCATCAGGGCAGGCCAGGCCTCGTCGTCGTTTCGGGCATAGATATCGAAGGTGGTCGACCCACCGAAACACCAGACTCGGGTGACCGGGTCTGTACGGTCAAGCTGGGGGTTCGGCTCTCGAAAGCCCATCGGACCGATATGAATTCGATAGAGCCACCCATCCAACTTTGCCCCAGGCTGGAGCTGATTTCGCCCTGCCTTTCGCATATACAGGCCAAGCGGCTTTCCATCGATCGACACCGCGCCATAGGCCAGATATTCACCCACCGCCACGAGCCCGTTCAGGCCGAGGAGGAGGATGACCAGGGAGACCGTGGCAAAGATGAACCGTCGGGAGAGACTGGGAGAGGAGATGTCGAGGGGTCGCTTGGACAAGCGGGGCCTCTGTCGAAGGGTCGGATGGGGTTAGAGACCACAGATGAGTTAGAGACCACAGATGAGATAGATATTGAGCAGATATTTCTCATCGTCGGTGAGCCCACCGGCGGGAGGCATGTCCTCCTGCTCCAACATGCGCACGATGATCCGTTCCTTCCAGGTACGGATGTCGGCCTCTGTGTCAAAGGTCACCGCTTCTGGGGCCCCGTATCGTTTCGGTGTATCGGTCGCATGGCAGCCCTCACAATGGGCCAGAAATTTCCCTTGTGCGTACCCCTCCCAGGTGACCGCCGGCGCGCTCTCGCAGTTGTTGGTGGCGGTGTCATCGGCGCCCGCGCTGTCACCCCGGGTGGAGGCGCTGTCCTCGGGCGTCGCGGTGCCCGCCCCGGCAGCGCAGCCAACCAGACCGGCGCCCAACAAGACCGCGCACAAGGAGGGCGCTCCCGGTCGCTGCGGCTCAGGCGATGGCGGCATGAACAGGCTCCACGCCGGGCAGGAGCTCCTCAGAGTCTACGCCAGCGAGGGTCAGGAGGGTGGCGCCGATATGGTCGGGGAGCAGGGAGACGCCGCTCTCGGTCGTCTCGCCGGAGAGCAGATCCACCCTCTCGCCCCCACAGCTCTCGTCATAGGCCCCGATGGCCCGGCCACCCGCCACCCCGGCGCCGACCAACATACAGGAGGTGTATGTCCAGTGGTCCTTCCCGCCTCGATAATTATACTGCGGATATCGGCCCATCTCGGACATCACGACGATGGTGACCTCTTCGGCGAGCGTTCGTTCCACCTTTCCGGGCAGGGAGTCGAGGGTCTCCATGGTGGAGACGATCGCATCGAAGAGCTCCTCGAAATTGAGGGCCTGTTGGAAGTCATTCGAGTGGGTGTCCCACCCGAGGCCCTTCCAGCCGAGATGCCGCACCATGCCACACCGGGCGAGGTCATTGGCGAAGGCATTGACGAGGAGGTCCATCCCCTCGGTGAGGGTGTTGGAGGAGCCGAAGCGCAGGCTGTCGGCCAGGCCGCCGATACGGTCCATCCGCTCCTGTACACCTATGGAACGATCCAGCAGGAGCTTCTCGCGCCCCCGACCCGCCGCAGCGGCGAGCCGGTTCACCCGGGCCGTCACGAAGGCATCTTCGAGGGCCTCCTGAGAGGCCGGGGGCAGGCTCAGCGCCTGGTCGGCCCGGAGAAAGGCATCGCCGCTGATGAGATCGGGGAGCTGCCCCGAGCTGCCCACCCGGACCACCGCCGAGCCGCGATCATAGGTGAAGCTCGGCCCCGACAGGTGGATGAGGGGCAGCAGCAGGTCGGCGCCTGTGGAGGCGGCGATGAGCGAGGGCCAGTCATCGGAGGAGGGGAGCGAGGTGCCGGTCATCGCCAGCCGCACACAGGCGTCATGGGCGACCGAGCGCACCTCGAAGCCGTTGATGAAGCAGGTGCGGTCACCATATTGCTCCATGAAGGTGGTGACGCTGGGCCGACCCTCACTCTGAACATAGGGGATCCCATGGGCATTCGCCTCCACCGCATCGACCTCCATATCGATGCCGGCGGCGCCGAAGAGCGGGGCAAAGAGGCAGGTCTGGTCCCAGCCTCCCTGCGCGAAGACGAAGAGAAAGCGCCGCGCCGAGGGCTCCACCGCTCGACCGACCCCGGGCATCCACAACATCGCGGTCGGGAGGAGGGCCGAGGAGGCCGCGAGCAGCCCTCGACGAGACAGCGCGGAGGGTGGGGGCCGTTTGAGCATCGCTACCTCGACCGGAACAGGAGACCGAAAGACAGGTTTCAATACGCCCAGAATTCAGTACGTCCAGAAGGCGGGATCTCGGATCCAGACGGTGAGGAGGCTCGTCCAGGCCGCGAGCGGACCCTGCTCGGACTCCACGGCGGTCCACAGGGCCTCGTCCCGCACCAGCTCCACGGCATCCGGCCTCTGGCCATGGATGCGTCGATGCAGCGCGGTGAGCTCCGCGGTGAAGGCCTCGTCGCCGGGCCGGTCATCGAGGGTGATGGCCCCGAAGAGGGAGCGCGCCGCCCCCTCCGTGCCGAGCTCCTTCGCCACCACGGTCTCCGCGGCGGCCTCGGCGAGGCGCTTCATCACGAGGGCCCGGGTGAGCGTGGGCTCGCGCTCCGGCTGGGTGGTGTCATGGCCATCCATGCCGCCGGCCAAGACCCGGAAGCCGTAGACATCGTTCGTCAGCTCGTCGTAGCCGGTCCAGGTCCACTTGAAGCCGGTGAGATCGGCGACCGCCGACTCGAGCACCTCCGGGGCGAGGAGACGGCGGGTGGAGAGGCGGTTCTCCTCCTCCGCAGGGGCGCCGTCGAGCAGGCTCCCCACCCGATAATCCTCCCCCTTCACGAGCGCCTGGATCAGCACCTTGTGTCGCAGCCCCCCCGCCTCGAAGGTTGCCTGCACCGACTGGAGCGTTGAAAAATCACCGAGGTCTATCGGGCGCCGCCAGAGCGCCTTGGCCATGGTCTGCACGGCGCAGCTCTTGAAGCGCGGGTCAGCGGCCAGCATGGGGCCCAGATCCGCGGCGTCCGCCATCGGCTGACCGAACCAGGCCATATCCTCATCGAGGTAGTATTTTCCAAGCCCCTCCCTCTCGGGGTGGTACCGCACCACATCCTCCGGAGAGTACATATCGAACCACCAGAAGCCGAACATGGAGGCGGCGAGGGGATCGAGGGTGCTATGGCAGGTGACACAGGCAGGGTTGGTCTCGATGGCCTCATCGACGCTGCCTCCGTCGAGGATCTCAACCGCGTCGAACTGGATGGGGCGCGTGAGATAGTCTTCGCAGAGGAAGAGGCGGGACAGGGCCGCGGCCCGGCTGCGATTGAAATTGCTCGGGGTGGTGAAGTACCGCCACCACAGGCCGTTCGTGGTCACGACACCGCCGGCCGGGCGATCATCGGTGTATCGGGCCACCCGCCACTCCTCCCCGACATCGGTCTCGTCCAGGGGCTCCAGGGGATAGAGCCAGAAGAGCATGTCATTCGCCATCGTGTAATCGGCGGTGGCCACGTCGGTCCAGGGCAGATCGCGCGTGGCGATATGGGCCATGAGACGGGGGGGCTCGTTGCCAATGGCGCGCAGGTAGGCGAAGTCCTGGTCGGGCGGCAGCCCCCACTCCCAGGAGCGGATGTTGAATTCCTCATTTCTTGTGAGGAGCTGCTCCGCGAAGAGATCGACCAGCCGCCCCTCGTAGCGGGGGTCGTCCAGAAAGCCCTCGATCATGCTGTCCACGAGAGCGGGATCGGCCGCTACCGCATCGAGCTCGGCGAGGGTGGGCACCACGCCGCGGAGGTCGAGGCTGGCCCGGCGGAGCAGCGCAGGAGCGGGGAGCGAGGCCCCATAAAAGGTCGCCGCCGGGCGTGAGTCCGGTGGGGAGTCCGGTGGGGAGCCCTCCCCTCCTTCATCGGGGACCGTCGAGGGGGGGGTGGGACCGCTCTCGCACGCGACCATCAGGAGGGGCAGCCAGACAAGGTGTAACCGGCGAGTCATGGTCGCCCCTGCGCAGCCACGAGGGTGGCGAGCGCGTCGAGCAGCGCCGGCCCCGGACAGAGCTCCCCCTGGTCCTGCCCATGCCAGGTGAAGGGCCCACAACCGCCGCATTCGGACAGGGTGACCGAGAACCAATGGCCCCCTGGATCTCGAACACCGATGAGCCCCATCGGATCTCCACTGCAGACCGTCGTGTCGGTGACGAGCCCGGTGAACATGATATCCGCGGCCGGATTTCCAATCCCACCATCCAGCTGGAAGCGGGAGGTGTCCTCCCCATCCGAGGCGATCACAAAGAGGCCGACCTCCGCCTCGGCGCCGAGCCAGGTGGGATCGTCGTCCCGATGAAAGACCCCACCGGTGGCCGAGGTCCACTGATAGGTGCCGGTCTCATCAACGCTCCCGTCGAGCTCCAGCGTGCCGGCCCCCATGAGCTCCCGTCCGTCGACCTCGGTGATGGTGTAGTTGGTGAGCGCGTGAATGACCCAGGACATATCCGTATGTTCTTCAAAGTATTGGCTGAGCCCATGATACCGCACACCGGCGATCGAGGTACAATCCCCCTGCCACTCCCCCTGGGCGCCGATGTCGTCCTCATCGTCCTTGAGAGGGCAGGAGGAGTCAGACCAGGTCATCAGCTCCTCATACGCATCCCGAATGGGGATGGCGTTGGGGATGCCGCCCTCCAGCGCCGCCTCAAGGGCCGCTCCGGCCTCCTCCGCCGTCCAGACGGGGCTCCCGGGATCGATCCACGCTCCGCCCTCGGAGGCGCTGTCGGTGCCACCCCCATCCCCCGCGTCACCGCCATCGCCACCGTCCCCGCCGTCGGCCGGCTCTCCTTCGTCCTCGGTGAGGTGACACAGGCCGTCCGACTCGAACCGCGTGGAGCCCGCGGGGCAGGGGGCCGGGCCACAGCCCCCCATCGCGACGATCAGGAAGCCGGACGCAGCGCCCCAAGTCAGCCGGAAGCCGTCCCACCAGCCGGGGCGGGGGCCCAGCAAGCGCCTGGGGTGTTGAAGGGGGCTCGACATTCATTGACTCTACCACGGGTCCCGGGGAGCTGCCCCGCGCAGGCCAGCGCCCCATGGAGGGCCGAGCTCAGCCGCCTGGAGGTTGGGTCCAGGTCTCTCCCTCGCTCCGACCCGGATGGTGGATCTCCTCTCCTCTTCGGGGTAGCCCTCCACGTCCTCTTGAGGAGGTGGCAGGTGGACGGCGCGCGACTCCGGGCGATGTTGAACGGGATGCTCAAACAGGGCGTGGGCGGCTGGACGACCCTGCACGTCCGCCGCTCCCTCGCCGACGCCGTCGCCGAGGCGGCCGACAAGGACAGGACGGCCGGCCACGCCCAGGTGGCCGCCCTGCTGGGCGCGCCCTTCCAAGCTCTGCCGCCCGCGAGCCCTCCATGAAACAAGCGCTCCCCTGGCTCCTCGGGGCCGCCCTCGTCGTGGTCGCGGTGGCCGCCTACCTGCTGTGGTCGGCCCCGGCGGAGAACACCCTGCCAACCGTCTACGGGGTCTTCTGATGCACCCCGACCAGCTCCGCCGGGCGGCCGTCGCCGTCATCGTCCTCGCCCTCCTCGTCGCCGGGGGGGTCACCCTCCAGCGCCACCGCAACCGCATCATCAGCGATCCGATCACCCGGGAGGCGCCGGAATTAGGCGGGCGGGCCCAGGTGCTCATCCCTAACCTCCAGGGGGCCACCGTCTGGGTGCCCGATCGCCCCCATGACCCCTCCGAGCTGCGCGGCGACGACCGCTTCGAGCGCATCCGCCGCCTGCGCAGCTTCCAGGTGTGGACCAACAGCATCGGCCTCCGGGGCCCCGAGCTGGCCAACCCCCGCACCGGCCCGCGCATCCTCTGCCTCGGCGACTCGGTCACCTTCGGCTGGGGCGTGCCCTACGAGGAGAGCTACCCCGCCCGCCTCGCCGCCAAGCTCGGCCTGGAGGTGGTCGACGCCGGCGTGCCCGCCATGAGGCCGCACAGCATCGCCAACTGGGCCCAAGGCCACGCCGCCGCCCTGCAGCCCGACCTCGTGATCTTCACGAGCCGGCCGGACTGGTCAGAGCCCGAGGCCGTGCTCGGCTACCAGCGGGCCGTCCGCCAGGTGCAGCAGAGCATCGGCCGGGCCCGGCTCGTCATCGTGATGCCGGCCGTCAGCACCTTCGACCCCAAGGGCTCCCAGGTCTACGCCCAGGAGGCCGCCGAGGTGCGCGCCGCCCTGCCCGACGTGCCCCTCATCGACCTCACCGGCGCCTTTCGCGCGGCCCTGCCCCTGCCCGGTGTGATCATGGAGCAGTCCGACGGGCACCAGCGGGTCTACGATCTGCCCGGACACAGCCTGCGCATCGACGCGATCGCACCCCAGGTGGGCCTCGCCCCCGAGATCGTCGCGATGTTTGAGGATGACCCCAACGTCGCCGAGCCGCTCTTCTACGACGGCGGCCACCCCGACACGGCCGGCTACGCCCTCTTCGCCGACACCCTCGCCGCCTGGTTGGGCGAGCAGGGCCTCGTCCCTCGCTGAGTCAGCGCCCCCTTAGGGAAGCGGCGCCCAACGTCCATCGGACAGGGCCGCGGCCGCGGTCTGGGCCAGCGCGGCATGACCCGCCGCCGTCAGGTGGATGGGATCGGTCGTAAAGAAGGCGCTGGCCGGCATCTCCGGGGCAAAGGTGGGCCCCACCGACCGCGCCGCTTCGATGTAGGCGGTGAGCGGGGTCGGCTGGGGAAAGACCATCAGATACACCGCCGCCGGCCGGGCCGCGACCGCGAGGGCGCGCAGGTTCTCGGCGAACTGGGCCGGGCTCACCCGCGCCACCACCCCCGCCGCCGCGGGGGGCGCCGGCCGCGAGCCGCGCAGCAGGCGGATCAGCGACAATTGCGCGCCCGGCGGCGTCGGCTGAGCGACGGCGTCCTCCTGGGGCGCCATTTGGGCGTCACGCACCCCAAAGGCGAGGATCAACCGAGTTGGATGCAGGGCCAGCAGCGTCGCCCCCGCCCGCCGCGCCTGGGCGGTGGACCAGCCCGGCACCCCACCATTGACCACCGCCGCGCCGCTCTCCGCTGCGAGGCGGGCCGGCCAGGCCTCGGTCGCCGCCACCCCCCAGCCAAAGCTCGTGCTGCAGCCCATCACCAGGGTGAAGGGCCCGTCGGCCGGCGGCGGATCGCCGCGCAGGCCAAGGGAATTGGTGACCACCCGAAAGGAGCCCTCCCCGCCCGGCACAGGCCGATCGAGGCCGGGCCGCAGGGTCCAGGCCCAGACGAGGTCGCCATCGTAGAGGCCCCGGTCCGGCAGCCCCGCCAGCCGCAGCCCCCCCTCCACCAGGCCGAGGAGGCCGATGGTCACGATCCCGCCGAGGATCGGCTTCATCCAGGTGGGGATCCCAGCCATGCGCGCCTCCCGGGCAGCCTCAACCACCGCCGTCGAGCAGGTCCATCTGTACGCTCGGACCGCCGAGCGTACCCATGCCATCGAAGGGATCGGAGGGGGCGATCACCGGGGCGGTCTCGCTTGCCACAGGGGCACGGGCGGGCCAGCCCGCCTGGACCAGGGCATCGGCCACCCCCTCTGCGAGGAGGCGACAGGCGTCGGCGGTGGGGTGCAGCTCATCCTGAAAGAGCGCGCGGCTCGGGAGGCCACTCGACCGATAGATCGACAGGGCCTCCACCCGCGGCACATGGTGCGCCTCGGCGACCGCGGACTGTACTGCGAAATAAGGAGCCCACTCCTGGCTCGACTGGAGCCCGTCCTGCAACATCGGCGCGTTGGCGAGCGTGAGCACCACGACCCCCACACCCCGCTCCCGCGCCCCATCGAACATGGCACTCAGGTTGCGAGCATAATCAGCGAGGGGCACCCGACGGACGCCCCGCTGGCCGGGGGTGGGCCAAGCGATCTTTCGAGCGGCCGGTCGACCGAGGGCCCGATTGACCCCCATCCGGGTCTGTCGGAAGAGGGCGCTGTGGACGAGCAGCCGCTCCACTCGCGCCATCGGGCTCCCCGCCGCGCGTAAGAGGTCGGCATCCCGAAAGGCGTCGAGGTTCGAGTCGCTCCACAGATTCCCGACGATGAGCGTGTGGGGCTGCATCTCCCACCCGACCTCCTGGAGCGCCGCGAGGGTCTGCACCGTGGAGTAGCCGGGGACCGCGAGGGTCCCGACCCGGGCGGAGATGGACCTCGCGTTCAGCACAACCTGGAGCTGATCGTGCAAGGTCTTGCCGTCGGGGAGGCCGTCGCCGAAGATGCTGGAGTCACCGGTGCTGAGGAGGAGGGGGGCCCCCGCCGGGCCGGGTGCGTGGACAGCCCGGTTTCCTTCACGGCTCAGCCGATAAAACGGAGGCCCACGGTCATCAGGGGGGGGCTCCCCCAGGGCCCAGATTCGGGTGGGATCGGGGTTGAGCACGATGCCACGGGCCGGCGGGGTGGGATCGGGCAGCACCCGCGCGATGAGCTCGGCCAGGAGCACCAGGAGGAGGCCGATCCCGAGCGCGCCCAGCCGACGACGGTTCATTCCTGCTCCCTCCCAGGCGGCGAAGCGTAGCCCAACCCAGGCAGGGGGGCACATGCTAGGATGCCGCGATGAACTCCTCGCCGCTGCTGCTCCTCACCCTCTGCCTGTCCTGTGGCGGGGAGACCCGCCCTACCCCACCCGCACCGGTCGGACCGCCGCCGGGCAAGCCCGCGGGTTCAGGTGGCCCCGGAACGCCGGGGGGGAGGGCATCTTTCGACCCCGGGCCGGAGAACCTCACCGACGCCTGGACCGCCGAGCTCGGCGCCGCCGTCGATCCCATACCCCAACCGCCAACCTGCCCGGACGCCGATCAAGACGGCTTCTTCGCCGCCACCGCCTGCCCGGGTGCCGATGCCGCCACCCTGGACTGCGATGACCAGGACCCCACGGTCACCCCCGCGACCGAGCGCTGGGTCCGGCCCGGGCCCTTCCTCATGGGCAGCAGCTCCACTCAGGCCGGGGCCGACGAAAAGCCCGTCCACGTCGTGCAGATGTCGGGCTACTGCCTCGAGCGAACCGAGGCTTCGGTGGCCGATCTCGCCGCCTGGTTCCTCTCTACCGGCCGGAAGCCCGAAGGCGCCGATGTGCGCAGCCTCGACACCGACGGCCGGGCCGAGCTTGGCCGGGAGGCCCAGCCCGCCGAAGGGCTCACCTGGGCCGAAGCAGACGCCTTCTGTCGCAGCCGCGGCAAGGCCCTCCCCACGGAGGCCCAGTGGGAGAAGGCAGCCCGCGGCGGCTGCGAGCTCGGAAGCAGCCCCACAGCCTGTGACCCGGCCGACCTCCGGCCCTATCCCTGGGGGGACGCGGCCCCCACCTGCGCCCTCGCCAATCACCAGCACACCGGGGGGGGAGTGCCTACGCTCTGTGTCTCCGATACGAGTCCGGCGAATGATCCCGCCGCCAACCTGGGCCCGTATGGGCATCAGAACCTGGCCGGCAATGTGTGGGAATATACGGCCGACCTCTGGCACCCCCATGTGTATGGCCCCGGCCGGAGAGACCCCGGTGGCCCGACCCCGGGCGCCTCTGCGCTGCCCCATGTGTTACGCGGCGGCGGCTGGAACACCTTCTCCACCAATATGCGGGTGGCCAATCGATTCACCGACCTCGTCATGGGCTCCGCGGTGGGTGTCCGCTGTGCGCGCCCCACGGTGGAGCCGGTTCCTGACCAGCCGGTTCCGCTTCAAATGGTCAAGGTGTCGGGCACCCTGAAGCGGGATGAGGGCAGCTTCACGGGCCGCGCCGTCTATGTTGTCGCCTTCGACAATGAGGACGCTGACCCCCAAAGCGGAATGGTACCGCCGGGGCGCTCACCGGTCGCGGAGCGGCGCTTCCCGCCGAGCGGCGCGACGGAGCAGGAATTCAGCATCGACGTCCCGGCCGGGGCCAGCTATCGAATTTTCGCCTCCTTCGACGACGGCACAGGGAATGACAAAGACGCCTATCGCTCCTCCTCGGGGAGCGGCGGCATCGGGATGGTGCAAGAGAGCATCTCAACCGTCTCCGGCCCGGTCGAAGGGATCTCCATCACCATCGCAAAGATGCCCAAGCCGCCTCCCGGAGGTCGTCCGCCGGGGCCACCGCCCGATGGACAGGGTCCGCCGGGGCCACCGCCCAATGGACAAGGTCCGCCGAATGGGAGCCCGCCTCGGTGAGCGCCGAGCGACTGCTCCTGACCCTCAGCCTCCTTGGGGCCTGCGGGGGCGCCTCGCAGGAGGCCCCGGTCGCCCGTGCGCCCTCCACCCCCCGGCGGGGCTACATCTCGGGCGGAGACGGCAGCGCCGCTGGGCGCGTGGTGACCTTCCGCGGCCGGACGAGGTGCAGGACGACACCTGGCGCGCGGCGGCCCACTACACCCCCGAGCTCCGCCTCATCGGCGCCGAGCCCGCCTTCGACCTGGGTAGCTACCACCTCGGAGAGGCCGCCCGCGGGCTGCTCGCCCTCCGCGCCCGCCCCGAGGACGACGCCCTCGTCGCCCCCCTCCGCCACCCGCCGGTGACGCCCGTGCGCGCCCCGACGGCAGAGGCCCTCTGCGCGCCCTGGCAGCGCGCCTGGGCCGGCTCACAGGAGCGCCCCGTCGAGGAGCTCCCCGACCTGGCACAGCGCGTACTGAGCGTGGGTCGGTATCCGTCCCCGGCGTAAGGGCCGCCCCCGCTGAGCGTTAGGCTCGGGTCACCGCCCCGAGGTCCCGATGCGCCCCCGCAGCTCCCGCCCCTGCAGCTCCCGTCCCTGCAGTCCCGGCCCCCGCAGCCCTCGCCCCGAGCGCCTGCTGCTGACCCTCAGCCTGCTCGCGGCCTGCGGGGGGGTCTCGCAGGAGGCCCCCGTCCCCACCTCGGCGCGCGACGAGGGCAAACAGATGGCCCAGGAGCTCGGCTACGCCGAAGAGGAGGCGCAGGCGGAGGCCCCGTCGCCCAAGGGGGCCGGCGGGCCGAGGCGGAGCCAGAACCGAGCGGCGCCCGCCCGGGGCGGCGGGACGAAGAAGGAGTCGAAGGACGCCGAGAAGGCAGACCCCGCCGTCCAGGGGGACTCTCCTGCCGACCCCGAGGGCGGCGAGGCGGCCCCCACCCGCTCCTGGTTCCCCGAGACCTTCCTCTTCCAGCCCCGCGTGGTGACCGACCGCGACGGCCGGGCCTCCGTCCCCGTGCGCATCCCCGACCGGCTCACCACCTGGCGGGTGCTCGGCCTCGCCTGGTCCCGACAGGGCGGTCAGTCCGGCGACACCACCGAGCTGCTCGGCACCCTGCCCGTCTATGTAGACCCTGTCCTCCCCGCCTTCCTCAAGGCCGGTGACCGCCTGCGCCTGCCCATCCAGGTCGTCAACACCACCGACGGCCCCCTCACCGTGCCCCTGCGGGTCAACGCCGGCGGCGCCGCGCACCTCGCGAGCGCTGGCACCGTCTCTCTCCCCGCCGGGGGGAGCCGCGTCTCCTATGTCGAGCTCTACGCCGAGCAGGCCGGCACCGTCTCCCTCGAGGCCTCTATCGGCAGCAAGGACGCCGTCGTGCGCACCTTCCCCGTCGAGCCCGTCGGCCGCAAGCTCGAGCAGACCCGCGGCGGCACCCTCGCCGCCCCCCGACAGGTCGAGCTCATCGGCGCGAGTGACCTGGACCCCGCCAGCGCCCGCGTGCGCCTCCTCGTCTATCCGGGCGCCAAGGCCATCCTCCAGAGCGAGCTCGCCACGGCGCTGGACCGCGGTGGGGTCGCCTCGACAGGCTATTCACTGCTCCTGTCGGGACAGGGCGCGGCCCTCCTCCAGTCCCTCGGCGTCCCTGTCTCTGCCGCTGGCGCAGACGACGACGCCCGCGCCGCCGCCGCCGCCCTCCACGACATGGGCCTCCTCGCCGGCCAGCGGGCCGTCCGCCTCGGGCGCGCGCCGGACACCGCCGCCGCTGCCCTCCTCGCCGAGGGCTGCCTCGCCCACCCCGAGAGCCCCGTCATCGCCCGCTTGGGCGAGCGACTCCTCGGCCAGCTCGTCGCAGGGCAGCGCCCCGACGGCACCTTCGGCGGTGACAGCAGCGGCGCTTGGACGCTCCAGCGCCTCCTCGTCGCCACCGCCGACGCCGCCGCCACTGTCCGCCGCGCCGCCCAGTCGCCGACCGGGGACAGGGACCTCGACGCCAAACGCAAGCGCGACGCCGCCGCCGTCTCCCTCCGCGCCGGCGGCGCCTTCGAGCGGTACGCCGCCCAGGTCACCGACCCCTACACCGCCGCCGCCATCCTCCGCTCCGGCGCCGTCTCCGGCGACCTCGCCGCCACGCTCCTCGAGCGGGTCGAGTCCGGCCTCGTCGAGAACCTGGATGGCTCCAAGTCCCTCCCCGTCCCCGAGGGCGTCGTCCGCGCCGACGGTGCGGTCCCCTCCGGCGTCGAGGCCACCGCGATGGCCGTCCTCGCCCTCGAGGGCCGCGGAAAGGACGACACGGTCGCCGATCTCGGCGCCTCCCTCCTCGGCGCCTGGCGCCCCGGCCGCGGCTGGAGCGACGGCCGGACAGACCTCCTCGCGCTGCAGGCCGTGCTCGCCCTCTTCAAAGACCCCATGCCGAACACGGTGACCGTCACCCTCTCGATGGACGGCGCCCCGGTCGGAAAGAAGGTGCTGGGCCTCGCCGAGCTCGATGAGGTCTCCCTCCTCGACCTCCCCGCCACCGCCGCCCGCGGCCTCCACACCTGGACCGTCTCCGCCGAGCCCGCCGTCCCCGGCCTCGGCTTCGCCCTCACCCTCGAGAGCTGGGTGCCCTTCGTCGCCACCCCCCAGAACGGCCTCGAGCTCCAGGTCACCACCGGAGAGGCGCCGGCGGTCGGCCGAAAGGTGCCCGTGATGGTCCAGGCCGCCGCACCCGCCGGGATGGCCCTCGTCTATCGACAGGAGCTCCCGGCTGGCGTCGTCCCCGATATGGACAGCCTCCAGGCCCTCGTGACGAGCGGCACGATCTCGAAATTCGACACCGAGGACGGCGCCCTGTCCTTTAACATCCCCGCCCTGTCACCCGGGCAGGTCTTCTCCGCCGGCTATGCGCTCGTACCCACCCTCGCAGGCACGCTCCACAGCGGGCCCGCCTCGCTCAGCCCCGCTCAAGATCTCGAGGTGGCGGCACTGTCCGTCCCAGCAGTGTGGACGGTGCGCTGAGCGCGCCTCACTCGCTGAGGACGTTCAACCCATAGGGCGGAGCGGCGTTGGTCAGCCACCCGCCGTCACAGGCGAGCGTGAGGGGGGCGAAGGTGACGCCCTCCTTGTGGGCGGTCCAGGTGTAGACCCCGGGGTCCGCGCCGGCGACGACCACGCCGCCGTCCGTGGTGGTGGCGAGGAGGGAGTGGTCGGGGATGACGGAGGTGTTGAAGTAGACCGGCCCTTGCTCCGGGGGCACGGCGGGGTCGATCGTGACGGTGGCGTCGGGCTCGCCGACGGCCCAGACATCGACGGCGCCGGCGGCGGTCACCGTGGTCGACATCTGGCAGCGGGTCGGGTCGTCGGCGTCGGCGCCGAGCAGGCCAGCGGCGAGGCCCGCGATCACCCGCGTCACCCCCTGAAAGGCCACCCCCTCGATGTCCTCGCCCCCCACCGGCAGCGTGGCGGTGAGCATGGGGAAGTAGTCGGGGTGGACGAGGGCCAGGGTGACGCTCGCGCCTTCGGGGATGCCCTCGATGCGGAAGCGGTGACCGTCGGCGGGATCCAGCGCCACGCGGAGCTCGGGGGCCTCGCGGACATAGACCTCCGCCCCCTCCACGTCCATCACCTGCACGATCGTCGGCGGGCTCGGCATGTCGAAGAAGAGGGCCTCCCCGGAGATCGCGCGCGCGCCCTCTCCCCAGGGGAGCGCATCGCCGCCGTCGCCGCCGTCGCCGCCGTCGCCGCCGTCGCCGCCGTCGCCGCCGTCGCCGCCGTCGCCGCCACCGTCACCGCCGGTCTCCGCGCCGCCCGCCTTCGCGCGGCCGCCGCCCGCCTCCTCACCCGAGCAGGCGAGCAGCAGCGCGACCGCGAGGGTCCAGCCCGTCCAACATCTCGTGCCCATTCGTCTGTCCTCGATGTCGGGCGAGGGTAGCACGCCCCCGCGGCTCCGCCCGCCCCTCACTTGGGGAGCCGCGCCCGCCCTTCGGTGTCGGAGAGGACCCGGAGCTCGACGGGCCCCCGCTCGCGCCGCGCCTTCACCCGACGAACGAGCTCGCCCGACCGCAGGACGGCCACCACCGCCTCCCCGGGACAAGCGGTAGTGGCGAGGTCTCGGTGCGCCTCCACTCGTTCGGGATCGATCCCATATCGGTCGGAGGCCCAGGCCAGGACCTCGACGAGCGCGTCCATCTGCTCGGGGCTGGGCGCCTGCTCCTCGAAATTCCCATCGAGCAAGGGGAGAAAGTGACCAGACGGATCGTATCGAGTGAAGGTGCTCCCCGCGAAGTCGAGCGAGCGCCCCTCATAGACATTTCCGGCTCGGTCGATGATGAAGTGATAGGCGATGTCGGGGAAACCCCGCGACTGGTGATAGGCCTGATAGCCGCGGATGCGCGCCGGGGCCGAGCGGGCGTCCGGGGCGAGGGTGGCGCTGTGATGGACGGTCAGGTGAGAGATCACGTGCCGCTGGAGCCCGGCGCGGGCGACGCGGGCGCCCCAGGCCGACCGCGGGATGACCTCGACTCCCGAGGCCACCCGCACCTCGCCGGTCGCCTGGCTGAGGGGGATGACCTCGGTGAGCTCAGCGGCCCGGGAGGGGGCGAACAGGGCGAGCCCCGCGCAGCCGAGGCCGAGCGAGAACCACCTCCTGGCGCTCATACCCGGGGGATCGTGAGCGCGCCGGCGGGGGTCTCGTCCATCCGGTCGGCCCAGGCCGCGAGGCGCGGGTGCTCGGCCCGCCAGCCCGGCCCGAGGCGGAGCGTGGTGTACCCGAGGGCGCTGTGGACCGCGCCGTCCGCCCAGGTCCACCGCCCGAGCAGGGGCTCACCCGCCGCCTCCGGGACGCAGTGCTCCAAGGCCTCGAGGAGGCGCTGCGCCCGCCGAAGGGCGCGCTCGGCGGCCGCCTCGTCGCCGGCCTGACGCGCGAAGAAGGCCGCGATCGCCTGATCGGAGAGGCTGTCCCCGAGCTCGTCGAGCTCCCGCACGGCGAGGCGGCCCTGCCAGCCGGGGAGGCTGGTGGGCGGGTCTGGGTAGCGGTCCTCGAGGTACTCGCAGATCACCGTCGAGTCACAGACGGTGGTGCCATCGTCATCGACGAGGACGGGCACCTTGCCGATCGGAGAGGCGGCGACGAAGCCCGCGCTGCGAGCCCCGAGGTCTTCCACACAGAGCTCGACGGGCAGGCCCTTGTGGAGGAGGGTGAGCCAGACCTTGCGGGCATAGGGCGAGCGGGTGGTGAGGTACAGGTGGCGCATCGTCCGCTGTTAACTGTCAAGGAGGGACGGTGGCCAGGGACTCTGCGGGCGGGCACCAGCGGAGCCGCGCCAGCCCCCGGGCGGCCTTCACGGCGCGCTCGGCGCGGGAGACCGCCGCCCGGTCGGGGAAGGGGCCGAAGCAGGCCACGAGGCACCAGGGCCGGCCGGCGCGGGTGGCGCTCGCCCCGCCCGGCGCCTCGCCGTCGTGCTGTCGGAGGCGGCGAGCGACGTCGAGGCTGATGCCCACGTAGCTGCGCCCGCGGCTGAGAGACCAGAGCACGTAGACGTACCAGGCCCCCGCGGGGGGCGCCGGCACCGGCGCCGGCACCGGCTCCGGGGCCAGCAGCGCGACCACCACCCCGGCGCTCAGGCGGGGCCGAGGCGGCGAGACAGGGCCTCGGCGAGGCGATCTGCGCGCTCCGGTCGCCCCCGAAAGAAGAGGGAGGGCTCGACCAGCTCCACCTCCGTCAAGCAGGGATCCCCGGCCTCATCGAAGAGGAAGTCCACGCGCGCATAGAGGAGGGGGAGGCCGGAGGGATCGGGCCACTCGGCGTGGACCGCCGCCAGCACCCCGTCGGTGAAGGCCCGGAGCGTTGGGGTGAGGGCCTCGTCGTGGTCAAGGGCGCCGTGCTCATCTTGCACCCGAAAGTCACCCTTCACCGGGATCTTCCGGACGGAGTGGGAGAAGACGCCGTCAAAGTAGAGGGCGGAGACCTCCCCCTCCGTCTCCACCTTCGGGAGGTAAGGCTGGAGGAGGTAGGTCTGATCGGCACCTTCGAGGAGGCGCCGGGCGGCCGCGAAGCCCTCCGGGGAGGGGTCGAAGCGCAGCGTCCCCGAGGCGCCGGCGCCGACGACGGGCTTGAGGAAGCCGCGCGACCACCCGCGGGCGGCGAAGAGCGCAGGGAGGTCATGCCGCTCACCGGGCTCCAGCCACTCGGTCGGAGCGAGGCGAACCCCGCGGGCCGACAGGGCGCGGAGATAGCCCTTGTGCGTGTTCCAGCGGATCACGGCGCCGGGGTTGAAGAGGCGGGACACGGCCCCCACCCGCTCCGTCCAGGCGAGGAAGGTGTCCCGCTGGTGCCAGTAGTTCCAGGTGGTGCGGATCAAGACGGCGTCGAAGGCGGCCCAGTCGACGCCCGGATCATCCCAGGCCGGGCTGCTCACCTGGGCCCCGCGCGCGCGCAGGGCGGCCTCCAGCGGGAGGTCATCCACCTCCGAGGACCAGAGCTCCGAGAAGGTAGCGAGGGCGATGTGCACGGGAGCTCCAGCTCAGGCGGCGGGGCGGAGGCCGACCCGCTCGAGCTCGGGGAGGACCACGAGGGAGAGGGTGTCCTGGAAGATCTGTCGGGCGAGGCCGCCGTCGCAGACCCCTGCGAGCGCCAGCTCGGGCCGCAAGCCGAGGTGAACGGGGAGGCGCGGCAGCTCGTAGTCCTCGAGGTGCTGCAGCGCGGTCACGAGGTAGCGCCGCGTGCGCGCGCGGGCCGCCTCATCGAGGAGGGGGGCGAGGGTGCCGAGGAGGGTCCAGCCGAAGCGGGCGTGCTGCACCTCATCGGCGAGGATGCGTGAGAGCACGCCGCCGAGCGCGGTCCCCTCGAGCTCGGCCTGCTCGGCCCGGATCACCGCCACCGCCACCGTCTCGGAGAGGCAGCAGACAGAGAGGAGGTTGCGCAGCGCCGCCTCGAGCGGCCCGACCTCCGGGTGGTCGGGCATCCGCGCCAGGGCCGGGAGCGGGGCCACCGGCGCGTGGCCGAGGGCCAACACCACCCCGGCACACAGCTCGGCGTGGCGCAGCTCATCGGCGATCATCCCCGGCAAGGCGGCGATGGCCACCGGCGGGAAGGCCGCCCCCATGAGCTGCGGCACGAGGCCAGCGAAGACCTGCGCGCTGACGTGCTCGTTGACCATTCGCCCCCGCCAGGTGCGCGCCGCCATCGCCCGCTCCTCCTCGGTGAGCGCCGGGAGGTCAGAGAGGTCAGGCTGGTGAAGTGCCCCCTCCCGACGGAGGTCGAGCAGGGCCTGACCTTGGCCGTCGGCGCTGAAGCTCGCCCTCACGCCAGGGCCGCGAGGTCAGCCGCCGGGGGGACGGGAGGGCCCCAGGGGATGCAGCCGGTCGACCCGTCATAGCCGGGGCCATAGACACACTCATCGTACTCGGGGGTGCCGGCGCTGACCGCTTCACTGCACCAGGCGGCGAGCGCCTCGCAGCAAGCGGTCACGTCGAGGCCGAGGGCCACGCAGTCTGGCTTGGCCCCGCCGCTGGCGGTGTCTCCGCCGCCACCGCCGGTGGAGGAGCCGGAGTCAGCGGCCCCGCCCGTCCCGCCATCCGAGGCCCCGTCACTGCCGCCGCCGGTCGCCCCGTCGCCGCCGGTCGCCCCATCGCTGCCGGTCGCACCGCCGCCCCCGTCCGCGCCGGAGTCGGTCGGCTGAACCGCGCTGTCCTGGCCCGACCGCCCGTCCCGATCCTCGGACTTCCCATCGGTCTGACAGGCGGGGAGGGCCAGGGCGAGGACAACCGAGGCCGCCGACGCGAGGGCCTTCCGACGAAGCTCTGAACGATCCACGGGGCACCTCTGTGGGTAGATCAGTGGGTAGATCAGTGGGTAGAAACGGGCAGGGCGGCCAGTATAGGCGGCCTAGAACGGGATGTCGTCATCCGAGTAGGGCATGTCACCGCCGCCCGCCGGCTCGTGATCCCCGCCGCCACCTCCGCCATACCCGCCGCCGCCGCTGCCGCCGCCGCTGCCGCCGCCGCTGCCGCCACGGTCGTAGCCGCCTCCGCGACCGCCTCCGGCGCCGCCGCCGCCGCGGCCGCCGCCGCCGCCGCCATATCCACCGCCGCCGCCGCCGCCGCCGCCGCCGCCGCCGTAGCTCCCGCCACCGCCCCCATCGCCCTCACCACCGCCGCCGCCGCTGCTGCCGAGGAAGCGCACGTTGTCGGCGACGACCTCGGTGGTCCAGCGGTCCTTGCCTTCCTTGTCCTGCCACTTCCGCGTCTGGAGCCGGCCCTCGATGTAGAGCTGCTTGCCCTTCTTGCAGAAGCGGTGCACGTTCTCGGCGGTCTTGCCGAACACGACCACGCTGTGCCACTCGGTCTGGTCTGCCCAGTTGCCGTCGCGGTCTTTGCGCTTCTCGGTGGTGGCCACACGGAGACTGGCGACCTGCATGCCGCCGCCGGTGGTGCGAAGCTCGGGGTCCTGGCCGAGGTTGCCGATGAGGATGACCTTGTTGACCATCGGAGGGTCTCCATGGTGAGGGGGTGAACCCATCTACGGGGTCCGCCGCCTTTCGACAAGCGATCTCCGAGAGGCCGGACGGAAAATGCCCGGCTTTCAGCGGAGCCCCTGTTTGCGCCGGGATCGGGCCCACTCGAGGGGGGCCCCAATTCGCCGCTCAGCGGGGGCATAGACCGGCGAAGTGAGGGGCTCCGGTCGTGGATCTCGACCCCGACCGGGCCTCCGCCCGATCAGCCCCCGACCGGCGCCCCGCGCACGCTCTCCTGTGGCCTGTCCTGTGGCCTGCCCTGTAGCCCCTGCTGAGGCGCCTTCGGTGCCGGCACGCTCTCCGCGGGGGGCGGGCGGACGTCGGGCTGGCCGCCGATCGGCAGGTCATCGGGGGACCACTCGACGAACCAGCCCGCTTCGGTGCGGTACCAGCGCTGCACCACCCGGTCGTTCTTCAAGATCTGCTCAGGCATCGTGTAGCCCTCGGTGCGCACCCACACGGTGCCGACGCGGCGCCGCCCATCCGGGGGGTGCTCGATCTCGGGGCTCATCACCACCTGGAGCACATCCACGTCGACCAGCCGCCGCTTCTTGGCCTCCTCCTGGAGGTCATCCTTGAAGAGGATGCGCTGATCGAGCTTCTCGATGAACACGGCCGAGCGGTCTGCATCTGACCAGCGCACCGCCTCCCAGTAGAGGCCCGCCGAGTCGAGCAGGAGCTCTTGCTCCTTGGACTCCGACCTGCGTTGTTGGGCCTTGGAGCCGGCCTGGACGGAGAGGCAGAGGAGGAGGAGGGCGATCATCCCCCGATACTAGCCCCGTGCGCGCCGGGTGACCATGCTAAGCGGCCGAGATGGACGAGCCGCCGCACACCCCCTTCGGACCGGTGCCCGTGGACGGGCGCAGCCTCGATCTCCCGCTCCTCGTGGAGGTCTCGCGCGAGGGGCGCCCGGCGGCGCTCACGGAGGCCGCCCGCGCGCGAATGGTACGGTCGTACGCCTGGGTGACGGAGGCCGGTCGCGGAGACCGGCCGGTCTACGGCGTGAACACGGGCTTCGGCTCGCTCGCGCGGATGTCGATCCCCGCCGCAGACCGCGCCCGCCTCTCGCTCAACCTGATCCGCTCGCACGCGGCCGGGGTGGGGCCGGAGCTCCCGGTCGAGGTGGTGCGGGCGATGATGCTGCTCCGCGCCAACGCCCTCGCCAAGGGGGTGAGCGGCTGCCGGCCGCTGCTCGTCGAGACCATCCTCCTCATGCTCGAGCGCGGCGTCACCCCGGTGGTGCCCTCGCAAGGGAGCTGCGGCTCCTCGGGCGACCTCGCCCCGCTGGCCCACCTCGGCATGGTGATCGCCGCCGAGGCCGAGGGCGGCCGGGCCCGCTACCGGGGCGCCATCCTCGACGCCGGCGCCGCGATGGCCGCCGCCGGCATCCCGCGCATCGGGCTCGAGGCCAAGGACGGCCTCGCGCTCACCAACGGGGCCCAGCTCACCACCGCGATCGCCGCCCTCGCCTGCGTCGACGCCTGCCGCCTCGTGCGCGCCGCCGAGGTGGCCGCGGCGATGAGCATCGAGGCGCTGCTCGGGGCCAGCCGGGCCTTCCACCCCGCCGTCCACGCCATGCGCCCGCACCCCGGCGCCCGGGCCACCGCGGCCGACCTCTGCGCCCTGCTCTCGGGTAGTGAGCTGATGGACAGCCTCCCCGGGAAGGTGCAGGACGCCTACTCCCTCCGCTGCACCCCGCCGGTGCTCGGGGCCGCGCGCGACGCCATCGCCTACGCCACCGAGGCGGTGCGCATCGAGCTGAACTCGGCCACGGACAACCCCCTGATCCTGCTCGACGCCGAGCCCGTCGAGGGCGCCCGCTGGGACCCCACCGATCACGCCTTCTCAGCCGGCCTCTTCCATGGCGAGCCCGTGGGCATCCCGATGGACGTCCTCAAGCTGGCCCTCGCCGAGGTGGGCTCCCTCTCCGAGCGCCGCCTCTACCGGCTCACCACCGGCAGCCTCTCGCAGCGCCTCCCCCCGGGCCTCGCCGCCGAAGATCGGCCAGAGCTCGGCATGCTGCTCCCGCAGACCACCGCCGCCGCCCTCGTGAGCGAGAACAAGGCGCTGTGCTGGCCGGCGAGCGCCGACTCGATCCCCACCTGCGAAGACCAGGAAGACCACGTCGCCATGAGCACCACCGCCGCCCGCCGCGCGGCCGAGGTGCTGGACAACGTGCGCCGCATCATCGCGATCGAGCTCTACGGGGCCGCCGCCGCCCTGTCCTTCCGCCGCGCCGCTCAGCCGCAGCTCCGCCTGGGGGCGGGCACGGGGCCCGCGCTCCGCACCGTCGAGGCCACCCTGGCCGGGCTGCAGGATCCCGTCCCCTCCGAGGCCATCGCCGCCCTGGAGGCCCTGCTCCGCGGCGATGGGCTGTTCACCGATCTCCCGGCCCTCCTCCCCATCGGGGCGACCCCATGATCTGCCTGGACGGGATCTGCCTGGACGGCCGCAGCCTCCGCCCGGAAGACCTCGAGCGCATCGCGCAGGGGGCACGGGTCGAGGCCGCCCCCGCCGCGCTCGCCGCGATGTCGGCCAACGTCGCTCGCCAGCCCGCGGAGGCCGCCTCCGTGCTCGAGCGAAAGCGCCGCTGGCTGGTCGGCCCGGCGCGGCCGAGCGGCGACGACGCCGGCCTCGTGCGCGCCTTCATCCTCGGCCACTGCGCCGGGGTCGGTGAGCCGCTCCTCCCCGAGCTCGTGCGGGCCGCGATGGCCGCCCGGGCCAACGTGCTGCTGCAGGCGGTGAGCGGCTGCCGCCCCGAGGCCGCGCTCGTCCTCATCGAGATGCTGAACCAGGGTGTCACCCCCGTCGTGCCCTCCCAGGGCAGCGTGGGCGCGGCCGGCGACCTCGCGCCGATGGCCCACATCGCGCGGGTGGCCTGCGGCTACCTCCCCGGCGGCTCCGGGGCGGGCGCCTCGCTCACCCCCTTCACGCCGACGCCCAAGGAGGCGCTGGCGCTGATCAACGGCGTCTCGCTCACCGCCAGCCTCGCCGCCCTCGCGGTGGTTCGGGCCCGCCGAGTCCTCGACGCCGCGATCGTCGCCTGCGCGATGACGATGGAGGCCACCGGCGCTGACTCCGGCTGTATCGATCCCCGCCCCGCGGCCCTCCGCGGACACGCGGGCGGGGTCGAGATCGCGGCCCGCCTCCGCGCCCTCCTCCAGGGCAGCGTGGCCGTGCGCCGGGGCCGCGAGGTCGACGCCTTCTCGATCCGCTGCGCCCCCGCGGTGCTCGGCGCCGCCAAGGACGCCCTCGACCACGTCAGCCACACCGTCGACGTGGAGCTGAACGGCGCCTCCGACAACCCGCTGCTGCTCGACCTCCCCGACGAGGGAGGCCTGAGCGGTCAGGCGGAGTGGGTGGAGGCCGGCAACTTTCACGGGGCCTCGGTGGCCCTGGCGATGGACCACCTCCGCCTCGCGCTCGCGCAGATCTGCACGCTGTCCGAGCGGCGCACCTTCCGCCTCACCTACGGCCAGCTCACCCCCGGGCTCCCGAGCTTCCTCGTCCCCGGCACCGGGCTGAACTCGGGCTTCATGCTGGCCCAATACACCGCCGCCTCCCTCACGAGCGAGGTCAAGGGCCTCGCGCACCCCGCCTCGGTCGACAGCATCCCCACGGTGCAGCACCACGAGGACCACAACAGCATGGGCCCGATCGCCGCCCGCCTCGCGCTGCGATCGATCGACTGCGCCGCCGACGTCGTGGGCATCGAGGCCCTGCTCGCCGCCCAGGCCCTCGATCTCCGCCGCCTCGGCCGGGCCTGGGACCCCGACGGTCAGCCCCGCTCGGCCCCTCCGCAGCCCCTCGCCCCCGCCGTAGAGCGGGCGCGGGCCGCCGTCCGGGCGGTGGTGCCCTTCTGGGAGGACGACGGCTACCTGCACCCCGCCCTCGTCGCCACCGGCACCCTCGTGCGGAGCGGGGCCCTCCTCGGCTGAGCCCCTCTTCGCTGTCTACGGGCCTGCGGGCGGCGCGGCGGCGCTATGCTGGGCCGATGTCGCCCCTCTGGTTCGCCGCCCTCGCCGCCGCCCTGCTCTACCTGGGCCTCCTGTCCACCGGCCGAAAGGGCTGGTGGAAGGTCCTGCCCGCGGTGCTGCTCTCCCTCGCGGTGCCGCCCGCCTTCGCCCCGGCCTTCCTGCTCTGCGCGGTGGGGGACGGCTGCTTGCTCCGCCCGCGGCTCTTCCTGCCCGGCCTCGGCGCCTTCCTGCTCGGCCACGTCGCCTTCATGGTGGCCTTCAGCCGCCTGCCGGACGCCGCGCTGCTGCCCCCGCTGCCGCTCGCCCTCGGCCTCGGCGCGCTGGCGGTGGGGATGGTCGTGGGGCTCTGGGCGGGGCTCAAGGGGCCGCTCAAGGTCGCCGTGCCTCTCTACGCCGTCGCCCTGGCGGGCATGGCCTTCATGAGCGCGCGCGCCGGCCTGCGCCCGGCCTTCGGCGGCCTGCTGTTCCTGATCTCCGACGCCGTCCTCGCCTGGAACCGCTTCCGTCGGCCCTTCGAGGGGGCCGACGGGGTGGTGATGGTCACCTACTTCGGAGCGCTCTTGCTGCTCGCCCGGCTCTGATCAAGCGGCGCGGGGCCCATCCACCCGGTGCGCCCGGAGGTCGGGCGGACCGCTCGGCGGCGGACAGAGCTCAAGGGAGGGGTCGTCCGGATCGGGCGGCGAGGGGTTGACGAAGAGGATGCGCGCAGGGTCCATCAAGAGGACACGGTCGGCCACCTCGCGGGGGAGCACGAGGTACTGCGGATCTTCGGGGCCCTCGCCCGACCAGGCCACCGCGAGGCGGCCCCGCCGCAGGTCCCAGGCCCAGGACTCGGGGAGGCTCAGCCGGTGGATGTGGGTCCGGTCGGCGGCCCAATGATAAAATGGCTGGGGACCTGCCTTTTCTGGGAGGCGATAGGCGCGCAGGAGGTTGCCCACGCTGCGCTGCCGCTCCGCCGCCTCCCGCGCCGCCTCGCGGGCCGCCTTCTCCGCCTGACGCCGCTCCCGCTCCGCCTGCGCAGCCGCCTGCCGCTCCGCTGCCTCGCGGGCCTCGACGACCGCGCGGGCCTCCCGTTGGGCCTGGGTCTCCTTCCGCTCCTTCTTCAGGTCGCGGTTGACCTCTTGGACCTTCTTCTTGTCGACCACACCGGCCTTGAGGAGCTGGTCGCGGAGGGACATCGGGGCTCCCAGGCCGGGGGTTTCAGCTCGTGAGGCGTCCGAAGAGGTCTTGGAAGAAGCTCTTCTCCGTCACCTTGCCCTCCTGGAGCTCGGCCAGCTGACGGATCAGCTCCTCTTCCTTGGCGCTGAGCTTCGTCGGGACTGAGACCACGACCTGGACGTGCTGATCGCCGCGGCCACCCCGGCGGGTGAGGCGGGGCGCCCCCTTCCCGTCGAGCTTGAAGACCTTGCCAGAGGCCGTGCCGCGCGGGATCTCGAGGTCGGTCTCGCCGTCGATCGTCGGGATCTTGATCGAGGCGCCGAGCGCGGCCTGGGGGAAGGTGACCGGGATCTGGCAGAGGATGTCGTCGCCGTCCCGCTTGAATGTCTCGTGCTCGTCCACCTGGATGAGGACGTAGAGATCGCCGGCGGGGGCGCCGGGATCTCCCTCGTCGCCCTTGCCGGTGAGGCGGAGCTGGAGCCCATTGTTGACGCCGGCCGGCACCTGGACGGTGAGGTTGCCGGTCTGGCGGGTCTGCCCCTGCCCCTTACACTCGGTGCAGGGGTTGCGGACCACCTGCCCGCGGCCGCGGCAGGTGGGGCAGGTGGTGCGGATGCGCACGAAGAGCTGGGCCTGGATGACCTCGCCGTGCCCGCCACAGGTGTTGCAGGTCTCGGGCTTGCTGCCCGGCTCCACGCCCGTCGCGCTGCAGCGACCGCAGCGACCGTGCCGCGGGACCTCGATCTCCTTGGAGCAGCCGTGCACGGCCTCCATGAAGCTGATGTCGAGCGGGAACTGGAGGTCGGCGCCCGGCCGCGCGCGGGACTGGCCACCACCACCGCCCCCGCGACCCCGACCGCCGGAGAAGCCGAAGAGGTCACCGAACATGTCGGCGAAGTTGCTGAAGACCTCGTCGGCGTTCTGGAAGCCCGGGCCAGGACCGCCCCCCGCTCCGCGGAGGCCGGCGTGGCCGAAGCGGTCATAGGTGGCCCGCTTCTCCGCGTCGGAGAGCACCTGGTAGGCCTCCGCGGCCTCCTTGAACTTGCCCTCGGCCTCCGGGTTGTCCGGGTTCCGATCGGGGTGGTACTGCATCGCGAGCTTGCGGTAGGCCTTCTTCAGCGTGCTGTCGTCAGCGTCCTTGGGGACGCCGAGCACCTCGTAGTAGTCGCGGGGCTGAGCGGACATGGGGGCTTCCGAAGCGGTGGCGGCGCGGCGGCAGAGAGAGAGCGGAGGGAGGGTCTATGAGGGCGAGCGGTCCAACGGCAAACGCCGCCCCCCGGGGAGGGGGCGGCGCGTGGCGGTGAGAGCGGCTCAGGCCTCTTCGTACTCGGCGTCGATCACGTCGCCGTTCTTGCCGGTCTTGGCCTGGGGACCCGCGTCGGCCCCGGGCGTGGGCCCGGCTCCGGCGGCGCCGCCGCCCTGGTAGGCGGCCTGGGCGAGGGCATGGCTCGCGGTGGTGAGGCTGTCGAAGGCCGCCTTGAGCTTGGCCACGTCGTCGGTGTCGAGGGCCACGCGGGCCTCCTTGACCTGGGCCTCGACGGCCTCGACCTGGCTCGCCGGCAGCTTGGCCTTGTGCTCACCGAGCAGCTTCTCGGTCTGGTAGACGAGGTTGTCGAGGTTGTTGCGGGCCTCGATGAGCTCGCGCTTGCGGGAGTCTTCGGCCTCGTGGTCGGAGGCCTCGCGCACGAGGCGCTCGACGTCGCCCTTAGAGAGGCCCGAGGAGCTGGTGATGGTGATCTTCTGCTCCTTGCTGGTGGCCTTGTCCTTGGCGAGCACGTTCAGGATGCCGTTGGCGTCGATGTCGAAGGTGACCTCGATCTGCGGCATGCCGCGGGGGGCCGAGGGGATGCCGTCGAGGCGGAAGGTGCCGAGCAGGCGGTTGTCCTTCGCCATCGGGCGCTCGCCCTGGTAGACCTGCACGTCCACCGCGGTCTGGTTGTCGGCGGCCGTCGAGAAGGTCTCCGACTTGCGCGTGGGGATCGTGGTGTTGCGCGCGATGAGCACGGTGTGCACGCCGCCGAGCGTCTCGATGCCGAGGCTGAGCGGGGTCACGTCGAGGAGGAGGAGGTCCTTCACGTCGCCGGAGAGCACGCCGCCCTGGACGGCGGCGCCGATGGCCACCACCTCATCGGGGTTCACGGAGCGGTTGGGCTCGCGACCGAAGAGGTCCTTGACCTTCTTCTGAACGAGCGGGATGCGGGTGGAACCACCGACCAGCAGGACCTCGTCGATGCCCGAGGCGCTGAGGCCGGCGTCCTTCAAGGCGAGGCGGCAGGGTTGGAGGGTGCGCTCGACGACCGGCTCGATCATCCGCTCGAACTGCGCGCGGGTGAGGGTGCGCTGGAGGTGCTTGGGGCCGCTGGCGTCGGCGGTGAGGTACGGGAGGTTGACCTCGGACTGCATCGCGCTCGAGAGCTCGATCTTGGCCTTCTCGGCGGCGTCCTTCAGGCGCTGGAGCACCATCTTGTCGCCGGTGAGGTCGATGCCGCTGTCCTTCTTGAACTCGGCCACCAGCCAGTCGATCAGCACCTGGTCGATGTCATCGCCGCCGAGGTGCGTGTCGCCGTTGGTGGACTTGACCTCGACCACGTTGTCGCCCACCTCGAGGATGGAGATGTCGAAGGTGCCGCCGCCGAAGTCATAGACCGCGACCACCTCGTCCTTCTTCTTGTCGAGGCCGTATGCGAGGGCCGCCGCGGTGGGCTCGTTGATGATGCGCTTGACGTCGAGCCCGGCGATCTTGCCGGCGTCCTTCGTGGCCTGGCGCTGAGCGTCGTTGAAGTAGGCGGGGACGGTGATGACCGCCTCGGTGACCTCGGTGCCGAGGTAACGCTCGGCGTCACGCTTGAGCTTCTGGAGGATCATCGCCGAGACTTCGGGAGGCGAGAACTGCTTGTCGTCGACCTTGACGCGGGGGAGGCCATCCGACCCGCGGACGACGTCGTAGGAGACCCGCTTGGTCTCCTCCTGGCTCTCCTCGAAGCGGCGGCCCATGAAGCGCTTGATCGAGGAGACGGTGCGCTTGGGGTTGGTGATGGCCTGTCGCTTGGCCACCGCGCCCACGAGACGCTCACCGTCTTTGGCGAAGCCGACCACCGAAGGGGTGGTGCGGGCGCCCTCCTCATTGACGATGACGACCGGCTTGTCGCCCTCCATCACGGAGACAACGGAGTTGGTGGTGCCGAGGTCAATCCCGATGATCTTGCCCATGGAATTCTCCTTCGCAGTCCGGAGCGCTGGCGCCCGGCGGTGGCGTAAATCGGCTCCGACTCCCCGAAGATGGCAATCCATCCACGGGTATCTGTCGTTGCCATGGGTGGATCCCCTACCGGCCCACCCCTTCGACCGGGAAGGTAATCCCGGTCGCTCGCCCGGCAACACCCTCCTCCCCCTCCACGCGGACAAATCCACAGCACCCGGGAAGCTCGATCGGCAGCCCCTGGCGTCGATGTCGCAGGTGGACGCGGAGGTGGTGGGGGCCTCCCCGGCAAGCGCTTGAAATTACTCAGACCGAGGGAGCTGGCATGGGACTTGCTTCCCTTGACCCCGTCGAGCCGAGCCCCCCTCTTCACCCACATCACCCGACGTCCGTGCCCAGTCCCAGGGGGGCCCGAGGAGACCAGGAGCCGGCGGGGCAATCTCGCCCCGGCCGGCTCCCATTCTTTTCCGTGCGGGACGCCCCGCGTCCGGGCCCGCAGCGCCCAAAACGCGAACAAAACGGGGCCCCCCAAACGAAAGAGGCCGCCCCGAATGGAGCGGCCTCTCCGAAGCGGAGCGCCAGAGGCGGCCCGCGCGGCCCCTACTTGGGGGGAGCGGCGGCGGCGGCGTCGGCGGCCACAGCGGCGGCGGGGACGACCTTCAGCTTGAGGTCCTTGGCGAGCTCGCCGGACTTGGCCGAGATGGTGACCTCACCCTCCTTGACGGGGGTGACGACGCCGTCGGCGACGGTGGCGATGGTGTCGTCGCTGCTCTTCCACTCGACCTTGAGGTCAGCGATGGCGTTGCCGCGATCGTTGACGGCGCCGGTCAGGGCGGCGGTGGTGCCGAGGGGGAGCTCCTGGCCCTCGGTGGCGCCGGAGATCGCGACCTCGTCGGGGAGCCCGACGGAGACCTTGAACTCGGCCTTGACCTTGTCGCCGATCTTGGCGGTGGCGACAGCGTCACCTTCGCCGACCAGCTCGATGGTCTTGCCATCGGCCTTGAGCTTGGCGACTTCGGGGGGAGCCACGGTCCAGGTGACCTTGGCATCCTTGATCGCCGCGTTCTTGGCGTCGAGGACCTTCACCCCGGGGAGGGCGACGTCCTTGAGCTCGTGGGTGGAGACAGTGGCCTCGCCGTCGATGGTGATCTTGGCGGGGACGGGCGCGCAGCCCATCGCGAGGGCGAGAATGAGCCCAACAACCATGGTATTTCCGGACGGGGATTTGCACCCCGAATGAGGCAGGATCCGCCTGCCTCTGGCACGCGCAACCTCCATAAGGGAGGCGCGAAGCGCCGACCGGCTATCCCGCTGACGGGAGTCGTCAATAGTCCAGCCTCAGCGCCAGCTCAGCTCACCCCGTCCTGCGGTCGCTCGGAGCCAGGGGCCATCCTTGGAAGTATCGATGGCCACGCCATCTTCGAGGATCGTCGACGCCTCCGGAGCCCAGATTGTGACGATCGTGTCTCGGTAGATCCCGGGCTCGCCGATCGTCAGGTGGTCCGAACCCCCGACGATCGTGGGGCCATCCACGACCGTGAAGCGCCCCTCGCCGGGCACGAAGCGGATCGTGAGGTCTCCCTTGTCGTTCGCCCAGGAGTCCACGCCCTCCTCGGTGGCCGGGGAGAGCGTGCGCACGCTCGACCGCAGCATCGGCACGATGCCCCCCTCGGCGATGAAGAGCGGCCCCTCGCCGAGGGGCGCCGCGACCTCGGCCTCACCTTCGTAGCGGTCGCCGGTCCACCAGTGCACCCAGCCCCCCGGCGGGAAGTTGACGGTGCGGCTCGTGGCCCCCGCGACCTCAACCGGGGCCACGAAGAGGGCCTCCCCCACGAGGAAGCTGTCGTCGGAGCGGGGCCCGCCCACGAGCTCGGGAGGCCGCAGGATCGGCGTCCCCACGGTAGAGGCCGCCACCTGGAGGGCGCGGAGGTAGGGGAAGAGCTGGATGTGGAGCTGGGTGTAGCGCTGGCCGACCTCGAGCACGCGCTCCGTCCAGTCCCCCTCGAGCAGCCAGTAGTGATGGTTCTCCCCGCCGCCCACCTGCATCACCGGCAGCAGGGCGCTGTACTCGGTCCAGCGGATGATCGTCTCCTCGTTCGCCCGCCCGTGCCGGTAGCCGCCGGTGTCGCTCGCGAAGCAGGGGAAGCCGCTCATCGACAGCGAGGTGCCGCCGCGGATGGCGGAGGGGAGACCGCCCACATGGCCCTCTTCACCGTGTCGGCGGAGGTCATTGTCGAGGTCGCCGGGCCAGATGCAGTCCACCTCGTACTGTGTCCCCCACGCTCCGCCGCGGCCGAGGAGGAAACGATCCCGCCCGAGCGTGTCATAGGGCGCGGCATAGGCGGTGTCGTAATACTCGGCGAAGCGGTGGTGCATCGTCCGCTCGTCCTGGCCATTGGCGAACTCGGTCGGGAGGCGGCCGCCGTAGCCTACCTGAACGTCCTCCCCATAATCGAGCTTCCAGCCCTCGATCCCTCGGTCTCGCGCCGCCGCCACCCGCCCCTGCCAGCGCTCCATCGCCGCTGGGAGCGTGAGGTCGACCAGCGGGCCGAACTGGTTGAACTCGATGGGAAGATCGACCAGCAGGCCCTCATCGCGGTAGGTCGCGAATTCAGGGTCCGCCTCTTCCACATAGGGGGTGCTCCAGGCCATCCATCGGAAGCCGAGGGCGTGGAGCTGGCTCACAAGGGTGTCCCACTCCGGGAACTGCTCGGGGTCGGGCTGCATCGAGTTGTAGGAGGTCTGCCAGGGGTTGTCGACCCAGAGCACCCCGAAGGCGAGGTCGTTGTCCCGGATGGCGAGCGCGTCGTCCAGGACCTCCTGTCCATCCACGTTCTCATTCCGCCAGATGAAGGGCGCGCCGGCCCAGGTGGGGGGCAGGCGCGGCAAGCCGGAGGCGCGGGTCCAGGCGGCGACGACCTCGACGGGATCGGCCACCTCACCGGGGACGTCCGCGCCGAAGAGCCGGAAGTCGAGGGCCTGCTCCGTCGCGACGACGACCTCGACGAGGTCCGGATCTGCGACCCCGACGTCGAAGACCATCGGCCAGTCGCTCTCGACGCCCACGCCAAAGCCGAGGGTGGCGTCGACGAAGAAGGGCACCGGCACGTGGGCCTCGTTGTAGGAGCTCTCGAGCTCGGAGTCGAGCTCGATCTGCATGGCCCGGACCTGGCCGCGCTGCTCGACGGCGTCGAAGGTCTCGCCGAGGCCGTAGATGCCGTCCGCCTCGGGCGAGGTGAAGGACAGGGAGATGTAGGGCGAGATGTGGTCGAGCGAGAGGCGCAGCGGCAGGCCCTGGTCGTCGGCCGCCCCCTGCCCGGGGCGGAGGGAGAGCATGCCCTGGCCGCCGTCGTCGAATTCCAGGCGCAGGGCCTCGCCCTCCCAGGCGGCGGTCTCAACGGCGCTCCACGAGACCGACGGAGCGAAGGCCGCGAGATCAGGGTCCTTCAGGTTGATCGGGTCATAACCCTCAGCCGGATCGTAGACGGGGACGGAGCCCACCCGGAGGGCCCCCGGCGCGAGCTCCGCGGTGCCGTAGCGGAGGCTGAAGGGATCGAGGGAGACCTCGACGTCGGCCCAGGGGTCTCGCGCGCCCCCGTCGCCGCCCACGGCCTCCCCGTCACCCGAGCAGGCGGGGCTGAGGGCCGCCGAGAGCAGCAGGGCGGGAGGCAAGAGCGCGCGGGAATGCCGCATGGTGGGGCCCCAATGGATGAGCAGGAGAGGGAGCGTTGTACGACGGCGCGGCCCGCCGCTCAACACCCTCCGGCTCGCCGCCAGGTCAACGGCGGAGCTCGGGGAGCACGGTCTGACCCACGACCGTCGCGGCGCGCTGCGGCCAGCCGGGGGCGGCCCCCGGGGTCGCGGCGAGGTTGCCGAGGGCCGACTGACCGAGGACGGAGCCACCGCCGATCCAGCCGCCCTCGCCGTCCGAGAGCAGCAGCGCCGCGCTCTCGCTGCCATCGGCAGAGGAGAAGCGCACGGTGAGGTCATCGAGCCCGTCGCCGTTCCAGTCCGCCCCCGAGACCCGGATGGCGGCGCCCTCGGCGAGGGGAGGGGGCGTGTAGAGGGGGACCAGCCGGAGCGCACTGGAGAACACGGTCCCCGCGGAGACGAAGGTCGGGTTGTTGACCGCGACGAGCAGCACGGAGGGCTGACCGAGGCCGAAGAGGTCTGCGGCGCCGATCGGCACGAGCAGATCGCCGCAGTCCGCCTCCTCCGAGGTGGAGATCGCGGTGACGTCCTCCGCGGTCAGCACCCCCGGCGCCCCCAGCACTGCCACGGTCGCCACCGGGCAGGCGGTGCCGGTCCACGGCATGACCACGAAGGTGAGCTGGTCGCCGAGCTCGCCGGGGGGGAGGTCGAAGATGGTGCCCTCTCGGTCGGCCAGCCAGGCGAGGGGGTCGCTGTCCTCGATGGTCCAGGCGGTGGGCACCGAGGTCGAGGCCCAGGGGGGGGTGTCGAGGCCGCCGGTGAACAGCTCGCCGGCGCCGAAGTCGTCGCCCTCCACCGCCGACCAGGCCGAGGCCCCGACCAGGGTCGCGACGTCCTCGGCGAGCCCGAGGTCGAGCACGGCCACACCGTCGCCGCGGTGGGCGACCACCTGCCAGCCGCCTTCGGCGGTGGGGGCGGTGGAGAGGCTGTCGAGCTCGACGGTGTAGTCCGCGTCGGTGATCGAGCCGCTCGAGTCGATGACGAGCACCACCCCCTTCGCGGTTGCGTCGTGGTGCACATGCAGGGTCCGGTCGCCGATCTTCCGCGAGCCCACGGGCCGGAAGTGAGGGATCCCGAAGGACACGGGCGCGCCCTCGACCCCGCCGGTCACGGTGCGCAGCCAGCCTCCAGAGAGGAATTCGACCCGATCCTCGCCGTCGGCGACCACCGCCAGCACCCCGGCGGCCTCGCCGTAGGTGGCGTCGGGGTGGGTGGCCCGGGTGACGACGAAGGGGCCGCCCTCCACCGTCACCCCAAACAGGAGCTCATCGCCGAGGGAGAGGATGGGGTCCGCGGGATCGGCGAGCCCGCTGGCCCCGGGCGCCGGCCCTACCGCGTAGAGGACCGGCGTGGACTTGTCGATCTGCTTGCGGATCGTGCGGGGAGATCCCCCGGTGGCGAGCAGCGCGGGCTCGAGGCCGTCGTCCTGCCAAGCCGCGAGCGCCACCTCCAGGTTGACCGGTGAGGGCGCACCGGTCCGATCGTACTCGAGGCCGTCCGAGGTGAGCACCTTCCCCTTGAGCCCGTTCTTCTGGGCGGAGGGGGCGAGCCCGGTGTCTGGCGCGCCGGGCTGCTGGCTCCAGTGGCCCGCGATCCAGGTGTTGCCCACCGCTGGCATCGGCAGCGCGGACAGCGAGGCCGAGCCCTCCGGTCCGACGAAGATCGTGTCACCATCCGCGGTCCCGACGACGACCGCCTCCCAGAACACCCCGTCGGCGTCGGTGTACCGGTCCACCGCGAAGAGCCCATCCGGGGCGGCGTCCAGGCCCTCGATCGTGCGGCCATCCACCTTCTCGAGGCCGGAGGCGCCGTCTTCGGCGTAGACGGTGTAGGGCAGCCGGCCGCTGCTGGAGTCGAGGTCGGCGAAGCGCACCGCCACCACCTCGAAGGCGCTCGCGACCTCGCTGCGCACATCGACCTCCGCGACGAGGCTGAGCGCGCCCTCGCCCGCCTCGACCTCCGCGGGCGTCAGGCCGCCGAGGCTGCTCTCCCACTGGAGGCTGCCGTTGACCGAGAGGACGAAGACATCGCCGCTCTTGGTGGCCACGGTCGCCAGCACGGCGAGGCCCGGGGTGCCGGTGGGGTCACCGGTCACGCCGTCGGTGAAGGCGACACGGTGCAGCGCCTTGATCGTGCCCATCTTGGCGAAGGCGTCGGAGACGCGGGTGGCGGCGGTCCAGCCCGACACGGCCTTCATCACGACCGAGGGCTCGCCGACCGAGAGGAGGCCGCCGAAGAAGGCGTCGCCGGTCGCGCCGCCGCTCGGGCTGTAGACCACCAGGTGCTCGGTCTCCGGGCTGAGCAGGGGGTAGGCCTCGCCCAAGGCATAGGCGCTGAGGTCGGAGAGCGGGAGCTCCTCCTCGAGACAGGCGCCGCTGTCGAGGGCGCAGCGGGAGGCGGCCACCGCCGTCGCCGTGGTCTGGGTGAGGAGGAGGTCGGCGACGCCGTCCTCGTCGGCGTCCAGGAGGGTAGCGGCGATGGGCTCCGCCGGATCGGTCTTCGTGGTGTTGAGCGGCAGCGGCGCGGGCAGGGGCGAGGCGACGTCGGCGAGATCGGCGTAGAGCCGCATGCGCAGGTCGATCGGATCGCCCACCTCGGGCAAGAGGCGGACGGGGAGGTCGTCGGTCGGCTCCCCGCAGCCCTCCGGCAGGGTGATCGTGAGGTCGACGCCCGTCTCGGACTCGATCACCTCCACCGCGAGCGCCGCCTCTCCCGCGGAGGCGGTCCAGCGCAGGGAGCGGGCGCTCAGCACGTTCTCGCAGTCGAGGTTGGCGCGGACGAGCCCGCAGGTCGCGGCGGGGAGGGTGACCGGGCTGTGGCTGCGGAGCCGGCAGAGGGCGTCGGTGGGGCCGCCGCCGTCGGTCCCGTCGGTGCCGTCGGTGCCGTCGGTGCCGTCGGTGCCATCGGCCCCATCCGCGCCGTCCGACCCATCGGCGCCCTCATCGCCGCCCTTGGGGTCCCCCGTACTCTCCTTGTCTCCGCAGCCGACCAGGAGGGCCAGCCAGAGCGAAGGCAAGAGGACGTGAGAGCGGGAAGCGAGGGAGTTTCGGTTCATGGGGAGCCCCGTGCAGAGGCGCCCATGGTACCCGCATCGCGGCGCAGGGTGATCCTGCATGAACCCTACAACCGCGGCCCGCTCTACGCCCCGCCGCGCCGGTCAGCGTCCGGGGGGCTTGCGGGGGTGATGGATCACGGAGCCCGACCCCGGCTTGCCGCCGATGCCGTCGCCGCCGAAGACGAGGCCCACCGAGAGGCCGGTGCGGAGGCGGCCGCCGTCTACCTGGCTCCACTCAGGGCCGACGGTGGCGTGGAGGTCGAGCCAGGCGAGCGGGCGCGCGCCGAAGCCGACGTCGAGGCCGGTCCAGGGCCCATTGTCGCCGTCTCGGCTCGCGAAGCCAGCCTGGACGCGGCCGAGGCCGTAGAGGCCCTCCCCGGGGCTGCCGGTGAAGTACCAGCGGCCCGTGAGGCCGAGGCCCCCGTGCCAGTCTCCGCTGGCGGGATCGACGTCCCCCACGAGCTCCACCGCCGCCGCCGGGGTGGGCTCGACGCCGAGCCGGAGCCCGGGGAGGAGCGCGCGGCCCTCCCCGCCCACCATCGACACGCCGGGCGACACCGTCAGCGAGGCCGCCTGCGCAGGCCCCGAGGCCACGGCGAGGAGGCAGAGGGCGGCCAGAGGTCGATTCACCAGTCGATTCACCACGGGGCGTCGTTTCACCATTGGTAGATGGCCTCGAGGCTGGCTTGGGGACGCATCAGGGACACGTCGTCCGAGATGATGTCGATGTAGGGCTGATAGAAGAACGCCTTGCCGCTGGCCCGGAGTCCCACCTTCTTGTAGCGGACGAGCCCGTCGAGCCCGGCGAGGATCGCCGGGTTGGCGACGAAGGCCACCTCGTTCGAGCGGTCCTCCGACCAGACGGCCGCGAAGCCGCCCCGCCCGATGAGGTCCCAGCTGAAGTCGCCCTTGACCCGGTGGGGGACGCGGAGCCCGGGCGCCACGAAGATGCCGTGCCGGAGCGCGATGGCCTCCTCGGGCGCGTCCCGCGAGAACTCAGCCTCACCGGCCTCGGTGGCGCTCATGAAGCCGCCGACGTCGACGAAGACGAAGCGGGTGAGCCGAGAGTCGAAGCCGCCGGAGAGGCCGAGGGCGAGGCCGGTGTCGGCGACCGAGAGCCCGATGTGAGCGCGGTTCTGTGGATCGAGGACGGGCGCGGCCTCGGCGTCGGGCAGCGAGGCGGTCAAGATCAGGGCGAAGATAGCGGTCACGGGCGCTCCGTCCGAGGCGGTCTCCGGGCCGGGCCGGAGCGGGGCCCCTACCATATCCCCGGCCCCGCCAACCTCCCACGCCAACCTCCCACGCCAACCTCCCACGCCTACCCACGGCCTCGGAGGTTATGCACGCAGCCCCCCCCGGGAGGCCCGATGACCCCTGCACCGACCGAGCCCTCGCGCCCGGCTTCGCCCTCGACCCGCGGCACCGCCGAAGAGGCCGTCCGCCGTCACTTTCAGGCCGCCCTGCCCGCAGGCCTGCACTTCTGCTCGATCCGCTTCGTCGAAGAGCGCAGCGAGTCCATCTCGGTCCGGCAAGACCTGCTGCAGCCGGTGACCGAGAGCACCGACCAGGGCGTGATGGTCACCGTGATCCACCAGGGCGGGCTCGGCTACGCCGCGACGAGCGACCTCTCCTTGTCGGGCTTGAGCCGCGCGATCTCCCGCGCCCGCGAGTGGGCCGAGCGCTCGGCAACACGCGCGGTCTTCGACTACAACCGAGTGGAGATGCCCCACCCCGTCGGGAGCTACAACAGCCCCGTCGAGCGGCCCTGGTCGAGCGTCCCGCTGAGCGAGAAGATCGAGCTCCTGCAGCAGATCAGCAAGACCCTGCACCCCTCGGACCGCGTGGTGGACTGGGACTGTACGCTCAACCACACCCAGGTCGAGTCGCTGTACCTGACGAGCGGCGGCGGTGAGGTGCGGCAGTCGCTGAGCCTGCTCGGCCCCGACATGCAGGTGGTGGCCCACAAGGACGGCAAGACCCAGCGGCGCACCCTCGGCGGCCTCCGCGGCCTCTCCCAGCAGGGCGGCTGGGAGCTGCTGGCCCGCACCGGCTTCGCGCAGCTCGGCAGCACGATGGCCGCCGAAGCGCTGGAGCTGCTCGACGCGCCCGACTGCCCCACCGGCAAGATGGACCTCCTGCTCGCCCCCGACCAGATGATGCTGCAGATCCACGAGTCGATCGGGCACCCCCTCGAGCTCGACCGCATCCTCGGCGATGAGCGGAACTACGCCGGCACGAGCTTCGTCACCCTCGACATGTTCGGTCGGTACGCCTACGGCAGCCCGCTGCTCAACGTCACCTTCGACCCCACCGAGGCCCACGAATTCGCCTCCTACGGCTGGGACGACGAGGGCAACAAGGCCGAGCGCGTGACCCTGATCGAAGATGGCGTCCTCCGGCGGCCCCTCGGCGGCGTCACGTCTCAGGCCCGCTCCGGCCTGCCCGGCGTCGCGAACGCCCGCGCCTCGAGCTGGAACCGCCCGCCGATTGACCGCATGGCCAACTTGAACGTCGAGCCGGGTGACCAGAGCTTCGACGAGCTCGTGGGCCAGGTCGAGCGCGGCGTGTACATGCGCACGAACGTGTCCTGGTCGATCGACGACTCTCGCAACAAGTTCCAGTTCGGCTGCGAGTACGGTCGCCTCATCGAAGACGGTCAGCTCAAGGGCGTGGTCAAGAACAACAACTACCGGGGTATCTCCGCCACCTTCTGGCGCAACCTGAAGGCGGTGGGAGACCGGAGCACCCGCGAGGTGCTCGGCACCCCCTTCTGCGGGAAGGGCGAGCCCAACCAGATCATCCGGGTCGGCCACGCCAGCCCGGCCTGCCTGTTCAGCGACGTCGACGTCTTCGGGGGTGTTTGATGCAGACGGCGTTTCGGGCCCTGGCCGACCACATCCAGGCCTCCCTGCACGCGGGGGAGGAGTTCACCTGCTCCCTCGTCGGCGAGGCCTCCGACTTCGTCCGCTTGAACCGAGGGAAGGTGCGTCAGCCTGGAGAGGTGCGACAGCAGTCCCTGTCGCTGCGCCTCATCCGCGGGACGCGCTCGGCCACCGCCGACACGACCCTGAGCGGCATCCCGGCGGGGGACCGCGCCCAGGTGGACGCCCTCCTCGGCCGCCTCCGCGAGCGCATCCCGTTCATCCCCGAAGATCCGCACCTGCTCTACGCCACCGAGGCGCACTCCACCGAGCGGGAGGGCCCGAACACCCTGATCTCCGCCCCCGACGCGGTGGACGAGCTGCTCGGTGAGCTCGGCCCCGATGAAGACCTCGTCGGCATCTTCGGCCAGGGCACCGTCTACCGCGGCTTCGCCGCCTCGAGCGGGCAGCGCAACTGGTTCAGCTCTTCGAGCTTCAACCTCGATTGGGCGATGGTGCACCAAGGCGACAAGGGGGCCAAGTCCGGCTACGCCGGCTTCCACTGGGACCGCGCCGCCCTGCGCGCCCGCCTCGAGGCCACCCGCCGCGACACCCTGGTGCTGGCCCGACCGATCCACCCCGTCTCTCCCGGGAAGTATCGGGTCTACCTGACACCGACGGCGCTCGGGGAGATCGTGAGCCTGCTCGGCTGGTCCTCCTTCTCCGGCCGCGCCGTGCAGACCCGCACGAGCACGCTGATGGAGCTGGTGACCGGTGAGCGCCGCCTGCACCCCTCCGTCTCCCTCGCCGAAGACACCGCCCATGGCGTCGCCCCCGACTTTCAGGAGGACGGCTTCGTCAAGCCCGACCGCGTGCCGCTGATCGAGGGGGGCGCCTGGGCGGGGGCCCTCGTCTCTCCGCGCACGGCCCGCGAGTACGGCGTCCCGGCGAACGGCGCCTCCGCCTCCGAGAACCCCGTCTCCCTCGACATGGCCGGCGGCGACATCCCCTCAGCCGAGGTCCTCCGTCGCCTCGGCACGGGCGTCTACGTGGGCAACCTCTGGTACCTGAACTACTCGGACCGCAACGCCTGCCGTATGACCGGCATGACCCGCTTCGCCACCTTCTGGGTGGAGGACGGCGAGGTGGTCGCCCCGATCCCGGTGATGCGCTTCGACGAGACGGCCTACAACGTGCTCGGTGACAAGCTCATCGGCCTCACCGCCGAGCGCGACTTCCGGCTGAGCGCGGACACCTACTTCCAGCGCTCGACCGACAGCGCGCGGCTGCCGGGCGCCCTGGTCGAAGACTTCACCTTCACGCTCTGAGCCGGCGGGAGGCCAAGAAAAAACCCTCCAACTTACGTTGGAGGGTCTCTTGGCGTCGGGTGGCGGTGGGTTCCCCTGCAGAGGTGTGCGCGGGGACTCGGGGAGACGGCGGGCGCGGCTCAGGTTGCCCTTCGCGTTGTCGCCTGTCTTGCCTCTCGTGGGGTCAGCGGGGTCTTCAAGGTCCTGGGTTCACTCAGCCTGCGTTGCGGCGCAGCCTGGGCTTCCCACTCGTTCCGGGTCGCTGGTCGTTGGTCTTTCCAGCCGTCCTCCTTGACCTTGCAGAGTTTTATGCTGCGGGTCTACGAGGTTCCTCCCTTCTCGAGCACCAGGGGTGTCGGGTCGTCCTTTCGTTCGACCTTCCTGGCCTTCGCTCCTCCTTCAGAGACATCGGTTCGTTCGGCTCACTCCTC
>JBIJDH010000021.1:0-148044 GCA_044344255.1 Myxococcota bacterium
GTGCGCGTCCGGCCGGAGACACCCGCATGGCCCCCGCCGAACCGAGTGGGGGCACCCCGACCCCCGACCGGCCACCTCCGCCCTCTGGAGGTCGGTCCGGGAGCGGCACTTTCTTCTCAGGACTCCCAATTAACATCTGGGCCTTCCCGCGTGCGGTCCCCCGCCCTCCAGGTCGCGTGTGGGCGGGCGAGCCTGCCGGTGGTTGGAGCGCTCGGCGTCTGTCTCCTGTCCGGGTCTCCTCTTCGCCTCGGCCGATCCACACGAACTGCCCGGGACACCGCCACGAGCCCGCGAGGCGATCAGCGTAGCCGACGCGCTGCACATCGCCGCCGCGAGCGGGCCCGCGCCCGGCTAGTCGGCGGTGGAGGAGAAGCTGAGGTCCATCCCGCAGGGCAGGGTCGCGAAGCCGTCGGAGGAGATGAGCAGGTCGCAGTCCGCGCCCTCACACTCGGCGGAGAAGTGCGCGGCGCCGTCCATCGAGCGGTTGTCCTGGAAGGCCCCGCTGAGCTCGATCGAGAGGGTGGCGATGAGGTCCACCCCGTCCGAGGTCCCGTCCTGAACGAGCTCGCCGGGCTCGCAGGAGATGGCGGCGCCGCTCAAGGTGCAGGTGGTCTCGACTTCGGCCGAGGGATCATCCGCGTCGAGGGTGACGGCGTAGGCGCCGCCGCCCGCGTCGGCCAGCGTGTAGCCCCCGACGGGGCTCCCGCTGTCCATGGTGAAGCCGCAGGTGTCATTGGTGATCTCCTCGTCGATGGAGGTCCAGTGCCCCAGCGCGGGGCTGATGTCGCCGCCGGTGCCGTCGCTGCCGTCGCCGCCATCGGAGCTGCCACCGGTGTCGTCGGACTCGTATTTTCCGGTGCAGCCGGAGAGGGAGAGCAGGAGGGACAGGCCGAGGGGGATGAGCGTGGGGTGCATGGGCTGGGCTCTCCGAGGCTGAGGTGGTTTGGGCGTGGAGTGGAACGGTCTCGGTGTGGGTCGTACCCTGCGGAGGGGAGCTTCGCCGCTGGCTTGAGGCGGAGCGGGGGCGAAACGGGCAAGCGGGCTTGACGGGCGCCGCCCGTCGGATAGGGGGGCGGCGCGAGAGCCAAAGAGACCGCGGCTGCTGAACCCGGTCCTCCCCCGCTTCTCTCCCAGCGTCCCCCGGGCTCCGGCCTGTGGCGGGCGTCCGGTGCTCCTATGTCTGCCAATCTGGTGCGGGTCCTCCGCGCGCTGTCGCGCGAGGGCCTCGATGTCTCCTATGCGGATGGTGTCTACACCATCCGAAACCACGCGGACCCCTCGGGCCCGCCCGCCGAAGTGCTGCTCCCCGAGGGCCTCCCCCTCGAAGGAAAGGCGCTGCGGCAGCTCGTCAACCTCACCACCATCCGCCACCCCGACGGGGGGCGAGTGGACTGTGTCTGTGCCACCCCTGACTTCCACCCGGGAGACGGCGGCGTGGCCATCGGCTCTGTCGCGCGGACAGACGGGGTCGTCGTCCCCGGCATCGTGGGCGGCGACATCAATTGTGGCATGCGCCTGCACGTCACCGACCTCTCCCTCGACCGCCTCCTCTCCCGGAAGGCGGAGCTGGTCGCACTCCTGCGCGGCGACTACCTGCTCGGGACGCGCGACATCGCGCTCACCGGTCGGGCGATGGAGTCCACGCTCCGCGACGGGCTCCCCGGCTTCTGGGACGAGGGGCAGCGGCGGCCGCTCGGGCGCCTGCGGTCCGTTGACTTCGATCGGCTCGGCCGCGAGATCGATCGGGTCTATCTCCAGGGCCACCTCGGGGCGGGTGACCCCTCGATCCTCCCCGACAGCCTGCTCGAGGCGGACGCCGTCGTGCGAGAGGACGGGCTCGGCACGGTGGGCCGCGGCAACCACTTCGTCGAGGTGCAGGTCGTCGAGGAGGTGGTCGACCGCCGCCTCGCGTACGCCTGGGGGGTGAAGGTGGGGCAGGTGGCCTTGATGATCCACTCCGGCTCCCGCAACGTCGGCAAGGCGGTGGGGGCCATCTGGGCCGACTGCGCCCGCCTCGCCTGGCCGGCGGGGCACCGCTACCCCGAGGGGGGGATCTTCCCGATCTCCACCCGCGCGCGCCCAGATCTGGCCGAGGGGTACCTCCGCGCCGAGGCCGCCGCCTCCCACTACGCCTGGCTCAACCGGGCGCTGCTCGCCGAGCTCTTCCGCACCCGCCTGGAGGCGGTGATGGGCGAGGTCTCCTCCCCGCTCGTCTACGATGTGCCGCACAACATCACCCTCCGCGAGGAGGGGCGCCTCGTCGCCCGAAAGGGGGCCACGCCGGCGCACCCGGGCCAGCCGCTGCTCATCCCGGGCTCGATGGGCAGCAGCTCCTACCTGCTCGTGGGGAAGGGGGCCCCGCGCTTCCTCTCCTCGGCCTCGCACGGCGCGGGGCGCAGCCGCTCCCGCGGGGAGATGGGCCACGTGGAACATGCGGCGCTCGGCCTCGAGGGGGTGGAGTGCCACACCCTGCGCGAGGAGCGGATCATCGAGGAGGCGCCGGCCGGCTACAAGCCGATCAGCGCCGTCATCGACGCGCAGGTGAGGGCCGGGATGGTGGGGGTCGTGGCGCGGATGCGGCCGCTGCTCACCTTCAAGGGCTGAGCGGCGGCCGGGGGGAGTGGATGGACTTTCGCGACGAACAACCTTTGTAAGGGGCGGGTTGGCCCCGTTCCCTTGCATAATCATCCACTTCGGTGTATATCCATGCAGCTTTAGGGGGGCGTGGAGCTCGTGTCTCATCGTGTCGCCATCGCAGGGGTCAGCGGCTACACCGGCGTGGAGCTGTTCCGCTTGCTATCGGCGCACCCGGACGCGGAGATCACCTGGATCGGCGCCGGGAAGGCCGCCGGGGAGCCCCTGTCGGCCACCTGGCCGGCCTATGGCCCCACCCCCGTCGAGGCGCTTGACGTCGACGCCATCGCCGCCGTGGCTGACACCGTCTTCCTCGCCCTGCCCCACGGGCTGAGCGGGGCCTTCGGGCGTGACTGCCGCGCCCGCGGCCTGCAGGTGATTGACCTCGGGGCCGACTTCCGCTTGCGCGACCCTGCGGTCTACGCCGCGACCTACGGCGCCGCCCACCCGGCCCCCGAGCTGCTCGCCGAGGCCGTCTATGGGCTGCCGGAGCTCCACCGCGCGGCCCTGCCGGGCGCCCGCCTGATCGCTGTCCCCGGCTGTTACCCCACCGCCACGGCGCTCGCGGCCCTGCCCCTCGTCGAGGGTGGGCTCGCCGACTGGCTGGTCGCAGACTGCCTCTCGGGCGTGTCGGGCGCGGGCCGCAGCCCCAACACCCGCAACCTCTACTGCGAGGTGGGGGAGGCCGCGGCGGCCTATGGCGTGGGCGGCGCGCACCGGCACGTGCCGGAGATCGAGCAGACCCTCGGCGTCCCCGTGGTCTTCACGCCGCACCTCGTGCCGATGCGGCGCGGGATGCTGGCCACCGTCCACGCTCGCCCGGCGAAGCTGCCCAGCGCGGCCGCCCTGCGGGCGCTCTTCGTCTCCCGATACGCAGACTGCCCGCTCGTGGAGGTGACGGACAGCCCGCCCTCCACCCGCGAGGTCCGCACCACCGGCCGCTGCCGGGTCTTCCCCACGGTCGATCCCGTCCGCGGCGTCATCTCTGTCTTCGCTGCCATCGACAACCTGGGCA
Source organism: Myxococcota bacterium (assembly GCA_044344255.1). GTDB lineage: Bacteria > Myxococcota_A > UBA796 > UBA796 > UBA2385 > JBIJDH01. The sequence goes on from JBIJDH010000021.1 coordinate 3,650, forward strand.
AAGGAGCATCCTCCCAGGCGGTGCAGTGCTGGAACCTCTCGCAGGGCCTGCCCGAGGCCCGCGGCATCAACCTCTACCCCGACTACCCATAAGCCCAGCGTCGGCTGGGCCCCTTGGGGGGACTCATGGCCACTGTCATTCGCCCCGCGGTCGCGGGCGACGCCCTCTCCGCTGTCCGCCTCATCCGTCGTGAGGTCGCGCGCGGCACCGTCCTGCCCCACACCTTTCATCCGGCCGAGTTCCTCGTCGCCGAAGAGGACGGCGTCGTGGTGGGCACCCTCTCCCTGTCGAGCTGGACGGCGGGCGTGATCGAGCTCGGCACCGTCATCGCCGCCGAGCCCGGTCGGGGCGTCGGTCAGGCCCTCGTCGCCGCCGGCCTCGAGGAGGCCCGCGAGCGCGGCGCCCACACCGCCGTCGTGCTCACGGGCGTCCCGGGCTGGTTCAGCCGACAGGGCTTCACCGCGATCGGCGACACCCCCTGGGCCCGCGCCCGCGGCCTCCGCGTGCTGCAGCCCGCTCAGGATGAGCTCGGCGTCGCCGTCTCGAAGAAGGCCGCCGCCTCGTGCCGGGGCTGCGCTCGCCTCGGGGGCTGCAGCCAGGCCCTCCTCACCGTCGATCTGCGGCCCGCTGTGGCCGTCCCGGTGGCCGCATGACCGCTCCCCTGCCCAGCGGGGCCCCCGCGCCGCTCACCCGCCCGGCCGCCGCGGCGGTCACCTTCCTGCCCGGCGGCGACTGGACGAGCGTGCCCGGCGTGCGCGTGGGCATCGCCGGCGCCGACATCAAGGGCAACAAGAAGCTGCGCGACGACGTGATCATCTTGGACGCGCCGGGCACGGCCGCCGCGGTGATCACGACCAGCACCGCCGCCGCCGCCCCCTGCCGCTGGACCCGCGCCCGCGTGCCGGGGCCCGTGCGCGCCGTGCTCGTCAACGCGGGCAACGCCAACGCCTCCACCGGTGAGCAGGGCGCGCGGGACACGGCCGCCTCGGCGGAGCGGGTGGCCGCCCTCCTCGGCTGCACGCCGGCCGAGGTGCTCGTCTGCTCGACGGGCGTGATCGGGGTGCCGATGCCGATGGGCCGGCTGCTCTTGGGCATCGAGGCCGCGGCGGGCGCCTTCGGGACGGACGGCGCGCGGGCGGCCCGGGCCATCCTCACCACCGATCTGACGCCCAAGTCCCACGCCGTGCAAGACGGCGAGGTGATCGTGGGCGGCATGGCCAAGGGCTCGGGGATGATCGACCCGAACATGGCCACCATGCTCGGCTTCCTCGTGACCAACGCCGCGGTCGAGGCCGCCCACCTCCAGGCCCTGCTGGCCGCCGTGACCGCCGAGACCTTCAACGCCGTGTCGGTGGACGGCTGCATGTCGACCAACGACACCGTCATCCTCCAGGCCACCGGGCAGGGCCCCGTCGCCGCGCCCGGCACGCCGGCCTGGGAGGCGCTCCGCCGGGCGGTCACCGCCGTGGCCGGCGCCCTCGCCGAGGACATCGCGCGGGACGGCGAAGGCGCCACCACCCTGCTCGAGGTCGTGGTGATGGGGCTCGACAGCGACGAGGCGGCGCGCGCGGCCGCCAAGTCGGTGGTGCGCTCGCACCTCTTCAAGGCGGCGGTGCTCGGCCGTGACCCGAACTGGGGCCGCATCGTCGGCGCCCTCGGGGCCGCCGGGGTCCCCCACCTCGACCGGCTCGACCTCGACCTCGGCGACGTCCCCGTGCTGCGCGACGGCCAGCCCGTCCCCTGGGACGAGGCCGCCGCCAGCGCCGCGATGGAGCCGCCGGTGGCCCGGGTGACCGCGCGCCTCCCCGGGGTTGGTTACGGCCGGGCGCTCGGCTGCGACCTCACCGCGGCGTATGTCAGCATCAACGCTGACTACCGGAGCTGAGCGATGAGCGGGATCGGCGCCGCCCCCTCCGCGGTGGGCGGGGTGATCGTCATCAAGCACGGCGGGGCGGCGATGGTCGACCCCGCCCTCGCCGAGGGTGTGCTCTCCGACGTCGCCGCCCTCCACCGCGCCGGCCAGCGGGTGCTGCTCGCCCACGGCGGCGGCCCCGAGGTGAGCCGCTGGGGGGAGCGCTTCGGCCTCAGCCCCCGCTTCGTCGATGGCCTGCGCGTCACCGACGAGGCGACCATGCGCGTCGCCCAGCTCGTGCAGGTGGGCGGCATCTCGCGGGACCTCGTCGCGGGCCTCGGCCGCCACGGCGTGCGCGCCCTCGGCCTCGCCGGTCAGGACGGCGGCGGCTGGCTGCGCGCGACCGTGCGGGCGCACCGCCTCGCCGCCACCGGTGAGCCGGTCGACCTCGGTCGTGTGGGTGACATCACCGCCGTCGACACCGGCCTGCTCGACGTCCTCTTCGCCGCGGGCCTGCTGCCGGTGGTGGCACCCGTGGCGGTGGACGCCGCGCTCGCCCCCTTGAACGTCAACGCCGACAGCGTGGCCACGGCGGTCGCGGGGGCGCTCGGGGCGCACCGCCTCGTCTTCCTCACCGACGTCTCCGGCGTGCGCGGCCCCGACGGGGCGCCGGTCGCGACGCTGCGGGCCGCCGAGGCGCGGGCCTGGATCGCCGCGGGCGTGATCGCGGGGGGCATGATCCCCAAGGTGGAGGGCTGCCTCGCCGCCCTCGCCGCCGGTGTCGCCGGGGTGCAGATCGCCGATGGGCGCGTTCCCCACGCCGTCTCGCTCGCCCTCGCTGGGCAGACGGGCACCACCTTCCTGCCCTGACCTCGCCTCGCCTCGCCTGCGGGGCCCCTCTCCCCTCCCGAGATCTCGATGCCGAGCGCCCGCCACCCCTTCCTCCACACCTACAAGCAGCCAGCCCTCACCCTCGTCCGCGGGCAGGGCCACCGCGTCCAGGACGACACGGGCAAGTGGTACCTCGACGCCGCCACCGGCATCGCCGTCCAGGCGCTGGGCTACGACCACCCGCGGGTGACGGCGGCGATCCAGGCCCAGCTCGGCCGCATCTCGCACACCTCGAACCTCTACACCGTGCCGGTGGTGAGCGAGCTCGCGGCCCTGCTCTCCCAGACCTTTGATGACGGCGCGGTCTTCTTCTCAAACTCCGGCGTCGAGGCCAACGAGGCGGCGGTCAAGCTCATCCGCAAGTGGGCCTGGCGGCGGGGCCTGCACCACAAGACCGAGATCCTGGTCCTCGACCACGCCTTCCATGGCCGCACGCTGCTCGCCCTCGCGATGACCCCGAAGCCAGCCTATCAGGAGGGTTATGGCCCGCTGGTGCCCGGCTTCCGCGTGGTGTCTCCCGATCGGGTGGCCGAGGAGGTGCGCCCGGAGACGCTGGCCGTCTTCCTCGAGCCCGTGCAGGGCGAGGGCGGCTGCCTGCCCGTCCCGAACCTCGCCGGCATCCGCGCCGCCTGCGACGCCCACGGCGCCTTGCTCGCGTACGACGAGATCCAGTGCGGCCTCGGCCGGAAGGGCGTCCTGCGGGTCGAGCCCCGGCCCGACGTGGTGACGATGGCCAAGGCCATCGGCGGCGGTCTCCCCCTCGGCGTGATGATGGCCCTCAAGCCGGAGCTCCAGGAGGTCTTCCAGCCCGGTGACCACGGCTCGACCTTTGGCGGCAACCCGATCTCCTGCGCCGCCGGGAAGGCCGTGCTGGAGGTGATCCTCGAGCAGCGCCTCTGGGAGAATTGCGCCGCGATGGGCGCGCGCCTGCGGGCCGGCCTCGAGGGCACGGGCGTGTCGGTGACCGGCGCCGGCCTCCTGATGGCGGCCCACCTCGGCCGTCCGAACGGCCCCGTGCTCGACGGGATGCGCGAGCGGGGCGTGCTCGCTGTGGCCTCGGGGGCCGAGGGCGTGCGCTTCCTGCCGCCCTTCACGATCACGGCCGGTGAGATCGACCAGCTCGTGGAGGTCTTCGCCGCGTCGCTGTGAGGCTCGGTCGGCCTCCTCGCGCGCGCACGGTAAACGTCCCCCATCTGTGTCATAGGCGCCGCGAGTGGCGTGAAATGTGTGCGCAGGAGAGCTTGAGATTGTCCTGCGTCACATCCCCCGTTCGGGGGATGAACACGGCACAGTCATCGCGATAGGGGAGATCGGGCGGACGCGGCAGTCCATGTCGGTCGCGCTGTCCGTCCATCCTCCCTGCCCGGACTCAATCATGTCGGACCCGATGACCCTCGGGCGATCGGCACGTGCGCGAGCGCCCCACCCCCTGCTGCGAGCCTGCGCGCTCAGGGGTCTCACCGCAGCCACCGCAGCCACCGCGCTGTCGTTCAGCCCGGCCGCCTCAGCGGCGACAGGGGTGGCGGGGGCGACCGCCGAGTCCGAGTGGAGCGCGCTCTGCGGGGCGCTGCTGACCGGAACGGTGCCCGACGGCTTCTGGGTTCGCCGGGCATTCAGCACCAAGGTGGAGGAGGGGCGTGGGACCGTCTACACGATCTGTGTAGACAGCGCGGGCCCCGCCCAGCTCATGAGCCCGAGCACCTGGAACACAGACCGGAACCCCATGGCCCATCAGGCCATTCAGCTGCTGATTCGACGCGATTCAGGTGATCAGCTCCGGGTGGAGTCTGCGGGTCAGCGCGGCGTGTGGCTCCCCGCCACCGAGACACCTGGCGCGGGGAACGACGGAGCTCCCAAGCGTAGGGATGTCGGCGGCGCCGGGAGCGACCAGACGTCCGAGCTGGTCTACGAGAGCGTGGTCCTGGACGCGTTCCTGCCTGGGCCTGTAGAGCTGAGCCTGTGGGTGAACGAGGACGGAGCCCAAGACCTCCTGGTCGGTCTGCGGGCTGCCGCCGACTACCTGAAGGCCCTGGCCGCCACGGCGACAGCGACCGCTGTCCCGACGAAGGCTGAGCTCGAGGGCTCCGCCAAGGCGGCGTCCGCGCTCGCGGACCTGTTGGCTACGGCCAAGTCGGTGGACGCCGGGATGAAGCAGGACCTGCTGGCGCTCCTCCAACCCCTGCGCGCGGGCGCCGCGGCGCCCGACAAGGTGCAGCTCGACGCGCTCAACGCCGCGCTCTCACCCGAGCGGTGGTCCCTCGGCGGGAGCGACTTCCAGATGGTGGTCGCGGTGGAGCGAACCTACACAGGCTCCGTGCGGGTCGGCGTGTCGGCCCTCTATGGCGCGGTCGCGTCGCAGTCCTATGAGGTCGCCCCGGCGCCGGACAACGCCGATATCTCTGTGGTGCGCCACACCGGAAGCGCCTGGGACGCCGAATTTCTGATCGGCTACACCCAGCTCTTTCACCGGCGCCCCGAGTCGGCGACAGGCTTTCGAGTGGGGCCGACGATGGCGCTCGGGCTCGCCGATATCAACGACCTCAAGGTCACGGTGCTGAGCTCTCTCTATGTCGGCCTCGACTTCGGTTGGGACAACCTCAGCTTCGCTCCCTGCTTCGTGCTGCGGAAGGTGCCGTCGCTCCGGGACGGCCTGGAGATCGGCCTGCCCGTCCTGCCGGCCACCGAGGTCCAGCAGCAGAGCTGGGAGCCCGGCATGGCCCTCGTTGTCTATCCCTCGCCCGAGCTGTGGAGGCACACGAAATGACCTCTTCTTCTGTCTACTGGTCGGGTCTGTCGCTGCTGCTCGCCGCCTGTGGCTGGGCCGAGATGAGCAACCAGGGTGACGTCCTGCTCGACTGCAACGCGGGTGACGGGCCCGTCATCGCCCTCGCGGCGCCCCTCCTCGCGCGCGAGGTGAGCGGTCCGCTCAAGCTCCTCGGCTCCGCGAGCCGCGAGGACGGCCTCGCGGTCACCGATGTGCGGGTGCTGGGTCGAAAGGTCACACCCACGCTGGTCGGATTTCGGAGCTGGGAGATCGAGCTCTCCCTGGCCGACCTCGAGAGCGCCGCCAACCCCGAGGACCGGGTGCTGATCCCGATCGAGGCCTGGGACATCTGCGGTGACCACGCGGTCTTCGCCTGCCCGGAGCACGACGAGGCGGGCCAGGAGGACCCCCTCTGCCGAACGGTGACCCTCGTCTCGGCCGAGCCGGAGGCCGCCGGGGACTCGGGCGGTGAGGATACGGGGACCGCCGGCTGAGGCCGCTTACGCCTTACGCCTTACACGGGCCCCACGCCGATCCAGGCCAGGCCCACCCCGATGGCGACGAGGCCCGATCCACCGAGCATCCGCTGGAGGCCCCGCTCCCCCTGCATCGCCGCGATCCGCCCGAGGCCGAAGCCGAAGGCGGCCATCGCGCCCACGGCGCCGATGAAGTAGGCGCCGAGCCAGACGATCGCGTCCGCGGGGGCCAGGGCGAGGGAGGGGAGCACCCCGAAGAGGTGGCCCGTGCCGGCGGCGCCGTGGAGCATGCCCACCCCGAAGGCAGCGTGCCCGTGCCCGGTGTGGGCCTCGGACGCGGCGTGGTCGAGGCCTGGCGGGTGGCTGTGCAGGTGGTCGTGCCGGTGCGCGTGCTCCTCGTCCGGGCCGTGCCCGTGGGGGTGGCGGTGGAGCCGCACCGCCGCGCGGAGCGACCAGGCGCCCACCCCGATCAAGACGAGGCCGACGAGGCGCTCGGAGCCGGCGGAGAGGGCCTCGACGTCGATCACGCCCCGCAGGGTGACCCCGAGGCCACCGAGCAGCACCACCCCCGCCCCATGCCCGAGGCCCCAGCGAAGGCCTGCGCCCGCGGCGAGCCGAGGGTCCCGCGTGGCCAGCGGCGCCAGGGCGGCGAGGTGGTCGGGACCTGAGAAGACGTGCAGCAGGCCCGCGGCGAGCCCGCCAAGGAGCGCGAACACGGGCACCTCCGGCCGGCCCCTGGTAGCATGGCGGGCCGCCTCCCGACCGCGCCCAGCCCCTCGGATGTGATGAACGCCGACACCGCCGCCCGCCTCGCCGGGGCGCTCTCCACCCCCCGCCTGCGGCTGGAGCCGCTCTGCGCGGACCACGCCGACGCGCTGTTCCCCATCCTGTCCGATGCGCGCACCCATCGGTGGATCCCGCCGCTCCGGTCTGACTCGGTCGCGACCCTGCGGGCGCGCTGGGCCCGGCTGGAGAGCCGGTACGAGGCCGGTGAGGCCCGCCTCGCCTGGGCGCTGCGCCGCACCTCGGACGGGGCGCTCTTGGGCAAGCTCGACGCCGACGTGGACGCCGACTGGGTCGCCACCAACGTGGGCTACGTGCTCGCCCCGGCGGTGTGGGGGCAGGGCCTGGCGACGGAGGCGGTGGGTGCGGTGGTGGAGCACCTCGTCCGATCGGGCGTACGCGAGCTGCGCGCGACCGTCACGGTGGGGAACGTCGCGTCGTGCCGGGTGCTGGAGAAGCATGGCTTCGTCTGCCAGGGGCGCCTCATCGGCAGCGAGATCCTGCGCGGGGAGCCGCACGACGACTGGCGCTACGTGCGGGTCGAGCCGAGCAGCGGCGGAGCAGGCCGAGGCCACGGAGGGTGAACCCGACGCGCGGTGGTGCGCCTCCTCAAGCGTGGGGGAGCCTCCCGACGCTGCGGAGGTCGCGCGCCTCTCCCGCGGGATCACGCGTCGGACTGCTGGGAGCGCCTGCAAGATCCTCCTCCCGGCTCCGCCGGGGGGAGGTGTCGCCGCATCGGCGACGGAGGGGGGCGGCGCTCCCGATGAGGCTCGGTGTTGGTGCGCCTCCTTCCGAGCGTCGATTGCCAGCGGCCGTATTGGCGTTGGGCGCCTCGCATGATCGGTCGGCGTGGGTTCGGCCCCCCTCCGGCGCCACGAAGGCGCCACCTCCCCCCGGCAGAGCCGGGAGGAGGAGGTTGAAGGGGGCTCAGAGCGTGTGTCCCGGCTGGTGGCGCTGATCCCTCCGCCCCGGGCGGGTACGAGCGTCTACCGCGGGGTACCCGCCGGGAACACATCCTCGCGGGCGGCGGTGGTCGCAGAGGCCCCCGGCAAGGCAAGACCGACGACTCCCCTTTTGCCGCGGGACCGGGGCGCGAGCTTTGGCCGCGCGCCTCTCCCGCGGGATCACGCGTCGGACTGCTGGGAGCGCCCGCAAGATCCTCCTCCCGGCTCCGCCGGGGGGAGGTGTCGCCGCATCGGCGACGGAGGGGGGCGGCGCTCCCGATGAGGCTCGGTGTTGGTGCGCCTCCTTCCGAGCGTCGATTGCCTGCGACCGTATTGGCGTTGGGCGCTTCGCATGATCGGTTGGCGTGGGTTCGGCCCCCCTCCGGCGCCACGAAGGCGCCACCTCCCCCCGGCAGAGCCGGGAGGAGGAGGTTGAAGGGGGCTCAGAGCTCAGTCCGATGGCGGAGCACGAAGACGACATGCCTCACAACCGGCTGGGCTCACGCGAGGCCGAACACCTCTCACAGAGAGCCCAACTGCATGATCCTCTTCCCGGCTCCGCCGGCTTTCGATTGATACTATCGCCGCCCAGCGAGGCTGGAGTGTTTCTTGGGCCTCCGCCTCCGCCTCCCCCTCTCCCTGTGGGAGAGGGGGCCCCCGAGCGGGGCACTCGGGCGGGTGAGGGTGATCGGTGATCGATGATAATTATGAAACCAAGGGAACGTTTTCGAGATGCGAAGGGCCCTCGTCTGGCGCCGATGCGGCTCCACTTTCTCCCAGAGGGAGAAGTGGAGGACTCAGAGTGCCGACCCAACGTGACTTTCGAAGGCGGGCGCTCGTCGCATTCGCTCCAGGGGAGCGCGGCCTGGCCGGCCCCCGGGGCCGGCCGTCGGAGCGCTGGTGCACAAGTGCGGCGTCTTCATCGTCGCCGCGGGTATCGCCTCGTCGGGCGATGATGCGGTGGAGCAAGAAGGACCATGACCGTCGGCATGTGGGTCAGCCGTGCCGCTGTTGCTCTGGAGCAGGTTTGCCTTGGTCACCGCCCCCGGATCTCGCAAGTCCACAGGGTTGTTCACAGGGAGGTCTACAGGCGCGGCCGCCCTCTGCCAGGTCAGCCGCCCGACGAGCTGCTCGATCACCGAGAATGTGGACCTCGGTTGAGTCCCCCCATAGGGGGGCCTCGCCCCGGATGTCGATGGGGGGCCACCGATCGACGGCCTCCCCGGGTTGTCCATAGGAGGTCGCCCACAGGAGGTCACCCACAAGATGTGGGGGGTCTCGCCCCCCGGGGGCCCTACCGCTTGTGATCTTGTGACTTCCCGCTTGCCCAGCCCGAGGGGACTCGGTAGTACCTATGCAACTCCGGCAGCGAATCCCAGTGACTGGTGACACGCGCACAGCCATCTGCTGCGGACGGACGCCTGTCCTGGTGCCCAGCATGTCCGGTATGACCCTCTTCTCCTTCCTACCCCTTTTCTCATCACCCTCTCCAAACCCTCTCCACCAGGTGCAGCATGCCCTGTCATTCTGAGTCTTTCGAGTCGGCTCTCTCCCGTTCTTCGGGGCCGCAGCCCGAAGGTCACCGAGCCCCGCCGCACTCGGTTGCAGTGGAGATCGGCACATCGTATCGCCGATGGCTGCACAGCGGTGAGGAGGACGATCCCATCCTCTCGCTGATGGTCGAGTTTCGCCTCGGCCGCCGAGAAGTCGACCGCTGTCTGCATTGGTTTCTGGAACAGGAGGTCGGCCCCCGCTGGTAGATGTACCACTCAACGAGTCGGGGATGCGGCAGATGGGCCCCGCCGGCGGCCGACCGCACAGCGCCGGGGTAGGAGGCCCCAATCAGCAGCACCCTCTGGATCGCAGGCGCCACGGGCTACGTCGGGCGCAACCTCGTGGATCAGGCGACCGCCGCGGGGCACCTCGTGATCGCCCCTGTGCAGCCCGCCTCGTCGGCGGGCCTCCGGTCTCCCGGGGGCGCTTCGCCGCCTCCGGGGCACGGTCCAGGAGCTCCCGTGGACAGAGGCGCCCTGGAGGGCGGCCTGGGCGGTCGATCCACCCGACCTCGTCTTCAGCCTCCTCGGCACCACCCGCGCCCAGTCGAAGGTGACGGCGAGGGCCGGCGGGGAGGAGAGCTACGCGACCGTCGATCGACACCTCACGCTGCTGCTCATCCGCGTGGCGTCGGCCCCCGCCGCGTCGGCCCCGGCTCGTCTACCTCTCCTCCATGGGGGCGGACTGCCCAGGCAGCAACGCCTGCCGGCGGGCCCGGACCGCGAGGAGGAGCGGCTTCGGGTCCTCTCTTCGCCTGAACCCCTACTTCCACCTGCTGTTCGTGGATGGGGGCTATGTGCGTGGATGGAGGGCGGTGTCCGGTTTCGGCCAGCACGAGCTCACGACGAGGGGATGCGCCTCTTCCAGGCCGCCGCTGTGGCAGGGTACTCCGTGGTGAGAGGGGCGCCGACGAGGGTGGCGCGCCGGGTTCAGCGCATCGGGGGGAGGGAGCGGGAGCACTCGCCGCTCTGCGCCTCCTGCGACGGCTGGAACCTTCACGCCGGGGTCGTGGTGGAGGTGGAGGATCCGGAAGGACTGCTGCGGCTCGGGCGCGCCCTGCTCGGCACGGTCGGTAGGACCCCCGCTGGCCGTAAACCGCTTGGAGGGGGAGCCGGATGGGCGGGTTCGTTTCACGATGAAGCGGCCCGGGTCTCGCGGACTTTCGAGGATGGAACGGCGGCCCTCTCACCCACCGCGGACGAGCGTGTGTCCCGGCTGATGGCGCTGATCCCTCCGCCCCGGGCGGGTAGGGTCGTCTACCGCGGGGTACCCACCGGGAACGCGTCCTCGCGGGCGCCGGTGGTCGCAGAGGCCCCCGGCAAGGCAAGACCGACGACTCCCCTTTTGCCGCGGGACCGGGGCGCGAGCTTTGGCGGGGCACCTGAGATCGGGGCTACAGAAGCCCTCTCGGGACCGCACCCCGGCGGGCGAGGGTGTCGGGGACTTGTGGTAGGCTGAGCGCCGTGACCGCTCCCCGCCGTTCATGCGCCCTGTTCCCCCAGAAGGTGTGGTGTGGGTGGGCGGCAAGGGCCTCCACGGATTCAACCGAGAGAACGGGCGCTTCGTGGGCGACGACAGCGGTGCCACCGGGCTCAGCGGCACGATCGAGAACCTCGCCGGTGAGATGAGCGCGGCTGAGGCCGCGAGCATCGGGGAGACGATCTCCGAGAACCCATGGATCTCCGCCTCCGTCATGGCGGAATTCCACAAGAAGCTCCCTGAGAAACCTCCAACCGACGTTCGATGAGGGAGAATCCGATGGCTGATCCTCAAGACCTGGAGAAACCTCTGCGTGTCTGCCGAGGACACGCGATGACCACCCTGCGGCCCACTCGAATCCCTCACTTCTCGGTGATCCTGGCCGTCCATCTCGCCCTTTCCTGTCGTACCCAGGTGTCCGACCCCGCCAAACATCCCGACGACACCGGCACGGTGACCGACACGTCCACGCCCCCTCCAATTGTGTCAGATCTGCCCATTCTGCCCGCGGGCAACCATCTCGGCGTCTGGCCTACCTATGAAGCTCCTCCGGAAGTGACCGCAGCGGCTCTCGAAGACCACTGGCAACGATCACTTTCATCGGGCATGCGAATCGCCCGTGTCCACGTCGGCTGGGACCAGATCGAGCTCGCGCCCGGCCGCTTCGACACAAGCCAGCTCGTCGAGGATCTCCGCGCAGCCACGGCGGACGGGCTGGCGGTCCATCTGCTCATCGAGACGGTGGACAGCGACGGTCTCTCCCTTCCCTCCGACCTCGTCGTCGAGGGCGAGCCCTATGGCCTCGTCGACGGCCGCCGCCTCGACGATCCCCTTATCGTCGACCGTTTCGCCGCGCTGCTCGACGCCGTCTTGCCCATCCTCGATCGCCACGATGTCTTCGCCATCAGCGTCGCCAACGAGCCGGACTGCTACCTGGACGACGTCGCTCCCGACTCGGCGGAGGGCCTCGCCTGGGTCGAGTCCCTTGCCGGTTTTCTTGCTTCGGCCCGGGAGCGGGTGCAGGAGTCCCACCCCGAGATCGGTGTCGCGATGACGCTACGCCAAGGTTCGCTGGAGAAGGGCATCGACACCCTTGGTCCCGTCATCGAGGCCGGAGACGTGGCGGTCTTCAACTACTATTGCCAGGATCTGTCGTTCCAGGTCCAGCCGGCCAGCGTCGTCTCCGACGAGCTGGAGGAGCTCGTCTCCGCCAGCTCCGGACGCCCGATCGTGCTCCAGGAGATGGGCTGCCCGGCAGGGGCCATCCCCTCGACCATCGGCGCCACCGAGGCCCAGCAAGCCGACTTCTACGCCGAGGTCGGGCGGTGGATGGCCTCCCGCGAGGAGATCCGCGCGGCCTTCGCCTTCCAGATGGTGGACTGGTCGCCGGAGCTCTCCGCGGCCTATGCCGAGGCCTATGCCGAGGCCGGATACCCGGAGCTGGGCGCGCAGATCGCCGAGATCCTCGGTACCATCGGCCTGCTGCGCTACAGCGACGGATCGGAGAGACCTGCCTGGGACGCCTTTGAGACCGCGCTGTCCCAGGTCGAGGTGGACTCTCCACCGTGAGGTGATCGGTGGGGAACAGGGGGAGCTGCTCGGAGTCTGCGTCCCAGCCGAGGTCGTCGCTCGACACGCGGACGGGGAAGGTGCGGCGCATCGGTGGCGGAGTGTTGCCCACCCCGATCAAGAGGAGGCCGACGAGGCGCTCGGAGCCGGCGGAGAGGGCCTCGACGTCGATCACGCCCCGCGGGGCGACCCCGAGGCCACCGAGCAGCACCACCCCCGCCCCATGCCCGAGGCCCCAGCGAAGGCCTGCTCCCGCGGCGAGCCGAGGGTCCCGCGTGGCCAGCGGCGCCAGGGCGGCGAGGTGGTCGGGACCTGAGGAGACGTGCAGCAGGCCCGCGGCGAGCCCGCCAAGGAGCGCGAACACGGGCACCTCCGGGCCGGACCCGGGCAGCATGGCGGGGCGCCTCCCGACCGCGCCCAGCCCCTCGGATGTGATGAACGCCGACACCGCCGCCCGCCTCGCCGGGGCGCTGCGCCCGCGGCGCGATCCAGACGATCAGCGGACCCGGAAGTCCACTCCGCACTGCTTGCCAGCCGCCGTCATCTGAATCGTGTAGGCGGAGCCGAGCCACTGGTCAACCCGGGCCGTCGGCGCGTCGGTCGTGGTCGAGGGCTGGCCGTACGCGGCCACGAGCTCCTCCCGGCGGCGGTCGCAGCTCCCGGCCGCTCCGAGGAGGTTGATCTCCCGGATCTTGTCGCCCTCGACGGAGACGACGCCGCGGACGCGCTCCCCCTGATGGGTCATCCCGGTCGAGCCCCCGATCATGTACGACCCTGGCATCGACACCGCGGCCTCGATCGGCCACGAGGCCGCGACCTCCGTGGCCACCGCGCCGACGACAAAGGGCGTGGCCGGCGGCGTGACGCGCGGAGGAAGCCAGCCCTGCGGCGGGCCAGGAGCCGCGTCGACCGCCGGGTTCGGGTTCGGACCGGGCGCGCTCGGCGCTGGCGGGGGCGCAGCGGTCGAGACCGGCTCAGCCGGCGGCGCGACAGGAGGGAGCGGCGCCTCAGCACACGCGAACAGCAACCACCACCCCATGCCCGGCTCCGGGGCGCAGCTTGTGGAACGCGCCCGCGGAGAGCCTATCATCAGGCGGAGCGACGCCATGGCGGTCACTCCCGCGCCGCCGCGAGACCGTGCTGTTCGGGGCTCCGAATGGCCAACCGACTCCAGCCTCAGCCCGACAACGCCCCCGGTGCCTGGTTCGTAGACCGGAGCTGCGTCGACTGCGGCGTCTGCCGCTGGGTCGCCCCCTCCACCTTCGGGGGTGCGGAGGACCACGCCTTTGTCTCCGAGCAGCCAATGGAGGGCGCCACCGCGGTGGTCGCCGCCGCCGGGAGGGCGGCCATCGCCTGTCCGGTGGGCAGCATTGGCGGTCCGGCAGAGGCCCTGCGGGAGGCGACCGAGGCCTTTCCTTATCCGCTCCTCTCCGATGGGCTCGCCGAGGTCTATTTCTGTGGTTGGGCCAGTCGGGAGACCTACGGCGCCACCGCCTGGCTCCTCCGCCACCCCGCCGGGAACGTCCTCATCGACGTGCCGCGCGCGAACGCCAGGCTCTTTGATCGAATCGAGGCCTTGGGCGGCGTGCGCTGGCTGCTCCTCACCCACCGGGACGACGTCGCCGGCCACCGGCTGATCCGAGCGCGCTTCGGCGCCGAGCGCGTCCTCCACCGGGACGACCTCGAGCCCGACACGGCGGATGTCGAGCACATCGTGGAGGGAGAGGAGCGGCTCGCCGCAGACCTCCTCATCCTCCCCCTCCCCGGTCATACGCGGGGCTCGGTCGGCCTGCTCTATGGAGACCGGGTGCTCTTCTCCGGCGACCACCTCTGGGGAGCCGGGCCCCTCGGCTGGCACGCCGAGGGCCGCGCGCCCCTGCTGCCGCACCCCTTTGGCGCGGGGCGCTCGGTCTGCTGGTGGTCCTGGCCTCGGCAGATCGAGTCGATGGAGCGGCTCCTCCAGCACCCTTTCCACCACGTCTTGCCGGCGCACGGCCGCCCCTGGCACGGGGGAGAGGCCGCGCGCCGCCCGGCCCTCGAGGCCCTCATCGCCTGGATGAAGACCGCGCCCACCGCGGGCTGAGCCGGACCGGGCGCGTCCGCTGGTGGCCATGGCCCGCGCCGCTTAGTTTGGCCTCGCCAGCCCCCGGCCCTCGATGAGGAGGAAGATCATGGCCAAGCTCGTGGTGATGGGCGCCCCCATCCAGTGCTCCTTCGGGGTCGCGCCCTCGGCGCTGGTGGCGGCGGCGCCGCACACGGTCACCTACCTGCCGATCGCGACGGTCAACGACAACGTCCCCATCACCAACATCCCGCCCTTCAGCATGTGCACCTCGATGTCGAACCCCACAGTCTCGGCGGCCACCAGCGCCGCGCTCGGCGTGCTCACGCCGATGCCCTGTGTGCCGGCCACCTCCTCTCCTTGGTCGCCGGGCGCCGTGAAGACCAAGGTGGGGAAGAAGGCGGCGCTCACCGACGCCTGCAAGCTCAACTGCAGCTACGGCGGCGTGATCTCGATCAACAGCGCCGGCCAGACCAAGGTCGACGTGAGCTGAGGCCGTCGCTCAGCCGAAGGGCGCCTGCTTCGTCACCATCACGTAGACCGTCACCACCGTGGCCGTGAAGGAGGGTACGCCGAGCAAGGCCCAGGCGCGCTGGGCGGAGCGCCAGGCCTCGGGCAGCGGGGCGCCGGCGCGATCGGCCTCGGTGGACAGGCGGCGCATGCGGAGCTGGAGCGCGGCCGCGGGCAGCCAGGTGAGGCCGGCCACCGTGTAGCCGCCCATCGCCCAGAGCAGCCAGGGGGTGTCGAAGGGGAGCTGGTAGAGGTGAGCCAGATAGAGCCCCGTCACCGGCATCAGCAGGCCGGCGGGCACGGTGAAGACCCAGTCAGCCAGCACCACCTCGCGGTCTGCCCAGGCGATGACCCGCACGTCGCCGCTCATCCAGGAGCGCAGCTTGTACCAGGCGCTGCCGAGCCCCGTGCCGAGGAAGAGCGTGGCCCCGAGGATGTGCAGCGCCTTCACGAGGAGCATCGGCGGCTCCAGAGCAGGGTGGCCGTGAGGATCGGCACGTTCTTGATCAGGGGCCCGAAGGGGTGGACCCAGAGCTCCGGCAGCTCGAGCGAGACGAGCAGCGGCAGGAGCAGCAGCGCGGCGGCCTGCAGCCAGAGGAGCACCTGGAGCGGCCGCCCGCGCAGGGTGAGCGCCGCGACGAAGCTCAAGACCTGCGCGGCCCCGAGCACCCGCAGGAAGACGGCGGGGTCGCCCCAGGAGTAGGGGGAGCCGGCCACCACGGCGAGCTCGATCGGCTGCTGGAACAGGATCTTCGGGAAGAGCCCCTCGGTGAACCAGGGCAGGGCGGCGCCGAGGCGGAGCGCCCAGCCCACCCGCGGGCTCCAGCCCTCCGTCCGCCCCTTCCAGGCGACGAGCACGCAGGCCACGATCGCGAGGTTCTTGGTCAGCACGCCGAAGGGGTGCGCCAGCAGCAGCGGCTCGTGGACGGCGAGGATCAGGGTGAAGCCGGCCATCAGGCCGAGCTGGAGCAGGGCCAGGGGCGCCGACATCGGCAGCACGAGGAGCCCGAGGCCGAGCATCACCTCGGCGGCGCAGGTGGCCGGCATCAGCCAGACCGGCAGGCCGAGGTCGGAGAGGTAGGCGCCGCCGACCTCCCGGTAGCCGGGCGTGAGCACGAGCAGGCCGGTGGCGAGCCAGACGAAGGCGACAGAGGCGCGCAGGGCGCGGTCCTCGGCGGGCAGAAGGGGCGGTGCGGTCATGGGGCGCTCGGCGGTGCAGCGGGGGCCCCCGCGGCCGGGCTGGGCGGCGGCGCGCTCGGTCCGGGGGGAGCGCTACGATAGACCGAGCCCACCCGGTAGACCGAGACGGTGGCCTCCCCGACGGTGAAGGAGGGCTCGGGGCTGAGGGGCAGCTCCCGGCCGAGGCGCCCCGCCGGCTCGCCGTACGCGGCGACGACGAAGAGATCGCCCTCCGCCAGCGCGGCGGGGGGCGTGTCCGGCCCGTAGACCGAGAGGCCGTGGAGCGGGGCCTCCACGTAGCCGGCCCAGGGCTGGCTCAGGCCCGCCGCCTGGTAGCTGCCCACCCACACCCGCTCCCCCTCGTCGAGGCGGGCCGCGATCCAGGGCGCCGCCGCCTGCTCGGCCCGCGCCGCGTCCTGGCCCCAGAGGCTGGCCTCCGGGCCGAAGGGGGAGGGCGCGCGGAGGAAGGGCAGCCCGAGCAGCGCGAGGAAGGGCAGGCGGCCGGCGAGGATCACGACCAGCACACACATCCCCGGCAGGAAGTAGCGGACGTGCGTAAACGCGATCCCCGGCGTCCGGCTCACGAAGAAGGCCACCCCCGAGAAGAAGAGCAGCCAGCCGAGCCCGAAGCTGAGCCCGAGGCCCACCGGGGGGTAGCGCAGCCCGCGCCAGCCGAGCGCGGCCCCGAGGAGCAAGGCCCAGCGGCCCTGCTCGACGAAGACGAGCTGGAGCGCCCAGCGCAGGTCAGAGAGCCAGGCGAGGGCGCTCGCCGGGCTGTGCTCGGGCCGCGCGAGCCCGGGGCCGACGAGTGCCCAGAGCCCGAGCCCGAGCAGGGGCGCCAGCGCGGCGGGGTGGAGGCGGCGCTCCTGCATGGCGCGCGCGAAGGCGGGGAGGGCGAGCAGCACCCCCGGCTCCTTGCACCAGGGGGCGAGGAGCCCGAGCGCGAAGAACCAGCCCCAGCGCCCCTCGACGAGGGCGAGCAGGGCCCAGGGCACGACCGCGAGCAGGGGGAGGTCGAGCTCGGGGCGGAGGAGCTGGGCGAGGTAGGGCGGCAGCAGCAGCACCGCGAGGCCCGACCACCGGCCCGCCACCCGGGCGCCGAGCGCCGCGAAGCCCGCCGCCGAGGCCGCCGCGGGGAGGAGGCAGGCGAGGTGCGCGGCGGTGACCGTGGGGCCGAAGAGGCGAAAGAAGAGCCCCAACCACCAGAACCAGAGGGGCGGGTGCGCGTAGTCGGGGATCCCCCCCGCCCACTGCGGCAGCGACTCCGCGGTGGCCGAGCGCATCAGGGCGGGGAGCTCACCCGCCGGCGAGAGGCTCAGCCCCCGCTCGGCGACGATGAGGCCCTGCGGCGCCCACCAGAAGAGGGCGTCCTCGGTCAAGGGCGCGTCGAGGCCGAGCAGCACCCAGGAAGCGGCCGCCAAGGCGGCGAGCGCGATCGGCAGCAGCGACGAACGGGACAGCGGCCCCGGCCCCTTCGTAGAGAGCGCGTCACGGATGCGCAAGAAGCCTGCAAAGGCACCGGTCCCGGGCATCTGACCCGCTATCCTCCCGCCGCTCGCACAGGAGTGCCCCGGAATGCTGCTCGCCTTGATCCTGTCCCTCTCCGTCCGCGCCGCCGACGGCGTGTACCCCATGGCTGACCTCGGGGGCACGGTGACCTTGCCGAAGGGCTGGGAGTCGATGTCCTGGGCCGACTGGGAGCTGAAGGCGAAGTCGCCCGACGGCGTGCTGCTGCACGTCTTCGTCACGCCCTACCAGGTCGAGGTCAACGAGGAGCACGTCAAGGCCTGGGCCGACAGCTGCGTGCAGACGCTGCCGAACGAGGGCTTCAGCGACGTCACCGTGTCGAGCACCGGGGTCACCGAGCTGGCCGGCCGCAAGACGGGCATCGTCCGCCTCGGCCTCACCGTCCCCAAGGTGGGCAAGGCGGTCTCGACCTCGATGATCTTCGAGGGCCGCGGGCAGGTCATCCACGCCCGCATGGTCACCTTGCCGAAGAACGCCGCCAAGGGCGAGAAGGCGCTCGAGGCCATCCTCACCAACATGACCCTCGAGAAGACCCCCGCCGAGACCACCGCCGCGGTCAGCGCCGCCGCCGGCTTCGCGGCCACGCTCCCCGAGGGCTGGCGGGCCCCCCTCGAGGAGGAGCTCCCCGCCGTGGCGAAGGTGGCGGCCAAGGTGGGCGTGGCCGAGCTGGACCCCGCTCGCTGCTGGACCGGCATCCGCCCGGCGCCCGTCGGCGAGCCCGACCTGATGGTCACCTGTAAGACGCAGTACTACCTGCCGCCGCTCGACAGCTACTCCTTCGCCGACGTCGAGAAGGAGGTCCACCAGCGCTACTTCGCCAAGGCGCAGTCCCCGGTGCCCGCGGGCGAGCCCGCTACCCTGCCTGACCGCGTGGGTGTGCTCTACAAGGTCCCCTCGCCGAAGGCGCCGGTGCGCCTCCTCGTGGCGCCCTACGACGGCGGCATGATGGTGACCTGGGCCCTCGGCAGCCGCATCGACGAGGCCGGCCTCGACGCCGCGATCCAGGCCACGCTCCCCACCGTGAAATTCACCGGGCCGAACGGCGGCGCGCCCCTGATCGCGGCCGACAAGCGGCTCGCCTACTACATGAAGTACCGCAGCACCTCGCCGCTCGTGCTCGGGCCCGTCCTCGGCCTGCTGGGGCTCGTCGGCGGGGCGGTGGTGCTGGTCCGCAAGAAGGCGAGCGGCACCACCGCCTGAGCGGCGGTCGAGGCGCGCGCCACTTCAGCGTTCGGCGGGCGGCGGCTCCGTCTCGAGGGTCTCTGTCTCGGGAAGGACGACCGGCGTGGGCAGAGCCTTGTCGCCGGGGGAGGGCAGGACCGTGCTCTCCTGCTCCTTGGAGTCCACCGTGCTCGTACAGTTGTGGTTCCAGATCTGCACGCGCTCGGTCTTCCACTCGCCGCCCGGCGGCGGGGTGAGCTCCTTGACGTAGACGATCTGGAAGGTGCGCAGGCGCTCGCTGCCGGTGTGGGTCGCGTTCCAGCTCCGGCAGAGGTACTTCGCGTAGTAGAGGCGGAGCTTCTTGTAGTCCTTCGTCCAGATGTTGCGCATGTACTTGCGCCAACGGTAGGTCTCGAACTCGTCGGCGACGAGCGGCGGCTTGCTGAAGTCGACGGTCGACTCGCCGGTCCAGACGTCGACCTCCTTGCCGTTCGCGAGCTTGCCGGGGATCACCCACCAGCCGTCGTCGCGCAGCGGGTAGGGGGCGAACATCTCCCAGCGCTGGTCGAGGCGGAGCACGTTGCCGATCCAGCGGAGCTGCCGCGGGACGAAGAGCTCCTTGTTCACCGTGCTCAGGTTCCAATTGAAGATGAGCAGGATGAAGACCGCGAGGAGGCCCTGGAGGGCGCCCCGCTCGAGCCGCGTCCGCCCGCGGGGCTTGAGCAGCAGCCCGCCGATCAGGCCTGCGCCCAGGGTGGGCCAGGAGATCCAGGGAGACACGTTCTCGTGGAAGAGCACGAGGGCCACGGCCACGGCCACGAGCTGGACGAGGGCCGAGGCGAGGTGCCGCCCCGGGGCCTCCACCGTGGCGAGGGGCGGGGCGTCGTCCCGCCAGCCGAGGCGGTCCCAGAGCTCCCCGGGGAGGAGCCCCGCCCAGCCCGCCACGCAGATCGAGGAGAAGAGGCCGATCGCCAGCCCCGCCGAGAAGCCCATGTGCATCATCACGAAGGTGGTGACGAGCAGGGTGCGGACGAGGGGCCGCTTCCAGGGAAAGAGCAGCAGGAAGGGCCCCGCCCACTCGATACACAGCGTGGACCAGGTGAGGAACTTGTAGACGATGGGATCGGCGGCGAGCCAGCCGGCGATCGGCTGCTTGGCGAAGAGGTCGATGTTGAGCGCGTAGTAGACGGCGGTGCCGTCAAACCAGGACTTGCCGCTCTTGAGCGCCGCCGTGAAGACGTAGATGCTGGCGAGCTGAACGGTGAGCCCGACGGTGGCGAGGCTGAGCACCCGTCGGGGCAAGGCGCGGAGCTCGGCGCTCAAGAGCGCGTCCACCGAGGCCCGGGCGCCCATCGGCAAGAACATCGACCAGAACAGCAGCAGCCGGAAGACGACGTCGCCCGACTGGAGCACCACCGTGTTCCGGTTCTGGAGCGAGACCAGGAGCAGCCAGGAGCAGACCGTGGCGAGGCGGGTCTTCCAGCCGACCGCCATCATCAGGCCGAAGACCGCGGCGATCCCGAAGAGCGCCGTGGCGACCCAGGCGTGGCCGCTGCCCATGTAGAGCGAGAAGGCCAGCGGGGCGTTCAGGTGCTCGATCACCGCGGCGCGGGGGAGCACCCCCTCGTCGGTGAAGAAGGCGCGGAGGTCATGCCCGCGGATGAAGAGGTCGAGCAGGACCAGCAGGCCGAGCCCGATCCGCATCACCGCCAGGGACCGGAGGTCGCAGCCGAGGAGATCGGCGACGACCTTGGGTGCTGCTCCCGCGAGGCGCTCTCGAATCCCCACGCTGGCCTCCTGGCCCGACGCCCGGGCCCCCGCGGGGGCTCAGCTCCGGGTGAGCTCGCGGTCGATCACCGACTTGAACATCTCGAAGGGCAGGGCGCCCGAGAGCGGGATGCCGTTGATGAAGAAGGCCGGGGTGCCGCTCACGCCTGCGGCCGAGCCCTCCTTGGCGTCGCGGGTGATCTCGTCGGCCACGGCGGGGTCGAGGCGGCACTGCTCCCACTTGGCCATGTCGACGCCCACCTGCTGCGCGAAGCCCTTGAGCGAGGCGTCGTCGAGCGAGGTCTGGTTCTTCATCAGCAGGGTGTGGAGCTCCCAGTACTTGCCCTGCGGGATCGCGCAGTTGGCGGCGATGGCGGCGGGGATGGCGCTCGAGTGCCCCGGGAGCGGGTAGTCGCGGAAGACCATCTTCACCTTGCCGTCGTACTCCTTGAGCACGCGCTCGACGGTGGGGTTGGCCTTGCCGCAGTAGGGGCACTGGTACTCGGCGAACTGGACGATGGTGACCTTGGCCTCGGCGGCGCCGAGGAAGGGGTCATCATCGACGCTCACGGTGACGCGCGGCATGTTCTCGGGGAAGGGCATGTCAGACTTGGCGGCCTTGGCCACCTTCAGCTCCTCCAGGTAGATCTGGAAGCGGTCGGCCTTCTTGCGGCGGCTGAGCTCGCCCACGACCTGATCGCGCACCGCCTCGAGGGGGGCGTCCTTCATCCGGCGCTTCATCACCTCGTAGAAGGACTGGATCTCGGCCTCGGTGGGGGCGGTGACCTTGTCCTCGACCTCGACCTTGAGCAGGGCGGGGACATCGGCGAGGCCGCGGCTCTTGACCTCGCCCTCGAGCAGCTTCTCGGTGACCATCTGGTCGAGCGCGCCGGCCTGGGTCTGCCAGCGGTCGGTGAGGTAGTCGACCTCCTTCTGGATGAGCTGGCCCTTGACCTCGCCGTAGAGGTCACCGTAGGTGACCTGCCCGCCGGTCCAGGAGGCGATGACGGTGTCCGGGCTCGGATCGCCAGGCTGCACGCCGGGCGTGGACGCACCCCCAGCGGCCGGAGACGGAGCGGCGGCCGTCGCCGTGGGCGCGGGGGCGGCCGAGGCGGCGGGGGCGCTCTTGGCGCCGGACTCGGCCGACTTGTCGCAGGCCACGAGGAGGACGAGGGAGAGGAACAAAGGACGCATCGAGGGGCTCCAGATCGCGCGCGCATGGTAACCCCTGTCGGCCGCCGCCGCCGCAATCGACGGGCCGGGCGGCGGCCGGTAGAGTCAGGGGATGCGCTCTACACGTCGACGCCCCTCGCTCATCCCACCCCGCTCCGCCCTCGGCGCCGCGGCGCTGTCGTTCAGCCTCCTCACGGCCGGTGCGGGCTGCGCGGGGGAGGCCCCGACCGCCCGCCCGCCCTCCGCCGGAGCGCCGGCCGTGGCCGCCGCCGCGGCCCCACCCACGCTGCAGGGGGCCCTCGCCCCTACGAAGGACGGCCCGGACGCGGCCCGGCCCTCGCTCTTGGTGCAGCTCCGGCCGGTGATTTCGGGCACCCGCTCCCCCACCGACATCCAGTTCTGGCCTGGGCGCCCGGGGCGGGTGGTGGTGCTCGAGAAGCAAGGCAAGGCCGTCGTCTTTGACCTCCCGGCCGCCGGAGGCCCGGGGGAGGCGGCGCGGGTGGGTGAGCTGCTCTCGCTCACCGTGCGCTCCCGCTCCGAGCAAGGCCTGCTCGGCCTCGCCTTTCACCCGAAGTTCCCGGAGAACGGGAAGCTCTACGTCAACTATTCGACCGACGGCGGCGGCGCGGCCGGCAACAGCCGCATCTCGGAGTTCACGGTCCCCGCGGGCGGCACGCAGGCCGGCGCGGAGCGGGTGATCCTCGAGGTCGAGCAGCCCTACGCCAACCACGACGCCGGTCAGCTCGCCTTCGGGCCCGACGGGCTGCTCTACATCGGCTGGGGGGACGGTGGGGCCGGCGGAGACCCGCTGGACGCCGGCCAGGACGGCATGACCCGCCTCGGGAAGATGCTGCGCGTCGACGTTGACCGCCCGACGGCCACCTCCCCCTTCACCGTCCCCGCGGACAACCCCTTCCTCGGCCGCGCGGACCGTCTGCCCGAGATCTGGGCGATGGGGCTCCGCAACCCCTGGCGATATTCCTTCGCGCCCGATGGCCGGCTGATCGTCGCCGATGTGGGGCAGGACACCTGGGAGGAGGTGAACGTCGTGGCATCCGGGCAGAACCTCGGCTGGAACCGGCGCGAGGGCACCCACTGCTTCAAGCCCCCCAAGGACTGCCCGAGCCCCGAGGCGGGCGGGCTCACCGACCCCATCTACACCTACGCCCACGGGCCGGAGGGGGTCTCGATCACGGGGGGCTATGTCTACACGGGCGCGCGGATCTCTGGGCTGAACGGCAAGTATGTCTTCGGGGACTTCGGCTCCGGGCGCATCTGGGCCCTCGAGCTCCCGCCCGTCGGCGCCGCCCGCTCGGGGCCGGCCCCCGTCACCGCGCTCGGCCGCTTCGACATTCAGCTCTCGACCTTCGGCCGCGACGCCGAGGGGGAGCTCTACGTCGCCGACTTCGCCAGCGGGCGCATCTTCGCCCTTTCTCCCCTGTAGCTCGGAGCCGAGATGACAGACCCCGCCGCCGCCGTCCCCGAGGGGGCCGCCGCTCCCGCCTCCACCCTCGCCGCGAACCTCGCAGACGCGCAGCTCATCGCCTACAACGCGGCCGACCTCGAGGCCTTCGCCGCCTGCTTTCACCCCGACGTCACCGTCCTCGACCACGCAGGCGCCGTCACCCTCGCGAGCATCGAGGTCTTTCGGGTGGCCTATGGGCGTATGTTCGCCTCCCACGTGCCCAACGCCGAGGTCGATCAGCGCCTGAGCTTTGGGCCGCATGTGATCGAGCGGGAGCGCTGGAGCCGCGTGCACCGCGAGACCGGGGAGCGCACCGAGGGGGAGCTGCTCGTGCGCTACACGGTCGACGGGGGCCTCATCCGCTGGGTGGAGTTTCTCCGCTGACCGACGCCGCCCTCGGGCATGGGCTCGTGTCCACCCTCAAACCTGATCATCTGGTGATCGTCGACACGGCGGAGGGCCACGAGAGCGCTCACTCCCGCGAGCTCATGGTGGTCGCCGGGGCCAGCGGTCAGAAGCGGTCAGAAGCTGAGCAGCGACCCGGAGAGGAACCAGAGGCGCCCCACCTGAGTGCTGGTCTCTTCGACATAATCTGCGTCTCCGATCAGGAGATCGTTGACGCCGTCCCCATCCAGATCTCGCAGCCCCGCGTACGCCCCGGAGCTACCACCCCCCACAGGGTAGTCCGACTGAAAGCCCACGCTGGCGTGGTTGACGTCGTAGGTGCCCCCGCCGGCCAGGTCGCTGCCCCGGATGAGGTGGACGAAGGGGCGCTCCTTGTATTCCCCCTCCCATCCGGCGCCGTGGAGCAAGAAGTCAGCGCGCTCGTCCCCGTCTACGTCGCCGATATCTGCTGCGGACTCTCCGACTTGCGCAAAGGGGTAGGTGGCGAAGAACTCAACGTCCCCGTCTACCGCGTCCACGGAGGTGGGGGAGGTCAGCCGGTCTCCGGACCAGAAGAAGGCGGTCCCCACCTGATCCAGACCGCCGGTATCGAGGACCCAGTTGCTCATGATGAGGTCATCGATGCCGTCACCGGTCGTATCGCCGAGCGGCGTCGTGACGAGGAAGTCATTCCAGATGTCGGTGATCCCCGGCGGCGGGGTGATGATGACATCGGCGTCCTCGACATAGGTGGGGGCGTCAAAGTTTAGCGAGTCTCCATAGAAGATCTCGCCACGCGTCCCAAAATCGGTTCCAGTTGAGTACAACACCAGCTCGTTTAGCCCGTCCCCGTCCAGATCGCCCAAGGGGGCCGGAAAGCCCACACGATAGGCCGAACCAGCTCCCCCAGAGTCCAGGCTGGTGTATACAATGGCGTCACCCGACCCGTCCAACACGAGGGCATCGCCAGTCAGCAGCTCCTCCGCGGGGAATACGGCCAACGCACTATACAACTTCATGACTACGTCGACCGCGATTTCGCTTGGCTCGGAGAATGCTCCAGTGCCAGCCGATAGGGCGGACCCGGAGCTCACGCTCCCGAAGGTCGAATAGACATAGACGTCCCCCGGCTCTTCGATGTCCGCCATGAACTTCCCCTCCAGTGAGGCGAGGTGACTGCCCCAATACAGGACGGCCGGCTCGCCGATGGTTCGGGGAGACACCATGAGGTCACCCATGCCGTCCCCGTCCAAGTCCCCCATGGAGTAGGGGAAGAGCGAATACTCATATCCGTACAGCTCGATACGCGCGGCGTCTTCGATCATCACCGCCTCTCCCAGGGCGGGCACACCCGCGCCATCGACGATATAGATCGACGTGTGCATCCCGCCGTCTTCAGTAAAGGCTGACGTTACGATCTCCGGGAGCCCATCCCCCCAGATGTCGTCCAAAAAAGCGGCCGACTCTCCGAGGCTCTTCATGCCCGCCATCTTGAACGTCCAGAAGTCGCCGCCGTCCAGATAGATGATCTCGGAGGGGGGCACTGGAGCGGTGTCGTGGTCACCGGAGTCGGTGTCCGTCGGTCCCGGAGAGTCCGGGCCCGGTGAATCAGGGGCGCCGGAGTCGGCGGTGGCCGAGTCTATCGGATGAGAGTCAGAGCGGCCGGAGTCAGCGGGTTCAGTATCGGAGGTGGTAGGGGCCTTCGACGAGGGGGCTCCGTCTGAGCAGGCGAACAGCGAGAGCAGGCTGCTCCACGCGGTGAAGCGCCGCGCCGGAAACCACAATTTACCAGGCATCCGCCCACCCCCAGGTCAGGTCAGCCTCGTCGCCCTCGAAGCGCGCGAGCGGGCTGCCGGCATCGTCTTTGAACCGGGTCCCATCCAAGCGGCCATCGCGCGTCTCGGCATACACGCCCGCGAGCGGACCTTCGAGCTGCGTCAGGAATACCCCGTCTTCGTTGGGCGCGGCGTGCCAGTTCCCGCCCTCGTGGGCAGGAATGACGTAGGCAGAGGCGATGTCGACCGCGTCTCGTTCAAGGCAGGCGAACTCGGTGACATAGAACACGTAGAGAGAAGGTACACAACGCCAATGTGAAGCGCCTTGAGGGTCGCCCCAGACGGCCCCAGGGCTCGGTGTCCACAGCCCTGTCCTTGGAGCCGGGTCTTCAGGTGGGGACCAGACGTCCGACAGCGGGACGCCGCCTTCGCTCCGGTGGGCCGCGTTGCCGGCGAAGGTCCAGGCCATCCGAACACCATCCCTCGGCCCTCCGCAGGCCCAGCCATCATCAGCAGGACTTGAACTCGAAGATGTAGTCCACCAAGCACATCTCGGTCACCGTGGTGTCGCTGGTGTTGGCCGCCCTCAACTCCGGCTGAAGGCTCCTGCGGGGTGAGACATCTTCGTAACCCGCCGGCGATCGGATGGACAACGCAGGCCTACCCCGCTGCGGGAGCACCTCGGCGCCCGTTGACCCGGCGGCCCCCGCGTCACCGTCGTCGCAGGGCGACGTGGACATCGACGGTCTCGACCACCACCCGCCACGCGGCCTCCGCGCGGAGGGCGAGCGGGTCGTCTGCACGATCGACGAGGAGGTTCAACCCGTCTACGGAGATCGGCGAGGGGTGCGCCCCGCCTCGGGGGCGCTCCGCCTCGGGGAGCTCAAGCGGCGGCCACGTTCCGGGGCACCACCGATAGGCGCGCACGGCAGCCCCGGCCGATCGCCGTGGATGGTTCGAGCACGCTGGCGATGCTGTCCAAGCTGGACCGATCACCGCGGTCAGAAGCTGAGCAGCGACCCGGAGAGGAACCAGAGGCGCCCCACCTGAGTGCTGGTCTCTTCGACATAATCTGCGTCTCCGATCAGGAGATCGTTGACGCCGTCCCCATCCAGATCTCGCAGCCCCGCGTACGCCCCGGAGCTACCACCCCCCACAGGGTAGTCCGACTGAAAGCCCACGCTGGCGTGGTTGACGTCGTAGGTGCCCCCGCCGGCCAGGTCGCTGCCCCGGATGAGGTGGACGAAGGGGCGCTCCTTGTATTCCCCCTCCCATCCGGCGCCGTGGAGCAAGAAGTCAGCGCGCTCGTCCCCGTCTACGTCGCCGATATCTGCTGCGGACTCTCCGACTTGCGCAAAGGGGTAGGTGGCGAAGAACTCAACGTCCCCGTCTACCGCGTCCACGGAGGTGGGGGAGGTCAGCCGGTCTCCGGACCAGAAGAAGGCGGTCCCCACCTGATCCAGACCGCCGGTATCGAGGACCCAGTTGCTCATGATGAGGTCATCGATGCCGTCACCGGTCGTATCGCCGAGCGGCGTCGTGACGAGGAAGTCATTCCAGATGTCGGTGATCCCCGGCGGCGGGGTGATGATGACATCGGCGTCCTCGACATAGGTGGGGGCGTCAAAGTTTAGCGAGTCTCCATAGAAGATCTCGCCACGCGTCCCAAAATCGGTTCCAGTTGAGTACAACACCAGCTCGTTTAGCCCGTCCCCGTCCAGATCGCCCAAGGGGGCCGGAAAGCCCACACGATAGGCCGAACCAGCTCCCCCAGAGTCCAGGCTGGTGTATACAATGGCGTCACCCGACCCGTCCAACACGAGGGCATCGCCAGTCAGCAGCTCCTCCGCGGGGAATACGGCCAACGCACTATACAACTTCATGACTACGTCGACCGCGATTTCGCTTGGCTCGGAGAATGCTCCAGTGCCAGCCGATAGGGCGGACCCGGAGCTCACGCTCCCGAAGGTCGAATAGACATAGACGTCCCCCGGCTCTTCGATGTCCGCCATGAACTTCCCCTCCAGTGAGGCGAGGTGACTGCCCCAATACAGGACGGCCGGCTCGCCGATGGTTCGGGGAGACACCATGAGGTCACCCATGCCGTCCCCGTCCAAGTCCCCCATGGAGTAGGGGAAGAGCGAATACTCATATCCGTACAGCTCGATACGCGCGGCGTCTTCGATCATCACCGCCTCTCCCAGGGCGGGCACACCCGCGCCATCGACGATATAGATCGACGTGTGCATCCCGCCGTCTTCAGTAAAGGCTGACGTTACGATCTCCGGGAGCCCATCCCCCCAGATGTCGTCCAAAAAAGCGGCCGACTCTCCGAGGCTCTTCATGCCCGCCATCTTGAACGTCCAGAAGTCGCCGCCGTCCAGATAGATGATCTCGGAGGGGGGCACTGGAGCGGTGTCGTGGTCACCGGAGTCGGTGTCCGTCGGTCCCGGAGAGTCCGGGCCCGGTGAATCAGGGGCGCCGGAGTCGGCGGTGGCCGAGTCTATCGGATGAGAGTCAGAGCGGCCGGAGTCAGCGGGTTCAGTATCAGAGGTGGTAGGGGCCTTCGACGAGGGGGCTCCGTCTGAGCAGGCGAACAGCGAGAGCAGGCTGCTCCACGCGGTGAAGCGCCGCGCAAGTGTGAGCGCTCGATCGGCCCCAGCCGACGTGTGCGTCACCGCCGCGTGATTCACAGGCGCGCGATCACGGCCTCTTGGACCTCGCGGCAGCCCGCGCTCCCGCCAAACTCGACCGTGCGGAGGCCGGCGGCGCAGGCCCCGTCGATGGCGTCGCGCACGCGATCGGCGGTGGGGGCCTCGCCCATGTGGCGGAGCAGGTGGGTGGCGGCGATGAGCATGGGGATCGGGTTGGCGAGCCCGGTGCCGACGAGGTTCAGCGCCTTGCCGTGCGGGTTCTCGAAGAGGGCGGGGCCATCGCCCACGCTGTAGCTGGCGCTCGCCGAGATGCCGCCGGCGAGGCCGCTCACGAGGTCGCCCACGATGTCGCCGAAGAGGTTGCCGGTGAGCAGCACGTCGAAGCTCATCGGCCAGCGCACGAGCTTCATGCAGAGGGCGTCGACGATCACCTCGTCGGTGCTGATGTCGGGGTACTCCGCCCCCACCGCCTGGGCGGTGCGGAGGAAGAGGCCGTCCGACTTCTTCATGATGTTCGACTTGTGGACGATCGTGACCTTCTTTCGGCCCTCTCGGCGGGCGTACTCGTAGGCGAAGCGCGCGATGCGCTCCGAGGCCGCGCGGGTGGTGACCTTGACCGCCTCGAAGACGCCGTCGGTGACCTCGTGCTCGAAGCCCGAGTAGATGTCCTCGCTCGTCTCGCGGATGACGACGATGTCGAGGTCGGGGAAGCGGGCGGGCAGGCCCCGGACGGGGCGCACGGGGCGCACGGTGGCCCAGGTGCCGAGCTCCTTTCGGAGCTGCACGGTGGGCGGGAGGCGGCCCTTGGCGCGGGTGGCGTCGAGCTTGGCCTTGAGCACGAGGCCGGTGCGGCGGGCGCTCGCCAGGAGCTCGGCCGAGAGGTTCGGGCCGGGGCAGTCCTGAACGTCCCAGTCGATCTCGATGCCCGTCTCACCGAGCACGGCCTCGACGACGTCGGTGGTCTCGGGGCCGATCCAATCGCCGCGGATCAAGGTGACAGCGCGTCCCATCGGGGCTCCTGGGCTCTGGCGGAGCGGCTCTGGTGAGGAGAGCCGTCCGTCGGTCAAAGATTGTCCGGTCAAAGCTTGTCGATGATGGCTTCGGTGAACTCGGCCGTGCCGGCCTTCCCGCCGAGGTCGCCGGTCAGGTGGCGGCCCTCTTCGAGCACGTCCCAGACCGCGCGGTCGATGCGCGCCTTCACCTTGTGCTCGCCCACATACTCGAGCATCAGCAGGGCGCTCATCAGCACGGCGAGCGGGTTCGAGATGCCCTTGCCGGCGATGTCGGGGGCCGTGCCGTGCACCGCCTCGAAGACCGCCACCTGGTCGCCGATGTTGGCGCCGGGCACCACCCCGAGGCCGCCGACGAGGCCGGCGGCGAGGTCAGAGAGGATGTCGCCGTAGAGGTTCTGCAGCAGCAGCACGTCGAAGCGTGTCGGATCCTGCGCGAGCTCGAAGGCGAGGTTGTCGACGGGGAGGTCGAGCGACTCGATGTAGGGGTACTCGGCGGCGACGGCGCGGTAGGCGTCGAGGAAGGCGCCGTCGGCGAGCGGCATCACCGGCGCCTTGTGGCAGCAGTGGATCCGCCGGCGGCCGGTGTAGCGCATGTTCTCGAAGGACCAGCGGGAGATGCGCTCGCCGGCCCGCCGGGTGGACACCTTCAGGTTCATCACCACGCCGGGGCTGATCTCGTGCTCGATGCCGGCGTAGAGGTCTTCCGTGTTCTCGCGCAGCACGACGAGGTTGACGTCGCGGTAGGGCGACTTGACCCCCGGCAGGGAGCGCACCGGGCGGTAGCCGACGTAGAGGTCTAGCTCCTGGCGGAGCGCCACGTTCGCCGAGCGGAAGCCCTTGCCCACCGGCGTCATCAGCGGGCCCTTGAGGCCGAGCCGGTTCTTCTTGATGGCGTCGAGCG
Organism: Myxococcota bacterium; assembly: GCA_044344255.1. Taxonomy (GTDB): domain Bacteria; phylum Myxococcota_A; class UBA796; order UBA796; family UBA2385; genus JBIJDH01. The sequence goes on from JBIJDH010000021.1 coordinate 33,533, forward strand.
TGACCTGGGGCATCGGCACGCCGTACTGCTCCATCGCGACGCCGCCCGCGGGGGCGGGCTCCCAGTCGATGGGAGCGCCAGCCGCCGAGAGGATGCGGGTGGTGGCGCCCGTGACCTCGGGGCCGATGCCGTCTCCCTGGATGAGGGTGACCCGGTAGCGCATGAGCTCTCCCTGAGAGGGGAGGGCCTGCTATCCGCCGGTCGCGGCGGGGGCCACGATCTCGACCGCGCCGACCTCGAGCGCGCAAGGGAGCGGGCCGTGGTGGAGGAGGATGGCGCGGTCGGCGGCCTTGCGCATCCGCTCGCGCGACTCGCCCTCGCCGGTGACGATGCGGAGGTCGTCGTTGTCCATCGCCGCGCCGTTGGGGCGGCGGGCGAGCTCCTCGCCGTCCAGCGTGAAGACCACCTCGCCCTCTGGGTTGTTGGTGATCGCCTCGCGGATGACCGCGGCCTCGGTGGGCTTCCACTTCACCCAGTCGTAGGGCATCCCGCTCTCGTCGAGGCGGATCGCGACGTCCTCGAGGCCGGAGGAGCCGCCGATCAGCTCACCCCCGAGGCGCAGCTCGAGCTTGCCCGGGCGGGCGAGGATGGCGGGGATGGCGGTCTTGTCATCGGGGAGGCCGGGCATGGTGGCCTCTACCACCAGCGCGCCCGCCTGCCGCTCGAGCCGCACATCGGCGAGGCCGATCTCCTCGATGCGGCCGCGCACCAGGGGCTCGGCGTCGGTGACGCAGGCCCCCGACAGCGTGAAGCGGAGGCGCTCCCCCTTCGCCTCGCCGCCCAGCCGGCCGAGCACGGCCACCCCGCCCGCCGCGATCATCAGGATCAAGGCGAAGAGGATGGGCGCGGACATGAAGACCAGCACGGCGCGGGGCCGTGGCGGCGGGGTGAAGGGGCCGTCCGGGGCGGCCGGGGGCGGGCCTTCCGCGGGGGAGGAGTCGCGAGGGGCGGCGGTCATCCGCTGTCCGAGGGGGGAGGGGGCCCTGTGCTAACTTGTTTGCCTGACCGGGAGAGAGGATGGGCACGAGCGTCCCAGAGCGAAAAGTCTATATCAAGGCGGAAGGTCCGCCGATTGAGTTCATTGTGCGGATCGGAGATGGGCTGCAGGCCGACTGGACGGCCCACCTCCGCTCGGAGGACAAGCTGGTCGCCACCTGGAAGGGCTCGACGGGGGCCGCGGCAGGAGAGCAGGGCTTCACCGTCCCCGCGGCCGATCTCCGGGGGAAGGACCCCGCGATCCGCCTGCTCATCGTGCTCTTCGGCCCCGCCGAGGACGTGCCCTTTCACGTCTTCATCGAGGCTCACCAGGGGGGAGAGAACGCCTTCGAGCCCCCCTTTCGCCTCTCCGGGCGGGCCGCGGCCCGACAGGTGACGACCCAGGAGGTCAAGATCTCCTTTCGTCGGAGGTCCGAGCGGGTGGACGCGGAAGACAAAGCGGAAGACAAATCGGAAGATAAGGGGAACGGGGAGCGTGACCGATGAGCGCCCCCTGGCTCCTGTCTTTTTTGCGCTGCCTGTCCGCTGCCTCGGCCGATGAGGGGCTCGCCGGCTCCGGCTACACCCTCGTCGATCCGCCGGCCATCACCGCCCTCGACCGCGCGGGGGTCCGCTTCGACGAGCCCTCGAGCCCCACCGACTTCTCGGTGACGGCCGGCAATTTTGTCGCCGAGGACGGCACGCTCAAGGCGGGTGGCGCGGCAGAGCTCGGCGCCCGCGCGCTGGGCCTGCTGCGCAAGGTCTCGGCCACCGACTACGCGAAGCGGCCGGGGATCCGCACCCTCGGCCACAGCTACCTCTCGCTCGCCACCGCCGCCGAGGACAATGGCGACCTCCGGAGCGCCGTCGGGCTGCGGGTGGTGCTCTTCGACGGCGCCGACCCGCTGCTCGCCCCGGCCTACAAGGCGGCCGCCGACGCCGCCCGGAAGAAGTGCGAGCCCCTCCGCGAGGGGGCCGCCGCCGACGCCCTGACCAAGTACGCCGACTGTATCAAGGCGGCTTACGCGACCGAGGCCCTCGGGCTCGGGAAGAGCGACTGGAACGCGCCCGGGCTCGTGCTCTCCACCGCCTGGACGAGCCGCTTCCCCGACGGCGAGCTCTCCGGCTTCGGCTCCGAGGCGGCCTCGGCCTGGCTCTCGGCGGCCGGGCCAGTGGGCCCGGCGGTGCAGGCGGGCGGGGCGGTCGCCTGGAGCCAGGGCCTCGCCGACGACGCCCCCAACGAGCTCGGCCTCGCCGCGATGACCCGCTTCGGCGTGAAGCGCACGCGCTTCCGCGTCGAGTCCGGCCCCATCTTCACGGTGAGCGAGCCCGGCGGGTGGCGGCTCCCGGTGCTGGTGGGCAGCGAGCTCGGCTTCGGGGAGGAGGTGTGGGTGAGCGCGCAGTTCGGCCTCGTGCTCAACCCGGGCGAGGACCGCGTGAGCCTCGTGAGCAACGCCGCCTTCAAGTGGGGGCAGGCGTCGAAGCCGAGCTTCAAGCCGGAGTGAGCGCGGAGGCTGCGCGGCAGGGTCGGTGCGGGCGGGGCTCGATTGTCCTGCCCGCGGCAACGGGAGTATGGTCTGGGGCAACGGGCCAGAGCCTTCCGTGCACGGCAGGGTGGGATACATCGTACGAGTCTGTCGGGCGACGGTCCACCGGAGGCCTGTCGCGCTCGGCCGTTTGTCACACACCCACTCCTCTGGAGCTCCCATGAACGCTGGCTCTCTCCTCCGCGCGCTCGGCGCTGTCGGCCTCCTCGGCCTGTCCTCTGTCGCCCTCGCTGACAACTACGAGATTGACGCCGCCCACTCGACGGCCATCTTCGCCGCCAAGCACTTCAACGTCTCTTGGACCTACGGGCGCTTCAATGACATCAGCGGCAAAGTGGTCTGGGACGCCGATCCCGCCAAGAGCAGCGTCGACATCACCGTGAAGACCGACAGCCTCGACACCAACGTCGACAAGCGCGACCAGCACTTGAAGAGCCCCGACTTCTTCAACAGCGCCCAGTTCCCGACGATGACCTTCAAGAGCAAGTCGATCACCAAGAAGAGCGGCACCACCTATGCGGTGACCGGTGACCTCACGATCCACGGCGTCACCAAGTCGGTCACCACCGACTTCGAGTACGTGGGCACCGGCCCCGACGCCTGGGGCGGCACCCGCTCGGGCTACACCACCGCCCTCACCGTCAAGCGCGCCGATTACGGCATGAGCAACATGCCGGACGCCGTCGGCCCCGACGTGAAGCTCATCATCTCGCTCGAAGGCGTGAAGAAGTAGCCCCCCCACCCCGGAGCGAGCGCCGATGGATCCTGTCACCGTCTTCGTGAAGTGCCTCTTGATCCCCGGCCTCGTCGCTGGACTCTTCGCGGTGGGCTCCGTCAAGGGGCCCGCCGCGCTCCGGCCGCTGTTCGCGGCCCTCGGGGTGGCGGTGTCCTGGATGGTCGCGCAGACCGCCCTCGCCGGCCGGATGTTGTGGCCGCCCGTCGAGGGGCCCCACTTCATCCTCTGGGCCTCGATCCTCTTCGCCTTCGGCGGCGCCGCCGAAGGGATTCGCCTGCAGCCGCGGGCGATGTCCGCCTTCCGGCGGCTCCCCCTGTTCGCGGGGCTGCTCTATCTGATGGGGCGGCCGCTGATTGACAATTCCTGGTCGAGCGGACAGACCACCGGCTACCTCGTCGGCGGCTCCCTCGCCCTCCTCGCAGGCGGGATGGGCAGCGCCGAGGCGGCCCGCCGGGGCCCGCCCGCGGCCGCGGTGGGCGCCCTGGCCCTGTCGGCGGGGGTCGGCGCGGCGGCGCTCGGGGCCACGGGCTCGGTCATCTATGGCCAGCTCGGCGGCATGGTCGCCACCGCGCTCGGGCTCTTCGGCCTGCTCGCCCTCCGCGTGCCCGACCCAGGCGTGGCGCGGGCGGTGGTGGGCGCGGGCTACCCCATCTTCGCCGGGATGCTGGTCTCCGGCGTGCTCTTCAGCGAGCTGCCCCTCGCGGCGGCGCTCCCGATTGGCATGGCACCGCTCTGCGGGCTGCTGGAGCGGCCGGAGCGGGGAGGCCTGCCCTATCGGGCCCTCGGCGGCGCGCTCGTGCTCGCCGCGATCGGCCTCATCATCGGGGTGGTCATCTCGGGCAGCGGGGCCGCAGACGACGGCTACGGAGCCTACTGAGCCTGTCCGCGCGGCCGGCCCTCAGCCCCGCTGGGCGAGGTGCCCCTCGATGCGCCGGAGGCTGTCCCGGATCTCGCGCATCAGCACGAGGTCTTCGGACTCCGCCGTGCGCGGGCCACCGTGGAGCGCGTCGCGGCGGTTGATGACCGCGGCCCGGAAGCCCTCGGCGTCCTTCACGCCGGTGAGCACGGCGCTCGAGCCGGCCTGCCCGCCGCCTGCGGTGTCGATCTGCAGGGTGGCGAGGCCGAAGGCGTTGAGGATGGGGCCGGTGTGGAGCGAGACGTCCTGGATCTTGTCGAGCGGGATGCTCATCTCCTTTCGGAACCAGATCCCGTGCCGATAGACGACGCTCCGCTCGGTGAGGCGAGCCTCGATGGATTGGAAGTAGAGGTTCGCCCAGAAGGGGCCGAGGATCAGCCAGGGGGGGAGCAGCACGAGGCCCACCATCGTGACGCCGCAGGCGATCGCGATCTGGAGCCACAGATAGACCTTCACCTTCGGGTCAAAGACAGCGAGGATGTCTCCCTCGCGGGCGCTGAGCTCAGTCGTCATGGGGCTCCCAGGGGTGGTCACTCGGGAGACGGGCAGTGCCCGCCCTCGGCGAGCCAGGCGTCTACCACGGCCGCCCGCTCCCCGAAGAAGCTCTGCAGCGAGGTCACGGCGGTGGTGTGGGCGCCGGTCGGATAGGGTTTGCGCGTGTCTTCGGCGACGGAGGCGGCGATCTGGGCGTCCCAGTGCGCGACCTGGGCGGACATCTCCTCGGGGGAGTAGGCGGCGCGGGCCAGCGTCAGCTCCTCGACGAAGCGGGCGCACCAGGCGGGGTCGGCCAGCACGAGGAGAAAGAGGGCCTCTTTCCTCCAGCCATAATGCTCATAGGTGATGGGGTCGGAGTGGACCGCGTTCGGCCAGACGAGGCTGCCGTCCGAGTAGGCGCCGTCGCCGAAGCTGAGGTCAAGGTCATAGGGGAGATAGACAAAGCCTCGGCTCGGGTGGTCATAGAGATAGTAGTTGATCTCCACCCCCGCCCAGTAGTTGTCCATCGCGGGGAGCATCGCCTCCGCCGCCCACTCGGCCACGGCCTGGTCGAGGTCCATCAGCAGCTCGAGCTCCTCCACGGTGGTGGCCGCCTGCAGGGCGAGGAGGTTGCTCGTGTCGCCGATGTCCTCATTCGTCTTGAGCTCGGTGCCGCCCTGATAGAGGTTGCCCTCCGACTCCTCGAAGTGGCGCTCGAGGTACTCGTGGTCGATTCGCTCGATGTTGGCGTAGATCCCGTAGTAGTCGCCGTTCACGGTGAGGCGCGCGTTGTTGACGCAGGAGTAGGGCAGGCCGAGCCGCTCGAAGAGGGGGAAGGCGATGCGCTCGTGCATCAGGGTGCGGTCATACCAGGGGGCGTCGAGCATCAGCTTACGCTGGCCGTGGAAGCGACCCTCCGGGTCCTCCTCGTTGAAGGAGATGATGAACTGGAGCTTCTCACAGCTCCACGACCAGTTGCCCTTCAGCCGCGCCATCGCGGCGACGGTCTCGCCGTCGTAGCTGAAGTCGACCGGGAAGTACTCCTGGCTGCCGGCCGAGCAGGCCGCGCGGAGCCCAGACCAGGCCTCATCGGTGAAGGTGAGGTCAAAGCTCGGCAGGAGGTCGGGGTCGTAGAGGTCAGCGCAGGCCTTGGGCCAGGTGTCCTCGTCGGGGGCGGCGCCGGTGTCGGCGGCGCCGAGGTGCTCGACGGTGTCGGCGTCGGCGTCAGCGTCGGTGTCTGCGTCGCTGTCGGTGTCCGCGTCGGCCTCATCGCCGGTGGGTGCGGCTCCGCTGTCCCGCGCGGGCCCTGGCTCACCTGCGAGGCTGCCCACGCGGCCCGTTTGGCAGGACAGCAGGATCGAGAGGAGGGCGATCATTCGAGGTCCGGGGGCGGCGGGGCGCGTGACGCGGTCGGCCGAGGCCGTGAGGACGGTACACCCGGCCGCGACCCGGCCGCAACCGTGGTGCTTGAGCCGGGCGGCTGCGCGCTCCTCGTGAGCTGGGTCCAGCTCAGGGCGCCAGGCTGACCTCCACCCGCGCGCCCGCCGATCCGCCCAACAACGCGCGGTCGGAGAGGGGGGTGGCCGCCGCCGCGGGCTGCACGAAGCTGCCGGCGATGGTGGCGCGGGTGCGGAAGTAGAGGTCGTAGGTGCCCTTGGGGAGGAGCTCGACGGCGTAAGAGACGGCGTCGTCGCGGCTGTCGATCGAGGTGGCGGGGCGGCTGTCCTGGCCGGTCGGCTTCGACTCGGGCGGCGATCGGGCGGCGATCGGCGGGGCCCTCCAGGAATGGGGACCACGTGGGCCATTCGAAGTTCGCGCTCGTCTTCCTGTTGGTGTCAGGCGCGTGGGCTCCGGGCACACTGGATCGTGGAGCATGGTCGCGGATCTCCTCCGGAGTGGAGGGTCAGTCCAGGTGCGGCTCGCCCACGATGTTGTAGACTACCTCGCCCGTCGATCCGTCGGGTAAGGAGTATTGGAGCAGAATCGATCTGTCGTTCAACACCATTCGTGCTATGTTGATTGGGTACTCACAGCACTCGTCCCTGTCTGTAAGGGTGTACTCTGCCTTCTCTGTGGGTGGTTCCTGATTGGTGCTTTCGTCTTCACAATAGTCGGTTCGTTTGCTGGGTCCACATTGACAGATAACGAAGAGCAATGGCGCGGTCAATGTGGATATGAGGCTCCGGGGGTCGGTTCGTAGGTAGTTCATCTGTCGTCCGGTTCCCGCTCGGCGGAGATGATCGTGTTTCCCTCTCCCCCGCCGAACTTCACATAGAATTCATCGTCAAGAAGGGAGACAAAGGAGATCAAGTCCCAATGGTTGTAGGAAATCATGGTCGGGTTTGACGTCCAGTAAAGTCGGTGAGACTCCGGAGAGACGGGGCCGATCTCAAGGTCCCAACTCCATGTTGGGCAGGTTGTTGATGGGGAATAGGCCTCGCTGGTGTGATTGAGAATGGTGTGTGCGGCGAGCGTCACGGCAATCCCAATTGACAGAGACCAGAGCGGTTCAAAAGTCCTGCGGTGATTGGTCATTCACTCCGAAGCCCCAATGCTGCAGTCGGATTTACACTTGGAGGATTCCGCCATCTTCCATGAGTTTGGACTATTTTTGAAGTAGAGCAGATCGAGGTCATCGAACGAGGAATCTTTGAAGCAATTTGAGTTCTGAATTACTGAATATCGTTTGGTCAGGATCCACAGCATTGTCTGCTGGAGGAGATACGACTCCACGCAGTCCCCCTCAATCCACCCCGCGATGACCTCCGCCACGCCCGCGATGATGTCGGTGTCCGGGCCGCCACCACCCCCATAACCGCTGTGGTCCGCCTCCCACTCTTCGCGGTGGGCCTCGGCCCAGTCAAAGATTCCCTCGGAAAAGTCATAGGCGGAGTGACCACATGCGTGGGAGTACTCGTGGGCGAGGGTGGCTGCGAGCCCGGCCGCGATGGCGAGGCGATTCGTCGCTGCGAGGTCGCTCTCGCATGTACCTTCCTCCGCCGGAGGCTGGTTGTTCCTCCACCCTTGAAGGCGATCTCTCCATCCGCCGTTATTGGTGCAAACGGTGATGTGCTTCTTCGGCCATTGGAGGCCCTTGAAGCCGACGCCGGGTGTACACTCGTCGGAGAACACCATTCGGGGGTGTTCATCGAGGAACAGGATGTCCAGGAGACAGGGGTCTACCCACCCGCTGGTCATGCACAGGGCCCACTCCACCAGCGCCTTGTTGGACTTCAACAGGGCCATGGCTGTCGCCAGCATGGTTCGACCGTCCTCGTCGGCGAGCTCGTCTGGGTCAATGAAGTCGGTGTCGGCGTCGCTGTCGGCCTCTTCCCCGCTCGGCGCGACCCCGCTGTCCCGCGTGGGCCCCGGCTCGCCTGCGACGCCGCCCACACGGCCCGTTTGGCAGGACAGCAGGATCAAGAGGAGGGCGGTCATTCGAGGTCCGGGGGCGGCGGGGCGCATGACGCGGTCGGCCGAGGCCGTGAGGACAGTACACCCGGCCGCGACCCGGCCGCAACCGTGGTGCCGCCCGCGGTGGCCCAGCACTCCGGCGCCGCATGCAGGGGGTCACTCACACCAACGGGTGACGATCATCGCCTCTCCGATCGAGCAGGGCCTACCGACGGCGCAGACCCCCTCCCCGATCTCATCGTCGGAGAGATAGTCGGGATCGAATAGAGCGATCTTCCAGTCTACGTGGGTCTCGGGGCGACTGTGAATTGTGCGGCTGCGGACATCGGTTGGATCGAGGCGTGCACGCTCCACGGCCAGGGCGTCCAGCTCTTGGGTCGGAGTCATCACCGCGTCCGCCTCCAGGAGCCGCAGCCACAGGGCCCCATCGGCGCTGGAGGATGTCCCGCGCAGCGTGCCGGTGAGGCTGTCGCTGGACCCTCCGCTCACCTGGTCCTGGACGATCACCCGGAGGTCGGGGAGGCTGTCGGGATCCCAAGCGCTGCCGTCTGATTGTCGCTCCGGGACCTCGACCTGTCCGCAGACCTGTCGAGACACCTCCACCTTCACGGAGGCGACGATCCCGACCGCCTCCTCGGTGAGGGTGGCCGAGCCCGCGCCCACGGCCTTGGCCTGGCCCTCCTCGGTGATTTGCAACACCCGAGGGTCAGAGCTGGTCATCGTGAATGGAAAGCCGTCGATCCAGTCGCCCCTCCCGTTCTGTGCCCGGATCAACATGCCATTCCGGGTCTCGCCAAAGCGCAGGCGCACCGGCTCCTCTCGGGGTCGAACGATCTGGAGCAGCAGACAGCGGGAGGTGACCCGTTGGGCGAGGTCACCCGCGCGAATCACCACGCCCACGCTGCCCGACGCTCCGCAGGTGATCCGACCTTCGGCGTCGACGTTCGCAGCCTCCCCCACCTCCTCCTCGTACTCATAGAGAAAGGCTGCGTCGGTGACCCGACCCCCGCGGGAGTCGATGACCCAGGCCCCGATGTCATGGGGGCCTTCGCCGTACAGGAGCGGGGGCAGCGCGCTCCCGATGCCCACCGGGTGGGGCTTGGGCTCGCAGGCGGAGAGCAGGAGGACGAGCGCGGCTCCGTGGCCGTCGGACCTTCGATGCGGTGGGGGCGGGCCCCTGGAGCCACTGGAGGTCGTTGATTGGGAGATCGTTGAATGAACGGGATCCAGCTCAGGGCGCAGGGCTGATCTCCACCCGCGCGCCGACTGATCCGCCCACCAACGCGCGGTCGGAGAGGGTGGTGGCCGTCGCCGCGGGCTGCACGAAGCTCCCGGCGATGGTGGCGCGGGTGCGGAAGTAGAGGTCGTAGGTGCCCTTGGGGAGGAGCTCGAAGGCGTAGGAGACGGCGTCGTCGCGGCTGTCGATCCAGGTGGCGGCGCGGCTGTCCTGGCCGGTGGGCTTCGCCTCGGGCGGGGCGGTGGCGAGGCGGGGGTTGAGCGGCTCGAGGCCGGCGGCCAGGGGCACGGTGACGGTGACGTAGGCGCGGTCGGTCGGGTTGACGAGCTGGATGTGCTCCTCGATGACGTCGCCCACCCGCAGCTTCACGGTGGCCCCGGGGGCGGCGAGCGGGAGGCGGTCGGCGGGGCCCTGGGGGTTGATCTTCGAGAGCGCGCGGCTGAGCACGAAGCCGTCGGTGCGGGCGGCGACGGTGGATCCGTCGGCCTCGGGGAGGTAGCGGGTGTCGACCCGCAGCACGGCGCTCTTCCCGGCGGTGAGCGCGACGGAGAGGGCGCCGGGATCGGCGGGCCCCTTGGCGATCGCGCCGGAGGCGGGCAGGGGCTTGCCGTTGACGGAGAGGGCGAAGCCGCCCGGCTTCGCGGTGCCGAGGCGCTCCACGAGGGCGAAGATGGCGGCGGCGTCGGCGTCGGCGCTGCCCCAGCCCCCGGCGCGGCCGCGGGTGATCAGGGCGGGGCCGAGGAGCTCGAGCAGGGGGTCGGTGGGGTTGACGCGGGCGAGGGCGCGGCTGATGTCGGCCATCGTGCGGGCCTCGTCGGGACGGATGAGGGGGCTGCGCGCCCGCTCGCCCTGGAGGCCGCCGTAGACCGCCTTGCCGCCCTGCTGGCGCACGACCACGGCCTGGCCGAGGAGGGTCGCGAGGCGCTCGACGGTGGGGCGGTCGCCCCCCTGGGTGCCGGCGAGCACGATGGCGGCGAGGCCGTCGGGCTGAGAGACCAGGGCGGTGCGGCTGAGCTCGGCGAAGCCGGCGCGGTCGAGCGCCCCGGCCGAGGCGAGGGCGAGCAAGGCGCGGGAGCGCTCGGTGGTGGCCTCGCCGTCGACGAAGCGGCTGTAGTCGGAGCGCAGGGCCTTCTCGAGGGTGGCCCGGAGGCGCTTCTGGTAGGCCTCGTCGATGGGGAGGCCGGCGGCGGCGGCGGCGGTGAGGAGCTCGAAGGCCTCGGCGGTGAGGCTGACCCGGCCCTTGCCGCCCGGCCACTCGGAGAGGAGGCCGTCGCCGTCGGTGACGTCGGGGAGGGCGGCGAGGGTCGCCTTCACGAGGGCGGCGGTCTCGGCGGCGGAGCCCCCGAGGGCCACCTGGAGCTGCCCCATCGCGAGGGCGGCCCGGGCTCGGTCGAGGCGGGCCCCGGTGGAGGTGGCCGGCCGCTCGGAGAGGGTGTCGAGGGCGGTGGCGAGCAGCAGGGGCTCGGGGCGGTCACTCGCCAGCAGGCTGCGGGAGAGCGTGCCGGGGCGGGCCTTGCCGGCGGGGGCGGGGACGGTGGTGGGGCTGCCGGCGACGAGGTCGTAGAGGACCCGCTCGATGACGGGGTCGCGGTCGGCCCGGAGGGGCAGGTCTACGGAGATGGCGTCCCCGGCGCCGTCGGCGGTGCGCTTGAGCTGGAGCTCGAGGCGGACGTGGTCTTGGGCGGGCTTGCCGTCGGGGGTCCAGCCGGGGCTCTGCACCGTGAGGGGGAAGCCGACCCGGGTGGCGGGGCCGGGCTGCAGCGTCAGGCTCTGCCGCGCCGGGCCCGCGAGCGTGACACCCTGGCCCGAGAAGCTGGCCGAGCCCGCGCCCCCGGCGCCCTCGACGACGCGGGCCAGGGCGCCGGCGTCGAAGCGGTCGCCGGCGCGCACGAAGCGGGGGAGCACGGGGGTGACGACGACCGGCAGGCGCACGTCGAGCTCGCCGGTGCCGGCGCCGAAGCGGTCGGGCCCGGCGGCCACCTTGGCCCGGAGCTTGAAGGTGGTGAGGTTGTCGGGGAGCTTCACCATCACGCGGGCCTTGCCGTCGGCGCCCACCGCGATCGAGGGCTCGTAGAAGGGCACCGACTTGAAGTCGCGCCGCACCGTGGGGCGGCCGGCGTCGCCGTCCTCCTTCTCGCCCTCGTCACCGCCGGGGAGCTCGGCGAAGGGGATGCGCCCGAAGAGGCCGTTCCGCGTGTCGTGGAGGCCGAAGCGGGACTCGACGGCGGTGATGTAGTCGGGCACCGGGTCGAGGCGCTGCTCCTTGCCGAGGGCCAGGACCGCGGCGTCGACCAGCCAGAGGGTGGCCTCTCCGGCGCGGGGCTTGCCGGCGGCGTCGGTGACCTTGAGGGTGACCGCGATGGTCTCGCCGGGGCGGGCCTTGGCGGGGTTCTCGATGGTCACCTTGACCTGGTTCGAGACCGGGTTCACGGCGAGCCAGACCGTGGAGGCGAGGGTGGTCGGCTTGCCGAGGTCGGCCTGCTGGTGGGCCTCGGCGTCGACGCGGCCGCGGAGAAGGATCACGTGGACGGGGATGCGCGGGGTCCAGGTGCCCTCGATCGGCAGCTTGAGGACGGCCTTGCCGCCCCGCACGGCCAGGGACTCGTAGCGGAGGCCGTCCGGCGTCTCGATGGCCACCAGGGCCTCCGCCTGCTGGAAGGGGCTCTGGAGCACGATCGAGGCGGTCTGGCCGGGGTCGTAGGCCTTGGCATCGGGAGACAGCGTGAAGACGCCCGCCTTCGGCTTGTCCCAGGAGACGGGCTCGTCGCCGCCGACGTAGAGGTCGATCGACACGACCTGCGCGCGGCCGAGCCGGTCGCGGCTCTCGAGCTCGACCACGTAGACGCCGGCCCCGGGGACGGGGAGGCTCAAGTGGGTGGGCTCCTTGCCGCTCGTGAGCGTCTGCTCGGACAGGGGGACGTCGACCACGTCGGTGATGTAGCGGGGGCCGGCGCTCGAGAGGTCGGAGCTCTGGAGGCGGGAGTGCCACTGGCGGTGGGTGACCCGCAGCGTGACGACCTGACCGGCGAGGAGCTCACCCGAGGCGCGGCTCACGAGCAGGTCGACGGGGATCTGCCGGCCGCGCTCGATGAAGCGGGGCACCTTGAGGCCGAGCACGAAGGGGGGGAGCGCCGTCAGCCGCTTGACGGTGGTGACGGTCTGGTCATCTTCACCGGTGACGGTGGCCTCGACCACGTAGCTGCGCGGCGCGGCGTCGGGCTCGACGGTGGGGTCGAGCACGAGGGTGGCGGCGCCGGTGGGGTCGGTGCTGCCGAGGGTCTCGTAGAGGGGGGTGGCCTCGAAGCGGCGCCCGCCGGAGTAGCGGCCGTCGGAGGAGTAGAAGTAGCCGGGGAGGGCGCGGGGTGACCAGGTGGCGGGCAGCTCGGTCACCCGCCAGCGCACCGGCCGCCCGGCCACGGGGCCGCCCGCGTAGTAGCTCGAGCCCAGGCTGAGGGTGAAGGGGGCGTCGAGGGCGGGCTGATCGGGGGCCGCGAGCCGCACCTCGAAGGTGGGGATGCGGTAGGCGTCGAGCGTGAAGGGCACCGTGCAGAGGCTCCGGCCGGCCTCGTCTCGCCAGGAGGCGGTGTAGGTGCCGCTCGGCAGCTTCTGCTCCGCCCAGGCCTTGTAGAAGCCGCCGGTGGCGCTGGTCGTGAGCGGGTAGCGCCACTCGAGCTTGCCGGGGCCCTTCACGAAGAGGGAGCCCGCGGCTTCGAGGGGGCTGAGGCGCCCCTTGTCCCGGCTGCGCAGCCAGCCGCGGAGGTGGACGGCCTCTTCGGGGCGGTAGACGGGGCGCTCGGAGAAGATGTGGCAGAGGGTGGCGGCGCTCGGCTGGCGGGGGCTGAGGTCGCGGAGGGACCAGTCGAGCCAGGTCTGACCGTCCTCCCCCCAGCGCCCGTTGATGAAGGCGGGGGGCGGGCTCTCGGCCTGGAGGGCCAGGACGTCGTCGCCGCTCCGGACGACGATGCGGCGGGGCCGCGCGCTGTCCGGGCGCTCGCCGGGCGCCTTCCAGGTGAAGGTGCCGTCGCTGCCGGTCGTGCCCTCGCCGAGGGTGGGGATGTTGCCGCTGTCGTCTATGTCCCCGCCCTGTACGGCCACGCGGGCACCGGAGACCGGCTTGCCCGTGGAGAGCGAGGTGACGAGGAAGCGCACCCGGTCGGCCTCCTCGAAGGTGGTGAGCGCGAGGTCGGTGACGGTGAGCCGCATCCAGTGGCGGACGCTGCCGCCGTCGAGGGCGCGCACCCCGACGAGCCAGGTGCCGGGCCGGCCGTCGCCGCCGGCCGTGCGGAGGTAGGGGGCGAGGTCGAGGCCGAAGGTGGCGCCGGCGCCGCTGCGCGCAGTGGGGAGCGGGGCCAGGACCGAGAGGGCGGGGCTGCCGAGGCGCTGGAGCTGGGCGCGGATGGCCCAGCGGTCGATGTCGTAGGAGTCCGTCCAGGGCGGGGTCTCCTCGCCGGGGCCCGGGGGTCGGAGGCTCTCGTCGGTGGTGATGGGCTCGTTGGCGAAGGGCCAGAAGCTGCGATCGAGGGGATCGATTCGATAGAGGCGAAGGTCTACCCGGTCCTGGCCGCGGCCCTCCATCGGGATGGTCTGCGGGCCGAGCCGCTCGACCACGCCCTGCCCGGCGGTGAGGCGCACGAAGGGGACCCCAGCGGTGAAGCTGAGGTAGACCGTGCTCTCTCCGCGGTTCTCGAGCCGATGCCCACGGCTGTCCTGGATGGGCGAGGGCGACAGGGTGACGGCGTAGAGGGTGTCGTGCTGAAAGTCGCCGGTCACGGTGAGCTGGCTGCCGCTCATGCCGAAGGCGAGGCCCTCGACCGTGGGGGAGAAGCGGAGGAGGTTGCGGGCCGCCACGTCGCTCAGGAAGCCGGGATCGCCGGCGAAGCGGAGGCTCACGGCGCGGGAGCCACACTGGAGCGCCTGCTCCTTGCTGTAGGCCGCGCCGTCGAGGGTGACGGGCAGGGTAGCGCCGCCGCCGCAGCCGAGGGTGAGGGCGCGGAAGGGCTCGGCGGTGGAGAAGGAGAAGGCCCCGGCGCCGAACTCGGCCTCATCCAGGGAGAGCCGGAGGTGCACGACGACGAGGCGGGCCTCGGGGATGGGGCTGTCGAGGTCGATGGCGTAGGTGAAGGTGGACGGCGGAGGGGCGGCCTCGGTCGAACCTTCGCCCTCCTCACCTTCACCTTCGCCCTCGCCGCCTTCATCGGAGCTGGCGGCGTCCATGGAGAGCCCCTCCAGCTTCTTGACCGTGAAGTCGTCGCGGTCTCGCCACAGCACACCCTCTTCGCCGATCCCGGGGAGGGGCCGGAGCTCGAGGCGCACCATGTCGGCGAGGGCCCGGGGATCGACCTCTACGGGGAAGCTGAGGCGGAGGGAGGAGACCTGGGCGAGGCCCGTGCTGCCGGCAGCGGGCTGGGTGGCGACCGGGGGGACGAGCAGGGTGGCGAGGGCCACGCGCCCGCCGTCGGCCTCGATGACGAAGCGCTGGAGCGGCGGCCAGGCCACGGCGGGGGCGAATTGGAGGGTGCGGCCGTCCACCCAGGTCCAGGCGCCGGGCTGCGCGGGGGAGAGGCGCACGAAGCGCTCGGGGCGGTCTTCGGGGCCGCCCTCCGCCGGGCCGGGGGCGCCCTGGAAGAAGACGGTGATGGGGTCCCAGGGGCGGAGGAAGTGGTCGGGCACCACGACCGTCCCCGACCCTGCGAAGGGGCGCTGGAGCAGCGTGAGCACCCTGTCGGGGCCGGCGGTTGCCACCCCGAGGGCGAGGAGCGCGAGCAGCAGCAGGAGCCAGCGGGCGGACCGGTTCACGGGAGGGCTCCTACAGGGTCCGATTCAGGGTCCGATTCAGCGTCGGAGCGCCGGACGTAGTCCTGGACCACCTCGGCGGGGGGCGTGCCGGGGTCGGGGGCGAGGCCGGCGACGCGCGGCCGCACCACGACGGGCGGACCACCATCGGGGACGGTGACGGTGTAGAGGTATTGGCCCGCAGGCAGCTCCTCGACGATGACGATGCCCTCGGCCTTCTGGTCGCCCTCGGGGCCGTAGAGGCGCCCGACGGCGCCGTCGGCGCTCGCCCGGAGGCCGACGCCCACGAGGCCGGGCCGCTCGACCCGGATCGTCCAGGCCGCACCTTGCCCGGCGGAGAGCAGCACCGGCTCGGCGAGACCCTCTTCCGCAGGGCGCGCGGGCGAGGCGAAGAGGCCGAGGCTCCCAGAGAGCGGGGCCCCGGCGAGGCCGCGCAGGAGGAGCTCCACCGCGCCCCCTCGGACGGGCACCGAAGCGGAGCCTCCGGGGTGCAGCAGCACCAGGGGCGGGGCGCCGGGGGGGCTCACGATGAGGAGCGCGGGGCTGCTCAGGCGGACGGTCAGGAGGCTGGGGCCCGGCACGTCGGCTTGGACGCGCTGGGAGGCGCCGCTGAGCGCCAACACCGCCGGGAGCTCAGGCGCTCGTGTCTCGACGGTGGGGGTGGTCTGCCCCCAGAGTGACCGCGCGGCGGCGGCGGGGCCCTCGGTGGCGGAGGCGTCGAGCCAGGCGACCCAGAGGCCCGGGCCGTGGTCGACGGTGAGGCGGGCGGGGGCGCCGTCGAGGGGGAGGTCGGTCCCACGCTGGAAGCTGCCGTCGGCGCGGAGCAGCGAGGCCTCCCGGACCCCGCGGAGGTGCAGCGTGGCGCCGGGCGCGGCGGGCACCTCGAAGAGGAGGCGCCCCGCGTGGTCCTCGCGGCGCTCGAGCGGGCGGTCGGCGCTCAGGCGGGGGAGCGCCGCGAGCGCTGGCAGCGCCTCGACGGCGGCGGGCGCGGCGGCCGAGGTGGGGTTGACGACGAGCACGGCGCCACCGGCCTCGAGGCGGAGGTCGAGGCCGGCGGGCCCGGCGGCGTGCACGCTCTCCACGCGCTCGCCGTCGAGGATCGCGGCCACGAGGCCGGCGGGGAGGACGAGCCGGAAGGGGGCCCCGGGATCGGGGCGCTCGAAGCGGCGGGCCTCCCCCGCGGGGACCTGGAAGGCGGGCCGATCCACCGCCTTCGCGGCGGGGAAGGGCTGGCTGCGCACCCGCATCTCCAGGTCGGCGGTGTCGCCGGCCGGGCGGAGGGTGGCCAGCGCCTCGTCGGCCTCGGGGATCAGGCCCACGACGCGGCGCTCGGCGGTGTCGACCGCCTCCCAGGTGCGGCGGCCCTCGTGGAGGCTGAGGCGGGGCTGGCCGGCGGTGGCCGTGGCGATGACCAGCAGCGGGCCGCCCGCCCCGGCGAGGTTCACCGAGCCCGCGCGCGGGAGCAGGGCCTCCTGACCGGCCTGCAGCGTCACCCGCCGGCCTCGGATCTTCGCCTTGCCCTCGCCGCGCAGCCAGAGCTCGGGCGTGGCCGGCAAGAGGCCGCCGGTCACGGGGAGGCAGGCCTCGCCGGCGGCCGGGCACCAGCGGAGGCCAGGGGTGGGCTCGATGGCGAAGGCGCCGGGCTCGCCTGCGTGGACGCGGAGGATGGGGCCGGGCTGCCCGCGGCCGAGCGGGCCCTCGCGGTCGTCGCGGGGGGAGGTGCTGCTGAGCCGCAGCTCGACCGGGTTCCCGCGCTGGTCGATCGACCAGACCCGAAGGCGCCAGCGCCCGGCGTCGCCGCGGAGGGCGAGGGGGGCCCGCCTCCCCTGGGCGCTGCCGACGAGGATCCAGCGGCCGTCGCGCTCGTGCTCGATCGCGATCCCCACGTTGTCGGCGGAGCTCGCCTCCACTTGGATCAGGGCGCCGGGCGGGGCCTCGAAGGGGTAGCGGTGTACGTCCACCCCGGGCTGGAGGCGGAGGGGCGCGCCGGCGGAGAGGGGCGGCTCATCGACCTCGCCCGCGGCCCGGAGGCGGAGGGTGGTGGGGACGCTGGGGAGGCCCACGGGCTCGATCACGAGGGAGTAGGCGCCGGGCAGGAGGCGGGGCAGGAGGCGGACGTTCCAGTCCTCGGGGCCGTCGTCGGCGCTGGCCACGAGGGCGCCCGCGGCGTCGAGGAGGCGCGCCTTGACGTCGTAGTCGCCGAGCGTGCCGATCTCGACGAGGCCCTCGGCGCCGATCGTGATGGGGACGGTCACGGGGGCCTGCACCGCGCGGCTGGCGCCCACGAGCAGCGGCTCGGGCTGGAGCCGCACCGCGTACTCCACACCGGCGTTGCGGCGCGCGTTGCGGAGCTCGAGGCGGTAGTCCCCGGCCGGGAGCGGGCCCGTCCAGGGGCGGTCGGGGCTCAGGCGCCCGAGCTCGGCCTGCCCCTCGGCGGCCCGCAGCTCTCCCACCATCGCCGCCGTGGCGGAGAGGGTGACGGTGGCCGCGGCGGGGAGATGGAAGGTCCAGACATCGGGGGTTCGGGCCTCGGACTCCCACCAGATATGGCTCGCGTCCACCTCGAGGGCGAGCGGGAAGGGGCCGTGGCCGCTGCGCTTCGGGGGCTCCACCACGCGGTCGAGGGCCGTCTGCCGGCGCACCGCCTGCCGCTCGGGGAGGAGGATGAGGCGGTAGCCGCCGGCCTCGAGGTGGACCCGCAGATCCGCCTCGACGCCGGGGGTGACGATCGGCCAGCCGTCTGCGTCTTCGAGGCGGACGCGCCCGAGGGCCCCCGGGCCGGCGCTGCGGATCTGCCACTCGCCCGCCTCGGCGAGGGTGAAGCGGTAGAGCACCCCTTCGTCGGCCGCCAGGGCCACGGTGGCGGGGACGCCGTCGGTGAGCGCGCCGCCGTCGCGCAGGGGGCTCCGGTTGAGCGCGAGGCCGAGGTGGCCGGCCGAGCTGCCGCGGGTGGTCACGGTGACCTGGTAGTCCCCCTCGCGGAGGTACTCGCCGACGACGAAGTTGCGCCCCACGCCGTTCTCGGCGGCGGTGCGCCAGGAGGGATTGGTGCGGGTGCGGAGGGAGCCTTCGGTGGCGAGGAGGCCCGTGCTCTCCACGCGGTAGAGGCCAGCCTCCTGCACCTGGAGCGCGACGGTGCCGCTGCCCTCGGCCTCGAGGTCCATGAACTCGGGGGCGCCCGCGGCGAGGACGGGGAAGTCGGGGAGGGAGATCGCGCCGAGGTCGGGCAGCGGGGCCCCGGGAGCGGCGGCGGGGGGGGCGAGCCGCACCGCGCCCAGCAGCGTCGCCTGGCTCACCTGCCGCACGAGGACGCTGTGGCTGCCCGCGGTCACTTGGGCCGAGCGGGCCCAGGCGCCGCCGTCCACCTGGAGCTCGGCAAAACGGCCGCCGCCGAGGGGGGCCACCAGCGTGCCTGCGGCCTTCAGGTTGGCGGGCACGACCACCGGCAGGCTCGGCTTCAGCAGGACGGGCACCTCGGCCTCGAAGGTGGCGGGCAGCGTCGTCTCGATGAGGCCGGTGCGGCTCCCCGGCACCTGGCCGAGGTGGAGCTGGTACTTGAGCTTGGGCTCCAGGTTGACGACCGGGAGCTGCACGACCCCCACCGCCGGAGAGAAGGGCAGCGCCTCCTCCACACCGAGGAAGCGGAGGGCCGCGCCGCTGATCGAGCTCGGGCGCAGCGTGACCGTGGCGATGCCCTCGGCGGCGGGCTTGAGGCGGAGCACGTGGAAGCCCGCGCTGAGCGAGAGGGTGGCGGAGCCCCGGACGGGGGCGGGCGCGGCGTAGCCCTTCGGCGGGGTGAT
Source organism: Myxococcota bacterium (assembly GCA_044344255.1). Classification (GTDB taxonomy): domain Bacteria; phylum Myxococcota_A; class UBA796; order UBA796; family UBA2385; genus JBIJDH01. The sequence goes on from JBIJDH010000021.1 coordinate 52,425, forward strand.
GAACCAGGGCTCGAGCTGCAGGTCGGTGGCGGGGCCCTCCACCTCGACCCGGTAGCTCCCCGCCTCCTTCACCTCGACGAAGAGCGTGGTGGCGCCGAGCAGGTTGAAGCGGCGGCGCCAGCCGTGGTTGGCGTCGATGGGGATGGCCGCCGCGGCGACCACCCGCTGACCGTCGGTGAGGAGGGCGGTGAGATCGGCGGAGTCGCTGGGGTCACCGGCGCGGAGCAGGCTCAGCAGGCGCGGGCCAACCCCGCTGATCGCGGTCTGGGCCCCGCGGGGGATGAAGTGCTGGACCACCACCTCGCGGCCCGGGGCCCCGGTGAGCGTGAGGACCTGCACCTTCGCGCCGCTGGTGCCGAGCTCGGCCACGGGCAGGCGGCTCTCCGCGGTGACGCGGGCCGTGGAGGCGGCGGCCCGGTAGAGCCCGTCGCGATCGTAGGCGGAGACGGCGAGGGTGGCGGGCTCGACGCTCGGCAGCTCGAGGCGGAACCAGGTGCTGCCACCCGTGACCCGGAGGCGGGTCTGGCCGAAGGCGGAGAGCGTGACCGCGCCGCGCCCGACGGCGTCGAGCGAGGGCAGGCCGCGTTGCACCCAGAGCGGGGCGCGGTCGTCGGGGCCGGTCCAGCGCAGGGGGGCGCCGCCGTAGGCCACCACCTTGTAGGCGCCAGCGGGCAACGTCCCCGAGAAGGTGCAGTCCGTGAGCGGCTGCCCGGGGCTGAGCTCGACGCGGCTGCAGGTGGGCGTCGCCGCCTCGAGCCAGGTGCCGTCGCGCCAGAGGCGCACCTCGGCGAGGGCGCGGCCGATGAGCTCAAGGGCGACGGGCTCGTCGTCTCGCCCGACCTGGATCCAGTAGGAGCGCTGCTGGAGGTCTTGGAGGGTGGACTCTGTGATGCGGCCGTCGTCGGGCAGGAGGGGGGCGCCCACGCTCTGCTCGACGAAGGGCGCCACCCGGAGGCGGGCCTCCCCCTTGCCCTCCGGGGAGGCGGAGGTGCGGAGCAGGTGCTGGCCCCGCTCCAGGAAGAGGTCGATCCGCCCGTCCCGCTGCCCCGGCGCGCCCACGCGGGGCCCCGGGCCGGCCATCCGATCAATGAGCTGGAGGGCGGTGCCCTGATCGCTCTCGGCGAGGATCGCGTAGCGGCCGAACTGTTCGACCGTCACCATCGCCCGACCCTCTCCGCGGGCAGCCACCCGGTCGGGGCGCACCTCCGCGCGGGGGGCGCCGGCCGCCGGGGCGGCCTGGGCCGCGGGGGAGAGCGCGAAGAGGCTCAACAGGAGGCAGACGAGGGAGGGCCACATCTGTGACTTATAGCGGGTCACCGCCGGGCAGGCTGGCCACAATGCGCTCCGTCTCTGTCCAAAGTCGACCGGCGAGGGCCATGTCCTGGCCGCGGGCGTTGGAGGTCGCGACGTTACAGTCCGCGAGGTACTCGCCGCGCAGCTTGCCCGCGTCGGGGTGGACGAGGGCCCAGGTCTGGGTGGCCGCGCCCTGGGGGATGGTCTTGAGCGCGATGGGCCCCGCCATCGACCAGGCCGCCTGGGCCATGCCGCTCATATGGCGGGTGAGGTTGGTCGCGATGACGCCGGGGTGGAGCGCGTTCGCAGTCTGCCCGGTCCCCGCCATCCGCCGCCCGAGCTCGCGGGCGAAGAGCAGGTTCGCCATCTTCGACTGCCCATAGGAGCCCCAGGGCGTGTATCCCCGCGCGCCGGAGAGGTTGTCCAGCTCGACGCCGGCCGCCGGGGCCCGCAGGTGGGCGGCGCTGCTCACCATCACCACCCGGCCGGTGGGGCTGAGCCTCGGCAGCAGGCCGGTGACGAGGATGAAGTGGCCGACATGATTGGTGAACAGCTGGAGCTCGATGCCGAACTTCTGTTCATTCTTGGGGAGGGCCATGATGCCCGCGTTGCAGAGGATGCCCTCGAGCGGCTGGCCCTCGGCGTTCAAGCGTCGGACCGCGGAGCCGATGGAGGCAGGGTCAGAGAGCTCGATGGCCACGGGCACGAAGGCGCCGGGCAGGCCCTTGAAGGCGGCGGTGGCCTTCTCCTCGCTGCGCGCCGAGGTGAGGACGGTCGCGCCGCGGAGGCCGAGCACGCGCGCCGACTCGAAGCCGATGCCCGAGGTGGCGCCCGTGACGAGGTAGCGCTTGCCGCGGAGGTCGAGGCCCTCGCTCACCTCCTCTGCCGTTGAGTTGTACCCGAAGCCGCTCGGGCCCTTCCCCGCGAACCAACCGTAGATCGACATGTGCACCCCTGATGGGGCGGTCTACCCCGAAACGAGGGCACGGGAGGCTCAGGCGTGCGCGCCGTCCCAGAAGGAGCCGTAGTCCCCGCTCGGCAGCGCGCCGTCGGGCTGTCGGGCGGACATGGCGTCGGCGAGGCACTCCACGCCGTCGAGGTAGGCCTCGTGCATCTCTTCGGAGGTGGCGAGCGGGGTGTCGTAGACCGGCGGCAGCTCCTCGTGGTAGCGGGAGAGGTCGCGGTGGCGCAGCGTGAGGCCGTGCTTCTCGGGGGCGCTCCACAGGGCGCTGCCGGGGTAGGGCACCATCGAGAAGAGGTAGCTGGCGCGCAGCAGGCCGCGGTGGATGGCCTCGCAGGTCCAGTCCACCGAGCGTCGCATCTCGTCCGTGCTCAGCCCCGGCAGGCCGTTGACCAGGAAGGAGCAGGCCGAGAGCCCGTGGTCGGCCACCCGCTTCAGCGTGTCCTCGGCGGCGGTCAGCTTCACCCGCTGCTTGTGATCGCGGAGGCCGGCCTCCGTGGCGGCCTCGACACCGATCTCCACCCACCGGCAGCCGCCCCGCTCGAGGTCGCGGAGCATGGGCTCGTCGACGAGGCAGTTGAGCCGGGTCTGGATGTCGAAGGTGATGTCCCCCTCGAGGGCGAGGGCCTGACAGAGCGCGCGGGTGCGGTCGGGGCGGAGGGTGAAGGTCTCGTCGCCGAAGTAGACGTGGTGGGGGCCGTACCGCGCCCTGTACGCTCGAATCTCCCGAATTACCCGTTCCACGGGGAACCAACGGGTGCTCTGCCCGATGGTCTGGATGGTGCAGAAGGAGCAGACGTAGGGGCAGCCGAGGCCGTAGACGATGCGGAGGTAGCGCAGGCTCGGCCCGAGCTCGGCGGGGAGGAGGTCAACCCGCGGGAAGGGGAGCTCCGAGGGCGGGAGGATCGGGTAGACCCCCGGGTGGACGACGACGTCGCCGTGTGCGTCTTTGTGGCCGAGCTGCTGGACCTGGGAGACGTCTCCCCTCCGGAGGCCGTCGAGCAGCGCCGGCAGCGCGAGCTCGGCCCGGCCCGCGATCACGAAGTCGACGGCCGGATGAGCGGCCACCTCTCGCTGGAGGGGGGTGGCGACGATGCCGCCGAACAGCGTCTTGGCCTTCGGGTGGACCTCGCGGATGACGCTCGCGACCACCAGCGCGACGTGCAGGTTCGGGGTCATCGGCGAGAAGAGGTAGACGTCCGCCGGCTGCTCCCGCAGCTTACGCGCGAAGAAGTCGAGATCGGGCTCGGAGCCGGCGCGCAGCGGGCTGTAGAGGTCGACGGTCTGCTGGTCGGGGTAGCCGGCCGCGTCGAGGACGCCGCCCAGCCAGTGCATCCAGTGGGGCAGCTCCCAGAGCCGACCATCCGTGAAGCCGAGCCCGGGGTGTGCCGCGTGGTACTGCCGGTCGAAGGCCTCCCAGAAGCGACGGCGGGGCGCGACCGGGACGGTGGGCATCGGGGTGTGGACGAAGGCGACTCGCATGGGCGGGCTCGGTCAGGCGAGAGACCTGGGGCGGCGTCGGGTCAAGAGGAGGAGCAGGCCGCTGAGGCCGAAGAGCAGCCGAGCGGGTTGAGGCAGGGCGCTGCAGCCGGCGTCGGTGCCGGTGCCGTCGAGGGCGATCGCCTCCCCGGGGGGGCGGCCGTCGCGGGTCTCGGCGAAGCCGCCGCCGCCGCCGTTGCCGGTCGGGGCCTTGTCTTCGGGGACCTCGGCGGTCGGGGTGGCGGTGTCGGGCTCCGGGGGCTCGGTGCCGTCCCCGCCGCCGTCCGCGGCGCCGTCGGCGCTGCCGTCGCCGCCGTCTCCGCTGCCGTCGCTCGGCTCCTCGGCGGGCGGGGCGGTGCCGTGGGCCGAGAACAGCGTGCTGACGCCGATCTCCAGGTGGCCGTTGTTGTAGCCCGGCCAGTCGTAGACGATGTCGGCCCCGTCGTAGTTGCCCCAGGAGCCGGTGCCGGCGTCGCCGTAGGGATCGTTCACGACCATCGTGTGGATCGCGCCACCATCGACGGTCATGTAGCCGCGGACGGAGATGATGTGCCCATAGCCGAGGACGCTCACCGAGGCGTAGAGCGGGTAGCCCGCGTTCACCTCGTTGATCAGCGCCCCCCAGTCTGCGCCGAGCTGCCCCGAGCCCACGCCGTGCTGCTCCATGAAGGCGGTCATATAGGCCCAGACCGCGCCGCCGTACTCTCGACAGATGAACCCGTGGGCGCCCTGGGTGTCGCCGCCCGCCGCGACCCCCCAGACATCGTAGGTGTAGCCGTTGAAGCTGTATACATTGGGGATGTACCAGCCCCAGTGGCTGGTGTGCGCATACGGCCAGGAGGCGGTGATGTCGGCGTTGGGCAGCACGCTCCACTTGGCGAGGGTCTGGATGTTGGACGTGGGGCCGCACGACCAGTTGCCGTTGTAGTCGTCGGGGGTGTCCCAGAGCTGGTGCATGTAGGGGACATCCACCTCGACGCGGGCCTCGGTGGGGGGCGGCGGCGGCGGCGCGCTGCCCTCGGGGAGGCTCGTCTCGGCGTCGAGGGCGCGCTCGGCGCGGCCATCGACGAGGCGCCAGAGGTCTCCGTCGCGGGTGTCGATGAAGTAGAAGCCGCCGCTCGAGCCGATCGGGGCTGGATAACGCGCGTGAACCGTGGGGTCGTCGAGCAGCACCCGGCTGACCCCGGTGGCGGCGTCGAAGACCCACAGCGAGGACGAGATCACCGTGTAGGGGCTCGTCTCCCGCTCGGGGTCGGGCCCGAGGTCGCCCTGGGTGACGCGGCGGGTGAAGACGAGGCGCTGGCCGCCGGGGATCCAGGCGGGATCGGTGCCCTCGAAGGTGGCCACCACCCGCCCGCTGGCGGGATTGACCACGGTGATCGTCTGGTCGGTGTGGTGGCTGAGCAGGGCGCCGTCGGCGCTCCAGGCCGGGTGGGCCCCGGGCTCGGGGGTGGGGATGTGCCGGGCCCCGCCGGTGCGGAGGTCTTGTACGAAGAGGCGCCCGGTGTCGTCGTCCCAGGCGATGCGCCGCCCCGCGGGGTCGGGCTCGACGAGGTCGACGCCCTCGGGCCCGACGGGCCGACCGGCGCGCAGGCGGAGGCCGCCCTGCTCGCCCAAGCGGGTCGGCTGGCCCACCCAGGGGCCCTCGCGGAGGAGCCGCGCCTCGCCGGCCTCCCAGCGGATCGCCTGCTGCACGCCGTAGGCGGGGACGGCCTTCCAGAGCAGGGCGTCGCCGTCCCAGACGGGGTGAAAGCCCGCGCCAGGGGCCTGGGAGAGGGGCTGGAGGGAGCGGGGAGCGCCGAGCGGTGCGCCGCCCTGGGGTGCGCCGCCCTGGGCTGCGCCGGGGCTCCAGCGGTAGAGGCCGGCGCGGTCCCAGCGGGTGAGCGCGACCTGCTGGCCGTCCGCCGAGACCACCGGCGGGCCGAAGCCCTCCTGGCCCTCCACCCCTGGCTGGAAGTCGGCGGGGGCGCCAGCCATCGCGCGCGGGGCCGAGAAGGCCAGGAGGGACAAGAGGAGAGTCAGGGCCAAGACCGAAGCCCACGAGCGCCCTTGGGCGGACGGGAGCGGAGCAGGCTCGGGATTGTGCGACAAGGACACCTCCACGGGGCTGAAGCTGCCATGGCTGCCGCCCGCCCTAACCGGTCTGCGGCGCGGACCCGCTCGATTGGAGGCGGATGTTATCGCCTGTGATCGACGACAGGTCCAAGAGCGCTATGGTGTGCGGAATATTTTTGGAGCCTTGATGTCCAGACCGAAGGCCAGCGTAGCCGCAATCGTGATCCTGCTCGCTGCCTGCTCGCCGGACTCCGGGCTGACCAAGTTCAACAATGATCCGGTCGCGGTGATCTCGTCGCACAGCGACGGGGACACCGAGCGGGAGGGCGACCTCGTCACCTTCCAAGGTTCGGCCTCTGACACCAACAACAGCGCCGATGAGCTGCTGGCCGGCTGGTACTCCGGCTCGGACGTCCTCTGCGAAGAGGCCGCCCCAGACGCGAGCGGGCTGACCCGCTGCGAAGCCGTGCTCGACACCCTCGACGCCGACATCTCCCTCCAGGTGCGCGACCCCTCCAACGCCACGGCCGTCGCCCGGGTGAGCCTCGTCATCACCGCCACCGACGCGCCCGTGGCCGACATCCAGAGCCCCGACGGGCTCTCCCCCGCCTACACCGATCAGCCGATCGCGGTGGCGGCCGTCGTGAGCGACGGGGAGGACGCCGCCCCTGACCTCCAGGTGGCCTGGACCGACGAGGCCGGCGCGGCGCTCGACATCGACGACAGCCCCGACGTGGACGGCGGGCTCGCCGGCACCCTGCCGGCCCTCTCGGCGGGCAGCCACCGCCTCACCCTCACCGTCACCGACTCCACGGGCAAGGTGGGCGTCGACTCCGTCGACCTCGAGGTGGCGGGCCCCAACCAGGCCCCCTCTTGCCAGATCATCGACCCTGCGGACGGCGCGGTGGGCGGCCTCGGCGAGGAGATCGTGTTCACCGGCCTCCTCACCGACCCCGACGTCGACGGCGCCTACCTCTCCGCCGCCTAGTCGAGCGACGCCGATGGCGCCCTCGGCACGAGCGAGGTCGACAGCGAGGGGCGGACCGTCTTCCGCACCGCGGAGCTGTCGGTCGGCGCCCACCTCCTCACGTTGACCGGCACCGACGAGGTCGGCGCGACCTGCACCGACAGCCTCACCTTCCTCGTCGGCACCCCGCCGGAGGTGATCATCACCCTGCCGCTCCCCGGCGCCGAGGAGAGCGAGTCGGCGATCGTCCCCTTCGAGGCGATGGTCGACGACGACACGACGCCGCCGGAGGCCCTCGACATCGTCTGGGAGAGCGACATCGACGGCGTGATCGACGAGACCGCAGCGGACAGCTCCGGCTTCGTCTCTTGGGACACCGAGTCGCTGAGCGTGGGGGACCACCTCATCACCGTCACCGTCACCGACAGCGATGGCTTCTCCACGGTCGAGACAGTCGAGCTCCGCATCGACGGCGCGCCCTCCGCCCCGGCGGTGGACATCGAGCCCTCTGATCCCGCCGATGAGGACGACCTCGTCGCCGCGATCATCACCGACTCCGTGGACCCCGAGGGGGACCCCGTCTCCTACACCTGGGCCTGGACGGTGAACGGAGCCAGCGCACCGTACACCGGTGACACCGTCCCGGCCTCCGCCACCACCCGCGGCGAGGTCTGGGCCGTCTCGGTCACCCCGAATGACGGCTACGGCGACGGCGCCGCGGGCACCGCCAGCGTGAACATCGCCAACACGGCGCCCGTGCTCGCGAGCCTGACCCTCTCCCCCGATCCCGCCGTGGAGGGCGACGTGCTCGCCTGTACGGAGGGCAGCACCTCCGACGCCGACAGCGACATCGTCACCACCACCACGACCTGGTGGGTGGACGGGATCCAGGTCGCAGCCAGCGGGGACACGCTCGGCGACACCTGGTGGGCGAGCGGCGACACGGTCTATTGTGAGGCCACGCCGAATGACGGCTACGTAGACGGCGCCACGCTCCGCTCGAACACGGTGACCATCGGCAACACGGCCCCCCTGGCCACCGCCGCCGACATCAGCCCGGACCCCGCCTACGCCGACGACGCGCTGGTCTGCGGCCTGTCGGGCTACTTCGACGCCGACGGAGATCCCGACCTCTCCACCTATGAGTGGACCGTGAACGGCGCGGTGGTGGGCACCAGCGACACGCTGGCCGCTGGCTTCATCGGCGGCGACCTCGTCGTCTGCGCCGTCACCCCCTTCGACGGGCTGACCGCGGGGGCCACGGTCTCCGCCAGCCTCACCGTCTCGAACACGCCGCCGGTGCTGGCGAGCGCCGCGCTCACCCCCACCTCGGCGGGCTCCACCGACACCCTGACCTGCACCCCCGGCGCCACCTCCGACCTCGACGGGACCAGCACCTTCTCCTATGGGTACGGCTGGACCGTCAACGGCGCGGCCCTCGGCGCGACCACGAGCACCCTGTCGCCGAGTGACTTCGACTCCGGCGACAGCGTACGCTGCTATGTGACGCCGAATGACGGTGTGGACGACGGCGCCGCCGTGGCCTCGAACGCGGTCACGATCAGCAACGCCGCGCCGGTGGTGTCGGCGGCCGCGATCAGCCCGAGCGCGCCCGACACCGACGACACGCTCACCGCCAGCGCCACCGCCGCCGACGCCGACGGCGACACCATCACCCTCTCTTACGCCTGGTCGGTCAACGGCCTCGGGGTGGCCGCGACGGGCTCCACCCTCGCCGGCTCCTGGTTCAGCAAGGGGGACAGCGTCTCGGTGAGCGTCACCCCCTCGGACGCCTTCGGTGCGGGGGCGGCCTTTGCCTCGAGCGCGGTCACGGTGGTGAATTCGGCGCCGAGCCTCACCGGGGCGGCGATCAGCCCCTCGTCGGCCACCGTCTCCGACCCCCTCTCCTGCGCGGGCACGGGCTACTCCGACCTCGATGGGGACAGCGATCTCAGCACCTACGTCTGGTCTATCGGCGGCGTGACGGTGGGCACCGGCAGCGCGCTCAGCGCCGGCTACGCCGAAGGGGACGTGGTCACCTGCACGGTCACCCCGAATGACGGCGCGGCCGCGGGCGCCCCGCAGTCCACCGCGGTCACCATCGGCGGCTCCGCCCCGGTGCTGTCGGGGGTGACCCTCACCCCGAGCACCGCCTACGAGGCCGACACGCTCACCTGCACGCCGGGCGCCACGACCGACCCCGACGGCACGACGAGCTTCACCTACACCACCGCCTGGTACGTGGGCGGGAGCCTCATCGCCCCCACGAGCACGACCCTGACGGGGGCCTCCTTCTCGCGCGGAGACGCCGTGTTCTGCCGCGTGACGCCGAGCGACGGCACCTCGTTCGGGGCGGCGGTGGCCTCGGGCTCGGTCACGATCTCGAACACCGCGCCGGGGATGGCCTCGGTCAGCCTGTCGCCCGCGACGGTCTACACGAACGACACCCTCACCGCGACCGTGTCGGCCTCAGACGCGGACAGCGACACGCTGAGCTACACCTATCTGTGGAAGGTGAACGGGAGCACCGTGGCCGCGACCGGCTCCACCCTCTCTGGGGTGAGCTGGTTCGTCCGGGGAGACAGCGTCACCGTCACCGTGACCCCCTCCGACGGCACGGTCAGCGGCGCGGCGATGACCTCATCGGCCAAGACGGTCTCCAACAGCGCCCCCACCGCCACGACCGCGGTCATCCTCCCCGACCCGGCGACGACCTCCGACGCCCTCACCTGCGCGCTGACCGACTACGCCGATGTGGACGGGGACAGCGCCGCCACCACCTATGTCTGGCGCGTGAACGGGACCTCGGTGGGCACGGGCGCCTCCCTGTCCACGGGCTACCGCGGCGGAGACGTCGTCTCCTGCACCGCCACGCCGAACGACGGCACCACCGCCGGCGCGGCGGTCTCCGACAGCCTCACGATCACCAACACCGCCCCGGTGCTGGCGGGGGCCTCGCTCACGCCGACCACCGCCACCGAGGCGAGCACGCTCACCTGCACGCCGGGCGCGACGACGGACGCCGACGGCACCACCGCTTTCACCTACGCCTATGCCTGGCGGGTCAACGGCAGCACGGTGGCCGCCACCGCCTCGACGCTCACCAGCAGCTACTTCTCATCGGGTGACTCCGTCGCCTGCCTCGTCACGCCCCACGACGGGACGAGCCTCGGGGCCGCCGTCCTGTCCAACACCGTGACGATCGCCAACACCGCGCCGGTGATGGTCGCGGTGAGCCTGTCGCCCTCGACCGCCTACACGAATGACACCCTCACCGCCCTGGCCTCGGCCTCGGACGCCGAGGGTGACACCGTCGCCTTCACCTACGTCTGGAAGGTCAACGGCAGCACGGTGGCGGCCACCGGCGCGACCCTCTCGGGCGCCACCTGGTTCAACAAGGGGGACAGCGTCACCGTGACCGCCACCCCCACCGACGGGGTCGACAGCGGCGCGGCGATGACCTCGTCGGCGCGCACGATCTCGAACAGCGCCCCCTCCGCCACCGCGGCCACCATCACGCCCGACCCCGCGACGGCGACCGATACGCTCTCCTGCGCGCTCGTGGGCTACAGCGACGCCGACGGCGACGCGGCCGCGACCACCTACGTCTGGAAGGTGGGCAGCACGACGGTGGGCACGGGCTCCACCCTGTCCACCGGCTTCACCGCCGGCAGCACGGTGACCTGCACCGCCACCCCGAACGACGGCAGCACCACCGGCGCCGCGGTCAGCGACTCCCTCACCGTCGGGAACACAGCGCCGGTGCTCACGAGCGTCTCCCTCAGCCCGACGACGGCCTATGAGGCGAACACGCTCACCTGCACGCCCGGGACGACGACCGACGCCGACGGCACGACGAGCTTCACCTACACCTATGCCTGGCGGGTCAACGGCTCCGCGGTGGCCGCCACGTCGAGCACGCTGACGGGCAGCTCCTTCTCGAAGGGGGACACGGTCTATTGCCTGGCCACCCCCTCGGACGGCACCGACAGCGGCGCCGCGGTGGCCTCGAACACGGTCACGATCAGCAACACGGCGCCGGTCCTCTCGAGCGTGACGCTGACCCCGTCCACCCCGACCCTCTCCTCCACCCTCACCTGCACGCCGGGCACGACCACCGACGCCGACGGCACCTCGAGCTTCACCTACACCTACGCCTGGTCGGTGAACGGCTCGACCATCGCCCCGACCACCAGCACGCTCACCAGCGCCTCCTTCTCGATCGGTCAGTCGGTGAGCTGCTCGGCGACCCCGAACGACGGCACCAGCGCCGGCGCGGCGGTGGCCTCGAACACGGTGACGATCAGCAACACGGCGCCGGTCCTGTCGAGCGTGTCCTTGACGCCGACCACGGCCTATGAGGCGAACACGCTCACCTGCACGCCGGGCTCCACCACCGACGCCGACGGGACGACCAGCTTCACCTACACCTACGCCTGGACCGTGAACGGCGCCTCGATCGCCCCGACGACGAGCACCCTGACGGGCACGTACTTCTCGGTGGGTCAGGCGGTGGTCTGCCTCGCGACGCCGAATGACGGCACGAGCTCAGGCCTGGCGGTGGCCTCGAACACGGTGACGATCAGCAACACGGCGCCGGTCCTGTCGAGCGTGACGTTGACGCCGACCACGGCCTATGAGGCGAGCACGCTCACCTGCACGCCGGGCTCCACCACCGACGCCGACGGCACGACGAGCTTCTCCTACACCTACACCTGGAAGGTGAACGGCTCGACGATCGCCCCGACGACGAGCACCCTGACGGGCACGTACTTCTCGACCGGCAGCACGGTCGCCTGCACCGCCACGCCGAGCGACGGCACCACCGCGGGCGCGGCGGCGACCTCGAACACGGTGACGATCTCCAACACCCCGCCGGTGGTGGCGAGCGCCTTGCTCACGCCGACCACGGCCTATGAGTCGGACACGCTCACCTGCACGCCGGGGACGACGACCGACGCCGACGGCACGACGAGCTTCACCTACACCTACGCCTGGACCGTGAACGGCGCCGCCATCGCGCCGACCTCGAGCACCCTCTCCGGCACCTACTTCTCGGTGGGTCAGGCCGTGGTCTGCGCGGTCACGGCCTCGGATGGCACCACGGCGGGCTCGGCCACCGCCTCGAACACGGTGACGATCTCCAATTCGGCCCCGGTCCTGTCGAGCGTGACCCTCTCGCCGACGACCGCCTATGAGGCAGACACGCTCACCTGCACCCCGGGGGCGACGACCGACGCCGACGGCACGACGAGCTTCACCTACAGCTATGTCTGGGTGGTCAACGGCTCCACCATCGCGCCGACCTCGAGCACGCTGTCGGGCACCTACTTCTCGGTCGGTCAGTCGGTCTATTGCCGGGCGACCCCGAGCGACGGCACGAGCGCCGGCGCCTCGGCGAGCTCGAACACGGTGACCATCTCGAACACGCCGCCGGTGCTGGCGAGCGTGTCGGTGTCGCCCTCGACGGCCTACGAGTCGAGCACGCTCACCTGCACGCCGGGCACCACGACCGACGCCGACGGCACGACCAGCTTCACCTACTCCTACGCCTGGTACGTGAACGCGAGCCTGATCGCGCCCACCACGAGCACGCTGACCGGCACCTACTTCTCCAAGGGCAACACCGTCTACTGCAAGGCGACCCCGAACGACGGCACGAGCGCGGGCTCGGCGGCCACCGCCTCATCGGTGACGATCAGCAACACGGCGCCGGTGATGTCGAGCGCCTCGCTCACGCCCACCACCGCCTATGAGAGCTCAACCTTGACCTGCAGCCCCTCGGCCTCGGACGCCGACGGCGACACGGTCACCTACAGCTACGCCTGGTACAAGAACAGCTCGCTCATCGCGGCCACCTCGGCGACCTTGACCGGCAGCTCCTTCTCGAAGGGGGACACGGTCTACTGCCGGGTGACCCCGACCGACGGGACGACGGCGGGCAGCGCCTCCTCGTCGAGCACGGTGACGATCAGCAACACCGCCCCCACTGCCCCCGTGATCGCCATCGACCCGACGAGCCCGGAGGCGAGCGTCGATGATCTGTTCTGTGACCTCAACACGGCCTCGACGGACGCCGATGGGGACACGATCACCTACACCTTCACCTGGACGAAGAACGGCACCGCGGTCGCCTCTTCGGTGCCCTACAACAGCCTCTACATCGATGACGCCGTCTACTCGACCTCGCTCACGTCGGGTGAGGTCTGGATCTGCAAGGTGACCGCCTCGGACGGGACAGCCTCGTCGAGCACGGTGAGCTCGAGCTCGGTGACCGTGCTCAGCGCGTCCTACACGATCGGCTACTACACGGTCTTCACGACGCCGGGCACGGGCTCCGCGGCGGGCGGCTACAGCCTGGGCCACACGATCACGGTCTCCAGCACGGTGAGCCTCTATCAGCTCGGGGAGCGCCTTCGTCTCGCCGACTCGGACTCGATCCGACTGGCGCTCTATACCAATTCGGGAGGCCAGCCCGGCACCCTCGTCGCCTATACAGCCCTCACCTCACTCAGCAGCTACGCTGCAGGTTCAGCGGTGGACCTGGACGTGGTCGGCGGCCCGATCACGGTCACGGCAGGGACCTACTGGCTCATGCATAACCTCAGCGGCACCGCCTACATGGGCTACACGACGACGGGGGCCAGCGGGAACACCATCTACTACAACGCCCTGAGCTCCTCCTCGGCCTTCCCCACCTCCTGGGGTAGTGGTTCGACCTACACCGGTCAGTTCATGAATACGTATATGGTTGTCCGGTAGGGTCGGTGAGGTTGAGGCGGACGGCGGGGTCTCCGAGCACGATGTAGTTGCGCAGGTCCACCGAGGCGACCCTCAGGCGCTCGGCTTCGGCGATGAGGGCCTCGAGCTCGACCGCCTCCAGGCCGGCGGTGCGGGCGCGGTGAACGGCCTGCTCGGCGTCTTGGAGCTCGCTCGAGAGGTGGAGGCGTTGGCGGGTGAGGGCGTCTACCGCCGTGCCGAGGCGGTGGCCTCCGGCGAGCTTCTGCAGCATCTCGCTCCACACCTGGGGTAACCAAGGGCGCGCGCCGTCCACGAGCACGGTCCAGGCGACATCGACCTTCCCCACCACCGCGAGGGCGCCCCCCGCCGGGAGCGAGAGCAGGCGCTGGGACAGCGGGGACAGGAGGGGGAGCGGGATCGGCGCGCGGTGCCCCGCGGCGAATTCCGGGAGGGTGGTGAAGTCGAATTCGGGCTCCGCCGGCGTGCCTGCGGTGTGGTCACCGAGCAGGAAGACGATGGAGCCGCTGAGCGAGGCCTCGGGGAGGAGGTCGGCCTCGCAGAAGCGGCGGCCCGGGCGGAGGGTGAGGTCTCCGCGGTGGCCCGGGCCCTGGTGGTCGGCGTCCCCGGCGGCTGGACCTGCGTAGAGGAAGAGGGCGGGGGTCTCGGCGCCGCCCAGCGCGGCGGTGAGCTGCCGGTCGCCCGCGCCGCCGGGGGCGGCGGCCGGCTGCTCCACCCGCCAGTCGGGGTGCTCGGCCAGGAAGGACCGCCCGACGGGGTTGAGGAGGCGGCTGTGGAGGGCCTCACGGAGGAGCTCAGGCTCCGCCGGGCCGGTGAGGGTGAGGTGGCGGGCGCGGAGGCCCGGCACCCGCTCGGCGGTGGCGACGGACTGGGCGTAGTGTGCGTAGTCCACCACCTCGTCGAAGCAGATGCGCCCGACCGCGAAGAGGCGATCGAGGGCGAACTGGATCTCGAAGGGGATCTCTTCGGGAGAGCCCACCAGGAGCAGGTAGTGGGGGAGGTGGGGCGGGCGACGCATCCCGGGCACGATGGACAAGCGGCGGAGCAGGGCCTCCGGGCTCTCCCCCTGGTATCCGTCCTCGCCCGTGAACAGTCGGACCCGTCCGCGCGCGTCGTCTCGCCTGTGCTCAATCAGGGGGTGGAGCGCGCGGAGGATGGCCTCGTCGGCCCCCCGGACCGTCATCAGGCCCCAGCCCACCTCGGCGGGGGACTGCTGGGCGAGGAGCATGCTCCCCGCGCTGCCCGGTCGACGGGGCAGGGCGTCGCGACCGGCGGTGATGCGGTCCCAGTGGCGACGGGCGTCCCCGAGGGTGTTGTCGAGCTCGGGGAGGTTGCGGATGCTGCGGATGATCGGCCCGGCGCCGCCGAACTGGAAGAACTGGTGTTCGACGGGCGGGGAGTTGAAGGTGGCGTCGACCCCGCTCCGCTCATTGGCGCCGAGGGCGTGCATGAGGATGAAGGTGGAGCGGACCCCGTCTCGGAAGCGGCGGGCCCCCGGGGCGCGGGAGACCCGATCCGCCAGCCCTGCGGTGAAGCCCTCGGGGGCCTCGGGGCGCCGCGGCGTGGGCGGCGGCAGCGGGTTCGACGCGATGACCATGGCGGCCCGCTCCCGGAGGAGCACCTGATGCGGCACGATGTTGGCGATGCCCCCATCGACGAAGCGGCGCCCGAGCAGCTCGGCGGTGGACATGAAGATGGGGAAGGATCCGCTCGCCCGCACCGCCGACTGGATGCTGCCGCGGCGGAAGACATGCTCCTCCCCCGTCTCGACGTCGGTGGCCACCGGGAAGAAGAGGGTCTCCTGATCCTCCAGGAGGTAGGTGAGCTCGCCCTTGTAGGCGGAGCGCTGCAGCCCGAGGAGGCGGAGGGCCTTCTTCGGGCTCAGCCCGAGCGGGAGGTGTTGGACGTCTCCGCTGAGGAGGCGGTTGAGGTCATCAGGCTCCCCGAGCTCGCCGAGGAGGGGCAGGGTCAACGTGAGGAAGGCCGACAGGAGGCGCGTGGAGGCCATCGACGCGGAGGCTGAGACCCCGAAGACCGAGCCCAACCGACAGAGGGTGGCGAGGCCGTCGAGGCCGTTGACCGCATAGAAGGCCCCCACCACCGCGCCGAAGCTCGAGCCGCTCACGAGGTCGATGGGGATGCCCCGGCGGTGGAGCTCGGCGATGAGGGCCACGTGCGCGTAGCCGAAGGCCCCGCCGCCTCCGAGCGCGATGCCCACTCGCCGATCGGTGACGGCGCGACCCCAGCGTCGGAGGCGCTCCTGGTCGGCGGGGTCGAGGGACGCCCCCTCTCCGATCGCCGCGAGCCGGGCGGCGGGGATGCGCAGCCGGACAACGCCGCCAGGGTCCTCCGTCCCTGCGGGGAGGCCGCGGCTCCGCGGCAGCAGGACGGTGGTGACGAGGCTGCAGTCGCTCGGGAGATCGAGGTCGTGCGCCTCGAGGACGCCCCGGGTGAGGTGCACCACCTTCTCGGCCAGGGGCGCGAGGCAGCGGGCGGCCTCGGCGGCCCCCGGCTCGGGCACCAGCAGGACCAGCGCGTAGCGAGCGTTCCACCCGTCGAAGAGCCCGGAGAGCTTCGCCCGCAGGGCCAGGATCTGCTGTCTGTCCAGCGAGGCGAAGGGCGGCAGGCGGAGCCGGAGCCGGTGTTCGTCGGCCTCCGAGGCGCTGACCTCGATCGGCCCCGGTGAGAGGGCGAGCGCGACGGAGAGCACCCGGTCGTTGAACTCCGCGGCGATAGCGAGGGCGAGGTGGCGGCCCAGGGCGGGCAGCGCGCGCTCGATGGCGCGGTCGCGGCTGTAGAGGAGGCAGATCTCCGCGCCCCCGGCCCGATCGAAGAGGCCGGTGGCGGGGCCCGGCGGGATCACCCGGCGGTTGGAGGAGCAGCAGTCGAGGAAGCTCTGGAAGTCCTCCCGGGTCACGCGCAGGAGCCAGGTGGCGACCCGCGCTTCGAGGGAGGCTGTGGCGCGTTGATCGGAGAAGAACTCGACGAGGCCGAGGGGGGCGCCGTCGGGCACGCGGCTCGGCAGGCGGTGCTCGGCGACGCGGGGCCAGGCCCAGAGCTCGCCGCGTAAGGGGACGAAGAACTCCCCCTCGGGGATGGAGAAGGCGGTGCTGGGCGGCACCTGGATGAGGGTGCCGAAGTCAGGCAGCCGCCGCAGGTCGTGGATCGGGATGTCGCGGAGCGTGGGCGCGGCGCGGAGGCCGAGGGCGACGCAGTCCCGGCTGCGGTCGAGCATCGCCGCCTCCATCGACACCCAGCCGAGGACCTGACGGAGGGTCCAGTCCCGCTCGGTGACCCGCACGCTCACCGCCTCGACGGCCGAGGTGGCGACGGCGGAGTGATAGCTGCGCACCACGTCGGGGTGTCGCGCCCGGGCCCGCTCTGAGATGAAGCTCGCCCCCCCGAAGGTGGTCCCTGCGCCGCGCTCTCCACCTCGGTCGGGGCCGCGCACGTCCTCGAGGCGCACATGGCCGCTGCGGATGAACCAGAGGCAGTCCTGGTGCTCCGGAGCCCCGAGGTCGATCTGCGCGCCTTGCGGGAGGGAGGTCGATCGAAGCTGCGCGTCGAGGGGGGAGCCCTCGATCAACAGGGTGGACAGACGGCGGCTGAGCAGCCGGTCTCCTTGCCCCACCCGGCCTCCGGGCGGCGCCGGGCAGCGTGCCAGGCCGCGGGTGATCGCCGCCCGCCGCAGCACGAGCAGGGTGGCGCTGGTGGGGGTGGTCCAGGTGCGGAGCGGCGGCGAGGGGTGAAAGAAGTCGGCCCCGTTGATGCACGTCCAGCGGTGGAGCTGGGGCCGCTCGGCCCGCTCTTGGAGCTCGCCGGAGATGAAGATCATCAGTGGATCGTCGGGGTCAGCGTCTCGCCCCCCGGAGGCCTCGTGCGCGCCCCAGTCCATGGTACGGAGCTCCGCCTCCCGGGTGAGCTCGAGGAGCCCCGTCCAGGACAGGCCCTCGAGGCCAGGGAGGGCTTGGAGCAGGCGGAGGACGCGGAGCGCGGTGACCTCGTGGATGAGGGCGTCTCTGGCGTCGATCGTGGCGTGCAGCAGCCGGGGATCGCAGCGCGCGGGATCGACCTGGAGCTGGACCAGGCGCGCCCCGCCGCTGCCGGCCCGCGCGAAGACCGCGACGCCCTGGAGCTCGGGCCAGCGCTGCCGGTCGAGGTCGGTGATGAGGCGGGTGCCGCCGATGATGCTGCCCGGGCCCCGCGCTCCGGGGATGGCCCCGCCGAAGGGCGCCCGAATGAAGACCTCGACCTCGCCCTCGAGGAGCAGCAGGGCGGGAGAGGGCTCCTTGAAGAACAGGAGCTCCTCGTGAGGGGCCGCGAGACGGTCCACTCGGGCGAGCTCGGGGAGCTCCTTCCACGACAGGGGCCAGGACGACGAATCGACGTTCATCACCCTTGGGTATCTCGTCTCGACCGAGAGGGTGCGCGGTGGGCTCCGGCGCGGCTCGGACCGGGGGCGCCGAGACGGGATAAGGGCCGCGCTGGAGCGTCCATGCCAAGCACCCCTCTCCACCAGAGCCCCGCTGCTGCCCGCCACTTCGGCCTGGAGGTCGGCGCGCGCGCCTGCCCCCTCGCCCTCCTCCTGGTCGGCCTCCCGGGCTGCGCGCCCGATCCCTCGGGCATCTGGTTCATCACCACCGCCTTTCAGGATGAAGAGCCGGTCTGCACGACGGAGCTGAGCGAGAACTTCACCCTCGCCTATCCGCCCGCGCCGGTGGCCGAGGTCGTGGAGTGGCTCTCCTCGGAGAGCCGGGATGGCAACGACACGCTGTCCTTCTTTCAGATCGAGACCACCGCCGAGGGCGAGGCGGTGCTGCTCATCGGCAACGCGACCTACCCGGGGGAGGGCTCGGAGGACGCCTGGACCTTCACCTGGGACGACTCCGATCGCTCCTCCACCAGCGATGACCACATCTCCGGCTACTTCTTCGCCGCCGACGCCCAGACCTCCTCGGAGACGTTGCTCACCTTCACCTTTGGTGATGACGACGATCACGCCTCCGGCAAGGTGACCCTCGAGACCTCCGCGGTGAGCACCTGGCAGGAGTCCGACACCTGGACAGAGGATGTGTCCACGGCGCTCGGCTCGACGTTTGGTCAGATCCCCGCGGGCACTTACCTCGTGACCGAGGACGCTGCGCTCGGCACCGAGGTGCCGGCGGCCAATGACTACCTCCTCGACGACTGCGACGGCGACTACTGTCAGATGGGCACCCAGACGAGCTGCAGCTCGAGCCAGTCCTACACCGCGGTCCTCACCGACTACGAGGACGAGAGCGCCTATCTGTACTTGCAGAGCGCGGGACAGCTCTGAACCTGGGCCCTGGGACCGCCGCGCGAACAGACCCCGCCCCGGAGTGGAACGGATGACCTTCGAAGACCTCAAGCTCATCCCGCCGCTCCGCCTCGCCCTCGCCGACGCGGGCTACCCCGCTCCCACGCCGATCCAGGTGGCGGCCATCCCGGCGCTCCTGGCGGGGCGAGATCTGCTCGGCACCGCGCAGACCGGCACCGGCAAGACCGCCGCCTTCGCCCTGCCGATCCTCCAGCACCTCACCACCACCCTGCGCACCGGAGAGGTGCGCGCGCTGGTGCTGGCGCCGACGCGGGAGCTCGCCACGCAGCTCGGCGAGTCCTTCGCCGCCTATGGTGCGCACCTCCCCGATCTGCACTGCACCGTCGTCTTCGGCGGGATGGGCATGCGGGCGCAGCGGCGGGCCATCGAGGCGGGCCTCGACATCCTCGTCGCCACCCCGGGCCGGCTGCTCGACCTCGCCGGCCAAGGGGCGGTCCGCCTCGACTCCGTCGAGCACCTCGTGCTGGATGAGGCCGATCGTATGCTCGACCTCGGCTTCTTCGAGGCGGTGCGCTCGATCGTCAAGCGCCTCCCGAAGCGGAGGCAGAACGTCCTGTTCTCCGCCACGATGCCCCCAGAGATCGAGCGGCTCGCCAGTCAGATCCTCCGCAACCCCCTTCGGGTCCAGGTGGCCCCGGCGGCGGCGGTGGCCGATCAGATTGAGCAGTACGTGATCTTCGTCGAGAAGCCACACAAGCGCGCCGCCCTCTCGCGGGTGCTCGCTGACCCCCGGGTCAGGTCGGCGATCGTCTTCGTGCGCACCAAGCACGCCGCCGACCGCCTCGGCGCCTCGCTGCGGGCCGCGGGGGTCGGCAACGGGGTCCTCCACGGCGACAAGCTCCAGCCCGAGCGCGAGCGGGCGCTCTCCGACTTCACGCGGGGCTTCACGCGGGTGCTCGTGGCCACCGATGTCGCCGCGCGCGGGATCGACATCGAGCGGGTCTCCCACGTCATCAACCTCGACATCCCCGCCGTGGCCGAGAGCTACGTGCACCGCATCGGGCGCACGGCCCGCGCCGGGGAGTCCGGGGTGGCGATCTCGCTCTGCGCCAGCGAGGAGCGTGCCTTCCTCGCGGCGATCGAGCGCCTGACCGGCCAGCCGCTCACCCCGCTTCGCTGAGGAGGGACCCCGCTTCGCTCAGAAGGGGGCAGAGGGCAGGCGGCCGGGCCTACTTCCCGACGCCCAACCTGTGCTTCAGCTCGTCGAGGGTGGTGACGGCCGCGGCCTTCACGCGCGAGACCACCATCGCCTTCGGCACCGGGATCTTCGGGATGGCGAGGATGCGCAGCGTGATGCGGGTGCCGCCCTCGACAGGCTGAACCTCCCAGTCGACGCTGTTCTTCTCGAAGTCGTCGCTGGAGATGAGCCGCTCGGACCAGCCGGTGGCGGTGGGGCAGCGGATCGAGTCGTACTCCATCGGCGAGAGGAGGCCCTTGACCTGGACCTTCACCCGCTCGCAGTTGCCGCTCGGCGTGGCCTTCACCGAGATGACCTCGGAGCTGAGCGTCACGGCGTCCGAGGCGTGGCAGAGCTGGGCTCGCACGGCGTCGGCGCCCGCCGTCACGGTGATCTGCTTGGTGACCACCCCGGAGTCAGCGGCGGTGGGCATGGGCTCGAGCGCGAAGGCGGCGCCGGGGAGCGCGGCCAGGCAGAGCAGGGCGACCGGGCGGAGCGGGGACACGAGGTGCTGGCGCATGGAGCCTCCCAGCCCAGGAATATCGACCGCAGATCCGAAGCGCTACGCTCTTCCTGCCCACCTGGTCAAATAGTTCGTGACCTTCTGGCGACCGGCGGCTCGGCGGCTCGGCGGCCCGCTCAGGGCGCCGTGAGGGGCACCTCCGTCTGGCTGAGGCTGTTGTCTCCCCAGCAGCGGAGGTAGGAGGTGGGGCCGCCCTCCAGCGGGGCCTCGAGGGCGCAGGCGTGCTCGGACACCGGGCTCATGTAGAGCGCGGTGAACATGAAGCCAGCGGGGGGCGAGAGCTGGCCCGCGCTGTCGTCGCCCCAACACTCGACCTGGTCGTCGGTCTTACGAATGCCGCAGGTGAAATTGAGGCCGGCCGCGATGTGACTGAACTGGACGGCGGGGGGGCTCGACTGCCCGAAGGAGTCGTCTCCCCAACAGAAGATGTTGCCGATCTCTTCGATACCGCAGCTGTGCTGGCCGCCCGACGTCACCTCCACGAATTGAACCGGGGAGGGCGGGGTGGACTGCCCGGAGGCGTTGTCTCCCCAGCAGGCTGGGCCGCCCGCGCTGTCCAACGCGCAGGTGTGTTGACCGCCGGTGGCCAGGTCTTGCAGGCCGCCCGCGGCCGGCGCGCTGGCCTGGCCGAAGTCGTCGTTGCCCCAGCAGTAGGTGTTGGTGTCGCCCCCGATGAAGCAGCCGTGCGCCTGTCCGAGGCGGGGCACCTTGCTCGCGGTCAGGGGCGGCGTGGCGAGGCCGTCGGCGTCGCTGCCCCAGCAGACCACAGAGAGGCTGACCGGGTCGAGGCCGCAGGCGGTGGCCTCGCTGGCGGTGAGCTCGGCGAAGGCCGCGACGGGGGGGCTGAGCTCGCCGTCGGCGCCGCTGCCCCAGCAGGTGGCGAAGCCTGCGAGGTCGAGGGCGCAGGTGAAGCCGCCGCCCACCGCGGCGCCGAGCCAGTCTGGGCTGGGGGTGGGCGGAGGGTCACCGGTGTCGCCGGTGTCGGGGGGAGCGGTGTCGGGGGGAGCGGTGTCGGGCGGGTCGGTGTGGGGGGGGTCGGTGTCGGGGGGGTCGGTGTCGGGGACCCCGCTGTCCGGGCTCCCGCTGTCGGAGGGGGTGGCCCCGGAGACCGCCGTTCGGCAGTCTTCGTCGCGCAGCACGATGGTGCAGGAGAGGAGCAGGAGCAGCATCACAGGCCCACCCCGAGGCCGACGCCGGCAGAGAGGGAGAGGGCGTCGGCGTAGCCGCCCCGGAGCTCCGAGAGGAGGCTGAGCCGCCGGCTGAGCTCGAGGCCGTGGCGGAGGCGGGCCGACCCGCCGAGGTGCAGCGCCGCGTAGTCCCCGCCGCAGGCGTAGGGGTGGGACTCGTAGGTGACGTCGAAGAGGCCGCCGAGGCGGAGCCCGGTCTGGCCGAGCTGGAGCTCGAGGCCGAGGGACTGGGGCGCCCGCAGCCCATCGCCGAGGAGCCCGCTGAGCGCCGCCTCGTAGCTGAGGCGGAGCGAGCGGCCGAGCCCCAGCCCAGCGCCCACCCGCAGCCCGAGCGCCGCCCCCGACGAGACGGCGGCCTC
Source organism: Myxococcota bacterium (assembly GCA_044344255.1). GTDB lineage: Bacteria > Myxococcota_A > UBA796 > UBA796 > UBA2385 > JBIJDH01. The sequence continues at coordinate 74,544 of JBIJDH010000021.1, forward strand.
ACCGACGAAGCCGGCCTCACCGATGCCCGTGAGCTCCAGCCGCGGCCGGCCCGTGGGCCAGGTCTTGGTGAAGCGCCCCGGGCTCTTCGGCCAGGCCTCCGCAGGGGCCGCGGGCCCCGCCTTGGGCATCGCCACTTGCTGCCCGGGGGTGAGGCGGGTGGTGCCGGCGGCGTTGGTCACGCGCACCACGCCCTCTTCGACGCGGACGGTCACGCGGTCCTCCCCCTCCCCCACCACCAGGAAGCGGGTGCCCTCCACCACCGTCTCGACGGTGGCGAACTGCACGCGGAAGGCGCCCCGCACGCGGTAGTAGACCTCACCGAGCTCCTGGAGGACGCTCTGCTCGCTCGTCAGGGTCACGCGGCTTCCCTCGGCGATGTTGAGCTGATGTCCGTTCGTGAAGCGGAGCTCGGCGCGGCCCTGGCGGGTCTCGATCACCACCCCGACGGGCAGGGTCTGGCCCCTGCGGGTGGGGGTGCGGACCTCGCCGGCCACCACCAGCACCTCGCCGGTCTCTTCGACCACGCGCCAGCGGCCGGCCATGTCGACGGCGCTGAGCCGCTCGAGGGTGGCCAGATCGGCCGCCGCCGCCCCGCCAGACAGCCCGAGGGTGAGCCAGAGCAGGCAGACGAGGCGGACGAGGGGGACCGAGAGGAGGGGGCGCGGGAGGCGGGGCAAGCGGGCGCTCAGGTTGTCTCGGGTGTCGAGGGGCGATGCGGGCGAGGGCGGGCGGAGAGATCATTCCCCGTCGGCGGCCGTCCCGCCACCCACAGGCCGAGGATCCCGGCCAGCACCGCCGGGGAGAGCCCGACCAGGACCCCGGCCGAGGCGGCGATGAGGCCGATCAGCGCGGCGGCGGCGGGGATGAGGAGGGCCAGCGCGCGCCGCTCGGGGCGGAGGCCTCGGCTGAGCAGGGCGGTGGCGCCGCCGGTGAGCAGCGCGAGCAGGGCGTTCCACTCGACCGCCAGGACCTTCAGCCCGGCCTGGCGGAGCAGGCTCTGGATCAGGGCGGCCTCGATCTCCACCCCGTAACGCGGCCCATCGGGCGTCTCGTGGATGTCCTCCGTCCCGCCGTAGACCCCGAGCACCACGACCTTCCCGGCGAGCTCGTCGAAGCGGCCCCGCGCCGCATAGGGGACGACGGGCGCCTCGGCGGGCGGCGAGAAGGTGAAGAGCCCGCCGGCGATGGGGTTGTGCGTGGGGCCGATGATGAGCGCGTCGCCCTCGATGCGGGGCGGCTCCCGCCCGAGCTGAGCGGCGACCGCGAGCACGCTCGCGTGCCAGTAGCGCCGGCCATCGGGCAGGACCCGCTCGACCGGCGCGGCGCGGACGGTGCCGAAGAAGCGCTCCTCCTTGGCCTCCACGAGGCCGAGCGCCCCCCGGGCGAGGGCGGCGTGGGCCGGCGTCACCGCCTCGTCCCAGGCCACCCGCACGGGGAGGACCACGGTCACCCCCGCGGCGCGAAGCTCGGCCACGGCGCCGGCGATGGCCTCGTCCATCGGCGAGGGGGTGGAGAGCGCGAGGTCGAAGAGCACCGCCCGCACCCCCGCCTCCCGGAGCGCCCGCAGCGTGCCGGGGTGCTCGGCCCGCAGCGCCTTCACGTCGGGCACGTTCACGCCGAGGATGGCGACGTCGGTGGCCGGCAGCGGCCCTCGGGTCGCGCGCAGCACGGGGTACTGGAGGGCCACGTCGAGGGGGGAGAGGAGGTCGAGGATCGCGACGAGCGCGGGCAGGAGCAGCCACAGGCCTCGGCGGTCGCGGCGCCCTGCGGGAGGGGAGGGCGCCGCGGCCCAGGCCAGCTCCGGGAGCGGTGGAGAGGCCGAGGCGCGCGGCGGGAGGGGGACGGTGTCGGCCCCCGGGGGTGGATCGGCCGCCAGGGCGCCAGCGTCGAAGGTGAGGGCGGCGGTGTCGGGCTCGGCGGGCCGCTCCGCCCAGGTCTCCCGACCGTCGAGCACGGCCTCCAGCGTGCCGCAGTCCGGGATGCGCCGCTCCCGCTCGGTGACGAGGCAGCCCCGGATGGCCGCGAGGGCACGGGCGGGGAGCCCCGGGTTGAGCGCGAGCGGGTCTGGATACCTCCCCTCCACGACCGCGTAGAGGAGGGAGACAGAGTCTTCCGCCCGAAAGGGCCGCTTGCCGCAGAGCAGCTCATAGAGCATCACCCCGAGGGACCAAATGTCCGCGCGGTGATCGACCCGACTGGCGTCGCGGACCTGCTCGGGCGCCATGTAGGCGGGCGTGCCGAGCGAGACCTGGCTGGCGGTCCGCGCGGCCCCCTCGTCACCGAGCAGCTTCGCGATCCCGAAGTCGGTCACCTTGGGGACGAGCTCTCCGGCCTCGCCTCTGCTGAGCAGGACATTTCCCGGCTTGAGGTCACGGTGCACGAGCCCAGCCCGGTGCGCCACGGCGACCGCCGAGACCACCGCGCGGAAGATCGTCTCGGCCTGGAGGTAGGGGAGCCGGCCCTTTCGCAGCAGGCCGTCGAGCGAGCCCCCCTCGACGAGCTCCATGACGAGGACGGGCACGCCGTCGACGTCGAGCACCTCGCTCACGCCGACGATGTGGGGGTGGCGGAGGGCCGACTGGAGCCGCCCCTCCTCAATCATCCGCTCCTGGATCGAGGCGCTGCGCACGTGCAACACCTTGAGGGCGTGGACGCTGCCCCGCGCGCGGTGCCGGGCCCGGTACACACGGGCCATGCCCCCTTCGCCGAGCAGGGCCTCGATCTCGTACTCGCCGACGATGTCCCCGGGGCGTGGCACCGCGTCAGCCTATCGCGGCGGCGCTACCGTGGGCCGAGGGCGCCCATCCCGAGCTCGTCGAGGAGGATCTGCACCACCTGGCGCTGCATCTCCACCCGCCGGGCCTCGGGGAAGCCCATCCAGGTCTCGACGCAGATCCCGACGCAGCCGATGTCGGCGACGATGACCTCGGTGGAGGAGGTGGCGACGGGGTAGTAGAGCGTGTCCCAGCGCTCCTCGGCCGAGGCCGCCTCATTCAGCCGCTCCACCCCTCGGCCGACGATCGGCGGCATGGGCTCGACGCCGTACACGAGGGTCTGCCCGAAGGAGGGCCGCACGGCGGGGTCGTAGCGCTTCTTGCTCTCGTGCAGCGTCGCCATCAGGGCCGGGCGCTCGTCGCGCACCAGGGCCATGAAGCGGGCCGCGAGCCGCCGCTCCCGCTCGGGGGCCGCCGCGTCTCCCGGGAAGCAGCGGTTGAGGTCGAGCCCGCCCGGCGCCGCGCGCTCCCGGGCCCGGTAGGCCGGCGGGTTCATCACGGGGACAACGAGCAGCCGCCCCCGCTCCGGGCGGGCCCCCTCCTCGATGAGCTCGAAGAGCGCGTGCACGCCGGCCACCTCATCGCCGTGGATCCCCGCCTGCACGAGGGCGGTGGGCCCCGGGGCCGCCGCCTCGAAGACGTAGATGGGCAGGGTGGGGGCGAGGAAGTGGACACCGGGAGCGAGCGGCAAGGCGGCCTCCGAGCGGGGAGCGGAGCGGACCTAACCCCCGCCGCGGCCGCGCACCGGTCGACGGGCGCGCCCTCCCTGCTTACTTGAGAAACCAGTTGCCCACTCTCTGGGAAGGGGCAGCCCCGATCCCCATCCTGTCGCCGGAGACCCCGCCTTTGCCTGTGTCACCACCCCTGGCACGCCCCTTGCATAAGTGTGCTGCGGCGCCGGGATGACCGGTGGCTCACCGAGAGGCACCGCGGGGAGGAAATGCTCCGCGGGTCGGGCGACCGACGAGCACTTTGACGTGAAACAGACCTTTGAGCGGCACCGGTGACGGAGCGCTCTCTCGATGATGCGGTCCTGGAGTGATCCAGCTCGCGGCGGAGAGACAGCGCAGAAGACACCGGCGACCTCGACCTGAACCTCCGAGTCGTCGGAGGATCGAGTGGAGGCCGAGCGAGCCGAGGCGCAGCAGCCAGAACCCCCCATCTGCCCCACCCCCACAGGGTGACGGTCGATCCGGTCGGGGCGAAGCCCGACAGAGATGTCGGGTGACGCGGAGGGAGAGGGCGACAGCGACTCGAGGAGTGGCCCGAACGAAGGAAGAAACCCAAGGGAGCATCAGACCGAAGGGAGGCTGCAAGGCCGCCTGGATGGACTGGACTCTTCACCGGAGCAAGACCCTGAGGTCGCGCGGGAGGGAGGTCGAGAGGCCGAACCGAGCGTGAACGACGAGAGGGGACAAGGGCCGCGGCGACGCGGTACGGCTGGTTGAAGAGGAGGAAGGCTCCGAAGGGTAGACAGCTCGGGGGGAGCCAGGCGCGCGAGCGATCGGCATCCCGAACGGGCTGAACCCCAGGATCGGCAGCAGGGTGCAATAAACCTGCAAGCGACCATGCGGAGAAAACCGCTGTAGCCGGGAAGAACGGCAAGAGCGGAAGGAGCGGAGGGGCGGCATCCCCTTCGCCCAGGCGCGGCCCTCGAGAGAGGACCGAGCCCGGACCGGACGCATGGCGTGATGTCGATGGAGGGGATCTTTGGAAAACCCCAAGAGAGGAAGTCCGCGAGAGCGGCGTGAAAACCGGCACCCCCGACGGGGAGGTGACGCAGCGCACGCCGAGAGAACGGACCGCAGGATTCGAGCGCGAGTCCGGCAGGCGACCCCGCGAGGGAGCGACTGAACGGAATCGAAGTCTCTGAAGGTGGAGCGAAGGTCAGGAAGGTTGAACGAAAGGACGACCCGACACACCTGGTGCTCAGGACAGGAAGTGCCTCACAGACCTGCACACTCAAAAGGTGGCAAGGTCAAAGAGGACGGCTGGGAAGGCCAACGACCAGCGACCTGAAGTGAGTGGAGAATGGAGCCGGCGCCGCAACGCTGGAGCCAGGTACCGCGACCTTGAAGACCCCGCCAACCCCACGAGAGGCCAGACGAGCGACGCTGAGAGGGGCAACCCGAACAGCACAGGCAGTCTCCTCGAGTCCCCGCGAAAGCCTCTGCAGGGAACCCCATCGCCACCCGACGCCAAGAAGCCCTCCAGCGCAAGCTGGAGGGCTCTTTTCGTTTTGTCGGCTCGCTACGGCCCGCCCGGCCCGGGGCCGGACGAGCCCTCCCCTGTGGGGGGCCTACCGGTTGGACCTACCGGTTGGAGATCAGGTCGGCCGTCTCTTGACGGACGTCGCCCTTGCCCCAGTTGTTGTCCCGATTGGCGAGCTCGGCGGTCTTTCGCGCCTTCTTCTCGGCCTGCAGCTCCACGAGGTGGTGGTGCGTCGTGAAGTAGGGCAGGGACTTGCCGATGATGTCGGCGACCGAGTCGAAATTGTGCATCTCGAGGAAGGACTCGGTGCCGCGGATGAGCTCGGCGACCATGTCGAAGCCCTGGAGCATCGGCCCGGTGCAGGACTGCACCGTGGTGGCGCCCACCAACATGTGCTCGATGGCGTCGGCCGCGCTCGTGACGCCGCCGATGCCCGAGATGGTGAAGCCCGGCTGATCGAGGGCGATCTCGGCCACCATGCGGAGCGCGATGGGCTTGATGGCGAGGTAGGAGTAGCCGCCGAAGGTGGAGTGCCCCTCTACGGTGGGGGTGGGGCGCAGGGTCTTGAGGTCGATGCCGATCGTGCTGAGGATCGTGTTGATCGCGCTCACCCCGTCGGCGCCGCCGGCCTTCGCGGCACGGGAGGGCACGCGGATGTCGGTGATGTTGGGCGTCATCTTGGCCCAGACGGGCTTGCCGCCCGCGGCCTCGACCACCCAGCGGGTGACCTCCTCCACCATCGCTGGGTTCTGGCCCATCGCCGCGCCCATGCCCGTCTCGGGGTGGCCGTGGGGGCAGGAGAAATTGAGCTCGAGCGAGTCGCAGCCGGCGGCCAGACAGCGGCTGGCCAGCTCCTGCCAGCGGTCCTTGTTGTAACACTCCATGATCGAGCCGATGAGGATGCGGTCGGGCCAGGCGTCCTTGACCCGCTTGAAGTCGTCCTCCCAGTCCTCGAAGGGCCGGTCGCTGATGAGCTCGATGTTCTGGAAGCCGACGTTGTCGCCGTTGGTCGAGCGCAGCTTGCCGTAGCGGGGCTGGACGTTGACCACGACGGTGTCGGTGAGGCTGGTCGTCTTGGCGACCACCCCGCCCCAGCCCGCGGCGAAGGCCTTGTTGATGATCGTGGCGTTGGTGCTGGGAGGCCCGCTCCCGATGACGAAGGGGTTCGGGAACCGGAGCCCGTTGACCGTGATGGCGAGCTTGGACGAGCCCGCAGAAGATCCAGCGGTGGACAAGGGCGCACCTCGTTGCGCGAAGGGAACGAGCAGTCTACACCAATGTCCCCCCCCAACACCAATGTCCCCCCCCAACACCAATGTCCCCCCCAACACCAGTGTTCCCCCCCCACACCAATGTTCCCCCCCCCACCAATGTCCCTCCCCGGCGCGGATGGTAGACTGCTCGCATGCTCTTCGAGAACGCATGGCTCAACGGTGATCGGGTAGATATGCGGGTTTCGGGCGGCCGAATCACCGCGCTTCGGGTCGTCGCGCCGGCGGGCCCGCGCGCGCCTGACCCTCCGCTCGTCCCCCGCCACGGCGAGGAGGTGGTTCGGGACGGCATGATCTGCCCTCACTTCGCCGAACCCCACGTCCACCTCGACGCCACGCAGCTCGGGCTGCGCAAGCCGAACGTCTCGGGCACGCTCCGGGAGGGCATCCGCAACTGGGCAGAGCTGCGCGACGGCCTCACTTGGCCTGACGTACGCCATCGGGCGCTCAAGACCATCCGCTGGTACGTCTCGCTCGGCACCACCCGCATCCGCACCCACGTCGACACCGCCTGCCTCCCCGCCGTGGAGGCCCTGATCGCGCTGCGGGCCGAGCTCGCCGACGGCCTGCCCGGCGTCATGGCCCGCCCCGTCGACGGCGGCCGCGAGTTCAAGATCCCAGTCGAGCTCCAGGTGGTGGCCTTCCCCCAGGAGGGCATCCTCCGCGCCCCTGGGCAGCGGGACCGCCTCAACCAGGTGGCGGCCCTCGGGGTCAACGCCATCGGCGCCATCCCCCACTTCGAGCGCACCACCGACGAGGGCTGGCGCTCGGTGCGGCTGGCCTTTGATCTCGCCGAGAAGCACGGCGTGGGCATCGACATCCACTGTGACGAGACGGACGATCCGGACAGCCGCAACCTCGAGGTGGTGGCCGCCGAGTCCATCGACCGCGGGATGGGCGGGAAGGTGGTCGCCGGTCACTGCACGGCCCTCCACTCCTACCCGAACGCCTACGCGGCGAAGATCGTCGAGCTCACGGCCAAGGCGGGGCTGCTCGTGGTGGCCAACCCCCTCGACAACGTCGTGCTGCAGGGCCGTTACGACGGATACCCCCGGCGGCGGGGCATCACGCGGGTCGATGAGCTCTGGGCCGCGGGGGCGCGGGTGGCGATCGGCCACGACTCCGTGATGGACCCCTGGTACCGCCTCGGCACCGCCAACATGATCGATCCCGCCTACATGCTCCTCCATGTGGCCCAGCTCACGAGCGAGCGGGAGATGAACCGGGTCTTTCACACGCTGCACCGCGAGAACCACCAGCCCTTCGGCGAGGTGCCGCCGATCATGGAGGGTGCCTGGGCCACCTTCCAGTGGTTCCCCGCCGATGATCCCATCGAGTGCCTCCGCCTCCGCCCGCGTGCCCGCGTGCTCTACCGCGGCGGTGAGGTGCACGTGCCCGTGGATAGCGCTGACTCCGTGCGCTAGGGAGCCGCGCACGGAGGTCGCATGGGCGCTGAGCAGAGCGGGACGGAGCAGGGCGGGATGGTCGGCGCCGGCGCGCCGCTCGCCGGGGTCAGGGTGTTGGACTTCAGCCGCGTGCTGAGCGGCCCCTACGCGACCATGAGCCTCGCAGACCTCGGCGCCGACGTCGTCAAGGTGGAGGAGCCCGGCGCGGGCGATGACACCCGCGCCTTCGGGCCCCCCTTCGTGGAGGGGGTGAGCACATACTTCCTGAGTATCAATCGAGGGAAGCGCTCCATCACCCTCAACCTGAAGGACCCCGCCCACCGCGAGCGGGCCCGGGCCCTGGCCGCGGTCGCCGATGTGGTGATCGAGAACTTCCGGCCGGGGGTGATGGACCGCCTCGGCCTCGGCGCCGCGTCCCTCCTGGAGGCGAACCCGCGCCTCGTCTTCTGCAGCATCTCGGGCTTCGGTCGGGCGCTCGACCGCCCGGGCTACGACCTCATGGTGCAGGGCTTATCGGGCATCCCCACGCTGACCGGGCCGAGCGAGGGCCCACCGAACAAGTGCGGGGCCTCGATCGCGGACCTCGTGAGCGGACTCAACGCGGTCCAGGGCATCCTCGCCGCGCTCTACCGCCGGGAGCACACCGGCCGCGGCGGCGTCGTCGACGTCTCGATGCTCGACGGGCAGCGCTCCCTGCTCACCTACCACGCGAGCGCCTGGCTGAACGGGGGCAAGCTCCCGGGTCGCATCGGCAACGCGCACCCGAGCATCCACCCCTTCTGCACCTACGAGGCCGAGGACGGCCACATCAACGTCTGCGTGGGCAACGACGGCCTCTGGCGGGCCTTCTGTGGGGTGCTCGGGCAGGCCGACTGGGTGACCGACCCCCGCTTCGCGACCAACCGCGCCCGGGTGGTGAACCGCGCGGAGCTGGACGCCGCCCTGGCGCCGCTCTTTCGGGGGCGCAGCGTCGCCGGGTGGCGGGCCGCGCTCGACGCCGCCGGGGTGCCGAACGGCCCGATGGCCACGGTGGCCGAGGCCTTGGAGGACGCCGCCCTGGTCAGCCATCCTCACCCCGAGGGCGGGCCGCCGGTGCGCAGCCTGCCGCTGCCCTATGCCATCGACGGAGCGCCGCGGGCCGCCGCGCGGGGGGCGCCTCGCCTCGGCGAGCACAACGATGAGGTCGAAGAAGACTGGCTCGGGGCGGGCTGAGCCCCGGTGATCAAGTACATCGGCTCGAAGCGGCTCCTCGTGCCGCTCATCGTCGAGGTGGCGCGGGAGCTCCCGGGCACCCGCTCGGCCCTCGACCTCTTCAGCGGAACCTCGCGGGTGGGCATCGCCTTGAAGGCGGAGGGGCTGCGGGTCATCGCCAATGACCACAACGCCTACGCCGCCACCCTGGCCCGCTGCTACATCGCCGCCGACCGGGAGACCTGGGCGGAGCCGGCGGCCCGCCTGATCGCCGAGCTCGACGCGCTCCCCGGCCGCGCGGGCTGGTTCACCGAGACCTACTGTGTGGAGAGCCGCTTCTTTCAGCCCGAGAACGGCGCCCGCGTCGATCGGATCCGCGACACGATCCAGGGGCTCTCGCTGCCGCCGCCCCTCGAGGCCATCGCCCTCACCTCGCTGCTCGAGGCCGCCGACCGCGTGGACTCCACCACCGGGGTGCAGATGGCCTACCTGAAGCAGTGGGCGCCGCGGGCCTACAAGCCGCTCCAGCTCCGGCTGCCCGAGCTCTCGCCCCGCGCCCCGCACGGCCCGGGGGAGGCCTGGGAGCGGGACGCGGTCGAGTGCGCCGGCGAGGCGGAGGTGGACATCGCCTACGTGGATCCCCCGTACAACCAGCACAAGTACCTCGGCAACTACCACATCTGGGAGTCGCTCGTGCGCTGGGATCGCCCCGAGGTCTACGGCGTGGCGCGTAAGCGAGCCGACTGCCGCCTCCGCCAGAGCGCCTTCAACAGCCGGCCCGGCATCCGCGCGGCGATGGCGGCGATCATCGGGAAGCTGCGCGCCCGCCACATCCTCGTGTCGTTCAACAACGAGGGCTACATCAGCCGCGCCGAGATGGAGGCCCTGCTCCGCGTGCGGGGGACGGTCCGCGTCATCGAGCGAGACTTCAAGCGCTATGTGGGGGCGCAGATCGGGATCTACAGCCCTCAGGGTCAACGGGTCGGTGAGGTCGGGGCCCTCACCAACAAGGAGTACCTCTTCCTCGTCAGCCCTGAGGGTGCAGGTTCAGCCGACGCGGCTCAGCCGCCGACGCCGGGCTCTACGGCGGCCACACCCGCCTTGTAGGTCTCGTAGATGTAGACCTTCACGGGCAGGTCGCCGAGGTGGTGCGCGATGAGGGGCTTGACCTCGGCCCAATCGAGCGCTCCCACGCCGGTGGCGAGGCGGGGCAGGGCGACGCTCTTATAGCCCTCGCGCTCGATCTCCAGGCGCAGGGCCCGGAGCGCGTGGTTCACGGAGGAGAGCTTGGCCTTGCCGCCGTGGCCGGCGTGCCCGTGGGCGTCGGAGGGCTCCTGGGTGAAGACGGAGAGCACGGTGCGGGCGCCCGGGCCACCCCAGCTCCAGAGCCCGCCCACCACGGCCTTGTGGGCGTGGCAGTAATGACGGAACTCCTTGTAGAGGGCCGGCCACTGGTTGCGCATCGCGAGCGCGAGGCCTTGATCGAAATTGTCGTAGGGGGCGACCCCATGGGCGATGGCGTCGGCCTTGCTGAGGAGGATGTCGCCGGTGACGTCGTGCATGTGGGTGTGTTCCTTCATCGAGATGGGCTTTTTCGCACAGTCGCCGGGCGCCTGAGGTGCTCGGTGGGGCGAGAACGACGGTTGAACCTTTGAAAATCCGGCGTGCTCGCTTTACTGTGTGGGGCTGAGGCGCAACAACCGTGCCACGGTCTGTCCACGGGCGACGGCGAGCCCCAAGGCGGGTAGAGCGCGGGCCGGGGGGCGTGGATGCGCGAGCTCGACATCGGCGTGATCGGCTGCGGCACGGCGGGCCCCGCGGCCGCCCTCTTCCTCGCCCGGCGGGGGCACAGGGTCACCCTCTACGAGAAGGTGCGCCAGCCCGGCCCGGTCGGGGCGGGCATCATGCTCCAGCCCACCGGGCAGCGGGTCCTGGCCGAGCTGGGCCTGCTCCCCGCCATCCTCACCGCGGGGGAGCGGATCGATCGGCTCCGCTGCGAGACCGTGAGCGGGCGCGGGCTCGTCGACATCGCCTACGCCCACGTCGACCCTCGCCTCTTCGGCCTCGGCCTGCACCGCGGCGTCCTCTTTCAGGCGCTCTACGACGCCGTCCGGGCCGAGCCGCGCATCGTGCTGAAGCTCGGGATCGAGGGCCGGGACTTGAGCCGGCGCGAGGGGCACCGCGCGATCATCGACGTCCACGGCCAGGCGCACGGTGAGCACCAGCTCATCGTCGTCTCCGATGGGGCCCACTCCCAGTTTCGGGATGACACCCCGCTCCCGCAGCGGGTGCGCCCCTACCCTTGGGGTGCGCTGTGGTTCGTCGCGCGGGACCCGGAGCGGCGCTTCACCGGTCGGCTCCATCAGGTCGTGCGCGGCACCGAGCGCATGCTCGGCCTCCTGCCCACGGGAGAGGGCCCCCGGGGGGAGGGGCGGGTGGTGAGCCTGTTCTGGAGCATCGCTGGCCGCGCGGTGGAGGACTTCCGTCGGGGCGACCTCGAGGCCTGGAAGGCGGAGCTCCGCGCCATGAACCCGGCGGTCGCGCCCGTGCTCGAGCAGATCCACACCCCCGACGACCTCCTCTACGCCTCCTACAAGGACGTCGAGATGCGCCGCTGGAACACCGATGACGTCGTCTACATCGGCGACTCCGCCCACGCGATGAGCCCCCAGCTCGGCCAGGGGGCCAACCTCGCGCTGATGGACGCCTCCGCCCTCGCGGCTGCGCTGGGCGCCGAGCCGAGCGTGGCGGCGGCCCTCCGGCGGTACAGCCGGGAGCGGAGGGATCATCTTCGTTTCTACGGCTTCATGACCCGCTGGCTCACGCCCTTCTTTCAGTCCGACCTTCGTCCGCTCGGCCCGCTGCGCGACCTCGCCCTGCCGCTCGGGCGGTGGCTGCCGGGCATCACCGGCCAGATGGTGCGGACCATGGCCGGCCTGAAACGCGGCTTCTTCTTGCCGTCTATGCGGCCGGATCGGCTGCTGGACCTCCACCCCGAGGCGGGGCTGCGGGCCCCACGGACCTGAGCGGTCCCCGAGGACCTGGGGCAGGGCTCCGGCTCAGCGGTCCATCAGCCGCTGGGCCTCCAGCACCTCGTAGACCGCGCGGAGCTGCTCGGGGGTGAAGGCGCGCTTCCACGGGGGCATGTCGGTGCCGGGCACCCCCTCTTCGATGAGGCGGAGCTGGGCGGCGTCGGAGAAGTAGGTGGCGCCCTCACCTTCGACGAGGTTGACCGGCGGGGGCCGCAGGCTCGCGGCGCGGGGGCCGTCGCCGGCGCCGCTCAGGCCGTGGCAGGCCGCGCAGCTCTTGGCCCAGATCTCCGCCGCGGCGGCCCGCGAGGCGGGGTCAGCCGGTGGGAGGGGGGCGTCGTAGGCGGGGCCCATGGTTCGTCTCAGGTCCTCGCGGAGGGCCGCCCAGCGCTGCTCCCGGGGCGCCGCGGGCGCGGGTTGGGCGCAGCCGCCCAGCGGCAGGAGGAGCGCGAAGAGAGACACGACGAGGGGCACGAGGAGGGGCGCGAGGAGCCCCCCGCGGCGGGCGGCGGGGCTCAGGGGCCGGCGGGGGTGCTGCGGATCGACCACGTGCTGCTGTCGCTCCAGTCGAGGGCCGCGCCCTGATCGGCGAGGCCGGTGGCCGGGCCCCAGGCGAGGGGGGCTTGTCCGGTGAGGGCCTCTCGTAGCGCGATCCGGAGGTACGAGAAGCGGCCGTCGCCGAGGGCGCAGCCGTCCTCGACGTCGCTGCCCGCCACCTCGAGGGTGTCTGTGTCCGGGGTGAGCCGCCCGCGCTGGTTGTGGGTGTCGGCGGTGACGGCGACGCCGGCGGGGATGAGGTTGCCCACCTCGCAGGGGGTGTCGTCGATGGCGATCGTGTAGGCGACCGGCGGCAGGAGGAGGGCGCCGCTGTGGACGTCGGTGAGCGCGACGGTGTCATCGGAGACCGCGTGCAGCGTCACCGAGACCGCGGCGCCGGCCCCGTCGTCGGTCCAGGTGCGGCTGCTGGGCAGGCGGCCGGGCAGGCGAGCGGTCATCTGGGCGCCGAGGAGGCGGTCGTGGAGCGCATGATCGACGGCGTCGGGGTTGAGCTCGGGGGCCGCCGGGGCGAGGTAGGGGAGCGTCGCCCCGAGGCTGCCGCTGTACCGGAGGACGATGCCGGCGCTGTCGGCGGCGCTCTCGCGGGAGAGCGTGGCGCCATCGAGCTCGTGGCCGAGGGCGAGCTCCAGCCACGCGGCCCAGAGGAGGGTCGCGGCCTCGATCTCCGGCGGCACCGCCGTGAGGTAGGCGAGCTCGGCGGTGGCCGTGGCCTCGACCATGTCGGTGCAGATCGGGCCCTCGCCGTCCCACTCCACGGTCCAGGCGTGGTCGTCGGAGAGGGCGAGGTCGAGGTCGAGGCTCTGTCCGCGGACGCCGCCCACGCCGGGGCTGAGGGTGGCCACGAGGCGGCCGGTGCGGGGGGTGGTGTAGACCCCCTGGAGCTCGACCTCCCAGAGGATGCGCGTGTCGTCGAGCACGACGTCGATGAGGCCGCCGCTGGTGTCGAGGGAGACCTGGGCGTCGATCGACCAGGCGCCAGTCGCCACGAGCGCCTCGGGCACCAGCTCGCACTCGGTGCCCGTCGGGCAGACCTCGCAGTCCGCGGCGGTGAGGTGGAGGCCGGGCTCGGGGCCGAGCGCGCGTCCGGCGAGGATCGGCGGCAGGTAGGCGGCCACTTGCTCGAGGCCGAGCGGCCCCAGGCTCGACTGGAGGCCGCCCTGGACGGGATCTTCGCCGGCCTCGGCCAGCCCGAGCTGCACCGTGACGGCGGCCTCACGCCCCGAGGTGTCGGCGCCGTGGAGGGTGAGGATGCGCCAGGGCTCGCCTTCGAGGGAGAGGCCAACGGAGAAGGCCCCGTCGGCGTCGACCGAGACGGGCTCGAGATCGGCGTAGAGGCCGGCGAGGTTCTCCACGCCCTCGACGCGGCCGGTGACCGTGACCACGCCCGAGCTGCCGTAGGTGGCCGGGCGGTCTGGCAGGATGACGATCGGGCCGCCGTAGCCGCCGTCTGCGCCGTCTCCGGCGCCGCTGTCCTCCTCGCCTGTGCCGACGGGGCGGGACTTCTCGGTGCCTGGGTTGCCACAGCTGGCGAGCCCCGCCGCCACGAGCAGCGCGCCGAGGCAGCTCAGGCTCGCGCAGGAAGGGGGTTGGATCTGGGACATCGGGCCTCCGGGGCTCCCTCCCTCCCTATCCGCACCTCCGCGGGCTGGGTGGCGGGACGTCGAGCTTTGGCGTACAGTGCCGGGGGTTGTCCGGGAGGGCCGCCTGCGCACCCGAATTGTCGCTGGAGGAGATGATGCTTCCCAAGTCTTGGATACCCCTGATGGTCCTGCTCGGCGCCTGCGGCGGTGGGCGCCTGGAGACGAACAAGACCGGCGATGTGGTCGGCGGCACGGACACCAACAGCGGGGGCGCCGACGGCGCGGGTGAGGGCGACGCCGACACCGACGCCGACTCTGACTCCGACAGCGACGCGGACTCTGACGCCGACAGCGATGCCGACAGTGACGCCGACAGCGACGCCGACAGCGACGCCGACGCTGACGCCGATGGCACCTACTCGGGCCCCTTCGAGCTCAACGGCGCGGCCTCCTTGGGCGGCTTTGACGTCACCGACACCTGCGCGGGCACCATCGAGCTCACCGTGGCCGGCGGTGACATCACGGGCTCGGTGGTCTGTGAGTTCAGCGGCTACGTCGCCTACGTGCTCCCCGGCGAACAGACGGGCGAGGTGAGCGGCACGGTCGCCTCGGACGGCGGCGCCAGCGGGCTCATCTCCGTGACCCTCGACGGCACCAGCGCCGAGGCCGACTGGGCGGGCTCCGTCTCCGGCAGCACGCTGAGCGGCACCTATGTGGGGGAGATCACGATCCCCACCACCTACGGTGATGTCCCTGTCACCTACGATGGCGGCTTCGAAGCCAGCAAGTAGGGCACGGGTGGGCCGCCCGCCGAGCGCGGCCCCGACCGTGTTCAGACCCCGTGGCAGAGCCCAGCGGGCAGGTGCCCGGTGAGCAGACAGTGGAGGTGATCCACACAGGCGAGGATCACCGCCACCGCCGTCGCTCCCATCAGCCGGCGAAAGGTACGCCGAACCGCGCTCGGCTCGGGCGCCGCCGCGGCGAGGCACCATGGGAGGAGGAGCAGCGCCGGTAGCGTGAGGCGGGGCACGTATTCGACGAAGGCCAGCCCGCTGTAGAGCAGCGCCGAGAACCCGAAGCTGAGCCGGGCGGCGTGGACGCAGGCTCGCGCGCCGTGGGTGACCACGAGGGTCCGGTACCCCCGCGCGCGGTCCTCGGCCTCCTGGAAGGACTGCGCGAGGAACGTGAGCCCGAGCAGCCCGAAGGCCAGGACCAGCCCCATCACCGGGGTGCGCGGCTGGTAGGGCCAGCCCACGATGATGAAGCCGGCGAGCGGCGTGAGCAGCCCGTAGCCCACGAAGTTGACGAGCGGACCGAGGAGGGGGTGGCCCTTCCAGGCGGTGCGGGGGTGCGAGTAGAACAAGGCCAGCAGCGCGTTGCCGGCGGCCGCGGTCGCCGCGACCGGG
Organism: Myxococcota bacterium; assembly: GCA_044344255.1. Classification (GTDB taxonomy): domain Bacteria; phylum Myxococcota_A; class UBA796; order UBA796; family UBA2385; genus JBIJDH01. Next base: position 89,971 of record JBIJDH010000021.1, read on the forward strand.
TGGACGCAGAGCGCCAGGAGGGGGGCGATCGCGAGCGCGACGAGGCCGGCGGTCGTGGCCTCCTTCGGCACCGGCACCGAGCGACCGAAGAGCACGGGGCCGTCGTCCTGATCGAGGGCGGCGTTGAGCCAGAGGGATCCTGCGTGGAGGGCGGCCCAGGCGCCCAGCAGCAGCACGAAGCCGCCGGGGGCCTTGAGGTCGAGGCCGCCGCACCAGTGCGCCCAGGCGTAGCCGAGGCCGAGCAGGATCCAGAGCCAGGGCAACATCCGCGGCCGGGCGAGCGTCATCAGGCGCCGCGCCTTGTCCTGGGCGGAGCCGGGTTCGGGGCCCGGCGCGGCGGGGCGGGGGGCGGGCTTGGTCAGGGTCAGGGTGGCTCCGACGCGGAGCTTATCCGCCCTGGAGGACGGGTCGCGGCGCTCACCCTGTCCGGGCTGGGCGACGGTGTACACTCCGTTCTACACCCCCCTCCCCGGAGAGGGGCCTCCCCGCTATGCGGGCGGGCCAGGTCCCCCTTGGCACCCTCCTTGCTCGGTGGGTCGTGTTCCGTCCGATCGATGTCTCGGGACCCCTCACCGCTGGAGGGGCCCGCGCTGGAGGCGCCTTGGGAACCCTGTCGCTCGCCCTGCTCTCGCTGCTGAAGATCGCCGCTGCGCAGGACGAGGCCCTCTACGCCGCCGCCCCGCCGCCGGGCTCGGCCTTCGTGCGGGTCGTGGCCACCACCCGGCAGGGGTCCGTGAAGCTGGGCGCGACCGACCTCGGCGCTCTCGCCCCCGGCGGCGCCTCTGCCTACCGGCCCCGCCCCGCTGGCTCGGGGCCGGTGGTCTCCGGCGCGCTGCAGTGCAACTACACTGCCGAGGCGGGCCAGTATTACACCGTGGTGCTCCCGGCGGCGGGCAGCTCGACCACCTGCACCACCCTGCACGATCCGGCGCCCCCGAGCCGCTCCAAGGCCGGCCTCGTCCTCTACAACCTGAGCCGGTCCGGGCCCCTCACCCTCGAGACCGCCGACGGCGCCGTGAAGGTGATCGAGGCCCTCGGCGCGGGCGCCCTCGCCGACCGCGCGGTCAACGCGCTGCCGGTGACGCTGCGGGTCTCCCGGCCCCAGGGGCCGCCTCTCCCCCTCCCCGAGCTCTCCCTGCGTCGCGGCGGGGTGTGGAGCGTCTTCGTGCGGGAGGAGGGCAACGGGCTCTCGGTCTCCGTCGTCGAAAACACCACCGGCGCCTGACGTGGTCTTCTCCTCTTCGATCTTTCTCTTTGTATTTCTCCCGCTCTTTCTGTCTGTCTACTATGTCGTCCCAGCGCGGCTGCGCACCCTCGTCATCCTGCTGGGCTCCTACGTCTTCTTCGGCTGGTGGCGGTACGACTTCCTCTTCCTTCTCATCGGGGTCACCACCTGGAGCTGGGCCTGGAGCCACGCCGTCGCCCGCGCCCCGTCGCCGGCCTTGAAGCGGCTCGCGCTCACCATCGGCGTGGTGGGTGACCTCGGCGTGCTGGCCGGCTTCAAGTACACCTCCTTCGTGATGGGTAACCTCGCCGGGCTGGCGGTCACCCTCGGCCTCGAGCCCCCGCCGGTGCCGTCGGTGTTGCTGCCCGTAGGGATCTCCTTCTACACCTTTCAGGCGCTGAGCTACCTCGTCGACGTCTATCGGGGAGACGCGGTGGCGGAGCGGAGTCCGCTCAACTTCTCTGCCTTTATCGTTGTGTTTCCGCAGCTCATCGCCGGGCCGGTGCTCCGCTACAAAGACGTGGCCGATCAGTTCCACTCCCGGCCGCACAGCTTCGCCCTCTTCAGCGAGGGGGCTGAGCGCTTCATGCTCGGCTTCTGCATGAAGGTCCTGGTGGCCGATCCCATCGCCCCGCTCGTCACCACCCTCTTCGAGCGGAGCGCACCGACCCTCGCCGAGAGCTGGCTGGGCGTCACCGCCTACACGGTACAGCTCTACTTTGACTTCGCGGGCTACAGCCACATGGCGGTGGGCCTCGGCCTCCTCATCGGCTTCCGGTTCATGGAGAACTTCGATCAGCCCTACATCTCCAGCAGCATCACCGAGTTCTGGCGCCGCTGGCACATCTCCCTGTCCACCTGGCTCCGCGACTATCTGTACGTGCCGCTCGGCGGGAATCGACGCGGAGAGCGGAGGACCTACCTGAACTTGATGGCGACGATGGTGCTCGGCGGCCTCTGGCACGGCGCCGCCTGGACCTTCCTCGCCTGGGGCCTCTGGCACGGGGTGTGGCTGAGCTTGGAGCGGCATAACCGCCACCGGCTCCCCACCGGGCCGCTGGCCGTCGCCCGCACGATGCTGGTGGTGATGGTGGGTTGGGTGCTCTTTCGTTCGACAGACCTCCCCTCCGCGGGCCGCTTCTTCGCCGGGATGGTGGGGCTCCATGGCGTTGGCCTGAGCGGGGACGTCGCCTGGCGGATCGCCCCGCTCTCCGTGGTGATGGTGCTCGTCGGCCTGGCTGTGGTTTATGTCCCGGGGCGGGTCCGGCTGGAGCGGCTCCCGCTGGCCCGCTTCGTGCCGGTCCTGGTCTCGCTCGGCTTCGTCGTCGCGGTGCTGCGCCTGACCGCGATGAGCCACTCCCCCTTCCTGTATTTTCAGTTCTGAGCCGGGATGGACCGCGATGAGCTCCCAGGGGCGAACATGATGGAGACGAGCGGGGGCGCTCCCAGTGCCTCGTGGGTCGAGCGGGCCCCGGGGTTCGTGCTGATCGGGATCCTCGGCAGCGCCCTCTGGACCCTCCGGGGCCTGCCGGCCGCGCTGGAGGCCCCCACCGCGGCGACCCTGCTCGACGGGCGCTACACCGCGGCGACCGCGGCCACCGTCGACCGGGAGCTCTCCTTCCGCGAGGAGTCCGTGGCGCTCTGGGCCGCCGCCGAGCTCGCCCTCTTCGGGGTGGGCCGCCCGGGCGTCGTCGTCGGCCGGGAGGGGTGGCTGTTCTCCACCGAAGAGCTGGAGCCCGGTGCCCCGAACGCGCCCCTGATCCTCGACCTCGCCCAGCGCGCCTCGGCGCGGCTCCGGGCAGAGGGCGGGAGCCTCGTGGTGGTGGTGCTCCCCGACAAGCTCCGGGTCGAGGCCGCGCAGGCCGGGCGCTTCGGCAGCCCGCCGGAGAACGCCGGTCGCGCCGCCGCGCTCCGGGCCGCGCTCACGGCCGCAGAGATCCGCGCCCCCGATGTGGAGGGGGCGTTGGTCGCCGCCCACGGGGGGAGCGGCGGTCCGCTCTACTTCCGCACCGACACCCACTGGACGCCCGTGGGGGCGCAGGTGGCCGCGGGCGCCATCGCCGCCGCCGTGCCGGAGCTCCGGGGGCTGGCCCGCTTCACCGTGGAGATGGCGCCCGAGGAGGCTTACGCGGGAGACCTCCTCCGCTTCCTGCCCCTCGGGCCCTTCGTCGCCCTCGGCCCCTCCCCGGACCGCCTCGCCCAGCCCACCACCCGCCGCGTCGCCGCCCCGGCCTCCGCCGCCGACCTCTTCGGTGAGGTGGAGCTGCCGATCACGCTGATCGGCACGTCCTACTCGGCGAACCCGCGCTGGGACTTCCCCGGCGCCCTCTCCCGCGCCTTCGGGCTCGAGGTCTTGGACCTCTCGGTGGAGGGGGAGGGGCCGATCGCCCCGATGCGGGCCTGGCTCTCCGCCCCGCTGGAGGGCGGCGCGCCGGCCCTGGTCATCTGGGAGGTGCCGGAGCGGTACCTCGCCGTGGCGCTCCCTCAGCCGAAGGCGGGGGCCTGACATGTCCCGCCTCCGCGCCGCGCGCGCGCGCGCTGTCACCGTCCCTGTCGTCGTCGCCGTGCTCGTCGTGCTCTTCGGGCTCGGGCTCGGGCCTGGACTCGCCGGCCGCTCCGGCTGGGCGGCCGCCCCGGCCCTCGCGGAGTCACCGCCCTTCGTGGTCTGTCCGGCCGCGATGGACCCTGCTCGGACCTCCGCCGGCATCGGCGGCCTCTTCGGGGGGAAGGACGGTTGGATCTTCCGCGGCGACGCGGACCTCCACCCCACCTTCCGCACAGACGACCTCGCCCTCGAGAGCCTCCGCCGCTTCACGGTCGCGCTGCGGCGCCGGGGCACCACCCTCGTGCTGGTGCTGCTGCCCCCGCGCGGGCTCCTCGCCCCCGAGGTCGTCGATCCCGGCGCGCCCTTCGACCTCGTCGCCGCGCGCGCGAGCTGGGAGGCCGCGCTGCAGCGGGTCCGCTCGACCGGCGTCATCGTCCCCGACATCCGCGCCGCCCAGGAGGCCCAGGGGTCCGCGGAGGCCTGGTTTCACCGCGACCACCACTGGACCAGCCTCGGCGCACGCCTCGCCGCCGAGGCCGTGGCCGCCGCGGTGGCTCCGGACACCCTCGGGCTCCCGCGGTCCACCTTCGAGACCACCGAGGGCCCGCCCTATCCGCAGGAGGGCAGCCTCCGAAAGAAGGTCGAGGAGCTCTGCGGCCCCTCCGGCTGGCCGGGCGACAGCTACCGCACCTTCCACACCCGCTCGACCGCCGCCGCGGACCTCCTCGGCGAGAGCTTCCCCGCCGTGGTCGTCGTCGGCACCAGCAACGCCAACAAGAACGACCGCGACCTCTTCAACTTCGGAGGGTGGCTCTCGGAGGCCCTCCACACCGAGGTCGCCAATTGGGGCGTCGACGGGGGCGGCCCCGAGACCTCGCTCCAGGGATACCTCGACACCGAGGAGGCCCGCGCCCACCCGCCGAAGCTCCTGATCTGGGAGATCCCCGGCCATGTCTCGGTCGAGGTCGAGAGCCGCTACCGGGAGGCCCTGGCCACCCTCGAGGGCCCCTGCACCGACGCGGAGGCCCTGGCCCTCGGCGGGGGGGCGGTCGATGCCGCGGGCGTGGAGCTCCTCCCCCCGGACACGAAGCTCCAGGCCGCGGGCGGGCGGATCACCCTCGAGGCCAGCGACCTCGCGTTCTTGGAGTTCAACCTCAACCTTCGGTACGACCGGAAGGCGCGACAGGGCACCGAGGACCGCTTCCCCGTCCGCCGCTCGCCGCGCCAGCAGAACAACGGCCGCTACTTCGTCGGCCTCGACGTGCCCGACGGCGCCTCGCTCGTCGGGGTCCGTCTCGTGCCGAAGGGCCCAGGCGGCGGCACGGTGAAGCTGAGGGTGTGCCCGGCGCCGAAGGGCTGAGCGCCGGGAGGACAGGGGAGGGAGCATGCTGTCCGACTCCGCCGGAGGAGGGGAGGGCTCATCTCACTCCGGCCCGCCGAAGACGACATACGCCGCGCCGGCCCACTCTCCATAGGTGCGGTCACCCGCCGCGCCGATCAGCAGATCATCCGCACCGTCCCCGTCCAGGTCGGGGCAGCCTGCCACACGGCCCGCTGCAGCACCTGGTGCCTCTCCCTGCAGGGTGGCGTCCGCCGAGCCGCGATCCACGGTCCCGCTAAATCCGTCGTAGAAGATATAGATCTCACCGGGGTATCCGTCCAAAAAGGACCCCACCACGACATCGTCGAGCCCGTCCGCGTCGATGTCGGCATCGACTGATACACTCGATCCAACCTCGTCGAAGGCTGTGTCCCCATAGACCACACCATCCGCTTCACTCACCGTTTGAACACCGGTTGCTATCGGGCCGCGAAAGAGCGCCGCCGCGCCCATGTACTCGCCGGAGCTCGCCTCACCCAGAGCGCCGACCAGAAGGTCATCATGGCCATCCCCGTCGGTGTCTCCACCACAAGAGAGGGAGTATCCCGTGGTGCCAGACCTCTCGTCAGCGCCTTCGATGCGCGCGTCAGCGTCGATCAGCGTCCCCTCCCAGTCCGACATGCGCAGGTCGCCGGAGAACGGGCCATCCATCAGATACACGAGGCCCCAGGTCATGAAGTCCCTGCGGCTCTCCGCCCCCAGGGAAGGCGCGCCGATCGCGAGGTCGGCCTCGCCGTCCCCGTTGAGGTCACCGCTGCAGAGGGCCCAGCCGAAGTTGCCATACTCGTGGCCCACATCTGGCTGAAAGGAGGCGACGGCGGAGTGAGTGCGCTCGCTGCTCTCCAGGGGGCCCTCGAAGATGTACACCGCACCGACATCCGCGCCCCAGTAACCGTCCTGAAAGAGGTTCCCCGAGCCGCCGATGGCGAAGCGCCGATTTCCCAGCGCCGCGACGCTCCCACCCAATTGGACGCTGCCAAAATCGTCGATCAGGGTGGTGTCAGCATCGGAGACGAGGAGGGGCCCCACCACCGGCCCGTTGAAGAGCGCCGTCTCCACCAGCACCTCGTCGTACCCGTCCAGGTCCAGGTCGCCCACGAAGCCCATGCCATGCCAGGTCAGCGGGGCCTCGGGTTCCCCCCAGATCGAGGCCGCGGCCACGTCCTCGAGCAGCACTTCGCCGGTGGACAGCCCCCCCACCAGCCAAGCCCCCCCCGGGCCGGGGGCCCCCTCGGCGTCGAAATCGTACTCCTCCGTCTCTCCGATGAGCAGCTCCGGCTGCCCGTCCCCATCGGTGTCCCCGCCGCAGGTGACCGCGGCCCCGGTGAGGCCGCCCTCCGTCGAGCCCAGGTACTTCACGCCGCTGTCCGCGAGGCTCAGCTCACCCTCCGGCCGGCAGCGGCTGTCGGGCTCACCGGTGCAGCCGTCGTCGAGGCCGTTGCCGCAGATGTCCGGGGCGCCCGGATAGACCGCGGCGCGGCTGTCATCGCAGTCCTCTCCGGTGGCGAGGTAGCCTGTGGGGCTGTCGCAGCGCGCCTCGGGCGCAGACTCATCACCCCAGCCGTCTCCGTCCACGTCTGGATAGAGCAGCGTCGTCGGGAGCCCTTCGTCGATCTCGCTGTCACAGTCGTCGTCTCGAGCGTTACACCGCTCCGCCGCGCCCGGATGAATGAGCGTGTCAGCGTCGTCACAGTCCTGGTCATCGGCCACAAAGCCGGCCGGCGCGACCTCGGCCTCCACCGGGGCCGCGGGGTCACCATATCCGTCGAGGTCGACGTCGGGGTACCAGGTGGAGCGGGGCGGCGCGGAGTCGGAGGCGCCGGTGTCGCCGGTGGGGGCGCCGCTGTCGGCCGTCAGCGGGGGGCCTTCGCCCTTGGGGCTGCAGGCCCCGAGAAAGGCGAGGAGGAGGGGGAGGAAGGCGGCCATCAGTTGGTGAGCTCAGCGAAGACAATTGCAGCATCATCTCCTGCGTTGACCCCACCGTCATCGTCAAGTCCCGTTCCGCATCCGGCGCCATCCAGGAGCTTGAACGCCATCGCGGAGCGAGCGGTCCCGCTGGTGACATGGACTACCGCCGAGACATTTTCGATGCAGTCATGGCTCGGCCCGCTGCTCGAGCCGTCCCAGTCGAAGTCGATCGGCACCTCGTCTCCCCATGTCGCTCCGTCCCAGTAGATGACATACCACTCGTAGGGAGAGTTCCACTGTTTGTAATACAACTTGTACTCTCCGTTGGGCAGCGGGACGAGCGTGTTGTCATGGACGTCCGTCACCTGCACCACCGGGCAGTCGGGGGAGCCACCGTCGGTGACCACGGTCCAGTCCCAGGTGAGGCCATTCCAGGCGCCCTCCGCCCGAGCGACGTCGTCGTGCGAGCCGGGATCTGCGCAGCTTGACGAGCCTGGCCTCTTCATGTTGAACATCATGAAGGGGTAGTCGGTACCGGCGTCGATGTACGGGTCGCCGAGGTAGTTCCACCCGACACGGCCGTGCTGGGCGTGCACGACGTAGTCAGTGCCGCTCCCGCCGTCCGCCGCGATCGCCACGTAGCCATCGCCGTCCAGGAGGGTGGAGGAGCAGGTCCCGCCGCTGCAGAGCCCGAAGTCATCCCCCACCTCGTCGGTGGACTCGATCTGGAGCACCTCCTTGTTGGTGCGATCCTGGCTCTGCAAGAAGAGCTGCACCCGCCGATAGCCGGCCTCACGGGTGAGCATGGCCCAGGGGTGATCGGCCTTGTAGTCGTGGTCCCCCGAGTCAGCCGATCCCTCGGCGACCAGCGTGGCGGTGGCCCAGCTCGCAGGGTCGTTCAAGGCGCCGGTCGGCCAGCCCGTAGAGTCGTTGATGGTGTAATAGACCTTGCTGACCGATCCGCCGGCCGCCTCGCTGTAGTAGAGGCCCATCCGGTTGCCGAGGGAGAGGCTCCAGTCGGTAGGGTAGAAGAAGACGTGGGGCGCGTTGGCGTCCTGGTCATCCACCGCCACGGAGCTGACGTCCGTTGGGCCCGTGACGTCGGTGAGCTCCCACGTCTCAAAGTCGGTCTGGGCGAGGGCGGTCGTGTTTGTCGCGACCTCGTAGCTGCCGCTGCCATCGCCATACTGGGAGACACACAGCGCAGACTCGCAGGCGAAGAGCGCGTAGGCGTAGTCCTTGCCGGAGCGATGCATGGTGTCTGTGATGGTCGTCGTCGCCGCAGACATGTTGGCGACGAGGGTGCCGCTGTTCGCCGTGGAAGGCGGGGTAGAGCCCTCCGCTCTGCGCAGCGTCAGCTTGTTCGTCCCGCCCCAGTTGTCTCCCGGGGGGGCCGGCGGGTTGCTACAAGCGCTCGGCGGAGCCGACGACCACGAGATCGTGATCGAGGCAGACTCGGCCCCGCCGGTAGCAGTCGCGAGGACGATCGGGTTCCAGGTGCCACAGACCGCTTCCGCGTTCGGAGTGATGAGCAACACCGCGTTCAGAAAGGAGAGGAGAGGAGAGGAGAGGAGAGGAGAATCAAAGGGCCTCCAGTGGTATCGTCACCCGCAGAGCTGAATCCAAGCGCGACGAAATCAAGGTAACACAGATCTGGGGCGTCGCCGTCGAAATGGAGGGCGATCAGGCCAACGGCCCAGCAGATCTGACCATCGTCACAGGGCAGTGAGCGCCATCGTGTCTTCGCAAACGCCCTGGCCCTCCACGTCAGCGGCCGATGGGGGCTGGTCATCGACCACGAAGCCGGCCGGCGCGACCTCGGCCTCCACGGGGGCCGTCGGGTCACCATACCCGTCCAGGTCGACGTCGGGGTACCAGAGGGAGAGGGGGAGGCCAAGACCCGCACGGGCGAGGGGCCGGAGCGAACCGTGGGTCGATCGCCCTTCGGGGCCATGCCACTGCCCTTCGGGGCCATGCCACTGCCCTTCGGGGCCATGCCACTGCCCTTCGGGGCCATGCCACCGCCCTTCGGGGCCATGCCACTGCCCTTCGGGGCCATGCCACCGCCCTTCGGGGCCATGCCACCGCCCTTCGGGGCCATGCCACTGCCCTTCGGGGCCATGCCACTGCCCTTCGGGGCCATGCCACTGCCCTTCGGGGCCATCGCGCGGCCGGTCACCGCCCCGCGTGAATCGCCCCCCACCCCATGTCAAGGGGCGCCATCACCGGCGCCGAGGTCAAGCGGCGGTATGGCGAGCGTTTCTCCTGCGAAGAGATGTTCCGCGACTTCAAGGACCTGCGGTATGACTGGGGGCTCTCCTGGACCCACATCGGCACCACCGCGCGCCGGGACAGCCTCTTCCTCCTCGCCGCGATGGCCTTCGTCCTCTTGATCCTCTCTCGGCACCGCCAATGGCGCCCTGCAACCGTACGAGTCGATGCAGGTCACTCTGTTGGGGGAGTCGTGGCAATAGCCGCCTTGATAGGCTAAACGTATGAGGGGCTCCCCCAGAAGGCCAGGGGAGGCCGGGTGGGGCCAGGGCCGCTCATTCAAGTGGTTTGTTCACGGGCCTTGGCGTCGAGCCGAGCGAGGATCGACCGCGCGAGCTCCTCGAAGTCCTCTCGACATCGCTGAACCGCGGACATCTGCGCCCCGATCGCGCCGTCCGCCGCCCGAAGGGCGAACATCGGCTTCTTGGCGTCCTGCGCGAGCGGCTTCAGGCTCTGGTAGTGGCGCATCACGCCGAGGCAGGCCGGATCTACGTCCGTGGACGCCGGAGGGGTACCGGAGTGCCCGAGCTGCCTATGTACCTCCCCCGGCATCTGCTGCACCCAGCGTTCGTAGGCTCGGATCGGCCGGTTCAACCGCATCTCCGCCTGCATGACCACATATCCTATGGCCTCCATCCGTCCGGCGGGGAGCCACAGCTCTCGGTCCGGGCAGCGCCCTCTTCGCTCACCCCAGCCGATTCGCCAGTCGGCCAGCGCCGGTCCGAGGTTGCGGAGGCCCTGCATGGAGAACAAGTCCGGCGCCAGGGGGAGGATGACGTAGTCGGCGCCGATGAGCACCGCTCGATTGATCGCGCCCAAATTCGGCCCCACGTCTACGATCGCGATGTCGGCCCGGTGCGCGATACCCGCTTCCCGGGTCAGGCGGGAGAGAGGGTTCCCATTCTACCGACAGGCTCGCCTCGCGATCGGCACGCCCGCTCCAAACCGCTGAACAATACCCAATCGGTGTAGCGCGCCCGCGAGGGTGGGGTTTCGATAGTCATTTCCGCCTAGCGCGCCGAAGGTCTCCGGGTTGGCACGACCATACAAGCCGCCTGGATTGTGATTTTCAACTCGGTCGGAGAACCAATACCACTGGGTGGGTGCGTTGCCCGTCTCGGTGGGGACACCGTCTGGGCTCGCCGAGTGGAGCGCGGAGGGCTGCTCAGCCAGGGACCGACCGCCTTCGCGGATGACCGAGGGGTCGACGGCGCTCGGTCGGTGTTCGTGGGTGAAGAGACCCATGTCGAGATCGCGGAGGGTGGTGCCCGAGATCGCTCGCTGGTCGAGGGGAAGGTCCCACCCGCGTCGCCGTTCTGTGAGGACCCTCACTTGATCGCGCGTCGCGATCCCCCGGTTAGGCCCCGTCCGCACGCGCACCACGCCGCGGTGTTGGACGGGCGGCTCGTGGGAAGGCTCCGTTCTCTCGATGTTCGGGGCCTCCAGGCGCCAGGCGGCCTGGGCGAGGGCGTCTGGGGTGAGCACGGGGCTGGTCTCGCGGCGCGATTGGGATGGTGCTGGAGCCCTCGGCGCTGAGCCGGGCTAACTGTCCCCCCATCCCGCCGCGCCCCGCTCAGGGCTCGTAGCCGTAGAGCCCGCCCGCCCTGAGCTCACCCTCGCCGAAGAGCCGCCCGTCGCGGACGCGGAAGCCGCCCAGGCCGCCGTCGATGAGCGTGCCGCCCGCGCCTTCGAGCAGGGCGCCGTCTACGGCGTCGAGGCCGGGGCCGTGCTGGCCGGCGTCGAGGTCGAGGAGCCGGGTGACCGAGATCTCGGCGGTGCGGCCGTCGTCATAGAGGTCGAAGACGGTCACGGCCACGTCGTCAGCGGCGCCGTCGCCGTCGAGGTCACCCTTGCGGGCGGTCACGAAGAAGGCGGAGCTCGGGGTGGCACGGTCGGTGAGCGCGACGCCGATGAGGCGCTCGCCCTCGAGCTCGAAGACCGCGGGGGTGAGCGCGGTGGTCTCGACGCGGAGGTCGCTCAGCTCGAGGTCGAGCTCGGCGAGGAGGAGGGGGTCCATGATGCCGTCCTCGAGGTCCGTCATCAGCTTCTTCTTGAAGTCGAGGCACTGTGCCGGCGACAGCTCCGGCGGGCAGAGGATGAAGCTGCCGCCGCCGCCGAGGAGGCCGCCGCCGAGGATGTCGCCGGCGTGCGCGGGGGAGAGGGCGGCGAGCAGGGCGAAGATGGACAGGGTCATGGGGCTCTCCTGGGCTCGGGAACGGTGACGACGATCCTGACAGCACGAAGTGTGCCGGGGTCGTCGCTTGTCGTCGCCTCCGCACACGATGGCAGAAGATCGGCGATGGCGCGCCCACACGGGCCCACAGGCACCCACACGGGCCTACAGGCGCCCACAGCGCGGTGCGCGGTTTGGAGGAGCGGGCGCGGCGCGTCGGCGAACCGGCGAACGGCGGTGAACGGGGAGGTCGCGGCGCGGTGTTTGTGACAGCAATTGGTGTTGACATCAAATGCTGGCAACATTACAGTAATGACATGACGCCTCGCCTGACCGACCTCCGCGACCAGACCTTCACGCTCCCCGAGCTCTGCCTCCGGGCGGAAGCGTTGATCCGATCGGTCGGATCGACCCCCGCCGACCAGCGGGTCACCCCCTTCCCGGACGTGCGCACCACCCGCTACTACCAGACCCTCGGCCTCGTCGATCGTCCCCTCCGCCATGACGGTCGCAGCGCGATCTACGGCTACCGGCACCTGCTGCAGGCGGTGGCGGTCAAGCTCCTGCAGAACGAGGGCTGGTCGCTGTCACGATTGCAGCAATCGTTGGCGGGGGTCTCGACCGAGGCCCTCGAGGTGGCCGTCGAAGAGTCCCTCCTCCCGAGCGGCGAGGCCGCGCCCCCTGCGGAGGCGCGCCCCGATGACGCGCGGCGCGCGCATGCGCGCGCAGCGCCCGCGCCGCCGGGTCCGCCCGCGCCGCCGGGTCCGGCCCCCTGGGTGGCGGCCGCCCTGGCCCCGGGCCTCGTGATCAGCATCGACCCCGCCCTCCACCCTGACCCTCCCGCCATCATCGCCGCGTTGTCGCTTCTCTTCTCCGCATCCCGTCCCGATCAGGAGCTCCCATGATGTCCGCCCTCTCCCCGAGCCCCGCCCTCCCCGCCACCCCCTCGATCCACGGCCTCGGCGGGCTCCTCGTCCTGGTCGCCGGGGTCGAGAAGCCGCTGCCCCTGAAGGGGGTGAAGGTGCGCGCGGCGATCGTCGGCCCCTTCGTGCGCACCGTCGTCGAGCAGCGCTACGCCAACCCCTACGACAAGGCGCTGGAGGCCGTGCACATCTTCCCGCTGCCCCCGGGCGGCGCGGTGAACGAGCTGGAGCTCCGCGCGGGTGAGCTCGTCGCCCGGGCTGACCTCCGCGAGAAGGGCGCCGCCGAGAAGACCTTCGCCGAGGCGCGGGAGAAGGGGCAGCTCGCCGCGCTGCTCACCGCCGAGCGCGCCGACGTGCACACGCTGCGGGTGACGAACCTCCCCCCGGGGGCGGAAGTGAGCGTCCGCATCGTGATCATCGAGGGGATTGAGCCCCAGGACGGCCGCTTCACCTGGCGCTTCCCCACCACGATCGCGCCCCGCTACCTGCCGGGCCAGGAGTCGGGTCACGCGGGCCCCGGCGTGCTCCCCGACACCGATCAGGTGCCCGACGCCTCCCGCCTCCAGCCCCCGCTCCGCCTCCAGGGGGGCACCCGCCTCGACCTCGAGGTCGAGCTCCTGGGCAAGGTGGGCAAGCTCGAGAGCTCGCTGCACGCCATCCGCCTCGACCTCGACGGCGGCCTCCGGGTGGCCCCCTCCACCGTGGCCACGCTGGACCGCGACTTCGTGCTCTCCTGGACCACCGAGGACGCCGCTGGCTTCGGCCTCCGCGCCTGGACGGACGGCCAGTACACCGCCGCCCTCGTCGAGGCCCCCGCCGTCGGCGCCGTGAGCCCGCTCCCGCGCGACGCCGTCTTCGTCATCGACATCTCGGGCTCGATGGGCGGGCCGAAGATGGTCAAGGCCAAGGAGGCGCTCCAGGCCGCCCTGCACGGCCTCTTGCCGGGCGACCGCTTCCGCCTCATCGCCTTTGACGACCGCGTCGAGCAGTTCGCCGCCGGCCCCACCGTCTACGACGATGGGAGCCTCGCGCGGGCCGATCGGTGGATCGAGAAGCTCCAGCCGCGCGGCGGCACCGAGATGCTGCCCGCGATCCAGGCCGCCCTCGACGGCGAGCGCAGCGCCGGCCGCCTCACCACGGTGCTCTTCATCACCGACGGCCAGGCCTGGAACGAGGATGAGCTCGCCGCTGCCGTCCTCCATCGTAAGCGGGGGGCCCGCTTCTTCACGCTGGGCATCGACACCGCCGTCAATGAGTCGCTGATGCGGCGCCTCGCCAAGGTGGGGGGCGGCACCGCGCAGCTCTGCACCCCGGAGGACGACATCGAGCGGGTGATCTCGGCCATTGAGGCCCGCTTCGGGAGCCCGCTCGCCGAGGAGGTGATGATCAGCGGCGACCTCGCCCGCCCCGAGCCCGGCGTCCTCTTCGCCGGCCAGCCGATCGGCCTCTTGCTCGCAGGCGCCCCCGGCACCGTGACGCTCACCCTGCGGGGCCGCGACGGCGTGCAGACGCTGAGCACCACGCCGCTCCCGACGAGCACCCCCCTCGGGCCGCTCTGGGCGCGGGAGCGGGTGCGCTGGCTGGAGGACGAGCTCCAGGCGAAGCCGAGCCGTGAGGAGGCCTTCCGCGGGGAGATCCTCGCCGTGGCCCTCCAGCACCACATCGCCTCCCGCTTCACCGCCTTCGTGGTCGTCGAGGAGCGCGTGGTGACGCAGGGAGAGCGGGTGACGGTCGTGCAGCCCGCTGAGCTCCCGGCGAGCTGGAGCGAGGGCACCTCCGGAGGCGCGCCGGTGGGTGGCCAGCCGATGCCGGTGGTGCTGAGCGCGCCGATGCGGAAGGCCCTCGCGAGGGCGGGGACGTCGATGGGGGGCGGGGGGCCGAGCTCGCCGGGCGCGGCCGCTCCGGCTCCCACGTCCTTCGGCGGTCCGCCCTCGGCGCCGCAGCGGCCCGCTCTGTCTGCAGACCACTCGGCGCGGTCGCTGGCGCCCTCGTCGGCAGACCTCGACGCCTTCGCCGCGCCCTCCGAGGTGGCGGATGCGGCCCCGGACCGCGATGAGGCGCCGGTCGCGGGCTTCTTCGACAAGCTGAAGCGCGCCGTGGGCCTGGAGAAGGAGGCGAAGCAGGACGCGAAGGGCATGAGCGCCGCCGCCGCGCCCCGCGCCCGCCGCCCGTCCTCCGCTCCGGTGCCGCCGCCGCCGCCCGCCGCGCCGCCGGCCCCGGCGCCGACGGCGGGCCCCGCGCGGGCCGCGTCGATGACCGCTCGCGAGGAGGCGGCTCCCATGGACCTCACCGCCGAGCTCGCCCGCGCCCAGAAGGCCGACGGCAGCTTCGACGGCGACCCGCTCCGCACCGCCGCCGCCCTGCTGCTCCTCGTGCTGCTCGGTCACACCCGCGCCTCGGGCGATCGGCGGCGCACGGTGACGAAGGCCGCCCTCTTCCTCCAGGCCCACGCGGGCCGGCCGGAGGTGGCCGCCGCCCTCGCCGCCCTCGCCGCCGCCGAGCGGGGAGAGCGCCCGGCGCGGGAGGCCGCCTGGGCGGGCCTCGAGGCGGTGCCGCAGATCGGCCCCGCCATCCGCGCCGCGGCGCGCTGAAGGCTCAGCCGCGCCCGAGGTGGTGGAGCAGCGGCCCGGCCCCCGCGCCGAGGCCGTGCTCCGCCGAGGCCGCGAGGAGCTCAGCGACGAACTGGATCGCGCCGCCGACCGCCTCGACCAGCGGCTCCCCGCGGGCGAGGCGGGCGGTGAGGGCGGCGGCGAGGGTGCAGCCCGTCCCGTGGGTGTTTCGGGTGGTCAGGCGAGGGTGGGCCCAGGCGGCCTCGGAGCCGTCGGGGAGGTAGAGGCGGTCGACCACCTCGGCCCCCTCGCCGTGACCGTCCTTGAGCAGGAGCGCGACCCCCTGCCGACGGGCCCACTCACGCGGCGGGCCCAGGACGAGGATGCGGGCCTCGTGGGTGTTCGGCGTCACGACGGTCGCGAGCGGCAGCAGGGCCTCGAGGATCGCGCCCACGGCCTCGTCGTCGAGGAGGCGGTGACCGGAGGTGGAGACCATCACAGGGTCGAGCACGAGCGGGACGCGGAGGCCCCGGAGGCCCAGGGCGACGGCGCGCACGATGGGCCCGTCCTTCAGCATCCCGGTCTTGACGGCGCCGGGCGGGATGTCCTGCCTCACCATGCGGAGCTGCTCGGTCACGAAGTCCGGGGGCACCGCATGAACGGCCGACACTCCGGTGGTGTTCTGCGCGGTGAGGGCCGTGATCACGGCCATCCCGTAGACCCCGTGGGCGGCGAAGGTCTTGAGGTCGGCCTGGACGCCGGCGCCGCCGCTCGGGTCGGAGCCAGCGACGCTCAGCGCGACCGGGGTGGCGACGAGGGCGGGATTCGGCTGGAGCACGGGCACCTCCGCGGCGGGCGTATCCCAGACCTGGGGCCCGAGTGTGGGGCACCGGCGCCCCGCAGTGGGACATCGATGCCCCACTCTCTGGGGCGGACAAACCGTGAAAGGCTGACAAATTACAGATCGAGGCCTGGATCGATCTGTGCAATGCTGTTGTTCGACCCGAGGAGCGCCCATGTCCCTGTCGCACGCCACGCAGAGCTCCCGCAGCCACGGCCCCCTCAGCCACGGCCCCGCCGCCGCGAGCGGCGCCCGCGGGGCGGGCGGCCCGGGGATGAGCGCCGCGAAGCGCCCCGCCTCGGGCCCCTTCGGGAACGGCGCGCTGAACGAGGCCCTCTCCTCCGCCTTCGGCCGCTCCCTCGGCGGGCTGGACGCCGCCTTTGGGCAGGGCGGCGAGAACAAGGCGATGGGCGCCCAGGCGAGCACCGCCGGGCGCTCGATGTCCTTCGGCGCCGGGGTCTCCGAGGACTCGATGGACGGCGCCTCGCTCGAGGCCATCGGCCACGAGGCCGCCCACGCCCTCGCAGGCGGCGGGTCGGGCAAGCACGGCATCGACCAGAAGGGCGACGCCGGCGAGCGGAAGGCCGACACCGCGGGCAAGCGCTTCCGCGCCTGGGGAGAGCGGGGCTTCGAGGGCCCGGCGCCCAAGCTGGAGCCCGCCCATGGCGGCCAGGCCGAGGTCCACCGCAAGCCCGACAGCGCGGGCGTGACGCTCACGGGCGTCCCGGCGCTTCAGCGCGGCAGCTCCGGCTCGCTCGTCAAGGAGCTGCAGCGGCTGCTCAACCTGCACGGCGCCCGCCTCGACCTCGACGGCGACTTCGGCCGCAACACATCTTACGCCGTCATGAACTTCCAGTCCGACCATGGCCTCCTGGCGGACGGGGTGGTCGGCCCGAAGACGGCGGCCTCGCTCGAGGGTTCGGGCGGCAGCAGCGCCAGCGGCGGCTCCAGTGGCAGCACCTCCTCCTCCTCTGGCGGCTCGCTCGACGGCAAGCCCGCGCTGCAGCAAGGCAGCAAGGGGAGCCTCGTCAAGAAGGCCCAGGAGCTGTTGAACAAGTACGGCGCGGACGTCGATGCCGACGGTGTCTTCGGCGCGCTCACCGCCTCCGCCGTGCGCTCCTTCCAGTCGGCCAACGGGCTCGACCGCGACGGCGTCATCGGCCCCGGCACCGCCGCCAAGCTCACGAGCGGCAAGGCGAACCAGATCAGCAGCGGGGGGGGGGGCTCCGGCGACAGCGGCGGGTCCTACGCCGGCAACGACGCCTACGACAGCATGCGCGACGCCGTGCTCGCCGCCGCCAAGTCCCACATGGGCGCCCGCTACTACTGGGGCGCCGACGGGCCGTCGATGTTCGACTGCTCGGGGCTCGTCCTCTACGTGCTGCGCCAGGACACCGGCCTCGTGAACTGGGGCGACGACACCGCCCAGGGCATCCGCAACCGGGTGTCGAGCACGAAGAACCCCAAGAAGGGTGACTTTGTCTTCTCGCTGTCCGGCGGCAGCGCCCAGCACATCCAGATCGCGACGGGCAGCGGCACGGGCACCATCGGCGCCAACGGCGGTGGCAGCCGCACCAAGGGCGACGACCCCAACGCTCGGGTCAAGTACGGCGACTGGAGCCAGGACAGCCGCAAGATCGTCTTCGGCTCGATCGAAGAGATCATCGCCGCGAAGGCGAAGAAGAAGTAGGCGGCCCGCGCCGCGCTCCTGCCCGCTCCACCCTCGCATCAGTCGGAGAGGCCCCGCCCGAGGCGGAGCGCGACCAGCCAGGCGTCCAGCGCCTCGGGCTGGGGCGCCTCGGCCGGGAGGGCGGAGCGCGCGTGGGCCTGCTCCAGGGCCTGCAGGGCCGCGTCCATTCGGCCCCGCCAGTACGTGAATTCCTCAGTGGACAGCTCGGTCTGTTCGCCGCGCTGCTTGGTGTTGATGAGGTCCTGGGCGTCGGGGAAGCCGTAGGGGAGGGCGAGGCGGGAGAGGTCGAGCTCGAGCGCCCCCTCGAGCAGCAGGTGTGCGCCGGTGAGCGTGGTCCGCAGCACGTAGAGCACCCGCTTGGGGGTGGGCCGCCGCTCGGCCTCCTTCCGCTGGTTGTGGGCGAAGCCGCGGTAGTGGGCGTAAAAGCGCCGGTGGAGGTTCATCCGCAGCAGGGGCTGAAGGCCCTCGAGCGCGGGATCGGCCTGGAGCGTGACCGGGCCGAGCAGGCGCTCGAGGTAATTCCCGTTGCCGCCGAGGACGCCCGCGAGGGCCGCCCCCACCTCATTCGAGCTGTAGTCGAGCTCGATCCCGTCGACCACCTCGGTCTTCTCGGCGGTGGGCCCCGGTGGCCGGAGCCCGAGCAGGCCGCGGGTGGGGGCGACGTGGACACACTTGAGGTCGATGTCGCTGCCGGGTGAGGGAAAGCCGAACACATGGGAGCCGGAGAGGGCTACGACGAGGTGATGGCGCTCCGCCTCTCGGGCGAGGAGCCAGGGCGTGATGACGGCGCGCTCCGCGGGGCTGAGCGGGGCGTGGGAGAGCCCGGGGGTGACCATCTCGGGTGCGACGATCGGGGGGAGTGGAGCGGACATGCGGGGCCTCTCGCGTTTTCATGTCCTACGGGACCGGGGACTGCTACCCTTGGGGCGGGGTGGGCGGCGGCGGCGCCTCGGCGCCCCAGGGCCCGGGGGCCTGGTCGAGCCAGCGACGGGCAACCTCGTCTCCGGTGCGGCGCAGCAGGCCGTCGATGCGGTCGAGGTCGGGGCCGAGGGGGAGGTGGGGCTCGTGGCGGGCGGCCTCGAGGCGGGGGGTGAGGGCCTCGGCCTGCACGAGCACCGCCTCGAGCTCCACCTCGCCGTTCTTGATGGCCAGGAGCTGATCGCGGAGCGGCCCCTCCACGCGGAGCTGGGCCCGGCCCGTCTCCATCCAGCGAATGGCCGTCCAGATCAGCCGCAGCAGATTGTAGGCGTTCTTCGGTCGCAGCGTGCGGGGGAGGTCAAAGTCGGCGCTGCGCTCGCGGGCGAAGGTGACGAAGGCCGACCAGTCCCGCGCGCTCAGGAGCCCCTGGTCATAGAGGGAGGAGTAGACCTGCTTGATGTAGTCCTTACAGTGTGCGCGGTGCTCTCCGGGGCGCCGCCCCTCGGCGGGGGCGTGCAGGGCGAGGCGGGTGGCCACCTGATCGAGGTCGAGGCCGGGCTCGGCGCGCAGCCAGTCGAGCAGGACGGCGCGGTGCTCGGCGAGGCGCAGGCCGGACTGGAGCCGGTGGAGCTGGGAGAGGGCGTATCGGCCGAAGCTGCCGTAGATCTCCCGGCTGACGAAGGCCTCTCGGTGGCGGAGCAGCTCCTCGCCCAGGGGGTCGATCGCGCGGGCTTCCTCGACGAAGAGCATCTCGAGCGTGTTCGGGTCGGCCGACAGGGCCTGTCGCACCGCCTTGTCGAGCGCCCACAGGGTCGTGCTGCCGTCGGCGCTGATGAGGTCGGCGGGGGGCTGGACGAGGCCCTGGGTCCACGGGAAGGGGAGGGCGAAGACGCCGCGCAGGTCGGTGTCGCTGCCCTCGTGGGAGAGGCCCCAGGCCCGCGAGCCCACGGTGGAGAGCAGCACGGCGTTCCCCCGCAGGGCCGTCCAAGCAGCGTCACGGTGGATGGCGTAGCGGAGCTGACCGAGCTTGCGCGGGACGAGCTCCTCTCGGCGATAGCGCAGCACGCCGACGCCGACGAGGGCCACGTCGATGCCGGCCTCTCCGTGCAGGGCCACCACCCGGCCGACAGAGCCCTGGGGCACCTTGCGGGCCTCGGGCCCCTCCCCGAGCCAGCGGTCGACGCGGGTGCCCACCTCCGTGCCGTGGGGCAGCGGGACGGCGAGGGGGTCGATGTCTTGGAGGGCGCTGAGGCGGGGCTTCATGGTGCGCCATGTCTATCCCGCGCCGGCCGGTCCTCCAGGCGGCGCGGCCGGGTCGGGTTACGCTCGCTGAGGGGCGTCGGATGTCCAGCGTTCAACGTCGTGTCGTCGCCTGTCTCGCCCTTGGGGTGGCGGTCGCGGGCTGGTGGTCGCTGAGTCGCCCGACGTGGGCCTCGACGCGCCCTGTGTCGTCACCGAGCGCTTCGACGACCGGGCGGACGGTTCGTTTAACCGCGCCACCCGCCGCGCCTACGACGAGGAGGGGACGCTCCTCGAGACGCTGTTTGACGGCCAGGCCGACGGCGTCTGGGACTCCCGCACCACCGAGGTGGAGCACCCCGACGGCTACTGGGTCGAGCTCTATGACCTCTCCCTCGACGGCACCCTGGACGGCCTGTCGGCCGCCACCTACGACACCCTCGGCCGACTGGAGCGCGTAGACGCGGACTATGACGGCGACGGGCTCATCGACGCGCACACCACCCACACCTGGGAGGGAGACCGCGAGACGGTGGAGATCGATTGGGCGCGAGACGGGGTGATCGAGCACCGGCTCGTCTATCCGTGGAGCTATTCCTACGACGCTGCGGGGGCCCTGTCGATCGTCGACCAGGACGACTACGCCAACGACGTCATCGATCTCCGCGCCACCTACACGCGAGACGCCCTCGGGCGGCGACTGAGCGAAGACTGGGATCGCGAGGTCGACGGGGACGTCGACTGGCGCACGGAGTACACGATAGTCTGTGGCGACCAGCTCCCACCCGAGCCCGGATAGGCGGCGGCGGCGGCGGCGGCGCCCGGGCGCCTCAGGGGCGCGGGCGGAGGAGCTCGTGGTCGAGGTGGGCCCGCACAGTGGGCCACTCGGCCGCGGTGATGCTGTAGACCACCGTGTCGCGCACCGTGCCGTTGGGCATGACCGTGTGGGCGCGGAGCACCCCGTCCTGCTGAGCGCCGAGCCGCTCGATGCCGGCGCGGCTCGCCTGGTTGAAGAGGTGGGTGCGGAACTCGACCGCGATGCAGTCGAGCCCCTCAAAGGCGTGGCCGAGCAGGAGCCGCTTGCATTGGGTGTTCACCGCGGTGCGCTGGACGCGCCGACGGTACCAGGTGGAGCCGATCTCCAGCCGCCGGTTCACCCGATCGATGTTCATGTAGGTGGTCATGCCGCAGGGCCGGCCCGACTCCGCGTCGATCACCGTAAAGGGCAGCATGGTGCCGCGGGCCTGAAGCGCCAGCCGCCGCTCAATCTCAGGGGCCATGCCCTCGGGATCGGGGATGACCGTGTACCAGAGGCGCCAGAGCTCTCCGTCGCGGACCGCCTCCACGAGGTCGTCGTGATGGGTGGGGTGGAGGGGCACGAGGCTCGCGTGGCGGCCGACGAGCGCGATGGCTTGGGGGTTCAGGGGGGCCTCCGACGGTAAACGGTGACGCGGGGCGCTCCGCTCAGCCGCCCGTGTCTGCCCCGCCGGTCTCCCCGGCGAGGCGCTGCCCGAGGCGGTGGAGCGCGGCCTGGACCTCGGGCTGGTCGAAGTAGTCGCTGCCCAGCGATCCGTCGGCCCAGCGCTCCTCGGCGTCATACTCCCAGTTGAGGAACATGCTGCAGCCGGGGGTGGCGGAGAGGACGTCGCCGTATCGCACGATCTCTTCGGCGGACATCGCGTAGCGACCCTCCTCCCAGCCCGGCTGCCCGCTCGAGCCGTCGCCGCCGTTGGCCATGTTCAGACCCATGATCAGGCCCACGCCCAGCGACGCGGCGGCGGCCTCCTGCGCCTGCGCGTAGCCTTCGACCGACCCCTCCTGCGAGAGGTACTGGTTCACGCTGGCGTCGAGGTGGGTGTAGCGGCCCCCCTCGGGCACCGGCAGGTCATCGGCGTTGGCGCGCACCAGCACCGGTAGGCCGGGCAGCAGCTCCTCGCTGTAACGAGCCAGCTCGTCGAGCTCGGCGGCGGTGGGCCCCTCCCCGTCGAACTGGTCAATGTCGTCGAGCAGCATGTGCGTGGCCAAGGTGCCGTCGTCGATGAAGTCCTGAACGCCCGAGCCGGCCCAGGGGTCGAGCATCGCCTTCCAGGCCTCGATGTCGAAGTCACCCTCGTGGTTCGTGTAGAACGCGTGGTCTCCGACGAGGCGCAGGTTCACGCGCAGGCCGCTCTCCCGCACCATCGGCAGGAGCTCCTCCACGCCGTACTCGGGGTGCCGGGTGGCGGTGTGGAAGTGCGTGAGGCCGAACCGATCGCGGAGCTCCGCCAGCCCCTCGGCGGACACGAAGCCGTTGAGGCCCCAGAAGCCGTAGGGGATGGGGGTGACCGCGGGGAGCGGCACCTCGGAGGCGGAGCCCCCGCTGTCTCCGCCGAGGTCGCCCGTGCCGAAGCTCCCCTTGACCGGCCCACAGGCCAGGAGCAGCAGAGAGCCGAGGCACAGGGTGGGCGCCACCGCCGTGGTGGCGGTGCGGCGACGCGGGGTGTCGAGTGAGGGCACTCGGGGCTTCATGGGGTCTGGTGCTCGGAGGGTGGTCTGCTGTACATGCCACGGAATTGCGGTGGTGTCACCCATCTATCGGGGGGTTGGGGAGGACGACGGAGCACGATCGAGGCGGTTGTAGCTCCCGGCCGTCCAGACCTCATGCTTCACCCGCGCCGGCAGCCGATCGAAGAGGGGGCGCAGCCAGGCAGAGAGGGGGAGCGGCCGGCCGAGGCGGGCGCCCGCGTAGCCGAGCGGGCAGCGCTCACCGATCGCCCAGCCCCAGGCGGCGAAGGACCCCTCCCAGTCGCCCGGGCTGAAGCGGAGCGGCGTCTCGCGCAGCGCGCGGCCGTGCCTCATTACGCGGGTGGCGAGGAGGAAGCGGCGGGTCACCTCATCGACGATCCAGGAGGCGAAGGTGACCTGGGCGTGGAGGTCTCTGGCCAGCTCGGCCACCGCGGTATTGTGGAGGTAGGGCAGCACCCCCTCGGTGAGCACGAGCGTGCGCCGCGACTCGGCGCCGATCGCCTCGAAGAGGCGGGCCCGGGCGCGCCGATCGGAGAGGTCGAGGCCGTGGCGCTCCACCCGACAGGCGGCGGGGCGCCCGGAGAGGCGGGCCTCCTTGAAGGAGATCGTCGCCGGGAAGTCGACCTCCACCCAGCGGAGGGAGGCGGGCAGCGCGAGGCGATAAGGGCGGGTGTCGAGGCCGGCCCCGAGGTTGAGCACCGTGTCGCAGCCCGCGCGGAGGGCGCCCGCGAGCAGCTCGTCGATGACCACGGTGCGGATCGCGATCGCCCAGGCGACGTTCGGATCGTCGCCGACCCCTGCGAGGATCGTGCGGCCTCGGCCCTCGACGAGGCAGGAGACGGCCTCATCGACGAAGAGGGCGTCGGGGCGGGCGCTCTCGACCTCTCGGAGGGCCGCCACCCAGAAGGCGGTGTCGGAGACGTCGTGGATGGGGCTGTCGGGCATGGCGCTCCCTATCCGGTCGAGCGGGACCCCTCTGGGAGCGGCGGAGGCCAGTGCGCCTCACGATGGAGGTCGAAGCCGGCGAAGCGCAGCTCGGCGTAGCGGAGGAAGTCGAAGGGGATGGGCGACCAGGCCGCTTGCAGCACCGCCCAGCTCCCCCAGAAGAGGTGGTCGATGAGCACGAAGTGATCGACCAGCGCGGCGTGTCGGTCGAGCTCGGGGTGCTGGGGATCACCGAGCCAGTGGGCGACGAAGGCCCGGCGTCGTTCGGCGGAGGGGAAGTCACGCGCGAAGTCGGAGGCGAAGCCCGTGTGCTCGCAGAGGTGGTTGGCGAGGTCGAAGGCGGCGGGGGAGAGGTCGGCGTACTCGAAGTCGACGAAGCGGATCTCCCCGCTCTCCTCGTGCAGCAGGATGTTCCCGCTCAGAAGGTCGTTGTGGGCCAGCACGGGGCGCATGCCGGGGTGGCCCTCCAGGCCCTCGAGCGCGGTGATGAGGGCCTCGAGGTCAGCGGCGCGGGACGGCAGCGAGAGGGCCTGTCGGCGGAGCTCGCGGTCGGGCTCGGGCAGCCGGAGCCCCTGGGCGGCGGTCATCCAGGCCCGCAGCCGGCCCCAGAGGCGGTGCCCGCCCTCCACCGGGGTGGCGTGCAGCCGAGCGAGGCAGGCGGCGATGGCATCGCTGTGATCGGCCATCTCCTGGGGGGCGAGCGGGCGGAAGCCCTCCCACCACTGCTCGATCCGCCCGCCCGGGAAGGCCCCGTAGACGGTCGGTGCCAGGCCGGCGGCGCCGAGGGTCTCGAGCCAGCGCCGCTCGCGCGCGCGGTCGATGACGAGCTCGGTGCGGGGGCCGAAGCGCCGCACCAGCAGCGGGGGCCGGCCGGGGGCGCGGAGCCGCCACAGCTCATTCGTGATGCCGCCGCCGACCGCGCTCACCTCCGCGGTCTCTGCGGAGGCCCAGCTCGGCACGAGGGCGCGGCAGAGCGCGAGCAGGGCCGCGGGGCTGGGCTCGGTGAGGGGCTCGGTGAGGGGCTCGGCGAGGGGCTCGGCGAGGGGCTCGGCGAGGGGCTCGGCGGGCTCGGGCCAGGGGTCGGTCACCGCCTCCCCCGCGTGGAGGGCTCGGCGGCGACGATGTAGTCTTCGCCGAAGTTCACGCCGCGCTGCACCTCGGAGAGGGCGAGGGTGCGGGCCCGGGTCTCCTCGATGTGGCGGCCCATCTCGGCGGCGAGGGCGGGATCGGCGAAGTAGGGCAGCTTGCTCTGGGCCACGTTGAGCTGCCCGTTGAAGAAGCGCTCCCGATAGACGATGGGCATCGGGATCGCGTCCAGCACGGCGAAGTCGGCCGCCTCGAGGTGCCGGATCACCCAGTCCATCGGATATTCGCGGTAGCAGCGGTGGCCGGCGAGGAGGATGCAGGCGTCGCGCAGGCGGGCGATCTCCAGCACCGCGCGGCCGCCCGGCGTATCGGCGACGTCGGGGTAGGGGGCGAGGCCGACCACATACAGGCGCCGCCCGACCAGCGGGCGCAGGCGGGAGAAGAGGCGGTCCTGGTAGTAGGGGGCGAAGCCGTCGAGCGCGCCGAGCAGATAGTCCGCGAGCACGGTGTCGTAGACCTCGCCCTCGAGGAGGGTGGGGTCAGTCCAGTTGCCGGAGAGGATGCGGTCCTGCGGGCGGGTGCGGCCGAGGAAGCGGCTGCGCATCGAAGCCCCACGGTCTCCATCGCCGGTGATCGCCGTCCAGCGCTCGGTGGGGAGGCCGCAGAGCCAGGACAGGGAGTGGTCGCCGGTGCCGGCGTCCAAGGTGGCGCCCCAGGGGGCGGCGCCCTGGAGGCGCTCGATCGTGGTGAAGAGGGCGTCGGCCATGGGTCTCCTCGGAGGTGGCCGGCCCCGGGGGCGCGCGGCGGCTCCGTCGGGCGCGGCCATATCCCCCGCCAGCCCCACGCGGGGGCGGAGTCAGGGCGCGCAGACGTAGTCGGTGCAGGACTGGCCGGGGGGGCAGTCGGCGTCCTCCCCGCAGGCGTTCGCCCCGCAGACCGCCCCCGGCCCGCCGAGGGCGGTGATGCAGGCGAAGGTCTCGGCCACGCTGTCCCCCTCGATCGCGCAGTCGGTGGCGGCGAGGGCCTGCACGCAGTCGAGGTCACCCTCGGCGCAGCTCCGCCAGTGGTTGTCTCCGCAGGTGGGGTCGGTCGCGGGGTCACAGACGCGCAGGAGCTGCATCATGCCTTCATCTTCGTGGCTGAGCTTGTGGCAGTGCAGGACGAAGGCCCCGGTGAAGGTGTTGTACTTCGTGATCATGTCCACCCGTCGGTTCAGGTTCACGAGGTACGTGTCGCGCCAGTGGGCCACCGGGATGGGGTCGAAGGGGTTCTCCTCCGGACAGACCAGATAGGGGTTGGTGTGGATGTGGAAGGGGTGGCCGTCCGCCGAGGCGGAGACCCGCCAGTGCTCCACCTCGCCGAGGGGCAGGTCGCGGTCGTAGGGATAGAGCGACCGATCGATCTCGCCGAAGTTCTTGCAGTTGATGTTGTGGTCGCCGCAGTCGCAGGGATCGGGATCATCGACGGTGAAGATCCCCACCTGGAGGATGTTGACCTGATCGAAGTCTTCCGCCTTCTCGACGAGGGCGGCCTCGGCGCAGCGGTCCTCCGCCGAGACGCCGTCGATGGTCGTGCTCGGTGCGGTGGCGGCGATGGCGGAGAGGTCGGGGAGAGTGGTGCTCGTCGCGGCGCCGGCGCCGGAGGTCACGTTGACGATGGCGGCGACGTCGCCGTCGGTCAGGAGGTCAAAGATGTCCTCTTCGGTGGGCGGCCCGCTCGGGTCCGTCGGATCGACGCCGGTCTCCTGCAGGAATCGACCGGCGATGAGGCACCAGGTGTCACCCTCCTGCATCACCCCCTCGCCGCCGAAGAGCCCCTCCACTCGATAACCGGAGGCCATGAACCAGTAGGGCGCCGTGAAGGCCTCGGGGAGGGTGATGCCGTCTCTCGCGATCTGGGTGAGCTCGATGCGGTCGCTCGCCGCGGCGCTCCAGGTGTTGCAGTCGTTGTCATTCCCCCGAAAGAGGGCCAGATAGACCTCATCGAGGAAGCCCGCGTTCAAGACCCGCCAGCGCTCCACCTGCCCCGGGGGTGTCACGATGCGGGGTCGGTGGACGCCGTTGATGAGGTTGAGCTGCTTGGCGGCGGGGTCGCCGAGCACGCCGAAGTTGTTGAAGGTGAGGCTCTCCTCCGTGCAGTCCTCCCCCTCGGCGAGCTCGACGAAGCCGTTGTCTCCGACCGGCGGCGTGCTGAAGACGAGCACCCGCTCCCGGGCCTCGGCCATCCCGGGCACCGCGTCCACGGGGCCGCGGATGATCCACGCGCCGGCCGCGCCCGAGGAGACCTGAATGGCGGTCGTGCCGTGGATGTGGGGGTGGTACCAGTTCAGGCCGTCGTGGTGGGTGCCGTCTTCGTCGATGTCCCAGCGGTAGTGTGCCCCCTCCCCGGGCTCCACCTGGGTGAGCACGTCGTCGCTGAAGAAGCAGGTGTCGTCTGAGCTGTCGCCGTCGCAGACGTCGGCGTCGCAGTCGCGACAGGTGAGGCCGTCGGCGTCGACGCAGCCGCCGCCCGCCGCCGCGTCCGGGCGGATGTGGGAGCCGTGGGCGTGGAGGTTCGTGAGGTTGAAGTTGTACATCTCATGGCACTCTTCCCCCTCGCTGTTCGTGCAGGTGCAGTCCCCGTGCCCCGCCATCTCGTCGCAGCCGCCGTGCCCGGCGGGCTCGCAGGCCATCCCGTCCGCGTCGAGGCAGGCGCAGGTGTCGTCCCCCTCGAGGGAGCGGTAGTCGGGCTGGGTGAAGGCGTTGGTGAGGTCAATTCGGATCTGGCGCGGGCTGTCCCCCTCCCGGGCCTCGGTGACCAGGGTGGGGGCGACGTAGGAGCCGTTGTAGGCGCGGCCGCAGTGGCGCTTCCCGTCGAACTCGAGCTCGGTGGGGGCGAGGGTGAGGGAGTGGACGCCGTCTACGGCCTCGAGCTCCGGGATGTCGACCCAGGTCGGCTCGACGCAGCTCCCGTCGGCGAGCTCCACGCAGTCCGGATCTCCGGTGTCGCCGCCGCCGTCCGCCCCGTCGGTGCCGTCTGTCCCGTCGGTGCCGTCTGTCCCGTCGGCGCCGTCTGTCCCGTCGGCGCCGTCTGTCCCGTCGGCGCCGTCTGTCCCGTCGGTCCCGTCGGGCCCGCCCTTGTCTCCTCCGCAGCCCACGGTGGCAGAGGCGGCGCCGGCGAGCAGCAGGGCCAGGAGGGCGGAGGGGAGGCGGCGGCGGTTGGACATGGGGATCCCTCGCGAGGCCGAGGGTGGAGCGGTCGGCGGTTCGCCCTCTCCTTCTACCGGTGGGCCTCCCGCACAGGGATGGCCGCAGTCGGTCAGGGGGTGGTCGACATTTGGACAGGGCCGGCCGGGACAGGGCCGGCCGGGACAGGGCCGGCCGGGACAGGGCCGGCCGGGACAGGGCTCGGGGCCTCGATCACGCAGCCGGTCGCGGCGTCGACCCAGCGCGCGCTCTGTCTACCCATGCCGAGGGCCCGGGCGCTCACGCGCCGCTCGGCGAGGTCAATCCGATAGCGCGCGACGGCGGGTTCGACCTTCGTATAGGCCGCGCAGGCCGCCTCGCTGCGCCCGCTGACGAACAGGCAGGAGCACATCTCCTTGGCGGCGAAGCCGGAGGCCAGCTCAAAGAGGCTGTTGTCATAGGCCCGCGGGGCGGGCTTGGGCGCGCAGGCGAGGGCGCCGAGGAGGAGCAGGATCAAGGGGTGGCTCCGGTGCCCGGCTGTCGCCCCCGGGCCTCCAGGACGAGGCGGAGGAGCTCATCGAGTGAGAAGCTGCCGTCCCGATCGTCGCCGGTGCGCACCACCACGAGGTCGTGGCTGGGGATCACGGTGATCGACTGGGCCCAGTGGCCGAGGGCGGCGAAGGCCCCCTCGGGGGCGTGGGGCCAGGGGAGGGAGGTCTGTCCGATCTCCGGCACGGCGCGGTTCAGCCAGAGCTGTCGCCCCTGCACGTCTCCCTCGTCGCGGTGGAGGGGCTTCTGTCGGATCGGGCCGTTGACGGCGGTAGACGCGGTGACCCAGCCCTCTGGCAGGAGGCGGTCGCCGCCCCAGCAGCCGTCTCGGAGGAGGAGCAGGCCGAAGCGGGCGAGGTCCTGGGGTGTGGCGTAGAGATAGGAAGAGCCCACGTAGGTGCCGCGCCCGTCCCGCTCCCAGGTGGCGGAGCGGAGGCCGATAGGGTCAAAGAGGAGGGCCCAGGGGTACCGCTCGCCGTGGGCCGGTGAGAGGGCCGCCCCCGCCACCGCGGAGAGGACGTTCGTGTCTCCCGAGGAGTAGGCCCAGCTCGTCCCCGGCGGGTCACGGAGGGGGTGCTCGGCGACGAAGGCCGCCATGTCACCCTTGCCCTCGCCGTAGAGCATGGCCAGCACGGAGGACTCGGTGAGCGCGGTGCCCTCGTAGCCCTCGACCCAGTCGAAGCCGCTCGAGAACTCGAGCAGGTGCTGCACCGTGACCGCGCAGCTCGACGCCGGGAAGTCGGGGCGAAATTTGCAGATGGAGTCTGTGAGCGCGACCTTGCCCTCCCCCACCGCCACGCCGATGAGGGCGCCCATCACGCTCTTGCTCACCGACCAAGCGAGGTGCCGGGTCTCGGCGGTGTAGTCGGCGCCGTATCGTTCGTAGACGATCCGCCCCTCGGAGAGGACCACCACGCCGTCGGTGCGGACCCCCGCCCGGGCCTTGTCGGCGCGGTCCTGCCCCGGGGGGAACAGGTAGGCGTCGAGGGGGGCGGTGGCCGTCCAGGGGGCACGATCCCAGGCCTCCCCCGGGGTCGCTCCGGCGGGACAGGAGGGGTCTGCGGCCGCGGCCTCGGCGATCGGCAGCCCCACGAGCACGAGGCCCGCGAACCGGAGGCCCTCGAGCAGGAGGAGCGGGGCGAGGGGGCGGCGTCGGCGCGGGGAGGTGATCACGGGCCCTGTCTACCACATCGTTGTCTACCACATCGTTGTCTACCACATCGGCCGCCGCCCTTCTCGCCCCCGGGGCCCTTGCTCGGGGCCGCGCCGCCGGTGCAAGCTGCGAAGAACCCGGGGCCCTCATGCTGCGCTCGATGTCTCTCCCCCTCTGGCTGACCGTGTGCTCCCTCTCCGCTCCGGCGGGCGCGGCCGAGCTCGAGCCGACGATGGGGGCCTCCCTCTCCGCCAGCTATTGGGACCTCGGCACCAAGGTGGCGGCCAAGCCCGGCCTCAAGCTCCCCCTCTGGAACCAGCCCGACAGCGTGCTCTTCGCGGACACCTCCCTCCACGGAGAGCTCAGCCTCGAGCTCACGCCAGCCTATGCCCGGGTGGTGCCCACCCTCACCTTCTCGCCCATCGCGGTGCTCGAGCTCAGCGCGCATTACGCGGCCTCGGGCTGGTTCGGGACCTTCTCTACGATCAAGCCCTTTGACAGCCCCGCCGCCGCCGCCACCGAGGAGGCCCTCGCCGAGCTCGACGGGCAGACCGGCTTTGGCCAGCGTGTGGGCGGCGAGGTGACGCTGCAAGCGAAGGCGGGGCCGGTGATCGTGGCCCTCTGGGGCAGCGGCGAGCGCTGGTGGACCGAGCCCAGCGGGGGGCGGAGCGGCTGCTGCTTCTATGAGTCGGAGCGGGAGCTGCTCTTCGCTTGGGAGGAGACCTACCTCTCCGGCAACGGGGTCCTGCTCTATGAGCGCACCCTGGACGCGGACGCGGGCCGGGCCTTTCGGGTGGGCAGCATCACGAACTACAGCCGGGCCCAGACTACGGAGGACGTGCTGCTCCGCTCCGGCCTGATCGGCACCTACTCGACGAGCGCCCACTGGACCTTCGTCCTGCTGGCCCAGCCCTACCTCCGCTCCCGCACCCATGACGCCGCCTTCCCGCCCTTTATGGCCGCCCAGGCGCGCTGGAAGATGTGATGTGAGGGGGAGGGAGCACGGGCGGCTGGACGCAGCCCTTGGAGCAAGCCTAGGGCGGCTCTCAGCCGGCTCCAATCTCGCGCGGGCATGTTGAGACCGTACCCAGGAGGTCTCATGAGTCGTCTCCCCGCGATCGCCGCCGCCCTTGGCGGCCTCCTCTTGTCCGTGGTCTTGGTGGGGACGGTCGCGCTGACCGTCGGCTTGGGCCCGGACCGGAGCGTCGACGGTGCCCCCACCGCGGAGGACCCGGGCGGCCCTGCGCCCTCCGCCCAGCCCTCCGCCCAGCCCTCCGCCCAGCCCTCCGCCGACGCTCCCGCGGCCTTCGTCGACGAGGGCGCGGAGGCGGTCGCGGAGAGCGAGCCCGCTCGTCGGCGGTACGACGAAGGTGAGGGAGCGGACGAAGAGGACGAAGGCGAAGACGAAGAGGGAGAGGACGAGGACGAGGGCGAGGGCGACGATGACGCCCACGAGCGGCACGAGCGGCACGAGCGGCACGAGCGGCACGAGCGGCACGAGCGCGGCGGCGAGGCCGATGATGACTGAAGAGAAGGTGCCAGAGCATGTGCCAGAGAGGGCGACCCACAAGGCGCCTGCAAAGGCCAGCGGGGGGCTCTCGGAGCGAGAGCGGAGGGCCTTTCTGGTAGACCTGTCCGTCCTCTGCGGGTCCGTCGTCCTCCTCGGGCTGAGCGGCCTGGCGGTCGTCTCGGGCAGCCCGCGCTCGACGGCCGGTGGCTCGGGTTGGGCGGAGGGCCCTGCCGAGGGCGCGCTCGCCGAGGCGGAGCCCGCGGCGGTCGGGGCGGGCTTCGCCGCCCGGGCTCGCTCGCTGCGCGTGGGCCTCGACGGGGAGGACGACGATGATGACGATGACGACGACCACGAGAGCGGCCGCCTCGTCGCCCGGGCCGACCGCTCGCCCGCCGCAGGGCTCCAGCGCTCTCCCTCGCGGGGTCGGGGCGGCCGGGCCGTCCATCGACGCTCCCGGGCCTCGTGATGCCCACGATCTTCCGCGCCATGGACACCGAGTGGGCCGTCTTCTCCGATCGGCCGGACCTCCACGGTGAGGTGGAGCGGCAGGTGCGGGAGCTCGAGGGCCTGGCCTCCCGGTTCCAGCCCGAGAGCGCCTTGTCGCGGCTCAACCAGCGGCGGGCGCTGCGGTCTCCGGAGCTCGCCCCGCTCGTCCTCCTCGCCCTCCAGTGGAGGACGGCGACCGGCGGGCTCTTTGACCCCACCCTCGGCGCCCATCTGCGGGCGGCCGGGTACCGCAGCAGCTTTGAGGCCCTCCCCGCGGAGGCCGAGCGGGGGCCGATCCCCGCGGGGCGCCTCGGCGTCCGGGTCGAAGGGGATGAGCTCCGCCTCGAGGGGGAGGGGGAGCTCGACCTCGGCGGGATCGCCAAGGGGTGGGCGGTGGAGCGGGCGCACGCCTGGCTCCGCGCGGCGGGGGCCTCCTTCGCCCTCGTCGATGGCGGCGGAGACCTGCGCGGCAGCGGGCGGCCGTGGGCCATCGGCTGGGGGCACGACGAGTCCCTCTCCCTCCCGGACGGCGCGGTCGCCACGTCCAGCACGGAGCGGCGCCGGTGGGGCGTCCGAGGGGGCGGCGGCGCCCACCACATCCTCGATCCGCGCAGCGGGGAGCCCGCGCGGTCGGCGCTCCGCACCGTCACCGTCCGGGCCCCCGACACGGTCACCGCCGAGGTCCTCGCCAAGGCGGTGCTGATCGACCCCGACACCTTCATCCCCCGCCTCGTTGACTTCTCCGCGGCCGCGACCGTCTCGGACGCGGGCGGCCGCTGGTGGCACACACCCAACTGGCCGGAGCCTGCATGAGCGCCTCCTTTCCTTCGTGGTTCCGCGCCCTCCTCTGGATGGCCGCGGGCGGCCTCCTGCTGGTGACCCTCCGCTCGGCGGCCTCCGCCGTCTCTGGCGCCGGGCTGCCCCTCTTGTGGTGGAGCGCCCGCACGCTCGGCATCGTGGCCACCGTGGCCCTGTCTCTGTCCATCGTCTTCGGGCTCCAGCTCGGCGGTAAGTCGGCGGCCCTGCTCCCCCCTGCCGTGACCCTGGCGCTGCACCAGCGGTGGACCCTCGTGTCCCTGCTCGCCACCGCCGGCCATGTGCTGGCGGTGGTCGTCGATGACAACGCGCGGGTCGGGCCCCTCTCCGTGCTCATCCCCTTCGCGTCTGCTCAGCTCCGGGGCCCGGTGGCGCTCGGCA
Organism: Myxococcota bacterium; assembly: GCA_044344255.1. Lineage (GTDB taxonomy): Bacteria > Myxococcota_A > UBA796 > UBA796 > UBA2385 > JBIJDH01. The sequence goes on from JBIJDH010000021.1 coordinate 122,229, forward strand.
CCCTGGCGCTCTGGGGCCTCGCCTTGATCGCCCTGTCCACCGCCCTCTCGGCCCACATCCCCCGGCCCGTCTGGCGCGCGCTGCACGGCCTCGCCTTCGGCGCCTTCGCCCTCTCGGTGATGCACGCCGCGACCGCTGGCACGGACGTCTGGTCGCCCGTCGTGCTCCTCTTGGTCGGCGGCGGGCTCGTCCTGGTGCTCGGCGGGGTCTTCCAGCGGGTCCTGCTGGGCCTCCTGCTTCCGGCGGGCGAGCCCAAGGGCAGCGGCGAGCGGGGCGGGGCCTAAATGCAAACCGTTTGCAAATCTTTTGCAAACCGTGCCCGAACTGTATAGTCGTGTGCAACGTTTTGTAATCGCTGGAGTTGAACAGGTGATCTGCGTGGGTCTTCGGACTTCAAGACGGGTCGATCACAGGCCAATCTGGGTCTATTTGATGGGGCGGCTATAAAAGTTTACATTATAAGGAGATCCTATTCTCCATCAGTTTGACCGTACTCTGCGGCTCCGGTGCCTTGCGCGGTTCAGAGAAACAAGAGTAGCCTCGGGGCATGTTCCAGCCGCGCACGCCCCAGCCGCCGGTCTCCCCAAGTCGGCTGCCCGACGCGCTCGAAGCTCGGGTGGGCGAGCTGGAGCCGGAGGAGCGGGCGATGGGGCTCCTCCTCATCGTGGTGTCCGCCGCCGTGCTGGTGGGGGCGGGCTGGACCTACTCCTGGTATTCTGGTTTTGCGGAGCGGAAGACCCAGGAGAGCCTCCACAGCGTCATCCTGTCGAAGAAGGCGACGATCGAAGGCTACCTCGCCGAGCGGATGAAAGACGCCGAGATCTTCTCTCGCCGGGAGTCGGTGCGGCAGGGCCTGCTCCGGGCCGGTGCGGCCTCCTCCGTGGGCGATCTGAGCCGCGCGCTACAGGACGACGAGTCGGAGGTGGTGAACATCTTCGGCTATCGCGACGCCAGCGTGGTCGACTTGGGCCTCCGCGAGCTCGACCCCCACCGCGGAGGGTCCGTCTTGGCTCTCAAGCGAGAGGTGTTCCTCGATGTGATCGAACACGGCGAGCCCCGTATCGTCGATCTGCACCGCGAGAGCGACGGGACCGTCTGCTTCGGTGTGGCGTATCCGGTCTTTGGCGGGGAGCCCTCCGCCGCCGGGACGGCGCCTCCGGCCTCGGCCCCGGTGCTCGGGCTCGTCTACCTTGAGATGGGCACGGCCGCCCGCTTCGATGACGTCGTCAGCGGCTGGCCGATCGCCTCGGAGAGCGCGGAGACCGTCCTCTTCCGGGTCGAAGGGGAGGAGCTGCTCTTCCTCAACCCGCTGCGCTTCCTGCCCGACGCTCCCCGCCTCAGCGTGCGCCGTCCCCTCCACACTCCGGGCCTCATCTCGGCCCAGCTCGTCCAGGCGGCCGACACCGCCATCGTCACCGGGGTGGACTACCGAGGGGAGCAGGTGATCGGCGCGGGCACGATCATCGCCGGGACGACCTGGCACCTCCTCGCCAAGATGGATCAATCTGAGGCCTTGGGCTCTGTCCGTCGGGTGGGCCCCTCCCTCGCGGTGACCGCCCTCCTGTCCCTGCTGTTGATGAGCGGGGCGGGCAGCTCCCTGTGGACACGCCGAAGGGCTCGTTTCGCCTTGGAGCAGGGCGCGCGGTACGCGCGGTACGCCGTCGCGCGGAACACCTCGATCGATGGGTACATCGTCGTCAACAAGCACGGTGTCATCGTAGAGGCCAACGAGGCGATCGCCCGCCTGTCGGGCTACTCCGAGGCCGAGCTGATCAGCCTGCCGCTCGCACAGATCCACGCGATGTATAACCACGAGGAGGTCCTGGGCGTCCTCAGCCGGATCCGGGAGGTTGGAGCCGATCGGTTTCGCAGCGGTTGGCGTCAAAAGGACGGGACCCTCGTTCACTTCGATGTCAGCGCCTCCTACGTGCCCGGCCCCGGTGGAGAGGCCTGGCACTGCTTCCTGCACGACGTCGGCCCCGAATTGGCGGCGCAAGCCCGCATTGACCGGCTGAACAGCTTCTATGTCTTCCTCAGCCACGCCAACGCAGCGGTGTTCAACGTAGACTCCATCGAGCGAATGCTGGCCGCGGTCTGCGAGGGCGCCGTCCGCGACGCCGGCTTCCTCCTCGTCTGGGCGGGCTCCCTCGATCCGATCACTGGGCGCGTCGTGCCCACCGCCGCGTCCGGCGTAGAGATCGCCTACCTGAACGGCATCGACTTCTCGATCGACGCGACGCTGCCCTCCGGATGGGGCCCGACGGGCCGTTGCTTGCGCGAACAGACGGTCTGTCATCTCAATGATTTCCAGTCTGCCTCGAGCGTGGTGGCCTGGAGGCCCCAAGCGGAGCTGCACGGGATCCGATCCAGCGCGGCGGTGCCGATCGTCGTCGAGGGTGAGTCGGTGGGGTCGCTCCAGTTCTACTCGGGGGTGGATGGCTGCTTCGAGGGGGAGCTCCTCGCCCTGCTCGAGGAGGTGGGCCACACCGTCGGCCTCGCCTGGCGGGCCATCACCCTCAAGGCGGCGCACTCCGACGCCCTCCAGCGCCTCGAGGCCAGCGAGGTGCGCCTCGTCCGGGTGCTCGAGAACTCGCCGATCCCCACCCAGGTGATCTCTCTGTCCAGCCGCAAGATGCGGATGCTCAACCAGGCCCACGTGCGGACCTTTGGCTATCGGCTGGATGAGGTCCCCGATGAGGAGCGCTGGTTCGAGAGTGTCTACCAGGGCCTGATTCCCCTCGCGGTCGTGCGGAGCATCTGGGAGGCGGACCTCCTGCGGGCGATCGAGGGCGGGCCCGGCTTCGTCGTCTCTTCCCCTGAGCTGCAGCTCCTCCGGTCAGACGGGCGCCGCTTGTGGATGGTGGGCCGTCTCACCGTGGTCAACGATGACATCCTGGCCCAGTGGATCGACCTCACTGAGATCCGCCGCGCCGAGGCTGAGCTGCGCGCCAACGAGCAGCGCTTCCGCGGGATGATCGAGCACAACCTCGCCGCGATCTGCGTGGTGATGGGCATGGAGGTCGTGTACTGCAATCGCCGCTTGAGTGACCTCACCGGCTGGCGCGTGGATGAGCTCGTCGGCGCGGACGTGACCGTGGTCTTTCGCCCCGATCCAGAGGGCTTCGAGCAGATCAAGCAGGCGCGGGAGCGCCTGAAGGACGGCGCCCCTGCGATCGAGCTCACCTTGGCCTGCCACATCAAGGATGGGCGGAAGCTGCTCATCGGGGTCCACGGCAGCATGGGCGTCTGGGACGGCCAGCCGGCCACCGTGTTGACGATCCAGGACGTCACGGAGCGCCAGCAAGCCGAGGAGAAGATCGCCGCCTATGTGCAGCAGCTCGAGGGGGCCGTACAGAGCACGCTCACCGCGGTCGCCAAGATGTTGGACATGCGCGACCCCTACACCGCCGGGCACGAGCGCCGCGTGGGCCTGATCGCCGCTGACATCGCCAAGGAGATGGGCTGGGACGAGGCGCGTTGTTACGCGCTGAACCTCGCCGGGCTGGTCCATGACATCGGCAAGATCGCCGTCCCCGCCGAGATCTTGACCAAGCCCACCCGGCTGACGACCCTCGAGTACGAGATGGTCAAGACCCACGCCGAGCTGGGCTACGAGATATTGAAGGACGTCGACTTCCTCCGCCCGGTGGCCACCGTCATCCGGTCTCACCACGAGCGGCTGGACGGCAGCGGCTACCCGCTCGGCCTCAAGGGGGATCAGATCCCCGTCGAAGCGAGGGTGCTCGCCGTGGCCGACGTGCTGGAGTCGATGGCCTCTCACCGCCCCTACCGGGCCTCGCTCGGCATCGAGGCCGCGCTCCGCGAGCTCGAGGGCCACCGAGACCTGTGGTTTGACCGGGAGGTCGTAGACGCCCTGCTGCGCCTGGTCCGAGACCGCGGCTACCAGCTCCCCGACTGAGGGGGGGCCGGGCTCAGATCGTGCCCTCGTCGGTGATCACGGTGCCGCGGCCGCGCACCACCCGCACCGGCACGACCTCCTTCGAAACGCCGGGGTCGTCTCCGAGCCCGAAGTAGACGTGGGCCTGGGTGGCGAAGCGCATCAGGCTCTGGAAGAACAAGAACTGGAGCCGGACGAGCGGCGGCCCGCCGACGACGATGACCTGCTCATGGCCCATCACGATCGTCCAACGGGCGGCGTGCATGCGGATCTGGCGGGTCACGCGGAGCTCGTGGAGCGCGGCGCGGACGTCGGGGTTCTCCATGTAGCCGACGTGCATCCGCACGGAGACGACGTTCTCGGCGAAGCGGTGCACCTCGTAGCGCTGACCCTTGTAATAGGGGACGTCGTGCTCGTAGGCGATCGAGAAGATGGTGACGTGGCGGGGCAGGGCGCCGTACCGCCGGAGGAAGCGCTTCACGACGAGGGGGACGCGGTCGTGCAGGGTCTCGAGGCGGTCCGAGCTCATGAAGACCATCGCCCGCGGCAGCTCCGGCACCTCCGCCTTGACGTCGAGGAAGGTGCCGAGCTCCATCCGCTGGTTGTTCTTGTAGGCGTCGGCGAGCATCGCCCGGCCGCGGCGCCAGGTGGTCATGATCGTGAACATGCCGACGGCGATGAAGACCGGGACGTACCCACCATCCTTGAACTTCGGCATGTTGGAGAGGAGAAAGGCAAGGTCAATCGTTGCAAAAAAGCCGAACAGGGGGAGGGCCACCCAGGGCTTCCACCCCCAGAGGTGGCGCGCGACGAAGTACATCGCCACCGAGGTGCAGAGCATGTCGCCAGAGACGGACAGCCCGTAGGCGCCGGCCAGCCGGGTCGTGCTCTCGAACTGGATGACCAGGAAGCAGCAGCCGATCCACAGCGCGGTGTTCACGGCCGGCAGGTAGATCTGCCCCTCGACCTCCTCGCTCGTGTGGACGATGTGGACGCGGGGGAAGAGGCCGAGGTTGATCGCCGCGCGGGTGAGGCTGAAGGCGCCGGAGATGAGGGCCTGGCTCGCCGTGATCGTCGCCAGCGTCGCGAGGCCGATCATCGGGTACAGCATCATGTCGGGCACCATGCTGTAGAAGACGTTCCCGTTGTGGACCGGCTGCTCGGAGAGGAGGAAGGCCCCCTGGCCGAGGTAGCTGAGCACGAGGCAGGGGTAGACCAAGCCCAGCCACGCGAGCCGAATGGCTCGATGACCGAAGTGGCCGAGGTCGGCGTAGAGCGCCTCCCCTCCGGTGATGCAGAGCACTGCGGCCCCGAGCACCGCTGCGAGCTCGTGGAGGTTGTGCCGGCTGACGAACGCGACGGCAAGCCGAGGGTCGAGTGCGGCCAGGATGTCGGGCCTCTGAACGACCTGAGCTGCGCCGAGGATGGCGATGACCGCGAACCACACGACCATTACAGGCCCAAAGAGTCGGCCCACCTTGGCGGTGCCCCACCGTTGCACCGAGAACAGGCCGCTGAGGATACAGAGCGTGATCGGGACGACCCAGTCTTCAAGGGCAGGTTGGGCGACGACGAGGCCCTCGACGGCGGAGAGCACGGAGATGGCCGGCGTGAGCACGCCATCGCCATACAGCAGCGATGAGGCAAAGACGAGCAGCGCAGAGAGCATCACCACCGAGCGGGCCCGCACCGGCTGGAGGATGCCCATCAGGGCGAAGGTGCCGCCCTCGCCGTGGTTGTCGGCGCGCAGCACGAAGGTGACATACTTGACGGTGATGATGAGGGTGAGGGCCCAGAAGAGGAGGCTGGAGGCGCCCAGCACCTCCTCCTTCCCCTCGATGCCGCCGTGCCGCCGGAGCTCATTCCAGGTGTAGAGCGGGCTCGTGCCGATGTCGCCAAAGACCACGCCCATCGCCGCCAAGGCGAGCACGGCGAGCGGACCCCGTTCGTGCCCGTGCGGCGGCGCGGGGCGGTCCTCGGTCGTCGGGTCGGGCGGGAGGTGGGTGGCCTCTTCGACGGGCTCGGGCGTGGGCTCCGGCTCCGGCGTGGGCTCCGGCTCCGGCGTGGGCTCCGGCTCCGGCTCCGGCGTGGGCTCGGGCTCGGGCTCGGGCTCGGGCTCGGGGTCGGGCTCTGGAGTCTCCACCGGGGCGGAGGGGGGCGCCGATTCACTGCCGTCTACCGATATTATCGGGGTGAGCGGGGCGACGGGTCGCTCCGGTTCGGTCGGTGCCGGAGGGCCGAGGACGGGCTTCAAGGATTCGCCGGAGGACATGGGGCCGGCGCTTAACCGATGGCCCCTCCATCGGCTGGCCCGTGTGGGGCCTCCGCTCAGCCGTTCTCGGCGGATCGGAGCCCGTCGGCGCGCGGGGAGGGCGGCTCGGGGCTCCGCGCGCCGTACTGCGCACGCTGGAGGGCCCGGTAGAGCAGGACCAGCGAGGCGGTGGCGAGGGCGAGGCTGAGGCCCCAGGAGAGGTCGGTCGAGGCCCAGGCCTCGGCGGCCCGCGCGCCGCCAAACGCGGCCCCGCAGAAGAGGGGCGCGCCCAAGAGGACGAAGAGCGTGCCGTGTGTCCCCGAGAGGTCGCGGCGGACGGCCATGGCGCGACCGCGGCGCCCGAGCCGGGGGGCGGCGAAGGCGGGGTGGGTGACCGCCCCCTCGAGGGCCGTGGTGAGTGCATGGGCGACGGCGTCTGCGGCGGCGGCGAGGTCGGCGCCCTGCGCGTCCGGGGAGCCCCCCTCCGGCGGCGCCGAGAAGGTGAGGCGAGCGTCTCCGTCGGCCCAAGAGAGCTCCAGCAGCCCCGCGTCCCCGCGTGCGCGGAGGAGGGCCTCTCGGAGCGACGCCACCTGGAGCAGGGCGGCGCAGCGCTCGGGGTCGGTGGTGACGACGCAGAAGGCGAGGTCAAAGGTGGGGTCACCGCTCGGGACCATCGCCTCTCCCTGACAGTGGCCGAGGGGGCCGAGGCTGCGGCGGTCACGGAGGCAGAGCTCGATCGCCGGGTCGCAGAGGAGGCCGCCTCTGCGCAGCCGGATCCCGCTGGACAGCCCCTCCTCGCGCCCGTCGGCCGCGTCCCCGGGCGTGTGGGCCTGCGCGAGGTCCACCACGGTCCAGCCGCTCCCCTCGCCAGCCGCCTTGTGTGGGGGCCCGTCGTTCATCGATGCAGCTCCGAGTGTGGGAGGGCTTGGGCGACTGTCTCGCGCGGGGTCTTGAGCTTCTGGGTGGGGAACTTGAAGACTCTGGCACGGAACCCATTGGCCCCTCATTGGAGAGGAGCACCGCTGAATGTGATCCGCGCCTACCGTGATCATGATCATGGGATACGCATCTTTCTGCCCGGGCCCCCTCGTTTGAGCCCCCTCGTTTGAGCCCCCTCGTTCGAGCCCCCTTGTTCGAGGGAGGGGGGCGGGCAGATGAGGACTCGATGCGAATTCGTCTGAGCTTGGATGGCGTCTGGTCACGCGGTTCGGAGCGGCTCCGCGAGCCCCTCCTCTGGCCGGTGTGGTTCGCGGTCGATGACGCGGCGCTGCGCACCCTCGCCGGAGACCTGCGCGCGGCCGACGTCCTCTTCGCCCCGGGTCCGCTCGCCGCCGAGCAGCGGATGCCCTGGGAGCGACGCCTCCAGCTCCAGGCCCTGCCGCCCGAGCGAGCGCTGATCGGGCTGGCGGTCCTCTACTCCGAAGGCGGCGCCACCCTCCACGAGACCCGCGCCGCCTATGACGCGCTCCAGGAGCGCATCCTCGCCCTGGTGCTCGCGGAGGGCGCGCAGGCGAGCGGGCTCGGCGCGCTGCTGTCGGCCTTCGGCGGCCCGGTCTCCCTGGGGCCCGACCGGGGGCATGACCGACGGGCCCGCGCCGCGCTCCTCGAGGGGATGGACACCGCGGAGCTCGAGCGCTGGGTGGACGTCGACACGATCGAGCGCCAGCGGGGCCTCCGCGGCCTCGGCGCCGCCCTCTCCCGCGCGCTCCCCGGCGGCGCGGCGGCGCGACCCGAGCGGCCCGCCACCCCCGTCGAGCGGGCGACCCTCCCCGAGCGGGTGACCCTCCCCGGCGGCGTCGTCCGCCCCGAGCGGGTGACCCTCCCCGAGCGGGTGACCCTCCCCGGCGGTGTCGTCCGCCCGGAGCGCCCGACCCTGTCCACCTTGCTGTCGGGGACCGTGGTCGCCGGCACGGTTCAGGCCTGGGCGCCCTCGGGGCTCCGCGCCGGTGAGCCGCACACGGTCGAGCGCCCCTTGCCCACCCGTGTCGCGCTCCGGTCGAGCCTCGTGCTCCGCGCTTCGCTCTCCGTGGAGGTCTGAACGATGCCCCTCGTCCGTGGCGCGACCCTCTTTGACCTCATCACTGAGCTCCCGCCGGGCGCTCAGGGCTTCATCCCCGAGTCGGTCAACCAGTTCATCAACCTGCTCAACATCGCCGAGCTCCAGAGCCGCAGCTCCGGCCGGTACTTCCTGCACAGCGGGCGGGTGCAGTCGGCCTCGGAGGCGGGGCTCGCGCTGGGCGCCAACTTCCCGGTGGAGATCCCCGGCCTCAACGTGGGCGTGCCCTTCCAGCTCGCCTGGGTGCGGGCCACCGTGGGCACCGCCGCGACAGACCTCGAAGGGGAGCCCACCGGCTGGATCCTCGACCTCTTCCTCGAGCGGGTGGCCGTCGTCGTCCCCATCGGGCAGGCCGCCCGCCTCGTGCCCACCGCCGCCGTCGCCCCCGCGCACCTCGAAGCGGCGGGCGGCGGGCGGGTCAAGCTCTACGCCCGCGGTGTGCTGCGCATCGAGGGCGGGGCCGGGGGCTCACGGGTGCGGGTCATCGCCGATCCCGATCCTTTCGTCCCCGACGCTGCCATCGGCGCCGTGATCGAGACCGGCTTCTCGCCGCCCCACCTGCTCCTGCACGAGAGCGGCTTCGGCCTCACCGTCAACCGCGTGGTGCTCGACCTCTCCGACGCCTTCACCCCGGCCGACATCGTCGCCCGCGGGCACGGCGCTGACTTCGAGGGGATGACCATCACGGAGGCCACCCTCTACTTCCCGCGCAACCTCCCCTTCGTGGGAGACGTCAACATCGGCGTGCGCGATCTGCTCATCGGCTGGTCGCCCACGCCGGCCTTTCAGGGTGAGGCGCGGGTGGAGCTCGGGCTTGCCCTCGAGAGCGCAGCGGCGGTCGCCTTCTTCCAGGACGTGAACGGTGTGCTGGTGCCCCTCGGCGGGCCCAGCGGCTCGGGCACCGCGCTCACCGTCACCCTCCACCCCGACACCGGGCCCCGGGCGCGCCTCTTCGCCCGCATGACCACCCCGGGGGTCGAGCCCTCCTGGACCTTACCCGCCGGCGGCGGCGTCACCGGCGTCGACACCGGCTGGTTTGAGGTCGGGATGCCGTCGGGCAGCCCGCTGCGGGCCACCGAGCGGCGCACCGGCGCCGACGGTGAGATCACTGACGGCCAGGAGCGCAGCTTCATCTTCGTGCGGGCCGCCGCCTCGACGAAGCCGGAGCACGCGCCCCCCATCCGCGTGAAGTACAGCAACACCGGCTTCTCGCACGCCTGGGACGACGTCGCCTCGCTGCGCGGCCCGGGCACCGCCCTCGACTTCGTGGCCTTCGAGGCCGTGACCACCGGCCTCTCCACCGAAGACATCGCCGGCCTCCGCTGGCAGTGGGAGAAGGAGGGCAGCAGCCAGAGCGGGAGCGGCGAGAGCTTCGCCCCCGACGTCGGCTGGTCGATGGGGCGGCACACCATCACCCTCAAAGACCGCCACAACCACGTCCGGCGCTGCGTGATCGAGTCCTCGGCCACCACCGGCGACACGCTCTTCGTGGGCCACCGCGGGGGAGGGGCCCGCCAGGTCACGGGCGCCACCGACGTCGCCGCCACCCTCGCCGCCGTCGAGAACTCCTGGGACCTCGCCGCCTTCCACGCCTCGGACGGCCGGAGCGGGGCCCGCAGCGCCGCCACCCTCGCCGGGGCCACGCTCACCGTCCCCAAGGGCGCCCTCGCCGAGGTCACCGTCGCCGTCGGCACCCCCGCGGAGCCCGAGGCCCCCGTGGTGCCCGCCGCCGAGCCCCCCTTCCGCCACGTCCGCGTGCGGATGACCTTCAACCAGACCGACCCCACCGGCTGGAGGAAGATCCGCCCGGTCTCCACCCGGCCTTACGGCCCCGCCGAGCCCTACCCCACCTTCGCCGGCGGCCTGCCCTTGGTGAACACGCCCGAGGAGCAGCTCGACCCGAGCTTCACCACCGCCAAGCTCGGGGAGTGGGCCTCCGGGCTGCCCGCCGACACCCGCTTCGTGGTCGTCGGCCGCTGCTGTGACCTCGGCACCCTCTCCCGCAACATCGAGCTCGCCGACGCGCGTGCGAAGATCGGCCGCGATCTGCTCGTCACCGCCGGCATCTCCGCCGATCGGATCCGGTTCGTCGGCGAGCAGGGCACCACGAAGGACCCCGACGCCGGCTTCACCACGGCGCTCCAGTTCCCGACCGCCCCGCAGCCGGTGAGTGACACAGACCTCGAGCCTCGGATCCACGAGGAGTGGGCCTTCAAGGCGTATCACTCGGCCACCACCCGCACCGCCTGGGGTGACACCCAAGACCAGCCCGAGCGCAAGGAGGGCCGCGGGGTCGACATTTACGCGATGGTGCCGGCCGCCGCCCCGGTCGAGACCGCCACCCCCACCGACGCCGCCACCCGGGCCACCTCCCTCGTCCGACTGCTCGTGCCCGGTGAGAACATCGACGTGGTCGAGCCCTTCGAGGCCAAGGGCCTGCGGACCCCCTACCGGGTCGAGGTGAAGGCCAAGTGGGACTCCCCCTCCATCGTCGAGGCCGCCGACTGGGTGCCCACGATGGCGCAGGTGACGGTGGAGTGGGCCTCCTCGGCCGTGCCGGTGCCCGGGCTCGCCGATCCCGTCACGCCCACCCGCCCGAGCGGCACCCCCTCGCCGACCGATCTCTGGCGCGTCATCGGGCGCTTCAGCACCGATCTGCGCAGCGGGCAGACGAGCTACCTGCTCTCGCTGGACTCCATGGGCGACGCCGACGGCCTCTTCGCCATCGTCTCCCCCGGCGCCGGCCGCGCCGACGAGACCGTCGCCGTCGGCCTCGCCCTCGCCCCGGCGCTGCTCGGCGGGATCACGACGGATGACCCCGCTGGCGCCGCCGTCCGCATCGGCGCCCTCATCGCCGCCTCCGCCGCGGCGGCGGCCCTGCAGCTCGACGGACAGCACGTCATCAACGACGGGCGTGTGATCGTCGAGAAGCTGGAGGGCGAGGTCAAGCTCCGCGCCATCGACGCCACCGACGGCATGAAGATCCGCATCGGCGTGGATTACACGGCCTCCTTCGGCGTGAAGGCCAACGTGGCCGGCGCGGTGGGCGTGAGCACGATCTCGCCCATCAAGGTCAAGTACAAGAACGTCGGCCTCGAGTACGAGCACGACACGGCCAAGCCGCTGCTGGAGCGGATCCGCTTCGTCTTCGAGGACGCGAAGTTCGAGGTGGCCGACCCCGGCCGTTGGGCGATCACCGGGGCGCTCGGGCGGCTGCTCGGCATCACCGCGATCCGGGTGGGCGCAGGCTCCGTCTGGATCGAGGTCGACGTCGAATTCGCCCTCGACCTCGGCGTGGTGGAGATCTCCCGCACCACGATCCGGGTGGAGATTCACACCGAGAGCACCCCGCCCACCCTCTCGGTCTCGATCCGCGGGATCAAGGCCAAGATCGACGTCCCGGGCACCATCAAGGGCAAGGGGGAGCTGAGGGTCCTGCCGGACGGCTTCGGCGCCTCGCTCGAGCTCGACATCCTCCCCGCCAAGCTCAAGGCCTGGGGCGGCTTCGTCGTCCGCCCGCCGATGGTGCACATCGAGGGCGGGGTGCGCTTCGCCACCGGCATCCCCCTCGGCAGCACCGGCCTCGGCCTCTTCGGCTTCGCGGGGCGCTTCGTCGCCAACGGGCAGCGGAACCTCAGCGGCCTCGATGCCACCGACATCATCGCCCGCGAGGTGGGCTGGCACGACCGCGCCCTGGTGGACAAGTACAACCCCCAGCAGGGGCAGTTCGCGATCGGCTTCGGCGTCTACGTGGGCACGCTGCCCGACGCCGGCTTCACCTTCAACGCCCTCGGCATGCTGACCGTCGCCTTCCCCGACGTCTCGGTCGTGCTCGCCATCGACGCCACCCTGCTCTCCGCCGAGCCCAAGTCGGCCACCGAGACGAAGGCCGCCGGCACCGACGCCGGGCTCCAGCTCCTGGGCATCGTCTCGGTCGATCCCACCGCGATCGGCATCGCCATTCGGGGCAAGTACACGATCCCCAAGGTGCTCATCCTCGAGGTGCCGATCGGGGCCTACTTCCCGCTCCAGTCGAGCGCCGTGGGCGCCTATGTGCGGGTGGGCTCGGACGGCGCCGGCGGGCGGCCGGACCGGCCGGTCACCGTGCGCATCCTGCCCGACCTGCTCGATCTGCGCGCCACCGCCTTCTTCATGGTGGAGGAGCGGAAGCTCCACGACCTCGGCGGTAAGCCCCAGCTCGACTTCGACGGCTTCTCGATCGGCTTCGGCGCCGGGCTGTCGGTGAAGTGGGGCGGCGGGCCCATCTACCTCCGCGCCTCCTTCTCGCTGCTGGTCGGCCTCGGCACCCGCCCCTTCACGCTCGCCGGCGGCATCTACGTGCAGGGGGAGCTCCGGCTCATCATCATCAGCATCAGCGTGACGGGGGAGCTCGAGGCCCGCATCACGGACAAGGGCGCGATGCTCCGCGGCGAGTTCTGCGGGGAGGTCGACTTCTTCTTCTTCAGCGTCGAGGGCTGCGTCAGCTTCACGGTGGGCTCGGAGCCCGCTATCGACCCCCCGCCGGCCGACCCCCTCGTCTCGGGCCTCGTGCTGGCCGACAAATTCTCGCGGGTGGTGGGCGAGGGTGCGGCCTCCCTCGGCGCCCTCACCGACGCCCACACCGCCTGGCCGGACGCCGCCCCGGTGCTGCGCTTCAGCCACGGGGTGCGGAACGGCCTCGGCGCGAGCGGCTACAAGCCCACCCCGTCGAACGGCTGGGGGGCGGCCTGGAGCGGCACCAACCGCGTGCGCTACCTCTACGAGCTGCAGGCGGTCGAGCTCTTCAAGCACCCGGCCTCGGGGCCCGCGCTCGCGATCGACACCACCACCTGGCCCTCCGCCTGGTGGCTGCCGGCCTTCCGAAACGCCGTCCCGGCCTCGGGCGACACCTCCGCCAGCACGCACGAGGGCTGGGACCTCGCGCTCAACCAGTGGGCGCCGGCCCCCTGGTCGCGGGTCCACACCGAGGGCGGCGAGGGCCTGGACGCCGATCCCGCCGACAGCGTCGGGCGGCTCTGCGAGGATGCCCCGCTCCCCACCCGCCACTGCGTCTTCGGCGCCGACGGTCAGCGGCTGTCGGTGGGCTTCGTCCGCGTCGTGGGCGCGCCCTCGGGCCAGAGCCCCTATCCGCCCGACTTCTTCGTCCACCTCGAAGAGGGCCTGCCGCCCGCGCTCAGCGTGCCCTCACTCTCGGCCCTGGCCTCCCTGCTCGGCCTCGGCTTCTCACCCGGGGGGCGGGTGGACTTGCCGGAGCCCTTCACCCCGACCGGCGAGCCGGGCGCGATGACGGCCGCCTGGCGCCTGCCCCGCTTCACGCGGGACGGCTTCACGGCGATGAGCCTCGGCGGCATCGGCACCTTCGTGCCCGAGGTCTCGTTGCCGCAGCTCCTCCTCGGCGTCTGCATCGAGCTGCCCGAGCTCGACGACGTGAAGGAGACCTGCCTCGACACCCGCCGCATCCAGCCGAGCGAAGAGCGGCTGCCCCGCTTCGTGCTCGAGGACGTGATCTTCGAAGATCGCGGTGAGGGGATGCGCCTGACGAGCCGCTTCCCGCTCGGGGCCCCCGACGACGCAGGCGAGATCAACTTCTCCGAGAAGGGCCTGCTCGTGCGGCTCCCCCACGATGTAGACGCCGTGACGGTCGAGATCGGCCTCCTCAAGGACAAGGCGGTCCGCGTCTCGGCCCGCCGCGAGGACGGCGGGGAGGTCGACCAGGACCGCGCCGAGCTCGACGCCCCCGGCACCGTCACCCTCCGGCTCACCGGCGGCGGCATCCGCCTCCTGCACATCCGGGCCTCGGGGCCGACCGCGCACCTCATCCGCCTCTGCACCGAGACCGGCGGGGGGCGGCGCGAGGAGAAGCTCATCGCGCACATCCTGTCGATGTTCGGCCCGCCGCGCCCGCAGTCTTCGGCGGAGCTCGGCCGCCTCGAGGGCCGCGAGCCCGCCCGCCTGGCGCTGCCCCGCGTGCTCGGCACCCGCAAGGACGAGGGCGGTCAGAATGTCGATGAGGACTGGAACGGCGAGGTGATCGGCGCCAGCGTGCACGACCGCCACGGCTGCGTCTACATCCGCTACAGCCCGAAGCTCCCGGGGCCGTGGAGCCGCTTCATCGTGGCGCCCTACCCCTGGTTCGAGCTCTCGATCTTGCGGGTCTGCGCCATCCGGCACGGGGCGCTCGTCGCCGCGGCGCAGGACGACCAGAACCGCGAGGAGCTGCAGGACGCCTGGAACGACGCCGCGACGGGGCCGGCGATCACCCGTTACCAGCTCCTCGACCCCGACAGCCGCTACGAGGTGCGGGTCACCGCGCGCGCCGCGACCTGGGTGGGGGCGAAGCCCACCGATCTGCCGCCCGACGCCAGCGCCCTCGACTTCGGGGCCCCCCCGGCGGGGGTCTCGGTGGTGGCCGCGCCGCAGTCCTTCTTCTTCCGCACCGCGCCTGCGGGGGCCCTCCCCGACGACCGGGTGCTCGACTTCGCGCAGCAGCGCCTCTTCGACCCCCGCGCCCTCGGGCGCTACCTGCGCGGCTTCGACCCCGTGGCCGAGCTCCCCTCGCACCTGCGGGCCGATCCGCTGCTGGTCTGGTTCGAAGAGGAGTGGGTGGAGGACCTCCTCGACCGTTACGGCTACAGCCTCACGCTCGTCCTCCAGCGCACCGATCCGCCGCCCACGCCGCCCTCCGGCGTCGCCCCCATTGTCTTCCCCTTGATCACGGTGAGCTGGGTGGGGCTGCCCTATGAGCTCCGCAACCTCGCCGATCAGCGGATGATCGACGCCGCCACCGAGGCCCCCTGCCTCGAGGACGCGCCGAAGGAGGGGGCCACCGCCCTCATCACCGCCGACCTCGAGCCCCGCGCCCGGTACGACCTCGTCGTGCAGGCGAAGCGGGCGAGCGACGGCGCCCTCACCGAGATCGGCCGCGGGCACTTCCGGGCCTCCCGGTACACAGACGCTGGCGCCCTCATCGAGGCCACCGGCTTCCGCCTCGTCGGGTCGAACCCCTTCTACCCGCTCGACCTGCTGGTGGGCGCGGCCCCGCCCACCGACCAGCGCCTGAACGACGACGCCCTGCTCGACCAGGCGCTCTCCGACCTCGGGCTCGACCCCTTCACCCCCGCCTCCGAGCCGCGGTCGGTGGTGCTCTGGCGGCAGATCGGGTCGAGCTGGAGGCTCGTGGGCCTGCTCCTCGACAGCGACGAGGCGCTGATCCGCGGGCCGCGGCTCACCGATCCGGGTCCCAACCCGCCAAGGCTCGAGATCCTCGAGGCGCGGGTGCCAGGGATCCCCGCCTTCCTGCCCTCAAAGCTAGTCCCGGTGCGCTCGAACCAGGCCGCCACTCGCGTCCTGCTGGCCGCCACGGGCGGAATCGCCGTCCCCGCCGACGGCGTGCTCGAGCTCAGCTTCCGGGAGCCCGCGGGCACCCGCATCGCCAGACGAAACCTGCTCTCCCTCCCGCTGGTCATCGCTCAGGAGCGTCCATGAGCGCCTCGCCTCCCCCCTGGGCCTTCGGCGCCGTCGCCATCGACGCCGCGGGCGATCCGCACCTCGCGCCCGGGGTGCACCTCCGGGTGTTCACCGCCCCCGCCTTCGGCCTGCCGATCCGACCCTTCGTGGTCTACCGGGCCACCGATCAGGGCGCCCAGCGCCTGCTCCGCGAGCAGCTCCACCACGACATCACCTGGGTGGACCGCCGCGGCCGGGTGCGCACCCTCCCCTTTGAGGTCACCCCCGAGAACCCGGTCACCGGGCACATCCCCCGCGGGCCGGGCCAGCGCGCGATCGCGGTCGGCCTCGGCGGCGCGGGCAGCGGAGGGCAGCTCCACCCGGAGGGGCTGGCGATGGTCGCGCCGCGTCCCGGGGCGCAGGGCGAGCTCCGCCTCGAGGCCTTCATCGACGGCCCCGCCGGGCGACGGGTGGTGGGCGCCCGCGAGGCCGCGCCCTACCAGCTCGCCGCCCCCGACCTCCACGGCGTGGTGGTGTCGGGCGCGGGGGTGGTGCGCACCGCCTTCTGGTTGTCCGCCGACGTCTCGATGGTCGACAAGCTCGAGCCCGCCTTCCTCCTCGACCTGCCGGTGCCCAAGGCCGCCCGCTACGAGGGCCTCCCTGACGCGCCCAGCCGGGCGATCGACCGGGTGAAGCGCGGCGCCCCCCAACGCTTCGGCCTGCACGATGATCCCACCGTGAGCGGGCCCGCCGCCGCGGCGCCGGCCACCGCCGACGATGAGCTCAAGCGGGTGGGTCCGCTGGCCGAAGAGGTCTTCCCCGCGCTCGACCGGGCCTTGAACGACCTCAGCCAGCGCCCCGCCGCCCTCCGGACCGCGCAGACGCTCTCCGAGGGGGCGCTGACGGGCTCGGTCGCCCAGGCCGACGTCGCCTGCTTACGCGCCGTGCTCGCCGGCACCGCCGACCCCGGCATGGGCCGCTTCCTCGGCTTCCTCGACGTCGACACGCTGCCCGTCGAGTCGGGCGCCACCTTCGTGCTCTACTTCGTGCGGGCCTTCCTCGCCTTCGACCCCGCCGAGCTCGAGCCCATCGAGGCCCTCGCCGCGCTGCTGAGCGGGGGCGTGCTCACGGCCGACCTCAGCCCGCCGGGCCTCCCCTTCTCGGTGCCGAAGCGCTCGGCGGACGGGCTGCTGGTCTTTGATTACACCGTCCCCGTCGTGGTCTTCATGGGGGCCTCCCCCGATCGACCGCTCGCCCCCGTCCTCAGCGCGCCGCTCGCCCCCTCGGCCCAGGTGGGCCCCACCGGTGAGGCCCCCGCGGTGACCCTCGACGGGCAAGGACCGTGGAACGCCGACTTCCTCCCCCCAGAGGCCCGACGGGAGGTGGTGCTGCCCCTCTCTTCGCTGGTCGCCGCGCCCACTCTGGCCATCGCGCGGAAGGACGCCTCCGGCCTGACCTCGATGAACGACCACCACCCCGTGAGCGGCCGCGCGCTCGCGCTCGTGCCCGCCGTGCCGAGCGACGCCGTCGTGACCGGCGCCGGCCGCTGGGCCGACCGCGCCGCCCCCGAGGGGGCCCTGCACTACCGGGTCGCCCAGGCGGACTGGTTCGGGCGCTGGAGCGAGTTCTCCACCCGCGCGGTGCCCGGGAAGGTCCGCCCTCCGCCCCCCGCGCCGGTCTTCGAGCTCCACTACGCGCTCGCGTCGGCGACCCCGCTCGATGACGCGCCCCGCTTCGGCGCCCTGCGGGTGCGCCTGAACGTGCCGCGGGTGGACGACCTCGCCGCCGGCTCCCGCCTGCTCGTGCGGGCCAAGGTCACGGCGGTGGTGGGTGGCCTGACGGTGAACGTCGAGGCGCCTCTGCCGAGCCCGTCTGCCCGCACGCTCGACGTGCTCATCCCCGGCCCCGCGGGCCTCATCCCCCGCGCCGGCCAGGTCGAGGCGACGGTGAACGCGCGCTGGAACGACGGCGTCCTGGACGGGCCCCTGGGCGAGCCCCAGCAGAAGCTGCTCCCCGACCCTCGGCCCCCCGCCGCCCTCGTCCTTGACCCCATCCTCCGCTACTCGGCGCGCCCCGACGCGACCGGCCGCGCCCGCGTCGTGCTCGAGTGGGACGCCCCGGCGGGCGCCCGCTACCGCGTCTACAACACCGACGAGACCCGCCTCCGCAGCGCGCTCGGGGAGGCCTCGACCGCCGGGAGCGCACTGGCGACGGGCCTCCTCGGCGAGCTCAACGGGCAGAGCGACCCCGCCGTGCGCGGCGCCGCTTACACCACCCTGGGCCGGGCCAGCCTCTACCCTCGGGAGCTGTTCAACAACCTCACCGCTCAGCCGCTCGTGGCGGCGGCGGCGGGCAAGATGCGCTTCTCGCACGACCTCTCGGGCTCGCTCACGGTCCTCTCCTTCTTCAAGGTGGTGACCCTCTCTGTCAACAACGTGGAGAGCCCCTTCACCGACGCCGTCCTGCTGCCGGTGGGCGTGCCCTCCGGCGGGCCGCCGCCGCGGCCCCTGCTCGACTTCCTGGGCTTTGATGAGGCCGGGGCGGCCCGGCTCCAGGTCACCGTGGTGCGCGGCCCGCAGCCCGCGGCGACCTACCGCCTGCGGCGCAGCTACGCCGCCTCCGAAGATCCGCTCCAGATGCCCGTCGTCGGGGTCGGCGCCGTCGTGGCCGACGATCCCGCCGCGCCGGGCCCGCTGGTCTTCACGCTCACCGACAGCGGCGCCGACACCCTGGCCGGCGGCGCCCTCCGCCCCTGGACCCGCATGAGCTGGCGGGTGGAGGTCGCCGCCCCCAGCCCCGCCGGCAGCGCCCTCCCCGGCGACTGGAGCGCCGCCAGCGGCGCGGTGAGCGGCATGCGCGTGCCGCCCGCCCCCGCGGCCCCGCACGGGCTCGCGATCACCGCGGTCGGCCCCTCGGACACCGGCCTCGAGTGGGGCCAGCCGGACCCCCTCGAGAAGGGCAGCCAGGGTGGCTACCGCTTCGACGTCTACCGCCGCGCCCCCGGTGGCGCCGAGCAGCGCGCAGGCACCGTCCTGGCCGACGATCCCACCGCCAAGACCGGAGCGGGCGCCGCCCGCCGCTTCCACTTCACCGACAGCGCCGGCGCCTCCGCGGGCACGAGCTGGCGGGTGGTGGTGCTCGACCCCATCGGCCGAACCAGCCCCCCCTCTCCCACCGTGACGCGGAGCTGAGATCATGGCGACCACGCTGAACCCCGCGCCGCGCTCCCTCGGCCTGCACAGCCCCGTGCTCGGCCCCTGGTTCTCCACCGCCGACGTCACGCTGCCGCTGCCCGACGCCGACCTCGCCTGCTCGCTCACCATCGGCGACAACGTCGAGTGGCGCCCCCCCGCCGGGGGGCTCTTCTCCCTCTACGTGGCCTCCGCCACCCGGCCGGCCGGGCTCAGCCGCCTGCGGGCGCCGAGCGGCGCGCCGGCCTTCACGAACGACCGCCTCGTCGCGGTCTTCGAGCTCCTCCCCGAGGTGAGCGAGCGCCTCGGGGCCTTGATGCGGGTGATCCCGACCGCGGGCAACCCGGCGGTGGCGAACCTCGCCACCCGGCCGCCGATCCGCACGCTGGCGATCGAATTCAACGAGCCGAGCCCGAGCCTCGCCTTCCTCACCGCCCGCCTGCCGACCGGCTTCGCCTTCCCGGCGACGGTGACCTCGGACGCCGACAAGCTCACCTACCTCGGCCTCGCCGCGGGGGCGGTGCTCATGAGCGGCCCGACGCCGATGCGCGACCTCTTCCGTCCGGGCGTCACGGCCGGGAGCTCGGAGGTCCTGCTCCGCTTCCCCGCCGACACCCCGGTGCGGCTCTGGACCTTCGACGGGCGGGGGCGCGCTGTGGACCCCGGCGCCGCCGCCTGCTGGTGGCTCTTCCTCGCCACCCAGGCCACCGTCGGCTTCGTCGATCTCTTCGCCCAGGGCATCGACGCCGCCGATCAGCGCACCTGCTCGGTGGCGCCGGGCGCCGATCGCCTGACGGTGCAGCTCTGTAACGCCCACGAGGGCCCCCTCGACCCCGCGGCGCTCGCCCGCCTCACGATCGGCGGGAACGTCGACGGCACCGACAGTCTGCGCTTCCGCGGCGCCGCCACCGACGGCGGGGTCGACCTCTCCTTCACCGACGCCGCCGCCGGCGCCCCCGACGACCTCCCCACGCCCCGCATGGCCGTGCTCCCCGACGGGCGCCTCGGCGCCTCGCTGAGCCTCTTCCCCACCGGGGCGATGGACCCCCTCCTCCGCCGCGATCAGGTGCGCGTGGCCGTGCTCTCCGTCGAGCACCAGCTCATCGGGCAGCCGCGCAGCGCCGACACCAGCGCGCCCGAACCCGTGCGCCGCCGCGCCGCTGATCAGGAGCGGGCCTCCACCCGCCAGCTCATCGGCAAGGCCGCCCGCCCGGCCCTGCTCCTCGACGATGACGCCGTCGCCGCCGCGGCGGTGGCCACCCTCTCGCTCGTCGATGGGGCCACCGCCGTCCCCGCCCGCCTCGTCGCCCCGGCGATGAGCCTCGACTTCGGGCCGCTCACCGCCACCCCCGCCGACGTCGCCGTGCCCACCTCCCTCACGATGAGCGTCCAGGCCCTCGTCGGCGGGGGCGCGGCCGTGGGGAGCACGGTGGTCGATCAGCGTGTGCTGCTCCGCGTCGACCTCGGCGCCGCCGCGGCCGGGGCCTGGCTCCGCGCCTGGAGCCAGGGCTTCGACCCCGAGAAGGGGGAGCGCTTCCGCCTCGACGGCGGCGCCGCCTTCGCCGACACGACCGGCCGGGTGCGCCTCGTGCTCCCCTTGCCCACCGGGAGCGCCAGCTCGACCGCGCCCCTCGGCGTTGACCTCCTGGTCGTGACCGCGCAGGGGAGCCGCCTCTTCGCCGACCAGCGCTTCGAGCGCCCGAGCCCCGTGGGTGGCGCGCCCGTCGCCGCGAGCGCCGCTGTGGGTCCGATCCTCCTCGCCGAGGAGGGCCGCGAGGTGCCGAGCCTCACCGCCGGCGTCGACCTGCGCCCCGGCACCACCGCGGTGGCCCTCGGCGGGAGCCCGACGCGGGTCGACCCCGCCTCGATCCCCATCGCCGCGCGGCAGGGGGCCTGCTTCGCGCGCGCCGCCGCCGCCGGAGACACGCTCCGGCTCACCCAGCCGGCCTTCCCGACTGCGCCCGTCGGTGACGCCGAGGCCGCGCTCGGCGCCACGGGCGCCACCGTCCGTCGCACCGCCCGCCGGCTGCCCGCGGCCTGGCAGGCCGGCTTCCCGCTCCCCGGCATGGAGCGCCACGAGCTCCTCGGCGCTGCCACCACGGCGAACGTCAGCCGGGCCTTCGTGGGCGGGGGCGCCGCCCTCGGGCTCCGCCACGGCCGGGGCGCCCACCACGACGGGCACCCCGGCGGCCCCGCCAGCGATGACCTCGTCAGCACCGGCGTTGACCTCCAGGGCCCCGCCGTGCTGGGCCTCGCCGAATTCGCAATCGAGCGCGGCTCCACTGACAGCCTCGACCTCGCCACCTCCGCCGCCGACGCCGCGATCGTCGCCCCCGCCGAGGCCGCCGCCCACACCCTCTGGGCCGCCGGCCTCCGCACCGTGGCCGCCGGCGTCGAGGCCGAGGTGGGCCTCGCCGCCCTCTTCGACCTCGGCCTCGGCGACGCCTACCCCTTCGGGCAGACCCTGACAGACATCCGCGACTTCCTCTCCGGGGTGGGCCTCACCCTGCCCGCCACCCTCGCCGACCCCGCCGGACGGGTGGCCCGGGCCCTCGACCGCCGCTTCCTCGCCGCCGCGCACGGCGCCCGCGAGGGGGCCACGGCGCTGCTCGCCGCCGTCCGCCGCGCCGAGGACCTCGTCTATATCGAGACCCCCGCCCTCGACGACAAGGCCTTCGGCGGCACCGACGACACGGTCGACCTCCTGGGCGCCCTCGTCACCCGGATGGCCGAGCGCCCCGGCCTCGTCGTCGTCCTCTGCCTGCCGGTCTTCTATGACAGCCGCGTCCCCAAGCCCCTCCAGCGCGTGCGCGACGCCGCCCTCCGGCGGGCCCTCGACACGCTCCAGGGTGGCGGTCGCGAGGCGCGGGTGGCCGTCTTCTCGCCCTCCGCGGGGCCCGGGCGCACGCTCAAGCTGGCGACCACCACGGTGATCGTCGATGACGCCTGGTGTTTGGTCGGCAGCACCCACCTCTGGCGCCGCGGCCTCAGCTACGACGCGTCTTACGCGGTCGCCCTCTTCGACGACGAGCTGGCCGAGGGCCGCCCCCGGGAGCTGCTCGACTTCCGCCGCCGGCTGACCGCCAAGCGCCTCGGGGTGGCGGTGGACGAGGTGCCCACCGACCCCGTCGATCTCTGCGTCTCCGTGCGCATCTTCGTCGCCCGCGGCGGCTTCGGGCGCCTCGCCGCCGACCGGCTCCGCCCCCCCGAGGAGGCCACAACCTCGCTCACGAGCGGCACCTTCACCGAGGCCGACGTCTGGAACCCCGACGGCAGCCCGCCCGCCGGGCTGAACCCGCTCGTCTGGGCGCTCCAGCTCACGCCCACCGCGGTGACCGAGTCCTTCACCACGCCCTGAGGGCCACTCCTGGAGGGCGCGGGGGCGGCGCCCCCTTGCTGCGCCGGGACGGCGCCCCCTTGCTGCGCCGGGGCGGGTGCTTCCCTTCTGGGCCTGGGGGGTACCATGCGTCGTCTCTGGATCGGCCTCGCCGCGGCTGCGCTCGTTGGGGTGGCGCTCACCTTCAACACCTCGTCTCCGGTGCTCGACCGTGACGTGGCCCTCGGCCCCTTGCCGATCGCCGACTGGTCGGGGGCGGCGGTCGACCTGACGGGCCGGCCCTGGATCATCAACGTCTGGATGCCGGCCTGCGCGCCCTGTCAGCGTGAGGTGCCCGGCCTCGTGGCGGCGCGGGAGGCCTGGGAGGCCGAGGGGGTTGGCTTCCTCGCGGTGTCCATCTCGCCGGAGCGCCCCTGGGTGGACGCCCACGTGAAGCGCTGGGGCTTTGACCTCCCCCAGGTCCACACCACCGGCAACCTGCTGGAGCAGGTCGGCGTGACCGAGGTGCCCTTCACGATGCTCGTCTCACGCGAGGGGCGGCTCGTCGGCCTCGCCAAGGGCGAGCAGGACGCCGACTACTTCGACACCGCCGCCCGCGCCCTCCTCGCCGCGGGCCCCCCCGCGGTCACGGCCTCCCGATAGGCTTGTCGGGGCCTCAGAGGCAGTCCACCGTCTCTTCGGAGTAGCAGACCGGCGCCTCGGCGCAGAGATCGAGGGCCATCCCGTCGGGGCAGGACCAGCCGCTGGTCTCTCCCAGCGCGAAGGTGGAGCCGATAGAGTCGGAGGCCGACCAGAGGATGTTGCCCGCGTAGTCCTGTCCGGCCATCGCGGCGTCGTCGGTGAGGCTGCCGGTGGGGAAGGGGCCCGCCACCTCGGCGCCGAGCCCCGCCGGTCCGCCGGCGTTGTACCCTTCAAACTCGACGATGTGGGTGCCCGACGACAGGGTGATCGGCTGGATCCACCAGTACTTGAAGTTGTCGGTGTTGTCGTCGGTGTTGTTGAAGAGCAGCACGCCGTCGACGGCGAAGCGCATCCGGTTGTCGGCGCCGAGGCCGAGCAGGTACTCGCCGGGGGTGGTGATGTCGAGGCAGACCGAGAAGCCGATCCACTCGTCGACCGGGTTGTAGCCGGAGGTGGTGGAGTCGCCGTCACAGGCCCAGACCCCCTCCGCGTTCATGCGCCCGTCGGGCACGCCATCGTTGTCTCCCCAATAATCATCCGATACGACCGTGCCGCCCGGATAGCGGGCCCCATACGACCCATAGTCGGGGTGCGGGATCAACGGACAGACCGGATAGCCGTCGCCGAGGAAGAGGGGCTCCTCCTCGGTGCGGCGGGTGCAGCCGTCGTCGGCGGGGAGGGCCGTGAAGCCCTCGGGGCAGTCGCAGCCGCTCGGGGTGACGGCGGTGTCGACCGGCGGCGCGGTGTCCTCGGGGGCCGGGCTGTCCTCGGGGGGCGGCGCGCTGTCCTCGGGCTCGGCCGTCTCCCGGGCGGGGGCCGCGGGAGCCTTATCGGGGTTGATCTCGTAGTCCGAGCAGGCCGCGAGCAGCAGCAGGGAGGCCCGTCGACCCGGAGCGGAGAGCGGAGACCGGCGGCGCATGGGGACCTCGTCACCCCCAAGGTAGCACGCGACGAAGGCCTGTTCAGCCCGCCAGCGCCGACTCCATGCGCTGGTACGAGACCTCCATCCCATCCACCATCCCGGTGCCGAGCACCATGTCGCGGAGCTCCTTCGACGGGTAGGTGATGACCAGCGTGATGCAGGTGCGGTCGCCGGGGAGCGGGCTCAGCACGAGCTCGTTGTGGGTGCCCGGGCCCTCCATGCCGATCATGGCCTCGGTGGTGATGGCGCGGCGGGGCGGCTCGCTCAGCAGGAGCTCCCCGGTGAAGCCGAAGCGCGCGCCGCCCTGATCGGCGGCCCACTCGTAGCGGTAGGTCTGGCCGACGACGGTGGCCACCTCGCACACCGGCATCGACCACCCGTCGGGGCCGAGCATCCAGCGCTGGATGAGGGCCGGCTCATGGTGGGCCCGCCAGACCTGCTGGAGGCTCCCGCGCACGTCGCGGGTGAGCCGCACATGCGTGTCGTCGAGCAGCTCGATGGCGATCCCCGCTCCGGTGGAGCTCGCCCGCAGGTCAGCGACGACGTCGTCCATCTGGGCGAGGGCGCTGCGCAGGCCCTCCATCATGCCCATCGCCACGAGCTGCTCCATCGCCGCCACGCTGGGGAAGCGGGTCTCGAGCACGAAGCGGGCGCCGCCGGCGGTGGCCTCGAAGCGCGCCTGCATCCGGCAGCCCGGCAGGTCCGTGTTCGGGCGGCCCTCGTCGTCGCAGAAGCCGTCCTGCACCTCGAAGGCGCGCCCCGGCTCCACCGACAGGAAGCGCCAATAGCCGGCGCTCGACTCGCCGTTGGGGCCGGTCATTCGGTATTGGGACTCCCCGCCCGTGACCATGTCGTGGCGGGTGAAGGTGGCCGGCCAGGTGGGCGGGCCCCAGAAGCGCTCGAGCTGCCGGGGATCGGCCCAGGCGGCCCACAGGCGCTCCAGGGGGACAGGATATTCACCCACGACGGTGAGCGAGAGGGCCTGGGCGTCAGACGAGACAGAGACGATGGGCACGGACTACTCCTTCTGGGGACTGAGGACGGCGTCAAGCTGGCTGAAACGGGCGTACCAGAGCGCCTCGAGCTCGGTGAGCGCGGCGCGGGCGCGGGCGAGCTGGGCGGGGTCTGCGCGGACGAGGCGCTCCCGCCCCTGCGCGGTCTTTTGAACGAGGCCCGCCGCTTCCAGCACCGCGACGTGCTTCTGCACCGCGGCGAAGGACATCTCGTAGCGGGCCGCGAGCTCGGACACCGAGACGGACGCCGTCATCGTCCGCCGCAAGATGTCGCGGCGGCTGGGGTCAGCGAGCGCCCGGAAGAGGCGGTCGAGCGTAGGGTCGGCGAGTTCTACAACCATATGGTTGTACGTTAGCGCGGGGGCGTGGGGAGCGCAAGGGGTCCACGCCGGGACGCGGGGGCCGGGTGCGCGCGTTAGCCCGACGCTAGGAGCGCCCGATGCCAAGCCCGCCACCCATCCGCCGACTTCGTGCCGCGCACTACAAGGCGTTCGGTGGTGTTTTCGATCTCGCAGTGCGGCCGTTGACCGTTGTCTTTGGCCATAACGGCGCCGGAAAGAGCGCGCTCGCGCAGCTCCCCATCGCGCTGGCGGCCGGGCTCCGGGGGCAGGGGCCGGCTGGACTCCCGCTCGATGTAGACGGGCTTCGGTTCGGGTCCAGCCTCCTCGACCTGCGGCACGGTCGGGTGGTCGCTGACGTCTCCCTTGGGATGGACCTCTCGCTCCCCGCCGGTGGCGTGCTGTCGCATCGGCGCCGCAGGGGGGCCAGTCATCGGGGCGACCCTTCATCGTGGTGAGCACACCGCGACAGGCCGCGTCCGCCCGAGAGGTCCGTCGCCGATCCACACACCCGGGGCCGTCTCCCGATCCTCCTCCCGCGCCGCGCGGGGGGAGGTGGCGCCGCAACGGCGCCGGAGGGGGGCCAGTCATCGGAGGGACCCTTCATCGTGGTGCCCATCCCGCGACAGGCCGCGTCCGCCCGAGAGGTCCATCGCCGATCCACACTCGGGTCGCTCTCCTGA
>JBIJDH010000070.1:0-4841 GCA_044344255.1 Myxococcota bacterium
CGCTCTGCGCTTCCTGCGACGGCTGGAACCTTCACGCCGGGGTCGTGGTGGAGGCGGAGGATCGGGAAGGGCTGCTGCGGCTCGGGCGCTACCTGCTCCGACCCCCGCTGGCCGTGGACCGCTTGGAGGTGGAGCCGGATGGGCGGGTTCGTTTCACGATGAAGCGGACTTTCGAGGATGGAACGGCGGCCCTCTCGTTCACCGCGGAAGAGCTTGTGTCCCGGCTGGTGGCGCTGATCCCTCCGCCCCGGGCGAACACGATCGTCTACCGCGGGGTCTTCGCCGGGAACGCGTCCTTGCGGTCGGCGGTGGTCGCAGAGGCCCCCGGCAAGGCAAGACCGACGACTCCCTTCCAGCGGCTGCGGCGGCAGAAGGAGCCGCTGAAAAGCAAGCGCCTCCGCCCTTCCTGGGGCGAGATCCTCTATCGGGTGTTCGCGGAAGATGGCTGGCGGTGCCCGGGCTGTGGCTGCCGCATGACCCTGCGCGCCGTGTTCGAAGGCGGCCCGACGACGAGCCAGGGGGCGAGCCTGCGTCGAAGCGCGGCGGCCTCCCGAGGCCCACCCGCCGCCGCAGCCTGAGGGCGACGGCCGGAGGGCGGGTTTGCCGCGGGACCGGGGCGCGAGCTTTGGCGGGGCACCCGAAATCGGGCAAAAGACGCCCTCTCGGGGCCGTACCCCGGGAGGGCGACGGTAGCGGGGACCTGTGGTAAGGTCGGAGTCGTGATTGCCCCCCGCCGTTCATGCGCCCTATCCCCCGAGCTCTTGGAGACCACCTGCTCGCTGCCGAGCTCGATGCTCTGTCGGTGGTCAGACTGCGAGATCGAGTCCCCGCTCGCCTGTCGGTGGCTGGGGGAGGTCTATTGGGAGGGGGACGGGGTGCGGAAGAGCCACAAGAAGGCGCGCGGATATTACGAGCGGGCCTGTCATATCGGGGACCCTCTCTCCTGCAATCGGCTGAGTCGCTATGCGCCAGCTCGACCCACGGCCTTGCCCCATCCGGAGCCACCATGACCCGCCACCACCCTCTCTCCATCTCCCAATCCACCCATTCACGACTGACCTCCCTTGTTCCCCTCCTCGGCCTCCTCGTGGCCTGTCAGGGCGGCTCCGGCGACAAGGCGACCGGCGACGCGGGCGGCGGAGACTCCGGAACCGCATCCCCATCCGGCTGCGCGGGCTACGACGCCTGGGATATGTACGGCGATCCCTTCGACAGGGACCCCTACACCCGCGGCCGCGGTTGGTATCCCCCAAACGAGCCCTGCCTGGCCTCCTGCTCCGCGACTGGCTTCGTGGACGCCGACGGCCTGCCCTGGACCCAGTTTACCTTCGGGCCCTCTGGCTCCCTCGTGCTTCTGGAGACCGGCGGGGAGGAATACCAGGCCAATGGCACACACGGCTATCGAATGACCAGCGAGGTCGACGCAGATGGACTTCTCGTCAGCGAAGTCGAAGAGCGCGACCGCGATCAGGATGGAAGCTACGAGAGCCTCGAGTCGATAGGGTCCCGGGACTATGGAACCGGCTCCCTCGTCGCCAACCGCCACAGTGAGCACTACAACGACGGAGACACCACCACCTCCGACTCCCACTACACCTACGAGGGAGACGCAGAACAGGGGCGGCCCTCGGCGCGGGAGTCCCTGGTGGCGACGACCGAGGAGCCCGAAGAGCATCGCGGGAGCCGACGGGAATACGAGTATGAAGATGACCGCCTGATGTTGACGCGTGGCATCAGCAGCGACGGCGAGCCCGGCGACACCAAAGTCTTTCATTGGTCCTCGGAGGGACGAATCGACACGGCGACCCTGACACGAAGCGACGGCGATGAATTCGTCTATCGGCTGGAGTATGGCGCCCACGGTGGGGTGACCGCCTTCATTTCGGACGACGACCCTGACGACTCCACCACCTACGTCTACGATGGCGAAGGCAAGCTGGTTCAGGTGGTCGCCTCCGACGGCTCCTCGCTCAGCTACGCGTGGACTTGCCCCTGAGCGGGCCTCCCTCAGCGGGCCTCCCTCAGCGGGCCTCCCCGAGCAGAACCACGAACCATGCGGGCCCCTCCCCGATTCCAGGTTAGCGCCGCCCCTCGCCGGGAGCGCCCTTGTCCAATCCCCCCTCCGATCCGTCCAAGCCCGCCCGCCCCATGAACCGCCTCGGGCAGGAGACGAGCCCCTACCTCCTCCAGCACGCCCAGAACCCGGTGGACTGGTACCCCTGGGGCCCCGAAGCGCTGGAGCGGGCCCGCAGCCTCGACCGGCCCATCCTGCTCTCCGTGGGCTACTCGGCCTGCCACTGGTGCCATGTCATGGAGCGGGAGAGCTTCGAGGACGAGGCCATCGCGGCCCAGATGAACGAGGGCTTCGTCTGTATCAAGGTCGACCGCGAGGAGCGGCCCGACCTCGATGAGCTCTACATGGCCGCGGTCCAGGCCTTCACCGGCGGCCATGGCGGCTGGCCGATGACCGTCTTCCTCTCGCCCACCGGCCGCCCCTATTTCGGCGGCACCTACTTTCCCCCCACACCGCGGCCGGGCATCCCGGGCTTCACCCAGGTGCTCAGTCATGCGGCCCGACTGTGGAAGGAGGACCGCCCGAAGGTCGAGAAGGTAGGGACGGAGCTCGTCGAGCATATCAGCCGGGCCACCCGTATGCCCGCCCCGGCCCCGGCCCTCGGCGAGGACTGGCTCGGACGCATCCTCCTCGGCCTCTCCGATGATTTCGACCGGAAGGAAGGGGGCTTCGGCAGCAAGCCCAAGTTCCCGCCCCACGGGAGCCTCGCCGCCCTGCTCGCCCACAGCCACCGCACCGGCGACCGCGAGGCCACCCATATGTTGCGCCATACGCTCAGCGGAATGGCGAAGGGCGGCATGTACGATCTCCTCGGCGGCGGCTTCGCCCGCTATTCGGTGGACGATCGTTGGCTCATCCCCCATTTCGAGAAGATGCTCTACGATAACGCCCAGCTCCTCCCGCTCTATGTGGAGGCCTGGCAGCAGAGTCTGTCCCACCAGGGCGGCAGCGGCCATTACGGTCGGGTGGCCGTGGAGACGGCTGATTATGTGCTCCGGGAGATGACCCTCCCCGAAGGTGGCTTCTGCGCCGCCCAGGACGCTGACTCCGAAGGGGAAGAGGGCCGCTACTTCGCCTGGACCCCCCGCGAGCTCCGCGCCCTGCTCGGCTTCTTCGACGGGCCCCGGGTCGCCGTACTGCTCGGGGTGAGTGACGCGGGCAGCTTCGAGCATGGCACCTCTGTTCTCCGGCTGGAGGCCCCTATCGAGACCCTGTCGGAGGCCGACCAGGCCCTGCTCGACCGCGCCCTCCCGCTGCTCAAGGCCGCCCGAGACGCCCGTGTGGCCCCCGGCCGCGATGACAAGGTGGTCACCGCCTGGAATGCGCTGATGGTGAGCGCCCTCTGCCGCGCCGGCGCTGCCTTCGAGGAGCCCCGTTACATCGATGCCGCCGCCAAGGCCGCCCGTTTCCTCGACACCGAGCTCCGCCTGAACGGTCGCCTCCAGCGCACCTGGAAGGCCGGCCGCGCCCACACCCCCGCCTTCGCCGACGACAGCGCCGCCCTCATCGGCGCCTTCCTCGATCTCCATCAGGCCACGGGCGAGAGCGGCTGGCTCGACCTCGCCCTCCTGCAAGCCGATGAGACGCTCCGTCTCTTCTGGGACGATGTAGACGGTGGGCTCTGGTACACCGGCCACGACGCAGAGGGCCTCGTCTCCCGCTCGAAACACCTCATCGGCGGTGCCGAGCCGGCGGCCAATGGCCTCGCGGCGCTTCACTTCGCCCGCCTCGCCGTCCTCTGCGACCGACCCGACCTCGGTGAGAAGGCCGACCGTATCCTCCGGAGCTACCAGCCCATCCTCGACCGTGCTCCCCGCGCCATCGGCCTCGAAGCCGTCGCTGCCGCCTGGCGCACGGGCACAACCCAGACCCTCGCGCTCATCGGCCCCGCACCAGAACGCCGCGCCCTCCGGAGCGCCCTCTCCCTCCGCCACGCCCCCTTTCTCGTCGTCGTCGAGCTCGAGGCCGACGCGGTCGAGGCGGCCACGGCGCTGCACCCCTGGCTCGCCGGAAGGGGCCTCGTCGAAGGCAAGGCCACTGCCTGGCTCTGTGAGGCCGGGGCCTGCCGCCTGCCGGTCACCACGGCGGAGGCCTTGGGCGCCGAGCTCGACGCCCTGCTGCGCCCCGCCCGGGGTAGTCGGGCCCCCACCGGAAGGCCGGCGGCCCCGGGGCTCCCCCAGGACCCTGCGGTCTGGCTCAACAGCCCCGCTCCCCTCTCCGTCGAGAGCCTGCGCGGTAGCGTCGTCATCCTCGACTTTTGGACCTCCTGCTGCATCAACTGCCTACACGTCTTGCCAGAGCTCCAGGAGGTAGAGCGACGCTTCGCTGGCCAGCCGGTCCAGGTCATCGGGGTTCACTCCTCCAAGTTCACAGCGGAGAAGGACAAGCACAACCTCGCGCTCTCCCTTCAGCGCCTGGGCATCCATCACCCCATCATTCACGATCCCGAGCCTCCGCCCCGGGCGAACACGATCGTCTACCGCGGGGTCTTCGCCGGGAACGCGTCCTTGCGGTCGGCGGTGGTCGCAGAGGCCCCCGGCAAGGCAAGACCGACGACTCCCTTCCAGCGGCTGCGGCGGCAGAAGGAGCCGCTGAAAAGCAAGCGCCTCCGCCCTTCCTGGGGCGAGATCCTCTATCGGGTGTTCGCGGAAGATGGCTGGCGGTGCCCGGGCTGTGGCTGCCGCATGACCCTGCGCGCCGTGTTCGAAGGCGGCCCGACGACGAGCCAGGTGCTCGCGAGCCTGCGTCGAAGCGCGGCGGCCTCCCG
>JBIJDH010000040.1:0-50074 GCA_044344255.1 Myxococcota bacterium
CGTCAGGCCCCGGGAGGAGTGTGTCTGACCGGACCCGGTAAGCAACCGATAGACCCCGGAACCCTCCGGGCGACCCCCTGGACGCCGTCCTCGGTCGCCCGATCGAGGCGGGCACATTCTGGGCTAAGCTGGAACCTTATTTTTATCTAGTTCTGAGCTCAAACTTGTCCTCTCGCCAGGCACATTCTGGGTTAGGTTGCGCAGCTCGAAGGAGAGCGCCACACGATCCGGCGGGCAGGCGGCGGCCGTAGCGCCGAGCAGGGAGGACAGGCCGCGGCCGGGTGGGGCCACGAGCACGACATCCTGGTGCTCCAGGGCCCGCCAGAGCTGCGCCACCAGCTCCGCGCGACCCAGCACCTCGTCGGCGGGGGCCGCCCGGCCCAGTCGCAGCGGTTGGGCCGCGGGAGAGGGTGCGAGGAAGGCCGGGTGAACAGGCAGGTGGAGCGAGAAGAAGCCATCCGGCCCCTCCTCGATGTCAAAGGAGGGCGGCGGATTTCCGTTCTGCGCCATCGCCCGAAAGATCTTACCGATGCCCGAGCCCCGGGCCTCGGCGAGGCGGATGTCCTTCAAGAGCTCTGCGATGCGGCGGTTTCGAGCCCGGCCCAGGCGGACCCGCCCCGGGGCGAGATCCTCCACGCGGAGGCCCGGCATCGGCCCCGGATAGCTGGTGATGGTGATGCGGTCGGCCCGGATGTCCACCTTGATGGGGTCGGGATGGGCAGGCGCGTAGCTCCGGTGAATCACCGCGTTCACCAGGCCCTCCTCGATGGCCGCGAGTGGCCAGTCGTGGAGCAGCAGGGC
Source organism: Myxococcota bacterium (assembly GCA_044344255.1). GTDB lineage: Bacteria > Myxococcota_A > UBA796 > UBA796 > UBA2385 > JBIJDH01. Next base: position 802 of record JBIJDH010000040.1, read on the forward strand.
CTCCGCACGCTCCGGCTGCTTGAGGATCCTGTGTTGGAGGTTGTTCTTGAGGTGTTGGAGCACGGCTGAGACGAGTATCGGCAATGGCCCCTCGAAGACCGCCTCATCGATGCGATCTCCGCCCGTTCCATCGGGGAAACGCGCGACCTCGACCCTTGCACCCCGGAACCACCGGCTGGGTTGGAGGTTGAAGAAGAGCAGCGCGATGTTTCGGGGGACCGAGCCACCATTCGTCCCGAATCGGAGCTGGAGACGCTCCTGCTGGGTGTCGGGAGGCTCGGAGAGCAGGCCGCTGCCTGCCTTGTGGAGATGCTCGGCCACGAGAGCCGACTCGATGTCCTCGACCCGGGCCTCCCAGCAGGGCTGGTGGTCGAACGGGGTTCGTCCGGCGCTCTCGGTGAGCTGAACGAGCAGGTCGCCCTCTGCTTTTCGTGTCTCGGAGCCGATCCGCACGAAGGCGACTTTCCCTTTGTCATCGTTGGGAGCGCGGTAGGGCGGGACCTCCCCGGCTGGGCATCTGACCACGAGGATCTGACCCCCTTCAACCTCATCGACCTCTATCAGCGGAGCATACTCCGGCTCGATACCCTTTATCTTCCCCGAAAGCCGCTTCTGGAGGGAGTCGAGCTCTGCGGGATCAAGGCCGCGAGGCGGGAGGAGGGCCCGTCCCTTGTCTTCCTCCACACCGAAGACGACGTAGCCCCCATGCAGATTGTGGAGGTCGTTCGCGAATGCGCAGATGGTCTTGATGGCCGAGTTGATACAGGCGTCACTGCCGGTCGCTTTGAGCTCCAGGCGGGCGGACTCCACCCGGCCGTCCAGGAGGGCATGGGGGTCGAGCTGCAGCCGAGATCGCATGGTTGGGAGGGTAGCGCGGCCCGGATTCCTCGGCACGCAGGGGGGCTGGGGAGCGACCGGGGGCTGGGGAGCGACCGGGAGCTGGCCTCACGACCTGGCGGGAGACAGGAAGACCTCCAATCCGCTTGGCCACATCGAGGAGGTTCACCACCCCGAGCTCACCCTCGAATACTACGGGCTCGGGGAGGCCGATCTGGACGTCCCCTTCTACGGGACCCGGCACGAAGCGCTGCTCCGTCGAGGGCGTCGAGACCCTCATCCCCCTGCTCGACATCCTCCTCCATGTCGCGATCACTCAGGCGGCCCACCGCGCTACGGTGCGGGCGCACCCTGGAGCCCCGCCATGAACCTCGTCTGGAAGCTGCTCGAGACCTCGCTCGGCGAGGAGAGCCCTCTCCGCATTCGCCTGTCCGAGCGGGGCGTGCGCGCCCTCGTGGTCAGCGTGCGCGACCCCGATCAGCCCGCCCGCTGGCGGGCCGCCGAGCACGGCGAGCAGCGCTCCGCCGGGGCCGGCTTCCACGCCGAGTATGAAGAGGGGGCCGACGACGACGAGATCACCGTCTGGTTCGACGGCCGCCTGCGCGAAGAGCCCGTCCGGATCGCCTGGGCTGTCCTCGGCTGAGCGGGGGGCGCGGCTCAGCCGCAGGGGCGGAGGCCGAGGCCGGCGAGGGCGGCCGAGAGGCCGGCGTGGTCGAGCGACGGCAGGGCCCGTCGGGTCTCGGTGTACGAGCACCAGGCCGCCCGCCCCTCGGCGTCGAGCGAGGCGAAGCGCGCGCTCGGGCCACAGCCCATGAGGCAGGTCATGGACTGGAAGCGCGCCCCGCCGGCGACCGCGGCCAGCTCGGCGGGGCTCGGCGTGTCGCCACCGCGCATCGGGAGGTAGACCACCCGCTCCGGGCCGATGCCCGCCGCCGACAGGGCCCGCGCCGCCGCGGTCGCCGCCGGCAGGCCGCTCCGCCGAACGAGCAGGTTCACGCCGCTCCGCACCCCGGCCGCGTCGAGGGCGACCACCTGCTCGATGACGCGGCGAACCTCAGCCTCTCGGTCGGGGGCGTGCAGCGAGACGTGCACCTTGTCGGGACGCGCCGAGAGCAGCGGCCCCCAGGCGGAGGCGAGCCGGAGGCCGCTCGTGGTGATCGAGCGGAAGAGGAGGCCGTCGAGCGCGGTGAGGAGGTCGAAGAGCCCCTCGACCTCGAGCGGCTCGCCTCCGCCAAAGGAGACCGCGCGGAGGCCCCGCTCGGCGCAGTCCGTGACGAGGCGCACCACCGCATCGATCGCCCAGCCGCCCGTCGCCGTGGGGCCGCTGTGGCTGTAACAGAAGGGGCAGGCCTTCTCGCAGCGGCGGCTGAGCTCGATGGAGAGGCGCTCGATCTCGGCCACGATCAGCCCCCGAAGAGGCGACGGAGCCAGCCGAGCACGCCCTGCCCGGCCCCGGCCTCCGCACCCTCGGCGCGGGCCCCCTCGGGGAGCGGCGCCTCCGCCCGCGCGAAGAGCGCCTCCAGGAGCTGCAGCGCGGCGGCATCCTCGAGCGCCACGGCCTGATCGACGAGGGACGGGGTCTCGAGCTCCAGCAGATCGCCCAGCGCGGACGGGTCAGCGGCGCGGCCGTCGAAGCGCCGAAGGCCGCCCTGGAGATCGACCCAATGCGGATCCCAGGCCACCGCCGGCACATGTTCGGCCACCGCCACGCGGGGGGAGCGGTCGAAGCGCAGGGGGAGCCCGGCCGACTCCAAGCGCCGCCGGAGGTCGAGCGGCAACGAGGCCTGGCGCAGCGGAGCGACGACCACCGCCCCGCGCTCATAGGGCTGGGCGATCGCGTCGCTGCAGCCGTAGTAGTAGAGGCCGAGCCAGGCGACGAGGCCGACCTTCTCGACCTCCTCGCACTCCCAGAGCTGCTCGTCGAGCCGCTCCTCCCAGCCCTCCGTGCGCATCAGGAGGGCGTGGAGCGCCGGCAGCGAGGCCGACCGCCAGCGCAGCAACGCGACCAGCACATCGCCCGCGCTGAGCCCGTCGGCCCCGCCCGCCTCCCCACCCTTTGGGAAGCGGTCCTCCGTCGGCAGGGCGCCCCCCTCGCCGGTGTCGAACAGCGCGACTTGACCCTCGCTGTCCACCGCGAACCAGGTGGAGTCCATCGAGTGCGCAGCGGGGAAGTCAACAGCGGGCGCGGCGCGGGTAGGCTCGTGGAGCGGGGTCGACATCAGGACCTCCAGGCTCCACTTCTACCCGACCACGCCGCCGGCCGCCGCCGCGATCAGTCGACCCGCACGTATTCGAACTCGACCGCCTGACCGTTGATGCCGCGGCGAGGCGCCGCGATGTAGTTGGCGAACTTACCCACGCCGTAGACGGGCTTCATCAGGTTCTTCACGTAGGCGCGGTCGGCGTCCGAGGGGAGCCAGTCCCCTTGGCGGGTCAGGAACTCCTCGGCGGAGATGATGTCTCCGGTCGGCGTGAAGTGGGCGTCCGAATAGATGCCCTGGCGACGGAAGAAGGTCGAGCGGGGCAGCGTGATCTCGAAGTTCGTGATCCCCTCCTCCTCGAGCGCCTTGTTCCAGCGCTTGACCACGCGGGCGCAGTCTTCGATGTAGGCGGAGCGCAGCTCCTCGTTCATCGCGTTGCGCAGCGGCACCTCGCGATCGACGAGGCGGCCGCCCTCCACCACGGGGATGTTCTTGAACTGGCCGAGCGCCGAGTGCTCGGTGAAGTCCTTGGCCTCGCGCCAGCGGCCCTTGAGGCCGGAGGCGAAGAAGTCAGCCGCGTTGCTGGAGACCTCACCGCCGAAGAGGTCAATCGAGTAGCAGAACCAGTAGTTGACGTACTTCTGGATGGTCTGCAGATCGATCCCACCCTGGGCCCGGGCGTCCTCGTTCTTGTCCTGCTTCATGAGCTGGGCGGCGCGGCGGAGGATGCGCTCCATGCCCGACTCGCCGACGAAGAGGTGGTGGGCCTCTTCAGTGAGCATGAACTTGCAGGTGCGGCTCAAGGGGTCGAAGCCCGACTCGGCGAGGGCGCCGAGCTGGTACTTGCCGTCACGGTCGGTGAAGCAGGTGAAGCAGTGGAAGGTCAGCCAGTCTTCACAGGGCTGGTTGAAGGCGTCGAGGATGCGCGGCTTGTCGGCGTCACCGGCGCGACGGGCGAGGAGCTCGTCGGCCTCGTCTCGGCCGTCGCGGCCGAAGTGGGCGTGGAGCAGGTAGACCATCGCCCAGAGGTGGCGGCCCTCTTCGACGTTGACCTGGAAGAGGTTGCGGGCGTCGTAGAGGGAGGGCGCGCAGTCGGCGAGCCAGCGCTGCTGCTCGACGCTGGCGGGCTCGGTGTCGGCCTGGGTGACGATGATGCGCTTGAGCGTGTTGCGATGCTCGCCCGGGACCTGCTGCCAGACGGGCTCACCGGCGTGATCCCCGGCGGGGATGCGGCGATCGGGCTCGGCGTCATCGAGGAAGATGCCCCAGCGGTAGTCGGGCATGTTGACGTAGCCGAAGTTGGCCCAGCCGCCCGGCTCGGTGGAGACCGCGGTGCGGAGGTAGACCTCCTTCTCGGCGAAGACCTGCGGGCCCACGCTCTTCCACCAGTTCAGGTAGTCGGGCTGCCAGGTCTCCAAGGCCCGCTGGAGGCGCTTGTCGGAGGAGAGATCGACGTTGTTGGGGATGCGGTCGGTGTAGTTGATGCTGCCCATCAGGTCCTCCGGAAGTCGTAGACAGGTCGCTCGGGCTGGCCGTAGAGGGTGAGCGCGCCGCGCTCTCCTACGGCGTTCGGTCGCTGGAAGATCCAGTTCTGCCAGGCCGAGAGGCGGCCATAGATCTTGTTGTCGGCAGACTCCACCCCGCCGAAGCGGAGGTTCTGCTCCATGCCGGTGAGCGCGTCGGGGGAGAGGCTGGCCCGCTCCTCGATCGCGATGCGCAGCTCATCGTCCCAGTCGATCTCGTCCGGGACGGCGGTGAGCAGCCCGAGCTCGAAGGCCTCCTCGCCGCCCACCGCGGCCGCCGAGGCCGCCGCGAGGGCCGCCGCGGGAGCCGCGGGCTCACCGGGGAAGCGCTGGGTGAGGCGAGAGACGCCGTTCGCCATCGTGAACAGACCCGCGTTGGCCGCGGAGAGCTGCACGGTGTTCACGCCGTCATCATCGACCAACATGTAGGAGCGGTCGGCGGCGAGGGCGATCTCGAAGAGCACCCCGACGAAGCAGCTCCCCGGCTTGACCACCGCGAAGAGGCTCTTCGAGGTGTTGTCGATCTTGCGGAGCGTGCGCCCGACGAAGAGCTGCACCTCCCGCATGAACCAGTCGCCCTTCGCCGCCTCGATGAGGTGGGCCTCGTGGGCGAGGACGGCGGCCGGATCACCCACCGTCTCGAAGAGGATCAGGCCGACGTCGAGGTGGTTGACGCGGATGTGGAGGAGGGCGTCCTCGAGCTCCCGGAAGGCCTGGAAGATCCAGGTGGTGGCCGAGCGCTCGGGGGCCGCGGTGGGGCCGGCGATGACAACGGTGGCGACGCGCTCCTCGACGGAGACGGTGACGTGGCGGTAGGCCCAGCCGCCCTTCGTGACGGTGCGGGTGATGGTGGGGAGCTTCACGCCCTCGCCCTTCCGCTCGGGGTGGGCCGCGGCCATCTCGGCGGCGCGCTGGGCGGCCCGCTTGGCCACGCCCTCGGCCCACTTCGAGCGGGGGAAGGTTTCATCGACCAGCTTGTACTTCTTGGCGTCGCGGGCGCGGAAGCCCTCGGCCTTGGTGCAGAAGAGATCGGCCACGTCGCGGCGGATCTTCCGCTTGTCGGTGAGGCGGGTGAGGCCACCGGTGCCCGGGAGCACGCCGAGCAGCGGCACCTCGGGGAGCGAGACGGCGGCGTTGCCATCGTCGATCAGCAAGATCTCCTTCGTGGCCAGCGCCAGCTCGTAACCACCGCCCGAGGCCGTGCCGTTCAGGGCAGAGATGTAGTGCTGGCCTGAGCTCTCGGTGGCGTCCTCCATCTGGATCCGCGTCTCGTTGGTGTACTTGCAGAAGTTCACCTTGAAGGCGTGGGGGGCCATGCCGAGCATGCGGATGTTGGCGCCCGCGCAGAAGACCTTGTCGTAGGCCCCGGTGACCACCACCACGCGTACCTCGGGGTGCTCGAAGCGGGTGCGCTGGATGGCGTCATTGAGCTCGATGTCCACGCCGAGGTCATACGAGTTGAGCTTGAGCTCGTAGCGCCCCTCCCACATCGGGCGGTCTTCCTTGATGTGCATGACCAGCGTGGCCACGGGCCCGTCGGTCGAGAAGTCCCAGTGCACATAACGATCGGGCGAGGTCTGGAACTCGACCGGGGGGTAGGCGAACTCGGCCATGGCACGATCCTGATTCGAGATGAGGCAGGCAGTATACTGCGCTGGATCAGCGATGCAAGCCTTTCGGCCATGCAGTATATTGCATATGTGACGGCCCGCGGTGGGCGCCTGCGCGGGACACCCGCCTGCGCCCGCCTCCGGTAGGATGCCGGCATGCTGCACTTGGCCCCCGTCGCCCTCCTGCTCGTCCTGTCCTGCGCCGCGCCCCCCTCCCCTCCCCGGGGCAAGGGCGGCGGCGCGGCCGGGGACTCCGCCGCGGACAGCGCCCCGCCCGCCGACGACTCCATCCCCCCCACCGACGACAGCCCCGGGCCGGGAGACAGCGGCGGGCCCCCCGACAGCGGGAGCGATGACACCGACACCCCCGCCCCGGTCCTCTGGCGCTCCGCGCTGTACCCCCTCGACTGGACCCCGGACTTCACCACGGAGGACGGCCTCTTCCTGCACGACTTCTCGTACGCGGGCTACCACGCCGGTGAGGTCGACCTCCCGTCGCCGCCGGGCCCGCGCTTCGACGCCACCCTCTCCGGCGCGGACCCCACCGGAGCCACCGACAGCACCGCCGGCATCCAGGCGGCGATCACCGCGGCCAGCGCTGCGGCTCCGGCGGTGGTCTATCTGCCCGCCGGGACCTATCGGGTCGACGGCCTGCTCAGCGTGACCACCTCCGGGGTGGTGCTCCAAGGGGACGGATCGGGCTCCACCTTCGTCTATTTCACCCAGACGGAGGGGATGGACTATCGCGCCCACCTCACCTTCTCAGGCTCGGTGAGCGTCGGGGAGGACCACTTGCTCCTCGCCGACGCGTCGAGCCGCGACACCATCGTCACCCTCTCCGACACCGCCGGCTTCGCGGTCGGCGACACGGTGCACGTGGGCTGGGTGATCACCGACGACTTCATCGCCGCCCACGGCATGACCGGGGTGTGGACCTCCTTCAACGGGCAGTGGCGCACCTTCTTCCGCCGCACCGTCACCGCGATAGACGGCGGCTCGCTCCAGCTCGACGTGCCGCTGCGCTACGAGGCCCTGCTCCGAGACAGCGCCAGCGTGCGCAAGGCCAGCGGCTACCTCACGGAGTGCGGCATCGTCGGTCTGTCCCTGTCCAACGTCAATGACTGGGACGTGGCCTGGTCGCACACCCAGGTGCACGTCGCCCTCCTCTCGGGCGTGCAGGACTGCTACGTCTCCGACCTGCGGAGCTGGGAGTCCCCCCTCTCGACCGACGGCCTCGGCAAGCACCTGATGAGCAGCGGCCTCGAGGTGCTCGACAGCCGTCGGGTGACGATCACCGGCACCACCCTCGAGGCCTCCCAGCACCGCGGCGACGGGGGTAACGGCTACCTCTTCGAGATCTCCCGCTCGAACGAGATCCTCACGGTAGACTCCGCGGCCCGAGCCGGCCGCCACAACTTCATCCAGAACTGGGACTTCGGCACCAGCGGCTGTGTTTGGCTGCGCACCAGCAGCGATGAGGGGCGCGCCTTGCTAGGCGACTGGGACACCTACGGCCTCCTCGGATATTCGGAGTACCACCACAGCCTCGCGATGGCCAACCTCGTCGATCAGAGCAGCGCCTCCGACGGCTGGCAGGGCGTGAACCGACAGACCGAGAGCTCCGGCGCCGGCCACAGCGCGACCCAGTCGGTCTGGTGGAACCTGTCGGGGGGCGGCTACCTCCGCTCCCTTCAGTTCGGCCAGGGCTACGTCATCGGCACCACCGACCTCGACGTCCACACCGACCCCACCGAGTGGGACTGGAACAACGCCGGCGAGGGTACGGAGCCCGAGGACTGGAGCGAGGGCCTGGAACAGGGCGCCACCCTCGACCCTCCCTCCTTGTACGCCGACCAGCTCCTGCGCCGCACCGGCCGCGCCGGCTGAGCAAGGCCCCCTAAGCGGCCGAGCTCAGGGCCGCCCGAGGGCCCGCCCCATCGCGCGGATGTCCGCCACCTTCCGCTCAAAGGCGCTCCAGTCGTCCCGCTCGGCGATCGGGGCCCAGAGCTCCTCCACCTCTCGCCAGGCGAGGAGGACAGGGCCGGGGCCGTCGAACCAGGGATCGGTGAGGAAGTCGGGCCGCAGCGGCTCACAAGCGTCGAGGAGCGACCAGACCGGGGCGAAGTCGGCCGACTCGTAGTGGGCCTGATAGGGCCCGGACAGGGCGCGGGCGGTGCTCAGCCCGCCGCCGTACCAGTCAAAGAAGAAGCGGCCATAGGGGACCGGGTGGCGGGAGAGGAAGTCGAGCGAGCGCTCGAGCAGAGCGCGCCCGACGCCCTCGTGACCGGGGATCACCCCGAGCCGCTCGAAGAAGCGCCGGTGGGCGGCCGCCTCGAAGCGAGGCGAGAAGCCAGCCAGGGCCGCCGCGATGGCGCTCGAGCTCCCGATCGGGGCGAGGCACTCCGACAGGCGGGCGAGCGCCCACTCCGTGCTGTCCGCCTGTCGGCCATAGGCGTAGAGGCCGTCGCCATCGAAGTAGGCGGCCGTGAACTCGGGGTCGAAGGTCTCGAGGAAGCGCCAGGGGCCGTAGTCGAAGCTCTCGCCGGTGATGTTGATGTTGTCGGTGTTGAGCACGCCGTGAACGAAGCCCGCGGCCATCCAGGCGGCGGTGGTCTCGGCCACGCGGGCGACCACGGCGCCGAGCAGCGCGCTCGGGAGGTCGGTCGCTCCCTGCGCCTCGGGGATCAGGTGCTCGACGCAGTGCTCAGCGAGGCGGCGCAGGCCGGCCTTGTCCTGCCCATACGAGAGGCGCTGAAAGGTGCCGACGCGCACGTGGCTGTGCTGGAGGCGGACGAGCACGCTCGACCGCGTGGGGCTCGGCTCGTCATTTCGATATAGGGGCTCCCCCGTCTCGAAGAGGGAGAAGGTCTTCGAGGTGTTGACCCCCAAGGCCTCGAGCAGCTCGGTGGCCAGCACCTCGCGCACGCCGCCCTTGAGCGTGAGCCGCCCATCGCCGCCCCGCGACCAGGGGGTAATCCCGCTGCCCTTGGTGCCGAGATCGAGCAGCCGGCCGTCGGGGCCGCGGAGCTGGGCGAAGAGAAAGCCCCGCCCGTCGCCGAGCCTCGGGTTGTAGTGGCGGAACTGATGGCCGTGGTAGCGGAGGGCGAGCGGCCGAGGGAGGTTGTCGGGCAGCGGCTGGAAGGCGCAGAAGTGGGCGCTCCACTGCTCGTCGTTGAGGTCGCCCAGGCCCACGGACTCGGCGTGCCGCTGGTTGCGGAAGCGGAGGATGGCCGCGGGGAAGCGCGCGGGCGACACCTCATCGTAGAGGTCGGGGCCGAGGCGGCTGTGGACGGGGGCGGGCTGGTAGGCGGAGGGCGGCATGGCGAGCCCTCTACCCCGCTCGCCGAACGGCCCCACCCCCCTCCGCTTGGCGGCGGGCAGAGCGCGGAGCTACGCAGCCTGACCACCGAAGGAGCCGACCTGAACGCCCCGACGATCCGCGCGGAAGAGACCGTGGAGGTGCTGATCCTCGGCGCGGGCTTCGGGGGCCTCTGCGCGGCGATCCGCCTCCTGCAGGCGGGGCGGCGGGACTTCCTCCTCCTCGAGCGGGCGAGCCGCCTCGGCGGCACCTGGCGAGACAACCGTTACCCCGGCGCAGCCTGCGACATCCCCTCCCACCTCTACTCCTTCTCCTTTGACCTCAACCCCCGCTGGACCCGCACCTACGCCGGCCACGCCGAGATCCAGGCCTACCTCGAAGCCTGCACCGAGCGGCACGGGCTCCACCCTCACCTCCGCACGGGCGCCGAGGTGGAGCTCGCGGAGTGGGACGAGGGCGCCGCCCGCTGGCGGGTGCGCACCACCGACGGCCGTGTGTTCGTCAGTCGGTTCGTGATCTTTGGCCTCGGCGCCCTCAAGGATCCGCGCTGGCCCGACCTCCCCGGCCTCGACCAGCTCCGGGGGCCGGTCACCCACTCCGCCCGCTGGCCGGACGGCCTCTCCCTCGCGGGGAGACGCGTGGGGGTGGTCGGCACGGGGGCGAGCGCGGTGCAGATCCTGCCGAAGATCGCCCCCGAGGTCGCCGAGCTGCACGTCTTTCAGCGCACCCCTGCCTGGGTGGTCCCCCGACGGGATCGCGCCTATCGGAGCGTCGAGAAGGCCGCCCTGACGCGCGTGCCGGGCCTCATCCGCGTCTTTCGGGAGGCGCTCTACCTCGCCCAGGAGGCACGTTACCCCCTCCTCTTTCGACGACGCGGGCTCGGCGCACGGCTGATCGAGGCGGGGATGCGGGCCCACATTCGGCGCACGATCTCAGACCCCGCGCTCGTCTCCGCCCTCACGCCCACCTACGCCGCCGGGTGCAAGCGGATCCTCATCTCGTCGGATTATTACCCCACCTTCCGGCGATCGAACGTCCACCTTCACACCGAGGCCATCGCGGCGGTCGAGCCCGAGGGGCTGCGAATGGCCGATGGCCGGCTCCAGCCCCTCGACGCCCTCGTCTGCTGCACCGGCTTCACGGTCGATCAGCCCCTCGGCGCACTCCAGGTCCGCGGGCGTGGCGGCGTCGACCTCGCCCAGCGCTGGGGCGGCCGGCCGCGGGCCTACCTCGGGGTCACCGTCCCCGGCTACCCGAACGCCTTCATCCTGCTCGGCCCCAACACCGCCCTCGGCCACAACAGCGTGGTGGTGATGATCGAGGCCCAGGTGGAGTACGCGCTCGAGGCCATCACCCGGACCGCCGCCCGCGGGCCAGTGGCCACCGTCGAGGTCCGCCCGGAGCGCCTGGACGCCTTCATCGCCGAGGTCGACCACGCCCACCAGGGACAGGCCTGGGCCACGGGCTGCCGGAGCTGGTACCTCAACCAGGACGGACAAAACTTCACGGTCTGGCCGGGGAGCACCCTCTCCTATCGCTGGCGCCTCCGCCGCTTTGACGCCGAGGCCTACCTGGAGCACGGACGCTGAGTCGTGGCCACCGGGGCCAGCTTGACTGTAGGGTCCTCCTGGGTATGATGATCCTGGATGGCGGGAGAGGGTCGAGCGTGAACCGGACTGAAACGTACTTAGCGCTTGGACGATCTGCGTTTCGACGCGGCGCATCGGCGCTCCGGCACGCGGCCCCGTTGCTGCTGCTCGCCTGCCAGCGCCACCCCCAGAACCTCATCACTCAGACGGAGGACACCGACGGGCCGGCCGAGCTCGACAGCGCCGCGCCGTGGACGGGGTCGGCGCCCCTCCGAATCAACGAGCTGATGGCGAAGAACCACGCCACGATCCGCTCCCCCACAGGCGCCTGGTCCGACTGGGTCGAGCTCTACAACCCGCTCGACCACGCCGTCTCGCTGGAAGGCTGGACCATCACCGACGATGCCGCTGCGGCCTCGGGCGAGCCGGCGCAGGGGCTGCGCCCGCTCGAGATCGGCGCCGGCGGCTTTCTCCTGCTCTGGGCGGACGGCGAGCCCGAGGCGGGGGCGGAACACCTCCCCTTCCAACTGAGCGCCGAAGGCGACGGCCTCACCCTCACCGATCCCGATGGGCAGTCCATCGACAGCCTCCGCTTCGGCGAGCTGCTGGAGGACGTCTCGCTCGGTCGGCCGCTCGACGGCGGCGACGGGTGGGCTCTCCAGCTCCCGGCCACCCCGGGCGCCTCGAACGGCGGTCCGGGCACCCCGGTCGAGCTCTCCACCGAGCGGCCCTCGGCCGGGCCCGCGTGTGGCCTCCTGTCCGACCTCTCCTCCGATCCACGGCTCGAGGGGGACCGCTTGACCTTCTCGGTGCGCTGCGGAGGGCCCCTCTCGACCGAGCAGGCCCTGATTGAGCCCATCCAGCTCCCCGTCGGCGCCACCTTTGACGCCGCGACCCTCACCCTCGACTGGCTCACCGGGCCGGCGGACGCGGCTCAACACCGCTTCATCTTCGCGGTCACCCCAGCCGACGGCTCGGCCCGCGTCCCCACCGCGGAGGCGATCACCGTCCAGGTGGTCGATGATCCGTTCCGCGCGGACAGCGCGCCGGTCGATCCGCTCACCTACCGAGAAGAGTGGGGCCTGCCCGTCGTCCACGTCACCTGGGCCACCGCGCCCGGCCGCGCGGCCGCCTCCGAGGCCACCCTCACCTTCGACGGTCGACCGTACGCCGCCGAGGTGAGGGTGCATGGGAAGACGAGCACGAACTACCCGAAGGTGAGCTACGTCCTCGAGCTGACCGACGAGGAGCTCCAGGTGGACGACTGGGGCGGCACCGTCAATCACCTCCTGCTCATCACCACCTTCGACGACAACAGCTACGTCCGCCAGAAATTCACCTACGACCTCTGGAACGCGATGTCGGAGGCCTGGGGCCTGAACCGCCTTGGCCCGCGCTCTTGGTTCACCGTCGTCTATATCAACGGCGAGTACCACGGCCTCTACGTCGTCGTGGAGCGGCCGGACGACGAGCACCTTCGCCACCGCGACTTCGACGGGGACGCGAACCTCTACAAGGCGATCGACGCCGACGCCAACTTCGCCCTCACCGACGCGCTCGGTGAGCCCAAGACCACGCTCCACCAAGGCTATGAGAAGCGGGAGGGTACACCGGAGGACGACTTCACCGACCTCGAGGCTTGGGTCTCCTTCGTCGGGAGCAGCCCGGCCGACACCATCATCCGTGAGGCCGACGATTGGTTCGAGCTCGACGAATTTATTGACTGGTACCTGCTCGTCCACTACACGGTGGCCGAAGACTCCAAGTCCAAGAACTGTTACCTCTATCATGACCCCGAGACGGGTCGGTTCCGCTACTCTCCCTGGGACTTCAACGGCTCCTGGGGACAGAACTGGCGTACCTATCGGAGCTCCCCCGAGTTCTCGGACGACTACGCGGACGACAACCGTATCTTCTGGGCCATCCACGCGGTGCCCGAGGCAGAGGCCGAGCTGTGGAGTCGGTACCATACGCTGCGCGCCGACGGGCCCTTCTCCCTCGACTGGCAGCGGTCGACGCTGGACGAGTACTTCGCCAAGATCGACCGCTCGGCGCAGCGCGACTGGGACTGGTGGGGCGCGCAGCACCTGGCCTATGATGGATGGGCGAGCGCGCGCACCGAGAAGGACAACTGGACAGACTATGAGGGCGAGAAGGCCTACCTCTATCAGTGGATCGAGGATCGAGAGGCCTGGATGACGGCAACCCACCCTTGAGGGGCCAACACGAGCGGCCCTGCGCACACGGCTCCGCCGCTCAGGGCGCCTCGGCGGGGAAGGTGTCGCCGCAGTCCAGCCACACGCTCAGGAGCATCAGGTCATTCGGGAAGACCCCTCCGCCCACCGGCATGTCCTCATCGACCACCGTGCGCACGCGGATGCGCTCCGCCCAGGTCTCTCCCTGGGAACGCGTGTCAAAGGTCACGGCGGCGGGCGCTCCGAAGCGCTGCGGGCTGTCCTCCGCGTGACAGGAGTCGCAGTAGCTGAGCAGGAAGGGCCGGACGGTGGTCTCCCAGGAGACGGGGTAGGCCCGCTGCTCGTCGGTGCAGCGCGACGCAGCCTCCGCCTCACCCTCCCCCACGGCGGCGGGTGCCCCCGCCGGCTCTTCGGCGCCGCAGCCTCCCACCACGAGCAGCACCCAGAGCGAGCAGCGGGCCAGCGACACGCCCGCCAGGCGGGCCAGCGACACGCCCGCGAGGCGGACCTCCAGGGAGCGGGCTCGGGACAGGCGGTGGTGCACGGTGTTCATCCCTCAGGCCATGAGCGCGGTGATCGGGGCCGAGCCCTCTCGGGCCTCGCTGGGATCGACGTCCCCGAGGGCGAGCAGGGTCGCGCCGAGGTCTCTCGTGTGCGGGATCGCGCCCGCTGGATCGAGCTCGCCGGTCGCGAAGTCAATTCCCTCTCCGTATCCACCCTCTCCACAGCCGCCGACGACTTGACCACCGGCGACGCCGCTGCCGATCAGCATCGCCGAGGTGAAGGTGAAGTGGTCCTTCCCCTGATTGGCGTTGAGGAGGGGGCCGCGGCCCATCTCTGAGCAGACCACCACCGTGACCTCCTCGGCGAGGCTGCCACTGGTGGCGCCGCTGCGGCTGTCGAGCTCGACCATCAGCATGTTGAGGAGCTGGAAGAGCTCATCGAAGTGCCTGGACTGCATCACATTCTGGGAGTGGGTGTCCCAGCCCAAGTTGTACAGCCCCTTGTAGTCAAAGCTCACGCAGCGGGAGACGCCCGTGGCGAGCACGTCGACCGCCGCCTGGAAGTAGCTCCAGGACTGGGGGACGCCGGCCTCGACCGCTCCGCCGAGCTCGTTCAGGCCGATGAGCTCGGCGTACTCGACGACCTGCGTCGCTTGGCTGAGGGAGCGTTGATAGGCCGAACCGAAGCGGGTAGCCCGCCCCGCGTCAGCGCCGCTCACATAGCGGCTGACCCGCTCCCGTACGAAGGCGTCTACCTTGGCCTCGGCGCTGATCGGCAGCAAGTTCACCGGGGTGTCGCTGAACTCAGTGATCGCCGACCCGTCCACCAGCTTCCCGAGCTGACCGGAGGGCCCCACCCGCACCACCTGGCTCGCGTATTGGTCGCTGAAGGCGATCCCGGAGAGCACCACCGACGGAAGGACGAGGTCGTTGACCGAACGGGCGGCGAGGATGGAGGCCCAGTCGTCGGCGGCGGCGTCGGCCGTGCCGGTGAGGATGAGCTTCAGGCAGCGGGCGTGGGTGATCGAGGGGCTCTCGAGCCCGTTCACCACGGCGGCGCGGTCCCCATAACTCTCAAAGAAGGCACGGACGTTCGGCCGATCCGCGTGATCGACGTAAATGATGCCGTTGGCCTCCGCGGTGGTGGCGTCGGCCTCGACGTCCACGCCGGCCACCCCGAAGAGGGGCGCGAAGACGAGGGTCGGATCCCAGCCGCCCGCGCACACCACAAAGATGAATTTCCGCTCCGGCACGGGGCTGTCGGCGCGGGCCACCCGGGAGTGAAAGAGGGAGAGCGGGAGGGCGAGGCCGGCCGAGCTGACCGCGAGGAGCTGACGGCGGTTCATCATGGAGCTCACTCGGTCAGAAATTCGGGGTCTTGGAAGAGGGCGAGCAACATGCCCGTCCAGCCGGCCTGCACACCGTCCTCGAGGACGATGTCCGCCCACAGGGCCTCGAGCTCGGCGAGCTCGGCGTCGGTGGGCGCGCGGGCCAGCAGGCGGCGGTGCAGCTCGACGAGCTGGGCCTCGAATTCGGGGTCCCCTGGGCGCGAGCTCTGCGTGACCAGTGTGAGGAGGCGGGCCTCCCCGGGCGCTTCGATGAGATCGTGCTGCACGCCCGCGAAGGCCGCGCCGCGGCTGAGGTTCTGGGCCACGAGGTTCCACGTCAGGCCCGGATCCTGCTGGGGGTCGGTCACGCTCACCCCGTCCACCCCGCCGCCGAGGATACGAAACCCGTCGCCGTCGTCGCGGAGCTGATCACCGTAGTTGTCTGTCCACCGAAAGCCCGTGAGCTCCTCGATCGCGGTCTGGAGCTGATCGGGGGAGAGCATCCGCACCGTCAGCTCCCGGTCGACCGTGGCCTGGGGAGCGTCTGCGCTGAAGGCCCCGGCCCGGTACTGGGCGGAGTCCGTGAGGTCGATCACCAGGGAGCGGATGCGCATCCCCTCGTCCCGGAATTCTTGGTCGAGGGTGAGCACCGTCGGGAGATCGGTGAGCGTCGTGTCGCGGCGCCAGAGGGCCTTGGCCATCCGCCGAACCGCGCACTGGGAGAAGCGAGGGTCGTCGGCGATGACCACGCCGAGGTCTTCGAGGCCGTAGACCGGCTCTCCGAACCACGCGGGCTCCACCGGGGTGAGCGTGCTGGCCAGCGCCTCCCGCTCTGGGTGGTAGTAGGTCATCTCATCGGCGCTGTATTGGACAGCGACCCAAAATCCGAAGAGGGCGGCCGCCACGGGCTCAATCGATGCGTGGCAGGTCACACAATAGGGCTCGTTCAGGATGGCCGCCGAGGGATCCTCCGCAGAGGTGCGCCCCGCCGCCGAGAAGTTCACCGGGCGCCCGAGGAGGTCCGTACACGCGAGCAGCCGGAAGAGCGCGCTGGCCCGGGACCGGCTCTGATTGAAGGTGTTGGTGGTGTATCGCCACCAGAGGCCGTTCGAGACGAGCACCCCGGCCTTCGGCCGCTGGTCATTCCATTGGGAGACCTGCCAGCCATCGCCGCCCTCCGGGTAGTCGATCGGCCAGACGTCGCCCAGCAGCTCGTTGGACAACATGTAGTCCGCGGTCACCACCTCGGTCCAGGGGAGGTCACGCGCGCCGACGTACGCGAGCAGGCGCAGGGGCTCCTCTCCGATCGAGCGGCGGAGCGGACGGTCATCGACCCTCTCCAGACCGTAGTCGTAATATTCGATGTCATACACCGTCACCAGCGTGTGCCACTGCTCCCCGAACAACACCACGAGGCGCTCTTCAAAACGAGGGTCTGCCAACATCTCATCGCGGATGCGCGAGAGCGCGGCGGGGTCGGCCTCCACGGCGTCGAGCTCGGCCAGGGTGGGCAAGGTACCGCGCAGATCGAGGCTCATTCGCCGGAGCAGCCGCGCGTCGCCGAGCGGGACGAGGCCCACGGTGGGATCGATCAGGGGCACGGCGGCCGAGGCCGCGCTGTCGGCGCCCCCTGTCGGACTGCCCTTGGGCTCAGCGGGCCCTCCGCACGAGAGCCCGCCCGAGAGGAGGACCGTGAGGAGGACCGTGAGGCCGACCGAGCGCCACACGGGATGGTGGACAGAGCGGAGGGGGGGGCGAACCGGGATCAACCACCCGGTTGGAGACGGCGGGCTCATGGTGTGACCGTGGGGAGGACGAGGAGGTCGCGCCCGAACTCGACGAGGTCCACACAGACCGGCGAGCGGCTCTCTGACCCGTCCCATTGGATGACCCCACAGCCCGTACACGCCTCATCTAGGGTGATGGTGGCCCACAGCCCGCTCGGGTCCCGAACACTCAGCGCGCCCTTGGGGTTACTGTCGCAGCCCGCAGTGTCGAAGGTGAGCTGATCGAAAAAATACTCGACACCTCCCTGGGATAGCACACCGTCAAGGCGCGCCGTGGCGCCGGCGGTCGAATAGCTGCCTTCGGCCGTGAGCGCCCCGCTGTAGCCCTCCCCACTGAGCCAGCCGACGGCGGTGCCATCCCGCCAGGAGCCGACGACCTCCATCCGCCAGTCCATCCCGCCGCTGTCGACGCTGGGGAGAGCGATGAACCGGTTCACCCCGCCGGCCACGTAGGCCCGCCCCTCGAGGTCACGCAGCTCGAAGTCGCCGGACATGAGGGTTAGGGTGCTCTCACCGTCCTCCGTGGCCACGTAGCTCGCTACTCCGGAGAAGAAATATCCAGACTCCGCCGTGCAGCCCGTCTTCGGGACCTTGGAGTCCGAGATCTGGAGGGGGTCTCCGGGGCAGACCTCATCGCCCCACGCCATCCACTCGAGGTACTGGTGCTGCAGCACCCTCGGGCTCGGGACGCCGAGCGCGAGCCCGCGCTCGAGCTCGGCCACGAGCGCCTCATCCGTGTAGGTCCGCTCGGGCAGGGGCCGGGGCTCATCCTCCGCCTCGGCGCCCCCGCTGTCGCCTGAGGCCTCGCCGCCGCTGTCGTCAGCGCCCGCCCCCTCGCCGGCCGGCCCCTTCTCCGGGGAGCAGGCGCCGAGGGCGAGGAAACCCAGACCGAGCGGAGAGGCTCCGCCCATCACGCCCATCCACCCGACGACCCTCACGATTGCCGCCGCGCCCGGCCCGGCCGCGCCTCGCGCAATCGGCTTTTCAACTCGTTCTTTGCTAGTCATCTCGGGAGGATATCACACCTTCGCCCAGGCTCCTACGCTGTTCTTGTCAAGGGGCCGTCGCGGGGGCATCGCGGGGCCGGGGCGGAGCGAGGCGGCGCACCTCGGCGGCGCCGTCCACCGCGGCGGCCAGGAGCGAGAGCTGCGCCGCCACGTCGGAGGCGGCGACGCCGGTGAACCGCGCGATCTCGACGCGGGCGGCGAGCTCTCCGACGGCCGCGAGGCCCCGTTCGAGCTCCAGCCGGGCCCCCTCCCTCAGCGCCAAGAGCTGATCGAGGCTCCGGAGCTGGACGGTGAGGAGGTCTCGAGCCGGCTGCGGGGCGGCCTCCCACGTCCGCATGATCTGATCTCGATCATTCCTGGGCTGAGCCAAGGCTCGAGAGAGCTCGGCGTGACGCTGATCCAGGGCGCCCAGGCCACGGCGCACCGCGCGCAAGGGCGCCTCGACGTCGAGGCCGGCGGGGGCGGCCTCCCACGCCAGGAGGGCCCCGCGGAGCCCCTCGACGGCCTCCTCGATCCGGTCCGCGCACGGCGCCGCGGCGCTCGCCTCGAAGGAGGTCGAGGGCGGGGACACGCGCACCAGCAGGCCGGGGAGGAACAGGGGCCAGAGGGGCACGGCCAGCAGGGCGCCCGAGTGACGACCGCGGGCCATCGCGAGGCCGATGGCCCCGCCGATCAGGAGGTAGAGGACGCAGAGCTCGAGGGGCCGCATGACAGGCTCCAGCCCAGGGGTTCGGGCAGGCGGGGCGGTGACGGGGAGGTCAATGGATGAGGGTGTCGAGGATCCGCCACACGCCGAGGGGGGCCATCCCGGTGAAGAGCACAGACCAGGCGAGCACGAGGCGGCCAGGGGTGGCGGTGCGGGGGGACTCCGCTCGGGCGCCGGTGACCACCATGCGCTGAAAGGCTCGATAGAGCGCGAAGGTGCCCGACAGGCCAGCGAGGAAGGGGAGCCCGTAGCCGACCGGGACGAAGAAGGCGTTGCGCAAGAAGGCTGAGCCCACATCCTCCCCCGTCGCGAGGCTGAGGCCGAGGCCCGCCGCCAGATAGAGCGGCAACAGCCCGAGCAGCACCATCGCGGAGGTGGCCTGCGCCCGCATCGCCTCGGCGACGATGCGGTTCGCCGGGGTCCGGAGACCTGCCAGCAACGCATAGAACCAGGCGCTCGGCAGGCCGGCCACCTGGGCGCCGAACATCCCGCCCGAATAGGCGAGGAAGAGACAGGCGCCGGCGCGCCAGGCGTCCATCCGCCACAGGGCCGCGGGGAAGACCTCCGCCCCCGCTCGGGTGACGATGAGGCCCTGGGCCGCCGCGTAGGCCGCGAAGGCCGCCACGGTGAGGCCCACGAGCCGAGGGAGCTCCACGGATACGCCGGCGGCCTCCGCGAAGCGGCGATCGAGGGCGACGGGGTCACGGAGCAGGTGATCGACGAGGGCCGGCTCCTCGACAATGGGGGGCCGGGGGAGGGTCGGGCTCAGAGTGGACATGACAGGCTCCAGAGCGAGAGATCCGGGAGGATGTGACAGGGGGTGCTTCAAGCGGTCTACGGACGCCCCAAGTCGGGGGTCTCCGAACAGCGGTGAATTCAATCAAAGGTCAAAGAGTCCGACGACGTAGAACATCTCCGCGCCCAGCATCCCGAGCAGGCCGAGCCAGGCGAAGTGGAGGAGACGCCGCCCCTCCAGGCCGGCCATCACGCGGATGAAGACGTCGGACATGCTGGCGCCGACGCCCAAGAAGACCACGGCGTTGATGAACAGCCGAGCCGCGGAGTAGGGGAGGCAGAGCTCGAAGAACCAGAGCACCGGGATGCTAGCGAGCATCGCGACGCCCCCGAAGCTCACCGTGACGAGGGTAGCGAGGGCGAGGCTCTGGAGCGTCAGCCGCGAGCCGCGGAGGCTGCCGAGCACGTAGAGGGAGGGTAAGGACGCGTTCCAGGCGATGCCGGCGGCGAGGATGGCCGCCGCCCCGCCCTGCCCAGCGGCGAGCGCGTCTTCGCTGATGTGCATCGCCGCGCCATAGGCGCCGACGCCCACGGAGGCCGTGGCGGCGAGGGAGGCGAGCAGCGTGAAGGGGGCGCGGCGCTCAAGCGCCCAGCGCCGGGCGAAAGACTCCGGCTCGCGGAGGGCCTCGAGGACGAGGGAGAGGGACATCGGGACTCCAGGGTGGGTCCCTCCCGTGTTGCACGGGACGTGCCGCGGCCCGATCGGCCTGCTCCCTCGACTCTTCGCGCCGGTCTCAACACGCCGTGGTCAGCGCCTGTCCACGCCGTGGACAGGAGCCCCCCCGAGCGGCTCAGCGCGCGCTCTCTTCCGACAGGCGGCGGGTCACCCGGCTGTAGAACAGGAGCACGGCGAAGATGATCAGGGCATAGGCCGCCGCATAGCCGTACCGATTGCCTCGACTGAAGGCCCACCGATAGGCCTCGGAGATCAGGATCTCGGTCGAGCCGTCGGGCTCCCCCCCGCTCACGAGGTAGATGATGTTGAACATGTTGAAGGTCCACACGCTGCCGAGGATGACCGCGGGGAGCAGGGCTGGCTTCAGCAGCGGGAGCGTGACGTGGCGGAAGCGCTGCCAGCCGGTGGCGCCGTCCACCTCTGCGGCCTGCTCGAGCTCGCGCGGGATGGCCTGGAGCGCCCCGAGCGTCACCACCATCATGAAGGGGAAGCCGAGCCAGGTGTTCGTCGTCAGGTTGGCGGCGAAGGCCGTCGAAAACTGGCTGAACCAGCTCACGGGCTCCAGGCCCACCGCGGCGAGGAGGGCGTTGATCGCCCCGAACTGACGATGAAACATCCCCTTCCAGATGAGGGCGGTGATGTAATTGGGCACCGCCCAGGGGAGGACCAGCAGCACTCGATAGACCGCGCGGAGCTGCAGCCAGGGTTCGCGGAGCAGCATGGCCAGCGAGACGCCGAAGAAGACGTGCAGCACGACGTTGCTCAGCGTCCACAGCACGGTGATGGCCAACGTGAAATAGAAGCTCGGCGGCTGGGTGACGGGAAAGTCGGCCGAGGAGAGGATGCTCCAGAAGTTCGCGAGGCCGACGAAGATCCACTCCCCGTCCTTCTGCTCGAAGAGGCTGACCCCCGCGCCCACCACAAAGGGGGTGACGACGAGCAGCAGCATCGAGAGGGCGGCGGGCGCCACCCAGGCATAGGCGGAGGCCGAGGCCCGCACCTCGCCCCGCGCCCGCCAGAGGTCACGCAGCAGGTACGCGAGGAGCCCCGCGGCGAGGATGGTGCCGAGGGCGAGATAGGGGGTGGGCTCCGCAGGTGGAGGCGGCGGCCGACTGAGGACCGTGTAGTCGTGCTGCGCCTTCAGGACGGCCTCCTGGCCGCCGCTCGCGCCCCGCATCACCCGTCGGAGGGAGAGGGCCATCGGCTCCCAGGTCGAGGCCATCTCCGGCCGGTTGGACATCGGCACGGAGTGGTCGAGCTGGGCCCGAAAGGCGGAGAGCACCGGATCGGCCGACAGGCGGGGGTCGTCATAGGCCGACAGGGTGGCCACCACCTGCCTGCCCACCAGGGCGCGCTCCACCGCGACGGGCCCGGAGACGAGCCAGCGCGCGAACTCCCGGGCCTCCTCGGGGTGCGTGGAGAAGCCCGACACGAAGACCGCCTCGACGGTCAGGAAGGGCGCCGCGGCATGCCCGGTGGCGGACACGGTGGGGATCGTCGAGATCGTGTAGCGCACGCTCGGATCGATCTCGCCCAGGAACCAAGGGCCGCTGATCACCGTCGCGGCGGCCCCGCTGTTGAAGAGCTGCGTGACGAGGGCGGTGGTGGGCTCCTCGGGGACGATGCCCTGCACGGTGAGCGAGCGGGCGAAGTCAAGGGAGGCCGCGTTCCCCGGCTGATCGAGGCGGACCGCGTCGCCCTGGAAGACACCGCCGCCGAAGCCGTGCAGCCACGGTGCGTGAAAGAAGGGCTCGGTGGCGGGGTAAGCCAGCGCGTAGCCCCCGCGGGCCTTCATCTTGTCGCCGAGCGCGAGCAGGGCGTCGGTGGTGGCCGGGGGCGCATCCACGAGGGCGTCGTTCGAGAAGAGGGCGAGGCACTTGGTCGCCAGCGGGAGCCCCATCACCTGACCCTCCCAGCGGAGGGCCTCGACGGTGGTGGGGTGGAGGCCCGCCGGCACGTCGGCCCAGGGTGAGAGCAGGCCACGGTTGGCCCAGGCGCCGCTGCGCTCGTGGGCGGCGATGAAGAGGTCAGGCCCGTTGCCGCGGGGGGCCGCCGCCTCGAGCTTGCTCACGAAGCCCTCGTAGGGCACGGCGAGGGCGGCGACGGGGGCCTCGGGGTGCTCGACGGTCCACCGCGCGGCCAGATCCTCCAGCGCCTGGGCCTCATCTCCCCGGTAGGCGTGCCAGAGGCGGAGCTCCACGGGGGCGCCCGCCACGGGGGCCGCCAGGGCGACAGCGGTGAGCAGCAGCAGCAAGGGAGACCTCCGGGCCCGCAGCCTACCAGAGGCGGGCGACCGGCCGTCGGGGCGAGGGCGGGCAGGGTCCAGAGGCAGGGCCCGTTGGAAAGGTCCGTGTCAGGCCCGCGCCAGAGCCGAACCGCGGTCAGGGGCCGCTGTCGGTCCACTCACAGCCCGCGGGCCGCTCGACCCAGGGCGCCCCCGAGCCAGTCCACACCGCGTCGCCACCTCGGGTCCCGCGACCCCCTTGGAGCCTGTCATGACCTCCCGTACGCGCCTCCTCGCCATCCTCCTGCCCTCAGTGTTGATCGGCGCCCTCCTCACCCTGACCCTCCGGCGGGACGCGGGACCGGCGCCGCACCAGGACTCGCCCCCGGCCCCTTCGCCCGGGCCAGAAGCGGAGGATCGGGCTGGCGAGGAGCAGGGCGCGACCCGCGCCGAGGTGAAGACCACCGGCGCCGCTGCGTCGCCGGCCCTGCCTCCGCGGCTCGATCAGGGTATCAACGGGCTCGTCGGGGCGCAGGCCCAGGAGATGGGATCGAGCGGGCTCGGGGCGCGGGGCGTCGGGCTGGGCGGCGGCGGCGCGCTCCACGGCATCGGCGGGCTCGGCACCAAGGGTCGCGGGAGCGGGTCTGCCGGCTACGGGAGCGGCACGAGCGCCTACGGGGCAGCGGGGAGAGCGGCCTATCACGCGACCGCACGGATACCCGAAGTCTATCGAAACACCGACGAATCCCCCTCGGAGGCGGGCCCACGCTCACCGACCAACCCCTACACCGCGGTCGCCGAGGACAGGCTCAGCACCTTCGCCATCGACGTCGACACCGCGAGCTACTCACAGGCTCGCCGCGTGATCCAGTCCGGAGGGCTGCCGCAGGCCGACAGCGTCCGCCCCGAGGAATTCATCAACTACTTCCACTACGGATACAGCCAACCGCCCTCCCTCACGAGCGCCGAGGGCGGCCCCGCCCCGACCGCCCTCCCCTTCTCGGTGGACATGGAGGCCATGCCGGACCCCTTCCGGCCCGGCCACCACACGCTGCGGATCGGCGTTCAGGGCCGCGCGGTGGCCCGGGACAGCCGGCCCTCGGTCCACCTGACCTTCCTGGTCGATGTCTCGGGCTCGATGGCCGCGGACGACAAGCTCGGCCTCGCGCAGCGCTCCCTCCACCTGCTCGTAGACGGCCTCCGCGAGGATGACACGGTCGCCCTCGCCACCTACGCGGGGCGGGTCGCGACCCTGCTCGAGCCCACGCCGGCCGGACAGGCCGCCACCGTCCACGCGGCGATCGACGCCCTGAGCTCCGGAGGCAGCACGGCGATGTCCGCCGGGATTGACCTCGCTTATGGCCTCGCCCAGTCTTCTTTCGAGCCCGGCCATGAGAACCGCGTCATCATCCTCTCGGACGGCGACGCGAACGTCGGCAACACCAGCTGGGACGAGCTCCTCTCCCAGATCAAGGGGGCCGCAGACCGAGGAGTGACGCTCTCCACCATCGGCTTCGGGTTGGGCAACTACCAAGACACGCTGATGGAGCAGCTCGCCGACAAGGGGGACGGCAACAACTACTACATTGACTCCGAAGCGCAGGCGAAGCGGGTCTTCGTGCAAGGCCTGGGCGGCACGCTCGTGACCATCGCCCGCGACGTGAAGATCCAGGTCGAGATGAACCCCGAGAGCGTCCTCGCCTATCGGCTGATCGGCTACGAGAACCGTGATGTGGCCGACAAGGACTTCCGGAATGACCGGATCGACGGCGGCGAAGTGGGCTCGGGCCACCAGGTGACGGCGCTCTACGACGTCCTCCTCAAGGAGGGACACGCCCCCACCCTCGCCACGGTGCGGCTGCGCTGGGAGAGGCCGGGGGCCGACAGCACCGCACAGGAGCGCGCCTATCCCTTCCCCGACCGGGCCCTCCGAGAGACCCTGTCGCTCACCACCCCCGATACGCGGATCGCCTACGCGGCGGCCACCTTCGCCGAGCTCCTCCGAGGCTCCGATCACGCCCCGGAGATCGAGCTCGGCGCGCTCCTCGACCTCACCCGCGCCGCGGCCCGCGCCGGGAACAAGGACGACGCCGAGCTCCTCCGCTTGATCGAGCGCGCCCGAGCGGTCGGGCTCCCGTCCACCCGCCTCAGCCAGCGCTGAGCGCCCGACCCTGGCGGGGAGCGCAGAGCGTGGAAGAACTTCGCAGGTGAGGTGTAAGGGCGGCCCCGCTCCCTCGTTCCCCCCCCGAAGTCGGGCGAACCGGTCCTCCGAGACGCCCCCGAACGAACAGCCGGTCCGCCGACAGACCACAACGGTCTATCGGCGGTCACCTCACGGACACCGCCCGAAGGAGCTCCTATGCGCCGCCTCTTCCTCGACCGTTGCAGCCCCGCCCTCTCCACCGCCCTCGCCCTCTTCGCGCTCCACGGCTGCTCGGCGCACAGCCCCGCCGAGGTGACGCCCGCTCCGATGCCTCAGGCCGCCGGCGAGAAGGCAGACGACCGATCCTTCATCCAGGAGGGGACGGTCGACGAGGAGCAGGCCTCTGCCCCCAAGAAGGATGTCCAACTGGCCGGTCGGGAAGAGTCGAATCGGGAAGAGGCGAAGACGGAGGCGCTCCCGATGGTGGCCGCAGCAGAGCCGCTGAGCGGCGGAGAGGCGAGCACCCGCGCCCAGGCCACCGCCCCGGTCGCCCAGGGAGCCTCCGCCGGCGGTCGCGCCTCCGCCGCCGGCCGCACGAACCTCGACCCCGGGGCCTCGATGGCCGACGCCCCCGCCCCGGTCGCCCCCGCCACCGCGCAGCGCCAGAAGCGCGCCCCCGTCGCCGAGCTCTCCGCCAAGGCGCCCGCGCCGAGCGGCCCGATGGGCGGGACGGTCGGGACGGTCGGGATGAACACCGGGATGGCGGCCGCGACGACGACCGCGACGACGACCGCGACGAAGACCGCGACGACGACGCCGGTGATGCCGCCGCCCCAGGACACGGTCTCCTCGGCGGAGGAGTACCGGGACTACGGCGTCAACCCCTTCACCATGGTGGCCGAAGATCGGCTCAGCACCTTCTCGATCGACGTCGATACGGCCTCCTACACGATCAGCCGCCGGAAGCTCCAGGAGGAGCGCAGCCTCCCCCCGGGCTCGGCGGTGCGGGTCGAAGAATTCGTCAACTATTTCAAGTACGACTACGCCAAGCCCTCCTCGGAGCCCTTCAGCGTGAGCATGGAGGCGATGCCCGACCCCTTCCGGCCCGGCCACCACACCCTCCGCGTCGGCGTGCAGGGTAAGGAGATCGCTCGTAACGAGCGCCCCGCCGTCCACCTCACCTTCCTCGTCGATGTGTCGGGGTCGATGGCCTCGGCAGACAAGCTCGGCCTCGCCCAGCACTCGATGCACCGCATGGTAGACGGTCTCCGGGAGGATGACACGGTCGCCCTCGCCACCTACGCCGGCCGCGTCGCCAAGATCCTCGATCCCACCTCGGCCGGCGACGCCCGCACCATCCACAAGGCGATTGACTCGCTCCAGTCGGGCGGCTCCACCGCGATGTCGGCCGGCATTGACATCGCCTATGACCTCGCCACGCGCTCCTTCGAGCCCGGCCACGAGAACCGCGTCGTGGTGCTCTCGGACGGCGACGCCAACGTCGGCAACACCTCTTGGGACGCGATGCTCTCCCAGATCAAGCAGCACGCCGATCGCGGCGTCACCCTGTCCACCATCGGCTTCGGGATGGGCAACTACAAGGACACGCTGATGGAGCAGCTCGCCAACAAGGGCGACGGCAACAACTACTACATCGACAGCAAGCAGCAGGCCGAGCGGGTCTTCGTGAGCGAGCTCGGAGGGACCATGGTGACCATCGCCCGCGACACGAAGATCCAGGTGGAGTTCAATCCGGAGAGCGTGGTGGCCTATCGCCTCGTCGGCTACGAGAACCGCGACATCGCCGACAAGGACTTCCGGAATGACCGCGTGGACGCCGGCGAGGTGGGCTCGGGCCACCAGGTGACGGCGCTCTACGACGTGGTCCTCAAGGACGGCTACGCCCCCACCGTCGCCACCGTCCGCATGCGCTACGAGAAGCCGGGCGCCGACGGGGTCGCCGCCGAGAAGGCCTTCCCCTTCGCCGATCGCGCGCTCAAGGAGACCGCCCCCCTCACCTCCCGTGACACCCGCATCGCCTACACCGCCGCCACATTCGCCGAGATCCTGCGCGGCTCCCCCCACGCCGCCGAGGTCGACATCAACAAGCTCATCGCCTTCGGCAAGGCGGCCCAGCGTAACAACAAGGACGACGCCGAGCTCATCGCCCTGATGGAGCGGGCCCGCGACCTCGGCGCCAACGGCGGCAGCGGCGCGGTGTCGAAGCGCTGATCCGCGGGTCTATCCCCGGTCGGCGCACTCGCCGGCCAGGGGGGTGAGGAGGCGCCGACCGAGCTCAGCCCGGTCGGCGCCTTGGCCGATCAGCCACATGACCTTTACGGTGGCCGCCTCGGTAGTCATATCCCCCGCGAAGAAGGCGCCTCGTTGTGCAGCGACGGCGCTGCAGTCATATCGCCCAGGCAGCACAGAGCCCCGCGCACACTGGCTCGTCACCACGATCGAGACCCCGGCCGCGGTGGCCGCCTCGATGGCGTCCGGCCAGCCGGCGTGGGGGAGGTTCCCCTCTCCAAAGCCGCGCAGGATCACGGCCCGGACGCCGCTGTCCACGAGGCGCGGGAGGATCTCGGCCCCCATCCCCGGGAAGAGCGAGAGGACGAGCACGTCTCGGGAGAAGCCCGGCTGGAAAGAGAAGGGTTCGACCGGTGCAGGGAGGCTCGGGCCCGCGACCACGTCCACCCCCATGCTCACGAGCGGCGCGTGGTTCGGAGAAGCGAAGGCGTCGTAGTCTTGGATCGACACCTTCGTGGCCCGGTTCCCCCGATAGAGGTGGCTCCCGAAGTAGAGCCCGACCTCCGGGAGGCCGAGCGTGGCGCAGATCGTCGAGTGGACGAGGTTGCTGCGGGCGTCGGTGCGAAGCTCGGCGATCGGCCGTTGGCTGCCGGTCACCACCACGGTCTTCGGGAGGCCGCGCAGCATGAAGGAGAGGGCCGCGGCGGTCCAGGCCATGGTGTCCGTGCCGTGCAGCACGACGAAGCCGTCGTAGGCGTCGATGTTCTCCGCGATGAGGCGGCCGAGCTCCTCCCAGATCTCCGGGCTCATGTCGGTGGAGTCGATCGAGCAGACCACGCGGCCCTCGATCTCGGCCACCGCCTCCAACCCGGCGACGAAGGGCAGCACCGCCTGATCGTAGAAGGCCGGCTCCAGCGGACCCGGCTTTCGCTGGATCATGCCGAGCGTGCCGCCCGTGTGCAGGAAGAGGAGGCGGTGTCGCTTCACGGGGTCCCCCGGGCGGCGGAAGGAGGGAGCGACGCCCAGACTCCCGCAGGAGCGGACTCAGAAGAGGAAGAGGTCCTCGTCGTAGCAGGCGCCATCGGCGATGTCGGCGCACTCCTCCTCATCGACACACTGCTTGTACTCTTTGAAGCGCTCGGCGAGCTGCTCATCGGTCCAGCGGTCGTTGTAGAGGGTCTGCTGCTCCTCACACTCCTCCTGACAGGTGGAGAGGGCGACGCGCGGCGTGTCGAGCTCCTCGCAGGAGAGGAGCTTCTTGCAGGTGGCCTTGCAGGTGGGCTCACAGCCCGCGCCGAGGGCGGCGAGCAGCCCCAGCAGCGCCCAAGCCCCAGCGACCCGCGCCGCGCGGGCGGGGCGGCCGAGGGGCCGGTGATCAGGGGAGGGGCGCGCAGTAACCATTGTTGATGAGCTCGCAGGAGGTCGTAGCCACACACTCCATCCACAGCGCGACTTCCGCGTCGTTCGTGAAACGGACCGACTCGGACTCGTTGGCGGGGGTGTACTCGTAGGGGTTGTAGTCGTCGCGGACCTCACCCGGGACATCGAGCGCGCCCTCGCACTCGGCCACACAGTCGCCGATGCGCTCCTCACGGGAGTCGTTGCCCACCTTGACGATGTTGCACTCCCCCTCGAGGTAGAGGTGGTTGCAGGCCTCCTGACAGTTGCAGGAGTTCTCCTCGCAGGCGCTGCTGCAGCCATCGAGCACCGGCAGACCGAGCAGGGCGCCGAGGAAGAGCGGCGCGCGGAGGCGGAACGCCGACCGACCCGCTGCGGGGGCGCTCGCGTTCGGGGTGCGAGAGGGGGTGGCGGTCATCGGACGGTCTCCACGACGGGCTGCGAGGGTAATCGGGCCGGGACTCCGGCGTCAACGGGCAGCGGTCAAGGGCCTGTAGGGTTAGGGCGGCGTGATGTCTGATCCCTCCGCCCTCCCCGCGCTCGACATCACCCGCGATCCGGAGGTCATCGAGGGTTACCTCCGCGACGCCTCGAACACCCGTGGGCGCGCCGAGGCCCTGGCCCGCCCCCGCTCCGCCGAAGAGGTGGCCGAGCTGGTCACCTTCTGCCAGGCGCGGGCCATCCCGCTCACGGTGACCGCGCGGCGCAGCTCCACCACCGGCTCCCCGGTCCCCGAGGGCGGCTGGCTGCTCAGCACCGAGCGGCTCAACCGGGTGCTCGCCCTCGACGAGGCCGAAGGCGGCGTGCTCCTCGGCGACTACCAGCGGCAGGTGGAGGCGGCGGGATGGCTCTTCCCGCCCGATCCCACGAGCCGCGACGAGAGCGCCCTCGGCGCCACCCTCGCCTGCAACGCGAGCGGCGCCCGCTCCTTCCGCTACGGACCCACCCGCCCCTGGGTGGAGGCGCTCGAGGTGGTGCTGCCCACCGGCGAGCTCCGCTGGGTCGACCGCGGCACGCCGATCCCCGCCGCCTGGCCGCGTCCCACCTGGACCGAGCCCGCCGTCAAGACGGCCGCCGGCTTCTATCCGGCGGACAACCTGTTCGATCTGATCATCGGCTCTGAAGGCACCCTCGGGGTCATCACGAGGGCGAAGCTGCGCCTCACCGCCCTCCCCGCGCGGGTGGTCGCGCTGATCGCCTTCTTCCCTGACCTCGAGCGCACCCTCGCCTTCGTCGCCCTCGCTCGCCGCGGCGCCGCCCGCCCCGGGATCGCCGCCGAGGCTGGTGCGCTCAACCCGCGCGCCATCGAGTACTTCGACCACCACGCCCTCGACATGGTGAAGTCCCGCGTGCCCGACATCCCCGCCGCCGCCGCCCACGCGCTCTACGTCGAGATCGAGGCCCTGCCCGAAGACGAGCGCGGCGGCGAAGGCGAGGGCGACCTGCTCGAACGCTGGTTCGACGCCCTCACCCTCGCCGGCGCCCTCGCCGAGGACACGATCGTCGCCGAGGATGAGCTCGGCCAGCGGCGCCTCCGAGCCGTGCGCCACGCCGTGCCCGCCGGGGTGGGCGAGCTCGTGGCGAAGAACGGCATGCCCAAGGTGGGCACCGACTTCGCCGTCCCCGACGGCGCCCTCGCCGAGATGATGGCCGCCTACGCCGCGGTAGACCTCCCCCACGTCTGCTTCGGCCACATCGGCGACAACCACCTCCACCTCAACCTCTTCCCCCGGAGCCCCTCCGAGCTCGCCCACGCGCGGGCCCTCTACCGGGAGCTCGCCTTGAAGGCGGTCTCCCTCGGGGGGACCGTGTCGGCTGAGCACGGGATCGGCAAGCTCAAGCGCGCCCTGCTCGCCGAGATGGTGGGCCCGGAGACCCTGAACGCCATGACGGCCCTCAAACAAGCCGCCGACCCCGCCTGGATCCTCGGCCGTGGGACGCTCTTCGCCGCGCCGGTGCTCGCATGAGCCGCGTGGGCACCCTCTCTGCGGTCCTCTTCTTCATCAGCTTCGAGCTCGTGCTCTTCGAGCTCCTGCTCACCCGCCTCTTCGGGGTGGTGCTCTTCGCCCAGTTCGCGCACCTCGCGCTGGCGCTGGCCCTGCTCGGCATCAGCGTGGGGGCCATCCTCCAGCACCTCCGCCCGAGCCTCGTGCCCGAGGAGGGCCTCGAGCGCCGCCTCGCCTGGCTCTGCCTCCTCCAGGGCCTCGCCACGCTGCTCGCCGTGGTCTGCACCCTCGAGTTCCCGGTCACCCTGCAGAGCGGCTCGGCGCCCACGGTCTACCAGGAGCGCTCGAGCATCCAAGACGAGCTCTTGGACCCCTACTGGTTCGCGGCGCTGCTCCCCGTCCTCTCGGTGCCCTTCGCGATCGCCGGCCTCGCCTTCGCCGGCGTCTTTCAGCGACGGAAGCAGCACATCGGGCAGCTCTACGGGGCAGACCTCATCGGCGGCGCCGCGGGGGCCGTCGCCTTCATCCCCCTCCTCGGCGAGCTGGCGGGCCCGGACACCATCTTCGTCATCACGCTGAGCGCCGCGGCCTCGGCCGCCCTCCTCGCCTGGCCCGAGCGCGACCGCGCCTTGATGGGCGCCGCCGGCCTGATGGGGCTGCTCTCGGTGGGCGCCCTGGTGTCGAGCGCGGTCTCGGGCGAGGTGCTCGAGGTCAAGTTCGCCGCCGGCTACTCCGAACGAAACGTCACCTACGTGCAGTGGACGCCGCTCACCCGCCTCTCCATCCACAAGGATGACAAGCGCGGCGACTTCATGCTGCTCGACAACACGAGCGCCTCCGAGATCTTTCGCTCCGAGGCCCGCCGGGCGAAGGTGGCCGAGGAGATCAACCGCGCGCTCGTCTTCCACCTCTACGAGCCGCCGGCGCGGGTCGCTATCCTCGCCGCCTCGGCCGGCCCCGAGGTGGCGGTCGCGCAGTCCCGTGGCTTCACCGGCATTGACGCCATCGACATCGCAGGCGAGATCTTCGATATCGTCGCCGAGCAGTACCCGGACTCGCCGGTCAACCCCTACACCCACGGTGACACCCACCGCGTGAAGTCCGACGGGCGCGCCGCCATCCTCCACGCCCAGGAGCCTTACGACATCATCCAGATGGTGCACGCCAACCTCTGGTCGAGCGCGGGCCTGCTCGCCAACGCCTGGTCGCCCTCCCTGCTCGAGACGAAGGAGGCCTTCGAGACCTACTTCGACCACCTCTCGCCCCGGGGGATGATCTCCTTTGGCCGTGGCGCCTCTACCGACGCCATCCTCCGCTCCGCCGTCGCGGCCCTGCGCGCGCGCGGCATCACCGAGCCGCTCCGCCACATCGCCTACGTCAAGGGCACCGCGGTCGTCCTGCTCGTGAAGAAGGAGCCCTTCAGCGAGGAGGACCGCGCCCGCCTCCTCACGGCCATGGGCGAATTCCGCGACGCCCGCCTCCTCATCGACCCCGGCCAGCCCCTCGGCGCCGAGGGTAAGAAGCTGCTCCAGGGCGCCGTGATGACCGACGACCGCCCCTACCTCGACGACCCCGGCTTCTTCTGGCACGAGCTCCAGCGCTCGATCGAGGCCGCCGAGGGCGACGAGAAGCCCCTCGCCGCCGTGTACCGCAGCATCGTCATCCAGGTGCTGTTCACGCTCGTGGCCGGCTTCGTCTTCATCGGCCTGCCGCTCCTCTCGCGGCGCAGCGGCGAGGCCCGCGGGATGCGCTACGTCGGCCCCGGGCTGCTCTACATCGCCGGCCTCGGCTACGGCTACCTCGCCGTCGAGACCGTGCTCGTACACGAGCTCATCCTCTTCGTCGGGCACCCCACCTACGCGGTCACCGCCGTCATTTTGAGCATGCTGCTCTCCTCGGGCCTCGGCAGCATGGCCGCGGGCCGCCTCCCCGAGGCCGGCCTCGCGCGGCGGCTGCGGGCCATCCTCGCGGGCGTGATCCTGCTCGGCCTCGTGCAGGCCTTCGTCGTCCCCAAGGTGCTCTACGGCGCCGCCCTCGGCCTCCCGGGCGAGCTCCGCATCGCCATCACCGTGGTCGCGCTCGCGCCCCTCGGCTTCCTGATGGGCATGCCCTTCCCGCTCGCCCTCCGCCTGCTCCGCGCCGACGCCGCCGGCCTCGTCCCCTGGGGTTGGGCCATCAACGGCTGGATGAGCGTGGTCGCGAGCCTCGCCACCGTCGTGATCAGCCGCATGTGGGGCTACTCGACGGCCTTCGGCTTCGGCCTCGCCTTCTACCTCCTCGCCCTGCTGATGGTCGGCTTCCTCGGTCGCATCGCGCCGCGTGCGGCCGCCGAGGCCGACGGCCGACCGGCGGGGGGCGCCTCAGCGGGCTAAGCAGCCGGCCTCTCCGGAGCTCCCTTGGATCAGGCCCTGCCCGCCTCGCCGCCCGCTTCGCCCTCCGACTTCCCCGACTCCGCCCTGCCCAACACGGTCGTGGTCGGCCTCCAGTGGGGTGACGAGGGCAAGGGCAAGGTCGTAGACCTCCTCGCGCGTCGGGCCCGCTACGTGGTGCGTTTCCAGGGCGGTAACAACGCCGGCCACACGCTCGTGGTCGAGGGCCAGAAGCGGGTCCTGCACCTCATCCCGAGCGGGGTGCTGCAGCCCAACACGATCTCGGTGATCGGCAACGGGGTGGTCGTCGATCCCGAGGTGCTGGTGCGGGAGATCGCCGCCCTCGGGGCCGCAGGTTTTGACCTCCGTGGGCGCCTCGCCCTCTCGACCGAGGCCCACCTCATCCTCCCCTACCACAGCCTCCTCGACGCCTGCCGCGAAGAGGCCCTCGGGGACGAGCAGATCGGCACCACCCGCCGCGGCATCGGCCCCTGTTACGAAGACAAGGTGGCCCGGCGCGGCCTCCGGGTCGCCGATCTCCTCGATCCCGCCGCCCTCACCCGTCGCCTCGAGGCCGTGCTCCCCGAGAAGAACCGGATGCTCACCGGCTGGTTCGGCAAGCCGGCGGTCGAGGTCGCGGCCCTGCTCGCCTGGGCGGCCCCCCTCGCCGAGGCCCTCCGGCCCTACGCCGCCGACACCGTCGCCCTCCTCCACGGCGCCCTGCAGCGGGGGGAGTCCATCCTCTTCGAGGGCGCCCAGGGCACCTTCCTCGACATCGACCACGGCACCTGGCCCTTCGTCACCTCGAGCACCACCCTCGCCGGCGGGGCCTGCGCCGGCTCCGGGGTCGGCCCCCGCGATCTGCACGCGGTGGTGGGCATCACGAAGGCCTACGCCACCCGCGTGGGCGCGGGCCCCTTCCCCACCGAGCTCCTCGGCGCCGACGGCGACGCCCTCCGCGAGAAGGGCGCCGAATTCGGGGCCACCACCGGCCGCCCCCGCCGCTGCGGCTGGTTCGACGCCGCGATGGTCCGCCACGCGGTGCGCCTCAACGGCGCCACCTCCCTCGTGCTCACCAAGCTCGACATCCTCTCGGGCCTCCCCACCCTGGACGTCTGCGTCGGCTACGCGGGCCAGCCCGACGCCATCCCCGCCGCCGCCGAGGCGCTGGGCGCCGTCCGGCCCGTCTACGAGACCCTCCCCGGCTGGACCGAGGACCTCTCCCACATCCGCCGCTATGAAGACCTCCCCGCCACCTGCCGCGCCTACGTCGAGCGCATCGAGGCCCTCGTCGGCGCCCCGGTCGCGCTCGTCTCCGTCGGCCCTGGCCGCGAGGCCGTGATCCCCCGCGGCCCCACCTTCGCCGCCCTCCTCGCCGCCGCCCCGCCCGAGGCGCCTTGACGAATCGGGGCCCCATGTTAACAGCCCCCACGGCGGGTCGCTAGCTCAGGTGGTAGAGCACCGGCCTTTTAAGCCGAGGGTCATGGGTTCGAGTCCCATGCGACCCACTCCTTTCGATCCGCTGGTGACCGTACTCTTCGACCCCATCGTCTAGTCTGGCCTAGGACACCGGGTTTTCATCTCGGCGACACGGGTTCAAATCCCGTTGGGGTCACTTTTTCCAGGAAAGTCGCCGCAAGGCGGCTTTTCGCGGTTTTGGGGGGCGGGTGTTGTCTGCACTCAACCTCTCATCGCGCGAACTACTCGACGCATGAACTCGGTCCGGTCACCGCCCAGCTCAGCTCGTTGAACCGGGGGAGCTCGAAGGCGAACTCTCCCGCCTCGGCGAGCGCAACGACACCTCCCTCGCCATGAGCGGCGACGCTCCACGCCAGCGCCGCGTTCGGAATCTGGTGCGTCTGCCGCTGCGCGCCTGCGAAGTGGAACCGAACGCTCACGGTCGAAACCAGTCTTCCGAGGCAATTCCCGGAATCCGCTGATAGTGCTTCCGATTCCCGGTCACGAGCGTGGCGCCCCGGCTCAGCGCGATCGCGGCGATGAACAGGTCCGCGTCCGCGACGACCTGCCCCGCGATCGCCAGCCTCGCCTTCACCTCTCCGAAGAGCCTCGCGCTCGCGAGGTCCGGCGAAAGCACCGGTAGAGTGTTGAGGAAGCGGACCACGAGGGCGGCGTTCGTGTCGGGCTTGGCGGACCTCGCCGCGCCGTAGAACAGCTCGGAGGCGGTGACCCACGTTGTGGCGACCTCGTCGACCTCGGCGCCGCGGCGCTCCAGCACCTCGCTCCGCCCTCGGAGGATGCCGATGCAAGTGTCCGAGTCGAGGAGCTTCAAAGGTCGACGTCCCGCCCCTGCGTGCGCGCGGCGTACAGGTCAGCGACTTCCTCGTCGAATGTGCGGTCGCTCACCCAGGCGCCGGCGAGGGTCTATTACCCGATCCCAAGCAGCGGCTCCGGGCGGCGCACGACTACGTCGCGACCCGCGTGACCTATGACGACGACTCCCTCGTCGAGGGCGAGCGGGCCGCCCAGGAGGCCGACACCGACCTTCGCCGACGAAAGGGCGTGTGCGCAGGCTACGCGAACCGGATGGTGGCATCGGAAAGACCTCCGCGTTGGAGATCGTCTACCTGACAGGGCTCGCGCGAGATGAGGGGGGGAGAGCGACGGCTCGGCCCACGCCTGGAACGCGGCGCGGATCGGGGATCGTTGGACGCTGATCGACACGACCTGGGACGCCGGCCCCCTCGACCATGGAGCCGCCGGGAGCCTGTTCCGCCCGGACTACTTTGGGACGCCGCCCGAGATCTTCTCGCTCACACACCTGCCCTCGGTGGAGGGGTGGCAGCTCCTCCCGGATCCCATCACGCGCGGCGAATTCACCCACCGTCCCTTGTTGGAGCACGCCTTGTTCGCGGGGGGGCCGCACCGCCCGGTCCGCGTCCCCGCCCGCGCTCCACCTACCCGACTCTCCACTCCGTTGATATGCATCGGGTGTGAGCACCTCCATCCCCTCCCCTGCCAACTCCCGCCTGCACCTCGCGAGCGGGCTCGCTATCGCGCTGCTGGGCGCGCTCGGCGGCGGCGGCGCCTACACCTTCCACACGGCGAAGGGCACCTCCTACCTGTCCGATGATCCGCAGGTCTGCGTGGGCTGCCACATCATGCGGGAGCAGTACGAGGGCTGGCAGCACGCCTCCCACCACGCGGTCGCGGTCTGTAACGACTGCCACCTGCCCCATGGGAGCCTCGTCGCGAAGCTCAGCGTGAAGGCCCTG
Organism: Myxococcota bacterium; assembly: GCA_044344255.1. Classification (GTDB taxonomy): domain Bacteria; phylum Myxococcota_A; class UBA796; order UBA796; family UBA2385; genus JBIJDH01. The sequence goes on from JBIJDH010000040.1 coordinate 36,441, forward strand.
AACGGCTGGAACCACTCTCGCGCCTTCACGATGCAGGACTTCCCCGAGCCCATCCGCATCAAGCCCGCCAACGCCCAGGTGTTGGAGGACAACTGCCTCCGCTGTCATGCCGCGCTCACCGACGAGATCACGGCCCACGGCACGCTCGGCACCCCCACGGACCCGATGCAGCGCGCCGACCTCTACGGCTGCGTGCGCTGCCACAGCGCGGTCGGCCACGGCCCCACCCGCTGATCTCTCGTGATCTCTGATCTCTCGTGATCTGCTGAGGAGCCCCCATGTCCGCCCCCGCACCCACCCCCCTCCGCGCCGGCCTCATCGCCCTCATCGCCGCCGTCGCCACCGCAGGGGTCTTCGCCCTGTTCGGAAACGTGAAGGAGCGACAGGGCGAGGCCAAGGTGACCCACACCGCGCTCGTGGAGCTGACTGAGACCACCGTCGATCCCGCTGAGTGGGGGAAGAACTTCCCCAGCCAGTACGAGAGCTACCTCCGCACCGCCGAGAAGTACGCCACCACCTACGGCGGCGCTGGCAGCGAGGGGCTGCCGAAGAGCCGCATCGAAGACGATCCCCGGCTGGTCACCCTCTTTGACGGCTACGCCTTCGCGATTGACTTCAACCAGCGCCAGGGCCACGCCTGGATGCTCGACGACCAACGCTCCACCAAGCGTGTGACCGAGCGGCCCCAGACCGGCGCCTGCCTGCACTGCCACGCCTCGAACACGGTGGCCTATCGCCAGCTCGGCCTCGACGAGGGGGCGACCGGCACCCTCGACGAGCCCTTCGAGAGCCCGCACGGCCACGAGCAGCTCATGAAGGGCTTCGAAGCGATGGGAAAGCTGCCCTACGCCGAGGCCTCCGCGAAGGTGGAGCACCCGGTCGCCTGTATCGACTGCCATGACCCGGAGTCGATGGCGCTGCGGGTCACCAAGCCCGGCTTCCTCGTGGGTATCGCCGCTCTCGCCCGGTCGGAGGAGCCCGTGCCGCACCTCCCGAGCCTCGAGGCCTGGCGAAAGGGAGACCGCGCCGCGGACTACTCCCCCAACGCGGCCGCCTCTCGACAGGAGATGCGCTCGATGGTCTGTGGTCAGTGCCACGTCGAATACTATTGTGGCGCCAAGCAGACGCTTGAGTTCCCCTGGGAGAAGGGCCTCAAGGTGGAGCAGATCGAGGCCACCTGGGACGAGACGACCTTCGCCGACGGTCACCGCTTCTTCGACTGGAAGCACGCCCAGACCGGCGCCGAGCTGCTCAAGGCGCAGCACCCCGAATTCGAGATGTGGAGCCAGGGGATCCACGCCCGCTCGGGCGTCGCCTGCGCCGACTGTCACATGCCCTATGTGCGGGAGGGGGCGATGAAGGTCAGCTCCCACCACGTCCGCAGCCCGCTGCTCGACGTGTCGCGGAGCTGCCAGACCTGTCATCGTTTCCCCGAGGCGGAGCTGCAGGCCCGAGTGGCGATCATCCAGGGCCGCACCAAGGCGCTGATGGATCGGGCCGAGGACGCGCTCGTGGCCCTCATCACCGACGTCGCCGCCGCGCGGAAGGCCGGGCTCGCCGACACGCAGCTCGGCGAGGTCTACGCCCTCCAGCGAAAGGCGCAATTCCGGGTCGACTTCGTCAACGCCGAAAATTCCATGGGCTTTCACGCCCCGCAAGAGGCCGCCCGAATCCTCGGGGAGTCTATCGACTACGCCCGACAGGGTCAGCTTGAGCTGGCCCGCCGGATGGCCACCACCGCCGCGGCCCCTGTCGGCGCCCCGGCCGCGGCGTCCCCCGCCGCGTCCCCCGCCGCGCGCTGAACCCCCGCCGCCCCGCCGTCCCGCTCAGGCCGGGGACAGGCGGACGCGGGCGTCGATGGCCACACAACCATGGCCCTGGCGCATGACCTTGACCGGGTTGAGGTCGAGCTCCAGGATCTGCGGGGCGGCGTCGGCGAGGGCGCCGATGCGCAGGAGAAGGTCCTCCAGGGCGGCGACGTCGGCCTTCGGCGAACCTCGGTATCCGTCCAAGATCGGGAAGCCACGGATGCCGCGCACGAGCTCGTGGACAGACCTGTCGGTGAGCGGCGCGAGGCGAAACTGTACATCGTGCAGGAGCTCGACCTGCACCCCGCCGAGACCGAACATCACGAGCGGGCCGTAGGCCGGGTCGTGGGTCATGCCGACGATGGTCTCGACGCCGCCCTCAATCATGGGCTGGATCAGGACCCCTCTCATCGCGTCGCCGAGGCCCGCCGCCTGGAGCGCGGCGAGGATCTCCTCCCAGGCGCCGAAGACATCGGACTCGTTGCGCAGATCGACCTTCACGCCGCCTACGTCGGTCTTGTGGACCACCCCCTCGGCCACGAGCTTGAGCACCACGGGGAAGCCCATCCGCCGCGCGAGGGCGGCGGCCTGGCCCGCGGAGTCCGCGAAGGAGGCCTCGGGGAGGCTCACGCCGACGGCGGCGAGCAGGGCGGCGACGTCGTCTTGGGCCAGCCAGCCCGCGGCGTCACAGCGAGCGCGGGCCGCCCCGAGGACCGCGAGGGCGGCCTCGCGATCCACGCCCGCCGGCAGTCGCTCGACGCCCGGGGCCTTCGCCCGCCACTCGCCGTAGCGGGCCGCCCGCGCGAGCACACGGACGGCGCTCTCAGGGAAGGCGTAGCTCGGGATGTGTGCCGCCTGGAGCTGCGACAGGGCCGCGGGCACACCATGCCGCCCCATGAAGCAGGAGATGACCGGCTTCTCGATGCCCGCTGCCCCGAGCGCGATGGCGTGGCCGACCGCCTCGGCGTCCGTCGTGATCGGCGGCACGAAGAGCACGAGCAGGGCGTCGATCGCCTCGCTGGAGAGCAGCGCCCGCCCGGCCCGCTCGAACTGGGCGGGGGTCGCGCTGGCGATCATGTCGACCGGGTTCTTCACGCTCGCGGCGGGCGGGAGGAAGCTCCGGAGCTCGGCGGTGAGGCCGGGCGGCAGATCGGCGACGAGGAGGCCGAGCGCCTCACAGGCGTCTGTGGCGAGGATGCCGGGCCCGCCAGCGTTGGTGAGGATGGCAACGCGGCGCCCGCGGGGGATCGGCTGGTGGGCCAGGAAGGCGGCCATGTCGAAGAGCTCCTCGACGGTGTCCACCCGGAGGATGCCGGTGTCTTCGACCAGGGCCTGCACGGCGGCGTCGGCCCCGGCGAGGGAGCCGGTGTGGCTGGAGGCGGCGACGAGGCCGCGGGCGCTGCGGCCGCTCTTCACCGCGACGATCGGCTTGTCCTGGCTCACCGCGCGCGCGATGTCGCGGAAGCGGCGGGGGTTCCCGAAGCTCTCGAGGTAGAGCAGCACCACCTCGGTGCCGGCGTCGGCGGCCCACCAGGAGAGGAGGTCATTGCCGCTCACGTCGGCCTTGTTGCCGATGCTCACGAAGTCGCGGATGCCGATGTTGAGCTCGCGGGCGTAGTCGAGCATCGCCACGCCGAGCGCGCCGGACTGGCTGGCCACCGAGACCGTGCCCGCCGGCGGGAAGGTGGGGGCGAAGGTGGCGTCGAGGCGGGTGTCGGGGTCTGTCGTGACGATGCCGAGGCAGTTCGGCCCCACCATCCGTGCCCCGGCCGCGCGCACCCGATCCACGATCTCCCGCTCCAGCAGGGCGCCCTCGGGCCCGACCTCCTTGAAGCCGGCCGTGATGATCAGCAGGCCCTTCACCCCCTTCTCGAGGCAGGCCTCCACCACCGAGAGCACCTGGGGCTGCGGCACGACGACGACGGCGAGATCGACCGGATCGGGGATCTCGCGCACGTCGCGCCAGGCGCGGACCGACTGGACCGAAATGGCGGTCGGGTGGACCGGCCAGACGGGGCCCCGAAAGCCGACCCGCAGGAGGTTGTGGAGGATCTCCGCGCCGATGGTGCCTCGACGCTCCGAGGCGCCGACCACGGCGACGGAGCGGGGGCGGAGGAGGGCAGCGAGCTCGGGGTGTTTGTCCATCAGGATCTCCGGAGCCGCCCCCTATAGCGGCCGCGGCGAGCCGGGCTCACCCCGGGCCTGTCATGGCGCAGCCGACGGTCACAGCCCCGGGAGACAGACGCGCTCGATCGACAGATCCGAGAGCAGGAGCAGGCGCTCGCCGTCCAGGTCGGCGGCGTCCGGACGGGTGACCGCCCAGTCGTCCGCGCGGCGATCGAGCTCGGTCCAGGCGCCGTCCCACCGGCCGAGGATCGTCTCCCCGTCTTCGTACGCGACGGTGAGCACGGCCCCTTCAACCGGCAGCACCCAGCGGAGGGGGCCCGGCCCATCGGCGACGGGCTCCACCACCCCGCCCCGCAGCTCGGCCAGCCCGCCGACCTCGCCGTCGAGGGCCAGCCACAGCCGATCGTCGGGGCCCCGCTGGAGGTCCTGGACCCAGCCTGGGCTCTCCACCGCGGTCCAGGACGATCCATCTCCGGTCCAGAGGGTGACCGTGTCCCAAACGGTGAGCTCGTTGAGGGTCGGGGCGTCGATCGCATAGATGGGGCCCGCGCCCTCGGGGAGCGCGATCTCTGTCCACTCGCCGGCCGCCCGCGCGAGCAGCATCCCGGTCGGGACCTGCTCTTCCCCCTCTCCCTGGAACCCAAAGCCGCCCACCACCGGCTCTCCGGCGCCGGTGACCGCCAGGGCCTCGACCAGCTCGTCGCCGAGCGCGAGGTCTGACAGGGCGGCGGCGGCGGTGGTCACGTCCCAGTCGAGGAAGGCGCCCGACTCGGTCACCGCGTAAGCGGCCTCGCCGAGAGACAGAGCGAGCACCGTCTCCGGGTGCTCCAGCTCCATCTCCCCTCGGACCGTCCACTCGTCGAAATTGCCGACGGTGAGCCGACCGTCGGTGTCGATGAAGAGGTTCGTGCCGTCCGAGAGGCTGACCGCGGCGCCGTTCGCCTCCCAATGCGGGGTCGTCCAGGTGGTGCTGAAGCCGCCCGCCCCGCCCTCCGCGATCTCCGGCCCGGTCAGGCCGAGCCGGAGGGCGCCGGGGCTAGTAGCGGTCGCGGCGGTGATCGGGGAGGCAGGCGCGGAGACCTCGATGAAGCCTTCACCTTCGTCATGCCAGACCGCGCCATGCGCCTCACCCTCATCGCCGAGCTGCCCCACCACCCAGAGGTCGTCGAGGCTCGTACCCGCGAGGGCGACAGCGGTGACCGGGCCAAAGCCGCTCACCTCACGCTCCACCCAAGCCCCCTCCGCGCCGACGAGGAGCAGCCCATCGCTGGACAAGAGGGCCCACTCCCCGTCGAAGCCGAGGACATCGACCCAGCGCCCCTCAACGGGGAGGACCTCGTCGATCCAGGAGGCGCCGTCCCAGCGCCAGGCGAGGTCGCCGCCGGCCGCGAGCGCCCCGCCTGCGTCGTCGGCGCCGACCGCGCTCGGCGGGCTGGTGAGCCCCAAGAGCTCGGTCTGGGTGAAGCCCGCGGCCCCCCCGATGAGGAGGTGGGTGGGCACGGTCTCGCAGTCATCGCAGCCCTCGACGGACACGACCGCCACCTGACCGTCCGAGAGGCCAGCGATGTCCCGCATCCACTCCCACTCGAGCCCGGTGCTCACCTCGGTCCAGGCGCCTCCCTCACTCCAGGAGACCGTGTCCGATCCGAGCGCCCACAGCCGCTCCCCGGCGCTCGTGGCCGGTCCGATCGGGCCCCGCATCGCCGGGAGGGCCTCCCAGCCGGCCTCTCCCGCTCGCCACCAGCCTCCGGCGTCCCCCACGGCCCACTCGACGCCGTCGGCCGTGTGGAGCAGGCCGACCACCGTCTCGTCCACCGGGATCCAAGCCGACGCCGCCTCGCAGCCGGCGCCGCTGTCGCCCGGCCCCTCGTCGATCGGCGCCGCCTTGTCTCCCCCACAGGCGGCCCCAAGAGCGAGCGCGGGGAGGAGCAGGCAGGTTCGAGTACGTGGGCGTGACATGGGTTGACCCCGGGGACTCAGGCGGCTCCCCGGACCGTAGCGCAGAGGTAGGCCCCCCGTGGGTCGCCCTCGCCGCGGGCTGCGCCGGGTCAGGGGCTCAGCCGGGGTCGGCGGCGCCGGCGAGGCCCGCGCGCAGGGCCCCGAGCCGGGCGCCATAGAGGCGCTCCGCCCGGCCGACGCTCTGTGCGTAGATAGGCTGCTTGACCTGAGCGTAGGACGCCGTGGTCACCACGCGCTCATTCTCGTGAAAGCGGGTGCAGGCCTCGTCAAAGGGGAGCTCGAGGTCTGCGAGGAGCCGGCGGGTCCCCCCCTCCAGATCTGCGACCAGCTCTTCATAATTGACCCTGACCACCGGGATGGGGGAGACCGCGCACCAGCGCTCCATCAGCCGCTGGTGCTGCCGATAGTATCGCCCGATCCCATACAGCTTGCTGTCGACGCTCGCCTGTTGCAGCAGATAGGTGAAGAAGATCGACAGACAATTGTCGAGCGGGTCCCGGACACACCAGACCACCCGAGCGTCGGGGAAGAGCTGTCCGATGAGGCCGACGAACAGGAAATTGGAGAGCATCTTGTCGGTGATCACCGGTCTGTCGCCGCAGAGGGCGGCCCACTGCCGCCGCAGGTCGTCGGCCCGCTGTTGGAGCACGGCCTCCTTGGCCGCCGGGCCGGCCTCGGGGAAGGGCGGGCTCAGGCTGGAGACCAGGAGGTGGAGGTCACGCCGCTCCCCGCCTCCGTACACGAGGGGGTGGGAGTCGAGGATCTGCTCGGTGAGCGAGCTGCCGGAGCGCGGCATCCCGACGATGAAGATCGGCCGCGGCCCCGGTCGGACATGCGCCCGCGCCAGTCGGTCGGCGTAGCCCAGTGGATAGAGCGTGATCAGCCGATCGACGACCGCCTGATTTCGTTCGAGGTCGTTGCGGAAGCCCCGAAGGTCGTTGGACCGCACATGGGCAGAGAAGGCCTCGTCATACCGGCCCTCCCGCTCGAGCAGCTTGCCGAGCTGATTCCAGAGCAGCGCCGAGGGCTGGGCGGCGGCCGCGAGGTGCCGCTCGAGGTCGACGATGACCGACGGCGCGAGCTCGGCCGTGGCGGACACGTTGGCGAGGACCTCGAGGTAGTGCGGATCATCGCACGCCTCTCCTCGCAGCGGGGCGAGCAGCACCCGCGCTTCGGCGTTGCGGCCCTGTCGGTGTAAGGCCGAGGCGAGGCCCACCGTGGCCTCCCGGTCGCCCGGCGCGGACTCGAGGAGGGCCCGCCAGTCGGCCTCGCAGTCGGCGAGGCGCCAGAGCTGAGAGCGGACGCGGGCGAGGGCGCGCCGCCAGTCGAGGCGGGTCGGGCTCAGCCGCAGGGCCTCCTCCCAAGCGAAGAGCGCGGAGTCGAGGTCCGCGGTCGCGCCGTGGGCGATGCCCAGGGCCGCGTGGACGCGCGCCTCGGCGGGGAGCTGGCGCCGCAGCTCCCGCAGCAGGGGCAAGGCGCCGGAGACGTCGCCCCGCTCCAGCCGGACCTCGGCCAGGCGGAGCGAGAGGCCGGGCTCGGGCCGCCGGCGAAGGGCGCGCTCGAGCGCGGGCTCCGCGACCTCCCACCGTCGGGCCTTCTGAGCCGCCATCCCGAGGTTCTTCCAGGCATCCTGGCTCTCGGGATCCAACCGGGTCGCCTCTTCGAGGGCGCGTAGACCGTCCTCGAGGCGGCCCGCCTCGACGAGGGCGGCCCCGCGCGCGCTCTGGAAGCCCGCTCGTCGGGGATCGAGGCGGCAGGCCCGCTCCAACGACGGGACGCCCCCTGCGGCGTCTCCGCCCTGCCAGGTGAAGAGGCCGAGCAGGTAGTGGGCCTCGGCGAGGTTCGGAGAGCCCGCCAGCACCTTCTTCACGCCCTGCACGGCGGCGGGGACCTTACCGGCCTTGAAGTCCGCCACCGCCTTTTGGAGGACCGCGCTCATCTGGGCTCCGCTGCGCCGCTCATCCGGGCTCCGCGCGCACGGGGGAGCTCGGCTACGCCCCCCGACCGTGGCCCCCCCGAGCTAACGCCCCGCGTCGCTTGACAAGAGGGCCCAGGGTGCAATAAGCGCGCGGGCCTGCAATTCCACCGATCTGGAGATCCCCATGGCGAAGAAGGCACAGAAGGCTCGGGCCGTCATCTTCCTCGAGTGCACCGAGTGCCGCGCCAGCGGCATCCCCGGTGTCAGCCGCTACGCGACCCGCAAGAACAAGAAGAACACCACGGGCCGCATGGAGCTGCGCAAGTATTGCCGCTTCGAGCGAAAGCACACGGTGCACAAGGAAGTGAAGTAGTCCTCGAGGCTGCGGCGTCTCAGGCGCTGCGCCTTCGCGTCAGGGAGCCCTGATGTCCGAGGACGCGCGCCCCCACTCCGAGCGCTACTTCACCGATTCCCGCGACCACTGGTGGCACGCCGACTACGTCGCGCTGATCGGCCAACGGGCCGGGCTCGGCGCCTGTGAGGCGGTGCTCGAGGTGGGCGCCGGTCAGGGGCACTTCGCCCGGGCCCTGGCCCCGGCCCTCGCGCCCGGCTTCACCTTCACGCTGGTCGACCGGGAGGCGCGATCGCTCGCCCTGGCCCTGCCCCGCTGTGAGGCCTGGGCCGCCGAGCGGGGCGTCGTCGGTCGTTTCCGCGCGGCGGTCGCCTCCGCCGAGGCCCTGCCCTTCGCCGACGACAGCTTTGACCTCGTCTGCTGTCAGACGCTGCTCATCCACGTGGCCGATCGCGAGCGGGTCTTCGCCGAGATGCTGCGCGTCTGCAAGCCGGGCGGGCTCCTGCTGGCGGTAGAGCCCAACAACCGCGCCGGCCTGCAATACAACGCCGCCGAGGGCCCCGCGGCAGACCTCGGCCGGCACCTCCAGGTCGCTCGGCTCCAGCTTCGCTGCGTCGCGGGAAAGGCCGCGCTCGGAGAGGGCTGGAACGACGCCGGCGTGCACCTGCCCCGCCTCTTCGCCGGCCTCGAGGGGGTGGCCTACGCCAACAACGATCGGGCCTGGGTCATGGCGCCCCCCTACGACAGCCCCCAGCAGGCCGCGGCCCTCCAAGACCTCCGTCGGGACGTGGCCGAGGGTGTCTACGGCTGGCCCCGCGCGGAGGCCCGCCGCTTCTACCTCGCGGGCGGCGGCAGCCTGGCAGAGCTCGAGGCCGACTACGCCGCGGCCCTCGCGCTTCAGGCCGACCAGCTCGCCTCCGCCGAGGCCGGCCGCTGGACCGCCCTCATCGCCTTCGCAGGGCTGATCGCCACGGGGCGAAAGCCCGGACAGGCGCGCTGATCCGAGGGGCGCGCCCGCCGTCACCCGGCCTCAGTCCGGGAGCAGGAAGCCCTTCTCCCGAAACAGCCGCGCCGCCGCGGCGACGACCTCGCCATCGTAGCGTTCGCCTGCGTACTGCTCCACCTCTTCGAGGGCCGCCTCCAAGCCGCGGGCGGGGCGGTAGGGTCTGTGCGAGCAGAGCGCCTCGATCACGTCTGCCACCGCGATGACCCTCGCCTCGGGGATGATCTCGGCCCCCTTCAGCTTCCGCGGGTAGCCGTTGCCGTCGAGGCGCTCGTGGTGTTGCCACACGGCCTCGGCCAGGGGCCAGTGGGTCTGGATGTTCTTCAAGACGTCTCGCCCCGCCTCGGCGTGGGTCTCCACCATCCGCCGCTCGAGGGGGGTGAGCCGGGCGGGGCGGGTCAGGATCTCCGCCGGCACCGAGATCTGCCCGATGTCATGGATCGAGCCGATGATCTCCATTCCGCGGACCCGATCGGCGGACCAGCCGAGCTCGGCGGCGATCGCGGCGGCGAGCGCGGCGACGCGGCGCTCGTGCCCGGAGGTGTAGGGATCGCGCAGATCCACGACCTTCGACATCGCGAGCACGGTGCCCTTCATCATCAGCTCGAGCTCGATCGCGTACTGCGCGATGGCCTCTTGCGCGCGCTTCCGCTCGGTCACGTCCTCGGCGAGCATGATCGTGATCGGCCACTCACCCTGCATCGACACCACCGTGGAGACCGCGACGTCGATCAAGCTGCCATCGGGCCGCAGGACCCGCAGGGTCAGGGAGTGAGCCCGAACGCCCCCGACCTGCTCCAGCCGAACGTTCGCGATGACGGGATGATCGGCCTCAACGATGAAGTCCTCCGTCTTACGGCCGAGGATCTCCGATAGCGGGCGACCGAAGAGCTCGGCGAGGCGGGCGTTGGCGTAGGTAATACGACCGAATTCGACCACGAAGATGCCCATCACCGCCTGCTCGACGAGCCCGCGGAACCGGCCCTCGCTCGCCTTCAGGTCGCGCACGGCCTTCGACCGCTGGATCGAGCTCAGCAGCTCCGCCCCGACCAGCCGGATCGACTCGACGTCGAGCGGGCCGAAGGCCACCGCCTTGTCCACCGCGCCGATGAGGAGGCCTCGACCTCTCCCATCGAAGGTCGGCAGGACCAACATGCGGCGCTGGGCGCGGAGCGGATCCGGCAGCCCATGCTGGCACTGGCCCAGCTCCGACCCCTCGCAGATGTGGTGCGCGTCCTCGGCCAGCCCGCTGGCCCACGACCCCAACTCCCCGCGCGGGAGGATCAGGCTGGCAGCGCTCCGGTCGGCGGGGCCGTCTGGATCGAGGTGGGTGCTCCCTCCGAGCCGCAGGGACTCTTCCTCCACATAGTACAAGAAGGCCGCCGAGGCGCCGGTGAGGGTCTTGATCTCCTCGAGCGCCGTGCGGACGCGCGCCTCTCCGCCCTGGTCGTCATCGACCTCCAGGATGTGGAGCAGGGCCTTCGTGCGCGCCACCTCCCGGGTCGTGGCCTCCTCGGCCGCACGGCGGGCGGTGAGGTCCACCCAGACGACGATCAGCTCGTCGCCGACCGCGGTCGCGATCCCCTGGGCCCACAACGTGGACCCGTCTCCGCATTGGATCCGTAGATCGGGCGAGGCGATCGGGCCGCTCTCCGCGGTGAGGGTGCGGACCTGCTTCATCCACAGCGCGCGGAGCCGATCCCGAAAGGCGGGGCTCGGGAAGGCGCGAGCGAACCAGTCCTCCGCGCTCTCGAGCTCAACCGGCTCGTAGCCGAACAGGCGCTGGTGTGACGCGTTCAAGTAGGTCGTGCGCTGGTCCGTCCGGCGGATGACGTGGATCGGCAGCGGCGACGCGTCGAGGTAGCCTCTCAGTCGCCCGGCGAGGCGGCGCTCCTCGGTCACATCGGCGATGTAGCCGTGCCACAAGACGCTCCCGCCTTCGAGGCGCTCCGGTGCCGCTTCACCCCGCAACCATCGCTGCCCCGCCTCGGGCAGGGCCACACGAAACTCGTCTCGCCATGTACAGAGCGTCTGATAGGAGTGTTCGATCGACGCGGCGACCCGGACGACGTCATCCGGTAAGATTCGCTCAAATATCTTCGTCGCGTCCGCGACGACCTCTTCGGCGGTGACCCCGAACACTCGCTCGATTCCCTCGCTCGCGAACGGAACGCCCATCCGTCCGTCGGGGAACCGCTTGAATTGGTAGACCAGCCCGGGGAGCTGCGCCGAGAGGTGGCGAAGCGTCGCCGTCGTCTGCACGACCCTCTGCTCGGCGTCCACCGCGCGGGCGTGTGTCTCAAATGCCTCCAGCGCGAAGGCGATGTCGCGGGCCAGGTCGTCGAGGAGGGCGACCACCTCGGGGGTGAGTCGCCCCTGATCTGCGAAGTAGAGCACCATCACGGCCCGAGCCGCCGATCGTGGAGACAGGGGGAAGGCGCCGACCGAGCAGAGGCCGTGCCGGATCGCCGCCTCGCGCCAGGGTTCGTGTTTGGCTTCACCGGTGAAGTCTGCGAAGACCACGTGCATGTCCTCGCGCAGCGCGCGACCCGCGGGCCCGCCGCTCGCGGGATCCCCCGGCCGGTTGGTCACGTGGAGACCCTCGACGTAGCCGATGGCCGGCCCCGCCCCGGCGAGCACCTGCACCCGCCCGGTGGGGTCCGGGCGGCCAATCCAGGCGAGCCGCGCCTCCCCGACCTCGACCGCGATCTGGCAGATCGCGCGGAACAAGGAACCTTCATCCTCCGCCCTCGCCACCATCCCGTTCGCCCGCGACGCGAAGGCAAAGAGCGTGTTCACCTTGGCGAGCTCGCGGATTCGCGCCTTCGCTTCTGTGATGTCGCGCACGAAGCCGAACATAAGGTCGGGGTGCGCGAGGGACCTCGCCGCGGACACCTCGACCGCGATTTCGACCCCATCCTTCCGCCTCCACATGGACTCGAAGCGCACGAAGCCCCGCGCCGCGAGGGCCTCGGTGGCCCGAAGCGCTTGGACGAGGTTCGGATCCGCCTCGAAGTGCCGCCAAGGCAGCGCGCGCGCCTCCGCGTCGGCGTAGCCGGTGAGGGAGGTGAAGGCGCGGTTCACCTCTTCGATGACGCCGTGGGGCCCGGCGACGAAGTAGCCGTCCGGCGAGACCTCCAGCGCCGCGAGATAGCGCGCTCGCACCGACTGCTGCGCCTGGCGGGCTCGGTAGACGGCGTTCTCGCCCTCCAGCCGCAGGACCCGTCGGAGCTGCAGGAGGCCCAGGCCCGTCGTGCCGAACATGACGAAGACGAGGGTCAGCAAGGTGAACCCGAAGCGCTCGAGGGGGCGATCCACCTCGTCCTCGTCGACCTTCGCGACGACGATCCAGCTCGTCCCGGCGACCGCCGTGGTCGCCCGCAGCACCTCGACGCCCGCCTCGTCCTCACTGTGGGTCACGCGGGTGGTGTGATCGCGCGGCACGGCCTCAGCCTGCGCCGGGGGATCGAGCAGCGACAACCGGACCGAGCCCTGCGGCCGATCGGCCCCGTAACGCTGTGAGGGGGTCATCAAGACGACGGCGTCGCCGTCCATGCGGACCAACATCGACTCGGCGCTCGGATGCGCGGTCTTCCACTCCGACACCACCGGAAAGACCGATCGCCGAGGGTCAATCTCGAGGTAGACCCCCACGTCGATGAGGCGCCCGTCTGCGGCGCTCACCCTCTGCCCGAGGACCAGCCCGAGCGCGAGGTCGCCCCCAGCGGTCGTGAAGGGGTCGATCAGGGACATGCGACCATCGGTGAGGGACGCGCGCCACGCGCCGTCGAGGGCGGCGGGCGGCGGCGGTCCTCCGGGGTCACTGCGCCAGAGCTGCCGGGACTTCCCGTCGAAGATGAGGACCCGGGTGGACTCAGAGTCGGCGCCCAACATCGCCGTGGCCGCCCCAGTCAGGCGCAGCTCGATCCGGGACGTGGCCTCCGCTCCGGCGCCCTCGGCCACGAGCGCCTGCAGGACGTCCTGATCGGCGAAGGCCTTCAAGTCGCCCTCCCGCTCTCGGAGCCAGCGCTCCACCCACCGCGCGCGCACGTCCACGTGCCCGCTCAGCTCGGCCTCAACGGCGTGCCGTGCAGCGTCCCGGTGTTGAACGAAGACGACCGCGCCCAGCACGACGGTCAGGATCGACACCATCGCGAAGGCGCCCACCCCGGGCCCAAGAGGAGCGGGCCGTCTATCGGAGGATGGGCGTGGGGTGGGCTCCTGGGTCATGCGCTCTCAGATAGCCGTTCCAGAGAGGCGAGGCCGTAGGGCCAAACACGAAAAAACCGCCGACCAGCCCGGTTGAGGCTGGTCGGCGGTTCTTCGCCCGTGGGCGATCGACTTACAGCTTCTGGTTGTAGTACTCGATGACGGCCTGGGTGTTCACTTCGAAGGGCACGTCTTCCTTGTTGGGAGAGACGAGCATCTTGCCGGTGGCCTTGGCGGGGTCGAACTCGAGGAAGGCCG
>JBIJDH010000054.1:0-15806 GCA_044344255.1 Myxococcota bacterium
CGCTCGACTTGCATGTGTTAGGCCCGCCGCTAGCGTTCGCTCTGAGCCAGGATCAAACTCTCCAGTTTAATCCACAAAAACTCTTACTTGTTTCAAACGAGAGTTGCTATCTGGTTTTCAAAGACCGACCGGGAGCTCGAAGAGCAGCCCGTCTGGCCCTCTTCTAACTCTCTTTCTGAATAGCCGTCAAGGCGATTCGGAAACTTGACCCTTCGGCGCCGGCCGGGAAGTTTCCCCGCAGCGCCTACAGGTGGCATCAGCTATCCCCACACCCAAAATCTGTCCAGTGCTATTCTCTCGTCACCGAGAGCCGAACAGAATCATGGCAAGCCCAGCGTGACCAACCATGCTGGGGTGGACTCGTTAGAACTCCCGTCCTATCGAAGCCCACGCGGGCTGTCAAGGAACGTCGTTAGGGGATGTCAACCGATGCTTCTAAATGTCCGAGAGCTGCGCCTTGGAGGTCTCCCCCCGAAGCTCGCCCCTATTATGGCCTCTGGCCGAGCCCGTCAAGGCTCGCTGCGCTCTTCAGCCGCGCATCATGATGATCTTGTAGATCCAACCTCCCATCATGCCGCCCAGCAACGCGATCGCCACCCCCGTCTCGTTCCGCTGGATCCAACGCAGCACGATCCGCCACCTCGCAGCGGGGCGGAGGAGGTCCGCCACACCGAGGATCGCTCCGAAGAGCGTGAGGGAGAAGAGCACCACGCCGAAGGGCTGGGTGATCGCTCCCTGGATCAAGTGGGCATGCGCCAGGTGCGCGAACGTCGTGGTCATGCCACACATCGGGCACGGGATGCCGGTGAGGCTCAGCATGGTGCAAGCGCCCAGGCCGAGCTGCCGGTGGGTCCCCACCCCTTCAGAGGCAGGCTCGAGCGAGAGGGCGATCGCCAGAACGGCGATCGACGGCAGCGCGAGCATGATCCCCACGAGGCGATCCTGGATCGCCCCCGAGAGGCGTTCAAATTGGTCGAGCGGCCACAGCACCACACCACCCACTCGCTCGATGGCCTCCGTGGCCCGGGCGGACAGGCTGGCCAGCGAGTCAGCCAAGGACTTCTTCCGGCACGGCGGCCTCCAACAGGGCGGCCACCGATGCGGCCTCCCGATCGAGGTCGGCGAGATCGCGGGCCACTTGCTGGCGCATCCGCCGAAGTTCGCTGGCGAGGTTCAGCGCGGTGAGCAGCGCGACGGTGTACTCGTCGTAGGACCGCGTTCGGGTGGCCACCTCGGCGAGCCGAGTGTCCAAGTCGGCCGCGACGGCTTCGATGTCGTCTGAGGACTCGTCTCCGCGGACGGTGTACTGCCGGCCGCGGATGGTGATGCGAACATTCATGACTTCAACCTATTGCAATCCAGAATCTGACGTCAACCCTCACTCGACGCGCGCGGTCCGAGCAAGGCATCGACAAACGCGTCCGGTTCGAAGTCCTGCAGCGCGTCGATGCCCTCGCCGAGGCCGACCAGCTTAACCGGGGTCTTGATCTCCTCGCCGACCGCGACGACGACGCCACCGCGGGCCGTACCGTCGAGCTTGGTCAGCACAACACCCGTCACCCCCACGACCTCCTTGAAGGTGCGGGCCTGCGAAAGGGCGTTCTGGCCAATGGTGGCGTCGAGGACCAGGAGCACTTCGTGAGGGGCCGTCGGCACGGCCTTGGTCATCACACGCACCACCTTTCCGAGCTCGTCCATCAGCGGCTTCTGCGCCTGTAGGCGCCCAGCGGTGTCGCAAATCACGACGTCCACCTTGCGAGCGACGGCGGCCTGCAGCGCGTCAAAGATGACGGCGGCGGGATCGGCTCCTTCCTGGTGCGCGATGACCGGCACACCCGCGCGCTCCCCCCACACCTTGAGCTGCTCGATGGCCCCGGCGCGAAAGGTGTCGCCGGCCGCGAGGAGCACCTTCTTTCCCATGCGCTGATACCGGGCGGCGAGCTTGCCGATCGTGGTGGTCTTGCCGCTGCCGTTCACGCCGACCACGAGGATCACCAACGGGCCTTGGCTCACCTCGGTGAGCGCTCGCCTCGGTCCAATGCGGCGAAGCAGCTCGGACCGCAGGAGCTCCCGATGATCCACCTTCTCCTTCCCGGCGGCCGAGGCTTTGCGCACCGCAGCGACGATCGCGGCCGCGGTTCGAACCCCCACGTCGGCGCCGATCAGCGCGTCTTCCAGCGCCTGGAGACCGGCGGCGTCGACCGGGCCACCACCGAGGAAGCGCGCCAGACCCTTGCCAAAGGCCTCTCGACTGCGAGCGAGGCCACGGAAGAAGAGCGCCGCGACCCCATCGCCTGTACCGGGCTCCGGACGGGCGGGGGGCGTCCCCTCCCCTGGCCGGACCGGGCCGGTCAGCGCTCGCTGTCGCGCTCGCCACACCAGCGCTCCGATGCCAAGCACCACTGCAACGACCAGGACGCCGACGACGATCGCCTCCACCGCGCACCCTCCGGCCAGGTTCCGTCTGCCGTCGAACTTACCCCAGCGCGAACACCGCGCCGAACATCGCTCCTATCGATGCCTTCGCTATGCGGCCAACGACAGCCTCAACCCGACCGTGCTCACCGCTCAATCGATGTGCGCGGAGACCAGGCGCGAGACGCCGGGCGACGGCATGGTCACCCCATACAGCGTGTCGGCCCCCTCCATCGTCTTCTTGTTGTGGGTGATGACGATGAACTGCGACATCGCCGCCATCTCACGGAGCATGCTGTTGAAGCGGGCCCCGTTTCCCTCATCCAGGGGGGCGTCGACCTCATCCAGCAGGCAGAAGGGCGAAGGCTTGATCCGGAACAGCGAGAAGATCAGGGCGATCGCCACCATCGCCGTCTCACCGCCGGAAAGCAGGGAGAGGGTGGTCAGCCGTTTGCCGGGCGGCTGTACGAAGATCTCCACGCCGGAGTTCAAGATGTCCCCTTCGTCCGTGAGGTGGAGGCGGGCCTTGCCTCCGCCAACCAGTCGCGGGTAGGTCTCCTGAAAGCAGGCGTTCACACGGTCGAAGGTCTCACGGAAGCGCTCCCGGCTGATGCGGTCGAGGCGGGCTACCGTCTGCTTGATGGAGCTCACCGACTGATCGAGATCGGCCCGCTGCCCGTCGAGGACCCGGTGCTCTTCTGCGAGCGCCGTGTACTCCTGGAGCGCGACGTGGTTCACCTCTCCGAGCTTCCCAAGCTCCGTCCGCGCCTCGGCGAGGCGTGCGTGAACGGCGTTGACGAGCGCCTCGTCTTCGAGGGTGGCCGCGGTGACCCGCATGTCGTCGATGAGCTCAAGGTCCTTGGCCGTGGCGACGGCGGCCTCTGGGAGGCCCTCGACGCGCACCCCCGGATCGGGCTCGAGCACAATGAAGCCCACCCGGTCGATACGATCGAGCATGCCCGGAGCGGCGATCGAGTAGCGCTCCTCGAGCTGCTCCTTGATGCGGCCGAGCTCTTCCTTGACGGCCGTCACCTTCCGATCCAGGTCCATCCTGCGGTTCGTCGCCTCCTCCCGGCGGCCGCGGAGCCCCTTCAGGCCATCCTCGAGCTTCTTGTACGCTTCTCGCGCCACTTTGGCCTTCTCACGCTCCTCGTCGATGGACACGCGGAGGCTGCCCTGCTCGGCGCCGAGCGCGCCGAGGGCCCCGTCCAAGCGCTCATCATCCGCGATGAGCTCAGCGATCCGGGCGCGTGACGCAGCGAGCTCCTGAAGGCTGGCTTCCAGCTGACGGGTCGCCCCCTCGACCGAAGCCTTGGCGTCGGCCTCGGCACGCATCCAGCCGCGCAGCCGCTCCCGGAGAGCGGCCGCCTCCGTCCCCCGCTGGTTGACGAGATCACGCAGGCGGCCGAGCTCTCGGGACTCCTCGATGAGGCCTTGCTGATCTTGCTGCAGCGACTCTTCCGCCACGGCCTGCCCCTCGTGGTTCTCCGCGATTTGACGTTTGAGCAGGTCAATGCGCGAGCGGAGCGCGGCGATTGAGCCCGCGATCTCGGTCTCTTCGGCGATGATCTGCTGGGACAGCGCTTCGTGACGGAGGCGCTCCCGATCCAGATCTTGTCGATGTCGCCGGGCCTCGCGCACGGAGAGCTCGGCCTCTGAGGTGGCCCGCCGAGCGTCCTCACTCAGGCCGCGCGCCTGTTGACCCAGCGTTTGGGCGGCGTCCCGCGCCAGCCGCGCCGCCTCGACCCGTGACCGCGCCTCGGTCACCTGTTCGAGGGCGGGGGCGTGTTGCTCCTTCAAGCGGTTGATCTCTCGGCGCCGTGCGAGGACCGCCCTCCCCTCATTTCGCAGATCACCCGACAACAGCTCACCGGTCGCGCTGAGGCTCAGCGGTTGAGCCCCGCCGAGCACGACCTGACCACGGCCGCATCGGCGCCACTCCCGGAGGGCCGCCTCCGGGTCCTCCGCGAGGTCGAGCTCCCCGACGAGCGCACCGAGCGCCCGGAGGCCGGGCTCACTCCCTGAGATTCGCGCGGCCAGCCCGGTGGTAGGCACCGCGCGACCCTCGATCGAGATCACCCCGACCCGCGCGTCCCCGGCGGCACGAACGACGGCCAGCGCGACCTCATCGTCCTCCACCACGAGATCCTGCAGCGAGGCGCCGAGGAGGGAGGCGAGTCGCGCCTCCAGCGCCTCGGGCACGTCCAGGTGCTCAGCGAGCGTACCGCGTACCCCGGGGATCTGAAGCAGGCCGCGCGTCCCGCTCCCCAGCTCGGCGTGGCCTTGTTGGAGCGACTCCAGCGACTCCAAGCGGGCGCGGAGGCGGGTCTCCTCCCGCTCAGACTCGACGAGCGCGGCCTCGAGCGCGCGGAGGGTGACGACGGACTGTTTCGCCTCCGACTCGCGTTGGGCGATCGCCTGGTGCGCGACCTCGGCGGCGAGCTTGCGCTCCTCGAAGATCCGCTCGGCCTGGGCCACGGTTGCGCTGAGGGCCTCAATCTGCCGTCCGACCTCGCTTACCCCCGACCCGGCCTCCCGCTTGCGGAGGTGCACACGCGCGAGCCGCTGATCCAGGTCGACCTGCCGCTGGAGCCCGCCGTCGTGCTCGGTCCGAGCTCGTACCCCCTCGCGCACCCGGTTGAGGACGACGGTCTTGCCTTCCTCGATGCGTCCCCGGCGCTCCCGTACGGTGTTCTCGGCGGCGAAGGCCTGCCCGCGCACCACGGAGAGGGTCGCCTCCGCGGTCGTCGCCTCTGCCTCAGTCCGACTCCGGTCCCGCTCGGCCTCGGCGCGGCGCTTCTCAGCCTCCTCGCGGAGGCCCGCCGCCTCGACGCGCTGGCGGTCGAGGGCTTCGACCCGGCGCTCAAGCTCGGTCTGCTCACGGCTCTGGTACTGACGGGCCGACTCCTGCTCTCGGCGGCTGGCCTCGACCTCGGCGAGGCGGTCTCGCAGCCTACCCACCACGGCTTCGAGCTGCTCGGCGGCGCTCCGCTCCTTGGTGAGGCCGGCCTCGTGCTGCTCCAGCTCCCGAATGAGGCCGACCTCCTTCGCCTCGGCCTGGCGCACCTGATCGACGAGGCTTCGCCGATCGAGGGAGAGCCCAGCGAAGCGCGAGAGGCCCTGGAAGATCTCCCCCTGGCGGATGTAAGAACGGAGCCGACGATGCCGCATCGCGCGCGCCACTTGTCGCTCGAGCGAGCGCATGCGCGTGGCCAGGTCAGCCACCGAGGTCGCGACCCGCTCCAGGTTGGCCTCGGTGCTGACGAGGCGCTGCTCGGCCTCCTCTCGCTTTTGCTTGTAGCGAGAGATCCCGGCTGCTTCCTCGATCAGGGGGCGACGCTCTTCGGGCTTCGCGGAGACGATCTGCCCGATACGACCCTGCTCGATGAAGGAGTACATCCGGTTGCCGGCGCCGGAGTCGAGGAAGAGGTCTTGGATGTCCTTGAGGCGCGCCTTTTGCTGGTTGATGAGGTACTCGCTGCCACCATCCCGGTAGAGCCGCCGGGTGATCTGCAGCTCGTCGAAGCGCGCCCAGTCCCCGGAGAAGGGCTCATCTCCCGCCGATAAGGTGAGGGTCACCTCCGCGAGGCTCATCGGCGAGCGGTCCTCCGAGCCGCCGAAGATCACGTCCTGCATCGCCTGCCCGCGCAGGCTCCGCGCCGACTGTTCCCCGAGGCACCACTTCACGGCATCGACGACGTTGGACTTTCCGCAGCCGTTCGGGCCGACCACGCCGGAGACACCGGGCCCGAAGTGGAAAGTGGTCCGGTCCGGGAAGGACTTGAAGCCGTGCAGGTCGAGCTTTCGGATGTGCATGGCTCAATGGACCCAGATGAGGGCGACGCCCACGATGAAGAGGAATGCCGGAAGGCTCGTGATGAAGCAGCCGGGCCGCTTGTAGCGCTCAGACATCGGGGGCTCCGTACGCCGCCAGGAGCCTCAGGTACTCGGCGTGGCCGTGCGAGATCCACCGCGCGACCTCCTCGTCGGAGAGGCGTCGTACGACACGTGCGGGATTGCCAACCACGAGGGAGCGGGTGGGCACCACCTGCCCCACGCGGATCACCGTCCCGGCGCCGACGACGCAGTAGGGCTCGATCACGCAGAGGTCCAAGAGGATCGCCCCCATGCCGACCAGGCAGTCGTCTGCCACCGTGCACCCGTGGAGGAGCGCTCGGTGGCCGACGGTCACGCGAGCGCCCACCCGCACCGACGAGAGCCCGCCCGTGGCGTGCGCGATCGTTCCGTCTTGGAGGTTGGACTCCTCACCGACGTGGATGCCGCCTTGATCTCCACGTAGGACCACGCCCGGCCACACGCTCACCCTCGGTCCGATGAAGACCTCGCCGATCAGCACGGCGCTACGGTGGATCCACGCGGAGGGATGCACGACCGGCTGCATGCCCCGAAAGGGCTCAAGAGGGGATGGAGAAGTCGCGTCCGACACCGAGGCCTCCTGGGCGCCGCCCCCTAACTCCCTGCGCCCCTTCGGACCGGGCTGCAATACCGCTCCCCACGGCGGCGTACTCGACGGGGGAGGAAGGACATGCGCTCCACCGCCATCGCGCCGCGCCGAGACATCGGCCTCGCGTACATCCTCTGGCTCGGCGGCTTCTTCGGCCTTGCCGGAATTCACCGCATCTATATGGGGCGCACCTGGTCGGGCCTGCTCTGGATGTTCACCGGCGGGCTCTGCATGGTGGGCCAGATCATTGATCTCTTCATGATGTCAAGGATGATCCGGGACGCCAATGAGCGCGCGGGCTGGTGACCCCAGGTTGAAGGCATGGGTGTGACGCCCCGCGCGGGTCCGCTTTAAGCGACCACCGCCCGCCGACCGATCATACCGAGGCTGCGGCGGCCCCAGGCAGCCCACTCCTCGGGGTGGAACGCGGCCGGGTAGAGAGACATCATCGCGAAAGGGAAGATCCCGAGCCGGAGCGTGAGGTGGGTCGCCAGGTGGAAGATCACGCCGAGGGCAAAGTAGAGCCCGACGAAGTGGACGCGGTTGAAGGTGCTCCGCAGCCAGCCCCCCCGCTCCCGGGTGTCTCGATAGAAGTAGGCGAGCAGCAACAACGGACCGCACCACTCCCACACCCACGTCACCGTCGTCCCCACCTGCGTGAGCCCAAACGCGGCGGCCACCCAGCTTGAGGGCACGACTTGAAACGCAGGGTCGTTCATCGCAATGTAGAGCGCGCTCATCCCGCCGAAGGGGGTCCAGGAGCTGGCGATCTTCGACACGCCCGCCGCACCGTACACAAATACGAGCTGAACAATCAGCAGATACCGAGGCCAACTCGCAACTCGAACAGTGTCGGGAGCAGAAAGCCGCCTGTGGCGCCACAGCGACCCCAAGGAGTAGGTCTCGCCTGCTCCCGAGAACGCGAGAATCACCGATACATTCCGGAGCAGCATGTCAATGCCCCGATCCGAGGGGGGCAAAACCCGGGCGAACTGCGCCCAGATCATCACCAGGACCACCGCCGCCAAACGTGGAAACACCCCAAATAGGAGGCCCGCCGCCGCGAGGACCGCGACCCAGAACGCGGCCTCGGTGGTCTCGGCGGTGGCTGGGAACCACTGGTACAGCTCCGCCGGACTCTTCGCGCCCACCGGGTTGCCGATTCCACCCGCTTCCATCGGCCCGAAGAGGGGGACGACAAGCTCGAGGTGCCAAGCCAGGAGCAGGTCGACCAGCACCACCAAGCCGACCCCGACCCGTACCAAGGCCAGAGAGCGGGGGTGCTCGGTCCGGCTCCAGAGGCCGGTCCACCAGACGATCCAGCGGCGGGGCCAACCGGCCAAAGCCGTCAAGGCGCTCCTCCCGCCGACGGGCGGCTCTCGAGCTCCGCGCGCCGCCGGAACCGCTCATGGCGGACCGTCTCCTTCGGCCACTCCCCCTCATCCGGGAGCAGTACATGCAGTCGATCCACGCGGATCGACACCTCAGACCACTCCGGGTGATCTTCGAAGAGCCGCCCGGCGGCCCAATCGGCGAAACGGTTGAACGCCGTGCCTGGCTTGCTGCGGTCACCCGCGTCATCCCAGACCCCGCGTACCCGCCTGTAGAGTAGCTGGTCGAGCAGCCAACCATCCCCCTCGGCCGGCGCCCGATAGACCTCGACCCACTCACCGTCCGCCGGCCTGCCCGAGAGGACAAGGCGCCCGGGGTACGGATCGGGGAAGGCAAACAGGCCCCAGGACTGCCCGGTCCCCGTCCACCGCTTCACCGGACGAAAAGGGCCCATCACAGCCTTCCGAAACCGGATCGCACCGCCGCCGACCGAGAGGCTGAAGGCCGCGATCTCCTCCTGGCTGACGTCCAGACCGACGCCCTGCAGGAGGCTCGTCCATCGGCGGAGCTCCTCTTGCGCGACCTTGGTGCGGAGGTGTTGCTCGCGCAGCTCCGGCAGGGGTAGCGCGTCCAACCCATGCACGACGATCACGAACAAGATGATCAGCCCCCGAAGCAGGGGCCAAGCGCCCACGATGGCCGGCTCAGGCAAGTCGGGTAGCTCCATCCTGCACCTCAAAGGCCGCCGTCAGCTCCGACATCGCCTCCTCGACGGCTCTCCCGACGTGCAGGAGCGTCGCGAGCGGCTCACCCGCCTCCACCCAATCTCCCCGCTTGCGGTGGAGGCGCACGCCGACCCCTGGATGCACCGCCTGGTCAGCCCGATTCCGCCCCGCCCCGACGAGGAACGCCGCGCGACCCACTTCGTAGGCGTCACAGCGCGAGATGAACCCTGCTCGCTGCGAGAGCAGCACACGCTCCTCACAGCCCGCTCCCCGCAGGGGGGCCTCCGGGTCTCCCCCCTGGGCGCGGACCATCCGACACCACCGCTCATACGCCGCGCCGCTGTCGAGCAGCGCGCGAGCGCGCGGATCTCCGATGAGCTCGCAGGTCAAGCTCCGCAGGTCTTCTGGGCCCCCTCCCCTCAGGCAGTCCACGGCCTCCTCCACCTCCAGGGCGTTACCCACGGTGAGGCCGAGCGGCTCGTTCATGTCGGTCAAGCGGGCGGTGGTGTGCACTCCGGCGCCATTGCCCACTCGAACCAGGCTCTGCGCGAGCCGCTCGGCATCCGCGAAGGTCTTCATGAAGGCGCCCGAGCCCCACTTCACATCGAGGCTGAGGCGGGTGATGCCCTCCGCAAGCTTCTTCGAGAGGATGCTCGCCGTGATGAGGGGGATCGAGGGGACGGTCGAAGTCTCGTTGCGCAAGGCGTAGAGCACCCGGTCGGCCGGAGCGAGCTCGCCGGTCTGTCCGCACATGAAGCAGCCCACCCCGTCGAGGAGGGGCCGGAGCTCCACCACCGATAAATCGGTTCGAAAACCGGGGATCGCCTCCAGCTTATCGAGCGTGCCTCCCGTGTGGCCGAGGCCACGGCCGCTGATCATCGGCACCTTGGCCCCGAGCTCAGCCCACAGTGGCGCGAGCACCAGGCTGACCTTGTCGCCCACACCGCCCGTGCTGTGTTTGTCCACGATGGGCCCCTCGAGGCCCGGCCAGCGGAGGACGTCGCCCGAACGAGTCATCCCCATCGTCAGCGCAACCGTCTCCTCGTCATTCATTCCGCGAAGGTAGACGAAGGCCAAGAACGCCGCAGCCTGGGCTCGCGTGATGCTCTCGTCGAGGAGACCGCTGACGAACGCTTCAATTTGCGCCGGGCTGAGCGCGTGCCCCTCACGCTTGGTCTCCAGGATGCTGTCGATGTGGGTCGAGCGCATCAGTAGGCACCCTTCCCGGTCTTCCCCGTCACGATGGCCACGCTTGCGCTGGCTCCCAGGCGACTCGCGCCAGCGGCGACGAGGCGGCGAGCGTCGTCGGCCGTCCGCACGCCGCCCGACGCTTTGACGCCGAGCTCCGGACCGACCACCGACCTCATGAGCGCGATGTCTTCGGCCGTGGCGCCGCCGCCACCGAAGCCCGTGCTGGTCTTGACGAAGGCCGCGCCAGCCGCCTTGGAGATGGCGCAAGCCGCGACCTTCTCTTCGCGGTCGAGCATCGAGGTCTCCAGGATGACCTTGACCGGACGAGACTGTGCTGCCTCGACGACAGCGGCGATGTCGTCGAAGACACCGTCATAGTCGCGCCCCTTGAGCCACCCGATGTTGAGGACCATGTCGATCTCCGCGGCGCCATCGACGATGGCCTGGCGAGTCTCCGAGCCCTTCGAAGCGGTGGCCATCGCCCCAAGCGGGAAGCCGACCACGCAGATCGGCATCACCCGGCTCCCAGCGAGCAGCTGAGCCACGAGGCCGATCCAGGTCGAATTGACGCACACGCTCGCGAAGCTGTGTTCGCGTGCCTCTTCACAGACCTTGACGATCTCGGCCCGAGTCGCGGTGGGTGAGAGCAGGGTGTGGTCGATGTAGCCGGCGAGGGCACCGGCGTCGGCCGGGGCCGCGCCGGCCGTGCCGAGGCGGTTGGCGCCCGCCTCGACGAGGAGCGTAAAGCCCGTGGAGTCCTGCCAGGTGCCGTGAAGGACGGCGTTCGGCGTGACCTCCTCCATCTGCATCCTCTGGCGGACGCGCGCCACCACACGATCGACGATCTGATCCAGGTCCGAGCCAGCAGCCATGCTTGGTGTCTCCCGCGGAAGCGCCGACGATAACTCGTCGCGCCCCTGACTC
Organism: Myxococcota bacterium; assembly: GCA_044344255.1. GTDB lineage: Bacteria > Myxococcota_A > UBA796 > UBA796 > UBA2385 > JBIJDH01. The sequence continues at coordinate 11,053 of JBIJDH010000054.1, forward strand.
CGAGGTCGCTCCGCATCGAGGACCTCACATGCCAGGGCCCCGAAGCACACTGGCGCAGCCTTCGAGCGCCCCTGCTGATGTACACTACGGTGCTCGCCCGCAAGCGGCCGCGCACCTCCACGCAGTGACCCCGAGAGAACATGACGCTCGTTGGCTCCGGCGCTCCCCACGCCCGCCCCGCCCGGCGGCGCATCGCCTCCGCCACCCTTGTGCTCGCCCTGCTGTGCACCCCTTGGTTCGCCGGCCCTTGGAGCACCGCGGCGGAGGCCGACACCGGCTCCGACACCGACTGGTCGTGGACCGACATCAGCAGTGGTGCCCCAAATTCCTGGAGCGATCTCCGCACGAGCGGGGGCATCGACCTTGGCTTCACCAGCCAGGGCGATTCTGCCACCCTCACGCTGCCGTTCAGCTTCAGCTTTTATGGGGTCACCTACTCAAGCGTCACCATCTATCCCTACGGTGTGGTGGTACCTGGAAGCGCGAGCGCCGCGCCGGGACCGTGGAGCGCCGGCACCTGCGTGGACAACGGCTCCGTCTCAGGTCCCATCATCGCTCCATACTGGAGCAGCTTTGACCCCACGCTCGGTGGAGCAGTCTACTACCGAAGCTTCCCCAACGGCGTGATCATCGAGTGGGACGGAGTGTTCGCCGATGTCGCCGACACCAGTGACCAGAAGGTCGGTCTCATCGTCTACAAGTCGGGAGAGCTCGCCTTCCTTTGGAAGGACACCCGTTCGGGCTCGCTCGCGACCTCCCGCGGTCGTGGCACGACCATCGGCGTGCAAGACGGCACCGGCGACGGCCTGCGCTTCTCCTGCGACGTGCAGATCATGACGAGCTTTGACAACGGTCGGTATCTCACGCCATGGGGCACTCGGCAGCTCTCCGGCGACCTCGATGTCACCGCAGCGGACGCCATGCTCAACGGAGCGGGCGCCTCGGAGCGCTTCGGCTACGCCGTCTCCGCGGCGGGCGACCTCGACGGAGACAGCATCGCTGAGCTGATCGTCGGCGCCCCCTTTGCAGACGGCGGGGCGACCAACGGGGGGGGAGCTTGGCTCTTCCTCGGCAACGCTCTGAGCGGAACCGTCAGCCAGAGTGACGCCTTTGCCTCCATCCTCGGCTCCGGCGCCTCCGACACCGCGGGGACATCCCTCCGGGGAGGTGGCGACGTGGACGGCGACGGCATCCCCGACCTGATCCTCGGCGCGCCCGAGGACGATCCCGGGAGCTTCTCGAACGCGGGGAGCGCTGCGATATTCCTCGGCTCCACCCTGGTCTCCGGTGGGAGCTTCTCCTATGACAGCGCCGATGCGTTGTTCAGCGGAGAGAACGCGGGAGACGCCGCGGGGACCTCCGTTGATCTCACGGGCGACGTCAACGGCGACGGCTACGACGACATCCTCGTCGGCGCGCCCGAGTATGACGGTGCCGGCTCCAACGTGGGGATCGCGTACTACCTGACCGGCGGACCCGGCTTGAGTGACCTGGACCTCGGGAGCGCCGATGCGAGCTGGTACGGCGAGGCATCGGACGACGCCGCCGGAACCCGAGTCCGCTCGGTGGGTGATCTCGACGCCGACGGCTACGATGACATCGCGATCTCCGCGACCGGCAACGACGACGGTGGTACGGAGGCGGGGGCAACCTACATCGTGCTCGGCGACGTGGCGCTTAGCTCGAGTAAGTCGGTCCGGACCGCCTCCGAGGTCGCGGGCGCCTCCGCTGGCGACGCCTTCGGCTCGGCCATCGCGCCTGCGGGCGACCTCACCGGCGATGGATACGCGGACCTCCTCATCGGGGGGTGGGACGCGGGCGCCGGAGACGCCGGCGGCGCGTGGCTCGTCAAGGGCTCACGCGGGGCCTTCGCGGGGAGCGCGGCCACCGCGCACAGCCGCTTCACCGGGGGCACTGGCGATCATATGGGCACCGCCATCGCGCCCATCCAGCTCGACGACTCCGGCTCCATCGGCATGGCGGTGGGGGCCTACGCGAGCTCCGGCAGAGGCAGCAATGGCGGCTCGGTGTACATCGTCGGCCCGGCTGACTTCGGGCTCACGGGCTCCGTAGACGCATCCACCGTCGCGGAAGGGACCCTCACCACCTCGGAGGCCAACGCCTACCTGGGCTTCTCACTGGACGTCGCCGACTGGAACGGAGACGACTACGACGACGTGGCGACAGGCGCATACGGCGCAGACGGAGACGCCACCTCCTCCGGCGTCGTCTACCTGTTTCACGGCGAGCCCAGCTATGTCGACCTTGACGGAGACGGCCACCTCAGCACGACCGACGGAGGACTCGACTGTGACGATTCAGACGTCACCTCCGGCCCCGCGAACATCGAGCTGTGTAACGGCCTCGACGACAACTGCGATGGACAGATAGACGAAGACTTCGAGGATACAGACGGGGATGGCACCGCGGACTGCCTGGACTCCGAGGTCTGTGACGGCCTCGACAACAACGGCGATGGCAGCATCGACGAGGGCATGCTCGACACCGACGGCGACAGCCTCTGCGACCAGCTCGACTCCGAAGAGTGTGACGGCCTCGACAATGATGGCGATGGAGGAATCGACGAAGGCTACGACGACCACGACTTCGACGGCATCGCGGACTGCATGGACGTCGAAGAGTGCGATGGCTACGATAACGACGGCGACGGCGTAACCGATCCCGGCGAACCCGATACGGACGGGGATGGGGTCGCGGACTGCGCAGACTACGAGTCTTGCGACGGGCTCGACAACGACGGGGACGGGAGCATCGACGAGGACTTCGAAGACACCGACCGCGACGGCACCGCGGACTGCATCGACGACGAAGACTGCGACGGAATCGACAACAATGGAGACGGTCGCACCGACGAAGGCACCGAAGACAGCGACGGCGATGGCCTCTGCGACGACATCGACTTCGAAGACTGCGATGGCATCGACAACGACGGCGATGGGCTCATCGATGAGGACTTCGTGGATGGCGATGACGACGGCGTCGCCGATTGCATCGACGGCGAGGACTGCGATGGCATCGACAACAACGGAGACGGGACCATCGACGAAGGATACTCAGATGTGGACCACGACACAGTCGCCGACTGCGTCGACAATGAGGAGTGCGACGGCATCGACAACGACGGCGACGGCATCGTTGACGAGGGTTACCCCGACCACGACTACGACGGCCGGGCGGACTGTATGGATGCTGAGGACTGTGACGGAGTAGATAACGACGGAGATGGTCAAGTAGACGTCGGCTACCCTGACGTCGATGGCGACGGCACTGCCGACTGCGTAGACGCCGAAGAGTGCGATGGGGTAGACAACGATGGGGATGGCATCGCAGACGAAGGCTACGCGGATCGGGACGGGGACGGCGCCGCCGACTGCGTAGATCCGCCGAGCCCACCCTCCGACGACGCCAAGGGTGACGAGGAGGGCTACGAAGGAGGCAAGGGTTGCTCGACCTCAGGGGGCCCTGGCGACGGAGCCTCTTGGTCGATCCTCGCGATGCTGGGGGCTTCGCTCACGCTCGGGCGGCGCCGGCGCCCCTGACATCGTCCCACACCAACCTGTTTGAGGGGGTCTTCGTGACCTGTCCAAAGCGCCTGACTGTTGGGCTCTGCCTGATCGCTCAACTCGTCGCATGTTCAAGCAAGGACGAGGTCCCTGGGGCGAACGGAGTGTGGGTGCTGGAGGCCGTCGATCAGGGCGCAGCGCGGGCGACCGGTCAGAGCTTCTCTTTTGAGAGCCCAGACGAGCTGTGGTTCGCCGCCGAGCAGATCGTACCGGGGCTCGCCATGGACTTCCCCGCCTCAGGGGTCCCCCTCTCCCTCTGGGACCTGGCCCAGTACGAAAACATCGCCGACATCGGCTCCTGTCCCTATTCGGTGGTCGAGGGCGAGTCCCTCGTCTGGAAGACCGGCGGCTGCCGAAGCCAGGGTGGCTACGAGTGGACCGGCGAGCTCGCGGAGCGCGAGGGCCAGCTCTCGGGGCACGAGGGATGGAAGGAGTACCGCTGGGAGATGGGGCTCGAGATCGTAGGCGACATCGAGGACCCCACCTTCGAACGGCTCACCCTGGACGGCGATCTCCGCGTCGTTCGCGGAGACGGGGGGTCTTTGGAGGTGGCGGTACAGGTCAACGCTCAGGCGGGGGTCGACGGATACTGGGAGCGGGTAAACATCACCGACGCGCGCGAGCGAGCTTGGGCAGACTGGGTGATGACCGCTCGATTCGAGCAGTCAAGCTCGGGCGTGAAGATGGAGGGGTTGGTCGACCTCGGCGAGCTGGGCGGCCTCGCGTTTCAGGCGGACGCCTTGATCGACAATCCGTCTTGTTCGGGTGAGCCGGACGGCACCCTCACCCTTTTCCTCAATGAGACGGAGCACCGCCTGACCTTCGATGGATCGACGTCCTGCGACCGATGCGCCGATCTCAGCATCGACGGAGAGTTCGCCGGCCGAAGTTGCGGAAGCTGAACGCGGCGCTGTTCTCGTCCCCTTCTCCTCACCTTGCGGTTCCCGATCGCCCGCGCCGGGCTCCGGCAAACCCGCCTACGTGACGGCGGGTTTCAAGCACGAACAGAGGATGCGGGAAACGAAGAACCCCCGACCGCCAGGGGCGATCGGGGGTTCAGAAAGATTGGTCGGCGATAACCTACTCTCCCACCGGGCTACCCCGGCAGTACCATCGGCGCCTTGGAGCTTAACTTCCGTGTTCGGAATGGGAACGGGTGGAGCCTCCAGG
>JBIJDH010000071.1:0-4654 GCA_044344255.1 Myxococcota bacterium
CTTGCCCCCGAGTCGGAGCAGCGCTGCGCTGACCACGGGGGTGATCTCCGGGGTCTCCAGGACGTCGCCGTCCTTGGTGCCGCGGACGTAGTCGGTCTGGAGCAGGAGCGCGGTCGACCCGAGCACCCGAAGCGTCAGCGGCGCCGGGAGCGGCGGCGCCCAGCGGCGGTCCAGGTCGCGGAGGAAGTCTTCAACCTGCGGCATCGGCGGCCCCTAGCGCATCGGCGAAGTCGGAGGGCTGAAGCTCGCTCAGCACCCCCCATCGCCGGGAGAAGATCGAGGCAGTGTCCCGCACATGCGCCAGCGTACGGGAGCTGCGGACCCCACCGTCGATGTAATCGAGGCGAAGCTCGGCCTCCCCCGGCGGCGGATGGCGCTCGAGGAAGTCGCCGAGCACCGTGGCGGCCCGACGCCAGGGCGCCGACGCCTTCGTCGGCGAGGTCAGGCCCAAGGCCGCCCGAACGTTGTCCACCAGCCAGGGCACTCGCGCCGGAAAGCCGAGCTGGCTGAGCTCGTCGTGGAGCACGTCCAGGTTGAGCCCATCGACGTTGGCGACCAGCACCGGCGCGAGGGCCAGGAGCAGGCGGGTGTCTCGGGGGGCGAGCAGCGTCTCCCGCACCGCGGCTCGCGCGCTGGCGACCCGCTCGCTCGGCAGCGCGGTGGCCACCTCCCGCAGGTGCAGCGCCCCGAGCCGCGCGAGGGCGTTCTGGAGCTCATCCTCCACGGGCTCGAGGCCGACCACATCCTCCAGGCGCACGTTGAAGAGCCGGAGCACCAGGACGAGCTGCTCGGCGGTGAGCGAGCCGCCGCCGCGCTCGATCTCACTCAGCCGCGCCTGGGAGAGGCCCAGCTTCCCCGCCAGCTCTGCCTGCGTCCACCGCCGTTCGACGCGGAGCTCCCGCACCCGCGAGACGATGTGCATGCGGGTCTTATCGAGGTTGGTCGGGGTGGGTTGGCGTCGCATATCGGTGTACCAGAATCTACATCGAGATACCGATATCGTCAACGCGCTGGGAGGGTCGCTCGGGCGCCCACCGTCGGGCCTGGGACCGTCCCTGGCCTCGGTGGGACCGACGGCGGAGCCCCCGGACCGGATCGCGGCCGGGTTGGTGCGGTGACGGGCCGCGCTGGAACCGAAGCGGCCCGGGCCGGGTCACTCCAAACAGGCCCCGCGGGGCACCCTCCGCACTCGAAAAATATCCAGAAAAGCCAGTGAAACAGAATTTCACCGAGGGGTCTTGACAGGCACGGTCCGCTGGCATCCTTCTTGCTGACGAAGGAATTGAAGGTCGAGCCGGAGCCCCACCGGGCTCAATCCCTATCCCCATAGGAGCCAGTCGATGCAGGTCGTCACCTACTGCCGTGTGTCCTCCGAGGAGCAGGCCGCGAAGGACCTCTCCATCCCCGCCCAGAAGAAGATGCTCATCCGATGGGCTGAAGAGCGCCCCGAGGTCAACATCGTCGGGAGCTTCGTCGACGAGGGCCAGTCGGCCTATGCCCCCGCCGACAAGCGGCCCGGCTTCTGCGAGATGGTGAGCTTCTGCCGCAAGAGCAAGGTGGACGCCATCCTCGTCCACAAGCTCGACCGCTTCAGCCGGAACCGAGAGGAGTCCATCCTCTTCAAGAGCCTCCTCCGCAAGCACGGCGTCCAGATCAAGAGCATCACCGAGAACTTCGACGCCGACACCCCCCAGGGCTTCCTCTACGAGGGGATGATCGAGGTCATCAACCAGTTCTACTCGATGAACCTGGCCACCGAGACGCTCAAGGGGATGAAGGAGAACGCCGAGCGCGGCTACGTCAACGGCGGCTGCGTGCCCTTCGGCTATCGCCTGGAGCGGAAGACCGACGGCAAGGGCCGCGAGCACGGTCACCTCGTCCTCGGGCCCGACAGTGAGGTCCAGCTCGTGCAGCGCATCTTCCAGATGGCCGCCACCGAGGGCCTCGGCGTGAAGTCTATCGCCAACACCCTCAACACCGAGGGCATTCGCGCGCCGCGGAGCCCGCACTGGACGGGCTCGTCGGTCCACACCCTCCTCAACAACCGCGCCTACCTCGGCCACCTCGTCTGGTTCAAGAGCCGCAAGCAGGGCCGGGACCGACGCCAGCCCACCGAAGAGGGAGAGCGCATCGTCGTCGAGAACGCCCACCCCGCCATCATCGACGCCGAGATGTTCGACCGCCGCGCCGCCATCGCCTCCACCCGGCGCTTCGACGCCCACAAGAGCCCCTCCCGACACGCCTCCTGGCTGCTGGCCCGCCTCATCAAGTGCGACCACTGCGGCGCCAACTACGGCGGCCGGCGCTACTACCAGCGAAACGCGAAGAAGGGCACCCAGATCGAGCGCTTCGCCTACTACTGCGGCTCCTACATGAGCAAGGGCAAGTCGGTCTGTCCGCCGCTCCCCATCCAGCGCGACTGGATCGAGGGCGTGGTGCTCGGCATCATCAAGGCCCGCGTCGCCGAGCCCGACGGCCTTGCCGAGCTGGAGCAGATGGTCCGTTCCAAGATCGACGCCCAGCGCCGCGCCATCGGCTCGGACAGCCGCTCGGTGGAGGGCAAGCTCGCCGACATCGACCGCCGCATCCAGAACTTCGTCCGCGCCATCGGCGACGGCCTCGATCCCGCCGTCTGCAAGGCCCAGATCGCCGAGCTCAACGCCCAGAAGGAGCAGGTCGAGCGAGAAGCCTCCCTCCTGCGCCGCGAGGACCACTACCGGAAGGCCATCGAGCGCAACCTCGCCGAGCTGCGCCGCCTGTCGGAGGTCCTCAAGGACCGCTTCGACGGGATGCACGCCCAGGCTCGGCGAGAGGTCATCCTCCACTTCATCGAAAAGATCGAGGTGAAGGACCGGCAGACGATAGAGATCCACTTCAAGGTCCCCTTCAACTCGGCGGGTGTAAAGCACCTCGTGGACGAGGTTGCCAACCCGGGAGGGCGTGGAGGGGGCTCCGGGGAATGGGGGACCGGCGGACAGGGGGGAGGTGCGGCAAATCTACAGTCGGAGATGGCGCGGGGAGCCATATTCGTCCGCAGAAAGAACCGAACCCGGCCTCGGGCTGCAGCGCTCATTGGAAGTAGACCGGGGTGTGCTCACCAGGGGTAGTCCACCTGCGTGCTGGTCCTTGCAAGGGCTCGGTGGTTCAGTTATCTCTTTGGTCGGTCGACACCTCGGTGGTTCATGAGGTTGTTCGGCCAGCCGAACACCGAAAAGCTGGCGTTCGAGCGCCCCCGGTTCGCACTTCCGCTCCCATGGATGCCCCCTGAGGACTCCCTGGAAGCTCATCGAAGGGCCTCCGTGCGGGGCCCCCGCCCCCCGCCGCCAGCGTAGCTGACCGGTGGCAACTCCAACCGGGGTGGACTACTTCCGGTGAGCAGAAGTGGTCTACTTCTGGTGAGCGCTCAAGCCTCGGCCCGGTTCGGCCGGTGGATGGGCCGCTTGGGGCGTTAACCCTTCGCTTCCCGGCATCCACCCTCGCTCTCGGAGCCTTCCCTACATCGACCTCACCACCAGCGGTGGTGAGGTCGATGCCGTTTGGGGGCCAGGCGGGGAAGGTGTACTCGATGCTGAGGGTGCGCTCCCGGACCTCGATTCGCTTGACCCAGGCCCGGAGGAAGGCCCGACGGGCGGCGACGCTGCCGTGGTCGAGCAAGCGGCGCATCTCGATGACATGCGCCCGAATGGTCGCCTGGTCGATGACGAGCGGCCCATCTCCGGCCACCGCCGCCAGCTCGGCGCGCTTCTCCTCGAGCTGGGTCATCGTCGCCCGCCACTGCTTGATGCGCGGCGCGAGGACCTCGACGTCGAGGGCGCCGGTCTCCAGCGAGGCGTACAGCCGCTCCAGCCGCTTGCGTGCGTCGTCGAGCTTCGCGTCGACTGCGGCGGCGTCGCTCTCGACCGCCGAGCCACGCGCCAGGATCTCCGCGTTGGTCATCTCGTAGAGCGAGGTCAGGTGGACTTCGGTCAGCACGGCGTCGCGGAGGCGCTCAGCGACGGCGGCTTCGGCAGCCTGCTGGTTGAGCAGCTTCCCGTCGCACGCCTCCGGCCCACACTTCATCCGCCGACCGCACCAGTAGTAGTGAACGGCGCCCGACTTCGCGGGATGCCCGATCAGGGCGGAGCCACAGGTCGAACAAAGGAGGAGCCCTGAGAGGAGGTAGTTTCCGTGCAGAATGGACGGGTGGATACGCTCACGAGTCCTCCCCGCGATGAGGGCCTGGACAGCGCGGAAGTCTTCCGGTGAGACAATGGCCGGATGCGCGCTCTCCACCCGCACTGGCTCCAGCAGCTCTCCGTCCTTCCGCCGTTCGGTCTTCGTGCCAAAGACACGAACACCCGTATAGACCTCATTGCGGAGGATGTTCAGGACAGTGGTCTTTGACCACGGCTGCCCCCGGGCCGTCTTCAGCCCCTCGGAGTTGAGGGCCCGGCAGATGGAGGCGGCCCCCTCGCCATCGAGGACGGCCCGGAACATCCGCTTCACGAGCGGCGCGGTCTCCGGGTCGGGCTCCAACACGCCCTTGGGGGCAGGGCAATCGCATCTTGACGGGGCAAGAGGTTAGCATGGGTTGATCTCTTACCGCCGGGCATCTGCCGCGGCCTCGGAGGTCGCTATGGCGACGCTGCTGGAGCACTTCGACAACCTGCCAGAC
>JBIJDH010000022.1:0-140043 GCA_044344255.1 Myxococcota bacterium
CTCCCCGAAGCCTCACCGTGCGGGGCCCCCGCCCCCCGCGGCCACCGTTTGAAGGGTCGGAGGCGAACTCCAGGCCGGACTACTTCTGGTGAGCACAAGTGGTCTACTTCGGGTGAGCGCTCAAGGCCCAGCCTCGACCTCGACGGGCTGCCGCGCCTCGATCTCTCCGTTCACGCTCCAGATGGGGGAATGGACACGGCGTTCGTCGCTATGCTCGACCCTGCGCTGGTGCTCGCGCCGCCCGGCACGCCATCTTTGCTCGTCCTCCACGCCGTCCCGAGGGCGGAGAGCCTCTTCGTGCCCGTCGACTCGGGGCCTCCATGGGCTGATCCCGTCGAGGCGCTCCTCGACCTCTACGACCTGCGGCTCATCGAACAGGCGGACGATCTGGTCCGCGCCCTGCGGAGGCCACCATGAGCGGTGCGGGCACCGTCGATCCCCGCGCGTTGTTCGTGCGTCTCCGCCAGGAGCTCCCCGGCGATGTCCTTGACCACATTGTCGTGGTCGGTAGCCTGGCCGCCGCGTACCACTACGCCGACCAGGTGGGGCGAGGCGTGGACACACCGTCGCGGCCCAGGAGATCGCGGGTCGCCTCATCCAACGCGGATGGCGCGAGAAGCGGGACCGGGCGCCGGGGACGGCATCCACGCCGCCGGGCGACCTACCCGCGATACGCCTCCACCCGCCGGACCACTACGAGTACTTCGTCGAGCTACTCATGGTCCCCGAGGGTGAGGCGCCCGGCGCAAAGCCGTGGGTGGGCGTCGAACTCCCTGGTGGCTACTACGGACTGCCCGGCTTCGAATTCCTCGCGCTCACGATGGTTGACCGGCAGCGAGCGGCCGACGGCATCGAGTACGCCCACCCGGCCATGATGGCGTTGGCGAACCTGCTCTCGCACCGGGAGTTGCGGCACCACGTCATGAGCGCCCCCATCGGGGGGCGCCTCGTGGAGCGCTACGCGAAGGACCTGGGGCGGGTCCTCGCGCTCGCCCGGTTGGCCAGTCGCGAAGAAGTCGAGGCCTGGGCTCCGCGGTGGCTGCTCGCGTTGCAAGAGTGTTTCCCGACGAGGTGGCCCAAGCTCGCCGGCTCCGTCGGTGCCGGACTCCGCGCGCTCCTGGACGACGCTGCGTTCGAGGAGGCGTGGCACTGCTGCAGCGTCGGCCTGCTCGCGAACATGGGAGTCACGGAGACTCAGCTGCGAGCGATCGCCCGGCAGGTGATCGTGGATGCGATCGAGCCGGTCGAGGCGCGAGGGAAAGCAGGGCGGGACCCCTCTTGAGCTGGCAAGAAGCACTCCGGCTGCGCTTCCCAGACTCGGGCGCCGCAGCCGCTCGCCAGCAGTGGCGATCGTCGCCACCCAAGCTCGCGGTCGGACAGGCCGTCGAGGGAGTGGTGGTGGCACGAGCACCCTTCGGCGTGTGGCTCGACATCGGGGTCGGACACGCCGCCCTGCTGCTCGTCACGAACATGGACGGGGTTCGAACGGTGAGGTTGGGCTTCGAGGACTACCCTCCGCTCGGCGCCCACCTCGTCGGGCATGTCTACGTGCTGGGTCCCGATGCGGAGATCGGCATCACGCAGCTCACAAATCCTACCTCTCTGTCGATCGGACCCGCTGTCGCTCCAGCCGGCTCCGACGATGACCTCTGGGCCGCACTTCGTGCGAACGGTCCCGTCGAGGCACTCACGACCGTGGTTCTTGCCTGGAAGGTGCGAGGCGTCACCGCCGCTGAGGCAGAGCAACGCCTGACTGCGTTTCTGCACGTCGTCATGAACGTGGGCGTGCTCGACGAAGACGACCCGGTGCGTGACGTGCTCGACTTCGTCACGGGAGAGTGTTCGCCGCACTCGCGGCTGTTTCCCTGACGCTTCGCAGTGGACGTGCTGGCGCAGTGCCTCGTGCATCCACCGACTCGGGGTCGGGACTCTCCAATTAACAACAGAGTCGCCCGGCCCGCGTCCCCGTCCCAGCAGGTGGCATCCCCCGTGGGCGCGCCCTCTCCGCCTTCGGCTCCATCCCGGCTCCTTCGCGGCTCCAGCTTCTCCTGCCAGACACCCAGGGGCAGACCCTACCGCCGCATCTCCCCTGCGCACCTCAGCCACCCTCTCACGGAGACCGCGGTTCCTCCGATCAGCTCTCCCTTAAGCAGACCGCTGCCCTGATGGAGGCACCAGCAACGCGACACCTCCCGGCGGATGGCCGTGACCAGGATGCCGCCCGCGCCTTCGGCAAAGACGGCGTCGTGGCGCGCCTACCCGAGGCATGGCGTGGGCAGGACCAGCGAAGTCGCCGCGGGTAGGCGCTACCATGCGGGAGCAGGGGGACGAAAGACCGGAGCTGTCAATTGGAGAGTCCTGACCCCACTAAGCCCGCCGTCGGCAGCCATTGACAGCGGGTGGCGCTCAACCAGCCCCCAGCACCTCCCGGGAGCCCCGTATTCAAGGGCGTACACTACCTTATGGACACCGAGAGCTGCCACGTTCGCGACGAAGCACGCGCCAGAATCTCCTCAACTGAGGTGATGAGCAGCTCCCCAGTGCGCTTGTTGTAAAGGGCTACCCGATGACGCGAGCCCAGAACCGCAGCGGCCTCGATCTCGCCCTCGGTTAGGGCGAAGAAGAACCCGCTGAACCCGGGTCCGACGCGCGGCTGGTTGGACGTCTTGATTTCGACGAACGTGAACGCCGCAAGATGCTCGTCGATCCACAGGGAGTCGTGGAGGCGCGGCTCAAGACCAGCCGGAAGCGCGATCGCATCGAAGCTCGACCCCTTGATAGGGGTACCGGCGGCATCCAGCGCCCGGAGCAGCGCCTTAAGCTCGCGGCCCCGTGGCCTCTCCAGCCACTCTGGCCTGCCGGTCACCAATTCGACCTCGCCCTCGCGTCCACCCTGGTTGGCGAATCGCGTTAAGTGCGTTCTGCGCTCGGCAATCAGGGCTCGAAGGTCGGTGGGCATCAGCAGTCCTATTCGAGCGCATGAAGCGCACGCAGCCCCACCCAGCCCCGAAAAATGACGATCGAAGCTGGGGGTTCTGTTGAAAAAGTGGAGGCGGCGGGAGTCGAACCCGCGTCCGAAACAGTGAGATGTCGGCCACTACGTGCGTAGCCCCGAGTTTACAACTCCCGTCAGGTCTCGAGACACACCCCGAACGGAAGTCAGCGGCGAATTTGTTTGATTATTTATCGTCCCCACCCCCCACGCCATCATAGAGGGCCAGGACTATCCAGGTCGTGACACGCCCGTCTCTGGACCCCTGGCAATACCAGGACGGACGGCTCTAAACTACTACCTTGTTAGGCGGCGAGAGCGAAGTGCTTGTTGTTGTTGGCACTTGTTGGTTTTTTCCGGTGATTTACGAGGATCCGAATACCTCGGCACGCAACCTAAACCGCAACAATCCCGTCGAAACCGGTTCGCCCCCATTTCATCTTCGCGCTTCAGAGTCCTGAACCCGAGTGTTTCCACCGCGGGTCCGCTGCGAGCAGCTATCCCCAACATGCCCACCGGCCCCCCGGATGTCAAGGTGGACCGAACACGCCGACGAGGGCGAGGACGCGCGGGGAGCGGCGCGGGAGGCGCGCGGGCGGACGACCGCGGCAGCGCGGGAGGCGCGGAGCCGCCCGCACGCAGGCGACCGCGGCCGTGGCCGCGGGCCTTCCGCCGAGGGGGCGGTCGGGCTACGCTCGCGCGGCGTCGGGGGGCGGGAACGGGTTGCCTCCCAGGGAGTCGAGATGGTCCGTCTGAGGTCCTTTGTCGGGGGTCGCTGGGTCGAAGGGTCGGGGGCGCCGATCGCGCTCGTGAACCCCTCCACAGAGGGTGTGGTGGCCGAGGTCCTGGGCGGCGGCATCGACTGCGGGCCGGCGCTCGAGTACGCGCGCGCGGTGGGCGGCCCCAACCTGCGCGCGATGAGCTTCGCCGAGCGCGGTGAGCTGCTCGGCAAGATGGCCAAGGCCATCCACGTGCACCGGGAGGCCCTGCTCGACCTCTGCCGTGACAACAACGGCTGCACGCGGGGCGACGCCAAGTTTGACGTCGATGGGGCCACGGCCACGCTGGCGGCCTACGCCAAGCTCGGGCAGGGCCTCGGGGCGGCGCGCTTCCAGATCGACGGCGAGGCGGAGCGGCTCAGCACCGGCGCCCGCTACGTGGGCCAGCACGTGCGGCTGCCGCGGCCGGGCGCGGCGGTGCACATCAACGCCTTCAACTTCCCGGCCTGGGGCACCTTTGAGAAGGTGGCGGTGGCCTTGCTCGCCGGCGTGCCGGTGGTCTCGAAGCCGGCGACGGCGACGGCGCTCACGGCCTTCCGGATGGTCGAGATCCTGGTCGAGTCGGGGCTGATGCCGGAGGGGGCGCTCTCCTTTGTGGCGGGGCCCCCGGGCAACCTGATGGACGTGCTCGGCCCGCAGGACTGCCTCGCGTTTACCGGCTCGGCCGACACCGCGGCGCGGCTGCGGTCGAGCGCGGCGGTCTCGGCGCGCAGCACCCGCGTCAACATCGAGGCCGACTCGCTCAACGCCGCCCTGCTCGGGCCGGACGTGGAGGTGGGCGGTGACCTCTGGAACCTCGCGGTGCGCAACATCGTGCGCGACATGACCCAGAAGACGGGCCAGAAGTGCACGGCTGTGCGCCGAATCTTCGTGGCCGAGGGCCAGGCTGACGAGCTCGCCGGCGCGATCTCCGACGAGCTCGCCCGCGTGGTGGTGGGCGACCCGGCGGAGGACAAGGTCACGATGGGGCCGGTGGCCACCGCCGCCCAGCTCCGCGACGTGCGCCAGGGCATCCGCCACCTCTCCGAGCAGGCCCGCGTGGTGACGGGCGGCCTCGAGGCCGTGCAGGGCGTAGGGGCCCCCGAGGGCAAGGGCTACTTCGTGGCGCCGACGCTGCTCCAGGCCGCCGACGCCGACGCCGCGCCGCGGGCCCATGAGCACGAGGTCTTCGGGCCGGCGGCCACGCTCATCCCCTATGGGGGCGGGGCCGCCGAGGGGGCCGAGCTCCTGGCCCGCGGCAAGGGCTGCCTCGTGAGCGCCGTCTACGGCGACGACCGCGACTGGCTGGGCGAGCTGCTCTTCGCGGCGGCCCCCTGGACGGGGCGGCTGCAGGTGGTGGGCACCAAGGTGTCCGACCAGACGCTGCCCCCCGGCCTCGTGCTGCCGAACCAGGTGCACGGCGGCCCCGGGCGCGCGGGCGGCGGCGAGGAGCTCGGCGGCCTCCGCGGCCTCGACTTCTACACCCAGCGGGTGGCCCTGCAGGGGGACACCGCCGTGCTGAAGAAGCTGCTCGGCCAGGCCTGAGGCGTGCTCGACCCCGCCTGCCTCGAGCCCCTGCGGCGGGCGGGGCTGGAGCCGCGCCTCGACGAGCCGCTGCTCCGCCACGGCTACTGGCGCATCGGCGGGCCGGCGGACTGCCTCGTCGAAGTGCCGGACGAGGAGCGCTTGCTCGCCGTGATGGCGATCGGGGCCCCGGTGACGGTGCTCGGCAACGGGAGCAACAGCCTCATCTCCGACCGCGGCGTGCGCGGCTTGACGGTGCGCCTCGGCGGGCGCCTCCGCGAGAGCCAGCTCGACGGCGACACCCTCACCGCCGGCGGGGGCCTCCTGAACGCCGTGCTGCTGCGGCGCGCCGAGCAGGCGGGCGTGGGCGGGCTCACCAGCCTCGCCGGCGTGCCGGGCACAGTGGGCGGCGCGGTGCGGATGAACGCCGGCACGGCCTTGGGCGAGATCGGCCCCACCGTGCTCTCCGTGCGCGTGGCCCTGCCCGGCGGGGCGGTCTGCGAGCTGCCGGGGAGCGAGCTCGAATTCGCCTACCGCCGCGCGACGCTCCCCCCGGGCGCCATCGTGATCTCGGCCCGCCTGCGCGTGTGCCGGGAGGGGGTGGCCGAGGAGCAGGCCGCCGTGCGCCACCACCTCGAGCGCCGTAAGGCCACCCAGCCCCTCGACCTCCCCTCCTGCGGCTCGGTCTTCAAGAACCCGCCAGGGCACCACGCCGGCGCCCTCATCGAGCGGGTGGGCCTCAAGGGCCGGGTGCAGGGCGGGGCGGCGATCAGCGAGCGACACGCCAACTTCATCGTCAACCAGGGCGGGGCCACGGCGATGGACGTGCTCACCCTCATCCGCCTCGCGCAGGCCCGCGTACAGGGGGAGGTGGGCGTGCGGCTCGAGCCCGAGGTCCACGCGATGGGAGACTGGGCCCCCGCCGAGTGGCCGCCCTGACGCAGCCGAACTGCGCTACGATGCCGCCGTGTCGGACGTCACGAGCACCATCGCCAACGCGCAGCACCGCCAGATCCGCCTGCGCCGGATGCGGCTCCGCTGCGTGGTGGGCGCCGAGCTCGGCAACACCTGGGAGCTCGAGCAAGACCTCGTGCGCATCGGCAGCCAGGCCGGCAGCCACGTGCTGCTCACCGACGACACCGTCTCCCGGCGCCACGCCGAGCTCGTGCGCACCCGCGACGGCGTGCTCCTGCGTGACCTCGAGTCTCGCAACGGCACCTTCGTGGGGCCGATCCGCATCAAGGAGGTCTTCCTCCCGCCCGACGCCCGCTTCCGCGTCGGCCGCAGCGAGCTCGTCTTCAGCTCGAAGGACGAGGTGCTCGAGACCCGCCCCTCCGAGGAGCCGCGCTTCGAGGGCCTCGTCGGCCAAAGCCTGGCGATGCGCGAGGTCTTCGGCGTGCTCAGCCGCGTCGCCCCGACTGACCTCACCGTGCTCCTCACCGGCGAGACGGGCACGGGCAAGGAGCTCGCCAGCCGCGCGCTGCACGCCCGCTCGCGGCGGGTGGGCGGGCCCTTCGTCGTCTTCGACTGCGGGGCCGCGCCCGAGAACCTGATCGAGAGTGAGCTCTTCGGCCACAAGAAGGGGGCCTTCACCGGCGCCGTCGAGGGGCGGCCCGGCGTCTTCGAGCTGGCGCACGGCGGCACCATCTTCCTCGACGAGGTGGGCGAGCTCCCGCTCGAATTGCAGCCGAAGCTGCTGCGGGCCCTCGAGCAGCGCGAGGTGCGGCGGGTGGGCGACAGCCGCACCGTGAGCGTCGATGTGCGCGTGGTGGCCGCCACCAACCGCGATCTGACCCTCGAGGTCGCCGCCGGCCGCTTCCGGGAGGACCTCTACTACCGCCTGGCCGTCGTCGAGCTCCGCCTGCCGCCGCTGCGGGAGCGCCTCTCCGATCTGCCGCTGCTCATCGATCACATCCTCCGGGTGAGCCCCCACAACCGCGGCGTGCGCGGTCTCTCCCCCGAGGTCTCCGCCCTGCTCGAGGCCTGGCGTTGGCCAGGCAACATCCGCGAGCTCAGCAACGTCATCGGCCGGGCCCTGCCCTTCTGCGACGGCGAGCTCATCGAGCTCTCCGCCCTGCCGGCGGGCCTCCGCTCGGCCCAGGTCCAGCCTCCCGGCGCGGCGGGCGGGCCCATCCCGGTCAGCACCGGCCCGGCCAACACCGGCCCGTCCCTCAGCGGTGAGGCCCTCTCGGCCCTGCCCTTCAAGGACGCGAAGGACCAGATGGTCGAGGCCTTCGAGCGGGCCTACCTCATCGACCTCATCGACCGCTACGACGGCAACGTCTCCCGCGCCGCCACCGCCGCAGGCATCGACCGCAAGTCGATCACCCGGCTGATGAAGAAGCACGGCATCACCCGCCAGACCACCGACTGAGCGGCACGCGGCCCCCGCCGGCTCAGAGGGCGCTGATCTTGCCGGTCTCGAGGTCTTCGTGCCAGACCTGCTCCGGGCCCCGCACGAAGCCCACCTGGGGCTTGCCGCAGGGAGCGCCGAGGCCGCCCGCGTTCATGCAGACCATCTCGCCCAGGCGGATGACCCCCGCCGCCTCGTGGATGTGGCCGCAGAGCAGCACGCCGCGGCGGGAGAGGGCGAGGGCCCGGATGCTGGCCGAGCCGACGTGATCCCCGCTGAGCACGACGTCGAGGGCGGTGTCCTTGGGCGGAGCGTGGGCGAGGTAGACGTCGGCCTCGGGGATCACCCGCGCCGCCAGCTCCTCGTCGCTCCACTCGTAGGGGAAGCCGAAGCGGTCGGGGCCGGCGCCGCCGATGCCGGCCACCCGGTAGCCGGCCACCTCCTCCACCCGGTGGTCGAGGTTGCCCTCGAAGGGGGGCGAGGGGATGTCGTGGTTGCCCGGCACCCAGCGCACGGGCACGTCGAGGCTGCGCACCTCGCGGAGCACCCCGTCGACGTTCATCAGGTAGCGGGTGCGGCGGAGGCTGTTCGGCGGCGCGTGGTGTGCGCAGGCGATGTCGCCCACGAGCAAGATGCCATCCACCTTCTCGGCGGCGATGCGGCGGAGCACCAGCTTGAGGCGGCCCCACTCGGCGTGTACGTCGCCGATCACGGCGAGGGTGGCGGGCACGCGACTTAGCCGTGGGCCGACATGATGCCGAAGGTGGCGATGACGGCCACCAGCTCGATCACCACCCCCACCACCATCCGGCTCGATCCGACGCCGCCCTCCCGCACGGCGGCGATCTCCGGGCGCATGAAGCGCTTGTTCGCCACCTCACAGGGGGCCCAGAGCAGGAGGCCGGCCCAGGTCCACCAGGTGGCCACGCCGAAGCCCGGCAGCGCCGCCCAGAGGGCGAGCCCCAGCACCACGGCGATCCGCCCCGCCATCATGAAGCCGAGCAGGTGCGTCCAGTGCAGGAGCGTGGCGGTGCGGGGCTCGGAGCGCCCCCCCGCCACCACCAACACCACGTTGACGAGCCCGACGAGGAAGACCAGGTAGCCGAGGCCCTGGTGGCTGTGCATGAGAGCAGATTCCAAGTTCTTTCGCTCCGACCCAGTGCGACCTGGATCTCCGGTTGGTTCTTCGTGGCGGAGTTAGAGTCCCCCGCCATCACCCTTCCCTTTCGCTTTCCCTTTCGCCTTCCCTTTGCCCTTCCCCTTCCCCTTCCCCGCGCCTGGGTCGCCGTCCCCGCGCCCCTCGGTAGCCCGATCGGCGGCCTCCGTCTGCGCCGCGCGGCGTCGCTCCACGGCCGCCTCCTTGGTGGCGGCGTTCGGGTCGGCTTCGATCGCCCGCCGCAACAAGGGCTGCGAGAGCGCGGGGCGGACGAGGGGAGGCCGGGTGACCTTCGCCTCGGCGGGGCCGAGGTCAACGCGGAGGTTGACCCGCACGGTGTCCTCCACGGACTTGTGATCGCAGAGCACACGCAGCAGCGTCAGGCGGTCGGCGAGGTGGAGCGCGGCCACGGAGAGGGCGATGGGCTCGGTGGTGTCGACGTGGTAGTCGCTCGGCCCGCTGCGGCTCAGCCGCACCTTCGCCGACACGTCGACCGTCTGCCCGTGAACCGTGAGCTTGCCCGTCGCGGTGGCGGGGCTGTCGTAGCCCACGGCGATGCCCTCCTCGGGGACCCCCTCGAGGCTCGTGAGCTGGAACTGGGCGCTTCGGTGCTTCGACACCTCGAAGAAGACGTCCACGACGTTCTGATCGCGGGCGGGGAGGCCGGAGTCGAAGCGGGCGAGATCGATCGAGGCGGAGCCGGAGAGCCCCTGCTGGTGTGCGCCGTCGCGGAAGGTGAAGTCGCCGGTGACCCCGTCGAAGCGCGCCGGCACCTCCGTCTCACCGTCCTTCACCGCGATGATCGAGACCTCGCCCCGCTTCACGACGAGGTCTTGCAGGGCGGGCGGGGCCTCCATCGGCGCCGCCGAGGCGCCCCCGCGGCCCTCCCGGTCGGACTCCTTCGCCGGTTCGCCGGCTTCGTCGCCCCCCTTGGCCGCCTCACCCTCGTCCGCGCCCACCCCCGCCTCGCGGGCGAGGGCCTTCACCTTCTCACAGCCCGAGCCGAGGCCCAGCAGGGCCAGGGCGAGCAGGACCGCGACGCGGACGGGAGATCTGCGGACGGGGAATCTGCGGATGGGGGATCTTCTGAGATTGGACCTGTCGAACGACATGCCGCACCTCCGAGGCCTCCCGGCTAACCTGGAACGGCGACCGCCGGTCGGCTACACAGGCGGCCCCTCCACCGGACCCGCCTGGAGCGCCATGCGCGAACGATTCGTCGCCCTTCAGGAAGACCGCCTCGACCGCTGCGTCGCCGGCTCCACCCAGCTCTCCCGCAAGAAGGCCCGCTCCCTCATCGGGAAGGGCGGGGTGCGCATCGACGGCACCATCACGACGCACCCCGCGGCCCACGTGCCGGTGGGGGCGGTGGTCGAGGTCCGCACCGTCGCTGACCGCGTAGAGACCCCGAAGCTCCCCATCCGCTACGAAGACCGCGGCCTGCTCGTGGTCGACAAGCCCGCCGGCCTCCCCTCCCAGGGCACGGCCGAGGGCACCCGGGTGCACGTCTACGGCATCCTCTCCGAAGCGGAGCGGTACGTCGGCCTGCACCACCGGCTCGACACCCCCGCCTCCGGCCTGCTGCTCGTCACCCGCAGCCCCGACATGAACGTTGAGATCGCCAAGGGCTTCCGCGAGGGTGGCATCAAGCGCAACTACCTCATCGTGGTGGTGGGCGATCCCGGGCCCGAGGGCGACTGGACCACCCCGATCGACGGCGAGGACGCCCACAGCCGCTTCCGCCGCATCTCCTCCGGCGCCGGGATGAGCCTCGTCGAGGTGGCGCTGAAGACGGGCCGCACCCACCAGATCCGCAAGCACGCCGCCGAGGCCGGCCACCCCGTGGTCGGTGACCGCCGGTATGGCGGCTACGCGGCCCGGGCCTGGTCCCGCCTCGCGCTGCACGCCTGGAAGCTCCGCTTCTGGCATCCGGTGAGCCGGCAGCGCATCCAGGTGCTCTCGCCCATCCCCCTCGACCTCCAAGACCTCGTGCTCAAGGTGGGCGGCCTCCCCGACGACATCCCCTTGGCGCCCCCCGAGGAGCCGAGCGACGACGAGGCCGAGGAGCTCGACGAGGAGTAGGCCCCCGCTCAGATCCGGTGGGTCAGATGCCCGGTGGGTCAGATCCGGTGCGTCTGCCAGCCGCCGCGCCAGACCGACCAGCCCTTGCCGGCCGCCTTGGCGATCGTGGTGAGGTTGATCGCCCACCACACGCCGGCGGCGCCCATCCCGAGCGGAAAGGCGAAGAGGTAGGCGAGCGGGATGCGCAGCAGGTTCAAGGGGACCGACCAGATGAAGATCGCCCGCGTCGCCCCGGAGCCCTCGAGCACCCCCTCGGAGAGTGACTCCCAGGCCACGAAGAGCTGGGAGAAGGCCAGCACCTGCGCGTAGAGCACCGCCTCACGCAGCACGGCAGGGTCCCGGGTGAACTGCGCGCAGAGGGGCTCGGCGGCGAAATAGAAGGCGAGGGCGGCGAGCAGGCCGGCCGCGCTGGAGATGGGGAGGCCAAAGCGGACGGCGCGCAGGGCCTGATCGACCCGCCCCGCCCCGAGCTGCCGCCCAACGATGCTGGCGACGGCCAGCGAGATGCCGTGGAAGAGCGGCCAGGTGAAGCCCTCCAAGGCCGAGAAGCCGATGCCGAGCGCGGCGTTGACGTTCGGGCCGAGGGGCGAGATGGCGATCCCGAGCATCGCCCAGTAGACGAGCGCGTAGTTGGCGGTGTTGAGCGCGACCGGCGCCCCCACGCGGGCGATGCGGCGCAGCGTGTCCGGGTGCGGGCGGAGATCGGCCCAGGTGGGCCCGATGATCCGCAGCAGCAGCGAGAGGCCGATGAGGACGGTCACGAGCCGCGAGAGGCCCGAGGCCAGGGCCGAGCCGGAGATTCCGAAGCCGAGCGTATAGATGAACAGCGGGTTCAAGGCGGCGTTGAGCGCGGTGGCCAGGAACATCAGCGCCATCGGGATGGCGGTGCGGCCGAGGGCGAAGAACGCGGCGTCCATCACCGGGGCCACCGCGAGGGCGAGGCCGGTCATCGACAGCATGCGCATCCACTCGACGGCCATCCGGGCCGGCTCCCCCTCGAGGCCGACGAGGCCCGCCAGGGTGGGGGCGGTGAGCCCCGCCACCCCGAGCACGAGCAGGCCGACGACGATCGAGGCCAGGAGCCCATTGCCGAGCACCCGCCGCTGCATCGCGGTGTCCCCGGCCCCGGTCGCCCGGGCGAGCAGCGGCCCGAGCCCCGCCGCCACCAGCGACCAAGCTGCGTAGCAGAGGATGAGCACGAAGATGAAGGAGCCGATGGCGGCCTGGGCGCTCGTGCCGAGGCCTTGCACGCTGTACTGGTCGACCACCCGCCAGGCGTTGTTCAAGATCACCGACAGCGCCGCGGGGACCGCGAGGCGGATCATCGATCGGGCGGTGACGGGCTCCTGCACGCCGCCCGCCTATCACCCGCACCCCGTTCGGCTATCCGCCGTCCGCTATCCGCCGTCCGCTATCCCCCGACCTCGGCGCGCAGGGCCTGGGCGATGCGCCGGAAGACGCCCGACCAGTCCCCGTCTGCCTCTTGGCGAAAGAGCCGCATCGTGGGGTACCAGGCATAGACCTCCCCCGTGAGGCCGTAGCGCCAGTCGGGCACCCGCGGCAGCGCCACCCACACCCGCTGCCCGAGCGCGCCCGCGAGGTGGGCCACCGCGGAGTCTGACGTGATGAGCAGATCGAGCTGCGAGAGCACCGCGGCGGTGTCTTGGAAGGGGGCGGTGCCCTCGTCGAGCTCGGGGCCGAGGTTGACGAGACCGAGGCTCGGGCCGAGGGCGGCCACCTGATCGAGCCCGTGCTTCTTCTGGAGGCTGAAGAGCTTGACCCCGGCGAGGGTGGCCAGCGGCGCGAAGGCCGCGAGCGGGATCGAGCGCTCCCGATCGGCGGGGTAGGCTGGGTTGCCCTGGAAGGCCAGGCCCACCCGGAGGCGCCCGCGCAGCCGGGGGCGCCAGGCCTGCACGAGCTCGGGCCTCGGCCGGAGGTAGGCGACGTGCCGCGGGAGGTCGCCCGCGTCGAGGCCGAGGGTGAAGGGGAGGCTGAGCAGCGGCACGGTGGTGTCGGCCTCGGGCAGGGGACCGCCGATCGCCACGACCTCATCGGCCTGATCGCGGAGCAACGAGACGAGGGGGGCCTGGACCGCGAAGACGAGGTGCTCCACCTCTGGGCGATGGTCCTGGCGGAGGTCTCGGAGGAAGCGACAGAACTGCAGGGAGTCGCCGAGGCCTTGCTCGGCGGTCACGAGCAGCCGCCGGGTCGGGCCCCCCGTCCAGCGGGGCAGGTCGACGTCGCGGCGCGAGAAGCCGGGGAGGCGCAGCCGGGCCTCGTAGCGCCGCCAACCCTCCCCGTGCGCGCCCTCCATGAGATCGACCAGCGCGAGGTTCCAGGTGACCTCAGCGTCACCGGGGCAGGCCGCCTCGACCTGCTCCAAGATGAAGCGGGCGCTCGGGAGGCGCCCGACGGTGCGCAGCGCGACCCCGAGGTTGGCGGCGGCGCGGAGGTGGCTCGGCTGGACCTCGAGCGCGCGGACGAGCAGCGGCACCGCCTCGGCGGCTCGACGGGCGGTGAGCAAGGCGGTGGCGAGGTTGTAGAGCAGCTCGGGGTGATCGGGGCGCAGGGACGCGGCGGCCCGCAGGTCTGCGATGCCCCGCTCGTACTCCTGGGCGGCCATCCAGGCGGCGCCGCGCTCGCTCCAGCGCAGGGGGTCATGGGGATCGGCCACCAGCGCGCGATCGAGCTCGGCCATCGTGTCCAGGGCCTGCCCGGCAGCGCGCAGCGACTGGAAGTCGGACAGCCTCATCGTCCCCTCGCCTCGACCGGCCTCGACCCTCAGCGTTCGCCGAGCCCACAGGTAGAGCCCATCAGCTCACCCTGTAAGGTCCAGCTCGCACAACCGTCGCAGCGGGTGGCGCCGTCGAGGTCAACCAGCGGCCGATCCCGCCCCCGCAGCGAGATCTTGCCGCCGAGCGGCTCGGAGGGGCACAAGCTGTCGTCGACCCGCCAGGCGCCCTCGACGTAGAGGGGAGCGAGGGCCGTGTCGACCGCACCCGTGACGGTGGCCTCGTAACGGTCGAGCGGGCCACCCTCCGCCTCCGCGTCGGCCGCAAGGTAGAGGGTGAAGGAGAGGTCGATCGTGGTCAGCCCGGAGGCGCAGGCCGGGCCCGGGCCGCCGCACCAGGAGGCGGCGGCGTCGATCAACACGAGCTCACCCTGCTCTTCGAGCTCCACCGAGCCGTCGAGCGCAAACAGGAGCTTGTCGCCGTGGAGCGGGTCGCTGTGGAGCGGGTCGCTGCGGCGCACCGCGAAGCCCTCCCCGGACACCCAGGCGCTCTCCGGGCCATCATAGAGCTCGAGGCGCCCCTCGAACACGAGGCCGTCGGCGGTGGTGCAGCCGCCGACCCAGCTCTCTCGGAGGCCGTCGTCCACCTTGGGGACGGAGAGCACCGCCGGGCAGGCGGCCCCGACCTGCACGAAGGCCCTCGGGTTGTTGACGAGCTCGATCAGGGGCTCCGGGCGGAGGGCCCGGAGCGCGGCCGCCACCATCGGGGCCTCGGTGCGCCCCTCGAGCTCGACCGGCGCCTCAGACTCGCAGCCGAGCAGGAGGCCGAAGCACACCGCCCCGCCGAGCCCCCGCAGCGAGGACCGACCATTCGAATCCTGTAAATTCCGCGATCGCGAGCGGCAGGTCGAGCGATGGAGGGGGCGACAGGCCATACAATCACCTATGGCGCTCCCAGCGGCCGCGCCAACCGGACCCCGAGGACGCCCCCGACACGGGGGCGTTCGCCGCGGGCGGGCCGCCGTGTTCGTGGGGTCGCGTTCGGAGTCTCTTATGCACGCCTCGTCTCGCACCCAGGCCCGCGACCTCCACGCCACCGAGCTGGAGGCCGCCTGGAAGATCGGCTCCGTGCCGATGACCACCTCCGGCACCGCGCCCCCTCCCGAGCCGCCCGCCCACGACACCCCCTTCGAGGGCCTGGCGGGTCTCCTCGAGCACCCCATCCTCGCCTCCGATCCGGAGGCCTTGGGCGCCCTGTTGGGCGTGGTCCACCCCTCCCCGACGCCCTACCGCGGCCGCCGGGACGGCCCGGGGGGAGAGGCCACGCCCCTCATCCGGGCCGGCCAGCCGCCCGACCGGATCTTCCTGATCCGGTCGGGCGTGGTCAAGGTGCTCAACGTGGGGCCGGACGCCCTCCCCATCACCTTGGCCCACGTGGGCCCGGGGCAGTGGATCGGCTGCGCCGAGCTCTACTCCCGCTTCACGCTCCAGGAGAACCACACCAACCTCTCCAATATCGAGGCCCACCGGGCGATCTCGCTCGCCTCGCTCCGGGCCGAGGAGGCGCTCCGAGACGAGGCCTACCGCGCGGGCGCCGGCCTGGATGAGGCCAATGACCGCGTGGACACGTGTCGTGCCACGCTCGGCAACATCGACACCTTGCTCGCCCTGCTCCAAACGGCGCTGCCGAACATGGAGGTCGTGCCCCACGCGCTCTCCGTGGTCGAGACCTTCCACATCCTCTCCGCCGACCTCCTCCCGCTGCTCGGTCGATATTCGAAGCTCCGCGAGTGGCTCGAGCAGCTCGTCGGCACCGGCTCCTGGAGACCGGCCCTGATCCAACGCGCCATCGCCGCCAACGCGAACCTCGACGGGCTCTCGGGCGTCGTCCGGGAGCGGGCGCTGCAGGCCGCGACGATCCGGGAGTACCGCGCCCCGACCGACCGCGACGCGGAGCGGCGGCCCTGGCTCCCCGCGGGGGTCCGCGGCGGGCGGGTGGGGCTCCTCCTCTGCGGGACCGGCCAGCGATACCTCCCCAACGGGGACTACGCCGGCGCCATCGTCGCCGGCGAGCTGTTCGGAGACGAGCGCCTCCAGGACGTCGGTTGTTTCAGCCAGGACGCCGCGTCCAGAGGTTGGCTGGACGAGCCCCTGCGGACCCTCGAGGTCCACCTCGACGACGGGGCGCTCTTCCTCGACTGGAGCTGGTCCACCTTTCGCGCCATCCTACAGATGCACAGCTCGCTCTGGCGCCGATACCTCTCCGCGGTGCAGCGCAGCTCTGTGCAGGTCGATCCACCCGCGGCCGGGATCACGGTCTTCGTCGGTCAGGACATCGACCTGCCCATGTCCGCGCTGGCGATCGGAGCCGCGTTCAGCATGCACAACGAGGACCCCTCCCTCCGCCGGAAGATCTGCGTCATCGACAGCGACGGCCCCATCAACGTCGACTCGCTCTACAAGGGCATGGGCCTCACCGCGGTCGACGACATGCTCGATGACGTGCCCATCCAGCGGCTCGTCCGAGCCACGGGCCAGCCCGGCGATCCGGGCGCGGAGCGCCTCTCCGAGCGGGTCGACGTGATCTGGTCGACACCGTCCTCCAACGGGGCCCCCTTCGTCCGGTCCGACACGGGTCTGCTCAACGCCGCCCGCTTACACCCCGCCTACGAGCGGGTGCTGCTGACGGACGGCCGCTCCAAGGGCGCCGTCCTCGCGGCCCTGGTCGACCACGCGACCATGCACGAGGCCACGGTGGTCTGGGCCACCGACAAGCCGCACGACACCTACGCCGTCACCTCCGAGGTCCCGCCCGACACCATCCGCATCGACCGCGTCAACTCCGGCTACGAGCGGCTGGCGCGGGAGGCGGGGGCCAAGGTCGTGGCCGACTGGGCCGCCGAGTGCGCCCCCGCCGAAGCCCCGAGGGCGCGGCCGAACCAGGTGGTGCGCCTCGTCTCCGATCCCGAGGGGGCCCGCGCCCTCCGCGAGGGCCGCTTCACAGAATTGCTCTCGCAGTACCAGACCCGCCCCCTCGGCCGCGCCCTCCGGCGGATCGCCCGCGCGGTGGTCGGCCGCACGGTGGGCCTGGCCCTGGGCGGCGGCGGGGTCTGGGGCTGCGGCCACATCGCGCTCCTCCGCCAGCTCGAGGCCGCGGGCGTGCTCATCGACCTCGTCGCGGGCTCCTCCTTTGGCTCCGTCGTGGGCGCCCTCTATGCCGCGGGCGGCATGCCCCTGCTCGAGCGGATGGTGCAGGTCGAGAGCTTGCCCCCCGGAGAGCGGGTGCAAGGTGTGCGAGCGACCGTGAAGGGCTCGATCCACAGCCCCTTCTTCCGCGCCGTCCTGCGCGGGAGCCTGCTCACCACCCGGGCCATCCAGAGGTGGCTGGACGACTACATCGCCACCTTGCCGGGCTTCGCCAACGACCTCGCCTGCACCGAGATCCCCTTCTTCCCGGTCTCGACCAACCTGAACAAGGCCGAGCCGCACCTCACCGTGTCGGGCAGCGTCGGCTTCGGGGTGCGGGCCGCCTCGGGCCTGCCGCCCTCCCTCCCCGGGATGCGCTACCACGGCGACCGCATCCTCGACGGCGCCGTGATCGCCAACGTCCCCGCGAAGGTGCTGCGCGTGCACGGCGCGGCCTTCGTGATCACGAGCAACGTGATCTCCCCCTCCGAGGAGAACAGCGTCACCGGCGTGACCGACCTCCTCTACAACGCGACCGTCCAGCGGGTCCTCGACACCATGGGCGCCCTGTGGACGGTCATCTGGAAGTCGGGGGAGTCCGAGGGTGACCTCGCAGGGGACGTCTGCGTCAACATCCGCATCAAGGGGGCGCCGCTCTTCGCGAGCTGGCAGTGCCGCAGCATCGTCGATGCCTGCAACGCGGCCCTCGTCAAGGCCGACATCGGCGCGACCACCCGAGATCACTGGAAGACCGAGCAGCGCTGGGGCGCCCAGGTGCACCGCGAGGTCGAGTGTGTCGTCGGCGACGGGCTGGGCAAGGCGCCCACCGCCCAATAAGTCAAGCGACGCCCCCCCGCGCTCGGAGCCCCCCATCCCGACCCTCCACGGCAACACAGACGGGCTCAAGCACAGCGAGTCCAAGGCCCTGCTCTCGCTCTACGACCGCAGGGTGCCCGCCAAGGCCTTCATCAACCCCGAGGTCGCCCGGCGGCTCACCGAGGTCTCCCGCCTCGTCGCCCGCCAGGTGGGCCTCGTCATCGACCGCCGCGGCACCGTCAGCCACGTCATCGTCGGCGACGCCCACCGGCTCTTCATCCCGGATCTCAGCCGCGCCCGAGCCGGCTCGGGGCGCTTCCGCGGCATCCGGCTCGTGCACACGCACCTCCGCGGCGAGCCCCTCACCCAGGACGACGTCACCGACCTCTCCCTCCTCCGCCTTGACGCCATGATCGTCGTCGAGGCCAAACGAGACGGGCTCCCCGGCTTCGTCGAGGTCGCCACGCTGCGCCCCGAGGTGCCCGGTGAGCTCCCCTACGATCACGAGCGCCGCGAGTCCGTGCACGGCTGGGAGGCCGACTTCGAGGCCTTCATCACCGAGCTCGAGGGCCGCTGGAGCCAGGGGGAGGTCACCCGCAGGGTGCCGGGCAAGGAGGCCTGCATCATCATCGGGGTCGCCACCCGCGACGCCCCGGCCGCCAACGCCTCCCTCGATGAGCTCTACCGCCTCTCCGAGACCGCCGGCCTCCAGGTGATGGGCCGCGTGCTCCAGATGCGCAAGGAGCGCGACCCCCGCTACGTCATCGGCGAGGGCAAGCTGAAGGAGATCGTGGTCCGGGCGATGCAGCAAGGGGCCGAGGTGCTGGTCTTCGATCAGGAGCTCGCGCCCAGCCAGCTCCGCAACATCGCCACCGACACCGAGCTCAAGGTGCTCGACCGCACGCAGCTCATCCTCGACATCTTCTCGCAGCGCGCCCGCAGCCGCGAGGGGAAGCTCCAGGTCGAGCTCGCCCAGCTCCGCTACCGCAGGCCCCGCCTCGCGATCATGCCCACCGCGATGAGCCGGCTCACCGGCGGCATCGGCGGGCGCGGGCCCGGCGAGACGAAGCTCGAGATCAACAAGCGGCGCGCCGAGGAGCGGCAGACGCGCATGGAGGGGGAGCTCGAGCAGCTCGGGCGCAACCGCGACCTCCGCCGGGCCCGCCGCAAGCGGGTGGGCCTGCCGAGCGTGGCCATCGTCGGCTACACGAACGCCGGCAAGAGCACCCTGCTCAACACGATGACCCGCGCCCAGGTCGACGCCGAGGACAAGCTCTTCGCCACGCTCGACCCCACCAGCCGCCGCATGCGCTTCCCCGAGGAGCGCGAGATCATCATCACCGACACCGTCGGCTTCATCCGCAACCTCCCGGCCGACCTGCTGCACGCCTTCCGCTCCACCTTGGAGGAGACCGTCGAGGCCGACCTCATCCTCCACGTCTGCGACGCCGCCAGCCCCGAGCTCGACGTGCACCTCGCCGAGGTGCAGAAGACGCTCGACTCGCTCGGCGTCGCCGACTCCCCCATCCTGCTCGTGCTCAACAAGGTCGACGCCGTGCCGCCCGAGCTCTGGAGCAGCCTCCGCGAGCGGTACGGCGGCATGCTCGTGAGCGCCCAGTCCGGGGAGGGCCTGGAGGCCCTGCTGCTCGAGCTCGAGCGGCGGCTGTTCCGCGCCGGGGCCCGCCAGCGCAGCGTTGGAGCCCACGAAGAACACGAAGCACACGAAGCACACGAAGGACAAGAAGAAGCCCAATCGCCCGAGCCCGCCTGAATGGAGCCGCTCGGCCGCCGGGGAGGCACGAGCGCCCGCTGCGCCCGCTTCGTCGTCGGCTGGGTCAGCCTGATCGGGCTCGGCGCAGGCTGCGGCAGCACCTGCGACACCGCCACCGAGGACTGTGATGACGGCGGCAGCGGCGGCGACGGCGACGAGGGCGTCCAGATCGACGACCTCCGCTGGGGCTGCTGCGAGGCCGGCACGGCCGGCTGCGACCGCTTCGGCACCTACTGGTACTCGCTCTCCATCGAAGGCCACGCCGGCGTGGTGGAGCTCACGGTGTTGGAGTCGGCGGCGGCGGCGGTGCCCTGGATCGAGGAGCAGAACCTGCCGCGGGTCCAAGGCAGCGCCAGCCAGGGCTGGGAGGACCACTACCTCGAGCTCCCCTCCGTAGACACGAGCGCCTGCGCCACCCGCTCGGACTGCGCCGACTCCTGGAAGCAGGGCAAGAACACGCTCTTTGCCTGCGCGGGCCCCGCGACGGCGGAGACCACCACCTGGGTGATCCGCCTCTTCGAGCGGGAAGGCGGCAAACAGCGCGGCTGTCGCGCCTGGGGCCTCGAGGCCGACACCATCGAGAGCTGTGTGGTCATCGCCCCATGAGCGGCCGGCCGTGAGGCGGCTCGGCGGCGTCGCCCTCGCCCTCGGCGTCCTCGGCATCGGCCTCACCGCGCTCGGCCCCCTGCTCCCGGCGATGGCCGACCACGTCTGGGGCTCGGACTATGCCTGGACTCACCGCGACTTCCTCGGCGGCTGGTGGCTGTGGTGGGCGAGCGGCCATGGGGGAGCCGCGCGCTGGCTCGCGCTCCAGAGCTGGCCCGAGGGCGCCCTGCCGCTGGTCTTTCACATCCCGAACCCCTGGGATGGCTGGCTCCTCGGCCCCCTTGGCCTGCCGATGCCGCTCGGCTGGAACCTCGCCTCCCTCGGCCACCACCTGGGGAACCTGCTCGCCGCCGCGCTCCTCCTCCGCGCCCAGGGCCTCCGGCTCGGCACGACCTTCATCATCACCGCCCTGCTCGCCACCTGCCCGGTCTCCTTGTCGGAGATCAGCGGCGGGCGCACGCTCTCCGGGGTGGCGTGGCCCGGGCTGCTCGCGCTCGTCGCCCTCCACCGCCCCGGCGGCCGGGCGGGCGTCGCCGCTGGCCTCCTCCTCGGCCTTCAGGGCCTCTGCTACCTCTACACGGGCCTGCTCTTCGGCCTCGCCGCCCTGATCCTCCGCCCCCGGGCCGGCCTCCTCGCCGCGGCCCTGCCGCTGCTCCCCTACGCGATCTGGCTGTCCCCCCTCCGCGGCGCCTTCCCGAGCGAGGCGCCCCCCGCCGGCTTCACCCGGCTCCCCCTCGCGGGCGCCCTCGGCCACGACCTCGTGCCCGAGCGCCTCCGCCTGCAACCGGCGCTGCTGCTCGGACTCCTCACCCCGCTCGCCCTGCGCGGACAGCGGCGCTGGCTGGCGGTGACCCTGCTCGCCGGCACGATCGCCCTCGGCCCCACGGTCGGCTGGACCCGCGAGCAGCCCCTCTTCGTCTCCCCCTTCGCCTGGGCGCTGCACCTCGTCCCCGGCCTCTCGCGCATGCACCACCCGCTGCGGGCGATCTTCTTGTTCGTCCCCGCCCTCGGGCTGCTGCTCGGCCGCGGCCTCGATCGCCTCCCCCTCCCCCTCCGCGCCCTCCCGCTCGGCGCCGCCCTCGCCTTCCTCCCCGCCACCCGCCTCGCCACCTCGGTCGGGGCCAGCGGGGAGCCCACCGGGGCCGAGGCGGCGCGCTGGGTGGCCGACCACGGGGGCACCGCGGTGGTGGACCTCTCCGGCGAGGGCGGGGCGGCGCTCGGCCTCCAGACCGTCCACGGCCTGCCGATGCTCGAGGGCCTGCGCCCCCGGCGCGAAGACGACGTGGGCGGCCGGCTGCGGCGCCGCTGTGACGCCTGGCTGCGCGGCGAGCGAGACCCGTCCCTGCCCGCCGACCTGCGCGCCGCCGGCTTCAGCCACGTCCTGGCCATCGAGCGCGACGGGCGCCAGATCCCCGACACCCTCGAGCAGGACCTCGGCCCGCCGGTGGCACCTGGGGTCTACGCGCTCCCCCCGGCCCCGGGCGCCCAACCGCCCGGGGGGGCCGAACCGCCCGGGGGGGCCGCGCCGAGCGAGGGTGGTTAGGCTCCAGCCCCCAGCAGAGGGCGCGCATGTACCACGACTTCCTGATCCTCGGTGGCGCCGGCCTCGTCGGCCTCCAGGTGTGCCGTCACATCGTCGAGCAGCTCGACCCCCGGCGCATCGTCGTCGCGTCGCTGCTCCGTGCCGAGGCCGAGGCCGCCTGCAAGGTGCTCGAGGCCGAGTACGGCGACCGCGTCGCCTTCGTGCCCGCCTGGGGAGACCTCTTCCTCCCCACGGACCTCGCCGAGCAGCCCCGCGCCAAGGTGATGGCCGATCCCACCCTCCGCCGTAGGCTGCTCCGCACCCTCTACGATGACTTCGAGTCCTCCTACCAGGAGAACCACCTCGTCCGCCTGATCCGTCAGCATCGGCCCGAGGTGATCGTCGACAGCGTCAACACCGCGACCGGCCTGTCCTACCAGGACGTCTTCGACGGCGCGGCCAAGGTGCGGGAGTGGCTGCGCGAAGACGGGCTCGATCCCGGCGGCCTCCAAGACGTCGAGACCTTCCTCCTCAGCCAGTCGGTGCCCCAGCTCATCCGCCACGTGCGGCTGCTGCACAAGGCCACCACCGACTACCAGACACGCGTGTACCTGAAGGTGGGCACCACCGGCACTGGCGGCATGGGGATGAACATCCCCTACACCCACTCCGAGGACAAGCCGAGCCGCAAGCTGCTCGCCAAGACAGAGGCCGCCTTCGGCCACACCGGCCTGCTCTTCCTGCTCGCCCGCACGCCAGACTCCCCCATCGTGAAGGAGGTCAAGCCGGCCGCGATGATCGGCTACCGGGCCGTCCACATCCGCCGCGCTGTGGACAAACATGGCAACTCGGATCTGTTCAAGCCCCGGCAGGTGACCTTCGACGGCCCCACCCTCGCCCTCCGGGAAGACCCCGCCGGCTATGAGAAGGACGGCGAGCTCGTCGTCCCCGTGGTCGACACCGGTGAGAACGGCGTGTTCACCCGCGGGGAGTTCGCGGCCATCACCGCGCTCGGTCAGATGGAGTACATCACCCCGGAGGAGATCGCCCGCGTCGTCGTGCAGGAGATCCGCGGCGCCAACACTGGAAACGACTGTATCAGCGCGCTCGACGGCGCCGTGATGGACCCCTCCTACAAGGCGGGCCTCCTCCGCAGCACCGCCCTCTTTGACCTCGACCAGGTCGAGAAGGAGAGCGGCATCACGAGCGTGGCCCTCGGTCGCCTCGGCCCCCCCGAGCTGAGCAAGCTCCTCTTCGAGGCCCAGCTCTTCAAGCACGCCTACGGCTCGGTCGAGCGCCTCATCGCCCAAGACCTCGATCCCCTCGCTATCTCCGAGGCCCTCTTCGTCGCGCTCGAGCCCTCGGGCGTGGCCCGCGTGGCCCCCAGCATCGGCATCCCCGTCCTCTTGCCGGACGGCCACCGGATGCTGCGCGGCCCCCGCATCAACGTGCCCGAGCTGGTGGGCCACGGCACCACCGTGCCGCTGAGTGAGACCCCGGCCCGCGAGGTCTGGATCGCCAAGGGCTGGATCGACCTCCGTCCGAGCAACATGTCCCGCTGGGTCGAGCGCTTCCGCAAGATGCTGCGCTCGCGCGCCGTCCTGCGCGACGCAGGGTCGGCCGCCGCCACGATCCAGACCTACATGGGCGACCGCTTCGAGATCGGAGAGGTCGTGGCCTGGATCTTCAACAACGAGATGGGCGGGTACCGCATCAAGGCCTAGGGCAGCGCATCAAGGCCTAGGGCAGCGCATCAAGGAGCAGCGGGCGGGAGCCCTGAATACGGCTCCACGTCGAGCTTCCGTACGTCGGCATCCCGCACCCCGAGGAAGATCGGGGCCGCGCCCTGCCGGTAGATGTTGATCTTCGCGTTGAACATGAAACGACGCACGCCGTGCTTGTCGACCGCGCTGTAGCGCGAGGTGCCGAAGGTGCCGTCAGCCTCCGCCGGCCCGGTGAGATAACATCGGATGTCGCGTACTTGTTCGCCCGCGATTCGGATCCCGGCGAGCCCGGTGACCTCCCGCTGCATGCGAGAGACGAAGTCCGGCGCCGCCTCTACCGGCGAGCCCGAGTGGACGCCCGGCTGCGGGAAGTCGCCGATGACGATCTGCCCCGCCATCGCCCGCTCCAGCATCCGCGCGAGGTCGATGGTGACCTGCCCGACCAGGTAGCTCGTGAGGGAGGGTGAGAGGCCTTCGGACTGGAAGAACTCGTAGTGCTCGCCCACGTGAAAGCCCGCCCTGAGCTCGGGGACCGCGCGAGTCCGGGACTTGGCGCGGGCGATCGCGTTGTCGGCGAGGAGGAGCAGCATCAGCTTGTAGAGCTCGACGTTGCCCCGCGAGTCCGGCGAACGGCTCCAGAGGTAGAACCCGTCGCCGGTCGGGCTGCGGGCGAACTGTACAGACCCGTCCTGACCGGACAGCTTGTCATAGGCTGCGTTGATCGAGAAGGACAAACTGTTCAACAGCGTGGCCTGCTCGATCGGCGAATGGGTAGAAAACCCGACGATGTCGAGCAACACGACGGCCCGATCTTGGAAGAGGGACACGCTGTAGCGGCGCACCAGGGCATCGACCAGCTCGGGGCCCAGCTCGCGCACGGGATCGAAGGGGAGGGCGCAGTCGATCGGCTTGACGTTCAGCTTACGAGCGACCTCGTCGAAGCGTGGGGCATCGGCGCGCTTCCCCTCGGTCACCAAGGCGTCGATGAACCGCACGGGATCAGCCTCCCCGGTGATCTCCCGCACGCCCGAGACATACTCGGCCAAGGCGTAGTGCGGAAAGTTGAGGAGCCGCAAGTGGCGCCCCTCGCTGCACCAGAGCAGGACCACTCGCTCGCCGAGGTGCCAACACTCGTACAGACGCTCGTCAAGTAGGGCGAGGCGCAGATGGGCCTCATCGCGGCCGACGCCGGGCGCGGGCGAGAACCGCGAGAACGCATCGAGCCACGACTCCCGCCGCCGGATGTGAACGGGGCTCCCCACGGTCATGCTGGACTCCGAGCCGGCTACAGTTCGACCAGGCTGGCTGGCGCTCGCTGTAGGGGGGTGGGCTCAATGTGAACGACGCTCGCAACTGCCAACCTATCATAGCCGCCCTCGAGACACTCTCGCAAGCCTCGACCCTGTCCGCCGTGGAGCGACCGCCCCCGACGCGCCGCGGCCGGCGCGTTAGGGCCCGAGTTTGGGAGTCCTCGTCATGTCTGAAGTAGAGCCGACCTCGCCCGCCCCCGACACCGCCGAAACCGCCGAGGGGGTCGACACCGACATCCCCGCGCCGGCCACCCCCTCCTCTCCCTACCCCTTGATGCCGAGCTCCGTGCTCACGCAGGAGTCGGATCAGGCCGTGCGGCCCGGCTTCCGCAGCCCCGCGAACAAGGGCTCCAAGGCCCAGAGGTCCGCGAAGAAGAAGCGGTAGTCCCCTCGCCCCTCCGGGCCCCGCGCTCGGAGGGGCGCTTCGTTTCGGCGCCTCGGCACCTCGGCCGTGCCCTGAGACCGGAGTCTGTTGACGAGCTGATCTGCGACACACGCGGACCGGATGCCACAGGTCGTGAGGCACTGACCGCGAGGAAGATCCCGTCAATCGGTATAAATCGAAGTATCCACGAGGGGATGATCCACTCTGCGAAGGGGAGGCCAGCCGTGGACAATCAGACCGTCAGCGCCGCCCGCGGGGGGCACCTCTCCGGAACGGCGGCCAACCGCACGCTGGAGCAGGAGCTGCTTGAGCTCCGTGGCCGCCTCGACCACCAGGCGCGTGACCTCAAGCGCCTCACCCGCGCCTTCGCCCGCCTCATCCGGCGCAACGACGCATTCCCCGTCGCACCGACCTTCGCCGAGATGATCATCGACGTCCTCGACCTCGAGGTGGGGGCGGTCCTCCTCCCGACCGAGGGCGGCGCCCCCTCCTTCGCCGTCCGCGGCCTGCCGGATGGTGTCAGCGCCGAACAGCTCGAGCGGGCCCTGCGGTCGATGAACGCGGCGACCCAAGGTGAGATCGGGGTTCGTCCACTCCGGCCCGATCAGCTCGAGGCGCTCCCCGGGCAAATCCTGCACGAGGGGGTGCTCTGCATCATCACGGGGCGCCGGGAGCAGACCCGCGCCCTCCTCCTCGGCGGGAACACCCGGACCCGCCTCGAGATGGTAGACACCCTCACCGACGGCACCCTGCTGATGCTCGGGTTCGTGGCCGAGCAGTGCGCGGCCTACCTGGACCAGCAGGCCGACCAGCGCCTCATCCAGGAGCAGCTCAACACGATCCGCGAGTCTGAGGAGCGGCTGGCCCTCGTGCTGGAGGGGACGAACGACGGCTGGTGGGATTGGGACCTGTCCCGCGACGCCTGCTCGTACTCCGCCCGCTGGGCGGAGATGCTCGGCCTGCCCCCTCAGGGCGCTTCGTTGGCCGGCGCCTTCTGGCGGGAGCGGGTCCACCCGGACGACCGGCCGGCCTTCGACGCCCTGCTCGAGCGCGCGCTCACCCTCACCGAGCACGCGATTGACGTAGAGCTGCGCCTCCGCTGCGAGGACGGGAGCTGGCTGCCCGTGCACGTCCGCGGGATCCTCTGTCACGACGCCTCCGGCCAGCCCATCCGCCTCGCAGGCTCGATCCAGGACCTCACCGAACGCCGACGGCATGAGGCGTACGTAAACCACCTCGCCTTCTACGACTCTCTCACCGAGCTGCCGAACCGGCGGCTCCTCGAAGACCGGCTCCAGCAAGCGCTCCTCGGCCATTCCCCCGACCGCGAGGCCGTCGCGGTGATGATGCTCGACCTCGATCGTTTTAAGACCCTCAATGACACCCACGGGCACGCGACGGGAGACCAGCTCCTCCAGGCGGTGGGTCGGCGGCTGGTGCAGACGGTTCAAGAAGCGGACACCGTCGCCCGCCTGGGGGGCGATGAGTACGTCGTGCTCATCGAGAACCTCGGCGCCGACCTCGATCGGGCGACGCAGATCGCCGAGAAGGTGGCGAACCGGATCCTCAGCGCCCTGAACGAGCCCTACATCCTCGATTGTGGCCTCCACCATTGCACGGCTAGCATCGGCCTGGCCCTCACCGTGAACGGTGGGCTGAGCCCCGGGGCCCTCCTCAAGCAGGCCGACCTCGCCCTGTATCGCTCGAAGGAGGCGGGGCGAAACACCGTGCGCCTCTACCAGCCGGAGATGCAGGTTCGAGCGGCCTCCCGGTCGGTTTACGAGGCCCAGCTCCCCGCCGCCCTGCCGAACGAAGAGCGCGACCCAGATGATCAGTCCGAAGTGGACGGTCCTGGCCGGATCATCGGCTGAGGAGCCCGCCACGCCTCAGGCGGCTCACCAACAGCTCGCCAGCGCCTCCGCGGGCATCGGGCGCCCGAGCAGGTAGCCCTGACCATAGTCGCAGCCGAGCTCCTCGAGCAGGGCGCGCTGCTCTTCGGTCTCGATGCCCTCCGCCACCACCTGGAGGCCGAGCGAGTGCGCCATCCGCAGGATGCTCTCGCAGAGGAGATAGTCCTTCGACCCCCTCGTGAGCCCGCTCACGAAGCGCCGATCGATCTTCAGGAGGTCCATGTCGAAGCCGTGGAGCTGCCCGATCGAGGAGTAGCCCGTACCGAAGTCGTCGAGGGAGAGCTGTATGCCCGCCTCGCGGAGGGCGGCGAGCCGGTCTCGGGTGCCGGGGTCTGCGTCGAGCAGGACGCCCTCGGTGACCTCCAGCACCACCGCGTCGCCGGGGGCCGAGAGCTCATCGAGCATGAGCAGGCAGGGGTGGCGGCTGTCGGGGTCTTCCCGGAACTGGACCGGCGACCGGTTGATGCTGATCTGGAAGCCCGACGCCCCCGCGGCCCTCCAGGCGAGGGTCTGGCGGACGGCCTCTCGAAACACCCAGTCTCCGATGTCGTGGATCGTGCCGTTCGCCTCGGCGATCGGGATGAACTCCGCGGGGCTGACCGCGCCCATCGTGGCGTGCCGCCAACGAACGAGGGCCTCGGCCTTGACCATCCGGCCGGTCTTCAGGTGGACGATCGGCTGATAGACGACGAAGAGCTGCCCCTGCGCGAGCGCGCCGTGGAGGTCTTGGGAGAGGATGAAGGCGCGATCGGAGCCGTCGACCGCGCTCTGTCGCGTGAGGATCACCACCCGCTGGCGCCCGCCCCCCTGGGCCAAGGCGACCGCCTGATCCACACGCTGGAGGACGGCCTCGGCCTCCGCCGGCTCGTCGGCCTCGACGAACACCACGCCGACCCGCACCGAGAGCCGCAGCTCACGGCCACGGACCCGCCGTGGCCGCTCCAGGGACTCCGCGATCCGGGTCGCCCGACCCTCCACCTCCGCCGGGCCCGCGAGCCCCCGCAGCAGCAGCAGGAAGTCATGCGTCGCCACCCGCGCCGCCGCCTCCCCCTCCCCGATCTCGGCCCCCACGGTCATGGCCACCTGCTTGAGCGTCTCCTCGGCAGAGTCTCGACCGAGCGCGTTCGACAACCGCGAAAACTGTTCGATCTCGAACCGCAGGACGGTGATCGAGCCGCGGGGAGATGCGTCGTCGGCGTTGAGCCGGGCCAGGCGCTCCGCGAAGCCGTGCCGGTTGCGCAGGCCGGTGAGGGGGTCGTGAAAGAGCGCCCCCAACATCCGTCGGTGCGCCCGGCTGGCCGCGCGCAGCCCCTCGTCGTGGAGCCACCGCAGCGCCACCACGAGCCCGAGGATGGCGACCATGTTGATCCAAGAATTGGGACTGATCAGCGCTGGCTGAAGCCCGTGTCTCGCGAACAGAAACATGAACTCGAGACCGAAGCAGACAAAGGCCCACCGCAGGTCACAGGTGGCGGCGGCGATCAACACCGGCACCCAGACGATCTGCGGTATCGCCTCCTGTAACCAAGCCTTTGGCGCGGCGATGCCGCACAGCGCCGCGCTCGCCAGCACCACGCCGACCCACGACCCACCGACAGATTCCCGCTTGTATCCACGGCGGAGCGTGAGCGTGATGATGCCCGTCAGGACGCCTCCGGCGATGACGGCCCAGGGCTGCTCCACCCTCCGAACTGTGGGCAATACAAGGACACCCTTCGCCTGCAGGCCGAGGAAGAGAGCCTGTCCAAAGCAGACCGCGGCGACGGCGAGCGTGACCCAGCCGACCACGCGCCCCCGCAGAGCGGAGCTGATCTCTGATTCGGAGACGGGGGTGTCGCCGGTTGATCCCAAGCGTTGATCCTCTCGGTGCCCCCTATCCAGCCGGAAGGGGACGGCGATGGATCTAAAGTCGACAAAATTCACGATTCAGCACCCGGGAAGGCCCCCAGTCCTCCCCCCAGTCCTCCCCCCAGTCCTCCCGCCCGTCCTCCCCCGTCCGGGAGGCGCCTCCGGGCTGCGCGGTCAGAAGGTCAGCCGCTCCACCGCGCCGATGAGGTCGTCGAACACGTCCTCGGGGCTGGACTCCGCCCGGAAGTAGCCGTCCGTCGTGTTGGTGAAGACGACGATCGTCGTGTCTTCATCGGGGTAGTAGTACATCTCCGAGAGGTAGCCCTCGAGCGCCCCCCCGTGCCCCACCACGTCGCCGTAGCGGCTCGGGAAGACGCTGATGCCCAGCCCGTAGTCATCACCCTCCCCGGTCTCGATCGTGTCGCCGAAGAGGGCGCCTCGGACGGGGTCGGAGAGCAGGCGGTCACCGGCGCCGAGCGCGCGGATGTAGGTGCCGATGTCGGCCGCCGTGGCGACGATCCCGCCGTCGGCGAGCCCGTAGCCCTGCTCCAGCTCGTCGGTGTCGAAGAGCTCGTCCCGCTCGAAGTAGTAGCTGTATCCGTGGACGAGGTCGCCGGTGACGGGCTCCTCCAGCTCATAGAAGGTGTGCGTCATCCCGAGGGGGTCGAGGATGCGCTCGCGGATCTCGATCGAGTGGTGGTGACCGACCACCTCATCGATGACGAGCCCAGCCAGCAGGTAGTTCGTGTTGGAGTACTCCCAGTCCGTCCCCGCCCGGAAGCTGGCAGGCTCATCGTAGGCGTAGGTGAGGGCCTCTTCGGTGGTCCAGGCGCGGGTCCGTCCGTCATCCACCTCCTCCCAGAAGCCGTCGGAGCCGAGGTAGTCGTACATCCCGCTCGTGTGGTTCAGCGCCTGCCGGAGCGTGGCCTTATCGGCGTTCTCGATGCGGGAGACGAGGCCAGCGGGCAGGTGGTCGGCCAGGGGATCGTCGAGGTCGAGCCTCCCCTCCACGGCGAGCTGAGCGGCGACCACGCCCAGGAAGGACTTCGAATTGCTGGCGATGCGGAACAGATCGTCCGGTTGGTAGTCCGCCTCGCCGAGCAGCCGCTCCCCCGCGGCGCCGTCGAAGTGGTCCCTCGGCGAGGACACGTAGAGCGCGACGCCCGGCAGGCCCGCCTCGACGGCCTCGTCCATCAGCTCACGGTAGGAGTCCCCCTCGAAGGAACCCTTCCCGCAGCCCGCGAGCGACGAGATGCACAGCGCGGACCAGAGGTACCGCGCAGGGGCGGGGCGCAGCGCGACGGGGTGCGGCTGGGAGCGCGGGCAGGGTGTATGATGGAGTGGTCGGCGCATCAGGGTCTCCTCCTGTTTCCGTCGGACGACCTCATCCTACGCTCCCATCAAACGGCCCGCTTACAGCCAACTTTCAGCGTTACCCCCTCTCAACGCGCCACCTCTCAACGAAACAGCCCCGCGCGGTCGGGGCCCCACGACTTGGAGTCCCCTCCCGTGAAGCCGCCTCGTCCCTCGAACATCCTCCCCACGCTCCTCCTGTGCCTGACGCAGGCCAGCCTGCTGAGCCTGACCCAGGCCTGCGGGGGCGAAGGCGCCTCGGGCAAGGTCGGCGGCGCCGACAGCGCACCGACGGAGGGCGAGGGCGAAGGGGAGGGCGAGGGCGAGGGGGAGGGCGAGGGGGAGGGAGCAGACCCCTGCGCCGCCGGAGAGCGCGTGCTCGACCACGCCTGCGCCCCCTGCGACCCCGGCACGGTCAACGAGGCGGGAGACGAGCCCGACGGCCCCGACACCACCTGCGATCCCTGCGCGGCCGGCACCTACGAAGACGCGGGCGCCTGCTCGCCCTGCGAGGCCGACTGGGGCTCGACCGCAGGGGCCACCGCCTGCACCTTGACGGCCGGGACCCCGACGCTCAGCGCCCAGGACTACGGCTTCCTGT
Organism: Myxococcota bacterium; assembly: GCA_044344255.1. Taxonomy (GTDB): domain Bacteria; phylum Myxococcota_A; class UBA796; order UBA796; family UBA2385; genus JBIJDH01. The sequence continues at coordinate 30,629 of JBIJDH010000022.1, forward strand.
TCTGGCCGGGCAATCACTGGACCACCTGGGGAACGTATACAAACATCCAGCAGATCCAGACTGGATATTACGGGCTCTCCTTCGACGTCTCGACCGGTGACCTCGTGCAGCTCGGCGCCGCCACCGAGGCGCTCTCGGTCGAGGAGGCCCTCCAGTCCGACGGAGCGGTGATCTCCGCCCTCCCCGCAGCGAGCGTGCGCTACTCGGTCGTCACCGACGGGGTCGAGGTCGTCGCCGACGGCTTCTTCAGCGCGACCGGCAGCACCACCAACCCCTCCGAGCTCACCGACATGGGGCGCTTCATGCAGCGGGTGGAGATCCCGCTCATCACCTACAGTGACGCTCCGGGGCTCACCGGCAGCCTGCAGCTCGCCGCGATGCCCCGGCACTTCGTTCTCACCCACCGCAGCATCACCTCCGGAGCGCCGAGCACCCTCTCGGTCACCCTCCAGCTCAGCGGCGAGGCGCTGTCCCCCTTCACTGAGACCGAGTGGCTGGAGGGCGGCCGGGCGGTCCACGTCCACGACGGGGCCGGCGACGGCTGGACCTTCATCATCCCGGAGGAGGACGGCGCCACCCCCGACCTCTCCCGAGACGCCGAGGGCGGGCTCCTCTTCCAGCGCAGCCTTGACCACCCCGCCGTGGGGGCCGAGCTGAGCCTGTCGGTCATCGCCGTGCCGGACGACGCGGCAGACGAAGAACAGCGCTCTGTCTGGCTCCGCCCCGGTGAGACTGTCCACGTCGCCGCCGCCCAGCTCCAACGGGACGGCAGCGGGGGGGAGACCCTGGTCGACGCCACCTTCGATCCGGAGCGAGGGCTCTATCTCATCCCCCTCTCCGATCTCTCCCGGGTCGGCGCGCCCGCCAGCGCCGACTGGACCGAACCCTCCAACCACACCTGGTACAATCGGCACCGCCTCGTCCTGGAGAACACCAACAGCGGCCCGGTCTCGATCCCGCTGGCCTTCGAGGGCGGCAACAACGCGGCCTTCTACATCGTCGGCGGGAGCCCGGTCTTCCGCGACACCGACGGAGAGCCCACCGGCGCCCCCGTGCAGATCTCCAAGAACTGGCACGAGTCCCCCTATTGGTACCACCTCTACAGCACGCTCTTGACCGAGAGCGGCACCCAGGAGCTCGAGCTCACCTTCGCCCACTCGAAGTGGGGGAGCGCCTACGCGGTCGCGCACGCCCAGCTCTGCCTCGTCGGCTGGGGCGTGAACCAGCAGTGGGATGAGTCCTCGCTCGGCGCCTTCGGGGAGTCCATCACCTACGACCCCGACCTCACGCTCGGGCGCTCGATGGTCGACGACGTCCGCCCCTTCCTCGTCAACGCCGGCAGCGAGTGGGGGTGGACCGGGAACGTCGGCGGGGCCAACTTCCTCGTCTATGACGGAGAGGAGACGGACTCCCGCCCGGAACACCAGCTCTCCCGCCTCCGGACCCACTACGCCTACACAGGCCCGAACCTCACCGACGTACGCTACGCCGGCGTCACCCGAGACGGCAAGATCGAGGCCGAGATCTCCACTCAGCTTGGCCGGACCGACGATCTGGTGCGGGTGTACTATCACCTTCGAACCACCTTCCTCGAAGACGTCGCCTACGATCGGCTCGCCCTCTTCCAGATGGCCGCCGACCGGTACGCCGACAACGGCTTCACCCGTTACGCCTACGGCAATGAAGCCGGGGCCGTGCTCGACGAGGCCATCCCCGACCACAAGACCACCGGCTACGCCGCCGAGGCCGACCGCGCGATCCCCCTCTCGGGCGACGCCCCCTGGGTGTTCCTCTACGCAAACGAGCGCGTGGAGAGCTCCCTCCCGGAGCGCCTCGCCAACGTCGGCTTCGTGGTGCGGGCCTATGAGGCCAACATCGGCGGTGTGATCACCACCTCGCCCGTCATCAACCTGATGCGCACCTACAACGGAGGCTGGTCGCAGGTCTCCTTCGAGCTCGGCCTACCCGAAGACCCGAGCGCGCGGGTCATCCCAGCGGGGAGCGTCGTGACGGCGACCCTCGAGTACCTCGTGATCCCCTCCGACAAGGACGCCTACTACGGCGAGAGCGACCACCTGCTCGCGACCCCCGCCGAGGACTACGACACGACCGAGATGATGCGCGCGCTGGCCGAAGGCAATCGCCTCACCGTGAGCGCGACGGTGGGCACCCTCACGCGCAGCCAGCCCGTCGAGATCACCGCGGCGGAGGGCGCGACCGCCGCCGAGCTCACCCTCCAGGGCGGTCTCGGCTACACCCCGCTCACCTTCCACGGCCTCGTCCGCCCCGACGGCTGGCGCCTCGAACAGGAGGTCGAGGGCGCGTGGGAGCGGGTCGACCAGTCGGTCGAGGGTAACGACTATTGGCAGTCCTACGAGGACGCCTCCGCTGGCACCTGGGACCTCGTGTTCAACGTCCACAACGAGGGCGAGCGGCGGTTCCGGCTGGTGCGCTGACCGGCCGCGTTCGAGCGCCGCTCAGGCCCGGAGGGTGTCGCCCCCACCGGGCGCGAGAGCGTGCTCCCCACCATCGTCCAGACCGGGGTCGCGTTGTAGCCCTCGCCCTGGAGGGCGGCCCCCATGGTCTGTCGGCCCATCCGAGAGACAAACCAAGCCACGTCCGCCCGCCACTGCCGCCACCGCACCTTCGAGCGCCGCGGCGGCTCAGCCCCGCCCGGCCGCCGCCTCCACCGCCGCCGCGAGGCCCCGGTTGACCGACTTGTAATGAGCCACCCGCACGTCGAGGTCGAGGCCCGCGGCGCGGGAGAGGGCGCGGCCGATCGCGTCGGTGATCCAGGCGCTGTCGTTGCCGAAGGCGCCGCCGCCGAGGAAGGTGAGCCAGACCCGACCGCTGCCTGCCCCCTCGGCCCGCTCGATCGCGGCGGCGAGCAGGGTGGCCTCATAGGCCCCCTCGAGCACGAGGCGGGCGAAGGGCTCCCAGAGGCCATTCGGCAATCCCGAGTAAGCGCAGGACAGGGCCGAGCAGAAGGCCTGGCTGACCGACTGAGCCCGGTCGAGGGGCACGAAGCGGCTGGAGAAGGTGACGCCCACCCCCGTCTGGAGGCCGATCTCCAACGCGCCCATCAGGGTCTCCCGGGCGGCAGGGTCGAGCGCCTCCAGGCGAGCCCGGAGCCGGGACAAGCGAGCCGCCGAGGAGAAGGTGTAGCCGTTCTTCGTGTCCCAGAGCGCAGGGACCTCGCCGAGCGCCGCCCGGAGGCCGTCTGTATTGTCGATCTGACGGTCTCTGCTCTGTCCGATCCCCCCCTTCACCGGGACGAAGAGGTGCCGATAGACCGTGGCCGCCGCCGCGGCGAGGGCGCAGGCGGGGCCCTGCGTGGGATCATGGGCGTAGCCGGTCACCCCGTCCTCCGGCACCGTCGAGGGGCCCGGGAACTCCAGGCAGTTGAACTGAGAGGCCACCTGGAAGAGGGCGCCCTCGTTCTCGGGCAGCGCATGAAGCCCGAGCACGTCACCCACGGCCTCGTGCCGGAGGCGCAGCCCGCGCCCGCGCCCGCGGGGGAGTGCGAGGGCGGCGGCGCCGGCGCGGAGCGAGGAGAGGGAGGGCGTCGAGAAGCGCCCCACGCGGAACGTGGCCCCGTTGACCCGGCTCTGGAGCTGGTCTCCCGAGAGCGCCAGCCGCGCACGGGTGGAGTCCGGGTCCTGCTCACTGAAGCCAAAGAGCTGCTCGAACCACATGGTCACACCCCCGCGCTCCGCCTAATCCGCGCGCGTCTCCGCCGGCGCGCGGCCGCGTCCGCCGACCCGTTGCACGATGAAACAGGGCGAGTCTGAAACATGGTCCTGGAGACCTGCAACCCCCGACCCGTCGAAACAGGGCGAGGGGCAAACCTCAAGAGTGACCGATTAACCTGAATTGACCCGCCCACCAAAGTCTGGCACGCCTCTTGCTAAAGGCCTCACCGTACCCGCTGAGCCCCTCAGCCCCCTCCCGTGGAGCCCCCATGTCGAGCCCCCTCCTCCTCTCCCGTTCGGACGCCCAGCCGGCCGGGTTCCGTGACCTCAGCCCCCAGGCGGCCCTCCTCCACGCGCATGAGCTCCGCCTCATCGACGTGCGGGAGCCCGACGAGTTCGTCGGCCCTCTCGGGCACATCGAGGGCGCGGAGCTCGTGCCCCTCGCGACCCTCCCCGCCGCCGCCGCAGGCTGGGACAAGCGCGCGCCGGTGCTCCTGATCTGCCGCAGCGGCGCCCGCTCGGCCCGAGGCGCCGGCACGCTCGCCCAGCTCGGCTTCACCCAGCTCTTCAACCTCGTCGGCGGGATGCTCGCCTGGGACGCCAGCGCCCTGCCCCGCCACAGGGCCGACCCCAGCCCGGAGGGGCGCCCCGTCCCTTCGCCCGACGACACGATGAAACCGGCTGCAACACGCAGCGTCGGACCGAGCTGAACCATGATGCTCCTCGCCCTCGCGCTCTCCCTCCTCATCGGCGTCGCCCTCGGTCTCCTCGGCGGCGGGGGCTCGATCCTCACCACCCCGATCCTCATCTACGGCCTCGGCGTCGAGACCAAGGCCGCCATCGCCACCTCCCTGCTCGTGGTGGGCATCACCAGCGTCGCCGCGGTGATCCAGCACGCCCGCGCCGGCAACGTCGTCTGGCGCACCGGGCTCATCTTCGGCGGCGCAGGGATGGCGGGGGCCTACATCGGCGGCTTCATCGCCGGCTGGATCCCCGCGACCGTGCTCATGGTCCTCTTCGGCGGGATGATGCTGGCCACCGCTGGGGCGATGTTCCGAGGCCGTAAGGACTCGGGGCCGGGCACCGGAGAGGCCCAGGCCCTGTGGAAGGTCATCGGTGAGGGCCTCGTGGTGGGCGTGGTCACCGGCCTCGTCGGCGCGGGCGGCGGCTTCCTCGTCGTGCCTGCCCTGGCCCTCTTGGGCGGGCTCCCGATGAAGAAGGCGGTGGGCACCTCGCTCCTCGTCATCGCCCTCAAGAGCTTCGCCGGCTTCGCCGGGCACGCCGCGCATGTCACCATCGACTACCAGCTCGCCGCCCTCGTCGCGACCTCTGCGGTGGCCGGCTCCTTCATCGGCAGCCGCCTCGCGGACCGCATCCCCGCCGAGCTGCTCAGGAAGGGCTTCGCCATCTTCGTGCTGGTGATGGCCGTCTTTGTGCTCTATCAACAGGCCTGAGCTATCCAAAGGCGCGCGACCGGGCGCCTTACAACACAGAACTTCCTCTCTCTTGTCATCGAACATGTCATCGAAATTCCGAGGTGAATCGTGTCTCCGGACTTCACGCCCCTCCTCTCCACCCTCGGCGGCGCGCTCATCGGGGCGTCAGCCTCGGCCATGCTGCTGGTCGAGGGCCGAGTGGCCGGTATCAGCGGCATCGTCGGCGGACTGTTCAGCCCCAAAGCTGGCGACATTGGTTGGCGGGTCGCCTTCCTGGCCGGCCTCGGCCTGGCCGGGCTCGGGGCGACCCTCCTCGCTCCGGCGCTCGTGGCGGTCGAGACCGACCGGACGCCCGTAATGCTCGTCGCCGCCGGGCTCCTCGTGGGCGTGGGGACCCGAATCGGAAACGGCTGCACGAGCGGCCACGGCGTCTGCGGCCTCTCGCGGATGAGCCCCCGTTCCCTCGCGAGCGTGATCACCTTCATGACGGTGGGCGCCCTCGTCGCGGTCGCGGTCGGCCGGCTGATGGGAGGTGGAGCATGAAGAGCGTCTTGCTCTCCCTCGGGACGGGCCTCCTCTTCGGCGTCGGCCTCCTCCTGTCGGGGATGACCCAGCCGGCCAAGGTCGTGAACTTCCTCGACGTGCTCGGAGACTGGGATCCCTCCCTGGCCTTCGTGATGGGCGGCGCCATCGGGGTGCACTTTCTGGCCTATCGCCTCGTGCCCCGCCTTCAGCGGCCCGCCTGGGCCCCGACCTTCGCCATCCCCAGCCGACGGGACATCGACGCGCGGCTGATCGGCGGCGCCGCGCTCTTCGGGGCCGGCTGGGGCCTCGGGGGCTACTGCCCGGGGCCCGCCCTCACCTCCGCCGTGAGCGGCGCCTCCTCCACCCTGATCTTCACCGGCGCGATGTTGGTGGGGATGTGGGTCCACTCCCTCTGGGAGACCGCGAAGGCCCGCTCCTGACCGGCAGTTCGCGCCCCCTACCCGCGCACCTCTCCACCCCTCTCGGACCGCGGCTGACGCGACCGGAGCCCCCGTGAACATCCGCACCATCCTCGTCCCCGTCGATTTCTCCACCTGCTCGATGCTGGTCACGAAGCAGGCGGCCGGGCTCGCCGTCCGCCTCGGAGCCCGCCTGGTGATCCTGCACGTCGCCGAGCTCCCGCCCGGCCTCCGCCGCACCACCCCCGTCCACCCCGATGGCCTCGACCGGACCGCCGCCGAATACCTCACCGAGGACTCCACCAACCGGCTCGGGGAGTTCGCCCTGGCCGCCCGCGCCCTCGGCGCCGAGGCCGAGGTGGCGGTGGCGCTCGGTCCCATCGTGCCCACGATCCTCACCGCGACCGCCTCCCACGCCGCAGACCTCATCATCATCGGCACGCACGGGCGCACGGGCCTCGCCCGCGTCGTGCTCGGCAGCGTGGCCGAGGGGGTCGCCCACGGGGCCCACGTCCCGGTCATGCTGGTACGCCGGGAATCCCGCCCCGAGTGCGCCCGGGAGAGCTGCGAGTGGTGCCCCCATCAGGGGCGGAGCCCGGCCGAAGAGCGCATCGACGCGGAGTCTCAGGGCTGACCTCTCGAAAGGGGTCGTGAGGCAGACTCCCCGCCGCGCCCGCGGTCTGGTAGGATGCCCGCGGTCTGGTAAGATGGCTGTAAGAGCGAGGTAAGCGGATCAACGTGGCTGCCACCAATCGAAGAACTGTGTTGGCAGGCCTGTTCGGGGGCTGCGCGCTCATCGCTGCCGGGGGCGGCTACGTTTGGTACAACGTCGGCTACGAGGCTGACCCGGAGGACCACCTCCTCATCCTCGACGCCAAGGAGGCCCTCGTCCTCCGTGCCCTCTTCGAGGTCCTGATGCCAAAGGGCTCCGACCTCCCCACGCCCAAGGGCATGAAGCTGATGGACCGCTTTGACGAGCTGGTCTGGTCGGCGAGCGACGAAGAGCGGGCCGACTTCCAGGGCGCGCTCTCGATCATCGAGCACGCTCCCCCTCGTTACGGTCAGCTCCACCGCCTGAGCGGGTTGAGCATCGCCGATCGCGGCCGCTTCCTGGGCCGGGTGCTCGCCGGAGACCACGGCGACCACATCCGGGCATTGACGGGCATCAAGCAGCTCTGCTACCGGTTCACCTACGGCCACCCCAACGCCTGGACCCCCATCGGCTACGACGGGCCGTGGGTGCTGGAGGCGGTGCCGCACCCCTCTCGTGGGGCCTACGAGGCCGCGAAGGCAGAATTGGCAAAGAAGTCGGAGAAGACGTGATCTTCCAAGCGCGCGACATGCTGGCCGCGGTGGCGAACGGCGTCCTCGAAGACCGATGCCAGGTCTGCATCGTCGGCAGCGGCTGTGGCGGCGCCACCGTCGCTCGCCGCCTCGCCGAGCGGGGCATCGAGGTGATGATCCTCGAGCAGGGCGGGTGCTGGGTCCCCAACCAGGACTTCGACCAGCGCGAGCTCAACATGATCCCGCGCCTGAGCGGCGGTCGGGGCGTCGAAGAGAGCGACGACCGCTCGGTCACGCTCGCGTACGGGCAAAACCTCGGCGGCGCCTCGGTCCAATATCGGGCCAACTCCTACCGCACGCCCATCGACCGCCTCGAGCTGTGGGCCTCGAAGTACGGGCTCCAAGGCCACGGGCTCGACGACCTCGGGCCCTTGTTCACCCGCCTCGAGGCCGAGCTGTCCATCCAACCCGCGGGCGATGAGCTCGTCAACCCGATGAACGCCCGCGTGCGCGACGCCGCCACCCGCCTCGGCTGGACGGTCGGCCGGGTGCCGCAGGCCCGCACAAACTGTAGCAAGTGCGGGTATTGTTCAGAGGGCTGCGCCTACGACGCCAAACAGAGCATGCTCGTGACCGCGCTCCCCGCCGCGATGGCCGCTGGGGCGCGGATCTACACCGACTGTAGGGCCAAGCAGATCACGCGCGAGCGCGGCCGGGTCAAACACCTCCTGGTCGACATCATGGACCGGGCCACCGGCCGCCCGACGGGCCTCAGCTTCCGCGTCGACGCCCAGGTCTTCGTGATCGCCGGCGGGGGCTACGGCAGCCCCACCTTCCTGCTCTCTCAGGGCTTCAAGGACGAGCTCCCCGAGCTCGGTCGCCACTTCTTCTGCAACCCGAGCCCCTCTGTCCACGCGATCTTCCCCGAAGACACAGAACAGTGGCGCAACATCCCCAGCGCCTGGGGGGTCGAGGAATTCCGCCTCTCCCGTCACGACAGCCGAGGCGAAGAAGACTCCCCCTTCTTCGGCAAGAAGGGCGAGTACGTCGAAGGGGGCTATCTCATGATGGCCAACCAGCTCCACCCCGCCGCCTTCGCGTCTGTCCTCCCCGGCTTCGGCGACGAGCACGCCCGCCTGATGTCCCAGTACCGCCGGCTCGGCGGCACCATCGCCTGGATCGACGACGCCGAGGAGGGCACCATCGAGTGGGTTGAGGGCGCCCGCAAGATCACGGTCCCGCTCACCGGCGGGAACGAGCGGCGCATCCGGGACGCCTACCGCAAGCAGGCCCAGCTGCTGCTCTCGGCGGGCGCGATCGAGGTGATCTTCGGCGACGCCAAGGACACCCGCGTCCGCGTGGCGGCCGACGTAGACGACGCCGTGGACGCCCTCGACCTCCGCCCCGGCCGCAACCTGCTGTCCGCCCCGCACCCCGGCGGCGCCTGCCGGATGGGCACGGACGCCTCAAACTCGGTGGTGGGCCTCGACAACCGGGTCCACGGCTTCGAAAACCTCTACGTCACCGACTCCAGCGTCTTCCCCACCGGGCCGAGCGTCGATCCGAGCCTCACCATCATGGCCTTCAGCCACATCGCCGCAGGCTCGATCGCCAGCGCGCTCTGAGGGGGCTCACCCGCGGCGACGCAGGCCCGGCCCGAGGGTAGCGATCCCCACCCCGACCAGCACCACGAGCGCGCCTACGGCCTCCAGCCGGCCCGGGATCTCGTGCAGCACGAGGGCGCCGAGCAGGGCCGCCCCCACCGGCTCGAGGAGGATCGCCGCGGTGACGGTGGCCGCGGGCAGGTAGCCGACGGCGTAGTTGAGGCCGAGGTGACCGATGAGCTGCGGCCCCACCACCATCCCGGCGATCGCCAGCCAGGAGGCCGCGGGCCAGCCCGAGAGCGGGACACCGAGGAGGAGGGCGGCCGGCAGCAGGCTGAGCGCGCAGGCCCCATAGACGAGGGCCCCGTAGCGGTTGATCTCGACGCTCGGCCGCACCACCCGCCCGATGATGAGGTAGCCGGCCGACAAGAGGCCCGCGGCGAGGGCCAGCAGATCGCCCTCGAGCAGCGAGGCCGCCGAGCGCCCCTCTCCCGCGCGCTCCCCCACCCCGCCGCTCATCGCCGCGACCCCCGCGAGGGCGAAGGCCACGCCCACCCAGAAGGGGGCCTTCGGCCGAACCTTGAGGATCAACCACTCGAGCAGCCCAGCCCAGACAGGCGTGAGGCAGGCGAGCAGGGTGGAGCGCAGCACGGTGGTGAGGTGAAGGCTGGTGAACCACAACACGAAGTGGAGCGCCAGCAAGACCCCGCCGAGCGCGCCGAGGCGCCGCGCCTGCCGCGGCACCGGGCCGAGCAGCGGCTGCCGACGGACGAGCAGGAGGCCCGTAAGCAGCGCCGCCGCCGAGCCCGTGCGCCAGAAGGCCACCGCGAGGGGCTCAACCCCCTCGGCGAGCCTCACCAGGACCGCCGCCCCGCTGATCGCGCTGATCGCCGCGACGAGCACCAGCCCCGGGCGGGCCGCGGCGCCAAGGGGCGAACCCTCACCCCCGAGCGGCGGACCCTTCAGAGATGGCCCTTCGGGCGGGTGGCGTACATCACGTCCATCAGGGCGTTGAACAGCTCCTCTTCGCTCTCGAGCTCCGCCTTGTTCTCCAGGAGGTCCCAGATCTTCTCATCGGAGTACTGGTTCTTGAGCGTGCCCAAGGAGGGGTCAGACTCGACCATCTCGGCCACCAGCTCGCGGGTCACCTGGAACTTGCCCATCCTCGCCTCCCCGCGGGCTCGCCGCGACCCGGAGCCCTATCCGACCCGCTTTGCCTCGTCTTCGGGCCAATGGCACTTCTTGTACTTCTTGCCGCTCCCGCAGGGGCAGGGGTCATTCCGCCCGATCTTGGGCGAGGCCGACGCGGGCTGCGGGCCGCTCTCGGCCTCCAGCAGCCGCCGCGCCACCGCCTCGACGCGGGCGATCCGCTCGGCGGAGGGGGTCGGGGTGAAGTGGGCCTCGGCCTCGGCGAGGTCGCTCACGTCGATGTAGAGCACGCCTTCGCCTCCGCCCTCCTCCACCGAGCGCAGCAGGGCGTCGAGCTTGGCGGTGATGGCCGGGAGATCGGCCTCCGAGCCATACCGCTGCAGGAAGTACGCCCCGAGGCCGGGCAGGGTGTCGAGGCACCGCAGGGCCCGCTCGTAGAGCAAGGGGCTCTCGAGCTGGAGCCGGACCGCGAGCTCCATCAGCGCCGCGCCGCGGGTGCCGTCGGCGTCGTCGGTGCCCTCGAGCTGAACGAGCAGCGCGGGGCCGATCTCGGGGCCGAGGGCCTCGAGCGCCCGCATCGCGACCTCGAAGAGCACGTCCCCGGGCTCGGCGGCGGCGAGCACGGTGAGGAGGGGCTCGGTGGCCTCGAGCGAGCCCACCCGGCCGAGCAGGTGCGCGGCGTGCACCGGCACGTAGCCGCCCCCGGGGGCCTCGCGGTCAGAGAGGGCGACGTCCATCAACAGCTCGATGAGCTCGGGGACCACGGCCTCGCCGCGCTCGAGGATGTGCCGCTCGGTCGAGGCGGGGAGGGACTCGGCCGCCCGGACGAGCTGCTGCAGAAGCGTAGGGGGGGTTCGTTCACGACGGGCCATCATCACACCAGGGGAGGTTCGATTGGAGCGGTGAGGAGGGGGCGGATGCAGTCCAGCAGCGGCAGATCGGCGGCGGCCCACTCGAGCTCGTCGAGGCCATCGGCCCCGACCCAGCGGAGCTCGGTGTGCTCGACCCGGACGGGCTCGCCGTGGGGCAGCGCGGCGGCGTACGCGAGGAGCTGGATCCGCCGCCGCGGCTGGTGGGCCAGGGACTCGCCGAGGAGCTCCCCGACGACGACATCGATGAGCAGCTCCTCTTGGAGCTCGCGGCGCAGGGCCTCGGCGTCGGACTCGCCGGGCTCCACCTTGCCGCCAGGGAGCTCCCAGCGGCCCGGCTCGGACTTCTCGGGCGGGCGCTGCGCGGCCAGCAGGCGGCCCCCGCGGATCACCGCGCCGGCCACCACCCTCACGACCGGCGGCGGCCCGTGGGTCGGGTACGGCGTGTGCGGTGAAGCAGGGGGGCTGGACATTCGCCGCGCTCCGTCCGTGGCCGCCACGGTGGGCAGGGAGGGGCGGCCCGTATAGCGTGGCCGGATGTCCGCCGCAGGTGCCCCGCGCTCCGCCCCTTCACCCCACTCCCTCACCCTCTCCCCCTCCCAGGACGGCGGCGGCCTGCACGCGGGCGGGCTCCAGGCGGGCGGGATCCACGCCCAGCTCGGGCCCACCAACACCGGGAAGACCCACCGCGCCATCCGCAGGCTGCTCGGTCACCGCAGCGGCATGATCGGGCTGCCGCTCCGCCTGCTGGCGCGGGAGGTCTACGATCGAATCAAGGCGGAGAAGGGCGAGCAGGCCGTCGCCCTCATCACCGGCGAGGAGAAGCGGGCCCCTGCGAGCGCGCGCTACTTCGTCTGCACCGTCGAGGCGATGCCCCTCGACCGGCCGGTAGAGTTCCTGGCGGTCGACGAGATCCAGCTCGCCGCCCATCGTGAGCGGGGCCACACCTTTACAGACCGCCTGCTCCACGCCCGCGGCCTCCGCGAGACCTGGTTCATGGGCTCGGACACGATGGCCGCCCTGCTGCCGAGCGTGGTGCCCACGGCCTCGATCGAGGGCAACCCGCGGCTCTCGAAGCTCCGCTACGCCGGGCCCAGCCGCCTGAAGGAGCTCCCTCCCCGCACCGCCCTCGTCGCCTTCTCCACCGCTCAGGTCTACGCTCTGGCCGAGCGCGTGCGGCGCGAGCGGGGCGGCGCCGCCGTGGTGCTGGGCGCCCTCTCCCCCCGCACCCGCAACGCCCAGGTAGCGCTCTACCAGAACGGGGAGGTGCCGATCCTCGTCGCCACCGACGCTATCGGCATGGGCCTCAACATGGACGTCGACCACGTCTGCTTCGCCGACCTCCACAAGTTCGACGGCGCCGAGCACCGGCGCCTCGAGCCCGCCGAGATGGCCCAGATCGCAGGCCGGGCCGGCCGCTACCGCAGAGACGGCACCTTCGGCGTCCTCGCCGACGGCGGTGACCTCGAGGGGGCCGAGATCGAGGCCATCGAGGCGCACCGCTTCGCCCCCGTGACCCGCCTGTGGTGGCGGAGCAGCGACCTCGACCTCGACAGCCTCGACGGGCTCATCGCCTCGCTCCAGGCTCGCCCCCGCCGCGGCTGGATGCGGGCCGCCGAGAAGGCGGAAGATCAGGCCTCGCTCCTCGCCCTCGCCGCCGATCCCGGCGTCCGCGCGCTCGCCCGCGGGCCGGCGGCGGTGGGGCTGCTCTGGGAGGTGGCCCGCATCCCCGACTTCCGCCACACCCTCGAGGGCAGCCACCATCGGCTCCAGGCCGCCCTCTACCGCTACCTCACCGGCCCCACCGGGCGCGTGCCGGCGGCCTGGGTGAGGGAGCGCGTGGAGCGCCTCGACCGCCCCGACGACGACATCGACAACCTGCTCACGCGCATCGCCTACATCCGCACCTGGACCTACGTGAGCCAGCGGTCGGACTGGGTGGAGGAGGCCGAGGCCTTGCAGGAGCAGGCCCGCCTCATCGAAGATCGGCTGAGCGACGCGCTCCACGCCCGCCTCACCGCGCGCTTCGTCGACCACCGCACCGGGCTCATCCTCGGCGGCAAGGCGCAGGGGGCCCCGGTGACCGCGATCTCCGACGATGGCGCCCTCTCCGTAGGCGGGCACGCGCTCGGCCGTTGGACCGGCTTCGACCTCGAGCTCAGCGACATCCGCGACCGCAACGAGGCCCGCGTGCTCGGGCAGGCGGCCCGGGGCGCGCTCGAGGCGCGGGTGGCGGAGCGGCTGGGGCGCCTGCTCGCGGCGCCCCACGTCGACATCGCGCTGGACGACCAGCGGCGGCTCGTCTGGGAGGGGGCCGCCCTGGCCGAGGTGGTGGCCGGGCCGAGCCCGCTCAGCGCCGAGGTCAAGCTCCGCCCCCTCGAGCTGCTCGGCCCCACACAGCGGCGACAGGCCCACCAGCGCCTCCTCCGCTGGACCCGCGAGGCCCTCGAGGCCCTGCTCTCCCCCCTCCGCCCCGCCGCGGGGGGCCCGCCCGTCTCCGCCGCCGTGCGCGGCGTGGCCTACGCCGTCGAGCGCGGGCTCGGCATCGCCCCCGTCGAGGCCGTGTGGGAGCACCTCCAAGCCCTCGACCCCGCCGACCGCCGGGCGCTCGCCCGCCTCGACCTCCGCCTCGGACAGCGCTGGGTCTACTCCCACTCGCTCCTCAAGGCCGAGGCCCTCTCCGCCCGCGCCCGCTGGTGGGCCGTCTTCCAGGGGGAGGAGGACGTGCCGGCCCTGCCCCGGCCCGGCGCCGCCTCGGTCGCGGTGACCGCCCGCGCCGACTTCTACGTCGCCATCAGCTACCCCCCGCTCGGCGGGCGCGCGGTGCGGGTCGATCTCGCCGAGCGCCTCGCCGCCGAGCTGCGCGCCCTGGCCCGCCGCGGCCCCTTCCAGCTCCCCGGCGAGGTGTCGGCGGGCATCGGCTGCCCCGCGGCGGCGATGCCCGGCGTGATGGCGGCCCTCGGATACAGTCCGGTGGGGGACTGGAGCGAGACGCCCAACCGCTACGGGGTCGAGGGTCGGCCGCGGGGGCCGGCCCCTACGGGGGCGAGAGGATCCAGTCCAGCGGCCCGTGATCGACGCCGTTGACGCGGAGGTGGAGGCGCTGGGGCCCCGGGCGGAGGGGGCGGGTGGAGACGGGCCGGGTGGAGAGCCTCCCGGTGAACCGCCAGCGCTCCCCCGCCGCCACCGCGCGGACCGCCCCTCGGAAGGTGCGGCTGGACCAGGCCCCGGCGCGGGCCCCCGGCCAGGACCAGACGAGGTCGATCCGCACCGTCACCGCGGCGTCGACGGTGACGTCGGCCTCGACCTCCAGGGCCTCGCCCACCCGCAGGGCGGCGCTGGTCAGCCGGAGCGCGAGGACGCTCACCCCGCCGTCGCCCTGGCCGAGGAGGCGCAGCGCGCCGGGGTGGCCCTTCTTCAGCAGGTCCCGCAGCCCGTGCGTGACGAGGGCTCGCCGCGACGGGGCCCGGGCCAGCCACTCGCCCATCCAGGCGACCGTGCCGTCTGGATCGAGCTTCCCGAGGTCACCGACGTGGTTGGCCACCGAGCGGCGGACGTAGTCCGAGGGATCGTCGGCGAGGCGGTCGAGCAGCGGCCGGGCGCGGCCATCGGCCGGCAGGTGGAGGCCCCAGGGGAGCTTCGGCCGGCTCCCTTCGCTCACGAGGCGCCGAACGTGGGGGTCGGGATCCCCCACCCAACGCGCGAGGGCGGCCCAGGCGGGCTCAGGCGCGTCGCGGAGCAGCGGTCGGATCGCGAACTCGGCGGAGAAGCGGCGCGTCATCTCGCGGAGGGCAACGAGGCTCCGCTCGGGGTCCGCGAGGCCGTGGTCCTCCACCACCTGGAGGAGGGGCCAGAGGCGCATCCCGCCGGTGGTGCCATCCGTGCCCTCGAGCGGCGGTGGCAGCGCGGCCACGAGGAGCCGCAGCGCCTCGGGCCACTGCGCAGGGAGCGCGGCCCGCAAGGCCAGGGCCACCTGCTTCACCCGCGCCTTGAGGGCCAGCGGGCCGAGGTCTCGGCTGGCCTCGATGACGAAGGCGGGGGCGTCGAAGGACGGGTACGCGGCGCAGAGGCGCGCGGCGATGTCCTCGATGGCCTCGCGGTTGATCAGCTCTTTGAAGGGCTCGGCCATCTCTACCTCGTCGAGGTTGGACTCCCTCCGCTCAAGGGGGCGGCGCCTGGCCGGCCACCGCGCCGAGCGAGGCGAGCAGGCGGGCGATGCGCACACCGTAGTTCACGTCGGGCACGGTGACGGCGGTCTTTCGACCTTGCTTCGTCATCAGATGCAGGGCCGTGAAGACCATGCCCCGCCGCTCCACCACCATGAGGTGCATGCGCACGATCTCCGCGGGGCGCGAGTACACGAAGCGGCGCAGCAGGAAGATGCGGATCCAGAACCAGGCCCAGGTGCCCCCGCCGACGAGGCCGATGAACAGCCCCATCAGCACGCACACCACCATCGCCACCACCTCGTCGGGGCGGTGAGGGGCGAAGGCGGCGAGGCCCAGCATGCCCATGCAGCAGAGCACGCTCACGGCGCCGAAGCAGCCCCAGAGCATGAGGTTGCCCCGCACGCAGGGCTCGACCAGCAGCTTGAGGTCAGCCCGGGCCTGCGCCGGATCGGCGGCCGGCGTGCTGGGGACATCAATAGACAGCGTGCTGTTTCGGCCGGCCATCGCGCGTCACCTCAGAGGGGCCGCTTATGCGAAGGACCCGGAGTTGGCAGCCCTCGCATAAGCGCTCCGCGTGCGCTATCGTGGGGGGAGTCACAACTGTGGAGCCTCGATGCCGTCTCCTCGCCGCCCCTATCCTCGCTGCTCATCCCCGTACGCCCTCATCGCATTGCTCGGGGTCCTCAGCGCGTGCGGCGGGGGCATCAGCCCCAAAGCAGACCAGAGCACCGAGCGCGATCCCACCTGGGGCGACACCCCCACGCCCACCGACAGCGGCGGCGTAGACACCGGCGATCCGCTGCCCGCGGCCGACTGGGCGCTCGTGGCGTCGGACACGAAGTCGGCCCTGATGAGCATCCACGGCCGCGGCCCCGATGATGTCTATGCCGTCGGCGCCGACGACGGTTCGGGCGGCCTCATCCTCCACTACGACGGCAGCAGCTGGAGCCGGGTCACGAACGGCGACAAGCACGACCTGTGGTGGGTCGAGACCTTCCCCGACGGCTCCGCCATCGCCGCCGGCTCGGGCGGCACCATCCTCCGCGACAAGGGCGACGGCGCCGGCTTCGTCCGCGACGTCACCCCCGGCCTCGGCTCGCAGACGATCTACGGCGTCTGGGGCTCGGGCTCCGACGACCTCTGGGCGGTCGGCGGCTTCGCCGGCCGCTGGGGCTTCCTCTGGCACTGGGACGGTGAGTCCTGGACCAACCAGGAGCTCCCCGACGGCCTCCCCCTCTCCGCCGATGGCGAGCTCCCCGCCCTGTTCAAGGTCTGGGGCCGCGCCGCCGACGACGTCTGGGTGGTGGGCGGCAACGGCACCATCCTCCACTACGACGGCGCCGCCTGGTCGGTGATCGACGGCGGCACCGATCAGCTCCTGTTCACGGTGCACGGAAACGCGGACGAGGTCGTGATCGTCGGCCCCGAGACGGTGCTCGTGGGCGGCCTCGACGGCTTCACCAACCAGGTCCCCGAGGGCGCCGGCATCCTCCAAGGCGCCTGCACCGAGCCCGACGGCGGTGTGCTGGTGAGCGGGCAGAGCGGCACGCTGTGGGTGCTCTCGGTCGAGGGGGAGTGGGAGCAGCAGGTCAACACCTTTGGCGTGAGCCCGGAGTCGCTGCACGCCACCTGGGTCGACCCGACCGGCGGGCGCTGGTCGGTGGGCGGGAGCGTGCTCTCCGGCGCCCTCGACCAGGGCATCGTCGTGCACCAGGGCGAGCTGGCCTCGACCTACACCCGGCCGGCCGATCCCGATCCCATCCCCGCCTCCTGCTCTGCCGACGACATCGACCCCGACCCCTCCGGCTCGATGGCCCGCCGCTGGAACGAGCAGCTCCTGAACGCGATCCGCCGCGACATCCCGCGGCCGGTGGTGCACGCGCGCAACCTCTTCCACACCTCGGCCGCGATGTGGGACGCCTGGGCCGTCTATGACGACACCGCCGATCCGTACCTCGGTGAGCCGCGCGTCACTTTGGCGGATCCGGGAACCCTCGAAGCGGACCGCGACGTCGCCATCTCCTACGCCGCCTATCGGGTGCTCACCCACCGCTACACCGGCCAGATCGGCGGTGAGACGAGCGTGGCCTGCTTTAACGCCTTCATGGACAGCCTCGGCCTCGACCCCGACGACGCCCACACCGACGGCGAGGCCGACGATCCCATCGCCCTCGGAAACCGCATCGGTCAGGCCTACATCGACGCCTTCGCCGACGACGGATCCAACGAGGCCAACAACTACGCCGACACCACCGCCTGGGTCTCGCCGAACGCCCCGCTCGTGGTCGACAACCCCGGCAACGTGATGGTGGAGCCGAGCCAGTTCCAGCTCCTCAACCTCGCCAACGCCGAGACGCAGAACGGCATCGTGCTCGAGAGCGGCAACCAGAAGTACATCGGCGCCCAGTGGGGCCTCGTCACCCCCTTCGCCCTCGGCGATCACACGGGCACCTACGGCTACATCGACCCCGGCGGTGAGCCCCTGGCCTCCGACCCCGAGATGGCCGAGTGGGTCCTCGACGTGCTGCGTAAGAACGCGCTGCTCGACCCCAACCTCGATGGCACCCTCGACATCTCCCCGGGCGCCTACGGCAACAACAGCCTCGGACAGAACGACGGCGCGGGTCATCCTGTAAACCCGATCACCGGCCTGCCCTACGCGGCGAACGTGGTGAAGATGGGTGACTTCGGCCGCGTGCTGGCCGAGTTCTGGGCCGATGGCCCCGCCTCGGAGACGCCCCCCGGCCACTGGAACACGATCGCCAACTACGTGAGCGACGAGGCCGATCAGGACACCCTCGGCGAGGCCGCCTTCGGGGCGCCGATGGACCGCCTCGCCTGGGACCTGCACCTCTACTTCGCGATGAACGGCGCCCTGCACGACGCCGCCATCACCTCCTGGGGCCTCAAGCGCGAGTACACGGCGTCGCGGCCGATCAGCCTCATCCGCTGGATGGCCTCCCAGGGCCAGCGCTCCGATCCCACGCTGCCCTCCTACAGCCCCGACGGCCTGCCCCTGGAGGCGGGCGTCACCGAGCTCATCACCGCCGAGAGCAGCGCGCCCGGTGAGCGCCACCACAACCTGCGCGTCTTCCAGGGCGAGGTGGCGGTCAAGATGTGGCTCGGCGAGCCGGGAGACCGCGCCAACCAGACCACCGGGACGGGCTGGGCGCGGGCCAAGGAGTGGTTCCCCTATCAGCGCCGCACCTTCGTGACCCCGGCCTTCCCCGGCTACACCTCGGGCCACAGCACCTTCTCGCGCTCGGCCGCCGAGGTGCTCACCCTGCTCACGGGCTCCGCCTACTTCCCCGGCGGCCTGGGCGAATTCGACGCCCCGGCGGGCACCTACCTCGTCTTCGAGGACGGCCCCTCCGAGACCATCACGCTCCAGTGGGCCACCTTCCAGGACGCCGCCGATCAGGCTGGACAGTCGCGCATCTACGGGGGGATCCACATCTTCCCGGATGACCAGTACGGCCGGGAGGCCGGCTACACCGTCGGTCATATGGCCGTAGACGAGTCCAGCGCCTGGTTCGACGGCACCGCCATCGCCGACTGAGCGCCGCGCGCGCGGCGTCGCCCGGCCTCAGGCGGCGCCGTAGTGGTAGGCCGAGAGTCGGAGCCCCATGAAGGTCCCGTTCCAGGCCACCTTGCCCATGTCGTCCCCCGCCGCGCCCGCGATGACCATCAACGGCAAGAGGTGCTCCTCGCGGGGATGCGCCGCTCGAGCCGCGGGGGCAGCGGCCCAGCCGGTGAGCAGCCGGTCCCGCTCCTCCCGGCAGGCCGTGGCCGCCACCTGCAGCCAGCCGTCGAAGGTCTCGGCCACGGGGATCGCGCGCGGGTCGCGGAAGGCGCGGAGGTTGTGGAAGGTCATGCCGCTGCCGACGATGAGCACGCCCTCGTCCCGCAGCGGCTGCAGCGCCCGGCCGATGGCGAGGTGGCGCGCGGGATCGAGGCCGGCCTGTAAGGAGAGCTGCACCACCGGCACCTCCGCCCGAGGCCAGGTGACCATCAGGGGCACGAAGGTGCCATGGTCAAAGCCGCGCTCGGCGTCCTCGGCGCTGGGGAGGCCCGCGGCGCCGAGGAGCGCGCGCACCCGCGCCGCCACCGCCGGGGCGCCCGAGGCCGGCCAGGAGAGCTGGTACGAAGCGGGCGGGAAGCCGTAGTAGTCGAAGAGCAGCGGGGGGCTCAGCCCGGTCATCACCGTCGGGACCGCCGCCTCCCAGTGCGCCGACACGACCAGCACCGCCTTCGGAGGCGCGACGCTGAGCGCGCGGACGGACCGCAGATACCCAGACAGACTGTCGTGCTCGGCCTTGGGGATGCCGAGATCGACCACGTTCCAGGGCCCTCCCCCGTGCGGGAGGAAGGCGACGGGCAAGCGGCCGGGGTGTGGGCTGGATGGCTCAGGGTTCATCGAGGGCTCCTTGTCCCATCCTCCTACACACAGCCCCCGGGCGCGGCTGGACCCCGCCGCGGGACGGGCTGTTCCGTGCGCGCAACACCTCGGGCTGGGGCCTCCCCCGCGCCTCCCCCGCGCCTCTCGCGGCCGAGGCCCCCCTCGATCGCTCCGCCTGGCTGCGCGGTCGCTCAGCCGAGCGGGGCCACCCCGATCAGCCACTTGTGGAAGAAGAGCAAGGTCACCGCGTACAAGCCGAGGCCCCCGACCACACAGATGAGGTCGTTCCAGCGCCCCCGCGGCGCCCCCGGAACCGGGCGGACGGGCCGCCACCGCAGCGAGAGCAAGTCCAGCGCCGCCCACACGAGGAAGGCGCCGAACAGGGCGAGATCGTGGAGCGCCCCGTTCACCAGCAGGTGCGATGCGGCCCACAGGCCCACCGCCAGCAGCATCGGGTTCTTCACCGCGTCCGAGATCCGCCCCGGCATGTACGCGGCGAACAGCAACGGGAAGAAGGGCAGCATCAGGGCGAGCACGCCGTGCCGGAGCCCAAAGGGCGGCCACCAGAGGAAGACGGGGCTCCGCCGCGCCACGGCGTAGCCGAAGACGACGAGCCCGAGGCCGACCATCGAAACCAGGGAGTACAGCCCCTTCCAGGCGTTCTCCCCCATGCGGGCTACCATGGCGTCTCGCCAGCGGTTGGCCACGATCGACACCGAGTGCACGCCGAGGAAGAGGCCGAGGCCGAGGACGAGCAACAGCATGTTCAGCGCTCCCTTTGCCTCGACCCCCTATCGGCTCCGCCCCGCGTGGCGAGCCGCCTCACCCCCCGGCTCCCCGAGGCTCACCGGGCCACAACATAGGTCCTCCCCCTATCTCCTCCCAGCGGGCTGATCTCCAGCAGGTTCGGTTCGTTCTACAGCGGCAGGCTCGAAGGGGCGGGAATAGATCCAAGACGTTCCCAAGGGGAACAACGAGTCCGCTCAGAGGAGCCTCAAGTCCCCCTGAGTCTACGTACCGTCCACCGCCTTTGAAATGGTTCGAAGACCCTCGCGCTGCTCAACAGCGCACGGTGCAGGTGTAAGATTCGGTAGCCCGCTCGACGCCTCACGCGCCCCGCTCACCCCGAACACCTGAGGGAGTCCGACTCCCCACCCCATCTGATCGGAGCCCCGTCATGTCCAATTCTGCCCGGCCCCTCCTCCTCGGCGCTGCCCTGCTGCTCTCGCTCTCTGCCGGCTGCGGTGGCGGCGCAGGCGCTGACGGCAAAGACGGCATCAACGGCAGCAACGGCGCCAACGGCGAGAGCGGCGCACCCGGCGGCAACGGTCTCGATGGCGTCAACGGTGTCGACGGCATCAACGGCGTCGATGGCGTGGACGGGGAGACCGGCGCGGACGGTCACGACGGCCGCGACGGCCATGACGGTGAGGGCCCCTGGGGCATCAACCTCACCCTCGTCTCGATCGACGGCGGCAGCGGCTCCGCCGGCGCCTTCCAGGTGGGCGACTTCCCGAGCGTGACCTTCACGCTGACCGACGACGACGGCCACGAGTACGACGTCTCCGAGCTCACCGGCTTCTACTTCAACGTCGCCGGCCCCACGAGCCACTACGCCAACGCGATCCTCTACTCCGACCTCGCCAAGGTCGCCGACACCGCGGTCTACAACTTCGACGGCACCTGGACCTACGACTTCGACATCGCCTTCCCCGCGACCTACCACGCCGTGCTCAACGACACGACCGACCTCGGCACCGACGACGGTGACTGGGGCGGCGAGGCGCTGGTCGACGGCACCTACACCGTGGCGGCCTGGGCCTACAGCAAGGTCACCCTCGACGACGGCAGCTACTACTACGAGGCCGGCAACGCGACCTCTGACGTCCTCTTCGGCACCGCGACGGCCATCGAGCCCCGCGAGGTGGTGCTCGAAGAGAACTGCGCCAACTGCCACGGCGACGAGTTCATGGCCCACGGCGGCAGCCGCCGCGACCTCGACGTCTGCCTCACCTGCCACGTCGACGGCACCGAGGATCGGTACTCCGCCACCGACAGCACGGTCACCCCGGGCACCTCGGTCGGCATGACCACGATGATCCACAAGATCCACATGGGTGAGGACCTGAGCAACGGCTACACGGTCGCCGGCTACCCCGCGGACACCACCGATCCGGGCTACCCGAACTACAACTCGATCGACTACTCCGAGGTCGTGTTCCCGAGCTTCAAGGAGGGCTCCGCCTCCTGTGACTCCTGCCACAGCGGCGCGGCCGACGGCGACGTGAACACCCGCCCCACCCGCCAGGCCTGCGGCGCCTGCCACGACAGCGTCGACTTCGCGGCTGGCACCAACCACGAGGGCGGCGCCCAGACCAACGACACCAACTGCGCGGTCTGCCACACCCCCGACAACATCGACGGCTACCACCTCGACGCCCGCTTCGACACCACGTTCAACCCCGGCATCAACGTCGAGATCCTGACCGCCTCCGGCGGATCGGGCTCGGGCGGCGCCTTCCAGGCCGGTGACACCATCACCATCACCTTCAAGGCCACCCACGACGACGGCACCTACGTGCAGAAGTCGGAGTTCGCCTACTCCTCGTCTTCGTCCACCTGCGGCACCCTCGCCGGCGGCTCGACGCTGTACCTTGGCGGTCCCACCGAGCACATGGAGCGGATCCAGTACTCCACCTCTCCCAGCAGCTCGTCCACGGTGGGCTCGGTCTACGGCAGCTCCACCTACGACTCCAGCACCGGCATCTACACCTACTCGATGCCCGCTGTGATCCCCTCGACGATCCCCGCGCAGCTCAACGACACCACGGCCTTCGGCGAGGCCGAAGGTGACTGGTACGGGCTGCCGCTGCCCTCGGGCACCTACCGCCTCGGCCTCGCCCTCTACACCACCCTCTGGGACGCCGACTGCAACCGCGTCCGCGTGGCCGATACCACCTACTTCGACATCCTGATGGGCACCGCCACCACGATCGAAGACCACGACTTCGTGGACAACGCCTCCTGTGAGAGCTGTCACGAGACGGTGGAGTTCCACGGCGACACCCGCAATGACGTCTCCTACTGCGTCATGTGCCACACCCCGGGCTCGGAGGACTCCTCCTCTGTCAACCCGACCACCAGCCTCGACTTCCCCGTGATGATCCACAAGATCCACGGCAGCAGCATCCTCGAGAACGGCTACTGCGTCGGCTCGACCTGCTTCGACGTCACCTTCCCCCGCTTCGACGGCGGCGTTCAGGCCTGCACCGCCTGCCACGGCGCCACCGACAAGTGGGAGAACCCCTCGACCCGCGGCTGCATCACCTGCCACGACTCCGAGGACGCGGCGGCCCACGCGGCCATCATGACCGATGACGTCTACGGTGAGAGCTGCGACACCTGCCACGGGCCGGGCCGCGACTACTCCTCCGAGTCGGTCCACGCCTGGACTCGCTGAAGCGGATGGTGTGACGGCGCCTCGCAGCGGGGCGCCCTGAGCGGGGGGCGGCGTCTTCGGGCGCCGCCCCCTCGCTGCGTCTGGCCCCTTGGCTCAGGGCTTGGCGGCCACCGGGAACAAGACCGCCTCGGTGACGATCACGGGGTAGCTGTAGCCGGAGCCGTAGTCCTCATCGACCTTCACGAGGCCCTGCGCCTCGACCTCGACCCCCATCGCCGCCGCGGACTGGGTGGTCACGGTGAGGTCGTTCGTGCCGGAGGCGCCCGTGCCGTCCTGGATGTGGAGCCAGTTCCGCCCCATCACGCCCGGGGTGTACTTGACCACCTTGCCGCGTACGGTGACCGTCTTCCCCGCGAGGGCCTGGCGATCGGACCACACCGAGGCGATGGTCTGGACGGGGCCGCCCGCGCGGGGCGCCGTGGGCGCAGGGATCGAGGCCGGCGCGGCCTCGCCGACGGGGGCCGCTGCGGCCGGCGTGGCGCCGTCGCCCGGGGCGCTGAGGCTCTCGACGAAGTAGACGAGCGGGAAGTCTCGGTTGAGCGTGTCGCTGTGGAAGTCGCGCATCGGCAGCGACAGGGTGAGCGCCACCCGGCTGCCCACGGGGGGCGCCGCGCCGCCGCTCGCCGCCCAGAGCTCCCCCTCGACCGTCTGGACCCGCACATAGCTGTACGGGGGAGCGGAGAGCCCCTCCACCACGGTGCCTTCGACGGTGGGGCCGGTGGGCTTGGTCGCCATGCCCGGCGCGGGGGCCGGGGCCTGCCCGGAGGTCGGGGCCTGAGCCGCGCCGAGGTCTTGGAAGGCCCCCGGGCTGAGCTGTCCGGGGCGGGCGCCCTCCGCGGGGGGGGTGGGCGCGGCGCCGTCACAGGCGACGAGGAGCGAGAGGAGCAGGAGGCGCATGGGCGATGATCCGAAGGGTGGGTTTGCGGGAGCCGATTAGCCGCCGCAGCGCGCGCAGGCTCCCTCCCGCCGAGGGGGGGAGCGTGCCCCAACCCGCCGAAGCCTGCCCTCGATCATGGTAGCGTCGAGGCCCTCTGCGCACAGGCGCGCTACAGGCTCCCTCCCGCTGTCACCCACGCGGCGCTCCGATGCGCGAAGATCCGCTCCAGATGCTCTCCACACGCCCACGCACGGATGATCCTCTGAGCCTGCATCCGCCCGCTCTGTTCGCGAGCCCCGCGCAGCGGCTCGGTCGCCTGTCGCTCGCCCTGCTGCTCGCCGGCTGCGCGGGGGGAGACGGCTGGCCCGACAGCGAGGAGCCCCGCCCCGCCGCCCTCGCCGCCACCCCCGCGGGCGCGCTCGAGGGGGAGCTCACCGGGCCCGACGGGGGGCCGCTCGCGGGCGCCTTCGTCACCACCGATCCCCTCGGCATGGGCGCGACCACCGGCGAAGACGGGCGCTTCCGGATCGAGCGCCTGCTCCCTGGCGAGTACACCGTCACCGCCGCCGCCGCCGGCCTCTCGGCCGTGGAGTCCGAGCCCTTTCTGATCGAGGCCGAGGGGGTGGCCTCGGTCTCCCTCACGCTCCCGGCCCTCCCCGAGCAGGACGGCCTCCTCCGCGTCACGGTGCTCAACGCCTTTGACGAGCCCGCGGCCGCCGTCCACGTGATCGCCACCGACGGCACCCTGACGGTCGAGGGCGACACCGACGCCTCGGGCGCCCTCACGCTGTCTGGCCTCGGCGGGCGCACGGTGAGCGTCTACGCGGCTGACCCCGCCGGTCGGCACGCCGCCCGCTCCACCGACGAGATCGCGGTGCCCGCCCTCGGCGGCGCGCAGGTCTCCTTCGCCCTCTCCGGCCAGCCTGACCCCGAGTGGCTGGGCACCTCTGGCACCCGCATCTGCGTGATGTGCCACGAAGACATCGCCGCGGTCTATCAAGGCTCGGCCCACGCCCAGGCGATGTCGGCGGTCGAGGGCGCCCCCGCCCTGGCCTTTGACCTCGGGCTCACGGTCGACCTCGAAGGCGCCACCGCCACCCTGAGCCGCGAGGGCGGCGAGCCCGTCGTCACCTTGGAGGACAGCGCCGGCGCCACCTCCACCTGGCCCGTGGCGGGCCTGCTCGGCGGAGAGCGCCGCGGCGCCATCCCCTGGACCGAGGTCGACGGGGTGTCCTGGCCGCTGCCCCTCGCCTGGCGCCCCGCCGATCCGCGCCGCCCGGGATGGGAGGAGCCCGCCTGGGTGGGCACAGACCTCGACGCCTGGTTCGACACCGACGGCACCTTCGCCTTCAGCGGCACGCCCCCCGCCGCCGCCTCGGCGGAGAACCGCTGCTTCGCCTGCCACGCCACCGGCTTCACCCTCGCCTCGGACGGCGGCGGGCAGGTCACGATGACCGCGACGAGCGAGCCCGACGCGCGCTGGGACGAAGCCGCCGTCGGCTGTGAGCGCTGCCACGGCCCCGGGCTCAGCCACTCGGCCGGCCTGCTCTCGGAGAAGCGCGCCACCATCATCAACCCCGACCGGCTCGACGTCGCGCGGGGCAACGAGGTCTGCGGGCAGTGCCACTCCGCCCTCGCAGGCGCAGCGCACACCCCCTACGCCTGGAGCGAGGCCGAGGGCCTCTTCGCCCCGGGGGAGACCCTCTCCGACTACGCCGCCAGCGACTTCTCGGCCTGGACGGAGTCTGGTGTCACCGACCTCCCCGGCGCCGCGGCCGACGAGCTCAGCCGGTCGGCGCACGCCACCAACGGCTGGGAGGCCCGCTGCACCGACTGCCACGATCCGCACGGCAGCAGCGTCCGCTCCGACCTCCGCCAGGAGAGCGAAGACAACACCCTCTGCAGCAGCTGTCACCTCGGCCTCGACTACGCGGGCGACGCGGCGGCGATGGCCGCCCACACCGGCCACAGCGCCTACGATCCAGGCAGCGAGGGGCACTCGGGCCAGTGCACCGGCTGCCACATGCCGCCCACGGCCACCCGCTCCGCCTGGTCCGACCTCTCCGCCGCCGGAGACCTCGCCAGCCACCGCTTCCTCGCCGTGCCCCCCGCCGAGTCCCTCGCCTACTTCGAGGCCGCCGGCGCCACGACGCTCGAGCCCGGCACCTTCGTCCCCAACGCCTGTCAGGAGTGCCACGCCTGGAACGGGTGGCGCCTCGGCGCCGCCTTCACCGGGCCCACCGGCGACATGACGGCGCGCGCCACCCACGAGGCCCTCGACGGCGCCTATGGGCTGATGTTCCCATGAGTGAGACCAACCTCCTCCGCTCCCCTCCCGGCGCCCGCGCGGTCCGCCACGGGCTGCTCCTCCTGGCCCTCAGCGCCGTCGCCTGCGGCACGCCGGTCGAGCCCGCCAAGGGCGCGTCCGGCTCCAGCGGGGCCGTCCAGTTCCCCCACGCCGCGGGCTACAAGGCGGGCACCGACCACGGCGCCGAGGCCCTCGCCCTCGGACAGGCGGCCTGTAACGAGTGCCACCGCCCCGAGACCAACGCCCCCACCTGCGCCTCCTGCCACGAGGGCTACCCCCACGAGGAGGGCTGGCTCGCTGGGACCGCCCACGGCGTCGGCCTCATCGGCGAGACCGGGGCCGCGGCCCTCCAGGTCTGCGGCGACTGCCACGGAAAGGCCGAGCTCACGGCCCCCTCCTGCACCACCTGCCACGACTCCTACCCCCACCCCGAGGGCTGGGAGCTCGCCGGCCAGCACGGCGCCTACACCCTCGCCCGCGGCTCGGCGGTGGCGGCCTGCGGAGGCTGCCACGGCGCCGCCCTCGAAGGGGTGACCGACCCCGACCGGGCGAGCCCCTCCTGCACGTCCTGTCACGCCACCTGGCCGCACCCCGAGGGCTGGGCCGCGGTCGAGGGCCACGGCGCGACCTCAGCCGCGCAGCTCCCCGACTGCTACGCCTGCCACGGTGAGGGCGGCACCGGCGGCATCGTCGCCCTGGCCTGCTCCCGCTGCCACGACGCCTTCCCCCACGCCGACGGCTGGACCCAGGGCCACCTCGCCTGGGTGAACGCCCGCGGCGATCAGGCCTGCTTGAGCTGTCACGACGCCGGCTCCGCGGCCCCCACCATGCCGGCCTCCTGCGGCGCCGCCTGTCACTCTGGGAGCGGCGGATGATGCTCCTCCTCGGCGGGATCTTGTCGGCCACCGCCGCCGACCGCGACACCAGCCAGGGCGACGATGGGCTCCTCGACGGCCTGCACGCCTACGTCACCTCCGCGGCGGAGGTCCGGCCCGACCTCGTCGGCGAGCGGGACGTCCGGGCCCGACAGAGCCTCGGCCTGTCCACCCCGGTGGGCGAACACTGGTCCTTCGACCTCTCCGGCGCCCTCCGCCACGGCAGCGTCCACGACGCCGATCTCGACCTCCACGCCCTCCACCTCCAGGGAGAGGGGGAGCGGCTGCACCTCGAGCTCGGCCGACAGGTGGTCGTCGATCCCCGCGGCCTGCAGCACCTCGACGGCCTCCGCCTCGAGCGCAGCGCCGGGCTCGTGGTCCCCGCATTCTGGCTCGGCCGGCTGTGGGCCCCCGAGGCCCCCTTCAAGGACCCCCGGCAGGCCGAAGACGACGCCGCCCACGGCACCCTCGTCGGGGGCGCCTCGGTAGACCTCCACCCCCCCGGCCCCGACGGCGAGCCCTCCGGCCGCGCCGGCCTCCGCCTGGGCTTCGAGGAGCAGCTCGAAGCCAGCGAGGCCCGCTCCCACGTCTTCGGCGCCGCCGAGCTCAACGGGCCCCGCGGCGGCCGTGGCACCCTGGACGCCGAGGCCGTCCCCGGCGAGGGGCAGCGCCTCGGCCTGCGCGCCATCGGGCCGGTGGGCCGTGTCCTCACCCTCGGCCCCGAGCTCCGCTACGAGGCCCTCGGCGTCAGCACCGTCTCCACCACCCGCCGCGACGCCATGGACTGGCTCGGCGGGGATGGCTACGGCGTCGGCAGCCTCCTCATCGCCGGTCACCAGGGCGAGTGGACCGCCAGCGTCCAAGGCGGGCCGGTCTATCGGCCCGACCGCTCGGCGGGCGCCACCGGCAACGCCAACCTCCACTACCAGGCGAGCCCCACCTTCGGCCTCGGCCTCTTCGGCCTCAGCGCCTATGTCGAGGGCTCCGCGGTCACCGGCGGCGGGCTCCAGGCCGCCACCTCCCCCGAGGGCCTCCGCGTCAGCGGCGACGTCGGGCTCTATCGATTCACGCCGCTGACCGGCGCGGTCGCATCGGTGGGAGAGGCCCGCCTGCGGGCCAGCGCCCCCCTGCTGCGCCGCACCCACGGCGCCCGCGAGACCGCCGGCCTCCGCTTCCAGGCCGAGCTGGCGAGCGGCGCCGATCGAAACCTCCAGCCCTGGATGCGCGGCGGCGTCGCGCTCAGCGGCAACCTCGGTCCGAGTGGGGACCACCCATGACGCCCCGCTTCGTCTCTCTCCGCCTGTCGGCGCTCCGCCTCTCTTCCTTCTGTCTGCCCGCGCTGCTGGTCGGCCTGCTCTGGTCGGGCGCCGAGGCGAAGGACGGGCCGGACCCCGCCCTCCTCCCCTCCCCCTTCCGGCACGCCGAGCACAAGGGCGCGTTCCAAGACGCCTCGGTCACCTGCGTAGACTGCCACGCGGTCGGCCTCCGCGGCGCCGACACCACCATCGCGGTGCCGGTGATGCCCGCGGCGCCGTGGTCCACCTGCCACGGCTGTCACCGAGACGAGGTCCGCCGGGCCCCCGCCGCGGCCCCCTCCACCTGCCTCACCTGCCACAGCTCGATGGCGGCGCTGAAGCCGACCGACCATCAGGTCGACTGGGTCCACCAGCACGGGGACGCCGCGCGGTCTCTCCAGGCCGACTGCTCGAGCTGCCACGACAAGGTGACCTGTGTCTCCTGCCACGAGGAGCGCGGCGCCCTGTCCAAGAACCCGCACCCGCCCGGCTTCGCCGCCTTCCACGGCGTACAAGCCCAGCTCGACCCTCGCTCCTGCACCACCTGCCACACGCCCTCCACCTGCACGAGCTGCCACCAGTCGGGAGCTGCCCCATGGTGAGCCGCCGCTGCGCCCTGCTCTTGTCCTTGCTCCTCGTCGCCTGCGGCGAGGAGGACCCCTGCCCCTACGGCTCGCTGCTCGACAGCCCGGCCGGCCTCACCCTGACCGCGGCCGAGCACCCCACCGGCTGGGGACAGGCGGAGTGTGTGAGCTGCCACGTCATGGAGACGCTGCACCGCTCCGGCTGCTCGCCCGACATCGATCCCGTCGAGCTCCAAGACGAGGTCGCCGCGCGGGGCCTCGAGGGCTGCGTGGACTGCCACGGCAATAACGGGGTGTCCGAATGAGCGCGCCTCTCGCCCTGTCCCTCAGCCTCTCGCTCCTCCTCGCCGGCTGCCTGTCCGCAGAGGCCACCGAGCGGCTCGGCAAGAGCCCCCACGGCGCCAAGGACGGCTGCGTGGCCTGCCACGTGAGCGGTGCGGGCGCCCAGGGCGTCGGGGCGACGAAGCCGATCGAGGCCACCTGCCGCTCCTGCCACCCCGACGCCGACATGCACCCGGTGGGCATGAAGCCGCGCACGGTGAAGGTCGCCGCGGGCTGGCCGCTGGAGGACGGCGTGGTCACCTGCGCCACCTGCCACGCCGAGCCCGCCCACGGCGGCGTCGCGGCCACGCTCCCCTCGCCCTGGCATCGCGGCGGCCCCTATCCCACGACCACCGCCTTCTGCGCGAGCTGCCATGACATCGCGGCGTACTCGCGACAGAGCCCTCACACGAAAGAGAAGACCCGGGATCCCAAGGGCGCCACATGCACGGCCTGTCACAGCGGCCTGCCGGTGACCGGCGCTGCCCCTTCGGCGTCCCGCACCCGGGTGCCTGCCGACCAGAGCTGCACGGGCTGCCACGAAGGGCAGATCCACGCCGGAGTGGTCGAGCACGTCGGCAAGAGCGTGAGCCCTGCGGTGCGCGCCGCCCTCCCGCCTGCGGTCGCCGTCAACGCCGACGGCACCATCGCCTGCTGGACCTGCCACGAGGTCCACGACGGCGTGACGGCCACTCACCCCAACCGTCGTGTCCTCGCCGACGGCCTCCGGAGCCGCGCCTTGAAAGAGGACTGGACCGCCTATGCGGGGTCGGCCTATCTCTGGCCCCGCGCCGAAGCGGATGAGGGTTCGGCCATGCTGGCCCTGTCGATCGACGACGGCGCGCTCTGTCAGGCCTGTCACGGAGAGGGCCCATGACCGCCTCCATCGCCCCGCTCCGCCCGCTCCTCTTCGCCTTGCCGCTCGCGCTCGGCGCCTGCGACCTGGTCGAAGTGCCCGAGATGGCCGACCACCCGCCCCTGCACGGGGTCACCGTCGTCTCGAAGGTGAAGCTCGACGCCTTCTACCCTACCGACGTCCTGCCCACGGCCGCCGGGGCGCTCGTGATCGACGGCTACAACAGCCGCCTCCTCGCCATCGACGCCGCCGGCGCCTCCCAGGAGCTCTCGATCGACCCCGCCACCTGGGCCGGCAGCCTCCGGCTCGGCGCGGGCAAGGAGGGGCATTGGG
The DNA here is from genome assembly GCA_044344255.1 of Myxococcota bacterium. Taxonomy (GTDB): domain Bacteria; phylum Myxococcota_A; class UBA796; order UBA796; family UBA2385; genus JBIJDH01. The sequence continues at coordinate 61,084 of JBIJDH010000022.1, forward strand.
TCTCCGACGCGGGGGCGCGGGTCCTCCTCATCGCCCCCGACGGCGGCATCCTCCGCGAGCTCGAGCTGCCCTTCGGCGCCGACGACGTCCACGAGCCCGTGGCCCTGCTCGACCGCGGCGCCGAGCTGCTCGTCACCGACCGCCAGCACCACCTCCACTGGCTCGACCCGCAAGACGGCCACTTCCTCCGCTCGGTCGACCTCGGCGCCGAGGCCCCCGCCGTGCTGACCGACCTCGTCCCGCGTACGGGCGGCGGCTTCTGGGCCACCGATCCGCTCGCCGCCCAGGTCATCGGCTTCTCCGCCGACGGCGTGGTCGAGCTCCGCTTCGGGCACCGGGGCGGCGGCGTGGGCAACCTCGTCCAGCCCAAGGGGCTCGCGGTGGTGCAAGGCGGCGTCTTTGTCGCCGACTCCGCGCTCGGGATCGTCCAGCTCTTCGATGAGAAGGGCCAATTCCGCGCCGCCCTCTCCGACTTCGGAGACAAGAAGCAGGAGGCCCCGCTCGACTTCGGCCACCCCGTCGCCGTGGAGGACGCCGGAGACGGCCGACTCCTCGTGCTCGACGCCGAGGGCCCCACCCTCTGGACCCTCGAGCTCCGGGCGCCGGCCGTCGCCGCCCGCCTGGCCCAGCCCCCCGGCCGCTGGCAGCGCAGCCCGATCCTCGAGGTGATGGACAAGGTCCCCGGCGAGAACGGAGAGACCTGCCTCCAGTGCCACGACGGCTTCGTCAAGGACAGCCGCCGCAATTGGGATCCCACCCGCTCACACCACCCGGTCCACACCGAGGTCAAGCGCGAGCTCCCCGCCTTCTTCCCCCTCGACGACAAGGGGCAGCTCGCCTGTGAGACCTGCCACAGCCCCCACGGCGAGGTCAACCCCAAGCAGGCCATCGAGGCCAAGACCGAGGAGGAGCGCGCGCAGCTCAAGCGCCAGGAGACGGGGAGCTTCACCCGCCTCTCGATGGACGACGCCTCCCTCTGTATCGCCTGTCATGCCGGCGACCCCCACGCGGCCGTCTCCGAGCAGCTCGGCGTCGGCAAGAGCCACCTCGCCGGGCAGGCCCTCCGCGAGGCCCTCGAGCGCCGCCCGAACGCGGTGCCGGGAGAGGCCGCCCAAGCCGACCTCGGCTGCGTCGGCTGCCACGCCGTCCACGGCGGCGACGGGGAGTCCCTCTCTCGACAGACGAGCGACGGGCGGGTCTGCGCCAACTGCCACGAGTCGCAGGCCACCACGGGCCACCCCACCGGGACCCGCGCCGCCTCCCGCCCCTCTCCGAGCCTCGCCTCAGCGATCCCGCTCGACCAGCAGGGACACGTGAGCTGCATGTCCTGCCACGACCTCTCCGACGCCCGGGGAGAGTCCCTGCTCCGAGATCCCGCCGACGGCGGCCAGCTCTGCGCCTCCTGCCACAAAGACCTCGCCGCCACCGTGCGGACCGAGCACAGCGGCCACGGTCTCGCCTGTCAGGACTGCCACGACCCCCACGCCGGGAAGGGCGAGCACCTGCTCGACGCGAGCCTCGTCGCCGCCACCGCCCGCGCTGAGTCTGACCCCCTCGGCTGCACGAGCTGCCACGGCCCGAAGGGGAAGGGCGGCGCCGTCACCGCCCTCCACCCCCTCGGCGCCAAGGCCCCGAACGGCAGCACCGTCTCGTGCGCGAGCTGCCACACCGACGCCCACGCTCCTTCCAAGGCCCCTGCGGCCGGCTGCGCCGACTGCCACACGGAGCAGGCCCAGGCCCAGAAGGCGGGCGGCCACGCCGGGCACGGCGACGTCGCCTGCGTGACCTGCCACAACCCCCACAAAGCCAGCGCCACCGCGGGCCTCGCCCCCGCGGGCACCAACCCTGCGTCCCTCCGCTGCCTGACCTGTCACTCGGAGAGCGCCCGCGGCCAGGCCGAGGCCCCCAAGGTCGCCGCCTACGAGCACCCCGCGCCGGTCTTCAAGACCGACGGCACCCGCTGGGAGCCGCTGGGCGGCCTGCCCCTCTACGACAAGCGCGGGATCGCGGTCGGCCCGAAGGAGAACGGCGCCCTCACCTGCCAGTCCTGCCACCTCACCCACGGGCCGGCGGAGGGCGCCGAGAAGCTGCGCCGCCCCGACGGCTGGAAGGAGGCCTGCGCCTCCTGTCACGGCGCCGACAGCCTCGTGCTCTATCGGTACTTCCACCAGCCCGACCGCCGCAAGGACATCGTGGTGAAGCCGTGACCGCCCCCACCGCCACCGATCCGAGCGCCAACCGGCTCCGGACCCTCAAGCTGTCGCTCCTCGCCTTCATCCTCGGCTTCATCGCCGTCGGTGGGGTCGCGATGAACATTCGGTTTCTGTGGAACGCCTATCTGCACGGGGGCCTCTAGTGTCAGCCCATCCTGAACCCTCCGAGGGGGCCGCGGGGACCTCCCTCCTCGGCGCCCCCTTCCGCTGGCTCCGCGACACCTTCCGCTTCCTCGGCGCCCACCCCTCGAGCTTCGCGGTGGTCGGCGTGGCGCTCGCCGCCGGCGCCCTCGCTGGCGTGCCCATGCACGAGAAGGGCTACGACTACATGTGGCGGGACGCGCGCTTCTGCGACGACTGCCACGTCCACGACTATGCGAACGAGGCCTGGGCCACCTCCATCCACGGCGGCGTGACCACCTGTCACGACTGCCACCGGGTGCCCATCCGCCACTACCCGCGCAACCTCTTCGTCACCGTCTTCGACGCGCCCCAGTCTGAGGCCGACATCCACCGCCCCGAGGTGGGCACCCAGATCTGCAGCCAGTGCCACCTGCGCGAGGAAGGAGACGAGCCGCTCACCGGCCCCCTGCCCGAGGCGGTCCGACAGAAGCTCGTCAAGGTCGACGACAGCCCGCTGCACAAGGTCCACATGTCGGCCACCTCCCGGCTTCCCTCCGCCTACCAGCGCGGCAAGGAAGACCAGACGGGCGGCACCGCGCTCGAGGCCAGCGACAAGAGCCACGAGGGCGCCGCCGGGGCCATCCTCTGCGCCGACTGCCACGGCGCCGGCCCGAACCGCGCCCACAGCTTCGAGGCCACGCGCGACAACTGCGTCCTCTGCCACCAGGAGTCCCAGGCCCACGCGGGCGGCGCCGCCAGCCTCGACTGCCGGGACTGCCACCTGTCCGGCTTCCTCGCGCCTGCGGAGACCGCGGCGCGCTGAGAACATCCACGACGTGCAGCTCGTCGGTGAAGCCGGGTCCGTTGTCGTTGACGTGCGATCCGAGGGCCGGTATATACTGGTAAGCTCATCCACTAGGCGTGGAAGGAGTCACGAGTCCGCCCCCAAAGGGCGTTCTCAGCTTTTTCGGGACTGGCCGGAAGCGACGAGGCCGCTACAGTCTCCGCGCCTTTTGAGTTGTTGTCGCACTCATTTTTGTGATTCGGACCTGAGACTCACACCAGCCACCAAGCGCTCCGGTATCGCAGAGCAGTCCATCTCAGTCCGAGCTCCCTACCGCAAGCGGGGGCTCCCGAGATCCTCCGACACGGGCCACTACTCCCATTCGCCCAAGTAGAAGTCGGGCAGCAGCTCCCGGATATCGAACCTGTTGCTCGAGATGGCCCGTGTAGGGCTCCGACCAGTCTTGCGCATCAAGCCTCCACATTCTGATGGTCCCCTCCCCACACATGCCGAGCCACCCGCGAGGGGTCCGCGTGGCGGCGCCTCCGGGTCGCCTTCGGGCTCAGCTCGGCGGCCGCCTGCGATCGACGCCCCCGCGGCGAGGGGCCCGAGGCATCCGACGCCCCCGCGGAGCACCCCGACCCGAGCGACATGGACGACGACTGGCTCTTCGCCCCCCTCCGCGTCAATCGGATCGACCTCCGCGCGCTCTCCGAGCGGGTAGACATGCGCCGCCTCCACGCCACGCTGGCGGCCGAGTGGTACCTCGGAAACGCCGACGGGTGCGGATCGTTCTCCAACAACTACCGCCTCTACCTCCCGCCCGACGGGCCGGCGGTGCTCGCCCCCTGGGACATGGGCTCCGCCTTCCCCGAAGCGGGGCGGGACGAGGCGCTGTGGGTCGAGCCCGCCGGGAACCTCGCGGCCCTCTGCTTCGCCGATCCCGACTGCCTCCGCGAGCAGGAGGCGCGGCGGGGAGGGCTCGAGGAGACCGTCCAGCAGGCCGGCCTCGCCGAGGGCGCGGCGGCGGTCCGGGCGCGGATCCGCACCGCGGCCGAGCGAGACCCCTGGGGCGCCTGCGACCCCGACGCGGTCCAGTCGGCCCAAGCGCGGGTCCTCGAATGGTTCGACGGCTGAGCGCTCGGCGGGCCGCTGTTTGAGGGTGTGAGGCTGTGCGAAGATGCTTCGATGCCCCCGAACCGCCGCCCCCACGACGCTCCGAGCCCCGAGACTCGAGCGCCGGCGCCACGAGCACCCCGACGGATCTCGGGTCTCCGCCGACGGAGGCCTGGGGGAGGGCCGCGCTGACCACCGAGATCCGGTGGAGCCGTCGCCAGCCAAGGTCGGCGGGGCTGGAAGACCGGTCGGAAGAGAGCTGGGGCTCCATCCTGGAGGAGAGCTCGCTCGTCGGCGTGTCGGCCATCGACACACTGGCTCCCGAGGCGCCGCAAGCCATCCCCCTGGGGGCCAGGCCTGGCCTCCCCCCGAACAAGCGATCGGCGGGCGGCGCAGCCTCATCGATGGCGGATCGGTATGAAGACCACGGTCTGGTGGGCATGGGTGGCATGGGGGAGGTGCGGCGAGTCTACGACCCGTCGCTCGAACGCATGATCGCCATGAAGCTCATCCGGCGAGACCGACAACGGGATCCTCAGCAGCTTCGGCGCTTCGCCCAAGAGGCCGTGGCCACGGCGCAGCTCGCTCACCCGGGGATCGTCCCCGTTTACGAACAGGGGGTCACGGAAGATGGTCGCCCCTGGTTCACGATGCAAGAGGTCCGAGGCGAGACGCTCTCCGCGTTGATCACCCAGCTTCACTCCACCGCCAGCGCCCGCTCGCAGGGACGCCGCCCGCCGCCGCCGGGCTTCCGGCGCCTTGTCGCCGACATCGAGCGCGCCGCGCGCACCGTCTCCTTCGCACACAGCATCGGTGTGGTCCATCAGGACCTCAAGCCGGCGAACCTCCTGGTCGGCGACCACGGCGAAGTCATGGTCGTAGATTGGGGCCTCGCGCGCGCCGCGGGAGACGGGCACGGCGGAGTGCAGGGCACGCCCAGCTACATGGCCCCAGAGCAGGCCCGGGGCGCCGCCGTAGACCCCAAGACGGACGTCTACGGGCTCGGGCTCCTGCTGTGGGAGCTGTGCGCCGGCCACCCCCCTTTCCCCGGCGTTCGAGTCGAAGACGTGCTGGAGCTGCTCCGGAGGGGGGAGGTGCCCGCTCCGCCGCTCGGCCCATGGCTGATCCCCGAAGATCTCGTGACGACGATGCGAGAGGCCACAGCCACCGATCCCGCCCGGCGTCCCCGCGACGGCGCAGCCTTCGCCGACCGCCTCCGCGCATGGTTGGACGGCGAGACCGCCCGCGAGCGGGCGCGGGCCCTCGTCGAGGCTGCGATAGCGATTGGCGAGAGCGTCCGCGACCTGCGTCGACGCGCGGAGCAGCTCCGACAAGATGCCCAGCGCCGGCTGTCCGCCAGCCAGCCCTGGGAACCTGAGTCCACCCGGGCGGATGCCTGGGAAGTGGAGGATCGAGCAAACGACCTCAGTCGCCAGGTCGCAGTGGCAGAGCGCGAGGTCGAAGCCAAACTGGAGGCCGCGCTGATCCATGACCCGGACGCCCTCGACGCACACCTCCTCCTCGCCCGACGCCTCCGCTCCCAGCAGGACGGGGCTGAGCAGGAGGGCCAACCTGAGCGCGCGGCCGCTCTGGAGCTCCGCCTGCGGCGGCACCTCAACGCGCTTCCCCCCGAGCACCCGGAGCGGGTCCAGGCGGAGTCCTGGCTCCAGGGAGACGGTTGGTTGAGCCTGCTCACCGAGCCGCCCGACGCGACTGTGGAGCTGTCTACATTCGCCCTCGCCCGGCGACGCCTCTTCCCGTCGGATGGACGTCAAATCGGCACCTCGCCGCTCGACAAGGAGCGCTTGCCGCAAGGGAGCTGGCTCCTGACCCTGCGAGCCCCGGGCAGGGTCCCGGTGAACTACCCTGTGTTCATTCGACGACAGGCCCATTGGGACGGCCGCCACCCCGGGAGGCCTCAGGCGGAGCCCATCTACCTCCCTCGAGAGGGTGAGATCGGGCCGGACGACTGCTACGTGCCGGCTGGTTGGACCGAGCTGGGCGGTGACCCACTCGCCCCCTCCAGCTTGCCGGCCTGCCGTGTGTGGGTGGAAGGCTTCGTGATGCGACGGTTTCCGGTCACCAACCGAGAGTACATAGAGTTCCTCAATTATCTGGTGGTGACAGGCGAGGGCGAACAGGCTGAACGGTACGCGCCACGCAGCCGCGGTGGGAGCGTCGATGCGTGGGGAGAGCACTACTTTGGGAGGTCGAAGGACGGGACCTTCTACCTCCAGACTGACGCGGACGGAGTGACCTGGCACCCTGACTGGCCCGTGATCATGGTGGACCACGTGGCTGCCTGGGCCTACGCCCGCTGGGTGTCGAGTCGGACAGGAAGGCCGTGGCGCCTGCCCGTCGAGGAGGAGTGGGAGAAGGCGGCCCGCGGGGTCGACCGACGTGCATGCCCCTGGGGCGACTTCGCGGACCCCACCTGGAGCAACAACCGGCGCGCCTGGCCTGGCGTCGGAAAGATGGAGGCGGTGGGCACCAGACCAAGCGACCGCAGTCTCTACGGAGTTCAGGACCTCTCCGGCAATGTGGTGGAGTGGACGGCCAGCCGAATGAGCCACACCGGGAACACTCCCGACGGCAGCGTCGTCGAGGTCCTGGACGGCCGAAACGAGTCAGAGCAGGCTTGGCTCGGCCGATCGGCCACCTGGCGGGTGGTGGGCAAGGGGGCGTCTCGCCTACACGATCTCGCCACGGTGCGCTCGGCGTTCCGATTGGCGATGGAGCCGTGGACCAGAGCCTCGAACGTAGGAATTCGCCTGGTCTTCTCTCTGGGTTCGACCGCCCAGGCTGCGGCCATCCGCACCCCGACTCTCTCGGCCTGAGGCGCTCGACGCGCGGCTGAGCGCCACCCCGCCCACCGCCCGCCCGCCCCGACCGCCGTCTCGCCGACACCACCCCGCCCCCGGGGTAGAGGGCCGGCTCCCCGCCGTGCAGGAAGGTCCGCCCATGCGCTCTCCGCTCCGCATCCTCGCCGGACTGTTCGTCGGCGCGCTCCTCGGCGCCTTCGTGGCGCCGCAGGCCCCCTGGCTGGTCGACTACGTGGCCAAGCCCGTGGGCGGGCTCTTCCTCCGTCTGCTGCTCGTGCTCGTGATGCCGCTGGCGGCGGCGGCGCTCGTGCTCGGGGTGACCGAGCTGCGCGGCGGCGGGCTCGCGGGGGTGGCTGGGCGGGCCTTCGGCTGGACGCTGCTGCTCACCGTCATCGGCGTGATGGTGGGCGTGACGCTCACCACCGTCGTGGCTCCCGGCGAGGGGGTGGACCGCGCCGCCCTGCCGGCCGGGGAGGCCCCCGCCGCCTACGCCGGCAACCCGGTGGACGCCTTCGTGGCGATGGTGCCCGACAACGTCATCGCCGCCGCCAGCCGGGGTGAGCTGCTCGGCGTGCTCTTCACGGCCCTGCTCTTCGGCCTCGCCCTGCGCGCCCTCGACACCCCCGCCACGCGGGCGCTGCGAGAGGGCATCCAGGGCTTCTTCGAGGTCTGCGCCAAGGGCATCGAGATGGTGATGGTGCTGGCACCCGTGGGCGTGGGCGGCCTCATCTGCACCTGGGTGGCCAAGACGGGCCTCGCCGGCCTCCTCCCGCTCGCCCAGTTCGCGGGCGTCGTGGTGGGCTCCATCCTCTTTCAGGGGGTGGTGGTCTATGGCCTGGCCTTACGCTCCGCCGGCTGGAGCCCGCTGGCCTTCTTCCGCGCGGTGGAGCCCGCCCTGGCGATGGCCTTCTCGACGGCCTCCTCGGCGGCCACCTTGCCCACCACGCTGCGGGTGGCCGAAGAGGGGCTCCAGCTCCCCTCCGAGCGCGCCCGCTTCGTGCTCACGGTGGGGGCCTCGGCCAACCAGAACGGCACGGCCCTCTTCGAGGGGGTGGCGGTGCTCTTCCTCGCCCAGCTCTATGGGGTGGAGCTCTCGCTCCCACACCAGGCCTTCATCGTCGGGGTCTCGATCCTCGCCGGGATCGGGACTGCGGGGGTGCCCGGGGCCTCGCTCCCCGTGATCGCCGCCCTGGCGAGCGCGGTGGGGGTGCCGCCGGAGTCGGTGGGGGTGCTCGTGGGCATCGACCGGCTGCTCGACATGTGCCGCACCACGCTGAACGTGGCCGGTGACCTCGTCATCGCCGCGCTGGTGAGCCCGAGGCCCGCACCGGCGGCCTGAGCCGGGCCGCCCCGCGCACCCTCACCAGCCCTCGAGGCCCGGCACCGCGATGTCGTCCACCCCGAGGGCGTGGGCCTCGCGGATTCCGGACATCATCGCGGCGTGGACGTTGCCATAGTAGTCAAAGACCGTGGCCTCCCCCGCGAAGCGGAGGCGCTCCCCCTCGGGCTCGCCGAGGGCGTCGAGGTCATCGTCGGTGGCGCCCACGGGGAGGAAGCTGTAGCTGCCGCCGGCGTAGGGGTCGGTCGTCCAGTGGGTGACGGCGGTGGCGGAGGGCGCGGGGATGTCCTCGCCGGTGGCCTGGGCGAGATCAGCGAGGAGGCCGTCCACCAGCGCCTCATCGGTCCAGCTACCCTGCACCTCGCGGGCGAAGCGGCCGCCGTAGAGCGCCACCATCGCGGGGCCCCCTGCGCCCTCGGAGAGGTCATAGACCTCGGGGAAGCGGCCGCTCGCGTCCTCGTCGATCATCTCGATCCCGCCGGACCACCAGGGCTCATCCCAACGGAGGACGACCTTCTCGAGGTTGCCCATGTCCACGCGCGCGATGGCCGACTGTTTACGCGCAGAGAGGGCGGGGTCGAAGCGGATGGCCCCCCGGCGGAGCACGCCCACCGGCACCGTGACCACGACGTGGCTGCCGGTGAAGACCTCGCCTGCGGCGACGACCTCCACGCCCTCATCGGTGACGGTGACGTCGGTCACGGGGTGCGAGAGCAGGGGCTCGAGCCCCTCCGCGAGGGCATCCACCATGCCGCCGTAGCCGCCGGTGGGGAAGTGATCTCCCCCCTTGAGGCCCCGCTCCTGCCAGAGCATCTCGAGGGACTGTTCATCCATGGGGCCCGAGTACTCGAGCTCGACGAACCACTGGTCGATCGCGAAGGTCGCGAGGCGGGCCTCCTGGCCGCTGAGGCCCTCGTCGTCGATGAAGGCGTCGCGCGCGTCTTCGGCGGTGGCGCGGTCGCCGAGCGCGCTCCGGAGCGCGGGGAGGGAGTCCCCAAAGTCCTCATAGTACGCGTCGAGCGAGTCCCACGCGCTGTCGCCGAGGCGGGTGTCGTTGGCCTCGTCGTAGACGTGGCTCCAGGAGGTGTGGTCCCGCTCGTAGCCGAGCTTGTTGCCGTCCATGAAGTCGGCGACGGGGTTGTCCTCGATCCCGTGCAGCCAGGCCCCGCCGAGATCCAGGGGCGCCCCGCCCACGGACTCCGTGGAGACCCGACCGCCGATTCGATCTCGCGCCTCGAGGACGGTGACCTCCACGCCCGCATCGTGGAGGATCCGCGCCACGGTCAGCCCCGAGACGCCAGCGCCGACGACGATCACGTGGGTGTCGGGATCTCCAGCCGGCTTGGACCCGCCGGACCGAGCCCCATCCTTGCAGCCGAACCCCGTACAGAGGACGAGCAGGCCGCCCAACCCGGGGACGGTCGCGGTGAAGCCCCTTCGATGGAGCGAGGGCAAAGAGAGGGAAGTCAAGCGTTGTGCCTCAATGTGTATCTCTCAAGAGGTATAATGGACGATCTCCCCATCGAGCTGCTGCAGGTTCTGGATCAGCCACTCGCGATCGGAGGCGTCGGCGACGGGCTCGGCGAGCTTACGGGCCGCCCGGAGGTGGTGCTGGAGGAGGGTGTCCTCTCCGGCCAGCCGCGCCGCCCTCGCCAGGGCCTCGTGGCTGAAACCCCCATAAAAGGGACCGATCTCGCGATGTTCCTCGTAGATCTTCAGCGAACGGAGCCCGTAGATTCGCGCCAGGTCGGGCGCTCCAATCACGGCGTAGACCCGCGACAACATCCAATCGGCCACGTTCATCTGCGTGGGCCCTGCATGGCCGCCGAGGCGGATCACCTCGCCCCAGTGAAAGGCGGAGGCGTGGGCGCGGCTCAGGAGCTGCGCGTGCTGCTCCTCGCTGAGCTCCCGCTTGTCGAGCAGCTCCCAACAGCTGTTGTAGAGCTTCGCCGCGAGGATCCGGTGTTGAGCGGCCTCGACTGACTGGGGCAGATCCGGAGGCGGTGTGGGCATGGTGGCTCCCTGGTTCTCCCCATCCTGAACCCGTCCCGCTTCCGCGGACAAGGCCCCCCCCTTCAGAAGGTCGCCGAGCCCCTTCGGCGAAGCCGCTGCGAGCACCCACTCCAGTAGGACCTGAAGCGTACCATTGACTCGTCAATGGAGACCCCTTAGACTCTTAGCAGCCCACCGCCTGCCCGGCGCCACCCCCGGGCCCCTGCCGCGGAGTCTCCGATGTCCCTCCCAGCGCTCTCCCTCGTCCCCGATGGCGCCTCCTCCGCCCACTCTCCCGGGCCGGCCGGGCCGCGCGCGCCGATCGTGGAGGTCTCTGAGTTCTCCGACGACCTGCCCACCGACCACAGCACGGGCCACCCAACCCTCCAGGCTCGCGAGCGCAGCGACGACGATCCGACCGACCTCGGTGGGATCGACCAGCACATCGCGCTCGAGCCCGAAGAGCTGGTCATCATGCGCGAGGAGGTCGTCCGCCTCCGCCGCGCCCTCATCCAGACGGCCAACGAGATCGAGGCCAGCCTGAACGAGATCGCCCACGCCCACGACCTCCGGCGGAAGGCCGAAGAAGAGGCGATGCTCGCGAAGCGGCGAGCCGACGCCGCCGAGGACCGCACCCGCTCCCTCGAGCTCCGCGTCACAGCCCTCCACTCCTACGCGCAGTCATCCTGGTACAATCGCCTCTTTGGTCGCCCCTCGCTGCCCGAGACCACCTGAGGCGTTCGCCCGGGCTCAGTATGTACTCGCCCGACCTCAGTAGCCACCCGCCTTCTTGAGCTTCCGCCACAGCGTCGTGCGATCAATGCCGAGGATCCGCGCGGCCCCGGCCACATTGCCGTCGCTCTTGTCCATCGCCTTACGAATGGCGGCCTCTTCGAGCTTGGCGAGCGAGGGGTGAACGGGCTCCCGCGTGGCCACCTGGGGCAGCCCAAGGTGCTCCGGGCGGAGGGCTTGGCCGGCGGGCACGCGGATCCACGCGAGGCGGAGCACATTCTCGAGCTCCCGCACGTTGCCTCGCCACTCCCGGTCGACGAGCGCGGCGACGGCCTCGGCGCTCAGCCCCGCCGTCTGTTTCTCTCGGCCCCGCCGCGCCGACTCGGCGGCGAAGCGGGCGAGGAAGTGCTCGGCGAGCAGCGGGATGTCGTCCGGTCGGTCGCGGAGGGGCGGCACGGGGACGCGGACCCCCGCGAGGCGGTAGTAGAGGTCCTCGCGGAAGTGGCCGGCGGCCACGTCGTCGTCGATGTCACGGTTGGTGGCGGCGAGGATTCGCACATCGACGCGGCGGGGGCGGTCCTCCCCGACGCGCTGGATCTCGCCTTGCTGCAGCACCCGGAGGAGCTTGACCTGGAGCTGCAGCGGCAGCTCGCCGACCTCGTCGAGCAGCAGGGTACCGGTGTCAGCCTCCTCAAAGCAGCCCCGCCGGTCCTGGCTGGCCCCTGTGAAGGCCCCCTTCTTGTGGCCGAAGAGCTCGCTCTCGATGAGGGAGGGGCTGAGCGCCCCACAATTGACCTTGATGTAGGGCTTCCCCATGCGGTCGCTCAGGTACTGCAGCGCGTCGGCGAAGCGCTCCTTGCCCACCCCGGACTCGCCGATGATCAGCACCGGAACATCGTGTGGGGCCACCTGCTCCACGAGCTCGTAGAGGCCTTGCATGGGCGCCGAGCGGCCGATGATCTCGTGGAGGGAGCGGCGCTCGTGCAGGGCGGCGGTCAGCGCCACGGTCTCGGTGAGATCTCGGAAGAGCTCGATGCCAGCGAGGGCCCGACCGTCCCGCGCGCGGAGCACCAGCATGCGGGTGTCGGCCTGAACGAGGCGCGCCCCGCTGCGCCCTCGGTAGGTGACCGCGTGCCCCCCCGCGCCCCCGCGCCCCCCCTCGAGGAGGGCCGTGAGCGGGCAGGCGAGCGAACAGTCGGGGGCGTTCAAGGCCTCTCGACACAAGCAGTCGAGCGCCTCGTCGGGACCGTAGCCGAGCAGCTCCCGCGCCCGCCGGTTCATCTGCACGACCCGCCGCGTGCCGGCCTCGATCACCACCGCGCCGTCCGAGACGTGGTGGAGGAGCGCGCGGACGAGCGGGTTCGACAAGGCGAGATCGAGCTCGTCCACGTCGAGCAGGATGTCGCTCGATCGAGGCGCGTCCAGCGCCGCTGGGTCGATCGACGCGGGGTTGACGGACTTCGGCACGCGCGCTCCTCGGGCCCCCTCGGACGCCCGCCCCCTCAGTCTAGGCGGGCAGGCGACCGATCGCAATGACATTTGTTGCACTTTGCAACAGAACCGGGTGATGGTAGGGAATGACCCCCGAGCGCCCCTCCGATCCCCCCCGCCACCGCCTCCCACCGGGCCCCCTCTTCCCCTCCGGCCTCGCCTGGACCGATGAGGGCCCCGAGGGCGGCCCGGCATACCTCTTTGTCCACGGCATGCCGGGGAGCCACCGCGACTTCCGCTGGCTGGCCCCCACCCTGCCCGGCTGCCGGCTGCTGCGGGTAGACCTGCCGGGCTTCGGCGCATCCCCCGCCGGCCCCACCCCGCTCGACGAGCGTGGCCGCGCCTCCGTCCTCCGCCCGGTCCTCGACGCCGCGGGGGTTGAGCGGGTCGTCGTCGTCGGGCACTCGATCGGCGGCGCGGTGGCGTCGGCCTTCGCGGAGATGGCCCCCGAGCGGGTCCATGCCCTCGGCCTCCTCGCCTCCGCCGGGGCGCGCGCGCACCTCGCCTTCGCCCTCTGCCCCTTCCGCCTGCTCCGCTTCGGCTACGACCGGCCGCCCCTGCGCTCCCTGGCGGCGCGGCTCACCCGACGCCTCTACACCGCCTTCGGCTTCCCCCGCTCGATGCCCGCGGCCGAGCTCGAGACCACCGTGCGCTCCGCTATCCTCGCCGACTTCCAGGCCCACGGCGCCCGCATGCGGGCCCTCCAGATCCCCACCCTCGTCGCCTGGTCAGAGGACGACCGCGTGGTGGAGCGCTCCGTCTCCCGCGGCCTCGCCGCCCTCTCGCCACCCGGCCCGCGGCTCGCCTTCCCCACCGGCGGGCACAACATCCAAAAGACGCAGGCGGTTGAGCTCGGCGCGGCCCTGCGCACGCTTTGGGGCTGAGCGGAGCTCCCCCATGACGGGACCTCTGGAATTTTCTTGGCGCCCGATCACCCCGGGTTATCGCCAGCACACATCCGGCACGAGGAGCCACGCCCACCCTCCCCTCCGTTGCAGTCTGCAACGTTGCGGTTGCAGAAGGCCACGCTGGTCCCCTCGACGGCCTCGTCCGAGCCCCGAGAAAGCCGCGGCCCCCCAACGGCGCCCCCCTCTCACCCACGATGGCACGCTCCTTGCTTGAATGGCGACTCCCGACCAGGAGCGACCATGTTCCGCATCACCGCCGATGAAGAGCGCCAGCTCGCGCACCGCATCCGCGCCGCCGAGCAGTCCGCTCGGGCCGCCCTCGCTGGCCTCGAGCCGGCCGAGCGGGTCCTGCGCCGCCGCCCGACCCGCAATGAGCGTACCCGCGCCGGCGCGGTCGACCGCCTGATCGAGGCCGTCGCCGCCTGTGAGGAGGACGCGCGGGTCGATCGCGAGGTGCGAGTCGGGATGAGAGAGGCCCGCCGCGCCCTCAAGCAGGCCGAGGACACCCGCTGGGAGCTGGCGATGAGCGCCCGCCGCATCGCACGCGGAGAGGCCCGCAAGCTCGCCTGCTCGCTGATGGGCGAGGAGGACCTCTGCCAGGAGGGGTACATCGGCCTGATGCGGGCAGCCAAACGTTTTGACCCTGACCGCGGCATCCGCTTCTCCACCTACGCCCGCTGGTGGGTGCGGGCACAGATGACCCGCGCCCTCGAGACCACCGGCCGCATGGTGCGCTTGCCGGGCGGGGCCGTCGAGCAGATCCGCAACATGAGCCAGGCCGCCGAGCGCCTCGACCGCGCGGGCCTGCAGTACACCCTCGACGACCTCGCCGAAGAGGTGGGCATCGAGAAGCCGCGCGCCCAGCTCCTCCTCTCTCAGGGCGGGGTGGTGTCGATCGACCAGCAGGACGACGACGGGCTCAGCATCGGCGACCGCCTCTCCTCGAACACCCGCGCCACCAAGCCCGACGAGCTCGCCATCACCGCCCAGGCGCTGGGCAAGGTGACCGACGTCTTCGACGAGCTCCTCGACGATCGCGAGAAGTACATCATCCTCAACCACTACGGGCTCCGCGGCGCCGAGTCGCGCACGATGGCCGACATCGGCAAGTCGATGGGCCTCTCGCGCGAGCGGGTGCGGCAGATCGAGGTCGGCGCTCTGTCTCGCCTCCGCGAGGCCATCTAGCGCTCCGCTCAGCGGGGGCGCTCAGCCCGCGCCGAAGCGGAGGATGAAGCGGCTGCCGCCCCCCTCCCGGGCCTCGACCTGTACGGTGGCCCCGTGGTGATGCGCGATCTGGCGGACCAGCGCGAGGCCCAGCCCCACGCCGCCGTCGCCCTCCTTGTGGCCCGCCGGACGGTAGAAGGGCTCGAAGATCCGCTCCCGCTCGGCCTCCGGCACCCCGGGGCCTCGGTCGGCCACGACGAGCTCGGTGGGCCGCACGGAGACCTCCGCCGCGCCGCCGCCGTGCCGCGCTGCGTTCTCGAGCAGGTTGCGCAACAGGCGGCGGAGGAGCCGAGGGTCCCCCTGCAGGAAAGAGGGCTCACCCTCGACGGTGGCGCCCGTGCGGACGGCCTCTTCGGCGGCGAGGGCGAGGAGCTCCACGGCCTCGCTGCGCGGGGGACCGAGGACCGTGTCCAGGCGGCTCGCGAGGAGCACATCCTCGATGAGCGCGTCCAGCTCAGCCACGTCGCGGGTGGCGTCGGCCAGGAGCGCGGCGCGGGCGGCGGGCTCCGGGTCCCCGTCCAGCAGCAGCTCGAGGGCCATCCGCAAGCGGGCGAGCGGGCTCCGGAGCTCGTGGGAGGCGCTGGCCAGCACCCGCCGCTGGCCGAGGACGAGGGCCTCGATCCGCTCCGCCGCTCGGTTGAAGGCCCGCGCCAGCGCTGCGACCTCGTCGCCGCCCCGCACCGTGACCCGCGCGCCCAAGGCCCCACCACCGAAGCGCTCGACCCCCGCTTGGAGGGCCTCGAGGCGGCGGGTGATGCGCCGGGCCAGGGGGTGGCTGCCGACCACGATCGTGAGGAGCAGCACGCCCAGCACCGCAAAGAAGTGCTGGAACATCCCCGTGGTGTGGTCTCCCGGCAGGCTCACGCCCAGCCACCGCTCGTCGCGCAGGTGGATGGCCAGCGCTCCGCGGCCCACCCACTGGACGGGGTCGGGATCGGAGACATCGGGCGCCGCTGGGGCCCCGCCCGAGCTCTGGAGGAGGCGGCCGCCCGCGTCCCACAGGCTGAGCGAGACCTGGAGCTGCGCCGCCCGGGCCGATAGCGCCGCGCCCGTGGCCGAGGGATCGGCGGGGAGATCGGCCACCACGAGCTCGGCGAGGGCCACTGACTGTCGAGGTGGCGGCCACCGGCTGGGGTCGGGGCCCGTCAGGCGCGCGGTCAGCGCGGCGGCCCCCACGCAGGCCACCGCCACCGCGATGAAGCCGACCGCGATCTGCCGCGAGAGGGAGCGCATCCTCAATCTTGCCGGCTGGAGAAGAGGTAGCCCGAGCCCCGCACGGTGAGCACCCGCCGAGGCTCCTTCGGGTCGTCCTCGATCGCGGCGCGGATCCGAGAGATGTGGACGTCGACGCTGCGGTCACCGTCTCCCTCCTCCCCCGTGACCCGCTCGGAGATCTGCTCCCGCGACAAGATGCGCCCCGCGCTCTCCGCCAGCACCCGGAGGATGTCGAACTGGTGGGCCGTGAGCGGCCGGGGCTCCCCGCCCAGCGTCACCTGCCGGCCCTCCCGATCGAGCTCCAGCCGACCGAAACGAAGGGGGGCGCTGGGAGTCGCGCTGGACACCCGCCGCCGGAGCACCGCGCGGAGGCGGGCCAAGAGCTCCCGGGGCTCAAAGGGCTTCGGGAGGTAGTCGTCGGCCCCGAGCTCGAGGCCGACGATGCGGTCGGTGGGGTCACCCCGGGCGGTGAGCATGAGCACGGGCACGTCGCTCTCCGCCCGCAGGCGCCGCAGCACCTCGAGGCCGTCCAAGTCCGGCAGCATGCCGTCGAGGATGACCGCGTCGAAGCCGCGCCTCCCGGCCGCGAAGCCGGAGGCGCCGTTGAGGCGCTGCTCCACGGTGAAGCCCGACGCGCCGAGGTAGGTCCCGAGCATGCGCCCGAGACGCTCGTCGTCGTCGATGATCAGGATGCGGGAGCTCAAGGCGACGTGACCATCCGCAGAGCTTAGCGCGCGCGGCCGGGCCGCTCGCCTCGCTCCGACCAACCTTCGACGAGCTCCTGGCGCTGCTCGACGGTGAGGATGGCGGAGAGGCCCACCACGGCGTCGACGACGACGCGGCTGCCCTGGTCCGCGAGGGCGAGGCCGCGCTGCCGCACCCCCTCGAGGGCGGCCGGATCGACGGTCTCGGCGGAGACCGCGTCGAGCGCCTCCTCGTGCAGGTCACCCTTCTCGGCGTGGAGGGCCGCGAGGCGCGGGGCCAGGTCTCCGATGAGGGTGTCGATCTGCGCCATCTGCTCGTCGGTGGCGTCGACCCGGCCGAAGAGGTGCTCAGCGCCGCGGCTCATGTGCGACTCGATCGAGGCGGCGTCGACCTCGCCACCCCAGCCGTGGCGGCCACAGGAGCCGCCGTGGCCCATCGGACCGGCCCAGGCCCAGGAGATCGGCACGGCGATGAGGGCGAGCAGGGCGGCGCCCTTGAAGAGGCGTCGCAGGCCGCCCCGGCCGCCCCGGCTTCCCCGGTGGGCACAGCGGCCACCGGGACCGCAGCGTCCCGCGCGCCCCTCGGGGCCGGCGCCGGGGGTGGAGTCGGCGGAGGTGGGATCGGCGGGGCTGGCAGAGGGGGTGGGGTTCTCGGAGGACATATTCTCGGAGGACATGGGAGCTCCAGGGCTGGGTTGAGTCCACCGCGGCTCGCGGTGGCTCTCCTCACTTCGCCCCCGACCATTTCGCCCCCGTTTCGCCTCCGTGAAGAAGTGTGAAGCGACCGTTCACCCGGGGCCGCTCCTCGGCACCAAGGGGCGACTATCCGCCGAGCCGCTCCAACATCGCCGAGCAGCGGCCCTGCTCCGCTCCCTCGAGGCGCGGGCAGGCCGAGCCGAGCACCCGCCGGGCGTCCTCCCGCCGCTCGGCCTCGGCGAGCTTGGAGCCGAACCAATAGAGGTCAGTCGGCGAGGTGCCCGGGCGGGTGGCCACCCGGAGCGCGCCGGTCCAGTCGCCCTGCTCGACGTAGATGCGGAGGCCGAGGCCGGCGATGCCGCGGTCGAGGTCGGCGTTGTCGGAGGCCGGGGCCTGGAGCGCCTCCGCGATGAGGGCGAGCGCGCCCGCCCCGTCGTTGGCCTTCTTGCGCATCAGCGCGTGGTTGTAACGCGTGACCGTGGGCACCTTCGCCCCGGTCGTCTGGGCGAAGAGGAGGTCGGACCGCCGCAGGTCGCCGAGGTCTACCGCGCAGCCGTGGCCCATCACCGACATCTTCGCCGCGTCGCCGCCCTGCAGCTTGAGCTCCTCGAGGGCGGCCCCCACGGTAGACAGGCAACCCTCGGCGTCGCCGGCCTTTCGGAGGGCGACGGCGAGGTTGTAGCGGTCGGCCGAGTCCGTCGAGCGGCCGAGGGCCTCCCGGGCCTTCGGGCCCAGGTGCTGCGGGCTCGTGGTGGCGAGCTGCCCGGCGGCCTGGAGCAAGCGGAAGTGGCCCGGCCAGCCCGCGAGCCCGCCTTCGACGGCCGCCCCGGCCTCGGCCCCCTTGCCCTGGGCGAGCCGGAGCCGGGCGGTCGCCGCGGCGAGGTTGGCCTGGTCGCCCATGCTGCCCTTGAGCTCGCCGAGCCGCTTCTCGGCGGCGGAGTAGTCTCTTGCTTCGATGAGGAAGACCACGAGCTGCCCGGCCCCGTCCCCCATCATCTCGCGGAGGCGCGCCTCGTCGGAGGCGGTGAGGATGCCCGTCATCGTCCCGTTCTGGTGCAGATCGATCCAGGGCTTCCCTTGGAGGCCCAGCGTATAGTCGGCCTTCGCCCCCGCCCGGTCCCCCGACATCTCGCGGGCGCGGCCGCGGAGGAGGAGGGCCTGCACGTCATCGGGCCGCTCCTGGAGCAGGGGCTCGAGCACGGTCTTCACCGCGGCCCAGTCATACTCATTGGCGTGATCGACCGCCTGCGCCAGCACCACCATCCGGTCGAGCCCGAGGCGGCTGGCCACCGTGCCCACGCTGTCGACCCGCCCGCCCACCCGCGTGATGGCGGCGGCGATGAGGTCGAAGGTGGCCGCGTTCTTACAGGCGGGGAGCCGGGCCTCGGCGGTGGCGGAGTCACCCGCCTCGGCGGCGAGCTGGACCTCGAAGCAGGCGATCACCGGGTCAGGGAGCTCGGCGCGGGCGGCCTCGATGTCGGCCCGGGCGGCCGTGAGCTCGGCGGTGCGCAGGTAGACCTGCTGTAGCGTGGCGTGGGCCTCGATCGAGCCCGGATCGGCGCTCACGGCCTTCTTCGCGTAGCTCCGCGCCGCGTCGAAGTCCTGGCGCACGAAGGCGAGCTCGGACAGGGCCACCAGCAGCTCGACCTGTCCGGGGAAGGCGAGGATGGCCGCGTCGAGGGCCGCCTTGGCCTCCTCGAGCCGCCCTTGCCGCAAGAGCGTGAGCGCGAGGCCGTGCTGGGCCATCCCGCAAGAGGGGTCCCGCGCCAGCACGGACTTGAAGGCGGCCTCGGCCTCCGAGAGGCTGCTCCCGCCGAGCGCGGCGATGCCCTTGCTGTAGGCCTTCTGGTCGCGGGCCTGGGGTGCCCAGTCGGCCCGGGCGGGCGCGAGGAGGAGCGAGAGAGACAGCAGGAGGGTCCACATGGCGGGCTACCTCGTCCGATCAGCGGCGGGGTGGGAGGTCGACGTGGCAGTCTGACACGCGGGAGGCCGGGCCGTTCCCCCCGCGGCGCGGCGGCCTCGCCAAGGGGCTGTCAAGGGCAGGAGCCGACGCCGGGAGGCGACGACCGGGCAAGCTAGTTAGGTCCATGGGATGACGCTCCCCGACCAGCTGATCCTCGAACGATTCCGATGCTTCCCAACCTGGGTCACGCTGCCGCTTAGTCCCATCACCCTGGTGTACGGCTCCAACAACTCAGGGAAGAGCGCGTTGCTCCGGTCGCTCGCCTTGCTCGGAGCGTCGCTCGAACCGAACGGGACCACAGCCATCCGTTTGCCCGAGCAGGCGTTCCCCGGTTGCCGCTTCCAAGACCTCGCCTGGCAGGGAGATTACGGCAGCTACGCTTGGAAGCTGGGCGTACGCTGGTCGCAGTCGGAGATTTCCGAGGCGTTGTTCACGCTCAATGGCGCAACAGACACGCCCCCCTTCATCGCCCGACTGGACTTGCGGAGCCCAGGGTCGGTCCCCCCTTGGCGAGCCATGGCCGACGAGGATCGACGGCTGATCGATCCGCGAGCCGGTACCCCGCTTCCGTTCGACGGCCTGATACCTGCCACGGACGCCTTGGACGACCTGCGAAGTCAGCTACTGCCGCTCCGCGGAAAGGTGCGCTGGCTCGCCGGGGTGCGCCAAAAGGTCCCGAGAGTCATAGAGGCCCCCACGCAAGCGATACCGTCGATGTTCGGTGATGGAGAGGGATCCGCCCACGCCGTGGCGTTCGACTCCGACCTCCGTGAGGACGTTGCGAGTTTCTACGAAAACCTCGACTCGCCACGTCGATTGGAGGTGCACGAGTCGCCGCCACTTGGTCGTTGGCTCTCCCTCAACCCGAAGAGCCAACCGCTGTGGAGGGTCCACATCAACGACACGGGGGAGGGGATGGCCCAGGTCCTCCCTGTGTTGACGCAGGCGGCCCTGACAGCCCGAGAGGGGGGCTTGCTCGCGGTTGAAGAGCCAGAGAGCCATCTCTACCCCTCGGCGCAGCGCACTTTGGCCCGACACATCTGCTCGCTCAGCATGCGCAACAGCTCCCCCAGGTACATCCTGGAGACTCACAGTCGCGTTTTCCTATTGGCCGTCCAATTGGAGGTCGCCAACGGATACCCTGCAGACAACGTACGAATCGTGTGGGTCGACCAGCTGCCCAGCGGACGAAGCAGCACCACGGTGCTCAAGCTACGCGATGACGGGCACCTCAGCGACGGTTGGCCTCCCTCCGCGCTGGGTGAAGACCTCGCGTTAGCGCGAGAGCTGTCGAGGTTGGGTCGTCGTCGAGAGGAGGGTCGATGATAATCCACCTTTCGAATGATCTGTTTGACCATCCAAACGAAACCGAGGACCGGACCCTTCGAAGATTGATCTCGCGCATTGCAGACGATGACGATATCCACGCGCTTCTTATCGAGCCCGAAAGCGTTCCAGCGGACGAGCAAGATCCAATAAGGACGTGGATGAGTCGGCTTCACGAGTCCGACCAGCGTACATTCATTTCCTTGTGCAATCATGGGCCTCTCGTTCAACAAATGAATTACCCAGGAGCACCTTCCCATCGGCCACACTGCTGGCGAAGGCCCGGACCGCTTGAGGTCCACGTCCAGCGAAGGGCTGGTAGCGACTGGAAGAGCCTCCACCTCTGCCTGTCGGACACTCTGGACCTCCTCCAAGAACCTATTCACCTATATCTTGAAAACGCTCGGCACGACTTCCGATTTGTACACTTTCTAGGCAGCTCTCATCACCGAGCAAGCCTATCGCGCTTAGAGACGTTGCCAGCACGAATGGTAATCCATGGAGGAGGCACCGGGGAACTTCACGGGTGGCTGCGCCCGTTGGCCGAAAAGGATAACATCAGCGCGGTTGAGATGCGCCGTATTTGGAAGAGTTGGGTCCTCTTTGACAAGGACGCAGCCGAATCCGATGCGCGACAACCGAGCGACTCTATCCTTAAGCTCATCTCTCTTTGCGAGCGGGTTTTGGCACAACACGGGGTACCCATTTCCTGGATCTGCCTCCAACGAAGAGAGATCGAGTCATACATCCCCGATGCAGGATTGCCTCGCAACACACAGAAGCGGAAAAAATTTACGCGACTCCGGGACCGTCAAGACCGGCGAGACTGGGCCTGGGCCTACGACATGAAGGGAGGATTGCGAGGCGATTTGGTTGCATCTGTTCCCAAGGCACGGAGGGATCAGCTCAATGCGATTGGCCAAGTCCCGCAGGCACAAGAATTGAAGTCACCCTTCAACCAGCTCGATCCCACGGAACGACGGGAGCTCGCGCACGGATTCGGCAACAGCGTACTGAACGCCGCACTCACCAAGGATCCTCCTCCCGAATGGCTCGATGAGCTCGCCGCCGAGTACGACCGAGGCCCCGACTACCAGCTCCCGCGCGCCGAGCTCCTCCAATCTATATTTGACAGGATGTGAGATGAGCGAAATGCTTGAGCGGACCAGTTTTGACACGCCGACCCTCCCTCGCCTCGCGATCATCATCGCGGAACTCCAGCGTGGGGTCTACCAAATTCCGGAGTTTCAACGACCCTCCGTTTGGGAAGACGACCAAAGACTGGGACTGATGGACAGCATCGCGAAGGGTCTACCCATCGGTAGCATTTTGGTATGGAGGTCGTCAAAGCACGTGCTCCAAACCTATCCCAGCGTAGCCGGTATTCCGGTTCCGAGATCGCCCAAAGAGGTTGACAAGCGCACCTACCTGATCGACGGCCACCAGCGGATCTCAACCCTGTTCGGAGCACTAGTTCGGCCCACTCACCCACGCACAGGTCGAGACGCCAAGCGTTGGCCGATTTACTACGAGCTTGGTACGTCCGAGAGCCCAGCATTTAAGCTTCCTCCGGTACGTGGGGAAGTGCCAGCGCACTGGCTGCCGCTGGACATCCTGCTCGACAACAGGGCACTCTTCCGGTTTCGCGAGAGGCTATTTGCGAAAGGAGAAGACGCCCGAGCGGACGAGGTGGAGCGAATTGCCAATGTTTTCAAAGACTACATCATACCCGTCGTTCCCCTCGTAACGGAAACATTGGACCTCGTGACCGACGCATTCGTTAGGATCAACAGTCAGGGTTCCGATATGACCGAAGCACACATGCTCCGAGCATTAACCTTTCTCAAGGGTGACATCGACACTGACCGAGGGTTCAAGCGCATTCGGGAAGCGCTCGAGCCGCTCGGCTGGGGGGAAATCCCAGACCAACCGCTGGTCAACAGTCTGAAGGCGGCGCTAGACCTAGATGTGTATCGGTCCTCTGTCACCGAAGTCAACGCTGCACTCCAAGAGAATCCCACGGCGCTGCTTCGGCTGCAAAAAGCGCTTCTCGAAGCTGTGTCCCTGCTCGCCAACATCGGGGTGCGTGGCTGGGGCGCTTTGCCGTACGCCTACCAGTTCGTCACCCTCGCCGCGCTGGCCTATCGCGATCTTGGTAGTCTGCAACGCAAGGAAGGGCCGCTGCGGCAATGGTTCTGGCGAACAACATATACGGAGCATTTCACGGGACAAACGGGCGGACAGATTCGCCGCGAAATTGACGTGCTCTCGATGATGCCCGACGACGGGGAAGCGGATATCGCGAAGGGGGTTGATGTCCCGGCGCTTAGCGGAAAGTTTAGGCAGGGAACAGTGCGAATCAAGGCCTTCCTCCTCTTTCTCGCGAGCAAGCCGAGCACAACCGAGGCGCGGGAGCGTAGACAGGAGGTTCTCGCTAAACTGCTTGGTTCGGGACGAGAGCGGAGGGCACTGTCCCTTATCATTCCGAAACTTGGGGCTATCCCCGGGAACATTGTGCTCGCCGAGCAAGTAGAATTGGGCACAATTCGAAAGACAATGACAAGCGGTCACCTCTCTTCGGAGCAAGCTGACGAGTTTGCCGTTCAAGGGCAGTTCGCAAACGCCTCATCTCTTGAGAGTCAGCGGACTCCGCAATGGATGGAACAGCGAACTGCGGTTCTGATCGCCGATGAAGCCACCTTCATCCGCAGCTTTGGCATCTCCATCACCGCTGGGAGCGGGGCGGAGCGGCAGGACGAGGGCGACGACGACGACGCCTGACAACCCCGCCCGAGTCGGCCCGCACTCTCCGGTGGCGTTCCCCGTTTGCCGTGGCATGTTGTCCGACCTGGACGACCGCCCTGGACGACCGCCCCTGGAGACGACATGCCCCGACCCTCCCTCCGCGCGACGCTGCTCCTCCTCGGGCTCCCCGCCTTGCTCCTCGCGTGTGGTGACAAGGAGAGCTCCGGCTCCCCCGACAAGGGGGGTGACGAGGGCGCGGACGGCGCAGACGGCGCAGACGGCGCAGACGGCGCCGATGGGGCAGACGGCGCCGACGGCGGAGGCGACACGAGCGCCCCCTCCGCCCCGACCTTCACCCTCGAGGCCGTGGCCGACGTGCTCCCCGCCACCTTGCCCGCCGAGGAGGGCGGCGCGCTCACCGTGCTCCTGCACCTCGGCGCCGCCGACGCCGACGGCGCCGCGCTCGCCCTCGACTCCGCCATCGCCGGCGTCGTGTTCAAGGCGACCTTCTCGGACGGCTCGAGCGCCACCGCCGAGGCCAGCGTCGAGGCGGAGGGCCTCCTCGCCCTCGCATTCACCGTCCCGGGAGGGCTCGCGGGCCCCGGTGGTGCCCGGAGCCCATTCCAGCTCTCCGCCGACGGCGCCGACCTCGGAGAAGGGGCGGTCGGCCTCTCGGTCGATCCCTCCGCCCTGCTCGCCTCCTTCACCGGCGACACCACCGGCCACGTCGATCGAACAGGCTTCACCGGCGAGACCTGCCATGTGGGGGTCGTCGACGCGGATGATGACGGCGTGCTCGAGGTCATCACCCTCTCTGTCGAGGGCTCCACCGTCACCGCCTCAGGCTGTGTGCCGAAGTCCGACGGCGACGAGACCGACTGGGAGTGTGTCGACGAGGCGATCGAGGTCGACATCAAGAGCGGGGACAGCCTGCTCTGCGGCAGCACCGATCACTTCCGCCTCGCCGACGACGCGGGGGTCGCGGTGGCGGCCGCGCTCGGCTCTGTGGAGGGGGCCCTCGTCGAGGTAGGCGGCCTCACCTGGACCGGCGGCGCCTGGAGCGGCAGCGGCGGCAGCGTCGTCTCGAGCGCCCTCTTCGCCGTCGTGCTCGGCCTCAACACCACCAAGTCCGATCCCGCAGTCCCCCTGGACGCCATGCTGCGGCTGAGCTCCAGCGGCGGCTCCTGGACCGGCGAATACGACGACGGCAAGGAGCCTTGGACCTGGACGACCATCGGCGCGGTGACGCCCTCGGCCGTGGGCGGCGGCAAGGCCTGGGCCGGCTTCTTCACCGACCGCGACCTCTCCGATCTCGAAGGCGGCAGCGGCGCGGTCTACGCCTGGGCCATCGACCCCTCCGCCCTCGCCAGCGGCGGCAAGCTCACCGTCACCGCGGCCTCCCCGAACGCCTCCGCCAAGGCCTTCTCCCGCCTGCGCGACATCACCTTCGAGGGCCCCGACTTCACCATCGAGGCCGCCACCGCCGCCGGTGAAGACCTCGACGGCGACGGCCACCCCGAGCTCTTCGTCGAGGCCTGGGGCGAGGGTCGGTACGCCGCCTGGCTCATCCTCGACGCCACCGACAAGGCGGCCTCCACGCCGGTCCGCCGCCTGCTCCCCTCCTTCGGCGACGAGACCGTGGTGACCGCCCCGGTCGTCGTGCAGGCGGACGGCAGCAGCGTCGTGACACCCTCGAGCTTCCGACGCCGCGGCTCCTCCCAGATCAGCGCCGAGGTGCACACCACCCGGCTGATGCTCATCTGCCACAACGGCGAGGGCAACATGTCGGACCTCCTGCTCTCCGAGAGCTGGGACATCGACACCGCCATCGCCAGCGAGGCCCTCTCCGTCCGCTCGTCAGAGGGCGGGGTCGCCGGCCAGACACTCTTGAAGAAGGACCCGCCCACCGCCGGTCAGCGCGGGATGTGCGCCTTCGGCAAGTGTTTCTGTGTCCGCGGCTTCTCCGGCCGCCCCCGGGTCGAGCGCCCCAGCGGGGGCGGGAGCTCGGTCATCGACGCGGCCGAGGGAGAGCTGCTCTTCGCCGCCGAGGACCCCTCCGGAGAGGCGCTCATCCTCGCCCAGAGCCCGGACGGCGGGGACTGGGCCCAGGGCGCCCTCCTCGACCAGGAGGGGGAGCTCAGCTCGACGGGCCTCGTCTGGGGCGCCGACGGCTACGAGGTCACCCTCGACGGCGTCCCCTTCGTCGCGGCCAGCCCCTCGGCGACCTTCACGCTGCGCCTGGACGCCGCAGGCATGGAGCCCGCCGCCTTCGTCTTCGAGCCCGAGGTCAGCGCCGCGGCCGGCGTCGGTGACACGGCGACCCCCGTGACCATCCGCTCCACCGTCCGCGTCCGGTACCAGGACGTCGAGGGCCAAGGCGCCCTGCCGCCCGAGACCGCGACCGGCGGCACCACCACCCCCGTCGTGCTGAGCGACCGCTTGAGCGACGAGGGCGGCGCGCTGCTGGCATGGCGCGACGGCGAGGGCCAGACCTGGCTCGGCGTGCTCGACGTCGAGGGGATGGCCGACCTCGACGGCGAGACCCTCCCCTTCCTCCAGGGCCCCGTCGCCGTGGGCGCCCCCCTCGACGACCCCGAGGGCGAGCTCGCGCTGGGCGCCGACCACCAGGGGATGATCGGCCTCTCCACCCGCATCATCGCCGACACCCCCTTCCTCTCGATGGAGGACCTCGAGCGGCGGGTCGCGGGCTGGGACACTCCGATGGAGGTGCCCTTCACCTCGCTCGACCCGCTCTATGACGCGGCCCTCCTGGTCGTCGGCGACGGCGCCGGCGGCAACCAGCTCCTCTTCCTGCCCGCCTTTGACGACCTGCTCGAGCTCGCGCCGATCGTGGCGAGCACCGCAGGCGCCTCCAACCTCGAGCTCGCCGTCCCCCGCCTCCTCTCCTCCCTCCTGCCCGACGCCCCGCCGGTGCTGGTCTCCGTGAACGGCCAGGGGGAAGTGGTGCTCGACCTCTTCGACAGCGTGGGTCCCCTCGCCCAGGAGCGCGGGCTCGCCACCCTAGACGCCGAGACCGAGGATGGCCTCGCCGTCTCCCTCTCCGGCGGCGACGTCAACGGAGACGGCATCGGCGACCTCATCGCAGGATCGGGCCGCTTGGCCACCGCCCTCCTGATGGATGGCCGTGGCGGGGTGCTCGGCGGCCCCGCCGTGGAGGCGCGGGTCTTCACGAACTTCGCCCTCCTGTTGAACGGCGGCTCGGCGGACCGCTCCTGCGCCCTCGACGAGGATGGCGGCGGCGCCTTCACCGACGGCGCCCCGATCCTCGGCGCCGGCCGCTGAAGCCCGTGCGCTCCGCCCGCGACGCCCTGCTCGAGGCGATGATCCCCGCCCCGGGCGCCGGCCTCCCCGCGATGGCCGAGCTCAATCTCGCGCCCTTCTGGGCCCGGTTTGACGCGGTGGCGCCCCTCCCGCTCCGCCTCGGCTTCGGCGGAGTGGCGCTGCTGCTGGTCTACGCGATGCCCTGGCTCCTCGGCTTCGGCCGCCCCTGGGGGCGCCTCTCGCAGGGCGAGCGGGACCGGCTGCTCGAGCGCTGCGCCGCCTCGCCGCTGCTCGGGCCCACCCAGGACCTCGTGAAGCTCGTGGCCTGCTTCGCATACTTCGACGACGGGCGCGTGCAAGCCACCCTGCGCGCAGGGCGGGGCCTCGACGGTCGGGGCCGCGCTCGAGCGTCTATCGGGCTCGACCCCGCCGGCTGAGGAGGCCGGCGTCGCGCCGCCGGGCACCCCCGCGTCCGTCGAGGGGGACCGCGTCCGCCCGTCGCCGGCGCCCTCGCCCGTCCCGGGAGGCTGCGCCGCTCCATCGCGCTCGCGCTCGACGGGCGAGGGTGAGCCTGAGGCGCCATCGGGCCCCTTCCCAAGCGTCGAGCCGCAGCGTACCTTGCCGACGTGGACGCCCGCATCGCCTGCCTCGACGACCCCCACCACCCGCGCGCGCACACCACCCGGCGCGGCGCTCCCCGATGAGCGCCTTTGACGGTCGTGCCCTCCGCCAGCACGCCGCGATCGAGGCCGACGTCGTGGTCGTGGGCAGCGGCCCCGCAGGCTCCGCCGCGGCGCGCGTGCTCGCCCAGGGCGGCGCGAAGGTGGTCGTCCTCGAGGCCGGCCCGCGGGTCGCCCCCGCCGACTCCGCGCTCAGCGCCTTCGCCTCGATGGCCGCGACCTACCGCGGCCTCGGCGCCACGCTGGCCCTCGGGCGGGCCGCCACCCCCCTCGTCCAAGGCAAGATGGTGGGCGGGAGCTCCCCCATCAACGGGGCGATCTGCTGGCGCCTGCCCCGCGACGTCTACGAGGAGTGGCGGCAGGCAGACCCCGCCCTCCAAGACGAGCTCCCCTGGGAGGCGCTCGAGGCCGTCACCAATGAGGTGGAGGCGCGGCTCGACGTCGCTCCCACCGACCCCGCCGTCGCCGGGCGCAAGAACACGCTGATGGCCCAAGGAGCCGAGGCCCTCGGCCTCGCGCACCGCCCGATCCGCCGCAACGTCCAGGGATGCGAGGGCCTCGGCCGCTGCTTGCAGGGCTGCCCCGCAGGCCACAAGCGCTCCGCCGACCAGACCCTCCTCGCCGACGCCGAAGAAGCGGGGGCCGCGGTCTACGCCTCCGTGGAGGCCCGCGCGGTCACGGTGCGGCGCGGGCGGGCCACCGAGGTCGTGGCAGAGGCCGCCGGGGGCGCCAGGCTCCGCGTCTCGGCCCGCCACGCCGTCGTCCTCGCCGCGAGCGCCGTGCAGACCCCCGCCCTGCTCTTAGAGAGCGGCATCCGCCACGGCCCCGTCGGTGAGGGCTTCCAGGGCCACCCGGGGGTGTCGATGGCGGGGCGCTTCGCCGAGCCCGTACGCATGTGGGAGGGAGCCACCCAAGGCCACGAGGTCACGGGCCTCCGCGGAGAGGGCCTGAAGTTCGAGGCCCTCGGCTTCGACCTCACCCTGCTCGCGGCCCGCCTGCAGGGGTCCGGCAGCGCCTTCGCGGCCCGCCTGACCGACCTCGACCACTGGCTCGAGTGGGGGGCCGCCGTGCGCTCCACCGCGCGCGGGCGGGTGCGGGTGCTCTTCGGCCAGACCCTCGTGACATGGAGCCCCACGGCGCTCGACCTCGCCCGCTACCGCCGCGGCCTTCGTGTGCTGGGCGAGCTGATGTTCGCGGCGGGGGCCGAGTCGGTCGCGCCGGGCCTCCGCGGCTTCCCGCACCGGCTCGACCACCCGAGCGCGCTCCGCGCCCTCGAGACCGACGGCCCAGAGAGCGCCGCGGCCTACCCCGCCGTCATCACGCACATGTTCGGCACCTGCAGAATGGGCACCGCCCCCCGCCGCTCGGTCGTGCGCCTCGACACCCGCCACCACGTCGTGGAGGGCCTCTACGTCGCCGACTCCAGCATCTTCCCCACCAACATCGGGGTCAACCCGCAGATCCCGATCATGGCCCTGGCCACGCTCTCCGCCCGCCACGTGCTGGCTCGGGCCCTCTGAGCCCCCCGCCGAGGCTCGGCGTCGGCTACGCTCGCGGATGGAGGGCGCCCGCGATGCGCGACTCAGGGAGAGGCAGCGCACGGCCCCCGCTCTTCCGCCGCCTGCCCGCCCCCGCCTCCCTCGACGAGCTGCGCGAACGCGCCGCGCTCATCGGCGGGCGCAGCCTCGCCGCCCTCGCCTGGGAGCTCGGCGCCACCGCGCCCGACGACCTCCGCCGCCACAAGGGCTGGGTGGGCCAGCTCATCGAGGCCGCCCTCGGGGCCCCGGGCGGCGGCGCGCCCACGCCCGACCTCGCCGGTCTCGGCGTCGAGCTCAAGACCATCCCCATCGACGCGGAGGGCCGCCCGCTCGAGTCGACCTGGGTCTGCTCGGCGCCGATGGACGGCTCGATGGAGCCCACCTGGGCGGGCTCCCACGTGCGCCAGAAGCTCGCGAAGGTGCTGTGGGTGCCCATCCTCACCGAGCCTGGGGCGCCGCCGGCCGCCCGCCGGGTGGGAGAGGCCCGCCTCTGGAGCCCGAGCCCCGCCGAGGAGGCCCTCCTCCAGGCCGACTGGGAGGAGCTGGCCGAGATCATCGCCCGCGGCGAGCGCTGGCTGCTCCGGGCCGACCGCGGCCGCGTGCTCCAGCTCCGCCCCAAGGCCGCCAACCGGGAGGACAAGGTCTGGGTCGTCGATGAGGAGGGCCGCTGGATCACCGCCGTGCCCCAGGGCTTCTATCTGCGCAGCCGCTTCACCGCGGACCTCCTCACCACCCTGCGCGACCGGTAGGCTGTGGGAATGCACGCCACCGACGCCGACCCGCCCTCCGCCCTCCGCGTCGCGATCACGGGGGCCACGGGCTTCCTCGGCGGGCACACCACCCTCGCCCTCCAAGCGGCGGGGCACACGGTCACCGGGGTGGTGCGACGACCGGAGGCCGGGGGCTGGCTCTCGGAGCGGGGCGTGGCGCTGCGGTCTGCCGACCTCCGCGACGAGGCCTCGCTCCGCCGCGCCTTCGAGGGCTGCGCGGTGGTGGTCGCCAACGCCGCGATGAGCTCCTACACCGGCAGCCTCGAGGAGATGGTGCGCACCAACGTGTCGGGCACCGAGGCCACGCTGCGGGCCGCCGCCGCGGCGGGTGTAGAGCGGGTGGTCTACATCTCCACGGTCGGCCTCTATGAGACCACCACCCGGCACCCGATGGGCGAGGATCAGCCCCGCTACGGCCCGGTCAAGCGGTGGTTCGCCTGGTCACACCTGACGACCGACTGGCGCTACTCGGTGTCGAAGGGCCTCGCGGAGGACCGCGCCTGGGCGGTGGCGGCCGAGCTCGGCCTGAGGGTGACGGTGCTGCGCCCCGGGCCCATCTACGGCTCGCGCGACCCCAAGTGGACCGCCCGCCTCCTCCGCCAGCACGCGCGGCGCGTCACCTTCGCCCCCACGCTCGGGGTGCCGCTCATCCACGCCGGGGACGTGGCCGCCTGCGTGGTCGCCGCGGTGGAGCGCCCGGGCTGCGCCGGTCGCCCGTACAACATCGCCGGGCCGCCGGTCTCCCCCTACACCGCCCTCCGCCTGCTGCGGGCCTTGAGCGGGCGGGGGCCGCTCCTCATCCCGGTGCCGGTCCCCCTCTCGGTCCGCTACGACACCCGCGCCGCCGAGGTCGCCCTCGGCCTCCGCTGCCGGAGCCTCGAGGCGGGCCTCCGTGAAGTGCTGGAGCCGCTCCCCGCCGCCCCGCGACCGGGCGGGGCCGTTGGACCAAACCAAGCGCGGCAGCTATAAATGCCCCCGGACGGCGACGCCTCGGCGAGAGACCCCCGCCGCCCTCGACGCCCCCCCATAGGCGCCCCCCTCCGCACGGGTCCCACCGGAATGGCCCTCCTCCCGCCCTCTCCCTCGCTGACCGAGCACCTCTCCCTACAGTCCAAGGTCGGTGAGGGCCGCCTGGGCGCGGTCTGGCGGGCCTTCCACCGGGAGACCGGCCAGCCCGTCGCCCTCCGCGTCGTCTCGGACGCCGGGCTGGTCGATGACCGCCTCCGCCTCGCCTGGTGGCGAGAGATCCGCCAGGGCCTGACCACGCTCCACCCCTACCTCTGCACCACCTACGGCGGCGGTGTGCTCTCCGCCGACGACGCCCGGCGGACGCGGCTGCCCGAGGGCTCCCTGTGGATGGCGACCGAGTGGCTCGAGGGGCCCTCCCTGTACGGGCAGCGGCTCCCCACGCTGGAGGCCGCCCCCATCATCTCGGCGGTCCTCCGCGGCCTCGCCCACCTGCACGCCCGTGGCCTCCGCCACGGCGCCGTGCGCCTCGCCAACCTCCGCCGCCCGGGCCCCGGCGCCTTGCCGCGCCTCTGTGACGCCGGCATGGACCGAATCGAGGCGGTCATCCACGAGGGCGGCGACCTCGGCAGCATCCAGGGCCCCGTGCTGACCGACCTCCAGGCGACGGCCGAGCTCGTCGCCAACCTCATCCCGAGCCCGCGCAGCCCGGCGATCGAGCAGTGGATCACCACCGCCCGCGGCAGCCGCAGCCGACGGCCGTTCACCCACGCCGCCGACGCCCGCCTCGCCTGGGAGGCCGCCGTGGGGCCAGCCGGCCGAGCGCCCGACCGCAGCAGCCGCTCCCTGCCACGGCCGCTCCGCCTCGGGAGCCAGGAGCGCCCCTGGCCCTTGATCGGCCGGAAGACCGAGCAGGACGCGCTCATCGCCGCGCTCCGCCGCGTCCGCGCCGAGGGGCGGCCCCGGGCCGTCGTCGTCCTCGGCGCGCCCGGCGTGGGTCGCACCGCGCTCGTCCACGCGCTCTCCGTTCAGTCCGACGAGCAGGGCTTCGCGCGCTCCCTCATCGCCTTCCACGGCCCGATCACGACGCGCTCGCACGGCCTCACCGGCATGATCGCGCGCTTCCTCGCCACCGACGGCATGGCCCCGCCCCTCTCCACCATCCGCGCCGAGTCCCGCCTCGCTGACCTCGGCATCGAGGAGGAGATGATCCGGCGCTTCGTCCCGATGTGGGTGGAGGACGGGCGCGGCGCGATGCCCGTGAGCCCGGTCGAGCAGACCGACCTCCTGCTCAGCCTCATCAGCCGCCTCGCCGCCGACAAGCCCGTCGTCATCCGCCTCGACGAGGCCCACTGGAGCCTCGAGGCCCTCGACTTCGCCGAGCAGCTCCTCTCCCGCGCCGGTGAGCTCAACCTGCCGGTCCTCCTGCTCATCACGGTTCGCTCCGATCTCCTCTCCAAGCGGCCCGCCGAGGCCGAGCGGGTCGACCGCCTCCGCGCCCGCCCCGAGTGTGAGACGCTCGTGCTCGAGCCCCTCGATGCGGAGGCCCAGAAGGGCATCCTCGAGGAGCTGCTGCTGTTCAGCGGGCCCACCGCCCGGCGGCTCTCCGAGGCCGCGCAGGGGAGCCCCCTCTACCTCCACGCGCTCGTGGCCGAGCTCCGCCGCCAGGGGGCGCTCACCCAGCAGATCAGCGGCACCTGGGCCCGCGTGGACGACTCCGCTCCCCTGCCCGCCGATCTCGCCCAGATCTGGGAGCAGCGCCTCTCCCATCTCCTCGACGAGCTCGCCCCCGATCAGTCCGACGCCGTTGAGCTCGCCGCGGTCCTCGGCGGCCTGGTCGACCCCCACGAGTGGCGAGAGGTCTGCGCCAATGAGGGGGTCTCGGTAGACCCCGGCCTCGCCGAGATGCTGCTCCACCTCGACCTCGCCACCCCCCTCTCCCGCGGCGCGCCGGGGGCCTGGTACTTCAGCCACGGCCTCGTCGTCCGCGCGATCATCCACCGCGCCGTGCGCCGCGGCAAGCTGGCCGACCACCACCGCGCCGTCGCCCGCACCCTCGAGGCGCAGGTCGAAGACAAGAGCCCCCTCCGTCAGCTCCGGCGCTTCCGACATCGCCTCGCCGCCGGTGAGCTCGACGCCGTCTTCCCGGCCGCCCTCCGCCAGGCCCGCGACCACCTCACCGGCGGGCTGCTCCGCCCGGGCCTCGAGCTCACCGACCTCCTCTCCCGCGCGGTCGAGGCCACCGAGGGGCCGAAGCAGGCCGAGCGCCGCGCCTGGATCCAGACCCTCCTCGCCGAGGCCCGCCTCGTAGAGGGCCGCCCCGACGAGGCCGCCATCCTCCTGCACCGCACCGAGATCACGGCGCGGGCCCAGGGCTGGACCCACCTCCTCGTGCTCACCCTGCTGCTGCGGGTTCGGGCCGACCGCGCCGACCGTGACGGCGACGCAGCGCGGGAGCGCCTCGCCGAGGCCGACCGCCTCCTCCAGCCCTCCGGCCCCTCCTGGCTCCGCGCCCGCACCCGCATGGCGGCGGCGCGCCAGGCCATGGCCCACGAGGACTGGGAGCAGGCCGCCGACGAGCTCGCCGAGGCCATCCCCCTCTGGGAGGAGGCCGGCGAGGCGACCGGCCTCGGCCAGTGCTGGCTCGACCTCTCCCGCCTCGCCTGGGTGGGCGGAGACCCCGCCGCGGCTCGCCGCTGGCGAGAGGCGGCCCAGCGCCACTTCGAGGCCTCCGGCGCCTGGCTGGGCCTCGCCGAGGTGCGCACTGTGGCGGGAGATCAGCTCCGCCTGCAGGGCGACCTCGCCGGGGCCCGGGCCTCCTACGCCGCCGCCCTCCGCCTCGCTGACACCATTGGGATCCCGGGCCTCTTCGAGGCGGAGGTCGGCCGCGCCCTGCTGGCCCTGTCTTCCGCAGAGTGAGTGAAGAGCCGCAAGACGCCGGTCCCCTGGCGCCCGGCGCTGAGCTCGGCCGCTTCCGCGTGGTGGAGCTCGTGGGGGAAGGCGCGATGGCGCGGGTGTACCGGGTGCGCCACCGCGCCCTCAGCACCGAGCACGCCGTCAAGCTGCTGCGGAGCGCCGATCCGTCCCTCCGCCAGCGCCTCCTCCAGGAGGCCCGTGTCCAGGCGCGCATCCGCCACGACCACGTCGTCGCGGTCACCGACGTCCTCGAGCACGAGGGCCTGCCCGCCATTGTCATGGAGTACGTGGCCGGCCGCTCGCTCGACCGCCGTCTCCACGAGGACGGCCCGCTGCCGCTCGACGTGGCCCGCCGTGTCTTCTCCGAGGTGCTCGACGCGGTGGGCGCCGCCCACGCGGCGGGCGTGCTCCACCGCGACCTCAAGCCGGGCAACGTCCTCCTCGCGGAAGAGGGCGAGCGCCTCATCGCGAAGGTCACCGACTTCGGCATCGCCAAGCTCGTCGCGGCCCCGGTCCGCGCCGACGAGACCCGCCACGGCGCCGCGATGGGCACCCCCGGCTACATGGCCCCCGAGCAGTGGGCCGACGCCCACTCTGTCGACGTCCGGGCCGACGTCTTCGGGCTCGGCGCGCTCTTCTACGAGTCGCTGACCGGCAAGACCCCCTTCGTCGGTCCGAGCCTCTTTACGGTGATGAAGCGCACCCTCGCGGGCGAACACGCGCCCCTCCGCGAGGGGCGCCCGGACTGCCCCCCCGCGCTGGCGGAGGCCATCGAGCGGGCCCTTCGCCCCTCCCCCGAGGCGCGGTACCCCGACGTCGCCGCCTTCCGTCGGGCGCTCGAGGCCGCGTGGACCCAGCCCGACGTCCCCACCGAGGCCCCCGCCACGGCCCCCGAGCCCGTGGCCGAGACACCCCAGCCTGAGACCCTCCAGCCTGAGACACTCCAGCCCGAGGCGCTCGAGCCCGAGGCGCTCGAGCCCGAGCCACCCCAGCCCGAGCCTCCCGCTCGCGCGCGCCGGCCGCGCAGCCCGCTTTGGCTGGGCCTCTTTGTGCTGCCGATCGGGCTGTTGGTCTTCGCCGGCCTCTCCGCCGCCGGGGTCGCCGCCTGGTGGTGGAAGGGGGCGAGCCCGGTCCGCCGAGCCGCCGAGCCGATCGAGCCTCCCCCACCCCTCGCAGCGCCCGCGCCCCCAACCCCGGTGGTCTTCATCCCCGCCGGTGAGCTCCTCCAAGGTGAGGCCGGCCGCCCGGTGAGCGTCGCCGCCTTCCAGCTCGACCGTTGGGAGCTGAGCGTGCTCCGTTACGACGAGTGCCACGCCGCCGGGGCCTGCAGCCGGCTCGCCGGCCCCGCTCCCACCTCCACCGAGCTGCCCGCTCGCGGCCTCTCTTGGGACCAGGCCTACACGGTCTGCGCCTACGAAGGCGGGCGACTGCCCACGGAGGCCGAGTGGGAGCGCGCGGCCGCCACCAGCCCGGAGCCCGGCCCGCGGCGAAGCTGGCCCTGGGGAGAGGCGCCCCCCGACTGTGAACACGCCCAGCACTCCGCCTGCAGCCCCCCGGGGCCCGTGGTCGTCGACGCCCTGCCCCAGAGCGCCAGCGCCTGGGGGGTCGAGCAGCTCGCGGGCAACGTCTGGGAGTGGACCGCCAACCGGACCGCCAAGGGCCGCAGGGCCGGGCTCTTTCGCAAGGCCACAGAAGACCGCTACGCCCTCCGCGGCGGCGACTGGAGCTCGGACCCCGACGAGCTCAGCCCCACCGCCCGCCGATCCGCCGACCACGACGATCACAGCTCCGCCTTCGGGGTGCGCTGCGCCTATGATGCCGGGGCCCAGCCCCGCCGGAGCCCCCCTTGAGCACTCCTTGAGCACCCCTTGAGCAACCCTCTGCGCCCCCCTTTGAGCCCCCCTTTGAGCCCCACTGCCCTCCACCGCTGGATCCCCTGGTCCCTCGTGCTGCTGCGCCTGGTGCTGGCCCCGGTGGCCGTGGCCATCGCGTGGGCCGACCTCCCCCGCGTGATCTGGCTCGCCCAAGGCGCCGCCGCCGCCCTCTCCGACATCTACGACGGCAAGCTCGCCCGCCGCTGGGGCACCGTCACCCCGGGCCTCCGCCAAGCCGACAGCGTGGTCGACTCCATCTACGCGGTGGGGGTCGGCGTCAGCTTCCTGATCGCCGAGCCCGAGATCGCCCGCGCCCACGCGCCGGCCATCCTCCTCGTGCTGGGCCTCGAGCTCGCCCGTTACCCGCTCGACTGGCTGCGCTTCGGCCGCGGCGCGAGCTACCACGCCTGGAGCGCGCGCCTCTTCGGGATCGCGCTCATCCCGGCCACCTTCTTCGTCATGGGCTTCGGCTGGGCTGGCCCCCTCCTCTGGATCGCCCTCGCCATCGGCGTCTGGTCGGAGCTCGAGGGGGTGGCCATCTCCCTCGTGCTCCCCCGCTGGACCCACGACGTGCCGCACTTCGGCGCCGCGCTGGCCATCCGCCGCGCCGCGAAGGGCCGCGCGTGAGCGTCGGGGCGCGGCTGCTGGCCCGCTACCGCGCGCTCCCCGAGCTCCCGCGCATGGCCCTCACCGCGCTCCTCGGCGCCCTCACCGGCCTCGTGACCTACGAGATCATCTACCGGCTCAACCCCTTCGAGCCGCGCGCCACGTCGAGCTGGACGCTCTCCTTCCTGCTCGGGGTGGTCCGCCAGCACGCGCTCCACCGCTCGCTCACCTTCTCCGGCGAAGCCGAGCGCCGGGGCGCCTACTGGCCGAGCCTCGGCCGGGCCTATGTGCTCTACTCGGGCTCTCTGCTCTGGGGCACCGGCCTCTCCTACGTCCTCACCGAGGGCCTCGGGCTCCACCACCGCCTGTCCTGGCTGCTCTGCCTCCTGTCCACGGCGGCGATCAGCCTCCTCTTCCTCAAGCGCTTCGTCTTTCGCCGCTCTGGCCCTTGAGGAGGGGGGCGTCGAGGTCGTGGAGGTCGACCCGCAGGTCACAGGCCTCCGCGTGGCGGCCCACCAGCTCGGCGGCGAGGCGATAGGCTGGCCCCACGCGGGCCAGCATCGAGAAGGCTATGTTTCGCCGCGTGAAGGGGTCGCGGTCCCGTTCGATGAAGCGGCGGCGGGCCACCGGGTGGGGGAGCTCGACGAAGAGGCTCGTATGATCGGGGAAGTGCGGGGCATAGACCGCGCGGGACAGGGTCCCCTCGATGATGAGCACGTCGCCCGGGTGGAGGTCCCAGCGTAAGGCCGGCGCCGGGCGCGGGTGGGCGAGGTTCCACCAGGCGACCTGAAGCTCCACCGCGGCCGATCTCCCCTCCCCGAGGCGGGCGCGGGCCTCTCGGAGGCTCTGGACGAAGGCACCGAGCCGCCGCTGGTCCAGGAAGCGCTGCGTCAGCTCGGCCTCCACGGAGGTCGCCGGAGCGCCGGAGAGGGCGAGGCGGAGGCCGCCGAGGATGGCCCGCGGGCTGCGGATCTGGGGCCCCAGGAACCAGTCGTTCTCGACCACCGCCACCTGCCGCCCCGCTGCCGAGAGGGTCGCCGACAGGCCGTGAGACAGGGTGGACTTCCCGCAGGCCGGCACCCCGTCGATCAGCAACAGGGCGAGGCCGGGGGCCGCGCGGCGGAGCAGACGCTCGC
This sequence comes from Myxococcota bacterium, assembly GCA_044344255.1. Lineage (GTDB taxonomy): Bacteria > Myxococcota_A > UBA796 > UBA796 > UBA2385 > JBIJDH01. The sequence goes on from JBIJDH010000022.1 coordinate 98,245, forward strand.
AGACCTCCTGCAACATCGAGGCATAGGCGGGCCCGGGGGGCCGCCGCTCCGTGCGCGCGGTCATTCAGAACGGGCCGCCCACCCGACAGGGCTCCTCATCGGCGCCGCTGCGCACGACGATGTCCTTCCAGGCGATGAGCACGCCGTCGGAGGCCCGAGACGTGGACAGGAGGTACGGCGCCACATCCACGCCGTCGAGCACGCCGTCCTCGTCATTCGTCGTCGCGGGCGGCCCCCGGTCGGCGTAGGCGGGGTGGGTTCGACAGATCTCGTCATTCAGGGCCTGATCGAAGAAGAGCTGTGAAGTGCCATAGGCCACGCCTCCCACCGTGACGGTGAAGTGGACGTGGATGGTGCGGCTGCCGTACCAACCTGGAAAGCAGGTGTTGAAGTCGACCCGGCCCCGGCTGTCCGTCGTCTGTCCGCCTCGGAAGAAACGATGCGCCACCGCGTCGGCGTCGCCGCCCGTGCACATCGGCTCGGCGTCATCCCCCGAATAGAGGCCCGCCCGCGACGTGTGCCAGACCTCCACCTTCGCGCCCACCACCGGCGCGCAGCGGGCGTCGAGCACCCGGAGGGCGAGGCGGGTGGGGAGACCATCGTAGCCCTCGCTGATGTCCTGCCGCTCCGGCGTGAGCGCGTAGCAGGGCCCGAGCGTCATCTCGCAGGTGAGGGCGCAGGCGGTCTCGGTGATGTCGGTGAAGGGGTCTGGATAGGAGGCCGCCATCGCCGCGGTGCCGCCGGTCGCCCAACCGCCGATGTCGCCGGTCTCGCCCTCGCCCTCGCCCTCGCCCTCGCCTTCACCCTCGCCTTCACCCTCTCCTCCACCTCCGCCCGGGCTCGCGGTCCCCGCGCCGCCAGACCCCTTTGCTCCGCACGCGGTGAGCGCGAGCAGCGCACCCGAGCCGCTGAGCAGGCGCCAGGCCACGAGACGACGGGTGGGGTGCCCCGAGAGGGGCTCCGGACCGACGAGGTGCTTCGGCCCCATCGCTCAACCGCCCGTGTCGCCGTCGCAGGCGGCTTCCAGCCCGGCGTCGACGGCCTGACAGGCCTCAGTGCCGGTGGCCACGGCCTGGCCACTCTCATCACACATGGTGTCGACGCCGCACTCGATCGAGTCGAGGTCTTTCGTGCAGGCCTCCGCCTCCGCCGAGTTCTCCGCGAACCAATCCTCCGCCCCCGGGCAGGCCGAGGCGATCTGCCCCACGAAAGACAGGCAGTCCGCCTCGCTCGAGAAGGACAGGGAGCCACCGCACTCCGCGGCCGTCGTGTCGGCGCAGTCCTGATCGGAGTACACACGGCAGTACGCCGCGAGGTAGTCGTCGAGCAGGGCCGCGCCGTCCCCCTCGGGCTTTCCGCCGCAGGCGATCGAGAGGAGCGTGAGCAGGACAGGGAGACGGGTCAAAGTTGGCTCCATCGGGGGACAAGCGGGTAGGCTCCAGCGGCGGGCTCAGGGACAGACCGTGTCGCCCCAGACGTCGTCGTTGTTGTCGGAGTGGCACTCGGAGATGGCACCGTCGCCGTTCACGCGCAAGCGGAGCTGACTCACCGGCGTCGAGAGGCCGGTGAGGTTGATCTCCACGGCGTCCGAGAGCCAGCCGGAGGGCACCGTCTCGGTCCAGGTCTGGCTGTGGATCACCGTGGGCGTGCCGCCGACGTCGGCCAGGAGCTCGACCAGGAAGGGCGTGCTGATGTCGCTCGTGCCGTTGTTCGCGACCGCGAACCAGACGGTGACGTCACCCGCCGCGCAGTTGTCGGCGCAGACGTCCATGATCCGCCCCGTGAGGTCAGGCAGGCCGCTACCCGAAACCGGGGTGATGTCGCCGGAGCGGAAATTGTTGTAGCCGGCCTCCCAGTTCTGCTCGGGGGTGCCGGGGATGGTCACGTCGTCGTTGACGTTCGTGATGCTGTAGGCGTGCTCGTTCCAGACCGGGCGGCCCGACATCCAGGTGTTGTCGGCGTCGCCCACCACCCGCACCCCCTGCTCGGAGCCCGAGTAGGCGCTGCTCGTGTAGATGATCTCGGCGTGCCCATCGTTGTCCACGTCGGCGATGGTGGGGTACTCCGAGCAGGTGGCCGAGCTGTGCTCGCTCTCCTCAAGCTTGGTGGCGCCGGTGGCCCCGTCGAAGACGAAGAGGTTGTTCTCGTCGGCGTAGACCACCTCGGCGGCGCCGTCCCCCTCGAAGTCGAAGACCGCGCTGCCGGTGAAGCCCGACGAGTAGTCGACCGTCGCCCGCGACCAGAGCACCGAGCCGGCCGAGTTCAGCACGATGTAGACGCCCGAGCCGGCGACGCCGATGTCCGGCGTGCCGTTGCCATCGAAGTCGGCGACGGTGGGCGGCCCAGAGGTGGAGCCGGTGTAGCTGCCGCTCCAGAGCACGGTGCCGTCATCGTCCTGGAGGCGGATGGTGCCCACGTTCGAGACCACGATCTCGCCCTGGGGATCGGCGTCGAAATTGGCCACCGCCACGAAGCCGTCGGACTGGCCATTGTACCAGATGGCGTTGCCGCTCGCGTCGTAGAGGGCGTTACCGACCACGGCCTCCTGGATGCCGTCGCCGTCGATGTCGGCGGCCACGCCCATCGCCGCGGCCCAGCCCCCGCTGAAGCCGGTGCCGGAGCCGTAGGAGCCGCGCCCACGCAAGCTGCCGTCAGAGCCGTTGAGGATGACGCTGCCGAGCAGGATCTCGACCTGCCCGTCTCCGTCGAGGTCTGCCGCGCCGACGGCGCCGCAGTAGGCGTTGCTCACGCCGGCCACCGACCAGACGGTCTCTCCGTTGCCGCGCACGGCGAGCGTCTGGTTGACGCCGGAGCCGATCACCTCGGGGCGCCCATCCCCGGTGACGTCGGCGAGGGCGGCGGTCATCGGCTCGCTGCCCATGCTGCCCGCCCGCCAGAGCTCGGCCCCGGTGTCGCCGGCGAGCGCCACCAGCTGGCCGCCCGTGGTGGCGACGACGACGGCGGGCATGTCGTTCTCGTCGACGAGGCCGTCGCCGTTCTCGTCGTAAATGCGCCCCACGACCGGGCTCGTGTAGGTGTCGCCCACCGCGTTGTTGCGCCACTTGATCACGGGGGTGAAGGTGCCGACCACGGGCTCGCTGGCGCAGCTCTCATCGAGCGTGGTGGCGGTGCCGGCGAAGGACTGGTCCGGGCAGGAGGCGACCTCGTCGGTGTCTCCCGGGGTCTCCTCATCCGGCTCTCCGGTGTCTTCCCCTCGGCCCGGCGGCTTCTCCCCGGCGGAGAGGCCGTTGTCGATCGAGCAGCCGGCCAGCCCGGCGAGCCCGATGAGGAGCCCGTGGAGGGGCCCGTTGAAGAGGGAGAGTCGGAGGGGAAGGCGGGGATCAAACGCGCGGCGCATGCAGTCTCGGGCCTCGGGCGACGGGGAGCTCACCCGACAAGGTAGCAGAAGTCGACGGACCCCGGGGTCCAGGATCGAGGTCGGCGCGCGCCCGCCCGGACCACCCACCCCGGCCGCGTTAGAGAGCCCGACCTTGGAGGTCCGCGGCCCATGCTCAGCCCCATCCCCCGCACCGGCGGCCGCGCGCACCCTCTCGCCCCGTCATCCCTCGCCGCGCTCGCCGCGCTCGCCGTGCTCTCCGCCTGCGGCGCCGCCGATGTCTCTCTCGCGCCCCCGCCCGCTCCGCGTGAGCCCTGCGGGGCCTCCGTGAGCCCTCCGGAGGGCTTCACCGAGCTCGCCCTCGACTCCAAGCTCGAGGGCCGCCGCTACTCGGGGCCGGACGGCGCGCAGCTCATCTTCACCTGCATCCCCAAGTGGCGCTCCGGCCCCTCCCGCCTCGAAGACCACGCGCAGGAGGTGGTAGACGAGCTCGTGATGGGCATCCCGGCCGACCAGGTCGAGGTCGCGCCGGCCGGCTCCGCCGAGGAGATCGATGGCCACCGGGTCTATGCCTTCGAGATGAGCGTGCTCAGCCCCGAGGCGCCCACCCGCTCGGCCCTGGTCTTCACCGAGCGGGCGCAGATGTACTACTGGATCCGCTACACCGCCCCCGTGGCCCAGTGGCCGGCCCAAGCCGAGAAGGTCCAGTCCGTCTTCCGCTCCTTCAAGGTGCTCGACCCGAGCGCCGACCAGGGCCCCACCCGCTGGTGGAAGAAGCGCGTGATGGCCGACCAACGCCGCTTCACGGAGGCCCGGGCGGCCTTCAAGACGCGGGTGCGTGACGGCCGTCCCTCCACCTTCTCGGGCCAACCGGCGCCGAAGCCCCCCGCCGACCTCTTCACCCTGGTCACCGTGCAGGGCCCGGTGGGCGGCCTCGCCACCTACGTCACGCCCGACCCCGGCGACGGCAAGCGGCACCCCGCGGTGGTCTGGGCGCACGGCGGGCACGGCGAGATCGGCGGCAGCGCCTGGGCCCCCGCCTCCCGGTCGAGCGACTCCTCCGGGCGGGCCCTCCGCGAGGTCGGCCTCGTGATGGCGGTGGGCTCCTGGCGGGCGGAGAACGACAACCCCGGCGACTTCGAGCTCTTCTACGGCGAGGTCGACGACCTGCTCGCGGTGCGCGACTACGTCGCCACCCTCCCCTACGTCGATCCCGACCGCATCTACCTCGCCGGCTACGGCGCCGGCGGCACCCTCGTGCTGCTCGCCGCCGCCAAGGACGACCGCTTCCGCGCCGCCTTCTCTATCGGCGGCGACCCCTGGATCGACGACTTCGAAGACTACGGCTACCTCGGCGGCATCCCCTTCGGCAGCAAGGGCGAAGGTAAGAACGAGACCGAGGCCTTCTACCGCTCGGCCGCGCCCTTCGTGGGCTCGATCCGCCGCCCCACCTGGTACATCGAGGGCAAGGCCCGCCCCGCTGGCCTCGCCCAGTGGATGGAGGACCAGGCGCGGCCGAGCGGCGTGCCCTTCACCGCGCTCATCGCCCTGCAGGCCACCCACAAGGACATCGCCGCGCCGGCGACCGAGCTCATCGCCCAGAAGATCCTCGCCGATACGGGCCCCGAGGTGGCGATCACGCTGACGCAAGCCGAGATCGACGCCCTCGTGGTGGGCGACGCCCCCTCCGCCAAGACAGCCGCCGTCCACTGAGCCCCTCCCCCGCCGCGGCCCCGCTCAGCCGCCCCCGCCGCCTCCGGCACCCGCAGCGGGACCCTTGGCCTCCTTGGGCAACCAGAGCGTCGTGGCGAGGCCCGCGCGCCGGAGCGCCCGGAGGCACCACCACGTGGGGTCAAAGCCGCCGTGGAGGCCGTGGCAGGCGCTGCGCGGGTAACGGTGGTGGGCGTTGTGGTAGGCCTCGCCGAGCGTGAAGGGGGCGAGCCAGGGAACGTCCCGCGAGCCCTCGCCGGTGTCGTAGGGGGCCCGCCCGAAGGCCGCGCCGTGGCAGATCGAGTTCACGGCCCAGCTCGAGTTGGTCAAGCAGAGGTGCAGGGCCCACAGCCAGAGCAGCCCCGCCGGCCCGGCGAGCCACCACAGGGCGCTGAGCTGCAGGGTGAAGAGGGAGACCGTCAGGAGGGGCCGCTCGAGGGCCATCAGGACACGATCCTCGCGGAGGTCCTTACAGAGCTCCAGCCAGACCGGCGGGTTCCGGCCTTGGAGGCGGCGGATGTCGTGGAGCAGCGTCAGTGCCTGCTGGCCGAAGCCCGAGGCCGCGAAGAGCAGGATCGGCAAGGCCCCCAGCCGCCGCCCGAAGGCCCGCTCGAGCAGCCAGCCGGCGTGCGCCTGGAGGAGCCCGCCGTTCACCGGGCTGTGCGGGTCTCCCGGGCCGTCGCTCTCGAGGTGGTGGTGCCGATGGAGCCCGATCCACAAGAGCGGCGGCCCCGCGTGCAGCGCCCCCAGCAGCGCGAGCGCCGCCCGCAGCGCCGGCCGCGCCGTGAAGGCCCGGTGCGTGAAGAGCCGGTGGTAGCCGAGGGTGTTGCCGAGCCCGAGCGCCACGAAGGCGGGCAGGAAGCTGGCCATCAGGAGCGCGGTCGTCGTCGTCATGTGTCTCCGCCCCTCCCCGGCGGCCGGCCGGCCCCCGACCGAGCCTAAGCCGTCGGCGCCGCCCCGCCCCGTGCGCGCGCCGGCCCCTCGGATGAGCGGCCGGTGAGCGGCGCGGGGCCGATCGATGCGCGCGCGCATCCCTGTCCACGCTCGTCCCACAAACAAACGCCCGTTTTTCACGAGGGTGGCGGTGGCACGCACCTTGCTCACACCCTCTGCGACGGCGCACCGGCGCACTCTCCCTCTCCACTTTTCCCTCTCTCCATCACTCCCTCTGTCCATCCAGTCAGGAGCACACCATGTCCGAGTCTATTCGAAATGTCCTCATCGTCGGCGGCGGGACCTCGGGATGGATGACGGCCGCCTATCTGCGCCGCGCCCTGCCGGCGGGCGTAGCGATCACGGTGGTCGAGTCGGACCGCGTGCCCACCATCGGGGTCGGCGAGGCCACCTTCAGCACCATCAAGCTCTTCTTCGACTACCTCGGCCTCGAGGAGCGCGAGTGGATGCCCGAGTGTAACGCCACCTACAAGATGGCCATCCGCTTCGCCGGCTGGAACGCCGAGGGCCGCGACTTCTATCACCCTTTCCAGCGGTACGAGACGGTGGACGGCTTCTCGATCGCCGACTGGTGGCTCCGCCTGCACAAGGACAAGCCCTTTGACCGCATGTGCTTCGCCATCCCCGAGCTCTGTGAGAGCAAGCGCTCGCCCCGCTTCCTCGACGGGGAGGTCTTCGACCCCACCGTGCAGCACGCCTTCCGCCGCGAGCACATCGAGCAGCAGAACATGCTCGGCGAGCACAAGATCCAGTACCCCTATGCCTATCACTTCGACGCCGCCCTCCTCGCCCGCTTCCTGATGAAGCGCACCGTCGCCGACGGCGTCCGCCACATCCTCGACGACGTCACCCACGTCGGCCTCCGCCCGGACGGCGCCATCGGCCACATCGAGACGCAGAAGCACGGCCGCCTCGAGGCTGACCTCTACATCGACTGCACCGGCTTCGCCGGCCTGCTCATCAACAAGGCGCTCGGCACCCCCTTCATCTCGTTCAATGACACGCTCCTCTGCGATCGCGCCGTGGCGATGCAGGTCCCCGAGGACATCGAGGACGAGGGCATTCGCCCCTACACCACCGCGACGGCCCTGTCCGCCGGCTGGGCCTGGAACATCCCGCTCTATGGCCGAAAGGGCACCGGCTACGTGTACTCGAGCCGCTTCATCAGCCCCGAGCAGGCCGAGGCCGAGCTGCGCAGCCACCTCGGCCCCGCCGCCGACGGCCTCAAGGCCAACCACATCCGCATGCGCATCGGCCGCAGCCAGGACGCTTGGGTGAAGAACTGTGTCGCCATCGGCCTCTCCAGCGGCTTCGTCGAGCCCCTGGAGTCGACCGGCATCTTCTTCATCCAGCACGGCATCGAGCAGCTCGTCACCCACTTCCCCACCAAGGACTTCGACCCGAGCCTCATCCGCAGCTACAACCGCGGCGTCGGCGAGTGTATCGACGGCGTGCGCGACTTCCTCACGCTGCACTACTACGCCAGCACCCGCGCCGACACGCCCTTCTGGAAGGCCACGAAGGAGGTCACCATCCCCCCGGCGCTGGCCGAGCGCCTCGCCCTCTGGAAGCAGCGCCTCCCCGACGCCATGAGCATCAACCCCGCCTACCACGGCTTTGAGGCCTACTCCTACTCGGTGATGCTGCTCGGCCTCGGCTACGTGCCCGAGGGCCCCCAGCCCGCGGTCGCCGGCGCCGATCCCCGCCGGGCCGAGGCCGCCTTCGCCCGGCTGCGCGCCCGCACCCGCTCCCTCGTGGACAAGCTCCCCAGCCAGTTCGAGTACCTCAGCCACGTGAGCGAGTCCCGAGGCGAGCTCTCTCAGGGCGGGATGCGGCTCTATCGCCGCCCGGTCGGCGCCGAGCAGGCCGAGGCCCGGTCGTGATCGCCGCCGACCGCGCGGTGGGCTCGGCCCGCGCTCGACAGATGCCGATGCCGCCCATCCGCGCCATCTTCGAGGCCGCCTCCCGCATGGAGGACATCGTGCGCCTCGAGGTGGGCGAGCCGGACTTCGGCCCCCCCGCCTGGCTCCGCGAGGCCCACATCGACGCGCTGCGGCGCGACAGCTCGCACTACACCTCCTTCAGCGGCCTCCTGGCCCTGCGCGAGGCCATCGCCCAGAAGCTGGCACGAGAGAACGGGATCACCCGGGACCCGGCGACCGAGATCCTCGTCACCTCGGGGGCCACCGGCGCGCTCTATCAGGCGCTCCAGGCCACCGTGGACCCGGGCGATGAGGTGCTCCTCCCGGCGCCGGGCTGGCCCCAGTACATGGCGTCTACGGCCCTCGCGGGCGGCGTGCCGGTCTTCTATCCGCTACACGCGGCCAATGGTTTCGTCCCGCGGGCCGAGGACATTGCGCGCCTCATCACCCCGCGCACCCGCGTCCTCCTGCTCAATTCGCCCGGGAACCCGACCGGCGGCGTGATCGACGCCGCGACCCTCCAGGCGCTCGCCGCCCTCGTCCAGCAGCACAACCTCGTGCTCATCTCCGACGAGGTCTATGAGCACATCCGCTTCGACGGGGCGGCGCACCTGAGCCCGGCCGCGCTCCCGGGGATGGCCGAGCGCACCCTCACGCTCCACAGCGCGTCCAAGACCTTCGCGGTCACCGGCTGGCGCATCGGCTTCGCCGCCGGCCCCGCCGCCCACATCGGGCCGATGACGAAGATCGGCCTCTCCACCTGCACCCACCCGAGCACCCCCGCCCAGCACGCCTGTGTGGCGGCCTATCGACGGAGCGCGGAGGGGGACATCTCCCGGATGGTCGACACGCTCCGGCAGCGGCGGGACTTCCTCTGTGACAGCCTCTCCGCGATGCCCGGCCTCCGCTGCACCCGGCCCGCCGGCGCCTTCTATGTGTTCGTGAACATCGAGGGCACCGGGCTCGACTCCGAGAGCCTCTCCTGGCACCTGCTCCGCAGCGCCGGCGTCTCGACCGTGCCCGGGGTCGGCTTTGGCCCCGGGGGAGAGGGCTTCATCCGCCTCTCCTTCGCCGCCTCGATGACCGAGCTCGAGCGGGGGGTCGAGCGGATCCACCGGGCGCTCTCCCAGCTCGCGCACGGCTGAGCGCCCTCTCGCCCCGCCCCTCTCGCCTCCTCCCCTCCGCCTCCGGAGCCGTCATGTTCAGCCTCTCGCTCGACGCCACCCCCGCCTACTCCCCTCGCTCCGCGGCCCCCTCCCTCTCCGCGCGCCTGCAAGCCGCCGCGCGGCTGGTCGACGCGCAGGACCCCGCCGCCGAGGCCGCGCTCGCGGCGCTCCGCTCCGACACGGAGGCCGCGCAGGGCCCCGAGGAGCGGCTCGCCCGCCTCTTCTTGGGTGCGCTCGAGGCGCGGCGGGCGGGCCTCGCCGCCGACCTCGGCAACCTCTACGGCGGCGGCGCCGGCCCCGCCGAGATGCTCGGCGCCTTCGAGGCCTTCGTCCAGGACACCCCGCTCGTCCGCTTTGCACACCACGCCGCCAACGCGGCCCACCTCGCGGCCATCGGCGACGCCGCCGCCGTCCGCATCATCGACGTCGGCCTCGGCTTCGGCAGCCAGTGGGAGCCCCTCCTCCAGGCCCTCGCCCGCCGCCCCGGCGGCCCGCCCGCGGTGCACCTCGTCGGCATCGACCTCCCCGCCCCCGGGGCAGACCCGGCCGCCGGGCTCACCGCGGTCGGGGCCCGCCTCGCTCGCCTCGCCGAGGGCTGCGGCGTACCCTTCACCTTCACCGCGCTCCCCGGGCGCGTCGAGGACCTGCCGCTGCCCGAAGTCGAGCCCGGCGAGCGCCTCACCATCAACGCCGCCTTCGCGCTCCACCACACCGGCCCCCTCGATCGCGACCCCACGCTGGCGCGCCTCGCGGCCACCGGCGCCCACGCCATCGTGCTCTGCGAGCCCGAGGCGGACCACGACGCGCCGGCCTTCCCGGCCCGCCTCCGCGCCGCGCTCCGCCACTACGGGCTCGTCTTCGACGTCCTCGACCGCTGCCTCCGCGAGCGCCCGGCCGCCCGGGCCGTCATCGAGGGGCAGTTCTTCGGTCGCGAGATCCACAACGTCGTCGTCGGCGAAGGCGCCGCGCGGGTCGAACGCCACGCGCCCCACGCCGACTGGTCCCGCCGCCTCCGGGCCGCCGGCCTGTCGCCGGTCTCCCTCCGCACGAGGCCGGACAGCCAGCTCCGGCTCCCCGACGGCGTCGCGGTGGTGCCCCTGGGCTCGGCCACGGCCCTCACCGTGGATGGAGAGCCCCTGGTGGTGGTCTCGGCGTGGCAGCCGAACTGAGCGGGCGCCGCTCACCTCCCACTCACGCCGGATACGCGCTCCACACCTTCGGTCTGCTCGGCCTCAGCCCCGCCGACGCAGCCCGAGGGCCAGCCCAAAGAGGCCGAGGCCGACGAGGCCGGTGACCGGAGCGCGAGGCGCGGAGGCACAGCCGCAGCCGGCCTTCTCCGCGGGCTCCGCGGCGCCGCCGCCATCCTCGGCGGCGCCGTCGGCCCCGTCGGCCCCGTCGGCGCCGCCCGCCCCGTCGGCGCCGTCCGCGCCGTCCGCGCCGTCGCTGCCGCCGCTGTCACCCTCCCCGCTGGTGTCACAGAGCTCGATACACTCGCGATTGGCGGTGGTGTCGTCGGCGAAGCTCAGCACCTTGTCTTCGAGGATGTTCGAGGTGTAGAAGATGAGGTCAGCGGAGGCCTGCTCGGGGGTGTAGCGCATCCGCATGCGGGTCATGAAGTGACTGTCAAAGGCCCCGACGAAGCCCAGGTCCTGGAGGTCCTGCTCGGTCGGATAGACGCCGGTGCAGGGGTTGCAGGAGGAGATGCCTCCGCTGAACTCGGTGGTCCAGCCCGCGGTGCCGGTGGCGGCCCAGGCGCTCGTGAAGCGCTCCTCGTAGAAGGCCTTGAAGTCGTCGGTGGGGGCGCCCCAGATGCAGCGGTCGGGGACGTCGAACTCTGTGTAGTTCGAGATGCCCACCTTCCCCGCCGCGCCGTCTACGATGGTGTAGATCACCATGTCCTGGCTGCCCGGGGAATTGAGCGTGGCGAGGCGAATGGGGACGGAGAAGACCTCGCTCTCATAGGAGACCTGGAGCGGCGACAGGGACGAGCCGTCGGCCATCGCTGCGGTGTCGGCCACCTGGGCCGCGAAGAAGAAGCTGCCGGCCTCGATGTACTCGGCGAGGATAGGGTCCGCGCCGGGGGCGAGCTGGAAGCCGTGCCCGTCGAGCCACTCCTGGAGCGCGCCCGACTCCTCGGCCGAGAGGATGAAGACCCGGTACTCCCCCACGAGGTACTCCGCGACCACGTCCACCTCGCCGTCGTCTCCGCCGCCGCCCCCGGCGCCGTCTCCGCCCTCGGCGTTGGAGGGGATGCAGCCGGCGTCCGAGACGTGGCGGGGCCCCGTGTAGCCGTCGAGGCGGGCGAAGACCTCGGCGTCGAGGGTCTTGACCTCCTCCTCGGAGGGCACCTCGGGGACCGGGAGGAGGAGCGCGAAGTCTTGCGGCTCCCCGCTCGGGTTGACCGACACCGAGAAGGTGGTGCGGTTGCCCTGTCGCACCAGGGCGAGCCGCGCGACGTCAAAGCTGAGCTGGGAGGGGGTGCCGGTGACCAGCGTGGGGCAGGCCCAGGCCGAGCCGCCCACCGCCGAGAGGGCGAGGAGGAGGGACAGGGTGAGGCGCGCGGGGCGGGGCAGGGCGGTGGGCACGGGGGCTCCGGGGCGAGGGCGAGGCCCCGAGGATAGCCGGGCGTCGCTCAACCCGCCTGCGCACCCGCGTCGAGGGCCCAGCGGACAGGCGCCTCGTGCCGCCAGGGCCGGAGCTCGGCGCCCGCGCCGAAGGGCAGGCTCGGCGGCGGCGTCCAGTCGCGCCGCGTAAGGGTGACCGCCCCCTCGTTACGCGGCAGCCGATAGAAGTCGGGCCCGTTCTCGGAGGCGAAGGCCTCGAGGCGGTCGAGCGCCCCCACCGCGTCGAAGGCCTCGGCATAGAGCTCGATGCCGGCGTGGGCGGTGTAGCAGCCCGCGCAGCCGCAGATGGCCTCCTTGCGGGAGACCGCGTGCGGCGCGCTGTCGGTGCCGAGGAAGTAGCGGGAGGGCCCGCGGGTGGCGGCCTCCAGAAGGGCCTGGCGGTCGGTCTCCCGCTTGAGCACGGGGAGGCAATAATAGTGGGGCCGGACCCCGCCCACCAGCAGGTCATTCCGGTTCGCCAGCAGGTGGTGGGCGGTGAGGGTCGCCCCGACCGCGGGCCCGGCGGCGTCGACGAAGGCCACCGCGGCCGCCGTCGTGAGGTGCTCGACCACCACGCGCAGGTCGGGCAGGCGGCCCAGCAGGGGCCCAAGCACCCGCTCGAGGAAGACCCGCTCCCGGTCAAAGATGTCGATGTCGGGGTCGGTCACCTCGCCGTGTACGAGCAGCGGCAGCCCGACCCGGGCCATGTGCGCGAGCACAGGCTCGACCTGGGACAGGGACCGCACCCCGGCGGACGAATTGGTGGTGGCGCCCGCGGGATAGAGCTTCACGCCGACGATGCCCGCGGCGACCGCCTCGTCGATGTCTCCCTCTGTGGTCTCTTCGGTGAGGTAGAGGGTGAGCAGGGGCTGGAAGGGCCGCTCGGGACAGGCGGCCTGTCGGGCCCGCTCGATGCGCTCGCCATAGGCCAGGGCGTCGGCCGCCCGCCGGAGGGGCGGCAGCGTGTTCGGCATCACCACCGCCCGCACGAAGCGGCGCGCCGTGTCGCCGATGACGGCCTGGAGGGCCTCGCCGTCACGGAGGTGGAGGTGCCAGTCATCGGGGGCGCGGAGGGTGAGCCGGTCAACGGTGGGGGGCGTCATGTCAGTCCACGGGGGTCACGGGCCTGGACCCAGGAGAGGAGCGCGAGCCCGCGGGCCCGGGGGAGCGCCGCGGCCTGGGCGCGAGAGAGGGCGGCCCGATCGACGACCGCGAGCAGCGCGGGCTCCGCGGCCAGCGCGGGGAGCGTCGCGATGAGGGCGGGCAGGGCGAGCTCGTCCGGCAGGCGGGAGAGGGAGCGGATAAAGCGCTGCAGTGCGGACTCGGCGAGGCCACCGGCGCTGGCGGCGGCGAGCCCGGCGGCCAGTCGACCGACGAGAGACGCCGCCGAGGCGACCTCTCCGCGGTGTCGGGCCTCGTCGAGGGCCCCCTCGGCCTCCTGATAGAGCCGAATGGCCGCGGCGGGCGCCCCACCCTCCGCCGTCGCCCCGGCGAGGTGGACGAGGAGCTCCGCCCGGAGCAGCGGGAGGCCCACGGTGCGGGAGAGATCGAGGGCCTCCACGAGCGCGCCAGCCGAGACGAGGGCGCGGGTGAAGAGCCGCTCGACGGGCTCTGGCCCCTGTCCGGGCAGATCGACCACCAGCGGGGCGGGCCACTCGCCGAGGGTCCGGTGCATTGCGCGGGTCGCCAGCCCGAGGTCGCCCACCGCCGCCCGGAGCAGCGCCCCATAGACCAGGGGCTCGGCCTCGGGCGGGCCCGCGGCGGCGCTCGCCTCCAGGGCCGCCGCCGCGCGCCGCGCCCGCTCGGCCTGGCCGGTGATGATCTCGAGCTGGCCGAGCGCGTAGCACCAGGCCGGCGGCACGACATCCTGGCGGCGGAGCGCGTCCCTCAGCGCCGGCGCGAAGGGGCGACGCCGAGTCGCCAGGGCATAGAGCGGCCGCCAGGCATAGGGCGACTGGGGCTCTGGGGGGAGAGGGTCTCTCGCCACCCGCCGGACGAACGAGTCAAAAGCAGCGACGGCGCCCTCTTCGTCTCCATAAACGAGCCGAGCCTCGAGCAGCCGACACAGCGCATCCGCCCCGGCGAGGCCTCCAGCGGCCGGCGCGTCCACCGCGGCCTCCCAGAGCGCGAGCGCCGCTGTGAGCGCCCCGTCGCCGAGCAGCAGCTCACCCACCTCGGCCGCGACGAGCAGGCCAGGGAGGCCCTGGGAGAGGCCGCTCCGGGCGAGGTCCAAGGCGCGGTCGGGCCGGCCCCCTGCGAGGGCCACCGCGGCGAGGCCCCGGCGGGCGACGCGCGCGTCGTCGGGATCGGCGATCCGATCGGCGGCCGCGAGGGCGAGGGACCAGGGCGCTCCGAGGCCCGGATAGGCGACGTCCATCGGGCAGGCCGCGCAGAGGGCCGCCAGGGCCTGGGCCCGGGGCAGCCGCCCCTCGCCGATGTGCGGGAGCAAGACGAGCGCCTCCTCCACCGCGCCGAGCCCCGCGAGGCCCGCGAAGAGCCGCGCGCGGGCAATGTCGGGGCCCATCCAGCCCGGGCGCGCCCGCCACCGCTTGGGGGCGCGGAGCCCGTCTCGGGCCAGGAGCAGGTGGCGGAGGGCCTCCCCCGGCGCCTCCCCGGTCCGAGCGGCCGTGTCGGCCATCAGGGCGTGCAGCCAGGCGCACCCAAGCGGGTCGTCGAGGTCGAGCAGCACCTCGCGCGCGAGGTCCACCGCCCCGGAGCCGAGGGCCGCGGCGCCCACCGCCTCGAGCAGCTCGGCGCGGAGCTCGGGCGGCTCGACGGTCCAGGCGAGGTCAAGGGCCTCTGTCAGCAGGCTACCGAGGGTCGACTCTGGCATGGTCCACTCCCCTTCGGCGGCGCGCCAGCGAAACAGCCTATCTCCCCATGCCGCCCGCGGGCCACCGACCATCGCGCCCCTCAGCCGAGCATGCGGGCCCGGGCCGCCGCCGCGGCGGGGGCGGCCTCCGCCTCGGGCGCCTCGGGGCCCGCCTGCCGGGGCCGAAGGGGCGGGGCGCCCTCGAGGGCGGCGAGCTCTACATGGGCTCGCACCAGGGCGCTCACCTCCCGCTCGACCCCCTGGGCCTGCTCGTCCACCCGCTCGAGGCCGGCGCCGGACTCGCCGACGAGGTCGAGCTGGGCGACGTCCAAGGCCAGCGACTTGACCGCCTGCCGGAAGCCCTCGATCCGCGCCGACACCCGGTCATGGGCCGCGACGAGCGATCGCCGCTCCTGGATGCGCCGCTCGACGGCCTGGGCGTTCTGGGATCAGAGGGCCTTCGCCGCCGCGTCCTGCCCTACGGCCTGCGCAGCCCGGGCCTGCCGGGTGAGGTAGCCCCGGAGGAGGGCGCCGCCCCGCCGTCCGGGAACAGAGGTCGACGGGGTCAGAGGTCGACGGGGTCAGAGGTCGACGGGGTCAGAGGTCGAAGAGGAAGCCCCGCTCACAGAGCGCATCGTATCGTGTGCGGTCGAAACGATAGAGGCGCGCCGCCCGGTGGGCCACGCCCTGCTCCACGGCGCCCGTCTCGACCAGGAAATTCATGGCCTGCAGCTTCCGCCGGAAATTGCGCTTGTCGAGCGGGCGGCCGAGGATGATCTCGTAGAGCCGCTGCAGGCGGGAGAGCGGGAAGGCCTCGGGGAGGAGCTCGAAGCCCACGGGCTGGTAGCGCACCTTGGCCTGGAGGCGCTGGAGCGCCACCGAGAGGATACGGGCGTGGTCGAAGGCGAGGGCCGGCAACCCATCGACCGGGAACCAGGCGGCGCCGCTGGCGTCGGAGGCGGCGCGCGGCACATAGGCCTCGGGGCGCACGAGACCCCAATAGGCGGTGGAGATGACCCGCCCCCGCGGGTCCCGACCGGGGTCTCCGAAGGTGTAGAGCTGCTCGAGGAAGTGGAGCCCCACGCCCGCCTCCTCGCGGAGCTCGCGCTCCACGGCGGCCTCGAGGGACTCGCCGGAGAGCACGAAGCCGCCCGGGAGGGCCCAGCTCCCGAGGAAGGGGGGGATAGCCCGCTCGATGAGCAGCACGAGCAGGCGCTCCGGCTCCGCCCCGAAGACGACCGCGTCGACCGCGAAGAGCGGAGCCTCGAAGCCCTCCTTCACTCCGCCTCCGACCGCGCCCGGAGCTGCCCGAGCTCCCGCGCGAAGCCCCCCGACAGGATGGGGAAGCGGCACCAGGAGCGGGGGTCGAGGTTCTCGTCGTCGAGGTGAAAGGAGGGGGCGTATCGCTCGCGCTTCCACTGGTTCGTGCACCAGAGGCGGAAGAAGCGCTCTACCCACATCGCCAGCATCGCCCGCGTGAACTGGGGGAACCAGACACAGAGCAGCCGATGGACCTCCGAGGGCTCGAGCTTGTCGCGGATGGCCGCCCGCTCGATGGCGTCGAGCACGGGATAGGGCATCAGGTCGTCCTCGTCGGTCTGGTGCCGCTCGGGCGGCCGGAGCTCGGCGGTGGGCTGGAGCGCGTTGACCACATCGAGGCCGGCGACCGGGCCGAGCCCCTCGGGCCCCACCGCGCCCACCCAGCGCAGCCACTCGCGGAGGTAAGCCTTGTCGATGCCGGCGATGGGCGACAGGCCGCCGCAGGTGTCTCCGTCCATCGTCGCGTAGCCGACCGCGGCCTCGGAGCGGTTGCTGGTGGCGAGGAGGAGCTTGCCCTCGATGTTGGCGAGCATCCAGACGCCCGGCGCGCGCACACGCGCCTGGATGTTCTGGAGCGCGATGTCGTCGGTGCGCCAGTCGAGCGGGCGGCCGAGGGTGTCGGCAACCATCCCGGTGTATCCGTCTACCAGAGCGTCGATCTTCCAGAGGTGGAAGGTGGCGCCGAGCCCCAGGGCCACGGTGCGGGCGCTGTGGAGGGTCTCCTCGGAGCTGTTCTCGGTGGCCTGATAGACCGTCGTGAGGAGGCGCGCCGTCCAGTCGGCGGGATCGGCGGGCAGGTCTTTGATGTGCCGCAGGCGATGGGCCACCCGCTCGGCGCCGATCTCCCCCACCGCGAAGCGCAGCGAGAGGGCGCAGAGCGTGGCCACCGCCGCCGAGTCGGCGCCGCCCGAGAGGGAGACCATCCAGCCCCGCGCGCGCGACTTGACGAGGTAATCAAAGAGGCCGAGGGCGACGGCGCGTGTGAAGCTCTCGAAGCGCGCCGAGGGGCCGGTGTCCCAGGACTGGCGCACCGGGACGGGGAGGGCGGGCTCGACGTCGGGCCACACGAAGGGCAGCCGCACCACCTCGTCGCCCGGGTCGCCGGGATCGCTCCGCAGGCTGGCGGTGCGGCCGCGGCTGACGCGGTTGGCCTCCACGTCCACCACCGCGGTGGTCAGATAGACCTCGTCGAAGCCGAGCGAGGGCCCGTTAGCGAGGAGCTTGCCGCCGCTGCCGATGAGGCCCGCCCCGTCGTAGAGGATGCGGCCGGCCTCGTTGCCGACGAGGTTCGCATAGAGGTAGGTGACCCCGAAGGCGCGCGAGCCATCGACCACGAAGCGCTCGCGCACCGCTCGCTTGCCGAAGGCGAAGTGGCTGCCGCTCGGGTTGAGGAGGAAGTCAATCCCGTGCTGGGTGAGGGCGGCCCCGGGCCGCAGCGCCACCCAGGCCTCCTCACAGATCTCAAAGCCGACCCGCACGCCGCCGAGGTCAAAGAAGAGGTCGCCCATCGGGACGCCGGCCCCCTCCCCCACCCGCGTGCGCACCCCGAGCGGCCAGGGCTTGAACCAGCGCGGCTCGTAGTGGACGCCGTCGCCGGCGAGGTGCCGCTTGGCCACGAGGCCGGCGACCCGCCCATCGACCAGCAGGGCGGCCGAGTCATAGACGGCGGCGTTCACCACCACCGGCAGGCCCACACAGACGATCATCCCACCCGTGGCGCTCGCGATCTCGCCCAGGATCTCCCAGGCCGTCCGGCTGACGAAGGGGCTGTGAAAGGCGTCCTCACAGCCGTAGCCGGTGATACACAGCTCGGGCAGCACGAGCAGGCTCACCCCGGCGGCGCGGGCCTCGCCGATGGCGCGGAGGATGCGGGAGAGGTTGCCCGCCCAGTCGAGGGGGGTCTGATTGACGGCGGCGACGCCGACCCGAATGAGCTTCACTGGGCACCCCCGCGGCGGAGGAGGTCATGGGTGGTGTCGGAGAGCTGGCCCTCCACGCCGACGAGATAGGGCTCGGGCGCCTCGAGGCGGCGATGCCGGTCCGGGAGGGACTGGAGCGCCTTCGCGGCGTGATCGCGGACGGCCGACAAGCTCGGCGCCGCCGCGACCCGCTCGCCGCCGCGCAGCGCGGGGACGAGGAGGTCTCGCTCTTCATCGGCCATGGGCAGCGTGAGGGCCTCGCCGCCGCGGCTTCGCCAGCTCGGGCACTCGGGAATTCCGGTGGGGACGTCGTAGAGGAGGTCTCCCACGAGCTGCCCGCGGAGCGCGTACCGGCGAACCTGATGCTCGCCGGGGAGGGAGATCTTGGCAGCCTCCTCGGAGCGTTTCACCCGCTGCTGCCAGGCGCCTCCCGCTCGCCGCACCGCCGAGAGCTTGTAGACCCCGCCGAGGGCCGACTGGTCTCCGCCGGTGACGAGGCGGGTGCCCACCCCGTAGATGCCGATGGGGGCGCCCTCCTTGCGGAGCGCGGCGATACGGTGCTCATCGAGGTCATTGCTGGCGACGACCTTGGCGTTCGGGAAGCCTGCAGCGTCGAGCCTCTCGCGGGCGGCGCGGGCGAGGGCGCCGAGGTCTCCCGAGTCGAGTCGCACGCCGAGCATCTCGTGGCCCTCGGCGCGGAGCTTTCGGCCCACCTCGATCGCCCGGTCAACCCCGGTGAGGGTGTCATAGGTGTCGACCAGGAAGATGCAGTTGTTCGGCAGGGCCTCGGCGTACCGCTCGAAGGCCTCGACCTCGCTGTCGTGGGCCAGCACCCAGGAGTGGGCGTGGGTGCCTCGCACCGGGATCCCGTACAGGCGCCCGGCCAGCACGTTGCTCGTCGAGGCGCAGCCGCCCACATAGGCCGCCCGGCTCGCCGACAGACCGCCGTCGATGCCCTGGGCCCGCCGCAGGCCGAACTCGAGCACCGGCGCCCCCTCGGCGGCCAGCGCCACCCGGGCGGCCTTGGTGGCCACGAGCGTCTGGAAATTGAGGATGGTGAGCAGGGCCGTCTCGACGAGCTGGGCCTCGATCAGCGAGCCTTTTACGCGCAGGAGGGGCTCGTGCGGAAAGACGAGGTCGCCCTCGGGGATGGCGTCGACGTCGCAGGTGAAGCGCAGGCCCCACAGGTAGTCGAGGAAGCCGGCCTCGAAGAGGGGCCGCCCGTCTGCGCCGACGAGGCCGCGGAGGTACTCGATGTCTGCCCGCTCGAAGCGGAGCTCGGTGAGGAAGTCGAGCGCGGGGCCGAGGCCGGCTGCCACCGCGAAGCTCCCGCCGAACGGAGCCTTACGGAAGTAGAGGTGAAAGATCGCCTCGTCGGACTGACGGCCGGCGCGCCAGTAGCCATAGGCCATGGTGAGCTGGTAGAGGTCTGTCAGGAGGCCGAGCGAGGGCCGGTAGAGCGCGGCTTGAGGGGAGTCGTGAGACATGGTCGCTCCGGGCGCCGGGGGCACCGGCGGGTGATCGTGTCATATCGACACCAAGCTGCCCGGTCAAGCGGGACGAGGCCCGTTCAGAGGACCTGAAGGGTTCTTGACACTTCTTCCAGCGCGAGACATATTGTCATCACCCGTGACAAGGTGGCCCATGTCCCTCATCCTGGTCGTCGACGATGAAGAGGCCAACCGCCTCGCCCTGGAGCGCATCCTCGTCCGCGAGGGCTTCGATATCCGCCACGCCGGAGACGGGCGGGCGGCGCTGCAGCGTATGCGCGACGAGCCCCCCGACCTCCTGCTGACCGACCTCAAGATGTCCGGCATGGACGGCCTCGAGCTGATGCGGGCCGCCCGCACCCTCGATCCAGACCTCGAGGTCATCGTCATGACGGCCTACGGCACGGTCGAGACCGCCGTGGAGGCGATGAAGGAGGGCGCATGGGACTTCGTGACCAAGCCCCTCCGCCGCTCCGACATCGTGCGGGCGGTGCGCAAGGCCCTCGAGAAGCGGGCCCTCGTCGTCGAGAACCGCGCGCTCAAGAGCGCCCTCGCCCGCACCGAGACCGACGAGCTCATCGGGCGCTCCGCCAACATGCGCGGCCTGCTCGAAGAGGCCCGCCAGGTCTCCGACGCCATCGCGAGCGTGCTCATCACCGGCGAGAGCGGCACCGGAAAGGGCCTGCTCGCGCGCTGGATCCACCGCGCCAGCCCCCGCCGCGAGCAGCGCCTGATCACGGTCAACTGCGGCGCCATCCCCGAGGCCCTGCTGGAGAGCGAGCTCTTTGGCCACGAGGCCGGCGCGTTCACCGGCGCCCAGGGCCGTAAGGAGGGCCGCTTTGACCTCGCCAAGGGGGGCACGCTCTTCCTCGACGAGGTCACCGAGATGAGCCCCCTGCTGCAGGTCAAGCTCCTCCGCGTGCTCCAAGACGGCGAGTACGAGCGCCTCGGCGGCACCCGCACGCTCAAGGCCGACGCCCGCATCATCGCCGCCACCAACCGCGACCCCGAGCAGGCCATCAAGGAGGGGCGGCTGCGGGAGGATCTGTTCTATCGCCTCAACGTCATCCGCCTCGACCTACCGCCCCTGCGCGAGCGCCCCGAAGACGTCCCGCTCCTGGCCCGCCACTTCGTCGGCGTCTACGCCAAGCGGAACGGCCGCGACATCCGCGGTATCAGCCCGGAGGCCCTCACCGCCCTCCAGGCCTGGGGCTGGCCCGGCAACGTCCGCGAGCTCGAGAACGCGATGGAGCGGGCGGTGGTCCTGTCCCGCAGCGAGTCGATCCAGACCGGCGACCTCCCGCCCAACATCCGAAAGGCCACCACAAACCCCGACGTGCTCAGCTTCCCGGTGGGGACCCCGCTCAAGACCGTCGAGCGGAGCATGATCGAGGCCACGCTCAAGCAGACCGGCGGCGACAAGCTGCTGACGGCGCAGCTCCTCGGCATCACGGCCCGCACCATCTACCGAAGAGAGGCGGAGTGGCGGGGAGAGGACCCTGGCGACCTCTGAGCCAGCGGTCGCGGGCGCCGCTCTCCCCACAAACACAGCGGGCTCTACCTGCATGCTCCCTCCCCGCCTCGTGGGGGAGGTCTGGGGTGGGGGCCAACGAGCTGCTGATCGGCGCGCCGAACGCCGAGGCCGCCGGCTCCTCGCTCCATCAGGCGGGCGTGACCGGGCGCTTCCTCGGAGGCCCGAGCGGCCTCGACCCCACCGCCGTCGCCGTTATCGGCCCCGAGGTCGACTTCGCCGACTTCGGCTGGAGCCTGGGCGGCGGCGGCGCGACGCGGGCCGCGCAAGTGGACCGCGCCCTTCAGGCCAGCATCGCCTCGACGAGGCCACCCTTGAGGCTCGGGTCACCGAAACGCTCGATCGGGGCGCCGTCGGCCTCGCGGTGCCCTGTGGCCGTGAGCAGGGTGGCGAGGAGGCGGTCGTGGGTGACACCGCCCGCGTCCACGTACTCGCCGGTCCGGAGGGTGCCTTCACCGGCGCCGGCGATCACCCAGGGCAACTGATCGTAGCGGTGGGAGCCCGTCGCCACGTCGCTCACGAAGACGGCGACAGCCGCGTCTATCACACCGTTCTCGGTGAGCCGGTCGAGCAGATAGGCGAAGACATCCAGGTGGAGTCGATTGACGTCGGCGTGCATCTCCGGGGTGGAGGAATAAGGCCCCAGGTCACCCGCGTTGACCAGCCCGTGGGTGACCTCGTGATAGGCCGGCAGCGTGAAGCCGCCGACGGTGTATCGACAGCGGTCTATCCGGTCACCGATCTGGAGCGTGGCCGCGCGGGCCTGCCCGCAATTGAGCACGAGGGCGATGAGGTCACAGTGGAGGCGCGCGACGTCGAGGGAGACGCTGTCTTCGGCGCTCTGGCCGACATGATCGGCCAGGGCCGCCTCCCGCTCGGCGGTCAAGGTGCCGCAGAGCCCCTCGAAGTCTCGCACGCTGTCGGTGTGCTGCTCGAGGCGAGTGACGTCGGCGGCGGACAGGCGCGTGTCCCGTTGGAGGTCGTGGAGCTGGTCGAGCACGAGGTCGTTGACCGACCCCCGCAGGGCCTCCCCCACGCCCCCGCCGAGCATGCGGCGGTAGACCGTCCAAGGATCGCTGTCGGCGCCCCGGAGCTGCCCGGGGCCCCGGTACGAGAGCACCTCCTCGCCGTTGTTGTCGCGGCGGCCGGCGTAGAGCGTCAGCGGCTCCCCGCCGTTGACGTCGGACTGACGGGCGATCCAATTATCAATCGACTCCCCCATGGCGTAGGTCATCAAGGTCTCGGTCAGCGGGCCGCAGCGCGCGCCGGTGAGGAGCTGATTGCCGCCGCCCGCGTGCTGATCGCTCGTCGCCTCGAAGGGATACTGGGTGCCGCGGACCAGCAGGAGGCGCTCGGCGTGAGCGGCGAGCCTGGACACGACCCGATCGGCGTTGGTGTCCGCCAGGGTGCTCCGGCTGAGGCGCCCGAGCGAGCGCGGCCAGAACCGCTCCGGCGCGTCGCCGTCCTGCTGGGCGACCCCAGAGGCGGCGCGGAGGACGACCAGGGGCGAGGCGGTCGAGGCGGGGCCCCGAGGGAGCCGACCGCAGCCGGCGAGGGAAGACAAGAAAGGAATGGGCACCGCGAGCCCGGAGGCGGCCGTCAAGAACTGGCGTCGGGTGAAGGGGGCCATGCCGGAGCTCCTCCGTTCGGATAGCCCACAGCCAGGCCAAGGTCCATCATGCTCCTCCTGCTGCTGCTGTCCTGCACACCCCCGCCGGCGGACACCGCGCCCGGACATGCCTATCGACTGACCCACCGGCAATGGGAGAGCACGGTGGTCGACCTGCTCGGCCTGTCTGAGCCCAGCGGCCTGTCCGAGACCTTCGTGAGCGACCCCTCGGTGTCCACCTTCGATACGGACCCCTCCTCCCTCGCCGTGCCCCCGGTGCTGTGGTTGCAGTACCAGCTCGCGGCGGAGGCGCTGGCCGTCCGGGTGGTCGAGGAGGAGGGCCCCTACGCGGTCGTCGTCCCCGCCGGCCTCCGCCCCGACGGCCCGGCGTACACCCGCGCCGAGCGGGACGCCTGGCTGCTCGACTTCGGCGGCCGCGCCTTCCGCCGCCCCCTCGACGGTGAGGAGCTGATGCAGCTCGGACGGCTCTTTGACGCCGGCGCCAGCGTGTTCGCCTCGGGGGATCCCTTCGTGGACGGTGTGCGGGCCGCGGTCACCGGCACCCTCCAGGCCCCGGGCTTCCTCTACCGCACCGAGGGCCTGCAGCCGGGGGGCGAGCCGGGGGAGCTCTCGCCCGAGGAGCTCGCCTCGCGGCTCTCCTATGCGCTGTGGAACACCATGCCCGACGCCGAGCTGCTCGCCGCGGCCGAGGCCGACGGGCTCGGCCCCGAGACCCTGCGGGCTCAGGCGGAGCGCCTGCTCGACGACCCGCGGGGGCACGCCGCGGTGGCCGACCTCCACCGCCAGCTCCTGCACATCGACAGCTACGCCCAGATCGTGCAGTCGAACACCACCGTCCTCGACGGCGGGGGCCACGGAGACCCGGGCGGTCCTCCCAGCCCCGAGGTGATGCAGGCCGAGGTCTACGCCTTCGTCGACGACCTCTTCTACACCGAGGGCGCCCTGCGCGACCTCCTGACGAGCCCCGACACCTTCGCCACCGGCGAGCTGGCGGCGGTCTATGGCGTCGAGGGAGTCGAGGGCCCCGAGCTCCAGCCCGTCACGCTCGACCCCACCCAGCGCGCGGGCCTGCTCACCCTGTCGGGCTTCCTCGCCTGGCAGGCCAACAGCAGCGAGCCCAACCTGATCGAGCGCGGCTACTTCATCAACGATGCGCTGCTCTGCGCCGAGGTGCCGCCGCCGCCGCCCGGCGCGACCCCGCTCCCCACCGACGCCGATGCGGAGACCCTGCGCGAGCGCGTCGAGGCCCACACATCCGGCTGCGGCGGGAGCTGCCACAACGCGCTCATCAACCCCGTCGGCTTCGCGCTCGGCCGCTATGACAAGGACGGCCGGTACGCGGAGCAGGAGGGGCGCGGCGAGGCGGCGACGCCCATCGACGCGAGCGGGAGCTACACCTTCGCCGACGGCACCTTCACCTTTGACGGCGCCGTCGAGCTCGCCGAGATCATGGCGGACCGCGAGGAGGTGCACCGCTGCTACATGGGCCACCTCACCGGCTACCTCACCGCGCGGCCGGTGGCCGAGGTGGACGGCGCCCTCCTCGACGCGCTGACCGCGAGCTCACAGGCCGATCGGCCCCTCCGCTCCCTCGTCCTCGACATCGTCACCGATCCGAGCTTCCGCAGGGTCCGCCCCTGAGCGCCGCGCCGCAGCCAGGAGGGACGGGCCGCCCCTCGCCGAGGCGCGGCGCCGCCCGGGGGGGCCCGTTGGAGGCCCGCGCGGCCACCTGGGCGGGGCCCCTCCTCGTCCAGAGCGCGCTCCTTACCCTCCTCACCACCTGGCCGATGGCGCGCTCCCCCCTCACGCAGGCCATCGGGAGCCCGGAGTCCGACACCGTCAAGCACCTCTGGACGCTCTGGTGGATGCGGGCGGAGCTGCTCGGCGGCGAGCCCGGCCAGCGCACCACCCTCATCGGCTACCCGGACGGGCTCCCGCTCTTCCCGATCGAGCCCCTGCACGGCCTGCTCTCGCTCCTCCTGCCCTTGCCGACGGTGCTGCTCTCGAACGTGCTCGCCGGCCTCGACACGCTGCTCACCGGCCTCGCGGCGGGCTGGCTGGCCACCGTGCTCGTCCCCCCGCCGCCTGCGGCCTCGGTGACCCCCGCGCTTCGGTGGCCTCGGCTCAGCCCGACCTTGCTCGCCGCGCTCGGGGCGGGCGCGCTGCTGCAGACCTCGGCCTGGGCCGCCTTCACGCTGCACGTCGGCGTGGGCGAGCTCCGCCAGCTCTGGTGGCTGCCGCTCTCGCTCGGCGCGCTCGTGCGCCTGCAACAAGCCGAGGCGCCGGCGGTTGTGGCCAAACGAGCCATCCTGGCCGGCCTCTGCCTCGCCGGAGCGGCGCTCTCCTGCTTCTACTATGGGCTGCTGCTCGGCGTCGCCGCGGTGGTGCACAGCGCCCTCACCCTGTCCGTCCGCCCCCGGCGCTGGGCGGGGCTCACCCTCTGCGCGGCGCTCGCGCTCTCGATCGTCGTCCCCGTCGCCGGGAGCTTCAACCAGACCTACGGCGAGCAGGGCGCGGCGCCTCCGCCCGACGTCGGCGCCGACGGCGCCCTCCGCCCCGGCCTCACCCGCGATCTGCTGCACCTCGACGACCTCTGGACCCCCCGCCGCGCCGAGCGCCCCACCGCCGACCGCCAGCGCCTCGCCTACGAGGGGGGCCGCTACATCGGCCTGCTCGGCCTCGGGCTCGCGGCAGCGGGCCTCCTCGCCCGCCCCC
This sequence comes from Myxococcota bacterium, assembly GCA_044344255.1. Lineage (GTDB taxonomy): Bacteria > Myxococcota_A > UBA796 > UBA796 > UBA2385 > JBIJDH01. Next base: position 123,354 of record JBIJDH010000022.1, read on the forward strand.
GCGCCGCCCTGCCCTTCGCCGCGATGGGCGCGGCGGGCCTCCTGCTCGCGCTCGGTCCCGTGCTGATCATCGGCGATGGCGCGGTGCAGGGCGCCTCCGGCCCCCTCCGCCTCCCGGGCGGGCTGCTGCTCGACGCCCTCGCCCGCCACGCCTCCCCCATGCACTTCCCCGCCCGCTTCGCCGCCCTCGGCGCGTTGGCGGCCGCCGTGCTCGGCGGGCTCGCGATCAGCCGCTGGCGGCCCCTGGCGCTGGTCCTGCCGCTCGCCGTCGGGAACGTGCTCTACGAGGACCTCACCCCCTGGCCGCGCGCGCGCACGGCCCTCCCCGACCTCGGCGCGCTCCGGGCCCTGTCGGTCGAGGGCCCGATGGCTGATCTCTCCTTGGCGGCCACCGCCAACATCGAGCACCGCGGCCTGCTGATCGCGGCGCAGATCGCCACCGACCGCCCCACCCAGGCCGTGCCGCTCGAGCGCCTCGACCTGCGGACCGCTGGCGGCCCCGTCGGGGGCCTCGCGATCGTCGAGGCCATGCGCAGGGGTTCGGGCTGGCCGACCTCCCTCGACGTGGACGCCGCTCAGCTCTGGGCCTCGGGCTTCCGGGTGGCCTTGCTCACCGGTCCGGACAGCCAGCGGGGCTCGGGGCCGCGCCGGCTCCTGGAGGCCCAGTGGGGCGCGCCCGTGGAGGCAAAGGGAGCCGCGCTCTGGCCGATCCCCGCGCCCCGCTGACCCGGCCGGCCGCCTACTTCGGCGCGGGGGTGGCCGCGCCCGCCGCAGGAGGGACAGCGCCTGCGGCGGGAGGGGCGCCCGCGGCGGGAGGGGCGCCCGCGGCGGGAGGGGCGCCCGCGGCGGGAGGGGCGCCTGCGGCGGGAGGGGCGCCTGCGGCGGGAGGGGCGCCCGCGGCGGGCGGCGGGGCGCCCAGGGCGCCCTGGTTGGGCGTGTCGGCCACCATCGGCGCCGACGGATCGACCTGCCCGTTGCCCGCGGCAGGGTCCTTCGAGCCGGACCCACCGACCGCATTGGCGTCGAGCGAGATGTCGAGCACGATCGGCGTCTTGCTCAAGTCAATGGGGTTGCCGGGGTACTCCTGCATGAGGTCGGTCTGATCGGGCCCGTTACCCTCAAAGTCGAGGATGGTGGAGATCTTCACCCCGGCCGTCCCCTCAGGGAGGTAGATCTCGAAGGGCCCCGGGTTCTGGATGCGCACCACGGTCAGCGGCGCCTCGCCCTTGGTGCGGTCGGCAGTGGGAGTGTGAATGTCCATCTGGATCGCCCCCTTCGTGTAGTTGGCGATCGCGATGGTGCCCGTGATCTTGATCGCGCCCGCCGTCTTCGCGAGGGCGGCCTGGTCATAGCTCATGCCGCCACCACCACCACCACCACCACCACCACCGGCGGCGTTGGGGTCACCCGGCTGCTGGCCCCCCATCGGGGGGGCGGTGCCGCCGACCGTCTCGACCGGCTCGGAGCAGGCGCCGAGCAGGCCGATCAGCAGGGACAAGCCGGCCAGCGGAGCAAAGGTGAGGCGACGTGCACGAGGCATGAGGAGACTCCGGGTGCGGCGCACGAACGGCGGCCACGGGACAGTCAAGGTGGGGGGCCGCGCGCCCGGGCTGCGCGAGCGGCCGCAGCGGGCTGAGCCTAAAGAGCGCGGCGGCTCCGCGCAAGCGAGGCCCCCGGCGCTCGACGGCGCCCGGTCAGGATCAACAAGAGGCCGAGGCCAGCGGCCCCGAGGCGCCCCGACCCCGCGGCCGCGCAGCTACAGCCCGGCTGCTTGCCGATGTCACCGTTGTCGATGACGATGATCGGCGAGGGCCCACCGCCGGAGCCGCCGTCTGACCCACCATCGGCGGCGCCGTCCGACCCGCCCGAGTCGGCGGAGGGCTCCGCGCTGTCGTCCTCCCCGCCCGAGTCCGGCTCCGGGGCGACCTCGTCGATCTCGCCGTCACAGTCATCGTCCACGCCGTTCCCGAGCAGCTCTTCGGGGCCGGTGCACTCCGCGGCGCAGCTCGTACAGTCCTCGGAGGGGTCACAGATGCCATTGCCGCACCACTCCCCCACCCGGCTGAGGCGGATCGAGTCGACGGCGATGTGCTGGCTGGAGGCGACGGTGCTCGACTCATTGTCGGTCACCTTGAGGAACTGTCCACCGCCCGCGGCGAAGTGGTAGGTACCGAGCGCCTGCCAGCCGTCGACCGCGCTCTGGTCGATGGTCACGTCGCTCATCACGCCGTCTGCGTAGACGTGGTAGTCTGTGCCCGCGTGGACGTTGAAGCCCCCGCCCGTGTAGACCTCGACGAGGTAGTCCCCCTCCTCCTCAAGGTGGAGCTTCCACCAGGCCCAATTGTCGGGGTCGTCGCTCTTGAAGGCGTTCGTCCAGTAGAGGTGGCCGCCGTCGCCGGTGGTCTCGTCGCGCCAGTATTCGTCGGGGCCGAACTTCTCGAAGCAGTCGCCCTCCTCGTCGAGGCTGCCCCCAGCGGCCGGGATGAGCGAGCAGGCCCCGGCGCTCGGGCAGTGGCCAGGCCAGGCGGCGCGCCCGGAGCCCGAGCCTGCCCAGACCCCCCAGTGGTTGGCCACCGAGCGGGCCCCGCCGCCGCTGTTGTTGCCGTCGTAGTCGTTGACGTAGCCGTCCCCGTCCACCCACATCTGCGAGGAGCCGCCACCGTCCAGGTTGAAGGCTACCCAGGCCCCGAGCTGCCCCATCAGATCGGCGAGCTCGCTGCCGTACATCCCCGAAGAGTCGCTGGTGCGACCGTCTACGACGGCGAGGATGAGAGTGCCCTTGTCAGCGGTCAGGCCCATCGCGGTGCGGGGGTGGCGGTCGCGCATGTCGGAGCGATCGGGGAAGCAGGTCGAGGCCTCGGGATCGGAGCAGGTCTCGACAAAGCCCTCCACCACGAGCTCGGGGAAGCCGCTCACGAGCGCGAGCGTGCCCACCGGCGGGTCGGGGTGCTTGTCGGTGATCTCCCAGCCGCCGCTCACGCCATAGTCGCCGAGGTTGTTCTTGACGTGGGCGCTGTGGGTGAACTCTACCCAGTCGTCGCCGAAGGCGATCCAGCCGTAGTGGCTGTAGTACCACTCCCCACTGTAGCTGCTGTCATCGCCGGTCTGGATGGAGGGCCAGGCGTTTCCGTCCCCCACCGCGTTCCCATAGACACGGAGCGGGCTCGTCTTGTAGAAGTCGCCGTTCGTGGCCACCTGGACGCCGGCGTCAGAGGCCCAGGAGCCCGTGCTCTGCGTGCTGTCGGAGGCCTCGGTGGCCGTCACATGCACATACGAAGTGCACAGATCGACGAGGGTGACGAAGGTGTTGGTGGTGGGGCTGCTCGTCCGGTACTCTCGAAGGGTGATCCCGGGGTAGGGCGAGCTCTCCGACTCGAGGCTCAGCGTGAGCGCCGCGGCCGGGCCACCCCAGGCGACGAGGCCGAGCAGCACAGCGCCCCGACTGGCAGAGGCGAGGCGCATCGGCGCGAAGCGCGGGCGGCTACGGGCGTCGAGACCGTGGGATCCAGGCATGGGACCTCTTCCCAGCGGCGTTAACCCGCCCGCGCCGGCGGGGGTCCCTGTTCGTCGGGGGCCGAGCGCGTTAGCCGGCACACCCCCCGGAGGCACCGATGAAGGCCGAGCTGATCAAGCTCCTGCAGAAGGGCCAGACCTTCTCCGATCTCAAGTCCGCGCTGGACGGCAAGTCCATCGGCGGCGGCAAGGTCCGCATCACCGTCGACAACCGGGCCCTGCCCTACCTCGCTCACGTCGTCGCCGGCTGGGTCGACGGCCCCCCGGGCTCGAACGTCGCCGCGGTGCTCTCGGGCGCGGACCCTGCGGGCGGCAAGTGGCGCCGCTTCTCGCTCTCCTGCAAGGGCCCCTACCGCTACGAGATCGACGTCTTCCCGACGCCCTTCACCGACGCCGCGCAGCCGCTCTCCCCCGGCATCCCCCCTGCGGGCCGCACCGCGGCGCACTGAGCCGCCCAGCCCGGAGCGGCGCCCCCGGCTCGAAGCGGCCGGCATATTCGGGGCCGCTCATGGGCTCATGCTACACTACCCCCCTCGTCCCGGAAGGAGTCCTCGTGGCACTCAGCCTCCTGCGCCTGCTCAGCCTCGTCTCCCTGGCCACGCTGGCCCTCCCCGCCTTCGCGGGTGCCACCGCCTCTGACTTCAAGAAGGAGACGAAGAAGGGCGCCAACTACTGGAACGCCCAGGCCGCCATCGACGGCGACATGAAGACCTGCTGGATGGTGCCCGGGGAGAGCCAGAACAAGGGCGAGTGGATCATGCTCGAGGCCCCCAAGTCCAAGATCGACAAGATCGGCATGGTGGTGGGCTGGGGCAAGGATGACGCCATCTTCAAGGACTACGCCCGCGTCAAGACGGTCAACGTCATCGCCTACAAGTACGACGACGACAACAACATGGTCGAGGCCGCCCGTCAGGTCGCCACCTTCGAAGACAAGCCGGGGATGCAGGTCGTCGACATCGAAGACATGCAGATCGGTGACGAGAACTTCGGCGGCAAGGTCAAGATCGAGGTGACGGACTTCTACGAGGGCAAGGACTTCCCGAACCTCGCCGTGAGCGAGGTCCTGATGGTCCTCACCGAGTTCGACGCCAAGCCCGTGGTCAAGAGCGTCTCCTCCGAGGACGCCGGCCACGACGGCGGCATGATGATCGACCTCAGCCCCAAGACCTTCTGGTCTGGTGACGCCGCCGGGGCCGCCCTCACCTTCGAGGCCTCCGGCTTCTCGCTCGCCCGCGTGGGCATCACGCCGGGGCCGAAGGAGTACGCCCGCCCGAAGAAGGTGAAGGTCACCGCCAACGAGCGCAGCGTCGAGGCCGAGCTCCCCGACAAGGCGGGGGCCCAGTGGGTCGAGATCCCCGCCGTCGTCGGCTACACCGGCAGCGCCTGGGGCATGATCAAGGTCGAGATCCTCGAGACGTACCCCGGCACCAAGTTCCCCACGAAGGTCGCGATCAACGAGCTCGACGCCAAGGCCACGGCGATGGACGGCATCTGAGTGCCCGCCGGCCGCCGCCTCGGCCTCGCCCTCTGCGTCGCGCTCTCCCTCCTCCACGGCTGTCGGGAGGGCGGTGACAAGGGCGGGGGCGCACCGGGCGGCGACGGCGACAGCGGGGAGGACACTGGCCCCGTCGGCGGAGACGCGCGCTACTCCCTGCTCCCCGACGGCCGGCTCAACCACCTCCTGCCGCAGTACATCGGGCTCGACCGAGACAGCCGCCGGCTTTACTTCACCTCGAACGCCTCCCGCACCCTGGCGGCGGTCGACGTGGACGCCGGCGAGCTGCTGGGCGTCTACCCCTTGCCCGACACCGCCCAGCCGCGGACGGGCCTGCGGGTCGATTACACGGGCCTCGTCTGGGTGAGCGCTGGGGCCGAGCCCGCCCTCACCCGCTTTGACCCCGCCACCGGCGAGGCCACCGCCGTCGACAGCGGCCTCGTCGCCATCGCCGGCCTCGCCCGGCGGCCGGAGGGCGGCGTGGTGGCGCTCGGGGCCACCGCGGTCGAGGGTGAGTCGGCGATGGTGGTGATCGATCCCGACGGCGCCGTGCTCACGTCGGTCCCGGTCACTCGCTCCACCTTCGGCTTCTCCGAGTCCGGGCGCGGCCAGGTCGCCGTCCTCGAGGCCCAGGGGAGCCACCTGCCGAGCGTGCTCCGCCTGCTCGACCCCGACGACCTCTCCGAGCAGGGCCGCGTCGCCGCCGAGGACCTCGTCGAGCACCCCGGCACCTTCGCGCCGCTGGTCGACCTCGGCGAGGGTCGTTTCGCCGCCGTCTGGGGCGACACGCTCCTCGTCATCGACGGTGACACCAACACCTGGACGCTGCGCGCCGAGGGCACCGAGAACAAGTCGGCCGTGCCGGTCGAGGGCGGGCTGCTCGTCTTCGACCGCCTCTCCGCCGACCCCGCCACCGCCCCGCTCCACGGCGAGCTGCGCGCTTACGACGACGACCTCAACCCGCTCGGCGAGGCCCTGCCCACCGGCAAGAACACCGGCTACGCCACGCTCGACCCCTTGACCGGGCTCGTCTGGATAAACTCCGAAGGCAGCACGGAGGTCCTGGCGATGGACCCTGCGAGCGGCGAGGTCCGCCTCCGAGTGCGCTCGGGCGAGCACCTCGAGAGCGTGGCCGCCCTCGCGGCCGCCGACGGCGAGGCCGCCGACGACGCGGAGGAGGCCGACGCCGTCTGGTTCACCGGCCGGCTCACCAACACCGTCGGGCGCATCGACCTTCAGACCGGCGCCACCACCGTGACCGAGGCGCTGACCTGGCCGGTGGCGCCGCTGCTCCAGGGCGGCGCGCTCTACGTCGTCACCCAGATGAGCAACGAGCTCGTCACCCTCGACCCCGACACGCTCGCCGTCCGCGCCTCGGTGCCCCTCGACCTCACGCTCAACGGCACGCTCACCTTCGACGACCTCGCGGGAGACCCGGCCCGCGGCAGCCTCTTCCTCAGCCAGACCCTCGACCATGTCCTGGTCGAGCTCGACGCCGCCACCGGCCTCGAGCGTGGCCGCTGGGCGCTCTCGGGCGCGGCCCCCACCGACGAGGACAAGCCCGGGCACGATCAGCTCATGGCCATCGGCCCCCGCTGGCTCGTGCTCTGCACCCACTCGGGCGAGGCCACCCTGATCGACCCCGATCGCGCCCTGGCCGAGCCCCTGCCCGTCCCCGAGGCCCTGCGCCGCAGCCTCAGCCGGGCCGCCCGCTTCGAGCACCTCTCGCCCGTGCTGAGCGTCGGCAGGGGCCACTTCTACATCGACGGCGTCGCCTTCAACGCGAGCACCTTCGAGCCCGCACCCGCCTACGACGTCGACGCCGATCTGCTCATCGGCGAGCTCGACGGCCAGCGTCTCGCCTACGCCGGGTCCGACGGGGGTGAGCTGCGCCTCCTCGACGAGGCCGGCGCGGTCATCGCACGTCGGGCGCTCGGCCTCGGCGCCGACGCGGCGCCCACCTTCACGCTCCAAGTCTCTGGCGGCCGGCCGCGGCTCATCGTCTCCGACTTCGAGACCGCCGCCGTCTCCGTCCTCGACCTCCGCGACCTCGCCGCAGGCGGCTGAGGCTGGTCCCCCGCGGCGCGCGGCCTCAGAGCCAGGCGTAGGCCGCGCGGAGGGCCTCCTTGCCGTCGGCCTCGAGGAGTGCGCCGTGGGCGAGCACCACCTTGTCGATGTCCCACGCGAGCATCCGGTCGACCTCCCGCCGCGCGACCCGCCGATCGCGCACCATCAGCGGCTCCATCCAGCCGAGGCCGGGCCCGCGGTTGCCCATCAGCCCAGCGACGAAGCGGGTGGAGGCGTAGTCGTGCGTCGAGAGGTTGAGCAGCGCGTCGGCGCAGATGAAGGTGCGGCTCTTCGGGTGGTAGAAGTCGACCTCGTCCTCCCGCCGCGCCGAGAAGTAGACCTGCTGCAGATCGGCCGCCCAGCGTTCGTGCGGCCTGTCGCCGAGCACGAGGTGAAAGGCGAGGTCGGGCCTCTTCTTCGCGAGCCCCGGGCAGCCGCCGTAGACGGCGTCCGGGTAGGCCCGCAGCCAGTCGCCGACGTGCAGGTGGTGGAAGCGGCTCGGCGCCACCACCGCCCGCACCGGGCCGAGCGTGTCGATCGCCGCGCGCAGCTCGGGGTCGAGGGCCACGGGCGAGTGGATGAAGAGCCCGCCGTCGGCGAGGCGGACGACGGTCATGCGCGTGCCGGTCTCGAGCCCAAAGAAGCGGACGCGGCGGGCGACGACCCAGAGGTCTTCGGCGAAGGGGGTGAGCATCTCCGCATCCTACCTGAGGGCAGGGGCCGCTGCAGGGGGCCAGAGCTGGGCGCCGCCCGACCCCTGACCGACCGCCCGCCCTTCCCATCAGGTCAGGCTCGCCACCCCCCCCGCGCCGGTGGTAAACCCACGGCCTGCCTCGGAGCCTCGATGTCCCGCCCTGTAGAGCCCATCGCCATCATCGGCCTCGCCTGCCGTTACCCGGGCGCGCCCGACGCCCGAGCGCTCTGGGAGAACATCCTGGCTCGACGCCAGCAGTTCCGGCAGATGCCCGACTGCCGGCTGCCGATCGCCGACTACCACAGCCTCGACCGGGCGGTGGAGGATGTGACCTACGGCAAGCGGGCCGCGGTCATCGATGGTTGGAGCTTCGATCCGGCCGCCCATCGGGTGCCCCGCTCCTCCTTTGAGTCCACCGATGTGGTGCATTGGCTCACCCTCGACATCGCCAAACAGGCGGTGGAGAGCGCCGGCCTCAACCTCGACGGCATGGACCGCGACCGCATCGGCATGGTCCTCGGCAACACGCTCACCGGAGAGGAGACCCGCGCCAACACCATGCGCCTCCGCTGGCCCACGCTCCGGCGGGCGCTCCGCCACGCCGCGCTCGCCACCGGCCTCGACCCCGACGAGGGCCCTGAGCTGGAGCTGGCGCTCGAACAGACCTGGAAGAGCATCTTCCCGCGGATCACCGAGGACTCCCTGGCCGGCGGCCTCGCCAACACCATCGCCGGGCGGGTGTGCAACGTCCTCGATCTGCACGGCGGCGGCTGGGTGGTGGACGGAGCCTGCTCCTCCTCGCTGCTCGCCGTAGCCACCGCCGCCGAGCTCATCGCCTCCGGCCAGCTCGACATCGCGCTCTGCGGCGGGGTCGACGTCAGTCTCGACCCATTCGAGCTCGTGGGCTTCGCCAAGGCCACCGCGCTCTCGGCCGGCGACATGAACGTCTATGACAAGCGCGGCAAGGGCTTCATCCCGGGCGAGGGCTGCGGCGTGGTGGTGCTCCAGCGCCTCGACCACGCGCGCCGTGACGGACATCCGGTGCTGGCCCAGCTGCGCGGCTGGGGCATCTCCTCGGACGGGAAGGGGGGCATCACCGCGCCCTCTGCCCGCGGTCAGGCCCTCGCCCTCCGTCGGGCCTACGAGCGGGCCGGCTACAGCCCGCACAGCCTCGACTTCGTCGAGGGCCATGGCACCGGCACCGCGGTGGGCGACCGCGTCGAGCTCGAGGGCATCTCGGAGGCCGTCGACGCCTTCGGGGAGAAGCGGAGCCGGAGCATCGGCGTCACCTCCTTCAAGTCGATCGTGGGCCACACCAAGGCGGCGGCGGGCATCGGCGGCTTCATCAAGGCGGTGCTCGCGGTGAACCAGCGGGTGGTCCCTCCCACCGCCGGCTGTGTCGAGCCCCACACGGTCTTCGGCGAGCGGGCCCGGGCGCTCTACCCGGTGCTGCGCGGCGAGCAGCGCCCCCTCACGGACCGCCTGCGGGCCGGCGTGTCGGCGATGGGCTTCGGCGGCATCAATTCCCACGTGACCTTGGAGAGCGGCGACGCGCCCGACCCCGCCTTCGCCCTCGGCCGCGACCCCTCCACCCTCAAGCCCTGGGAGTCGGAGGTCTTCCCGATAGCGGCGCCGAGCCGGGAGGCCCTGCTCGCCGCAGCTCAGGCCCTCTCCCTGGACGCCGCCGGCATCTCCGTCGCCGAGCTCGGCGACCTCGCCATCCGCACCGCCGCCCGGCTCGGGCAGGGGCCCTGCCGCGCCGCGGTCGTCGCCTCCAGCCCCGATGAGCTGGTGGCGGCCCTCGGGGCCCTCCTGGTGCGGCTCCAGAGCGGTGAGCCGCTGGAGATCGATCGAAAGGTGGGCCTCTTCGCCGGGGCCAGAGCGACCGGCGAGGTCGATGCTGCGCCCCGCGTGGGCTTCCTCTTCCCCGGTCAGGGCTCCCAGCTCCTCGGCATGGCCGGCGGCCTCCTCGACCGCTACGCCTGGGCCCGGGAGCTGGCCGCGGAGGCCGATGGCTGGGTCGCGGGTTTCCCCGCCTTTCAGGCGGAGCCACTCTCCGCCTTCATGCAGCGTCCCACCTGGCGGGACCCCGCGGGTGAGTCCCAGGCCGAGTGGAAGGCGGCCCTCACCCGCACCGAGGTGGCCCAGCCGGCGATCGCGCTGGCATCGCTGCTCTGGTTCGAGCTGCTCCGTCGTGTGGGCCTGTCCCCCGCCGTGACCGGCGGCCACAGCCTGGGCGAGCTCATGGCCCTCTGCGCCTCGGGGGCCTTCGACGCCGCCACGCTCCTGCAGATCGCGGCCCTGCGCGGCCAGGCCATGGCCGCACCCGCTGCTGACGCGGGCACGATGGCGGCCCTCGTCTGCGACCCCGCGCTCGCGCTCTCGCTCTTGGAGGGGACGGCCGCGGTGCTGGCCAACCGAAACTCCCCCGAACAGTGTGTGGTCTCCGGCACCCTCGCGGACGTGGAGCGGGTGGTGGAGCGGGCGGCCGCCGCGGGGCTCCGCGCTCGGCGCCTCACCGTGTCGAACGCCTTTCACTCCCCCCTGGTCGCCGCCGCCGCCGCCCAGGTGGCCGCCGACCCGCGTGTCCCCCGCCGGGCCGCGGGGCTTACAACCACAACCCTCTCCTGCACCGATGGGGCGCCGTTCTCCGCCGATGCCGACCTCCGGGCCCACCTCGGTCGTCAGATCACGGCCCCGGTCGACTTCATCCGCCTCGCCGCCGCGATGGCCGAGTCGGCCGACCTCCTCATCGAGGTGGGCCCCGGTCGGGTGCTCTCCGGGCTCGTGGAGCGCTGCGCGGTGGGCCGCGCTTGCCTGCCCGCGGAGGGACAGCCTGGGCGAGACCGCGACGCCGCGCTGCTCTTCGCGGAGGCCTTCACCCGCGGCTGCGACCTCTCCTGGTCTGCCCTCTACGAGGGGCGGTTCGCGCGGCCCTTCGTCCCCGCCCGCGAGCTGCACTTCTACGAGAACCCCTGCGAGCGGCCCTTCGCCCGGGTGGTGCTGCCCGAGCTTCAGGCCCTCCCCCGCGCGCTGCGCCTCCGCCCGGGGGGCCGGGCCTCGGGGCAGCTCGGCGAGCTCGTCACCCTGCTCAGCACCGCGCTCTCGGCCACCCACGTCGCGATCTACGTCTCGCAGGCCTCCTCCCTCGATCTGCTGTCGGCCCTCCCCGAGCGCAGCCGCCGGAGCCTCCCCTCCGGGCAGGGCATCGTGGCCCAGGTGCTCGCCGCTGGCCTGATGCGCGCCGTCCCCCTGCTCGCCGCGGAGCCCGGCTTTCGCCCCGAGGTGGACGGCTGGCCCGCCACCCTGCTCCAGGGCGCGCTCTACCTTCCGGTGCCCCTGGAGGCCGGCACCGCGGTGGTGATGGTGGCCCGAAGCGGCGCCGAGCCCTTCACCGAGGCCGACCAGCGCACGCTCTCCGCCCTCGCCGGCTCGGCCCGGCCCTTCATCGGACAGGCCCACCTCGAGCTCCAGGTCGAGAACGCCCACGCGCTGGAGGCGAAGCTGCGCGGCTGGGCGACCGAGATCGAGAGGGACCAGCCGGTCTCCACCCTCATCGAGAGCTGGATCGAGGCCGCGGTCTCGTCCTATGGCACCGAGGCGGGCTCCCTCTTCCTCTACGATCGACGCCGGGAGGAGCTCGTGAGCGTGGCGGCGGTGGCGCCCGGCGAAAAGGGCAGCCTCCGCGCCGTGACGTTACGCTTCCCCGCCAACCGGGGCATCGCCGGCCATGTGCTCACGACCGGCGAAGATGTACACATCGACGATGCGTACGGTGACCCCCGCTTCAACCCCGCCGTAGACAAACAGACGGGCTTTCGCACCCGCACCATTGACTGTATGGCCCTCGTCGACGATGCCGGGCAGGCCATCGGCGTGCTCCAGCTCCTCAACCGCGACGACCGGCGCTGGGGCCCGGCCGAGCGGGACGGCCTCCGACGCCTCGCCACGCAGCTCTCGGCCCTCCTCCGCCTCTCGAAGCTCGTGGAGGGCGTGCAGGGCAGCGTCGAGGCCCCCGCCGCAGCCCCCGCCGAGGGCGCGGCCTCTGCCGGTAGCGCCGCCTCTGCCGCGGGTGCTCCTCGGGCCCTGCTCTATGGCCTCGTCACCCGGTTGACCGGCTTCGCACTCGACTCCCTGCACGGCGGGCTCCGTCTCCTCGACGACCTGAACCTCGACTCCATCAAAGCCGGCTCGCTGCTCGCCGAGCTCGGGAAGGGGCTCGGGCTCCCCCCCGGCAAGCTCGAGGGGCTCGCGAATGGCACGCTGGACGAGATCCTCGGCCGGGTGGGCGGCTCCGCCACCGACGCGGCGGCCCTGGAGGCGAAGCTCTATGCCCTCGTAGAGGAGCGCACCGGCTTCGCCCGCTCCACCCTGCACGGCGGGCTGCGCCTCCTCGACGACCTGAACCTCGACTCCATCAAGGCGGGCTCGCTGCTCGCCGAGCTCTCGAAGGCCGCCGGCCTCTCTGCCGCCCCCGAGGGCCTCGCCAACGCCTCGCTCTCCGACATCCTGGCCCGGCTCCAGCCCTCGGCGGCAGCCGAGGTCCACATTCAGGACCCCCTGCCGCCGGCCTGGGTGCGGGACTTCACCGTCTCGTGGTCCCCCGCGCCCCTCCTCCCCCCTCCGCTTCCTCCGATGGGGGAGGCCGAGAAGGGCGATGGCGCCGGCCTCCTCGTGGTGAGCGACTCGGACGACGCCCTCCGCGTCGCCCTCCAGGCCGCACTGCCGGCCGCCCGCTTCTCCGATGACGAGACGAGCGGGATCAACGAGGAGGGCGGCCCGGTTCGCCACCTCGTGGTCCTCGCCCCCACGGGACCACCGGATGTGGAGCGGGATGTGCGTCGGCTCGCGGTCACCCACCGCCTCCGCGAGGGGGGCCTCGACGGGGCCCTCGCCGCCATCACCTTCGTGCAGCGGGGTGATGGGCGGATGGGCCAGCAGGAGCCCGAAGGAGGGCACCACCTGGGCCTCCGCGCCTTCGCCGCCTCCGTCAGCCAGGACCGCCCCGGCCTCATCGTCCGCGCCCTCGACCTCCACCGTCACCTCTCCGATGAGGCTGCCCTCCAGGCCCTCGGCGGCGAGCTCCGCCTCCCTCGCTCCGGGGCCGCCGGGGTCGACGCCCTGGGCGCTCGCCTCGAGCCCGCCCTCCACACCCTCTCGGCGAAGGAGGCCCGCGGCGCCGTGGCGCTCCCGGGCCCGGGGGAGCTCATCCTCGTGACCGGCGGCGCCAAGGGCATCACCGCGGAGTGCGCCCTGGCCCTCGGCCGCGAGACCGGCGCCCGCTTCGTGCTCATCGGCAGCTCCGCCGCTGAGCCCGGTGGCGAGGTGGAGGGCACGCTCCGCCGCTTCGCCGAGGCCGGCCTGCTGGCCGAGTACCGCCGCTGCGACGTCGGCGACGCCGGCGCGGTCACCGCCCTCGTCGCCGCGGTGCAAGCAGAGCGGGGGCCCATCGTGGGCTTCATCCATGGGGCCGGCCTCAACAAGCCCCGGCCGGCCGAGCAGGTGCCCGCCGAGGCGGCGCTCCGCGAGATCCGCCCGAAGCTCCTGGGCGCCACCCACTTCCTGGCAGCGCTGGAGTCGGCCCCGCCCCGCCTGATCATCGGCCTCACCTCGATCATCGGCGTGGTCGGCATGCCGGGAAATGCCTGGTACGCCTTCTCGAACGAGCGCCTCGACCTCGCCCTCCGCGACTTCGCCGCCCGCCACCCGGGCACCCACGCCGTGAGTCACGCCTGGTCGGTGTGGGATGAAGTGGGCATGGGCGTGAAGCTCGGCAGCGTCGATCACCTCGCGCAGAAGGGCATCTCCGCCATCCCGGTCGAGGAGGGCCTCCGGCACTTCCTCCGGTGGGTGAAGCGCAGCCCGCCGGACACCCAGGTGGTGATGACGAGCCGCCTCGGCGGGCTTGGGGCGGCGGGCGGGTCCCTGCCCGATCCCGGTCGATACACCGGCAGCCCCCGGGCCTTCACCCCCGGCGTGGAGTGGGTGAGCCGGGTCCGCCTGTCGGCTGACACGGACCGCTTCGTCTACGATCACGACTTCAAGGGCTCCCTGCTCTTCCCCACCGTCTACGGCCTCGAGGCCATGGGACAGGCCGTGCTCGCCGTCACCGGCCGCCCGGCCTTCGGCGACACCCGCATCGAGGACATCGAGCTGTCGCGCCCCATCGTGGTCCACCCCACCGAAGGCGTGGAGATCGAGCTCCGCGCCCTCGTGCGAGAGGCCGAAGAGGACGGCTCCACCGTCATCGTCGAGGCCGCTATCCACGTCTCGACGAGCGGCTTCTCTGCGGCCCACTTCAGCGCCCGCTTCGTGCTCGACGCCCCAGCCCCGGCCTCCGAGCCCGCCCCCGCCGAGACCCGCGCCCTGGACCTCCTCCCGGCAGACGACCTCTACTCGGGCCTCCTCTTCCAGGGCCCCTGTTTCCAGCGCATCCGTCGGGTCTTGTCCCTCGACCAGCGCGCCGTCACCTACGAGACGGAGTGGCGGGACAGCACCCTGTCGGCCCCCGAGGGCTTCTCGGAGGCGGCCCGGCGGCCCCTCGTGCTCGGCGACCCTTACCACCGCGACACGCTGCTCCAGGCGGCCCAGCTCGTCGTCACCCCCGAGGTGGCGCTGCCTGTGCGCATCGACTGCATCGAGCTCGCCGCCCCTTCGCGCCGCGCCCCCGGCCCCGCGCTGGCCCGCTCGTGCCACCTCGGCCGCGAGGGGGCGGTGCTGCTCGGTGAGGTGGAGGCCTGGGACGCCGATGGACAGCTCGTGGAGCGCATCCTCGGCTACCGGCTGCGGGTGCTCGAGCGCGACGAGCGCCTGCCAGACGTGGCCCGCCTGCTCAACCCCGAAGCGGGCGACACGGTCGAGCTCCAGTCCCGCCTGGACGGGCTCGCTGCCAGCTTCGGGCGCGTGGCCCCCCGCGTGGCGCTGCTCCATCGACGGGGCCTGCACGGCATCTCCCGAGAGGCGCGCCGCCTCGTCACCGGGCCCCTGCTCGGCCTCGCCGCCGAGCGCGCCGGCCTCTCCGGGGAGCCGCGCTGGGAGGACAGCGGTCGCCCCATCCTCTCCGGGGCGGAGGGCGCGGGCATCTCTCTCGCCCATGACGAGGCCACCTGCCTCGCCGTCGCGGGGAGCGGGCCCCAGGGCTGCGACCTCGTCCAGGCGGTGACGCACCCGGCCGAGCACTGGGGGCGGATGCTCTCCCGAAACGCAGGCGTCTACGGTCGCCTGCGGGTCACCGAAGGGGTGGACCGCGCCGGCCGATTGATCTGGGCCGCCCAGGAGGCCGCGATGAAGGCGCTCGGCACCGACGCCGCCCGCCTCGACCGGGAGCGGGGGCGCGGTGGGGGCTGGATCTTCGAGGCCCATGCCCCCGATGGCAGCGGCAGCGTCGATGTTCTCGCGTTGGTCGTGCGCCTCGCCCGAGGTGGAGATCGGGTCGTGGCGGCGGTGGTCCCCCGCCCCGCTCCGTCGGTGTCGGCTCCGCGGGAGTCGGCCCCGGTGGCCCCGCCGCCCGCCGCTCCGATCGCGCCGCGACCCACACCCTCGACGCCGGGCCTGCCCGCCGCCGACGAGGCGCGCGATGGACACGGCATGCAGATGCGTGCGGACGGCCCCGAGGGTCAGCTCTGCTTCCACCAGCCCTCGATGGTGGTCTTCAAGGAGGCCTCCGAGCCGAGCGGGGTGCTGCGCCCGAGCCACCTCTTCCGTCGAATGGGGGAGCTCCGCGAGCTGGCCGCCCGCCCGGTGCTGGACAATTGGGTCGCGGACTTCCGCACCGGTCGATGGGGGGCGGTGACCAATTACAGCCGGCTCCACCTGCTCGGGACCGCCGAGACAGGGGACACGCTGGAGGGGCGGGTCTGGTCCTCCGGCCTGTCGGGCCCGATGGACGCGACGATCGAGCTGCGCTTCGCCTGGGACCGCGTCTCGGCCTCGGGCGAGCGGGGCCCGGTGGCGGAGGGGTCGATGGCGACCACCTGGGTGGAGATCACGGGCCACGGGGAGGCCAAGGTGGCGCCCAACCCACCCTACTTCCAGGCCTTCGCCGAGCGTATCGGCCCGCCGACCGCCGCCCCTGTCGCGCCCATGCCCGAGCCCCCCGCCTTCGAGCGCGGACCGCTCGTCTACGAGGCCGCGCGGCGTCCGGGGCGGCAGCCGATTCACCGGAGCCGTTTCCAGACGAGCCGCGAGCACTCGAATATCGTGGGCAATATCTACTTCGCCCACTACCCGACCTGGCAGGGAGAGGCCGTGGACCAGATGCTCAACCGCCTCGACCCCTCCACCGCTCGGGACCGCTCGGGCGAGCTCCGACTCCAGCGCGCGGGGGTGGAGCATTACCGCGAGGCGATGCCCTTCGATGAGATCGAGGTGGCCGTGCATGTAGACGAGCTCCACGCACAGGGCCTCAAGCTCACCGTCGAGCTCTTCCGCGCGACCGGGGGGGGCCCAGGGGAGGGTGGCTCCGAGAAGCTGGCGGTCGGCCAGGTGGAAGGGGTCTGGTTCGCCCCCGAGGGAGCGGAGTGGCGACCCGCTCCATTCCCCCCGCAGCTCGCGGCCGGGCTTCGACGCGGGATGGCCTGAATGGACCGGCCCAGGATTCACTGCAGAGGACACGGCGGAGGGGGACTGTTCGCGTCCCCCGAGACGACCATGCTTCCAGCCTCCCCCATCATATGGGGGAGGTGCCGTCGCATCGACGGCGGAGGGGGACTGTTCGCGAACCCCAAGACGACCCTGGTTTCAGCCTCCCCCATCATATGGGGGAGGTGCCGTCGCATCGACGGCGGAGGGGGACTGTTCGCGACCCCCGAGAGTGCGGGAGAGTGGCCTGTTCGCGAAGCCAACAGGAGGGCATACGCCCCCATTCGACTCGTTCATCGGCTTGGCATCGCGAGCAGTCCCCCTCCGGTGCCGATGCGG
>JBIJDH010000041.1:0-47096 GCA_044344255.1 Myxococcota bacterium
AGGCCGCGATGCGCTTCTGGCGCCATCCTCGGCGGACCCACACCGCGCGCCCTGCCGTTCGTCAGCAGCGGTAGGGGGCGGCGCCGCCGTCCAGTCCCTCACGGGAAGGGTTTCTTCCCAGGGATCCCAATTAACATTTGGGTTCGGTGGGCGAAGGTCGCCCCACCCCCCCTCCCCGCCCGTCTCACCGGGCAGTCGGCAGGATCGAGGAGCTGGACGGGGGCGAGCGCGATAGCGCGCCAGCAGCACGATAGGGTCCACTCCGGCAGACCGCATCCTGCGAGCACCGGCGAGCAGCCCCGAGGCATCGCTGCCTTGCTCGAACGTGGGTCGACGGCTGGGTTCGCGCCCGGCGACCAGGCGTTAGGCCTTGGAGATGCGAAGGCACTCTCTGCCGTGGGCGCTCTGCCTACCTGCCCTTTTCCACGGGGCCCTCCTCCAGGGGTGCGGAGGGAGCGCGTCGGAGCCGCCCACCTCGCCCACCCCAGCGCCCGCTCCACGACGGCCCTCCTACCGGATCATCCCAAATGAGGCCCCGAGCGCGGAGGCGCTCGCCTGCACGGGCTTCCCCTTCGCCCCGGACGACACGGTGTCGCGCTGTGCGGCTTCCACGGCCACAGACGGCGTGGCGGTGGAGAAGGCGTGGGTGCGCGTTCCGGGTCGCCGGAAGGGGCGGCCGATGACGCCGGATGATCCCGACACCTGGCAGGTCGAGTGGACCCTGCTGTTCCAGAGCCCGACGGGGTGGGCGCGCTATCCGCTCCGCCGGCTGTTCTGCGGCGGCGAGGTGCCGCTGGGCTGCAGCCACGCCAAGATGTTCGGGCGCATGCGTACCGACGACCGGTGGGCGGCCGAGCAGCTCATCCGGCCGAGCTGCGCGCCGCATCTGGCCAGCCCCACCGAAATACGAACGCTCGATCTGCCCCAAGCCTGTGTCTCCGCGCTGGCGCGCTGCGGTCTCGAGGTGGACGTTCCGCTCGCGGTCAGCAGCTACCGGCGCTCGGAGCGCACGAACGCCGTGGTGCTCGGCGTTGCGCCGCCGCTCCTCCTCGAGCCGGAGTTCTCTCCGTTCGGGTTCGTGGTGGCCGATCCCGCGATCTTCGCCCCGATGCCTGGTGCGGGCCGGAGTCCGGGCTTCGGAGCCGCACCGCGGTCGTGTGGCTGGGCGCCGGGCCGGTGAGGTGCGACCAGGCGGAGGCGCCGTTGGTGATCGTGCCGGAGCCCATCGACGGGAGAAGGCCGGCCGCGGGGACCTGCCACATCCCCGCCAACGCCTGCCCCGCGCCCTGATCGCCGCTGGGCACCGGGTGGAGCGTGCGGGGGCGACCCCGCCTCGGCGTCCGACCTGTACAGGTCAGGCCGGCTCGAAGCCCCTCACCCCGGGCCACGCCTGCCGAACTGGACTCCGCCAACCGGCTCGGAGACCCCGCGCCGCCGGGTCCGCTCCGACTCCCAACTCTGAACGGTGCTGAACAGCCGCTGCCCCAGCGGGTCGCTGGGCGGCCGGGCTCACCCGATGGGGCGCAATTCTGGCGCTCTCCCCGAGGTCCCGTTTGGCTGAGGTCAGCGCGCAAGGCTGGCACGGCGCTTGCTCTACCTTCCAGAGCGGTGGCCGACCGTCACCATCGTCGGCCAACGCCGCGCGGCGCCTGGCGTGCCCCGCATTTTGCCCTCTCTTCCTATCCGGCACACGGATTGAGGTGGTCCCATGACACTGCTGCGCACCCTCACGACATGCATCCTTGGTTTTGTCCTCTCCGTGGCGACCATTCGGCCCGCGGCCGCAGCCCAGCCGCCGAGCCTCTCCACGGCGGAGGGCGTTGACGACGTCTGCGAAGTGATCGGCGGGGTTGTCTTTCCATCCGCCAGGGTCCTCAGGATGAACCTCATTCCAACTGTCATTGTGGTTCGCGGGGACACCGCCTACCTGCAACACCTGATCAGGCGAGAGACACCCGTGATTGACTGGCAGACCGCCCATCAGGGGCAGGGCGAGCTGAGCTGGGCCTGGCGGACCAGAATTCGCGTGAAGGATGGTCAGATGCAGATGAGGGGTCTCCTTTTCTGGCATGACCTGGACATTGACCGCGAGTCTGGCGCACTGCGTCGCGGCGGGTTCCTGAAGGTAGCCACATTTGAAGGAAACTGTACAAAGCGCGACATCGCGCTGGGCTATCTGACCCTACTGCAACTCGAAGAGGAGCCCGTGTTCCTCAAGATCGGTCGGGCGCTGGACGGCGACAATTCCGAGCTCGAAGGCTGGGACAGCGGGGCGTAGGCTGAGTCGGTGGGGCCGGCGTGGTTGCCCAGTCTTCCGGACATCCCATCGACCTGTCCGTCCCCGTTGAGCGATGGTCCGAAAGATGTTGCCAAAGCTCCGAAGGGTGCTCGAGAGGGTCATTCGACGGGGGCGGGCTTGCAAGCTACCGTTCCCCGGGAATAGAGTGGGCGCTTGGGAGGGTCCATGGTCCCCATCACCGCGGCCCTGACCCTCCTCCAGCTCTTGCTGGTCTGGACCTGGACCCTCTACGCCGCCTTCCTGCCGCAGCTCCTGGCGAGCGCCGGGCTCGACAAGTCCTGGGTGCCCCTGATCCTGCTCGTGGATCAGGTCCTGTTCCTCGTGCTCGATCCCCTGATGGGCTTCTTCACAGACCTTGTCGGCCCCTGGCTCCGGCGGCTCGGGCCGGTCCTCTTGCTGGTCTCTCTCCTGAGCGCGGGCTGTTTTGCCGTGCTGCCGCTGGTGAGTGGTCTCGGCTCCCTCGCCCTCCTCGTGCCCCTGTTCTGCTGGGCAGCCAGCGCCACGGCCCTGCGCGCGCCGATGATGGTGCTCCTCCACCGGCATGTCCCCCAGCCTCGGGCGCCCGGGCCTCTCGTGCTCGCCCTCGTGGGAATGGGGATCGGGAGCGCGCTCTCTCCCTCCCTCACCACGGCCTTGGCAGACTGGAAGCCGCTGATCCCCTTCTTACTCGCTTCGGCCTCCACCGTGGCGGGCGTCCTCGTCCTCCTCGTGGCCGAGGCGCTGGCGCCCCCTGCGGACACGAGCCCCCGAGGCGCCTGGACCCTCCCCCGATTCCTGATCCTCGGCCTCCTCGTGTTCGGCCTCGGGCTGGCGACTACGGCGATGCAGCTCCATACCGGGCTCCGGCAGGGGGCCATCCTCAAGGCCGGCCTCCGGGCGGGGCTCCTGCCCTGGGTTCAGCCCCTCTTCGGGATCGGCATGGCGGGGGCCATGGTCCTGTGGAGGCCATTGCTCGGCGGCCTCTTCCCCTGGGTGGGGATGGCGCTTGGGGCGCTGGCCTTCGGGCTCAGCGCCGGGTTGAGCGCCGTCTCCTCGTTGGAGGCCGTGCTCGTGGGCACCACCCTGCTCTCCGGCGCCGCTTGGGGTGGCCTGTTCAGCTCGGGCATCGGCGCGGCCCTCTCCACCGCCCCGGAGCGGCGCGCGGGGCTGGCGCTGGGCCTCTTCTTCTCCACCCTCGCCGCGGGCTCGGTGATCCGGCTGACCGGAGTGACCACGACGCTCTGGGCGGCGATGCCGCCCGTGGCCATCGATCTGCTGGTGGTGGGCCTCGCCTCCTTGTCCGCTGTCTTCCTGGCCCTGGGAGGGTGGATGGTCTGGTTGAGGCCGACACTCACGAAGCCTTAGACGAATCGAATCGGTGCCAGGCATGGAGGGTCGGACGGTGTGCAGTCGGTCGTGACCCAGCGCTGGCCCGAGGCCATCTTCCTCCCCATCGAGACCACCGGCGACGGCGCGGTCAACGTCGACAGCCGCGTCCAGATGATGCTCTTCAAGGCCCGCAACAAGGCCCGCGCTGAGTTCGATGCCGCCCTCAAGGAGTCCGGCGTGGACGAGGAGACCTTCAAGAAGCGGGCCGCCTCCAGCCGACGCCTGCACCCCCAGGCAGGCCGCCCGAGCGGGCCAGACGATCGTGCTCCGAGAGATCGCGCTCCGACTACTCTTCCGGGCAGAAGCCGCGCATCTGCGGGGTGGCCAGGATGAGCCGGAGGTCCTGGTCTGGATCCTTGCCGAACTTGTAGGTGTCGGCGTCGAGGGAGGCCACGCCCCCCCAGTCGAGCGGGACGTCCTCGGTGCGGATGTGATCGGGCACGTACTGGTGGGGCCAGGTGCAGTTGTCCCAATTCGGGTTCGCCAGGGCGGCTGTCCCCGCCATGTGGGGGGTGAAGCCGCCGGGCATGAGGTCGTCGGGCAGGCCGGTGGAGCCGAGCGTGGCCAGCGACTCCACCAGCACCATGCTCGCGCTGTAGGTGAGGACGTGGTTGTCCTCGAACCAGCCCAGCGCGGGGCCTCCGTTCTGGGTGCAGGTCCAGGAGCCGTCGTCGTGCGGGCCGGCCCACTCGAGGCAGCGACTGTGGTTGATGTTGTTGATCGGCACGCCGTCGCGGGTGGTCGACATCTTCGTGGCCACGGCGGCGAGCCAGTCCCGGGCGTACGTGTCGTCGAGGTTGGTGGGATCCGTGCCGTCCGGGCGCAGCTCCCTCGGCCCGAACCCATAGCCGCCGTGCCCGAAGCCCCAGTCGTCGTCGTCGATGTCACCGTCCCCGTCGTGGTCTTCGGTGTAGAGCGGGGCCGATATCTGCCCGGTGCCCCCAAAGCTGAGCAGCATCTGGCTCGTGGTGGTGCCATCGAGGAAGGAGAGTCGCTGGCTGTAGATGACGCGGTCGGCGTGGGGCGTGGCCGTGTCCCCGACCTCGCGGAGATAGTCGAAGCGGCCGATCAGGCCGTCGGCGTACCCGTCTGTGATGTCGCTGTACCCGTCGCCGTCGGGGACACAGGTGCGCTCGATCTCGCCGGTGTCCGGGTCTCGGATCCCGAAACACAGGTAGGGCCAGTCCGTCTGGTTCCAGGCCTCCGGCACGACCCCCTCGTCGGTGATGGCGTTCGAGGCGAGATAGACCTTCATGCGGACGTCCGGCGCACAAGCGAGGACGGTCGACTCGGCCCAGCGGTACCAGCGCCGCGCGTACTGGGCGACCGCCGGGGCCTCCGGCAGGCACTCCCCGGAGGACAGGCAGTCCGACGTGCTCACCCCCCCCTCCACGCAAGCGAGGCAAGCCTCGTTTCGGGTGAAGAAGGCCTCCTCCTCTTCCTCGGAGCAGGTGCCGGCCGCCACCGCGGCCCCGACATCACCTCCCTCCGCGGTCACCCCGTCGGCGCAGGTGTCGGAGAGCTCCATGAACATCGCCTGAACCGGGGCGACAAGCTGGAGGAAGGCGTACATGTGGATACGCGCCTCCCAGTCGACGTCGCCATCGGAGAAGGAGAAGAAGGCGTGGGGGTCGGTGCAGAGGGGACCGTCCCCCGCGAAATCTCCCGTACCGAGCAGGCGGTCGAGCGGGAAGAGGCCGGCCCCCCAGGCGTCGACCTCCGCAGGGTCTTCGAGGGAGAGGGCTTCGCTCATCGCCACCCCTTCTCCCTCGTCGAAGGTCCCGCCCTCCACGGCCGCACCGAGGGGATCGAGGGAGCCGTCGGAGGGAGGCGGGGGCGGGCCGGGGCGGGCGCTCCGCCAGGCCGCGGGGAAGGGCTCATGGGTCGCCCCGCGAAAGGCGACCGCAGGATCGAGCGGGGGTGACCCCACCACGCGCGGAGCGGAGGGCACCGAGTGGGTGCAGCCCAGCAGGAAGACCAAGGCCGCGACCCGATCGGGCCGGCGACGGGAGAGCGGGGGCAGGGTTCGATGCATGCGGCTCCACCAATTCGAGCGCCCAGGATAGCCTGTCGCCCCGACCCCGACCTGCCCCCGGAGCCCTCCATGTCTCGCCCTCGTGCCCCGCTCCTCAGCTTGTTCGTCCTCCTCGCCTGCGGGGGAGACGGTGGGGCCAAGGGAGGCGGAGGCGGCGCGACGGACGGGGCCGGCGACGACGGCGGCGACGACGGCGACGACGGCGGCGCGCCGGTCGAACCCGCTCCGGTCTGTCCGGCGGCCTCGGGTGCAGGGGATGTCGCGATGGGGGACGCCAACTGGGACGGAGAGACCGACATCGCCGACGGCGTCTGGACGCTGCGCAGCCTGCTCGACGGCGGGGCGACCTACGCCTGCGAGGACGCCCAGGACTTCATTCGCGACGACCTCATCGACATCGCCGACGCGCTGGCCATCTTCTACGCCCTGTTCACCGATCAGGCCAAGGTGCCCACCCGCAGCCCGAGCTGCGCCACCCCGACGGCGATCCCCGAGGCCCCCTGCGGCGTGCTCGTGCTGAGCGTGGACGCCGAGCCCCAGGTGAACGGCCCCGCCGGACAGCCCCTCCCCTTCACCGTCGGCGTGCAGCTTCAGTCCCCCAGCCTGGAGGTGCAGGCCTGGAGCTACGGCCTCTCCGCGGTGGGCTGCAGCGTGTCGAGCTTCGAAGAGGCGGGGAGCGTCGTGGCCGACCGCCGTCTCGATCCGGAGGGCCACCGCGACGACGGCTTCGTCCGCACCGACGTGATCCCGGGCGGCGTGACGGGGGCCGCGGTCCTGTCCTGGAAGCGCGACGTCACCCTCGCCGCCCAAGGCGATCCCTGGCGCGTCCTCAACGTCGGGGTAGAGGCCACGGTCCCCGCATCGGGCTGTTCGTCCTGCACCCTCACGTTCTCGGACACCCTCGCCGGAGGGGGAGCGCCCGTCGCGCTGGTCGTCTCTGCGGGAGGGCGCAGCTACCGGCCGGACACGACCCCTTCGGTCATCCAGATCTGCGCCGACTGAACCCGCGTCACCTCACGGGTCGACGTTTCGGAGCCGGGCGTCGACCCGACCGACGGACGACCCGACCGACGGTCGACCCACCAGCGGGCTCTGGGTTTGGTGCCTCGCGGACCCGGGAACGCCCGCCCCAGGATAGTCCGCCCGGCCGAACGGAGCTCCCCCCATGACCGCCCCGATGCACCTCGCCATCCCGAAGGGACGCATGTACGACTCGGTGCTCCGCCTCCTCGCGGACGCCAGCGTCGAGCTCAAGGTGGGCGCACGCGCCTACCGCCCCGTCCTCAGCCTGGCGGGCTTCGAGACGAAGATCCTCAAGCCCCAGACCATCGTGGAGATGCTGCACCATGGCACCCGCGACGTCGGCTTCGCCGGCGCCGACTGGGTGGCCGAGAAGGGCGCGGACCTCGTGGAGGTGCTGGACCTCCGCCTCGACCCCGTGCGCCTCGTCGCCGCGGCCCCCCGCGAGCTCCTCGTGGACGGCCGCCTCCCGCCCGGGCGCCGCTGGACCGTCGCGAGTGAGTACGAGGCGCTCACCCGCGCGTGGATCGACCGGATGGGGCTCCAGGCCGAGGTCGTCCGCAGCTATGGCGCCACCGAGGTGTTCCCGCCGGAAGACGCCGACTTCATCATCGACAACACGTCCACCGGCTCCACCCTCGTCGCCAACGGCCTCGAGATCTTCGACACGCTCCTGCACAGCAGCACCCGCCTCTGGGCGCACCCCGCCGCCTGGGCCGACCCCGCCCGTCGCGAGCGTATCGAGCACCTCGCCATGCTCCTCCGCTCCGTGATGGACGCCCGCAGCCGCGTCATCCTCGAGCTCAACGTGGGCGCCGCGGACCTCGAGCGCCTCGTCGCCATCCTCCCCTGCATGAAGACGCCGACCGTCTCCCCGCTGCACGGGGGCAGCGGGTTCGCGGTGAAGGTCGCGGTGCCCCGGAAGCTCGTCCCCGAGCTGATCCCGGTGATCCGACGGAACGGTGGTTCGGACATCCTCGTCACCGAGCCCACCCAGATCATCCCGTGAGCGCGCTCCCGCCCACCGCCCCCGCGATCGCCGGGATGACGGCGTACCACGTGCCCCGGCACCCGGCGCCGCTCGACCTGCTGCTGGACGGCATCGGCGGCCTGCCGGCCCCCTCGGATCTCTTCGACCGCCTGCGCGACGCCGACCCCGACCGCCTCGTCCGCGGCTACCCGGACGCCCGCCCCTTCGCCGCCACCCTCGCGGCCATCCATGGCCTGCCCGCCGAGCGTGTCCTCGTCACCGCAGGCGGCGACGACGCCCTCGATCGCGCCTGCCGCGCCTACCTCGCCCCCGGCCGCTCGATCGTCCTGCCCACGCCCACCTTCGAGATGATCGCCCGCTACGCGACCTGGGCCGGCGCCACCGTCCACGAGGTGCCCTGGCCGGGCGGCCCCTGGCCCGTGGACGCTGTGCTCGCCGCCGTCCGCCCGGACACCACCGTCGTCGCCGTCGTCAGCCCAAACAACCCCACCGGGCAGGTGATCGACGCCGACACGCTCCGCCGCCTCTCCGCCGCCCTCCCCGGCGTGCTCCTCCTCGTGGACCTCGCCTACGTCGAGTTCGCCGACGAGGACCTCACCGCCGTCGTCGCCGAGCTCCCGAACGCCGTCGCCTTCCGGACGCTGTCCAAGGCCTGGGGCCTCGCCGGGCTCCGGGTCGGCTACGCCGTGGGCCCGCGCCAGGCGATCGACGCGCTCCGCGTGGCCGGGAACCCCTACGCCGTGTCCGGGCCGAGCCTGCACCTCGCGGAGCGCCGGTTGACGAGCGACGGCGAGGCCTCCGCCGCCTACATCGCCCAGGTCCGCGCCGACCGGGACGCCCTCACCGACGCGCTGCGCGCGCTCGGCCTCGACGCGCAGCGCAGCCAGGCCAACTTCGTCTTCGCCCGCACCCCCCGCGCCGCCTGGGTCCAGGACGGCCTCGCCGGGCTCGGCATCGGCGTACGCGGCTGGCCGGGGCACCGCACGCTCGGGGACGCCCTGCGCATCAACGTCCCCGGGGAGCCGGTCGCGACCGCGCGGCTGCACGCCGGGCTGCGAGCGGTGCTGGCGCCCGAGGCGATCCTGTTCGACGTGGACGGCGTGCTCGTGGACGTCTCCGGGAGCTACCGCGAGGCCATCCGGGTGACCGCCGCGAGCTTCGGGGTGCCTGTGACGGCCGACGACATCGCCCGCGCCAAGGCCCGCGGCCACGCCAACAACGACTGGCTCCTCACGGCTGCGCTGCTCGCCGAGCGCGGCGTCACCGTCTCGCTCGACGAGGTGACCGCCCGCTTCGAGCGCGCCTACCAGGGGCACGACGGAGCGCCCGGCCTCAAGTCCACCGAGCGCGCCCGCATCGACCGGGCCACGCTGGAGCGCCTCCGCGCCCGTTACACGCTCGCCCTCGTCACCGGCCGCCCCTACCGCGACGCCATGGAGCTCCTCGAGCGTGAGGGCTGGCGCGACCTGTTCGACGCCGCCGTCGTCATGGGCGAGACCGCCGCCAAGCCGGACCCGGCTCCGGTGCGCGCGGCGATGGAGCGCCTCGGCGTCCGCCACGCCTGGATGCTGGGGGACACGGTCGACGACATCCGCGCCGCCCGCGCCGCCGGCGTCGTCCCCATCGGCGTCCACGCGCCGGACCCCGCCGCCCCGCTCGACGTCGACCTCGCCCGCGCCACCGACCTCCTCCTCCGCGCCGGCGCCGCCCGGGTCTTGTCCACCCCCCTCCACCTCGAGGCGCTGCTGCCATGACCCCCCGCACCGCCACCGTCCGCCGAACCACCGCCGAGACTGACGTCGCCCTCACCCTGACCGTCGACGGCACCGGCGCCGCCTCCGTCCGCACCGGCCTCGGCTTCTACGACCACATGCTCACCGCCCTCACGAAGCACGCCCGCTTCGACCTCGAGGTGACCTGCACCGGCGACCTGCACGTGGACGACCACCACACGGTCGAGGACGTCGCCCTCGCGCTCGGGGAGGCGCTCGCGGCCGCGCTCGGGGACCGCCGCGGGCTTCGTCGGTTCGGTTCCGCCTACGCGCCGCTCGACGAGGCCCTGGCCCGCGCCGTCGTGGACCTCTCGGGCCGCCCCTGGCCCGAGGTCGACCTGGGGCTGCGCCGCGAGCGCATCGGCGACGTCGCAGCCGAGAACCTCGGCCACGCGCTGCGCTCCCTGGCGATGGCCGCGAAGATGACCCTTCACGTGGACGTTCTCAAGGGCGAGAACGACCACCACCGCGCCGAGGCCGCCTACAAGGCCGTCGCCCTCGCGCTGCGGGCCGCGGTCGCGCGCGATGGGCACGCGGACGTGCCGAGCACGAAGGGGGTGCTCGCGTGAAGGTCCACGTCGTCCGCACCGGGGTCGCCAACCTCGCCTCGGTGCTCGCCGGGCTCGAGCGCGTGGGCGCAGAGCCGATCCTCACGACAGACGCCGACGAGGCGTGGAGCGCCGACCGGCTGGTCCTCCCGGGCGTCGGGGCCTTCGGTGCTGCCATGGCAGAGCTGCGCCGCCTCGGGCTCACCGCTGTGCTCCGGGAGCGCTTCGCCGGCGGTCGCCCGACCCTGACCGTGTGCCTGGGGCTCCAGCTCCTCGCCCTGTCCAGCGAGGAGTCGCCGGGCGAGGCCGGGCTCGGTGTCGTGGACGCCCCGGTCACCCGGTTCACCGGAGACGTGCGGGTGCCCCAGATGGGCTGGAACGAGGTGAGCCCGATGCCGGGATCGCGCTGGGTGGAGCCGGGCTTCGCCTACTTCGCCAACACTTACAAGCTCGACCGAATCCCGCCGGGCTGGACCGGCGCGACGGCCGACCACGGCGGCTCCTTCGTGGCCGCCCTGGAGCGTGGCGACGCGCTTGCCTGCCAGTTCCACCCCGAGCTCTCCGGCGCCTGGGGCGCGGCCCTGGTGCGGCGCTGGGTGGAGGCCCGATGCTGACCATCCGCGTCATCCCCTGCCTCGACGTGCGCGACGGCCGCGTGGTGAAGGGCGTGCAGTTTCAGGGCCTCCGCGACGCCGGCGATCCCGTCGAGCGCGCCGCGGCCTACGAGGCCGGCGGTGGCGATGAGCTCGTGATCCTCGACGTGTCCGCCACCCCCGAGGGCCGCGGCAACGCCGTCGAGACCACCCGCGCCGTCCGCCGCGCGCTGGGCATCCCGTTGACCGTGGGCGGGGGCGTGCGCGCCGCCGACGACGCCGGCCGGCTGCTGGACGCCGGCGCCGACAAGGTGGGCGTCAACACCGCCGCCGTCCAGGACCCGAGCCTCCTCACGAGCATCGCCGCCCGCTATGGCGCGCAGTGCACCGTGCTCGCGCTGGACGCGGCGCGCAGGCTCGACGGCGATGGCTGGGAGGTGGTCGTACGCTCGGGCAAAGAGCGCACCGGTCGCGACGCGGTGGCCTGGGCGGTCGAGGCCGCGCGCCGCGGCGCCGGTGAGATCCTGCTCACGAGCTGGGACCAGGACGGCACGCGCGGCGGCTACGACCTCGCCCTGATCCGGGCGGTGCGGGCAGCCGTGGGCGTGCCCATCATCGCCTCCGGAGGCGCGGCCCACGCAGGCCACCTGCTCGCGGCCGTGGAGGCCGGCGCCGACGCGCTCCTGGCGGCGAGCATCTTCCACGACGGGGAGACCACCCCGGACACCCTCAAGACGACGCTGGCGGCTGCTGGCGTGCCGGTGCGGCGATGATCGTCCCTTCGATCGACCTCCAGGGCGGCCAGACCGTCCAGCTCATCGGCGGGGAGGCCCTGGCCATCGAGGCCGGCGACCCCCGCCCCATCGCCGCCCGCTTCGCGCGCGTGGGCGAGATCGCGGTGATCGACCTCGACGCCGCGCTCGGCCGCGGGTCGAACGCCCCCCTCATCGCCGACCTCTGCGCCCGCCACGACTGCCGCGTGGGCGGCGGCATCCGCGACGAGGCGACCGCCCGCCGCTGGCTCGACGCCGGCGCCGCCCGCATCATCCTCGGCACCGCGGCCACCCCTGAGCTGCTCGGTCGCCTGCCCCGCGAGCGCCTCGTCGCCGCCCTCGACGCCCGCGACGGCGAGGTCGTCACCCACGGCTGGACCACCCGCACGGGCGCCCGCATCGACGACCGCATCCGCGAGCTGTCCCCCTACGTCGCCGGCTTCCTCATCACCTTCGTGGAGAAGGAGGGGCGCCTCGGGGGCACCGCCATGGACCGCGTGCGCCCCCTCATCGAGGCCGCAGGCGCCTCCCGCATCACCTTCGCGGGCGGGGTGACGACGGCCGACGAGGTCGCCGAGCTCGACCACCTCGGCGCGGACGCCCAGGTCGGCATGGCCCTCTACACCGGGCGCCTCGCCCTCGCGGACGCCTTCGCCGCCCCCCTCACCAGCGACCGGGCGGACGGGCTGTGGGCGACCGTCGTGGCCGACGAGCGCGGCCAGGCCCTCGGCCTCTGCTGGTCGAACCGGGAGAGCCTCACCCGAGCCGTGGAGACCGGCCGGGGTGTGTACTGGTCGCGCCGGCGCGGGCTCTGGGAGAAGGGCCTCGAGAGCGGGCACGTCCAGGAGCTCGTCCGCGTCGAGCTCGACTGCGATCGCGACGCGCTCCGCTTCACGGTGCGGCAGCACGGCCCGGGCTTCTGCCACCTCGGCTGCGCGACCTGCTGGGGCCCCGCCCGCGGCGTGGACGCCCTCGCCGCCACCCTCGCCGAGCGCGTCCGCACCGCCCCCGCCGGCAGCTACTCGCGCCGCCTGCTCGACGACCCCGCCCTCCTCCGCGCCAAGCTCGTGGAGGAGGCCGGGGAGCTGGCCGACGCGACAGACCCCGACCACGTCGTCGCCGAAGCCGCCGACAACCTCTACTTCCTGATGGTCGCCCTCGCGCGCGCCGGTCGGTCCTTCGCGGACGTCGAGGCGGTGCTCGACCGCCGTGCCCGCGTCCTGACCCGTCGCCCGGGAAACGCCAAGCCCTGAGGCAAGATGCTCCGCCGTGTCGCACCTGCTGCCGTCGAGGCCGCGCACCTCTCCCCGGTCGATCCACCCACGCTGGCCGCCGCCCGCGCGATCCTCGACGACGTGCACGCCCACGGGGAGCCCGCCCTGCGTGCCCAGGCCGAGCGCCTCGGCGACCTCGCCCCCGGCGCCCCCCTCATCCTCGGTCGCGACGCCCTCGCCGCCGCCGCCCGCTCGCTGCCCGCGGCGGACCTGGAGCTCCTCGAGCGCACCGCCCGTCGCATTCGGGCCTTCGCCGAGGCCCAGCGGGCCGCGTTCCGCGACCTCGACGTGCCTGTCCCCGGCGGTCGGGCCGGCCACACCCTCGCGCCCGTCGACCGGGCCGGCTGCTACGCGCCCGGGGGCCGCTACCCGCTGCCGTCGAGCGTGCTGATGACGGCGGTGACGGCGCGGGCGGCCGGCGTCGCCGAGGTGTGGGTGGCCAGCCCGCGCCCAGCGGTGGTGACCCTGGCGGCGGCGTGGGTCGCAGGCGCGGACGCCGTTCTCACGGTCGGCGGGGCGCACGCGGTCGGGGCGCTCGCGTACGGGGCGGGGTCGGTGCCGCGAGTAGACGTCATCGTCGGGCCGGGGAACCGCTGGGTGACGGCGGCGAAGCAGCTCGTCGCCGGGCAGGTCGGGATCGACATGCTCGCGGGCCCGAGCGAGCTCGTTGTGCTGGCGGACGCCTCGGCGGATCCCGCCCGCATCGCCGCAGACCTGCTCGGACAGGCCGAGCACGACCCGGACGCCCGCCCTATCCTCGTCACCTGGGATCCCGCCCTGCCCGCGCGTGTCGACGAGGCCCTCGCCGCCCAGCTCGCCACCCTCCCCACCGCCGGGGTGGCACGGGAGGCCGTCGCCAACGGCTTCGCCGTCCTCTGCCGCGACGCCGACGAGGCCATCGGGGTCTGCGACCGGCTGGCCCCCGAGCACCTGGAGGTGCTGACGGACGACGCAGACGCGCACGCCGCCCGGCTCAAGCACTACGGCGGCCTCTTCGTCGGCGGCGCCTCGGCCGAGGTGTTCGGCGACTACGGCGTCGGCCCCAACCACGTGCTGCCCACCGGCACCGCGGCGCGCTTCACGGGCGGGCTCAACGTGCTCCACTTCTTGCGCGTGCGGACCTGGCTGCGGATGGAGCCGGGCGCCGACCTCGCGGAAGTGGTGACGGACGCGGCGCGGCTGGCCCGCCTGGAGGGCCTGGAGGCCCACGCCCGGAGCGCGGAGGAGCGGCGATAGGCCGCCGTACAGACCAACGGGGGGCGCTCCAGTCGGGCGGGCGGGAGTGATGGTCGGCGGCGCCCGACCGGCCACCCGACCTCACTCCGACGGAGGAGCGGCAGAGAAGCCGGCGGCGCGGAAGATCGCCTGCCCCTCTGCGCTCCGGCAGTGGAGGAGGAGGCTCTCCGCGTCCAGTCGATGCGCAGATCCGCTCGTGACGGCCGCTGGATAGACAATGGGCGGGTGACTGTCGGGTGGAAAGGCGAACGCGCTCTTTACGCGGGGCTCGACCCGCGCGTCCGTCGCGTAGACCACCCCGGCCTCGGCTTATTCAGTCGCCACCCAGCCGAGCACCGTCCGGACGCTGTCGCCGCTCACCACCCTGCCGTCCACCGCGGCCCAGGCACCGAGGCTGCCGAGCGCGGCGCGCCGCTTATCTCCCCGCGGGCACGTTTTCGCCCGCGACAGCGAGGTGGTGGACCCCGGGCTGCCCGAGATCTCGGGGCGCTTGCACAGCGAGCCCGGAGCTGGCCGGCACGACGGCCACGAGCCGATTCCCGAGGAGGTCCGCCCGGGTCTGGGGGTGAATCAGCCCTCGCTGTTCGAGGAAGTCCATCCACTCTCGGTCGGCGGAGAAGTACGCGTCTACCTGCGCTCCGGCCTCGACCTGCCTGGCGAGGCGGGAGGGCGCGTCGACTCAAGGACGGGCTCCCCAGCGGCGCCGCAGCGGCAGACGGGCGCAGGGAGAGGTCCGCATGGGCCGGCTCTATCTGGAGGAGCGTGGCTGTGTAGGCCCTGACGACGACTGGAGCGCACCCTCGGGAGCGGCGGCGGCTTTGGTCGGCGCCGGCGGCCGCCGCGAACCTGGGCTTGCGAGGACTCCGCGCGAGTGGATACCCTCGACAATCGGCCCCATGACACGCGGGCGAAGGAGTCCCGCCATGCGCCGCGCCCTCTCCCTTCCCTTGGTGCTGCTCCTCGGCGCCGCGTCCTGCGCCTCCCCGCGCCCCTCGGACAGCGCGTCCGCCGAGCCCGCGCCTCCGAGCGCCTTCCGTCCGGAGGGGGCGGGGTGGAGCGCCTCCGTCCCCGCCCTCCGCATGACGGGGAGCTTTGATCGAGGCGGCGCGCGCTTCCACGACGCGGACGGCGGCGAGCTTCACCTCCGCGCCCTGTCTTGGGGTCGGGCGGGCGCCCTCCGCCCGCTGGCCGACGTCGCCCCGCGCTGCGCGCCCGCCGACTGCGACGGCCGCATCGAGCGGGTTGGAGCGGCGGCTACGGAGTGGTGGCGGGCCCACGACGGCGGCTTCTCTCAGGGTTTCACGCTCACGTCGCCGCCTCCCGGTACGGGCGCGCTCCTGATCACGCTCGAAGCCGCCGCGGAGATCGAGGTGTGGCCGACCGCGGACGGCGCCGACCTCGTCGCCGAGGACGGGAGCCAGTGGCGGTACGCCGGCCTCCAGGCCTGGGATGCGTCGGGGGCGCCCATCGCCGCTCGAATGACCGCCTCGGGCGGCCTCCTCATCTTGTCCGTTGACGTAGGGCCCGACGCGGCGTGGCCCATCACCGTCGACCCTGTCGTCACCACCGCCAGCTCCACCCTCACCGGCTCGTCGAGCGCCTATCTCGGTCAAGCCGTCGAGGGCGCGGACGTCAACAACGACGGATACAGCGACCTCATCGTCAGCGCCTATCGCCTCTCCTCTCGCGGGGTGGTGTACGTCTACCACGGGTCTGCCAGCGGCATCGGCCTCACGCCGAACACGACGCTCTACCCAGCGACCTCGGGATACGATGGCTTCTTCGGCTGGGAAGTAAAGGCCGGCGACTTTAACGGGGACGGATACGACGACGTCGTGGTCTCGGAGCCCGAGTACAACAACGGCACGATATACGTGTTCATGGGCTCGTCCGCCGGTCTGTACACCACGGCGAGCGTGACGATGGCGGGGAGCAGCACCGGGGAGCGGCGTGGTTACGGCCTCGCGGTCGGGGATTGGAACGGTGACCACTACGATGACCTCGTGGCCACCAACCTCTATCGGTCCACTTATGGCGGGGCGGACGTCTTTCACGGCAGCGCGTCGGGCCTCTCCACCACCGTCGTCACCACCCTCAACGGCGGCTCGGGGCAGTACATGGGCTACTCCGCCGACTCGGCGCGGGACACGGACAACGACGGGTATGACGACTTCGTCGTCAGCCACTATGCGGCGGGGAGCTATTACGGTAAGGCTTGGGTCTATCGCGGCGCGAGCACGGGCATCTCCGCTTCCCGCGTGACCACGATCACGGGCCCGCTCTACGACACCTTCTTCGGGCGCGGCTCGGCGGGCCTCGGGGACGTAAACGGCGACGGCTACGACGACATCGGCGTCGGAGCGACCGGGCTCGACGTCCCCTACGGCGACTCGGGCGGCGTCTACATCTACTACGGCTCGTCGACCGGCGTGGGGACCGCCCCCAGCGCCACCCTCTACGGCCGCTCCTACAGCGATCGTTTCGGCTGGTCGCTCGATGGGGTCGGAGACACCAACGGGGACGGCTACGATGATGTCGTCATCGGCGCGATCCAAGCGAGCGAAGGTGTGTCTGCGGCAGGGGCGGCCTACGTGATCCCCGGCTCGGCCAGCGGGCTGTCCACCGCCGATCAGGACGTGGTCTACGCCGGGAGCACCGCCTATGAGAACTATGGCTCCGAGGTGGCGGGGGTCGGTGACATTGACGGTGACGGCTTCATGGACGTCGGAGTGGGCCACCCCGGCCGCTCGGCCGGCGTCGGCTCGGCCTACCTCTACCTCGGCACCGACGGGACCATCGACGACGACGGAGACGGCTACTACTTGACGGGGACCGGCGCCGACTGCGATGACAGTGACCCCGCGGTGCACCCGGGCGCCACAGAGGTCTGTGACGGGCTGGACCAGGACTGTGACGGGTCAGTCGACGAGGGCGTCCTCACCACCTATTACGCAGACCTGGACAGTGACGGCTACGGGGACCCCTCCGCCACGCTCGAGGGCTGCGCGCTGCCCTCCGGCTACGCGGCGAACGGGCTCGACTGCGACGACGGGGACACGTCCGTCTCTCCGGCGGACGCGGAGATCGTGGCCGACGGGATCGACCAGGACTGCGACGGCGCGGAGCGGTGCTACCTCGACGCCGATCACGACGGCGCCGGCAGACTCAGCACCGTGGTGAGCGCCGACCTCAGCTGCACCGCCGCCGGCGAGGCCAGCGCTGCCCTGGACTGTGACGACGATTCGAGCGCCGTCCATCCGGGCGCCCCGGAGGTGGTCGCCGACGGGGTGGACCAGGACTGCGACGGCGGAGACCTCTGTTACGTGGACGACGACGGAGACGGTCACGGAGCGACCGTCACCCTGTCCAGCCCCGATCTCGACTGCTCCAGCGCCGGCGAGTCCAACGTGGGGGACGACTGCGACGACAGCGTCCCCTCCACCTTCGCGGGCGCGCCGGAGGCGGTCGCCGACGGGGTCGATCAGGACTGTGACGGCGAAGAGCTCTGTTACGTGGACGCGGACGGCGACGGCGACGGCGCCGCCCTCACCCTGGAGAGCCCCAACCTCACCTGTGACGGCGCCGGCGAGTCCACCACCGGCACCGACTGTGATGACGCGGACGCGCTCCGCTGGGCGGGGGCCGAGGAGGTCCCGCTCGACGGCCGGGACAGCGACTGCGACGGGCTCGAGCGCTGCCTCGCAGACGAAGACGTCGACGGGTTCGGCGCCGAGGTGGAGGCCCTCTCCGCGATCCTCACCTGTGACGTCACCGGCGTGGCGTCGGTCGGGGGCGACTGCGATGACAGCGACCCGGCCGTGAGCCCCGCTGCGACCGAGGTGGAGGCCGATGGCCTGGACGGTGACTGTGATGGCTTCGAGCTCTGTTGGATCGACGAGGATGGTGATGGTCACGGCCTCACCGCCTCCGTGAGCAGCGAAGCCCTGGACTGTGACGCGGTCGGCCTCTCCCTGCTCGACGATGACTGCGATGACACGGTCGCCCTGGTCTACCCCGGGGCCGCCGAGGTCGTCGCCGACGGGGTCGATCAGGACTGCGACGGCGGGGACACCTGTTACGCCGACGCAGACGGGGATGGGTACGGCAGCGACGCGACACAAGGCAGCGCAAACCTGTCCTGCGTCGAGGGCGGCGAGGCGAGCTCGAGCGCCGACTGTGACGACGCGAGCGTCTCCTCCTTCCCCGGCGCCGCCGAGACCTGCAACGAGGAAGACGACAACTGCGACGGCAACGTCGATGAGGGGCTGGACTGCGAGGCCGAGGCGGGCGGCGGCGACAAGGGAGGCTGTTCGACCGCAGGCACCCCGGGGCGGGCCCTCCCGGCGCTGGTCGGGCTCCTCCTGATCAGCCGGAGTCGTCGGCGCGGCGCCGGCTCGCCGCCGCGCGTGGGTTAGGGCGGACCATGTCCGACCCAGACCCCACCAAGCCCGTCGCGCCCCCGAGCCTGTGGGTGCGCAGCCGTGATCGCCTCGTCGCCCTGCAGCAGGAGTACGGCGGTGTGGCGATCGGCACCTACCTCGTCCTCTACGCCGCCGTCTGGGTCGGCTTCGTCATCGCGCTGCAGCGAGGGTGGTCCCCGGAGGGCGCCGCAGCTGAGACCGGCCTCTTCGTCGCTGCCTGGGCGGCCGCGAAGGTGACCCAGCCGGCGCGGATCCTGGCCACCGTCGCGCTCACCCCCCTCGTCGCGCGGGGCCTGAAGCGCGTGCGTGGGTCGCGGACCTCGGCCCGCTGACACGAGGCTCCGCGAGGCCGCCCCGCGAGGCGGTAGACTGCGCTGACCCTCCTGCCCCGGCGCCCCGCGATGGCTGACCTCGAGCCCACCCCCGCCCAGCGGCCGACGCCTGCGGCGCCCGTGCGCCCTCCTCCCTTCGCGCTCCAGCCCGCCGCCGGCGGTCGGCCGGGGACCTTTAATTTCGAGCAGCGGGGCGGGCGCCGGCACGCGCTGAATGACCTCTATCACTCGATGCTGGTCATCCCGTGGAGCCGCTTTTTTGGGGTGCTCACCCTCGCCTACATCGTCGGAAACGCCATCTTCGGCGCCGGTTACCTCGCCTGCGGGGACTGCATCGGCGCCACGGATCCCACCTCATTCCTGCAGGCATTCTCCTTCTCCGTCCAGACCATGTCGTCGGTGGGCTACGGCGCGATGGCCCCCCGGACGCCGATGGCCTTCGTCCTGTCCGACATCGAGGCCTTCGTAGGGATGCTCGGGATGGCGGTCGCCACGGGCCTCCTCTTCTCCCGCTTCTCCAAGCCGTCGGCGAAGGTCACCTTCTCGGATCGAGCGTTGGTCGTCACCCGAGACGGGGAGCGTTACCTCAGCTTCCGTTTGGCCAATGAGCGCGGGAACCGGATCGTCGAGGCGCGGATCCAGGTGGTGCTGCTGTTCGACGAGGTGAGCGCCGAAGGCCAGCACCTCCGGCGCCTCGTCGACTTGACGCTCGAGCGATCTCAAAACCCGGTCTTCGCCATGACCTGGACGGTGCTGCACCGCATCGACGAGCGCAGCCCCTTCCGGCACGTGAGCCCGGAGAACATCCAGGACCGAATGGTCAGCCTGCTGGTGTCCCTCACCGGGACCGATGACACGTTCAACCAGAGCGTCACTGCCCAACACTTCTACGTCCCTGCCGATGTTCGCTGGGGCGCCCGCTTCGGCGATATGCTCGGCACTGGCGAGTCCGGGAGGATGGTGGTGCACCTCGACCGCATCCACGACGTCATCCTCTCCGACGGCACCATGGACAGACCCAGCACGGAGAGACCGTGAGCAGAACCCGACGACCGCGCCTCTTGGTCGCCACCCTCTGGCTCCTCGCCTGTGCGGGCGGTGGCTCCTCCGAGAAGCAGTACCTGACGCCGTTGGAGGACAGCGGCGCCGCGGGCCTGGGCGAGCCCATCCCTGGCGGAGAGCTCACGCTCGTGGGCCAGCTCGTGGAGTGGCCGGGCGGGGCTCCCCTGGCCTCGCCCCTCTGCGTCTCCGTTCACGACGCCGCCGAGCCCTCGGGGGGCATCGCCGTCGGGCCCATCGACGCGACGGTGGCCGACCTCGACGGCACCTTCCGCCTCGGCCCCCTCAACCCCGGCTCGAGCGTCGGCCTCGTGCTGAAGGTCGAGGTGTGCGCCGGAGACCTCGCCTTCGTCCCCACCCTGACCCCGGTGTCGCTCGAGCCGCTGACCCGGCTGCCCGCAGGCGCGGAGGCCCCCGCCCTCGCGGCTTGGGCGATCCCCGCGAGCGCGGCGTCGGAGTGGGCGGTTGGCCTCGCCGACGCCGGCTACCCCGCTGATCTGCTGAGCCAAGGCGGCCTCGTCGGGCACCTGCGCTCCGAGGGCGGCGAGCCCTTGGACAGCGCCTGGGTGCCCGTCCCCGAGGGTGCAGTCCCCTGGTACGACCACGGCGACGCGGGCTGGGAGGCCTACACGCACACCACCGTAGAGGGCGACGGGCTCTACCTCGTGCCCACGGCCCCCTTCGGGACCTACCTCGCGCGAGCGAGCGGCCTCGACTTCCTGCCCTTCCTCGGCGGGGGTTGGGCGGGGGCCTTCGAGGTCGTCGACTGGACCTCCCTCTGAGGAGGCCGAGACCGGCCTTCAGGTCCAGGCGTCGAGGCTGAGATCGGGGAAGACAGGGTCGGACAGCTCGGCCTCTGCCAGCCGCGCCCGCAGCACGGGATCGGCGCTCCGCCCCTCGAGCACGTCCTGCGTGAGGTTGCAGAGGGAGTCGAAGCGGTCGAGGTGGACACAGAAGCGGCGGAAGCCGTAGTCCACCGCCCCTCCCGTTCGAATCACGAATTGCCAGTCCGACGCCTGGAGGAGCAGGAGCTCGCGCGCGGCGGTGAGCAGGAGCTTTCGGCTCCGGGCGTGGCCGCGCTGCTGGACCTGCCAGACGAGGCCGAGGAAGCGGTCCTCACAGCGATAGGCCGCCTCCCACATCCAGCTCGTCTGTTCATTCAACCAGACACGATGATCGCCGCCGGCGCCCCAGCTCCCCTCCGGCAGCCAGGCCACCTTGTCGGGCGGATGGCTGCGGAGGCGCGCCTCGGCGGTCTGTCCGGCGACGCTCGGGTCGCCGTGGAGCTGGAGCAGGACCTCGCGGAGGAAGCGAGGGCCCTCGAACCACCAATGACCGAAGAGCTCGGCGTCAAACGCCGCGGTTACACAGCCCTCTCGGCCGGTGGCGGCCGAATGCCCCTGCAGGCGGTCGCGCACCACGGAGACGAAGTGATGGGCATGGGCCGCGACGACGGCCTGCACGGCGGCGGGCTCATAGGGGCGCTTGTCTCCGAGGCCGGCCTTTCGGTCGGTCACCCTCCAGTAGCGGAGGCCGTCGCCGTCCTTTCGCTTGTGGAATTCCAGGTAGCTGCCCTCTCCCGGGTACCCGCCATCGGCCGACCAGACCTGCTCGCTCACGTCAGGGTGACGCGCGAAGGCGGTGATGGTGGCCGGGCCGCCGTGGGTGCCCACCCGGTGGGGCTCGAGCACGCTGCGCCAGCCTCGGCGGGGATCCCGATCGGCCTCCCCCCAATCGACCTTGTGGAAGCCGTCTGCCAGGGAGAGGCCCTCGCTTCGGGCTCCTTGGACCAGATGGGCGTCGACGAAGAAGTGGGTGACCCCCTCCTCCTCCAAGATCCGATCGACGCCGGCGCGCAGCCTCTCTTCGCCCTCGAGGACAGGCATCTTCCAGGGCGCAGTGGGACGAAAGGAGCACTCGGGCAGCCAGATCCCCTTCGGCCGATAGCCGAGGTGGCGCTCCGAGCTGTCGAGGCCGGCGCGGAGCTGGGCGCGGATACAGCGATCGTGCTTGAGCAGGGCCGCATATCCGTGGGTGGCGAAGCTCGAGAGGAGCTCGATCTCGCCAGCCCGACCGTGATCACCAAAGGCGCCGGGGATGTCTCCTCGGATGTGGTCCCACAGCCCGCGGAGGCGGTCGAAGTGGCCCTCCCAATAGCGGGCGACGGGAGCGAGCTCTGGGTTGGACTGATCATCGCGGGCGCGACGGAGCCGATCGTCGAGGAAGGTACGAAAGGCCTGCTGGAAAGCCGGGCTGCGGAGCTGCTCCAGCAGGATTGGCGTCAGGCCGAGGGTGATCGGGGTCTTCACGCCCGAAGAGCGCAGCTCCCGAATGACCTGCAACAGGGGGAGATAGACCTCGAGGGCGGCCTCGAGCAGCCAGTTCTCCCCGTGGGGCCAACGACCATGGTGCATGACCCAGGGGATGTGGCCGTGGAGCACGATCGCGAGGCTGCCGACCGGCCGGCGGTGGCCCATTCGATTCGAGCCTGTCGAGGTTCCCTCGTCCGTCATCGCAGCACCACCCGCAGCGCGATGTCAATCTTCCTACGCTCTTCTCCCCACAGCTCGAGGCTCCAGACGGGCATGAGACAAGAGCCCTGGAAGGCGCTCACGAAGCCCACCTCGGAGCGGTGCGGGACGAAGATCGGGTAGTGAAACAAGGTCGGCTCTCCCGAGAAGCGCATGCGGACCTGTACCCCGATGTCCGGCATCGCGAGGGCGGCGTCGCTGACCCCCTCCCAGCAGCCCGCGCGGTCGAGCGGCACCAAGGGGAAGCGCGGGATGATCAGCCCCCGCTCGGCGCTCAGCAAGGAGTCCAGGTTGAGGTTCAGCTCCACACCGAAGCGGGCGCGGATGGGATCCATCGAGCGATTGACCAGCTCGTAGGAGACGTGGATCAGCGGATCACCTTTGTGGATCCGGAAGTTCTTGACAATCTGCAGCAGGCCATCTCGATTGCCCTGCCGGACGGTGCCCTCTCGCGACAGGGAGACCCGCAGCTCTCCGTCGTCGGCGCGCTCGGCGCGGTCCACACGATAGCGCCCGTCCGCGAAGTCGCCGATCTCGGGGTGCTGGCCCCGGCTGAGGTTCTGCAGGGTGGTCTCTGGCCCCAGGAAGCGCTCCACGAAGAGCGCGCGGGACTGCCGGTCGGTCCAGCGGTGATCGCCCGCGCCTTCCTCGACCACCTCCAGCGGCGGCCGCACGGGCAAGGGCTCTCGGATCCGACCGTCGGTCCGGGTGAAGGAGCCGCTGAGCACAGAGTCCGGGTCTTCGTTGGCCTGGAGCCTGCGGGGCTTCTCCCCGGAGTCGGTCGGCTCGTCCTCCACGAGCTCGTCGGGCACCAGGACCGGGAGGTCTTCCAGCTCGGGCAGCTCGCCGTACCAGACGGCCGCGCGGCGCCGCAGCGTGTTGACCAGGTTCCCGACGCCCCAGGGGCACCACTCGGCCACCGTCCCGCCCTGCGCGGGGCGGATCACCAACGCCCCAGCGGCGGTGGCGCCGAGTAGCTCGGGCTGGCCGTCGCAGTCGTAATCGACCTGCTCGATCGAGGCCTCACTGCCGCGCAGCTCCCAAGCGAGCTCCAGCGCCGCGAGGATGAGCTTCCAGCTCTTGTGGCGCTGCTCGCCGTCTCGGAGGTAGCCTCCCGCGGCGTCGTGAAGGCAAGCCGCGCCTTGGGCGCCCGTGAGCTGGAGGAGGACGTCGTCCACGCGCTCGAGCGAGGCTCGGTCCGCGCGGCGTTGGGCCTCGCGGCGCGGCGCCGCTAGTCCGGAGGCGGCCCGGAGCGCCGCCTTGTGCAGCCGGTTGGCGTCGTCGCTCGCGCTCAGGAAGGCCTCCCAGGGCGGGCCGTTCACCGGCGATGTCAGCGGCTCGTCGAGGGCCACCCGGGCGGCGTCGAGCAGGTGCCGAGCCTCCTCGACCGGCAGGGCCAGCGCGCCCACCCGCGGCGGAGTGCCGCTCACCGGGTACACCCGGGGTCCTGCGGGTAGGCGGTCGAAGGCCTGGCAGGGCACGGCCGACTTCAGCCAGGCTCCCTGCCGTTGGAACAACCGAAAGAACCCATAGGTCCACGGCTTGTCACCCGCCCAGCACCACCGCCAGCTCTGATCGTCGAGGCCGAGATCGTGGAGGGAGAGGTCGACGGTGAGGGTGACGGTGCCCGACCGCGCGCGGTGGTTCAGATCCTGGGCCAGCGAGTGGGTCGTCGCCCACGGCATCATCTCGCGCACCCGTCGGTCGAGCGGGAAGACGCCGACCGCCGCCCCCGCCTGCTCCGTCACCAGCCAGCCGTTGAGGGCGTCCAGGGGGAGCCCGCCCGCCCGTATGAGGCCGGAGTCTGCGAAGGTGTAGGAGAGCCCCGCCCGCGCGACCACCAGAGGGATCGCCGAGCACCAAGCGCCATGGGTGAACCAGGCCCCGCGGATGGGCAGGGCCGTGCGCTCCCGCAGCCAGGTGACATGTCGACTGAGCTGGGCCACGGCCTCCCGCTCGGGCAGGATCGAGACGGGGGCGCCGCTCCAGGTGCCGGCGAGGAGCTCGACCTGCCCCCGTTGCCCGAGCGCCACCAGCGCCGCGAACAGCTCCGGCTCCTCTCCGCTCAAGTGCTCGCAGAGCGCGCCGCTGGGGTGGAGCGCCATACGGACAGTAGGATTGTCCTGGAACAGCTCGATCAGGGGCCGAAGCACCCGGCTCACCAGACGCCGGGCCAGCTCCGGCGGCGGAGAGGGTGGCAGCGCATCGGAGAGGATGGGGAGGAGCGTGAGGACGCGCATGGGCGGTGGCACTCAGCGAAGATCGAGGGATAACCGGCGCCGGGAGAGCGTAGGCCCTCAGGTGCCCACCGGGCGGGAGAGATGCTCCGGCGGTGTAGAACCGATCGCGCGCCACCCCGCGGCGAGGTGAGCGCGGAAGAGCCCATCGAAGAGATCGTGCATGTCGGAGTGATGCTCCGGCCCGAACCACCAGAACCAGTCGCTCCCTTCCGCAGAGCGGATCATCGGCCAGGCACCCTCAGGGCGCCCAGCCGCCTCCCACGCCCGCCGTAGCTCGGCGAGCAGCTTCCAACCGGCGCGATCGGCCTCGGAGCCGGCCCAGATCGCAAAATTTGCGTTGATCCACGATCCGGAGTGGAGCGCGACAATCCGGCCCTCGGGCATCTCCGGCAGCGCCTCGTCGAGAGAGAGGGTGCGACCGGACTGGAAGAGGGCCGTGAGGAAGGCGCCGCCCGCGTCGGGGTAAGACTCCCAGGGGTTCTCCCCATCGAGGATCAAGGGGAGGATCCCCTCCGTGCCCGCGCTCTCGAGGAGGTCGCGCGCCGCCGCCTCCCCCTCCCAGCCGGCATACTCGAAGCCGATGCGGTCCGAGAGGACCCGATCGCGGAAGAGGAGGTGCAGATCGGTGCCTGCTACCCGCCACTTCCGGCGGGTGTCCGGCGGTCCATTCCGACGGCTCGCCTGAAGCACCCCTTGATCCGTGGCCAGCCAGCGCAAGCCACAGGCGGAGGCGATGCGGGCGACCTCCGGGCTCACCGAGCCCTCGGATGGCCACATCCCCGTGGGGCGCCGCCCGAAGAGCTGCTCGACCCGATCCTGGGCTTCGACGATCTGCCGCCGGGCGTCGTCGCTGTGCTGAAAGTCAACCTCGTCGGGGATCTCGGGCATGGCGCGCTGCGCGTGCCGAAAGTCCACCAACAACGGGAGGATTGGATGAGTGTACGGCGAGGTGGCGATCCCGGCTTGACGAGCCCAGAGCGGCAACACCCCGGCCACCAGCCGCCGCTGCTCCGCCATGAGCTCGACGAGCTCCGCGTGAGAGAAGCCACGGTCTCTCTCAATCAGCGCGGCCACGCTCGGGATCCTTCGACCCACCACCCCCATCCACGCGAGGTTGCTCCACACCTGCAGGTCTCGAATGTCATCGGGTCGATGCAGCTCGGCGATCCCGCGCTCCAGCTCGCGATATCGCGGCGAGACCGCCCGCATCGCGGGGTGACCGTGCACGAAGCGGCGCCGGAGAAAGTCAAGCTCCGTCGGCCCGAAATGCTCGGCAGGTAAGAGCGAGAGCTCCTCCCAACGGTCCGAGCCCCCTGCGGCGTAGTACTCCAGCTGATCGAGCAGCGAGGGCACCACGTTCATCGTGAAGCGCGCCCCCGCCGCCTCGGCCAGGGCCGGCACATCGGTGTAGCCCCGGCTGGCGTGGAGGCGGACCCACGGCATCGCCGGGCGCCCCGTCTCGGGGTCGCGGTAGTCTGGCTGGTGCATGTGGAGGAGGAGGGCGACGCGCGCGGTCATGGGCGCGTTCTACCACTCGGCGCACCCCATCCGGCTTGTCTGCACCCTCCTGGTCGCATAACCATGGACTCCATGCCCGCTCTGGTCGACCAGTTCTGCCCCAACGTCCACGACGCGGCGATCACCGCTGCGGCCTATGATCCGAGCAGCGGCACGATCGCGACGGCCGACGAGCACGGGATGGTCGCCGTGCAGCGCCCCGGCGAGGCCACACCGGGCCTCGTCTTCCACCCTGGCGGCCCGGTGCACGGGGCGATCGGCCTCATCCGGGGCGGCAGCCTGGTGGCGGTGGGTGACGAAGACGGCACGGTCGGGGTGTACCGCACCGACAACGGCGAGGCCGTGTTCCTCGAGCAGCGCGAGGGCGCCCGAGGCCGAGTTCGGGCCATGCGCGGCGTCGCGATCAGCCCCGAGGGGGCCAACGTCGCCGCGATCGCGCGAGACGGCCTGCTGCGGGTCTGGTCGCTCCACCGCGACGAACGAAACGCCTGGAAGGGCTTCGGCGGCGTGTCGGTGGAGTTCGACTCCCGGGGTGAGCGGCTGCTCGCGATGGACGACACCGGGCAGCCTCGCCTGATGGACCTCCGGAGCCTGCAGGCCCTCTACATGGACCGCCTGCAGACGAGCGCCGACTACGCGCGCTTCAGCCCCGACGGCACGATGGTGGTGGCGGCGGGCCAGGCTGGGATCTCGCTCCTCCGCGTCTACGACGGTGCCCTGGTCGGGAGCTTCGCCACCCGCGGCGGATCCGGGATCATCAACCTCTTGCTCTCTCCAGAGGGTGATCAGGCCGGCGCGGTCTCCCAGCGCAGCGTCCACGTGTTCTCGCTGCCCGACCTCCAGCCGGTCGACAGCCGAAAGCACGGGGCGCCCTCCCCCACCGGGGCCGGTGTATGGACCCCGCAGGGCATCCGCGTCGCCGGTAACGACGGCCTGCTGCACATGGGGGGCACGGGCTCCGCGGGCCCGGTCACCGTGGTGGGGGGCTTCGGCGAGGCGCGGCTGGCCGCGCACGGCGACCGTGTCGCCTGGTGGAACGGGCAAAAGCGGGTCCTCGAGCTCACCACCAAGTCTCCGCCGCGAGAGCTCCACGTGGAGCGGGACGGCCGCTTCGTGGTCTGCGTGCCGAACAACGGCCCGATCGAGGTCTACAACCTCCAGACGGGCAAGCAGGTCTTCGACGGTGGGCCCGAGTCCAGCGGCGCTCCCGAGGTGGCAGTGGGCGGCAACATCGTGGCGGTGCGGCAGAAGAGCGGCGGCTGCCGGTGGTGGGATCTCGGTCACAACCGTGGTTACGAGCTCAAGTGGCCCACGGCGATGGCGCTCTCCAACGGCGGCACCTGGCTCGGCGTGGTCACCCCGCGCGGCGCGGTGAAGATCATCGATCCCACCTCCGGGCGCGACGCCGTCCCCGCGCCGAAGCCGCTCGCCGAGGTGCCGATCCGGCTGCTCACCTTCGTGAACCGGCG
Organism: Myxococcota bacterium; assembly: GCA_044344255.1. Lineage (GTDB taxonomy): Bacteria > Myxococcota_A > UBA796 > UBA796 > UBA2385 > JBIJDH01. The sequence goes on from JBIJDH010000041.1 coordinate 27,480, forward strand.
CCCCGACATGATCGTGCTCGATCGGGACGGCGTGCTCTCCCACTATGACCTCTCCGCCTCGGCGCGCTCGAACCAGCCCGCAGAAGGGCGGGACGTGATCACGATCAACGTCGAGGTGGACCGCATGTGGGGCATCTCGGGCGGGCAATACTGCGCCCTGCGCCTCCCCGAGGCCGACTCCGCGAGCGTGCTCTTCGTAGACGTCCACGCCTGCGAGGTCGTGCACGAGGTGACTGGGCTCGCGCGTAACGTCTGGGTAGACGCGGAGAATGGCCTCATCCTCGAGCCCGGCCGCGCCGCCGCCTTGGTCGAGCGCGAGATGGACGGCCGCGAGCGACGCGTCCTGCGCGCCCTTCCGGACGGCGAGTGGATCAGCTTCGGCTGGCGCGGCATCCTCGACGCCAGCGCCAACGCGGGCGGGGTGATGGTGGGATGACCACCTCGGCCCCTCCGGGCGTGGCCCCGGCCGGCCTCGACGGCGCAGGCCTGCAGATCTTGGAGGAGGCAGAGGGTTGGCTGACCGTGCTCAAGCCGGCCGGCGTCCCGGTGTTTCCACCGCATGGGGATCCGCTTGGCGACTGCGTTCTCTCCCGTCTGCTCCTCCGCCGCCCGGAGCAGGCCGGGCCCGACTGGGAGCGCGGCTTTGAGGGCGGGCTCTGCCATCGCCTCGACACGGGCACATCCGGGCTGCTGCTGGTAGCGAGGGCACCCGCGGCGCTGCGCCGCATCCGAGCCGCCTTCTCGTCGCATGGGCTGGAGAAGCGCTACCTCCTGGTCTCGGCCCGAGCGCCGGCTTGGCGCACCACCGAGATCGATCGGCCGATCGCCCACGATGCCCGTCGCCCAGATCGGATGATCGTCCAGCGGGGCGTGGACACCCCACACCGAGGGCAGTGGTACCCCGCGCGCACCACCTTCGAGCGCGCGCCATTCACCGTCGAGGGCGGCACCGTCTGGCAGGCGACGATGCGATCCGGGGTGATGCACCAGATCCGGGCGCACGCGGCCGCCGCTGGCTTGGCGCTCGCCGGAGACCGCCGCTACGGCGGCGGCGCGCCTCTCCCCTGGTTCGGGCCGCTCGAGCTCTGCCTGCACCACCTTGGGCTGTCCGGCGAGGGCCTTCACCCGCGGCCGGCGCCCCTGCCGAGCTGGCCGCTCCGCAGCCTGCCCACACAGCGCGCGCCTGTCGAGGGTGTGCCCGTCGAAAATGTGCCGCACGGACACGCACGGGCGCGATAGGCGAGTCAAACGCAGGAGCGGTGCATGTCCTCCCTGATCACCTCTTTCGCCAGCATCCCCCAGGTCGCCTCCCTCAACGCGACCCAGGGCGTCGCCGCGCCGCGAGGGGTCACCCGGAGCGCTGAGTCCTCCACGGTGACGGCCCCTCGTGGAGACTCCGCTGAGATCAGCAACTCCGCTCGGGTTCGCGCGATCTTCGGGGGAGACCTCGACTATGACGCAGACGACCGCGTCCTCCCCGCCGACAGCACCGACGTGGTGAAGGGAATCGGCGCCGCGTTGGCGCCGCGGGCAGACCTCTCCCCTCCCCTTCCCGCGCCCGAACCGTCGCCCGAGCGCCTGAACCGTCGAGCCTGAGCCGCGAAGGATGCCAAACCCGCGGCGACTGCATAGGCAGAACAGCCGAGGGTTCAATGCGACTTCCCCTGCTGGCCACCCTGTGTCTCACGCTGGCCTTCAGCGCCTGTAAAGAAGGGGCGACCTATAGCACCGGGGTGGCCATCATCACGCCAGCGGCGGATGATGCGTCCCGCCTCCAGAACGCGCTCGATCGGCTGAGCGCCGTGTCCTTGAGCTTCGAGGCCGCCGAGCGCGTGAAGAAGCAGGGCGGCGGTGTCGCCATCGATCGCCCTGCGCTGGTCCAAGGCGTGCCCTCCGGCCTCCCTTCGGTGTCGCTCCTGGAGGATCCGGCGCTGAAGCCCCTCCTCCTGGGCAATGATGAGGCCGCGCTGGCCAAGGCGCTGACCGAGCGCGGAGTGCAGACCGTCATCCTCCAAGGTCGCGCCGCCGCGGCCCTCGACCGCGGTCTCAACGTCCAGACCCGCCTCTACAACCACGACCAGCTCACCCACTTCTCGCTGTCGCGCGTCGGAACCGGAGGGCTGCTGGTCTACCAGGTGCTGAGCGAGCCCGTCACCTTCCCGCCCGAGATCGCCAACCTCTGCGTGCAGTACTTGACCGCTCGCCTCAAGGGCAACCGCGTGACGGGCTTCCCCACGCTGGAGGATGACGGCACCTGGACGCTGATGGCCACCGTACGCGGGCAGGGGCGCGAGATGGCCACCGCCTTCGCCCTCAACAAGTCGCTGCAGGGCTCCCTCGAGGAGCTCGTGAGCGACATCGAGCGCACCCATCGGCGGGGCGCCGAGCTCTCGGGCTTCCTCCCGATCAACCAGGCGATCGACGACCTGACCATCGAGGTGCACCGTGTCGTGGAGCGGGCCACGATCGAGCCCCGGGATGAGGCCTTCCTCCAAGACTACTGGGAGATGGGCATCGACGGCGCCTACATCCTCACCACCGTCGAGGGCAAGCGGGAGCGGGCCGCCATCTCCGGCGCCGTCTCCTACACCCGATCTCTGCGCACCGCAGACCACTTCCTCCGCGAGGCGGCGCAGATCGGCGGCATGACCGAGCGCCGCCCCTGGCGCGCCGAGGGGGCCACGCTCGAGAGCCTCCGCACCCTGCACTACATGAAGATGCCGAAGGGCCCGCTGTTGCCGATGTACCGCGGCGCGCCGTTGATCAGCACCTCCCTGGTGACCCGAGCGGCCACCCGCGAGACGCTGCTCCGCGCCGGAGACTGGTACCTGCAAAACATGGGGCCCGACGGGCAGGTCGTCTACAAATTCTGGCCGACCGAGAACCGCTACTCCGACGAATACAACATCGTCCGGCACACCCTGGCCACGTGGAACCTCGTCCAGGCCTGGAACCTCGACCAGAGACGGGCCGACTTCCTCGTCGGCGCCGAGGCCAACTTCCAGTTCACTCAGAAGTTCCTCAAGAAGGAGACCGGGCCGGATGGCAAGCCGATGACGTACTACGTCCATCAGCAGAACATCAAGCTCGGCACCGTGGTGGTCCAGCTCCTCGGCTTGATCGACCTCGCGCGCGCGAAGAACGATCATCAGTGGGACGAGCAGATGAAGGAGATGGGTCGCTTCATCCTGTTCATGCAGGAGCCGAGCGGCACCTTCCGCGGGTACCACGTCCCGAAGGGCCACCCGTACGAGAACCAGAAGAACGACATCATCCCGGGCGAGGCGGCCCTCGCGCTGGCCACCCTGGCCACCTACTTCAACGATCCCGCCTGGATCGCCACGTTGCCCCGCTACTGGGACTACTTCTACACGTGGTTTGACGAGCGCGCGGCGAAGCGGAAGGAGGGCATGCCCTGGCCGGCGCTCATCTACGACAACAATGACCGCCTGGACCTCGTCCAGATGGGCCCGTGGACGGTCATGGCCGCCTACGAGTACTACAAGCACACCCAAGACCCGAAGGTCGCCGCCTTCGGGCTGCGCATCGCTCGTTGGATGATCGACAGCTACATGTGGGACTCTGCCCGAGCTCCATTCCCCGACTATGTGGGCGGATACTACAAGTTCGTCGGAGAGCTGCCCGCCATGCAGGCCTTTTGTTACGGCGAGGGCACCGCGGCCGCGTACAAGCTCGCCCTCGTCGCCAAGCCGGACGAGGCGGCCTACTTCGAGCAGCACACCCGCGAGATGGTGCGCTTCGGCATGCAGATGTCCTTCGATCCGACCAACACCTACGCCTTCAGCCGGCCCGAGCAGGTCGACGGCGGCATCCGCTACGCCATGAACGAGCCGAAGGTCCGGATCGACTACGTTTATCACGCGTTCTCGGCCATGTATCAGTGGTACGAGGGCGCGGGCACCGACGCCGCGCTCGCCGCCTCGGTGAAGGACGGCCCCCTCCACCCCCTCCAGCTCTGGCGGCTCGACGAAGAGCGCAAGGCGGTCGAGGCTGCAAGGCCGGAGGGCGCGTCGCCGGAGGGCACCCCTCCTTCAGACGTGGTCTGGCAGCGCAAGAACCGCTTCTTCGTCCCGTATTACCGGCCGGATGTCTCTCGAGAGCTCATCATGCCGGGTGAAGCCATGAAAGCCCGCGACGGCGCCCGCCCGAGCGGTGATGATGACGAGGCGAAGGAGCCGGCCGAAGAATGACGCGCCGGCTGCGTCGGACACGGTTGGGGGCGGAGCCCCTCCGCGACCGCGCGGGCCTCCCCTCGCCGCCAAACGGGTCCTAACCCCCGCTCTCTCACGATAAACCTTCCCTGAAGATGGAGCTCACATGCGCATGTCCCCGATGGTGATCGCCCTCGCTCTCCTCGCCGCCTGCAGCGGCAAGAACCCCCTCGAGTCTGATCCGCAGACCTCCTACTGCGAGGCCGTGTGCCAGGACGCCGCCGACTGCGCCGCCGCCGAGCGGGGAGCCGACGCGGCCGCCCTCTACGAAGAGTGCCTCGCCGCCACGCACGCCGTGGACTCCTCCTGCGAGGAGGCCGAGTCTGGCGGCCTCGATCCTGCGTCCAGCGAGGCGCTGTCCGCCTGCACTGACGCTGTGGAAGGGGACGCGAGCTGCGACGACTACACCGGCTCCTACACCGAGCAGGAGAGCGGCACCCCGCCCGCCGAGTGTGCCAGCCAGGGCACCGACGCCAACGGCGTCTACGACGCGGCCCAGGATTCGACCGAAGAGACCAACGACGAGCTCTGTGAGCGCTTCACGGACACGTTCTGCGAGCAGCTGACCGGCTGCATCGCCGAGACCCTCGGGGACGGCTACCAGGCCGCCGTGGACGCGATCGGCGTCGAGCCGGTCGAGCGCTGCACCACCTCGGTCTCTTCCCAGACCGAGTCCTGCAAGGCCGACGAGCTCTACGCTCCCGGCGAGAGCGCCACCGACCCCAACACCGCGCGCGAAGGCGCCCGCGAGTGCCTCACCGACTTCGCGGCCCTCACCTGCGAGCAGCTCTACGCAGGCGACCTCCCCGCCACCTGCGCCGCTGCGTTCACCGACACCGAGACCGCCACCGCCTTCGCCACCGCGATCGCGGGCGTCGCCACCGAGTACACGGGCGGCTGAGCCCCTGCCCGCGGGCAGGGCCTACAGGCTGCGCTTCATGAAGCCGTCGGCGTCCCGCTCGGGAGCCGGCGGCGCTTCGTTTGGGGGGGAGCCGCCGGGCGAGGCGCTCGGCCCGGCTCGTTGGGCGTCCCCCGGCTCCGGCTCCCCACGCGCCGGCCGACGTCGCGGCAAGACGGCCTCGGCGTCACGCAGCTCGGCGTCGAGGGCGGCCTCTCGGGCGCCCCCCTCCCGGCTCTGGCTGCTCACCCGCACGCCCCCCTTGACGAGGTTGGCGATCCTGCCGAAGAAGCTCATGGGGACTCCGTTCCACCAAGGTACGAGATCAAGCTACGGGATCGGCGCCCTCGGGGCAAGCGCCGACGGCGCCGCGCCCACCGCCGGGGCCGGAGCGGGGTGGAGCCCGTCCAGCGATGCCTGGAGCCCGGGATCGAGGGCCTCGGCGGGGCGACCGCGCAAGAGCAGCCAGTCGCCGCTCGGCCAAGCGGGGAGGCCGAGCAGCACATGGTCGAGGTAGAAGCTGCCAGGACCCCCACCGTAGGCCTCGTCTCCCGTCAGGGGGAGCCCGCGACCGGAGAGCAGCGCCCGGATCTGATGTCGACGCCCGGTGAGCAGGCGGATGAGGAGGTGGAGCTCCCCCCGCCGCCCGGGGGCCGGGGCCGCGGCGAGGAGGTCCATGTGCGCGGCCTTACCGCCCGACCGGACGAGCTCGACCCGCCCGCCGGCCTCGCGCAGGTAGCCGGAGATCCGCCCGAGCTCGACGCCCTCCGCAGGTGCCCTCACGCGCGCGAGGTAATGTTTGGCCCAGCGTCGCGCGGTGATCTGCGCCCCGTGAAAGGCGGCGCTCTCTCGGCTGAGCCCCACGACCAGCAGGCCCTGGGTGCCGCGGTCGAGGCGGTGGCAGAGGCGCGCGCCCGCGTGCCCCTGACGCCTCAGCCAGCCGATGAGCGAGGCGCCGTGCGGATCCGTGGTGAGCTCGGAGGCCATCCCCGGGGGCTTCCAGACCACCAGATCACCGGGCCCCTCTCGGAGGATCATGGGGGCGGGCGGCGGCGGGTGGCTGCGCATCGGGGCCGGGCTTATCGGTTGGCATGTCCCTCGACATCCTGCTCCAGGACAACCACCTGCTCGTGGTGGACAAGCCCGCGGGCTGTCCGGTCGTGCCCGATGACAGCGGTGACCTTTCGCTCCTCGATCTGGCGAGAGCGTGGATCCGCGAGGTCGCCCAGAAGCCTGGCAACGTCTTCGTCGGCGTGGTCCACCGCCTGGACCGGCCGGTGTCCGGCATTGTGCTCTTTGCCCGCACCAGCAAGGCCGCGGAGCGCCTGAGCGCCCAGCTCCGGGAGCACCAGTTCAAGAAGCTCTACCTCGCCCAGGCCCGCGGGAGCCTCCCGCGTTCGGAGGGCGAGGTGGTGCAGTGGCTGCGGAAAGATGAGGCCACCAACACCGTGCACGTGCTGCGCGGGCCGGCGCCGGGGGCGAAGCAGGCCATCACCCGCTACCGGGTGCGCTCTCAGGTGGGGGACCTCTATGAGCTCGAGCTCGAGCCGGTGACCGGACGCTCCCATCAGCTCCGCGTGGCGATGGCCAGCCTGGGCGCGCCCCTGCTGGGCGATCTCAAGTACGGCGCCCTCGCCGCCCTTCCGGGCCGTAACATTGCGTTACACGCTACTTTATTGCAGTTCAAACATCCAACGCTCGGAGAGGACGTCGTCGTGCGCTCCCCGCCTCCGTGGGCGCCCCGCGAGGAGGCGATCAGGGGATCGGCGCGCTGACGACCAGGCGCGGCGGGCCGCCACCGTCGGCGACGAACCAGGCCTCGAGCGTGCTGCCCACGGGCGGGGCCGGGAGGAGCAGGCGGCCTTGGAGGCTGAAGCGGGCCGCGGCGTCAGTCGACCAGCCCACGCGCTCGAGGCTGCCCGCGGCCACGGCGGCCTCTAACCAGGGCCGCTGCCCAGGATCGAGGACGCGCACCCAGGTCCATCCCGGGGCCCCAGGGTTGAGGCGGCCGCGGAGCTCGAGCTCCCCGTCGACCATCTTGGCGCTCAGCGTCGGCGGCCCGCCGGAGGGCTCGCCGCGGAGGGGCGGCCCGGGGGCCACGGTGCCGCTCGCGTAGGCGCGGATCAGGGGGGGCAAGTCGCGGACCGCGGCGGCGGTCTCCTGCAGGTCGAGCTCCGGGGAGAGCTCGTGGACCTCGAGGCTCCCGCTCGGGCCGTCGATCACCAGCGCCGAACAAGACCAGCCCTTCAGCGGGCCCGAAGAGAGCGGCCAGGCGAGGCCCTCCACCCGGCTCGACGGCGCGCCGTGGATGATCAGGTTCGGGTTGAGCCACACGTCTCCCGCCGGACGTGGATCGAAGCGGAGGCCGACCCGGGACCGACGCTGTCCGGGGGCACCGCGGTAGCCCGAGGCCGAGAGCGTCCACCCGTCCGGGCCCTGCTCTCGGTAGAGGGCGGTGGTGCCGGTCTCCCAGCGGGTCACCCGCCAACGGGGATCGGCGGCGAGGCGGTCAAGGAGCGCGGCCTCGTGGGCCGCATCGAGGAGGCCGACGCCGCTCGAGTCGGCCTCGAGGCCGAAGCGGGTGCGGGCGCGGGTGAATTCCCGGAGATCGTCGGTGCTGACTGGCGGCTGGAGCAGCGGCGCACCGGCCTCGGCGCCGTTCGGCGGCGGCGCCGAGAGCGGCGAGGCCGGCGGCGGCGGGCCCGTAGGAGGGGGTGGCGGCGGCGGTGTCACCACCTCCGCGGCCTTCTTCTCCTTCTTCGGCTTGGCTGCGAGCGTGCCAGGGCCGACCAGCAGGCCGAAGCAGAGGGGGGCGAGCAGCCAGCGGCGGAGGGTCAAGCGGTCTCCCGAGGGCGGCGGGAGTGTACCAACCGCCGAGGGTCCGCGCGGCTCAGCTCCCGAAGTGGCGCAGGACCTCGGCGGGGGTGGTCCAGCCCTCTGTGAGCAGCAGCGCGCTGTACCGCTTGAAGGAGACGATGATCCGGTCCTGTTCGGCGATCTGCCGGAGGGTGGCCCCGAGGTCGCGGGCCCCGATCGACTCCCGCAGCCGGTCGTTGACCTGCAGGAACTCGTAGGCGGCGACCCGACCTTGAAAGCCGGTGCCCTTACAGGCGGTGCAGCCCGAGGAGGCCCAGAGCTGCCGGCTCTCGGCGAGGGGGAGGATGTCGGCCTCGGCGAGGTGGGCGCGGGTCGCTTCTCCGACCGGCGCCGAGTGGCGACAGAGCGGGCAGAGGCGCCGCAGCAGCCGCTGGCCCACCACGAGCGAGAGGGCGCTGGCCACGAGGTACGGCCGACAGCCCATCTCGATCAGGCGCACCGCCGCCTCGCCGGTGCTGTTGGCGTGCACGGTGCTGAGCACGAGGTGACCGGTGAGCGAGGCCTCGAGCGCGATCTGGGCCGTGACCTCGTCGCGCATCTCCCCCACGAGGATCACATCGGGATCCTGGCGAAGCATCGAGCGGAGAACGAGCGGGAAGGTGAGGCCGGCGGCCTCGTTCACGCCCGTCTGGGTGATGCCGGAGAGCGTGTATTCGACCGGGTTCTCAATCGTGCTCACGCTGACGTCCGGCCGGGCCGCGACGAGCTCGCGCAAGGCCGAGTAGAGCGTCGTGGTCTTGCCGGACCCCGTCGGTCCGCAGACGATGAGGCAGCCCGAGGTCCCGAGCAGCGTGCGGCGGAGGGTGCCGAGCATGGCCGGAGAGAGGATGAGCTGGTTCAAGGGGCGGAGCCCGGCCGCGGAGTCGAGGATGCGCAGCACCGCCTTCTCTCCGTAGACGGAGGGCATGGTGCTCACGCGCAGCTCGACGTTCCGGTCGCGCACCTTCAGGCTCGCTCGCCCGTCCTGGGGGAGTCGCTTCTCCGAGATGTCGAGGCCGGCCGCCACCTTGATGCGAGACACCAACGGCACCACGAGGCCCATCTCCGCGCGCTGGTAGGTCTCGAGGGCGCCGTTGACGCGGAGGCGGATGAGCGCGCGGTCCTCGCCGGGCTCGATGTGGATGTCGGAGGCCCCCTGGTTCACCGCCGTGGCGAGGAGCGTGTTGAGGGCCTCCACCACACGATCTCCAGCGACCAGCGCGCGCGGGGCCACCTCGTCGAGGCTGAAGGCGGTGAGGCGCACCTCGGAGGGGCGCAGGTCGCGGAGCTCGGCCTCGACCCGCCGCACCACCGGCCGCCGCTCGAGGGTTGGTGTGATGACAAAGCGCTCGTAACGGTCGTAATCCTCGGCCGTGCACGCGTGAGGCCGGAAGCGGAGCCCGGGGGCGGCCTCCTTCAGGGCGACGAAGATGCCGGGGTCGGCGGGGCGGGTCATCGCGAGGAGCACGGTGGTGCCCTCTCGCCCGAAGGGGACGACTTGGTGGCGGAGGAGCAGGCGCCGGGGGAAGAGATCGTAGACCTCTGGCTCAAAGGGGAGATCGCGCAGGCGGACCGCCTTGACGGGGCTCTGCCGCCCCCGATCCTGGAGGAGGCGGGCGAGGTTTTGGGCCGTGACGAGGGCGATCGCGGCCTCGTCCAACAAGAGCGCGTTGAACTCGTTCCGCCCCAGCACCGCACAGTCAACCGGCTCGGTGGCCTGAACGGTGGCCGTGCGGGGCTCGGCGAGCAGGATGCCCACCTCACCCACCGGATCGCCGGCCCCGACCTCGCCCACGTCGAGCTGGACCCCGGTGCCCGCCTCTTCGACGAGGACCCGAGCGCGCCCGCGGACCACGAGCAAGAAGGTGTCGCTCGGGCTCCCCTGGGCGACGAGCACCTGACCTGCCTCGAAGCGGGCCAGCACCATGCGGGAGGCGATCCGCTGTTGCTGCTCTCGGCTGAGGCCAGCGAAGAGCGTGGTCGTGGCGAGGTGATCGGCGAGCGAGGCGAACACCGCCTCGGTGAGGCCGTTGGTGCCGGCATCGGGAGCGGGCTCGGGCGCGGCCCCGTTCAAGGATTTGTTCACGGGGGCTCCAGAACGTGAGGTTCAGCCTCTAACGAGGCAGCACGCCAGAGCTGGACTCCCCACTGGCGGGGACGCTCAGCTCACCCCCGCAGGCGCTCGCCGAGGGACCCGATCTGCAGCGCCAGCTCAGCCTCGGGCTGGAGGCGGAGGCGGGCGCCGATGTCCTCGGCCTCGGACCAGCGGCGGAGCGCGGCCTCACGATCGCCCCCGTCGAGCGAGAGGCCGCCGGCGAGGCAGAGGAGCTTGCCGAGCTCCCCCGCGTCTCCCGCCTCACGGAGGCGGGCCTCCCCAAGCTCAATGCGCGCGAAGCCGCCGACCCGGTCACCGCCTCGCACCTCGATCGCCCCCAGAGAGCCCAGCGCGGCGCCCTCCGTGAGGCGATCCCCGGTGCTGCGGGCGAGGCGAAGGACACCGTGCAGGCGCTCCCGGGCGGCGTCGATGTCACCCAGCCGGAGGAGCAGCTCGGCGTAATTCACGCTGTGGAAGGTCTCGTGGACGAGATCTCCGACGGATCCCGAGGTCTCGAGCGCACGCTCAAAGGCCTCCTGCGCGGCGAGGTGGTCGCCACACAGGAGGTGAATGTTGGCGATCATCCCCTGGCAAAGCCCCTCGGTGCGGCGATCCCCGAGGCGGGCGGCGAGCTCCCTCGCGGCCTCGTAGGCGGCTCGTCCCGCCAGGAGGTCCCCGTTCACGCAGTAGAGCGCCCCCAGATGGCTCCGGCAGTGCGCCTCACCCGCCTGGTCGCCGGTGCGGATCTGGAGCTCCAAGGACTCGTCCAGGAAGGCCCGGCCCGCTGCAAAGTCTCCCCCGCGTATGCCCACGACGTGACCGAGCTCGGCGAGGGTTCGCGCCTCGCCCCGCTGGTCGCCGCTGCGGCGAAACAGGGGCAGGGCGGCGGAGAGCTGCCCTCGGGCCACGTCGAGGTCCCCGCGCACGAGCGCGAGCTCTCCGAGGCCCAGGCGCGCCGAAGCCTCGACGCCGGCCTCTCCCCGCGCCGCGGCCTCCGCCTGGGCCGCCTCCAACAAGGGCGCGGCCCGCTCGGTCTGTCCGGCGCGGGTGCGGAGCTGGGCGAGGGCGATGGAGACCCGGTGGCGGAGCGACCAGCTTGGGCCCGCGTCGAGGGTGAGGCTGGCCAGGGACTCGCCGACGTCGGGCGGCGCCCGCCCCTCGAGGCAGGCGAGGGCGGCGAGGGCGGCGCGGGCGGCGACATCAGCGGCCTCCGCGGCCGCGGCGCGGCGCACCGCGGCGCTCAGGTTCTCGAGCTCGAGCGTGGCGCGGGCCCGAAGCACGGCGCCGTCCCGCCCATGGAAGGCGGCGACCTGATCGACCAGCCCTGCAAAATGTTCCGCGTGGCGCGCCTCGATCGACCGCCGCGCAGGGGGGCCGCTCCAGGCTTCGCCGCTCGCCGCCGGGATGGCCGAGGGGTCGACCAGCTTCTCGAGCGCATACTCCTGGATCGAGCGAAACAAGGTGAAGCGAGTGTCTCCTTCAGAGTTGGCGGCGGACCGGAGCAGGCTCTGGTCGACCAGCGACTCGAGGATGTCCGTTGCCCAAGGCGCGTCGGGCCAGTCCGACAGATCGAGGACCGCCTCTGCGGCCTCCAGATCGAAGCCCCCTTCGAAGACCGCGCACTGGGCGAGGGCGGCGCGCTCCACCGCGGAGAGGAGGCCCCAAGACCAGTCGATGGCCCCGCGGAGCGTGCTCTGGCGCGCCGATCCGGCCCCGCGCTGCCCCGCGAGGAGGTCAAATCGACGCCCCATGCGCTCGAGGATGCGCTTCGGCGGCAGCACCCGCACCCGCGCCGCGGCGAGCTCAATCGCCAGGGGGAGGCCGTCGAGCAGCCGCACGAGGCGGGCCACGTCCCGCGCGTTCTCGGCGGTGATGGAGAAGGTGGGCAGGACCGCGCGCGCCCGGCTCTGGAACAGGGCGGCCGCGGGGTTCTGCGCGAGCAGCGAGGCCGGGGCCTGCTCGTCGGGGAGCGGCAGCGGCTCGACGTAGACGAGGCGCTCCTGGCGCAGCGCGAGGCGCTGGCGGCTCGTCACCAGCCAGCCCACCCGAGGGGCGACCTCCGACCAGCGACGGAGCAGCTCTCCCATCACCTGGATGAGCTGCTCGCAGGTGTCGAGGACGACGAGGAGGTCTCCCCGGTGGGAGAGCGCCTCGCCGAGGGTGAGCACAGCGTCGCCCTGATCGAGGGGGACGTTGAGCACCCGACCGAGGGCCACCGCGACCGCGGTGGCGGAGCGAGCCTCCGAGAGATCGACGAACCAGGCGCCGGCCGTCCAGGAGACCAGGAAGGTGCTCGCGTATCGGATGGCGAGCAGGCTCTTGCCGGCCCCGCCGGAGCCGCAGAGCGTGACGACCCGATCACCGGATTGGAAGGCGTCGGCGATCGCGCGGAGCTCCACCTCGCGCCCGTGAAAGCTGCCATTGCTGCTCGGGAGCGAGCTCGGGATCTCTCGGGCCGGGCGCCAGCCGTCGCCCACCCGCACCACGGCCATCACCTTGCCGCTGTCTGGGGGCGGCTGGAGCGGCGCCACACCGAGGGCTCCGCCTTCCCAGACCTCGCTCGGCTCGGCCACCCCCTTCATCTGGAACCAGCCGTGGCGGACGAGGCGGATGCCCGCCTCCATCGACAGGGCGGCGCCGAGGGCGGCCATCGCCGCCGAGCTCAGCAGCGTCTGGCCCGGGCCGGCGAGGGTCATGATGCGCGCCGCGGTCGCCTTGGCGATGCCCTCGACCTCGAGCGGCTTGGCGCCGCGGGCGACGTCTTCGGCCGAATTGCTGATCAGCCGGACCTCGCCGGTGTGGAGACCGGCCCGCGCCGAGAGTTGTACGTCGAGCGTCCAGGAAAGCTCTCGGAGCGCGTTGTGGTACGCGAGGGCGTATCGAAGGCCGTCCTCCACCTGCTCGAACAGGAAGAGGAAGCCGTCCGACTTGTCGATCTCCCTCCCACCATGCGCCGCCAGGAGGTCTCGCGCGGCCCGATCGTGGCGGGTCATCACCAGAGCGGCCCGCTCGTCGCCGAGCTCGCTGACCATCTTCGTGCTGTCCACCAGGTCGGTGAGCAGCAGGCTGCGGATGACCGGACGCTCCGTAGACTCCAACATCACGCGCTCGACCCCCGCTTTCGAACCACCGGATAAGACCGATCCGCCCGCGCCGCCCCACCTGGACCTTGGTTCACCCCAATCCGGAGCAAGACCATGAGGCTGACCCTACGCCGCCCCGTGCTAACCGCGATCGCCCTCTTTGGATGTGCCCTCGGGGGGCTGTCGCTCGGCGGCTGCGCGTCTACCAAGGACACAGCGGGCTCTTCGGCCGCCGACGAGTCCGGTACCCAAGGAGACGGCGTCATCTTCAAGGGGCCGATGTCGACCGGCGCCACCGTCACGGTCGAGCCCTTTCACGACGACCTCTCTCCCGCTGGCGACCCCGTGACGAGCAGCGTCAGCGACAATTCGGGCGCCTACGCCTTTGACATCGCTCACCGCGGCATCGTGCGCGTGACCGCCGAAGGGACGGTCTTCGACGAATCACAGGGGGCGACTGGCACCAAGACGATCAAGATGATCGCGTGGGGCTCCCTCGACGCCGACGAGGAGACTGTCCAGGTCAACATCCTCACCGACCTCACGAGCTTGCGGGTGGAGGCCCTCCTCGGGCAGGGTGCGACCATCGACGACGCCATCGCGCAGGCCGAGCAGGAGCTACACGAGGCGATCTCGATCGGCGCCGGCGCGCGGCCCGAGGGGAACGGCGAGGCGCTCGATCCGTACAGCGAGGGCGCGGACGCCTCGTGGTTGTTCGCGGCGAGCTCGGTGATCGCGCAGACCGGCCAGGACATGGAGCTCGCGGGGACCGGCGATCTGGGCCTCGTCCTCGACAGCCTCCGCGGGGATCTGGCCGAAGATGGAGCCGTAAACGCCTCGCTGACCGGCGCCCTCTCGATGGGGGAGCGCCACCTCGATCCCGATCTCGCGGTCTGGGGCCTCGCCCGCCTCTTCGGAGAGGCGCCGCCGCCCGGCAGCTTGCCAGACCCTCACCCCGCCCTCGACTCCGACCAGGACGGGCTCCCGAACGATCGTGATAACTGTCGTTACACCGCAAATCCTGACCAGACTGACTCCGAAGGGCGAGGTTTCGGGGATGACTGCGACCTTCGTTTGAGCGCCATCTCCACCACCGACGCCTGGGGCTGCGGCCTCCTGGCGCGTGATGGGCACCTGACCTGCTGGGAGGTCCAGGCGGCCCCCACCGGCGGCGCCCCGCCACGCCCCGACAGCTACCCGGCGCATCCGAACGCCCCCTGGGGGGAGGCCGCGGTGCTCACGGGCGCCTACCAGGACGTCGTGGTGGTCGAAAGCAAGGTCTGTGTGCTCGATCTCGGGGGCACGATGTCCTGCTGGGTGGAGGACCTCGAGGCGGTCACCGAGGCGCTCGGGGTCTTCTCGGAGATGGTGATCAACCGCGGGCAGATCTGCGGCCTCGACGTGGACGGTGCGCTGATCTGCGCCGACCAGGCCGGCGTGCCTACCTACACCGCCACCGGTCCCTTCCGCTCTGCGGCCCCCTTCGGGGAGGCGGCGATCTGCGCCGTCAACGAGTCAGGGGAGCTCGAGTGTTTCGATAATGCAGGCTACACCCTGGATATCCCTGGAACCCCGGCCGGGCCCTTCGTGTCGGTGCGCGGCGGCCCTTCGGGGGATGCCTGGGGCTGCGCGATCTCGGAGGTCGGAGAGCTCTCCTGGTTCGGCGGAAACTCCCTCATCGGCGGCGGGCCCAGCACCGGCACCTGGGAGGACGTCGCCCTCGGCGCCTCGGCGGCCTGCGCGACCTCCAGCTCAGGCGAGCTCTTCTGCTGGCGAGATGAAGAGCTCTGTCCCGCCTACGTGGCAGATCCGCCGCGCGGACGGATGCCCTCGGTGAGCAGCTGCGAGGCGTGTGTGGTCGACGACGCGGGCCTCGGCGTCTGCTGGCCCCGATATTGGGACCAGCAGGGCGAGGCGCCCTGAGCGCGCTTGGCAGGCGGCTCCCCCGCAGGTAGGGAGGCCCTCCCCGGAGCGCCGATGCCCCCGTTCATGCCCATGACCCGCGAAGAGGCCGGCCCCGAGCCCCTCGATGTCATCCTGGTCACCGGGGACGCCTACGTTGACCACCCGAGCTGGGGGGTGGCGGCGATCGGCCGCTGGCTGGAGGCCCACGGCTTCTCGGTGGGCATCATCGCGCAGCCCGACTGGCGGAGCCCCGAGGGTTTCACCCTGCTCGGGCGGCCGCGCCTGTTCTTCGGCGTGACCGCTGGGAACATGGACACCATGGTCAACAAGATGACCGCGGCCCGGAAGATCCGCTCGAAGGACGCCTACTCTCCCGGAGGCGAGGCCGGCCTCCGCCCCGATCGGGCGACCATCCCCTACACCTCGCGCATCAAGCAAGCCTACCCCGGGGTGCCGGTGGTGGTGGGGGGGATCGAGGCCTCGCTCCGCCGCTTCGTTCACTTCGACTTCTGGCAGGAGCGGATCCGGGGCTCGATCCTGCTGGAGGCCAAGGCGGACCTCCTCGTGTACGGCATGGGCGAGCGACAGGTGGTGGCGATCGCCGAGCGACTCGCCGCCGGCGCGGGGGTGCTGGCCTGTCGGGACATCCCCGGCGTGTCCTACGCCCTCGGCGCCAAGGAGCCCGCTCCGGCGGGCGCCAGCGTCCTCGAGATGCCCACCCTCGAGGAGTGTCGGGCCGATCCCCTCGCCTTCAACAAGGCGACCAAGATGATGTACGTGGAGAGCAACCCCCACTGCGGGCACGTGCTCATCCAGCGCCACGAGGGCCGCGTGGTCGTTCAGAATCCCCCTGCCCTGCCGCTCACCACGGCAGAGCTCGACCGCCTGCACGAGCTCCCCTACGCCTTCACCGCCCACCCCTGCTACCGTGAGCCGGTGCCAGCGCTCGCCAGTATTCAAGGGTCTATCGCCGTCAATCGCGGCTGCTCGGGTGGGTGCTCCTTCTGCGCGCTCACCATCCACCAGGGCAAGGACGTCACCTCCCGCTCCGCCGAGAGCGTGGTGCGCGAGGTGGAGCGGATGCGGAGTCAGCCCGGATTTAACGGCATCATCACCGATCTCGGCGGGCCGACGGCCAACATGTTCCACATGGCCTGCACCTCAGAGGAGGCCAACAAGGTCTGCCGGCGAGTGAGCTGCCTCCACCCCGTGCGCTGTAAACACTACGGCACCGATCACAAGCCCTACATCCGCCTCCTGCGCACCGTGCGGGAGATGGAGGGTATCCGCCGCGTCTACGTGAACTCGGGGATCCGCTACGATCTGGCCTCGCTCGACGACGAGTTCGTCGAGGAGCTGGCTCGCCACCACACGCAGGGACAGCTCTCCGTGGCGCCCGAGCACGCGTCCGAGGCCTCGCTGGCGATGATGAAGAAGCCGCACATCGGCTACTTCACCGCGTTCATGGAGCGCTTCAAGAAGGCCAGCCGTGAGGCCGGAAAGGAGCAGTTCCTCGTCCCCTACTTCCAGTGTGCCCACCCCGGCACCGGGCCCCAGGAGAGCATCGAGCTCGCCCTGTACATGAAGAGCCAAGACCTCCGGCCGCGGCAGGTCCAGATGTTCATGCCGACGCCCGCCACCCTCGCGACCGCGATGTACGTCTCGGGGGTCGATCCCCAGTCCGGCGTGGCCGTCCCCGTGGCGCGCGGTGGCCGCGAGCGGGCGAGACAGCGGGCGCTGCTCTTCTATTGGAAGAAGGAAGAGTGGCCCCATGTGCGCGAGGCCCTGCTGAGCTGGGGCCGCCCCGACCTCATCGGCGTGGGCAAGCAGTGCCTCGTGCCCCCCGGGCCCACCTTTGGCTCCTGGGCCGGTGAAGGCGCCGCCTCTGCCGCCAGCGGCCGCGGGGGAGAGGGCAGCAACCGCTACGACACCCACATGGGCCTCGCGGTCACTCGGGCCAGCCGGGACGAAGAGCGAGAGGAGACCTGGGAGAGCGTCGCCATGGAGGGAGAAGGAGCTCAACGATGATCACCTTCACCGGCCAGGTCACCACCACCCTCCCCCTCCGGCGGGCCCCCGGCGCCGCCGCCGCGGGCTGGGTCGAGCTCGACCGCCAGGCCCGCTGCCGCAGCGAGGCCGCCTCGGCGGAGCCC
The DNA here is from genome assembly GCA_044344255.1 of Myxococcota bacterium. GTDB lineage: Bacteria > Myxococcota_A > UBA796 > UBA796 > UBA2385 > JBIJDH01. The sequence continues at coordinate 44,702 of JBIJDH010000041.1, forward strand.
GCCGGGCCGCTCCGCCTGAGCGTGCGCCTCAAGGAGATGAACCACGGCTCCGTCAAGTTTTCCGGGCGTTACACCCTTCTCTTCACCGTTGACGCGGCCGTGGCCGAAGGCGCCCGGGTGAGCTGGCGGAGCGAGGCCGGCTCCGATGTGGCGGTGGAGGGAGAGGCCCGCTTCCGCCCCGCGGCTGGTGGCTGCACCGTCACCTGCACCGAGCGGGTGACCGTGCCGATGGAGCTCAACGCCCTCATCGGCCGCGCCCTCCGCCCGATCGTGGAGGCGATGATAGAGCGCGGCAGCCGGGGCTTCGTCGAGCGGATGGTAGCCTCGCTCGACGGAGGGGCCTGAGCCCGCCCACTTTGGGGTGGAGGAGGGGACCTCGAAGCAGGAGCCCCCGATGTCGTACGCAGACACCCTCCGGCGCGTGATGGACGCCGATTATGCCGATGCCAGCGCAGAGGACAAGGCAAACGCCTGCCGCGAGCTGGTCACGGTCTGCAGCGTCGCGGCGGGCGCCGTGGCCCTCCAGCCCATCCCGCTGCTCGACGCCGCGATCGTGCTGCCCATCCAGATCGGCATGGTGCAGGGTGTGGGGCGGGTGCATGGGTACACCCTCGATCGAAAGAGCGTGATCGAGATCCTCGGCACCTTCGGGGCGGGGCTCGTGGCCCAGAACATCATGATGGCCACCGCGAAGATGATCCCCTTCTTCGGTTGGATCGCGTCGGCCGCGATGTCCTATGCGCTGACCTGGGCCATCGGCGAGGTGGCCGAGCACTACTTCCGGAGCGGCAGGGGCATGTCCCAGGACGACCTCCGCTCCATGTTCAAGAAGACCTACGCCGAGAAGCGGGCGGAGCGGGAGCAGGCGCTCAAGCGGGCCCCCTCGCTCAAGGAGCGCCTGGAGCAGCTTGAAGAGGCGAAGAAGGCGGGGCTGATCGACGAAGAAGAGTACCTCGCCAAGAAACAAGCCATCCTCGCCGCACTTTAGCGACCCGCTCGGAGATAGCCATGACCGCCCCATCCCGCGCCGCCCTCCTCCTCCTCCTCTCCGCCTGCAAGGGAGATCCGGGCAAGGGCCGCGGTGGTGAGGGAGAGGGCGAAGGTGAAGGCGAAGGGGAAGGCGAGGCCCCGGCCGGCCAGGACCTCGTCCACGCCCACCTCGCGCTCGACCTCGAGGGCCTCACCGGGACGACGACGATAGCGGCCCGCCCCGACGCCGCCACCGGCAGCCTGCGCCTGGACGTGGCCGGGCTCGAGGTCTCCCGGGTGACGGTGGACGGCGGCGAGGTGGAGACGAGGCTGGAGGGCGGCCAGCTCGTCGTCCCCGCCACGGGCGAGGCGGTCGAGGTCGCGGTCGACTACGCCTTCTCCGCCCGCTCACCCGCCACCTTCGACGGTTGGATGCCCGCGTTGAACGTGAGCTTCGTCTGGCCCTACTACTGCTCCAACCTCTTTCCCTGCGACCCTTCGCTGAGCGACGGCATCGCCTACTCCATGGAGGTGAGCGGCTACGACGCGTCGCTCACCGCGGTCTTTCCGACCGAGACCTGGACGGACGGGCCCGCCTACATGGCCGGCCTGACGGTCGGTGACTACGTCGAGCTCAACCTCGGCGAGACCGCCGCCGGCACGGCGATCAAGGCCTGGTACTTCGACGGCCCGAAGGGCGACGAGGCCGCGCGGAAGGGCACCGAGCACCTCGTCGCCGCCTTTGACTATTTCGAGCGGGTCTACGGCCCCTACGCCTTCGGCCCGGAGTACGGCAGCGTGGAGGTGGACTGGGGCGCCGACTCCTGGGGCGGCATGGAGCACCACCCCTACTCCCACATCGGTACCTTCGACATGAACGACGAGGAGGCGCACGTCCACGAGGCCGGCCACGGCTGGTTCGGCGACGGCGTGCGCATCGCCTGCTGGGAGGACTTCGTGCTGTCGGAGGGCACGAACAGCTACATCACCGCGCGGGCCCTCGAGCAGGCGGGCGGGCCGAGCCAGTGGGCCTACTACGTCGACGGCTTCCTCACGCCGGCCTGCCGCGGGATGGACGTCAACACCGTCGTCTTGCCGAGCACCTGCGGCGAGATCGACTTCGTAAACGACAACCTGTGGTCGCTCGTCACCTACATGAAGGGCGCCTGCTTCTACGAAGACGTGGCCGACCTGATCGGCGCAGACCTCCTCGACGAGATCATCGGCGACTTCTACAAAGAGAACGTGAACCAGGCCCGGCGGATGAACGACATGCTCGACGCCATCCGCGCTCGCACGGACGCCGCCGACCAGGCCGAGCTCGAGACCCTGATCACCGAGTGGCTGTTGACCAAGGAGTGCCCGGAGGACTACGCGGCGCGCTGCAAGGAGCACGTGCCGCGGTGACGGGCCCGGTCGCGTAGCC
>JBIJDH010000072.1:0-4415 GCA_044344255.1 Myxococcota bacterium
GCAAGGGGATTACCCGGTGGTTCGACGACGAGGCCATCGCACGGATGGAGGCGCTCAGTGGCGAGCTCGCCAATCCCGTAGTCATCAACCCATCACCGCAGAGGGGGTAGTATGAAGCCAAGCCTTCTACCCGGAACACCCGCTCCAACAGGTCGTGCCAGCTCGGGCGCTCGCCCGCGAGCCGCATTCGGGGATGCCGCGTGAGGCGCTTCGAGCGGCGCCCTCACGCATGAGCCCTGTGCCCGGCTCCGGGAGCACGGCGACGAGGAGCACGACGAGGGCGAGGGGGAGGCGCACGCGAGGGACTATTCGGGCGAGGCCGACGCTGCGATCAGCGGGCGCAGGGCGAGACGTCCGTGTAGAACGAAGCGGCGGCCGCCGCGAAGCGGTCGTACAGCGGGGCGTCGAGGCAGGGGAGCGACGGGTTGCGGGCGACGTCGACGTAGGCGGCATACCGCAACGCGTCGAAGCCCTCGAGGGTCGTGAGCGCGGGGTTGTCGGATACGTAGATCTGGCCCGTGACTACCTCGGTCGACGCGAAGCCGCGGACCGTCGTCAGCGCAGGGTTGGCCATGACGAAGACGGCCCCGACGAGGTCCGGACCTTCGAACGTCTCGAGGCTGTCGTTCGAGGTCACGTAGACCTGCTGCGCCGAGTCGATGTCCTCAAGTCCTTCGATCGTGCGCAACCCCGATGCGTAGTTGACCATGAGCGCGCCGCCGATCGTGCGCAGCGACGGCACCTCGACCATCGCGAGCGTGTACGTGCCCTCGACGCGCAAATCGCCGCCGACCGTCGTCAGTGACGGGAGGCTCAGCGATTCGACGTGAAGCGTGGAGCTGATCTGGATCGTCCCGCCGACGCTCTGGAGGTCGGGGAGGGTGATCGACCACGCACGCGGCGTCCACGATGCGGTCGACGACGACTCCATGAACACGAGGTCCCCGGTGATCTCCTCCACCCCCGCGAGCAGCGCGACGTCCACGCTGTTCTCGATCACGTAGTCGCCTTCGACCACCGGCCCCAGTTCCGGAACCCCGTCCTGCCCGTCGGCGCCGTCCTGGCCGTCCGTACCATCCTGCCCGTCGGCTCCGGGTGCTCCGTCCTCGCCGTCGCACACGAACGTGGTCGCGTCGACCTCCTCCGGACCGAGCACGCCGTCACCGTCGTCGTCGATGCCCGACTGCACGGCGACGCCACCGTCCGCGCAGTCCGCACCGGGCTCGACGCGCGTGGTGGACAGCAGACTGGAGCGGCCCGGGGCACAGGCTGCGAGGGCGAGAAGGGCGATCGGGAGGGTGCGCATCGAGCGAACCTAACGTGCGGCATTCGCCGTGCGCTTCCCCCTCCGCCGCCTCCGTCCCACCGCCGCCAGACCCGCGACGAGCATGAGCGCGCTCGCGCCGTCCGTCCCGCCGGCAGCGCAGCCGCAGCCTTCATCCTTCGCGTCGCCGCCGGTGTCTCCCGTGTCGTCCGGCGCCGGCCGCTCGGCGAGGTACCAGTTGGTGCGCCAGCGCCCGTCCAGCGTGAAGCTCCCTGCCTCGACGGGCACGTCCACGCGCGGCCATCCGTCCACGTCGAGCGCCTTGACGCTCACGACGCCCGGAAGGGTCACCTGCGCGACGACCGGCTCCATCAGCAGCGGCGGCCCGCCCACCGACAAGAGCTGCGTGTCGTCGTCGCTGTAGGCCGCGCCGGAGGCGCGCTCGCGGGCGACGGCGGTGATGAGCACGCGGGCGCTCTCCGACAGCGGGCGGCCGTCGAGCGCGGTGAAGAGCAGCACGCCGTAGCCGGTGTCCAGCTGTACGGTCACGTCGGGGAGCGCGTGGGTGCGGCCCCCGCCGAACCCGACGATCCCCTGCGTGCGGTCGGAGCGCACGGTCGCGAAGCGGCCGGGCACGTCCCAGGCGAGCTGCCCGCCGAGGCTCTCGATGACACCGTCCAGCGCACCCCAGTCGACGGCCTCGGGCGCGCCGTCGCCGACGGCGTGCGTGACGCGGCCGAGGAGGTTCACGGCCGCGGGCACGGCGAGGCTGTCGCCGCCGCCGAAGCCCTCGCCCGCGGGCGGGTGCACGCGCGCGTCGACGCCGGACATCACGGCGTCCAGCGACAGACGCTGCGCCGCGGCGAGCTCCCCCTCGGCCACGTGGCCCTCGTGCACGGCGGTGGCCAGCGCGGGGAAGAGCCCCATGACGTGCGGCGTCTCGCTGACGTACGCGTAGTTCTCCGGCCAGCCGCCCATCCACGTGAACGAGTTGGTCGAGAACTGGTAGCTCGCGTCCCAGCCCTGCAGCCCGAGCCCGTAGAACGCCACGAGCGGCGCGCCCTCCGCCGCGAAGGGGCCCGGGTTCGGCATCCCCCACTCGCTCGACGAGAACGGCATGTCCTCCACCTGCGAGGCGTTCATCGCGAGGAGGCCCTCGCCCGGGTGGTCGAAGTGCGTGTAGGGGTCGACGGTGCCGGCGATCACGCGCCACACGCCCTCTCCGCCGCCCATGTAGGCGTGTCGATCGACCATGTCGAGCGCCGTGTCGGTCCAGGCGTTCGCGAGGTGCGCCGCGTCGCCGCCGGACATCCACGCCGTGGAGACGACGAGTCCGTCGTAGCCGGCGTCGCGCATGGCCTGCGCGCGGCGGAGGTAGCCCTCGCGCTGCGTCTCCGCGAGGAAGCGGACGAAGTCCCCCATGCGGACCTTCTCGCTGCCGTTGAGCGCCGGTCCGTCCGCGCCGAACTCCCAGGCGCCGTAGATCTCCATCGCCGGATTGTCGAGGCTGTCGTCGGGTCGGCTCCCTCCCCACTCCGGGCCCCAGGCCGCGAGCAGCGCCGCGTCGTCCGCGTAGCGACCGCGCAGCCACTCGGCCCACGCGGCCTTCAGCTCGGCCGCGTGCAGCGGGTAGGTGCCGTCGCGCAGCTCGTTGAGCGGGGCGTGCCAGAAGACCGAGTCCTCGTTGCGGAGCTCGATGACGGCGAGCGCGGGGTCCGCGGCGTAGGTGCGCCCCGTGTACGGGTTGGCGTGGGCGAGCAGCGCCGCGAGCCAGCGGGACTCGGCGTCCTGGATCTCGGGACGGAAGGTGGCCATCCCCGAGGCGCTGCGGCCGCCGGAGGTGGAGTCGAGCTCGGCGCGCAGCTCCGCCGGGTAGTCGTCGGAGTCGGCGAGGACGAAGGGGTAGAAGACCGACCACGTCGTGTAGATCCCCTGCTCCGCGAGGGTCGCGAACCAGTGGTCCAGCGCGTCGAGGCGCTCGGCGTCGAAGGCCGGCGAGCCGTCGGTGTTGCGGGCGCTGCCCAGCCAGCTCTGCACCGAGTGCAGCCGCACCACGTTGATGCCCTGACGCGCCCAGAAGCGCGACTGCTGCTCCCGCAGCTCGGGCGTGGCGGGGATGTCGCCGGCGTTCACGCCCCAGAGCTTGATCGGCGTGCCGTCCGCCAGCGCGAGATCGGCCCCGTCGCGCACCACGCGCCCGCGCGCGCCCGCCGGCCGCTCGAGCAGCGCGGATCGGTCCATCGCCGAATCGAACGCGACGCCCTCGTCCTTCGGGAGGAAGGGGAACCAGGCGTTCGCGGTGCCGGGCGCCTCGCCGTCCACCTCGGGCCGAACGGCGCCCGTGGGCGCCCAGCGCGGCACGTTGGTGACGACGAAGGCGTCGACCCCGCCGTAGGTCTGCGAGCCCCCCCAGTCGGGATCGGATTCGAGGCCGAACGTGAGGGTGTGCGCGCCTGCGGCGAGGTCGAAGGTCCCGACCTTGACCCACGTGAGGTAGCGGACGTCGAGCGTCGGGTAGACGAGGTTGATCGTCTCGCGTCCGAGCGCGTCGGGATCGACGTCCACGGGCGCGTCGGCGTCGATCTGCGCCCACATGTCCACGCGGTACGTGCCCACGCGCGCCCACACCGTGTACGGCCCGCCCTCGTCCAGCTCGAAGGCCCAGGTGGCCTCGACCGGGCTCGCGTCGTTCGCAAAATGCGCGGCCCAGCCGCCCGTGGCGCCGGTCTCCGGATTTCCGGGAGAGAGCAGCGTGTCGTCGACGTCGCTGTACCAGTTGTGCTGGTTGAAGGTGGACGCGACGGGCGAGGTCTCGCCTTCGATCCACACGGCCTCGGTTGCGAGCGCGAGGGACGGGAACAGCAGCGGGAGGAGCAGCATGGCGACGGTCTAACCCAGAATGTGCCTGGCGAGAGGACAAGTTTGAGCTCAGAACTAGATAAAAATAAGGTTCCAGCTTAGGAGGTTGGTGTAAACAATCACACTCCAAAGAGGAACCCCATGGGTCGTAGTAACACCACCAAGCCCTCCGTGTCAAGGTGGATGAGACACTGCTCCCCCCCCAGTTTACCGAGCAGGGCGCCTGACGGATCATGCTGATGATGCCTCTCCCCAACACCGACGCCAGCCCGCCCACCGAGGTGCCCGACAG
>JBIJDH010000023.1:0-139395 GCA_044344255.1 Myxococcota bacterium
CGGCTCCTCGCTCTCCTGTGCCACGGGCACGGGCGCGGCCGTCTCCACCGACTGCGACGACACCTCCGCTTCGGTCTACCTCGGCGCCACCGAGCTCGTCGCCGACGGCATCGACCAGGACTGCGACAGCGTCGACTCCTGCTACACCGACGCCGACGGGGACAACTACGGTACGACCGTCGTGACCGACGGGTCCTCGCTCTCGTGCATCACGGGCACGGGCGCCGCCGTCTCCACGGACTGCGACGACACCTCCGCTTCGGTCTACCTGGGCGCCACCGAGGTGGTGGCGGACGGCATCGACCAGGACTGCGACAGCGTTGACTCCTGCTACACCGACGCCGACGGGGACAACTACGGTACCTCCGTCGTCACTGACGGCTCCTCGCTCTCCTGTGCCACGGGCACGGGCGCGGCCGTCTCCACCGACTGCGACGACACCTCCGCTTCGGTCTACCTCGGCGCCACCGAGCTCGTCGCCGACGGCATCGACCAGGACTGCGACGCGGTGGACTCCTGCTACACCGACGCCGACGGGGACAACTTCGGCACCTCTGTCGTCACCGACGGGTCTTCGCTCTCGTGTGTCACCGGCGCCGGCGCCGCCGTCTCCACGGACTGCGACGACACCTCCGCTTCGGTCTACCTGGGCGCCACCGAGGTCGTGGCGGACGGCATCGACCAGGACTGCGACAGCGTCGACTCCTGCTACACGGACGCCGACGGGGACAACTACGGTACCTCTGTCGTGATCGACGGGTCCTCGCTCTCCTGTGTCACCGGCACCGGCGCGGCGGTCTCCACGGACTGTGACGACACCTCCGCGTCGGTCTACCTCGGCGCCACCGAGCTCGTCGCCGACGGCATCGACCAGGACTGCGACGCGGTGGACTCCTGCTACACCGACGCCGACGGGGACAACTTCGGCACCTCTGTCGTGATCGACGGGTCCTCGCTCTCGTGCATCACGGGCACGGGCGCCGCCGTCTCCACGGACTGCGACGACACCTCCGCTTCGGTCTACCTGGGCGCCACCGAGGTCGTCGCCGACGGCATCGACCAGGACTGCGACAGCGTTGACTCCTGCTACACCGACGCCGACGGAGACAACTTCGGCACCTCCGTCGTGACCGACGGGTCCTCGCTCTCCTGTGTCGCCGGCACTGGCGCCGCGGTCTCCACGGACTGCGATGACACCTCCGCCGGGATCAGCCCAGCGGACACCGAGGTCGTGGCGGACGGCATCGACCAGGACTGCGACGCGGTGGACGCCTGCTACACCGACGCCGACGGGGACAACTTCGGCACGACCGTCGTGACCGACGGCTCGTCCCTCTCGTGCTCCACGGGCACCGGCGCCGCGGTCTCCACGGACTGCGACGACAGCTCGTCCGCCATCAACCCCGCCGCGACCGAGCTCGCCGGCGACGCGGTCGACCAGGACTGCGACTCCACGGAGTCCTGCTTTGTCGACGCGGACTTCGACGGCGCGCGCACGGCCTTCGTGGTCGCGTCTCCCGACGTGGCGTGCGCGGCCGACGGCGAGGCGCTTGCGACGGCCGACCTCGACTGCGACGACACCGACGCGACGGCCTACCCCGCCGCCACCGAGCTCACCGGCACCGGCGTGGACGAAGACTGCGACGGCGCCGAGCTCTGCTACGTTGATTCGGACGGTGACGCGTACCGTCCCGACGACACCTCCACGGTGGACTCCGCCGACGCCGACTGTGCCGATGTCGGCGAGGCCCTCGCCAGCGCGCTGACCGGGGACTGCGACGACACGTCCACGGCTTACAACCCGGCCGCCGTCGAGTCCGACTGCACCGATCCCGCTGACTACAACTGCGACGGATCTACGGGCTATATCGACGCCGACGGTGACACGTACGCCGCGTGCGAGGAGTGCGACGACACCGACGCATCCGTGTACCCGGGCGCGACCGAGATCGCGGGCGACGGCATCGACGGTGACTGCGACAGCGTAGACACCTGCTACGTCGATGACGACGGCGACGGCTACCGCACCACGAGCACTGTCACGGGTACCACGGTGGCCTGCGACGGCGCAGGCGAGGCCACGGTCGACGCGGGCGCGGACTGCGACGACACCGACGCCACGGTCAACCCCGCCGCGGTCGAGACCATCGGTGACGAGCTGGACGCGGACTGCGACGGCGCGGAGTCTTGCTTCACGGACGCCGACGCCGACGGCTACCGCTCGGAGGACGGCGCGGTCGTCCTCTCGGAGGACACCGACTGTACCGATTCAAACGAAGCCCTCGCCAGCGCCGGCTTCGACTGTGATGACAGCCAGACCTCGGTCAACCCCGCGGCGACGGAGACCGCAGGCGACGGGATCGACGGAGACTGCGACGACGCGGAGCTCTGCTACGTCGACGCCGACGCCGACGGGTACCGCACCTCCGACACCGTGTCCGGCAGCGTGACCTGCGCCGGTGCGGGCGAGGCCTTGGCGACCGCGGACCTGGACTGCGACGACACCGACACCTCGGTCAACCCCGACGGCGTCGAGCTGGCGGGCGACGAGATCGACAGCGACTGTGACGGCACGGAGCTGTGCTACGCCGACGCCGACGCCGACGGCTACGTGGACGGCTCCGGCGGGACCATCGACTCGGTCGACACCGACTGCGACGACACCCACGAGGCCTCGGCGACCGCCCTGTCCGGCGACTGCGACGACACCGACGCGGCCTACAACCCGGCCGCCGCGGAGACCGACTGCTCAGATCCGAACGACTACAACTGCGACGGCTCGTCGGGCTATGACGACGCCGACACCGACGGCTGGGCGGCCTGCGAGGAGTGCGACGACGCCGACGCGACGGTCAACCCCGACGCGACCGAGGTGGCGGGCGACCGGGTTGACCAGGACTGCGACGGCGCCGAGTCCTGCTACGTCGACGCCGACGACGACGGCTACCGCCCCGACGCCACCAGCGTCGTGAGCGGCAGCATCGCCTGCGACGGCGCGGGCGAGGCGGTGGCCAGCGACCCGACGACGGACTGCGACGACGCGGACGCCGCGGCGTACCCCGGCGCCACGGAGGTCGTGGGCGACGAGATCGATGAGAACTGCGACGGCGACGAGGACTGCTACGTGGACGCCGATGGTGACGGGTACACCGCCACGGGCAGCGCCACGGTGGCCAGCGCGGACCTGCTCTGCGACGGCGCGGGCGAAGCGACCGATACGACCCCGGCGGGCGACTGCGACGACACCGACGCCGCCTACAACCCGAGCGCGCTCGAGGAGGACTGCACAGATCCGGCCGACTACAACTGCGACGGATCCTCGGGGGTGGTCGACGGCGATGGCGACGGCTTCTACGCCTGCGAGGAGTGTGACGACGCGCTCGGCACGATCAACCCCGACGCGGACGAGGTGTGCGACGGCGCCGACAACGACTGTGACGGCACCATCGACATCGACGCGATCGACGCCGAGACCTGGTACGCCGACGCCGACGGGGACGGGTACACCACGACCGAGACCGTGACCGCCTGCGACGAGCCGGAGGGCTACGCCGCGGCGACGGACGAGGACTGCGACGACGACGACGCGACCTCGAACCCGGCCGGCGAAGACGTCCCCGACGACGGCATTGACCAGGACTGCGACGGACTCGACGCAACCTCGGCGGACAACGAGGACACGGCCGACGCTCCGGACGACAAGGACGGCGGGAAGGGCTGCGGCTGCGCCTCCACCGGGAACACGGGCGCGGTCTGGTCGCTGCTGCTCGGGGTGCTCGCGCTGGCGATGCGGCGGCGGCGGCGGGCGGCGTAGGCGCCGCGCCGGGCGCCCGCGGCGCTGAGTCCCCTCGGATGCCGCGCCGCCCGAGGACGCGCTCCCCAGGCCCCGCCCTCTCCCGAGGGTGGGGTCTCTCGTTTGTCGGACTCGGTCCATCCGGGTTGCATGGGCGGTCGGGGAGGCAACCTGCCGGTCTACCCGACCGCCGAGGCCTTCACCGATAGAGCGGGTGGAGTGACTGGCCGCAGCAGGCCCGCGGCGAGACGCTCGGCCGCGACCCTACGGTCCAGTCTTGACCTTGCGCCGGGCCCGCCTTGCGATATCACCGCCGCGCAAAGGCACCGTTGCCTCGCAGGAGGTTCCCGTGGTCGCATCCACGCGTTCTGTTCGGCAGCGCCAGAGCCACCGCGACGCCGCCGCCGGGCCTCGGAGGCGGGTTTGAGCGGCCGGGAGGTTGTCTCCATCCGCGAGGTCCAGGCGGTCCTGCTCGCCTCGCTCAGCTACGACCTCGAGCCGGGTCCGATACTCGCCGCGGCTGGGCTCAGCTTCGAGGACCTCGCCAACACCGATCTCCGGATCTCCCATGCGCGGCTGGTGCGCCTGGTCGACGAGGCGATCCGCGGGGCCAGTGATCCCGACTTCGGCTTGCACATGGCCGAGCTGACGCTGCAGGCGCCGCTGCCGTCCGTGCTCGGACAGGCGTTGTTTGCGAGCGCCACCGTCGGGGACGGACTCCGACGGCTCCTGCGCTTCGGGCACCTCAACCACGGGGAGGCCATGCTCTGGCTGGAGGAAGACGGGGACGGGGTCCGCCTCTGTCACACCCCCGATCCGGGGACACTCGAGGTGACCCGCGCGCTCTCCGAGCGGGCGTTCGCCGCGGTGTTCCTCGGTGCGCGGCGCGTGGCCGGCCCGGCCTTCACGCTCCGGGAGGTGACGTTCGCCCACGACGCCCCTCTGTCCGTGGCCGAGCACGCGCGGATCTTCGAGGCGCCGGTGCGCTTCGGGCAGCCGGTGGAGGCGATGGTCTTCGATCGTGCGCACCTCGACCTGCCGTGCGCTGGCGCCGACCTGGAGCTCGTCGCGGTGTTGGACGCCCACCTCGCGTCGCTCCCGTCGGCGCCGCCGGACCGGTTCCTCCAGCTCGTCCGGTCCCGGATCGCCGACGCGCTCCCGAACGGGACTCCGAGCGCGGAGCTCGTCGCCGCGCGGGTGGGCATGGGGGCGCGGACCTTCCGGCGGCGGATCGCCGAGTGCCAGACGACGTACCTCGACCTCGTGGCCGCCGTGCGCCAGGAGCGGGCCCGGACGCACCTCGCGGACCCTGAGCTGGCGATCTCGGAGGTGGCCTTCGCGCTCGGGTACGCGGAGGTGAGCGCGTTCCACCGGGCCTTCCGCGGTTGGACGGGGACGACCCCGGCCGCGTTCCGGAGGGAGCGGGCGGCGGGTTGAGGACCTCGCGGGTGCGGGGAGCGTAGGCGGCGGGCGGCCTGAGGTCCACTTTGGCCAGATCGGTCAATTCTTTGGCCCCGTCGGTCAATGACCCGACCCACACGGACCCGTAGGGTCACGTCGAACACGCAGCCGTGCCGAGGCGCTCGACGGGGACGGGAGGGTGGCGGCCTGGGCGTGGGCCCACGGGGAGGGCGACGAAGGGGGCGGCGGGGGGCTCAGCGCTCCGAATCGGACAACCGCTTGCACTCTTCGGACAGCCGCTTTCGGTGCGGCTCCCTGGCCTTTAGGGGCCGGCGTCGCCTCCGGAGCGCCCGCTCAGGAGGCCTCCCAAGATCCCCCGTCGCCGCCCCTCGCCGCCCATGGAGCGCCCCTTGCACGCTGAAGACCCCGCCGTGGCCGCTGAGCTCGAATCCCTGGAGAGCCTGCTTGGATGGATGGTCGAGCAGCTCGGGAGCCGGCTCGGCCGCCCGGCCGAGTCCATCGACGTGGGCGAGCGCTTCAAGAGCCTCGGGATGGACTCTCTCGCGGTAACCGCCCTGCTCGCGCGGCTCGGCCAGCGACTCGGGCGAACCCTGTCGCCGACGCTGGCCTGGGAGCACCCCACCCCGAGGGCGCTGGCGATGAGCCTCCTGGGTGCGGGCGAGGCCGCGAGCGACCCCGCTGTGGGGGGTGTGGCGGACGGTCCTCGCCCAGCGGTCGATGAGCCCATCGCCATCATCGGCCTCGCTTGTCGCCTCCCTCAGGCCCCGAGCCCCGAGGCCTTCTGGGCGCTCCTTCGGGACGGGGTGGACGCCATCACAGAGGTGCCCACGGACCGCTGGGACCTCGCCGCCTGGTTCGACGCCTATCCCAGCGCGGCCGGAAAGATGTGCACGCGTTGGGGCGGCTTCCTCCCCGACATCGAGCAGTTCGACCGCGCCTTCTTCGGCATCTCCCCCGGGGAGGCCGAGCGGATGGACCCCCAGCAGCGCCTCCTGCTCGAGACCGCCTGGGAGACCCTCGAGCACGCGGGGATCCTGCCCGAGACCCTCGTCGGCAGCGACACGGGCGTCTACATCGGCCAGATGTACCAGGAGTACAAGGGCCTGCTCGGTGGCCTCGAAGAGCTCGATGGGCACGTGCTCACCGGCTGCACCGCGAGCGTCGCCTCGGGGCGGATCTCGTACACGCTCGGGCTCAAGGGGCCGAGCATGACCGTGGACACCGCCTGCTCCTCCTCCCTGGTGACCGTCCACCTCGCCTGTCAGGCCCTCCGCCGGCGGGAGTGCAGGTTGGCCCTGGCGGGCGGCGTCGCGCTGATGCTCACCCCCTCCACCTTCGTGGAGTTCAGCCGCCTCCGCGGCCCCGCGCAGCAGGAGGTCATTCGAAAGGCCCTGTCTGCGGCGGGGATCAAGGCGGCCGAGCTCGACTATGTCGAGTGCCACGGCACCGGGACCGCGCTCGGGGACCCCATCGAGCTCGGGGCCCTGGGCGCCGTCATGGCGGGACGAACGCCCACGTCGTGCTGGAGGAGGCTCCGTCCATGAGCGCCGCCTCCACTGCGCGCCCCGGGGACGCGCTCCCCACGACCGAGCTCTTCCTGCTCTCGGCGAAGACCGAGGCGGCGCTGCAGGCCGCTGCAGCCCGCCTCCTCTCTCACGTCGAGGCGCAGCCGACCCTCTCCCTCCACGACCTCGCCTTCAGCCTCGCCACCCGCCGCAGCCCGATGGAGCGGCGCCTCGCCATCGTCGCCGGCTCGCGGGAGGAGCTGCTGACCGCCCTCCGTGCGCCCGTCACCGGAGATCGGCCGGGGGCGCCGGGTCGTATCGCTTTCCTCTTCACGGGGCAGGGCGCCCAGCGTCCGGGGATGGCGAAGGGGCTCCACGCGGCCTGGCCGGCCTATCGCGAGGCCTTTGACCGCTGTGTCGGTCTGTTTCAGCCCCTTCTCGACCTGCCGCTCCAGGACTGTATCTGGGCCGAGGAGGGGAGTGAGCTGGCCCTCGCCCTCGATCAGACCGGAATCACACAGCCCGCTCTGTTCACGGTTGAGTACGCCCTCGCGGCCCTCCTCGCCTCCTTCGGGCTTCGCCCCCAGCTCCTGCTCGGCCACAGCGTGGGCGAGCTGGTCGCCGCCTGTGTCGCCGGGGTCTTCACCCTCGAGGAGGCCGTGCGCCTCGTGGCGGCCCGCGGGCGGCTGATGCAGGCCCTCCCCGCAGGCGGGGCCATGGTCTCGATCCCCGCTTCGGAGGCGCGGGTCGCCGCGCGGCTCGTCGGTGTCGAGGGGCAGGTCTCCATCGCGGCGATCAACGGGCCCGACCAGGTGGTGGTGAGCGGCGAGGCGGGTGCGGTCCTCTCGGTGGCCGCTCGATTCGAGGCTGAGGGCGCCCGCTGCCGACGGCTGCGGGTCTCGCATGCCTTCCACTCCCCGTTGATGGAGCCGATGCTCGAAGCCTTCGAGCGGGTCGCGGGGACGATCTCCTTCCAGCGGCCTCAGATCCCGCTCGTGAGCAATGTGTCGGGCCAGCTCGCCGACGACCGCATCCTCACCCCGCGGTACTGGGTAGACCAGCTCCGGGGGGCCGTGCGCTTCGCCGATGGCCTCCGCGCCCTCGCCGCGGCCGGCGCCACCCGCCTCGTCGAGCTCGGGCCGCAGCCCACCTTGCTCTCCTTCGCGGCCGCCACGCTGTCTGAGGCCACACTGCCCGAGGCCACACTGCCTGCGGCCACACTGCCTGCGGCGGGGCTGCGCTTGATCCCCACCCTCCGCGCGGGGCGCGACGACACGGCCAGCCTCCTCGGGGCGCTCGGCGCGCTCTGGACCGCGGGCGCCCGCCTCGACCCCGCCGCCCTCTTCCCCAGCGGGGGCCGGCCTGTGCCGCTCCCGACCTACCCCTGGCAGCGCCAGCGCTGCTGGCCGGCCGTCGCGCCCCCAACCAAGCCTGTCGGGGACTCCACCGGGGACCTGCTCTACGAGGCCGTGTGGACACGGCAGGACCGACCCCTCCCGGGGCCCGCGCCCACCGGCCGCTGGCTCATCTACGCCGATGACACTGGCGTCGCGCTCTCGCTCCTCGCCGCCCTCACCCGCGCCCGGGTGCCCGCGGTGGCGGTGTGGGCGGGGCGGGCCTGGCGGGCCTTGGAGGACGATCGTTTCGTCATCCGACCCGGCGTCCCCGAGGACGCCGCCCGGATGCTCAAGGAGGCCGACGCCGTGACCCAGCCCTTCACGCGGGTCGTCCAGCTCTGGGGGCTCGATGGCGCGGAGGCCACCGGGGTCCCCCGTGTGCGGGCCTTTCAGGCGCGGGCCCTCACCGGCACCCTGCACCTCGTGCAAGCCTTGGCCGCTCTCCAAGAGGGTGCCCGCAGCGCCCCGGCGCCCCGGCTCTCGATCGTGACCCGGCAGGTCCACCTCACCCGGCCCGAGGACGGGCTGCCCGCCTTCGCCGGCGCCTCGCTCTGGGGCCTTGGGCGCACCATCGCCGCCGAGCACCCCGACCTCTGGGGCGGGCTCTTCGACATCCCCGAGAGTAGCGGCGGCCCCGATCTCGCCGCTCGCCTCGTGGCCGAGGTGATGGACCCCCGCGGTGAAGAGGAGCTGGCCCTCCGATCCCACGGTCGCTATGCGCTGCGCCTGCGGCCGGCCCCCGCCGATTCGGCCCAGCCGGTGCAGATCTGCGGGGAGGCGGCCTACCTGATCACGGGGGGCCTGGGCGCCCTCGGCCTGCTCATCGCCGACCGGCTCGTCATCGAGGGGGCCCGCCACATCGTGCTCGTCGGGCGCAGCCCCCTCCCGCCTCGGGAGCGCTGGGAGGCGCTCCGGGAGGAGCCCGGGGTCGGCCCGCGGATCGCCGCGGTGCGCGCCCTCGAGGCGAAGGGGGCGCGGGTCTACACCGGCGCCCTCGACATCACCGACGAGCCCGGCCTCCGCGCCCTCCTCGACGCCCTCCGTGGGCAGGGCTGCCCGCCCGTCCGCGGGGTGGTCCACGCGGCTGCTGAATTCCGGGCCGGGCCGCTCCGGGGCCTCTCGGCGGCGGAGCTCGACCGCTCCCTCGAGGCGAAGGGGATCGGCGCCCTCGTGCTCGAGCGCTGCCTCGGCGGGGAGGGGCTCGACTTCTTCCTGCTCCTGTCCTCGGTCGCGGGCTCGCTCCCCGACTTCGCTGAGGGCCTCGGCGGCTACGCGGCCGGGAACGCGCTCTTGGACGGGCTCGCCCACCACCTCCGGGCCCGCGGCCTCCCCGCCACGAGCTTCGACGCCGGGCCCTGGGCCGACGGGGCCAGCGCCGACGCGGCCCTAATGGACAAGGTCCTCCGCTACTTCCGGCGGGTCGGCGTCCGCCCCTTTACGGCCGGCGAGGGGACGAAGCTCTTCATGCGCGTCCTGCGGGGGGGAGCGGCGCAGCGTTGGGGGATAGCGCTCGACCGCTCGGTCGCCGCACAGGCGCTCGCCCATCGCCCGCTCTTGCGGGAGCTGTGGAGCGCCCCCACAGAGCGTACGGGCCCGACCGCGGTCGCCCCCTCCCTGCCCGAGCGCCTCGCCGCGCTGCCCTTCCTGGAGCGGCAGACCGAGGTCACGGCGCTGCTGCGGCGCTTCGTGGCCGAAAGCATGGGCCAGTCGGAGTCCAACGTCCCCTTGGACCTGCACCTCAACACGCTGGGCCTCGACTCCCTGATGGCGGTGGAGCTCCGCCGCCGGGTGCAGGCGGAGCTCGGGGTCAACCTGCCTGCGGCCATGCTCATCGAGGGTGCGGCTGTCCGGGACCTCGCCGACCGGGCGCTCCGACTCCTGTCCGAGGGCGGGGCCCAGAGGGTCGCCCCTGTCGCTGCACCTGTCCCTGTCCCTGTCCCTGTCGGCGACCGGTGGATCGTGCTCCCGGCGCCCCGGAGGGCAGCGAGGCTGCGTCTCTTCTGTTTCCCCTATGCAGGGGGCGGCCCGGCGCTCTTTCACAAGTGGGCCGCGCGGCTGCCGGAGCATGTGGAGCTGTGCGCCGTTCAGCTCGCGGGGCGCGGCGCCCGCCTCTCCGAGCCGCCGCTCCGGCACATGGACGCCGTGGCCGACGCGCTCGCCCAGGCCATCCGACCCTGGCTCGACCGGCCTTTCGCCTTCTTCGGGCACTGTATCGGCGCGCTGGAGATGTTCGAGCTCGCCCACCGCCTCCGCGCCAGCGGCGGACCGCTGCCCTCGCGGCTCTTCGTCTCCGGCGCCCGCGCGCCCTCGACCTACACCCCCGAGCAGCTCCACCACGACGTGCTTCAGTTCAGCCCGAACCCGGAGGTGCCGGGCCATCGCCTGCCGGAGGCGCAGCTCCTCGAGCTCATGCGCTCGCTCAACTTCGGCACCAGCACGGCCCTCTACGAAGACGCCGACCTGCGCCGCCTGCTCGCGCTGATGGTGCAGGCCGACCTGGAGGTCAACAACACCTACCATTATGCCCCTCGGCCCCTGCTCGACTGTCCCATCACCGCCGTCGGGGGGCGAACGGACCCCTTCGTCACCGCCTCTCACCTCATGGGGTGGAAGGGGCACACCCGGGGTGCCTACGCCTTGCACATGCGCCCGGGGGACCATTACTTCATCGAGGCGGAGCGACCCTTCTGGTTGGAGCTGCTGGCTCGGGAGCTTGGGGCCGAGGCCATGTGAGGACGAGGGCCTCGCCCATCAGGAGGGCGCGCAGCACCTCCCTCGGCCAGGGCGATGGTGGCGCCGCTGCTCACGCTGACGTCCTCCGGATTGACCACCACCTTCCGCGCGCCGCGCGGCCCGCCGAGACGCAGGGCACGGCCCGTCCGAGCGACGGGGCCGGCCGAGCGCCGCGGCGGGCCCGCGGAGCGCGAGGCGAGCCTGTCAGCCCTTGACGCCCTCAATCTTCCAAAAGACGGGGCCGGCCTTGATGTGGGTCTTGCTGCGCATGGTGTCTCTCCTGCAGGGGGGTTGAAGGGACGGCCTCTTGCCGTCCCACCTCTGGAGTGACGGTCGCCCCCGTTTGGTTCACACAATTCTGCGCGACCCGCCGATGAGGGTGGCCAGCGACCCGCGGGCGGTCCGCAGGTCGAGGGTCACCCAGCGGCCCTCCTCCTGCACCGCCACCCCGCGCACTCCATCTCTGGCGCCGCCGATCCCCTCCAACGAAGGACACTGCGTCCAGAATTCCGTGTTGATGGCCACCCTTGCGATTGGGCCTACGCTCACTTCAGGATATCGCCGATACCTTCAGCTATCGCTGGAGGCACCGCTGAAGCTCCTCGGCGACCACGGCATGGCCCGCTTGGGTCCAATGGCCATCATAGGTGAGGTACATCGCGTCCCCCCGCGTGCTCGCGCTCTCCTGGCCGGCGCGGAGGGCCAGGGTGAGGTCGCAGGCAGAGATCCCGGTGCGTTTGAGGAGCTCCCATACGGCGAGGGCGGGGGCGTCCAGGGTCGCAGTGGCTGGATCGAGGCCGACGACCTTGAAGGTCGGCTCCACACGCCGCTGGTCTACCACGAAGGCGGGAGGGGCCACGGCGACGAGGAGCTGGTCGCCATTGCGGGCGGCCTCCTCCGCCAGGGCCCGGAGCGGCGCTTCGCTCTTTTGAATCAACGCGGCGAGGCGGGGGGCCCCGCTGCGGGTGTAGATCGAGAGCTCATCCCCCCAACGCTGAATGGAGGGGTCTCGACCGGTCGCCAGCTCCCGCGCCCGACTCCATACGCGCAGGTGAGCATAGAGGTAAGAGTTTTTGAGGAGGATGGACTTCCACCACTGGAGCGGTGGGGGCCCCTGTCGAATCTCGGGCGGCCGCGGTGGGCCTCCGGCGGTCCGGGTGGCGCCCGCTGGGGGTGCCGGCGGAGGGCGATCCATCTCGGCCTTTTGGATGGGCCAACGCTCATTGTCCTGAAGGTCGTTTCCAAGGAAGAAGAGCAGCAGGACGGCGGAAGATCCGCTTGAGCTGCGGAGCCCCTTGTAACGATCCAGGGCCTGCCAGGTGGAGTAACCATCCACACCGGCGTTCCAGAAATGCTCCTTTCGCTCGGCGGAGAGGCGGCCGATGAAGGTCTGCTCCTCGGGCACCTGAATGGAGAAGGTAAAGGAATCGCCGATGGTGAGCCAGCGAGCGACCTCCGCCACCGCTTCGGGCTCCGGCCCGCGCATCCCCAGGCGATTGATACGGATGGGGACGGCATAACCAAGGGAACGAGCGGTGGCCTGAAAGCCCGGGGTGGGCACCAGCAGGAGCGCCGTATCTCTTTGATAGAGCCCGGGGGGAGATGCATCGGGAGAGTTGAACAGGAGGTCCGAATTGCCAGCCGGTCGGATGACTCGGGCGGCCAATTCTCCCAGGAAGAGACCGACCAGGAGGCCGCCTATCAGGAGCCCCAGCCGGGAAGCGACGGTCCACCAGCGAGGGCTCTTCAACGGGCACACCGAAACCCGGAGGTCTTTCGGCGCAGCTCACTCAGGAATTCATTCCGCTCTCCAGCCGGATGAATGGCCAGGTCGAAGAAGTAGGCCCCGCCCCGGACGGCGACGTAGAGGCCGGGCTGTACGGAACGCACATCGTGCAGCACCTCGCCGGACTTCTCATAGACATATTGCTCCCAGGAGTCCACGCGGAGGTCGCTCGTGAATTCCCACGCATTGCCATAGGCGTCATCGAGGCCGTAGGGGCTGCGGCCCGAGGGGAAGGCGCCCACGGGAGAGGTGTGGAGGTAACCATCGCTGTCGTCGAAATTGGGCTCCTCCATTCGCCCATGGTTGCAGCGCGCACCATCCCAGGTCACTCCCCAGGGATAGGAGCGCCTCTCGCTCGACGGCCCGAGCGCGGCGAGCTGCCACTCCGCCTCGGTGGGGAGTCGTTTCCCGGCCCAGGCGCAGTATTCGGCGGCGTCGTACCAGCTCACCAGTACGACGGGGTGGTCTCCGGTGCCCTCGGGAAAGTCTGTCCCCTCCCAGTTCCAGCCCTCGGCTGCCCAGGGCTCATCCACAAAGGGGGGGCGATAGCCGGTCGAGTCGAGGAAGACCTTGTAGGCGGCGCGGCTCACCTCCGTGCGGTCCATCCAGAAGGCGTCCACCGCCACCCGTCGCGCCTTGATCTGTTTGCCTCCGTAGCTGTTCCAGACCTTCGGGTGCTCCGGCACGGGCGGATCGGGGGGAGACATGCCCATCGCGGGAGGGCCGCCGACCTGACGGGAAGCCCCCAGGGGAGCGCCAAGGTCAGGGCGGGAGGGGTCTATCGTCTTTTGAATGGGTGGACCACCCGGCGCGCCCGGTGGTGGTCCTATCGGCCCGCCATTCGGAAAATTGCCCGGTGGGGGGAGGTCCTGAGGGCCGAGCATCACCTCGCCGGCCGGGATGGGCACCATCCCCTCGACTTCGCCCTCGATCGGTGAATTCGGCGCCGCGGAGGGGTCCTGCGCGTCGGTGGACCGGGGCGCGGTCGAGCCACCCCCGCCGCCGTTGCAGCCGAAGAAGCCGAGGCCAAGGGCGGCGCTCATCGCGCAGCGCAGCGCGGTTGATCTCGCGGATGAGGCTGCGGAGCAGGGCCGTCCGGAGGCCGGCCGTCCGAGGGTGCGACGCCAGACAATCACGTGGCCGGATAGGCGCATCGAAAACCCGTGGTGAGGGCCAGCCGGTCGGGGCGGGCAGGTTCGCGGTGCGAGCAGCTGCAGTAGCTCGGCAGATTCATGTACGCGCCGCCCCGCATGGTCTTCCAAGTGCCACTCGTAGGGCCAACGGGGTCTGTCGCCGGGGTGTCCCGATTGGCCGAGCTCGGAGTGTAGGCATCCCGGTGATACCAGTCCTGTGTCCACTCCCAAACATTTCCGGCGGCAAAGAGCAGGCCGAAAGGCCCTTCCAGCCCCTTGTCCTGTTGACCCACGGGGCGCGTGTGGACGCTCGTGACATGCCCGAATTTCCCCTCGGCATACCAGGGTGCATCGACCTCCTCGGAGTCACCCCAGGGGTAACGGGTGCCGCCGTTGCCACAGGCGGCGTGCTCCCATTGGGCCTCGGTGGGCAGGCTCCCGCCCCTCCATCGGCAATAGGCGTCGGCCTCGTACCAGGTCACCGCCACGACCGGGTGGTCGCCGTCGCGACCCGAAGCCCGCAGCTCGGGGCCCGCGCCGTTCGGGTGCCCGCTGAGCCAAGTGGCAGCGTCCTTTGACCATAACGCGGAGTTGCTGTAGCCTCCCGCGGTGGCGAAGGCCTCGAACTCGCGGATGCTCACCTCCGTCCGGTCGATTCGATAGGCGGACAGGGCCACTTGCCGCAGGGGCTCGTCTGCAGCCCGACCGCTGCCCTGTTGAAAGGAGCCTGCGGGGATGGAGACGGGCTCGGCATACGCCGGTGAGAGCGAGGCGAGCACCACCAGGAGGGGGAGCCCGCCGGAGGATCTCGAGGAGGGTCGTGAGGAGGGGAGGGGAGAGTACATGCGGGGTAGATTATACACCCGAGGACGCGCTGACCACGCGGCCATCGGCGATCCGACCCCGGAGCCGGGCGCGGTCGGGCTTCCCGGTGGGTTCGTCGGCCAGGATGAGGGCGGGATCGGTGGCGAGGGCCCGGCCGCTGCCGAGCGCTCCACTTCGGGCCGATGGGGTGCTACGCTGCGGACCATGCGCCTCCAACCGCTCCTCATCCACTGCCTGGTGCTCATCTTGGCCTCCGCCTGTGGGGATCCAGCCTCGGGCAAAGGGCCTGAAGAACAACAGCGGGAGGAGGGGGGCGCAGAGACCGGCCTCCACCCCGACAGCGCGGAGGGCCAGGGGGACAGCGGGATCGGGGGCGACTCCGGGGCGCCCTGCGCCGGCTTCGAGCTCCGCAGGGTCTCTCCAGAGGTGGCAGACCAGGGAGATCCCAGCGAGTCCGGAAGTGTCGCCGCCTGGATCGCTGCCCTTCCACCGGACTGCACCACGACGCTCGTCTTCGAAGAGGTGGGCGCCTACGCGGTGGTGAGCGACCTCAGCGTCCCGTCGACGGTGGGCCTCCGTTTTGTGACCGGGGCCTGGCTGGAGCTCGGCCCCGAGGTCGAGCTCAGCCTGATGGGCGCCATCGATGCGGGTCGCGCGAGGATCTTTGGGGATGCTGGGAGGCTCTCCGGAGAGCCCCAGGTAGAGGCCCTCTACCCGGAGTGGTTCGGTGCCCTGCCCGACGACGGCGTTGAGGATCAGGTGGGCCTCCAGCGGGCGCTCGACCTCCTACCGCGGCTCCGCTTCGATGGGGGTGTCTATCGGATCGGCTCCGCGCTGCGGCTGCCCAGCGGCTCTCGCCTGGCGGGTCCGGAAGTTCCGGAAGATGCAGATCCGGAAGATGAAGGTGATGTGGCTCCGGCTGTGCTTCAGAGCGCTCTGGTCTATCCGACGACCGAGGGGTTCTACCCCACACGCATGCTGGAGGCATCCGACGCCACCGACCTGCAGCTCCGCGATATCGTGCTCGATGGAGATCGACATTCGCGGCTCGTGGAGTGCTGGAATTACCCGGAGGCCGACAACCTCGGGCGCTTCGAGCGGGTGGATGGCCTCCTGCTAGAACGGGTGCGGGTGACCGGATACGAGGGCAACTGGGGGTCGGAAGACCAGACCCTCGCGCGCGCGGTGGCGGTCCTCTCTTCCCAGTCTGTCACCTTCACCGATGTCCGCTTCACGGACTCTCGAACCGAGGGTATCCTCTTTCAGGACTGCGAAGACGTCGTGGTTCAAGGGTTCTTCAGCCAGAACACCGACGTGTGGACCCCGCTTCATGCCTTCTATGTGGACGGCTTCACCCTGGTAGACTCCACCATCATCGAGGATGAAGGGGTCGAGTGGTCTGGTAGCACCGCCAACCTGACCGTGAAGAGGGGAGTGGTCACCGGGAATTCTTTCCAGGGCGGCTGGGGGCTCGATTTCGGAGACGAGGTCGGAACCACCCCCTTTGGGCCAGGGGATATTGTCATCGAAGACAACGTCATCGAGACCCTCGGCCATGGCATCTACTTCTCTCCCTATGCCCCGGGCGACAGCGTGACGGGGGTGGAGATTCGAAACAACGAGCTCCGGGTCAGCCGGCAGAGCTCCGCCGACTCTACCGATGAGCTGCTCCGCTTCGATGCTTCCGCCGATGTGCTGGTGGAGGACAATCTGTTCGTCGTCTCGGGAGGGGGGGATAGTTTCAGTCGGGGAATCAGCTTCCAGGGGAGCACAGACAACATCACCCTCCAGCGAAATGAGATGGAGGGAGTGGATGTGGGCATCTCCCACTCCGGAGACTCTGCTTCGGGGGGAAGCCTCCTGATATCGGGGAATCAGCTCCATTGCGCAACCTCGATTCGACGAGACACCTGGTCGGGAGGGAGCACGGGAGTCTGGATCTTCCGCTACAGAGATGCCCACTTCGACCGCATCACCGTGGAGGACAACATCATCGAGGCGGTGGGTGGCTGGGTCTCGCTCATCGACTATGCGAGCCTCAGCTCGGATCCAGGGCCCTTTGTCGATGAGCTGATCCTCCAGGGAAACACCTTCAGCCCAGCCGAGGGTCCGGAGCGGAGCCCCATCTGGGATGGCGCCTCGACGGTGACCATCAGCGGTAACACGCCCGCGTGGGTCAATCCCTGATTTGTCGCGCATGGTGTCGTCCTGCGGGGGCTGAATGTACGGCCTCTCGCCGTCCCACCCCTGGAGTGACGCTCCCCCCGGCTCGGCTCCCACAGCGCTGCGCTACCCGGCGGTGAGGGTGGCCAACGACCAGCGGGCGGTCCGCAGGTCATCGATCACCCAGCGGCCCTCCTCCTGCACCATCACCCAGCGCACCTCTCGGGCTTCACCTCCGTTCGTGAACCGCGCCACCACCTCGTCTCCATCGAGGGTGACGTCGATGTTGGAGAGCGCGTAGTCCTGGGCGTCGATGACAGGGTCGAAGTCCACATCCTCGTTGTGCGCGGTCCAAGACGCCCTCAGGCGCCGGGAGAGCGGCAGGTCCTCCCGTCGCGGGGGATCGTCGGCCCGATAGCGCTCGTAGATCGCGCGGACCTCGACGAGGCGGGGGTCTTCGCGGGGGGCGGTCGGCCCCGCGCTGGGCGCGGGAACCTCCACGGGCGCCTCCGACGCCACATCGGCCACCCCTGAGCAGGCGAGGCCAAAGCAGGCGAAGAGGGAGACCAGTCCGAGGGTGCCGAGCGCGGTGCGAGCCATCGTGTCTGTCCTGGGTTCAGGCGGCAACCATAATCCCCTGCGCCAGCGGGTCCCATCACAGGTGCGCGAGCTTGGCCGGCACGAGCTGCGACCAGAGCGTACAGATCTGGCCGCTCTCCACCTCGCAGATCAACGTGAATCGGTTGGGCTTCCGCCCACGGAGGCGCGGGTCGCGGTGCTCGCCGACGACGGTGAGCGCGCCGTTACAGCGCTGGAGCCTCCAGCGGACCCCTGCCGGATACTGGCGTTGGAGTCTCCGGAAGAAGGTGACGATCTTGCCCGCGCCTCGCACGGGCACCCGCGCCGCCTGCACGACCCCGCCGCCGTCGTTGAGGGCGACGGCGTTCGGGTGAAGGAGGCGGGTCGCCGCACCGGTGAGGCCGAGCTGCAGGGCGCCGAGGAAGGCGAGCACCACGGCGTCGTCGCGCTTGCGGGGCCGCTTCGGGGGCTTGCCGAGCCGGGCCCGGGCCTCGTGCAGCGCCACGTCCACCGCGCCGGGGCTGCTGCCGAGGGCGGCGGCGGTCTCGGCCGAGGAGAGCTCGAGCACCTCGCGCGCCAGGAAGACCGCGCGCTGCGTGGGGGAGAGCGCCTCCGCGGCGCGGAGGAAGGCCCAGCTCGCCGTCTCCCGCATCATCAGGGCCTCGTCGGCGAGGCGGTTGTCGGGGACCGGCGCTGGTAGCCAGGGCCCGAGGTAGGCCTCGCGCTGACGGCGACGGAGGCGGTCGCGGGAGAGGTTGAGGGCCACGGTGACCATCCAGCCGTCGAGCGGGCGCCCCGTGTCGGCCGGGGGGCGCTCGAGCAGGCGGAGGAAGCAGTCCTGCACCACCTCATCGGCGTCCTGGACGGTGCCGGTCATCCGATAGGCGACGCCCCAGAGGCGCCGCCGGAGCCGCTCCGCTTCGCTGGCCACGGTGGTGTCCATCTCGCTCCTCTACGCCGCCCGTCGCGCGCCGACGAGCAGGGCGTCGGCGGCGGCCTCGGCGCTGGCCATCGACCGGTCGAGCAGCATCCCCTCCTCGCCGACCCAGTCACCCACGAGGTGCACCGGCCGCCCCCCGACCTGCTGGGCGCCCTCGACCCGCTCCCCCGGCCGGTCGACGCGGTGGGTCACGATGAGCTCGGGGAGGAAGCGCTCTGCCCTCACGACCGATCGCCAGCCGGGCTGGGCCTGGTCAAGGAGGGCCTCGAGGCGCGGTCGGGCGGCGGCCCCCGGCTCACCGGGCGCGAGGTAGCGCGCGACGTGGAGCACCGGGCCGCCGAGCGCGGCCACGCCGCCGTGCTCGGAGAGGTAGAGGGGCTCGTCGAGGCCGAGCACGAAGCGGTGCTCGGGCACCGGCAGGCGGTCGAGGGCGAGGTCGAGGCAGGCGGCCCGGACCGCCGTGAGCGGCGGGACCGCGCAGCCGAGGCGTCGCGCGAGCGCGGGCGGCCCGGCGATCACGACCGCGTCTACGTCCTCGGGGAGCTGGCGGACGTCGACCCCCGTGTGCACGCGGACGCCCGGCGCCGCCTGGAGGGCCAGGACGATGCGCTGCCAGCCGCCGTCGAGGTAGCGCACCCCGCGCAGCGCCAGCCGGAGCTGCCGGACCGCCGCCGCCGCAGACTGGAGGTCGGGCGCCTCGCAGTAGGAGGAGACGCGCACGAGCCCGCGCAGCAGGTCGGCCGCCGCAGGGGGCGCCCCGGCAAGCCAGTCGGTCACGGTGCCCGCCGGGTCGCCGCCGGGGAGGAGGTGGCGGCCGACCGAGGCGAGGTCGGCGAGCCCGAGCGCGGTGGTGGAGAGGGCCGAGCCCAGGGTCGCGGGGAGGGCGTGGAGGGCGCCGCCCCGGAGCACCTTCCCACCGGGGGGCGCCACGGCCCCCGCCGGCGTGATCCCGAGGCGCCGCAGCACCCGGTCGGCCGCCCCCGCCGCGTAGAGCGCGTGGGGCCCGAGGTTCACCTGGCGGTCGCCGAGGGTGTCGGTGCGCCCTCGCCCGCCGGGGGCCGCCGCCCGCTCGTAGACATCGACCTCGACGCCCCGTGCCGCGAGCAGCGCCGCCGCGGTGAGCCCGCCGATGCCTCCGCCGATGACCGCCACCCGCCCTGCCGTGCTGCGCTGCATGATCCGCTCCCTGGTGTGAAGAGAGCACGCGCCATCCGGGGCAGACCTTAGGGGCGCAAGTCGGGCGCCGCACAATTTTTAGGGTGAGCGCGGTCCGCTGGAGGCGATCTCAAAACGAGATCCGCTCCCCCGCGTTGTACCGCGACTTCTTTCCCTCGGGTCCGAAGACGTAGACCCCGTCGCGGCCCACCGAGGTGACCACGGGCCCCCCGAGCTCGACGAGCAGGTAGCTCTCCTCGTTGAGCCCGGCGCAGACCCGCGAGGAGAAGCGGCGCGCGAGGTAGGCGAGGTTGTCGGGGTCGTCGGTCTGGATGCGGTCCATGCAGTGGGGCAGGATCTGGAGCCCGCCGACGAGGCCGAGCCCGCGGTCGAGCAGGCGGAAGTCGCGGGAGAGCGGGTCGCCGGCGTAGTTGTCGTAGACGATCATCCGGTCACAGAGCACGAGCGCGCCGGCCGAGCTCACGACGAAGGTGGCGCCGCGGCGGAGCGACTCCATCAGCGCCGGCTGGAGGTCGAAGAAGCGCAGGGCGCCCAAGAGCTCGGTCGGCGAGCCGCCAAAGAAGATGAGGGCGTCGGCGCCGAGGATGCGCTGCTGGAGCTGATCGCGGGCGCGGAGCCACTCGGGGTCGAAGCGCAGGCCCGTGCGGGCGTGGACCTGGTCCTGGGCGTCGTCGAGGGCGGCGAGCATGCGCTCGTCGTTCTCCTTGAGGTCGTCGATCGAGCCGAGGAGCTCGCGGGACAGGGCCTTGGCGAAGAGCTCGCGGCCGCTGAGCTGGGACTCGGGCCGGAGCGGGTCGCGGGTGTGCAGCGCGCCGAGCGAGGCCTCGGGCACGCGCGCCCGCAGCTCGCGCACCCCCCGGCGGATGAGCTGGGCGTGAAAAGCAGTCTTCTCGAGGTAGTAGGCCTGGATGGCCTCCATCGCCTCGGTGGTCTCCGCCCAGACCGCCGCCACGTCGGGCCGGCGGGAGAGGAAGTCGCGCCAGACGTGCCAGACGCAGGAATTGTGGATGGGCTCGGTGATGCCGAGCTGGTAGAGGGCCTCCTTGACGGGCCCCTCGTTGTACTCGCCCTCCTTCCAGGCGGCCGTGACGAGCAGCACCTTGGGGGGCGCGCCGCGGGCGGCGCCGCGGAGGAAGGGGGCGGCGCGGTCGAGCAGCTCGCTGCCCGCGTTGCCGTTGAAGAGGATGCGGCCCTTCATGAGGGGTCTCCAGGGGCGGCGGGGGGCGCCGGCGGGTCAGCGGGGCTCGGGCTCGGCGCGGCGGCGGGCTCGGGCTGGGTCCTCATCCAGGCGCGGATCGCCACGCCCGCGCCCACCATCCCGATCATCACCCACTGGGCCGGTGTGAGGTGGAGCCAGCGCACGTCGGCGTTCTCGAGGTCGGTGTTGCGGAGGAAGTCGAGGCCGAAGCGCGCCGGCGCGTAGAGGAAGCACCAGAGCGAGGTGAAGTGCCCGAACTTCACCCGGCGGTCGCGCTGGAGGAAGAAGACGAGCGCGATGACCGCGGTCCAGAGGGCCTCGTAGAGGCCGAGGTCGTGGCGGGGGCCGCCGTAGTAGCGCTCGGGGAAGTCAACCCCAAGGAAGAAGCTGGTCTTCTGTCCGATGTGGTCGTGGGCCGAGAAGCAGCCGAGGCGCCCGAGCGTCCAGGCGAAGGGGAAGCCGAAGGTGATGGTGTCGGCGTGGGGCCAGAAGGGCCGCTTTCGAAGCACCTTGTAGAAGAGCAAGGAGCCCGCGACCGCGCCGAGGAAGCCGCCCGTGCTCGAGAAGCCCTCCCAGACGCGCACGAGCGCCATCACCCCGTCCTTCTCCAGCTTCTCGGGGTGGTAGGCGAGGACGTGCATCAAGTGCCCGCCCACGAAGCCGAGCCCGACGGTGACCACGATGCCGTCGATGATGTCGCGGACGTCGAGGTCGAGCTTGATGGCCCGGGCCCGCACGATCTCGAGGCCGAGGATGAAGCCCAGGCTGACCAGCAGGGCCCAGGAGTCAAGCTCGATGGGCCCGAGCTTCCAGACGGGGATCTCAAAGTAGGGGATCAGCGCGAGGGTGGGGATGAGCGCGAGCATCCCCCTCGTTAGCACGGCCGAGCAGCCGCGACCGGGACCGGTTAAGGGGGCCGCCCAACGAAGGAACCGACCCCATGGCGGTCATCACCACCGACATCCTCCTCGAAGGCGTCCCGCGCGACCGCGTCTTTGAGTGGCTCTCCGATCCAGCCCACCACCGCGTCCTCGTCGAGGGCGCCTTCGACGGCTTCAAGGAGAACGGCACGGGTGACTTCACGGTCACCCTCAAGCTGAGCCCGAAGAGCCGCGACATGGGCTACCGCTTCCTCCGCCCCGATGACGCCCACGGCGGCCGCCGAGTCCTCATCGAGACCACCGGGAAGCGCACCAAGGGGGCGATGAGCTACAGCCTCCGCACCATGAAGCCGAGCACCAACACGCTCGTGACCCTGCACCTCGACTACGACGCTGGCGGCCTCCTGGGCGAGCTGGTGAACCGCGCCGGACTTATGGCGGGTATTGAGGCCGGCATGAAGAAGGTGCTCGAAAACCTGGCCCGGTCTTACCCCCGCACCTGAGGGGCGTACCGGCAGCGGTTCGGCGCCAAGCCGCACTCCTGCCTGTGCTCGAGCGCCGCCCCCCGGCCTCCCGACCGATAGACGGCCCGCCGTTTCCGTCACAACCTGCCTCTCGGCATGCCGATAGGCAGGTTCAACCAGCCTTACCCCGCGCCGCCCGAAATATACACCTGTGTGTTATTTCGAGCGGACCGTTCAGGGGACCAGGATCGAGCAGTAGCAGGAGTAGATGCTCCCAGAAGCGATCTTGGAGCCATCGGAGAAGTTGGCTTCAAAACTGCTCAAACCGAGCTCCGAGTTGAGCGTGTACAGATCAATGCTGAAGGCGCTGCCGTCAGCCAGAGCCTTGTTCAGGCTGCCCGTTCCGGTCTCCAGGAGCACCTCGGCCAGGGTGGAGGGCGCCGGCATGAAGCTCGCGGCCTGGTACAGGGTGACCGTGTCGCCCGAGGCCGGAGTGCCCTCGATCATGATCTGAATCTTGGTGCCCGTATACGTGGCGGCCCCCGCTGCGAGGTCACAGGGGGTGGCCCCAGAGGTATCCGAGGTGCCCACCAGCATGGCGCCGAAGGAGGTCTCTTCGTAGGCCCAGTTGTTGTAGGTCGCCGCGGTCCCCCCAATGGTGCCGACGATGGTGTTGGCGGCGCAGTCGGCGTCCGCATCGGCATCGGAGTCGGCATCGGCGTCGGCGTCCGAGTCGGCGTCGGCGTCCGCATCGGAGTCGGCATCGGCGTCGGCGTCCGAGTCGGCGTCGGCGTCCGCGTCGGTGTCCCCATCGGCGTCGGCGTCGGTGTCGGTGTCCGTGTCTCCATCGGCGTCGGCGTCGGTGTCGGTGTCGGTGTCGGCGTCTACGTCGGCGTCGCCCTCCCCGGAGGTGTCAGGCTCTCCGCTGTCGCCGGTGCTCTTGCAGTCAGGCCCCGCGGCGCAGCCCGGATCGTCGCAGTCGAACTTGCCGTTCTCGTCGTTGTCGGCGCCGTCGGTGCACTGCCCCGGTTCGGAACCCTCACCGGCCTTGCCGCCGCAGGCCGCCAGCGCCATCAGGGCTACGAGGCTCATCATCGTTGTCGTCGTCATCCCATCCTCCACTCAAGGAGTATGCCAGAGCGGTCCAGCCGCTGCAAGAGCCTCCCCGCCGGTCGTCCCTCGGCGGCGCCCGCCGAGCGCGGGCGCCTGGTGCCCTCGCCGTTCAATCCCCGGACCACGTGATGAGGCTGCGCGCGGGGATGGGGCCCTCGAGGGTCAGGGGCTCCCGCCAGGGGGGATACCAGGTGATGCGGTCCACCGTGTCCATGTTCCCGAGGCCGACATGGGTGCCCCGGGGTTTCGCCGACTTGAAGCTCGCCTCCGTCGTGATGAGACCCACAAAGCTCCGTCCGCCGGCCTCCACCACCACCCGGGTGCCCTCCGGACCGCCGAGCTCAAGCCAGTTTCCGTCGGTGCAACCATTGGACAGGAATACCCAGGGGGACCGTTGACCATCCCCCACGATGAGGTCGAGCACGCCATCCCCGTTGATGTCAAACGGGACGACGGTTCGTGTGTCGGCCTCCTGGGGGAATCCCAAAGAGGCCCCCGCCTCCGTGAAGGTGCCATCTTCGTTCTGCAGGCCAATCCACAGGGGCCAGGGCTCTGCGTCACCGTCCCAGAACCACGACGTGGGCAGGATGAGATCATTACGACCGTCATTGTCGAGATCGGTGATCGAGAGGCCCCACAACATCTGGTGGCCGTCGAGGTTGGGCATACCGCTCGTGGCGGTCACATCGACAAACCCGAAGTCCGGAACATCGACCAGCAACCACAGACGTTCGGCGTCGCCGAGGGCGAGGTCGAGGAGGCCGTCGCCGTCGATGTCGCCCCAGCCCGAGCCCATGCAGTTCGACACCACCCCGAGACCGGAGGGATCGCCGGCGCTCACGAAGTCGCCTCCTGAATTGGCGTAGAATGCGTTTGGAGCCGTCTCTCGGCCGAAATCGTTACAAATATAGGCGTCGGGCCGATTGTCCCCATTTACATCGAGCAGGGTGGTGTCAAAGGTCCTCCCCCACCCGGCGCCGGGATCGCTGATCTCCTGGGCGGCACCGGTGAAGGCAATCCCCGGGTCATGCCAGACACGGCTCGGCGGGGGGGACTCATTGTGAGTGAAGGAGATGAAGAGATCGATCTGCTCTGTGTCATCGATATAGGCGGGGCTGATATCGCGGGGGCTGAGCCCGTCGGGCATGGTCACCGTTTCGGAGGCAAAAGACCGAGGGAGATCGGTGAACAGGGTGAACTCCGGGCCGCCGAAAGCGAGAAGCTCGTCCTCTCCATCCTGGTCGAGGTCCAGCAGGGTGAAGGCCGCGGAGTCCGAGACCATAGGAAAATCGGCTGGGTCGAGCTCGGCCTCGCCGACGGCCAGGGCATGCAGCTCGGCATAATAGTCTTCCCAGATGATGATGGCCCCCGAACCGCTGGGAATAATGGCCACCGCGCCCGCCTCGATGGACTGAAAGACCGTATCCGACCATTCTCCGAGCTCGGTCGGCGGCACGAGGAGGGTCCAGCCGAGGGCGACGGGGGCGGCACAGGTGGAGGTCTCGATGGTGAAGGCCGGGGGCAGTGGGTCGGCGCTGTCTCCCGTCGTCCCGTCGCCGCCGCCCTCTCCCATTCCATCGCCCCCACTGCCTCCGCCCCCACTGCCCCCGCCCTCCTCCTCAAGATGGCAGAGCCCATCTTCCCACCGCGCGGATCCGACGGGACATGGATCGGGGCCACATGCCGCGGCGCCGACCAGCCCGAGGAGGAGGAGGCTACGGAGCGGGGACTGGAGAGGGGTTCGGAAGACGGGGGAGATCACAACCGAGCCAGGTCTGCAGGTGGGTCAATGGATTGGGCTGGGCCAGCCTGTTCAGGGAACTCGGGTGATAGGTGTAACAAATCGGGTATCGGCTGGCAAGGGGTTCGCGAACACGGAGACCGCTCCGGGCCGCCCCGTCCCCTCAAAACTGGAAGTAGTAAAAATCCCGCGCGTCTACCGCCGACACGGCGCAGAGGCCGCCCACCACGATCAGCAGCAGGGCCAGGGCGGGTGCGCTCGCTCGCCGGGCGCCGCGGAGGAGCTGGGCCCGCCAGTCGCGGGGGGAGAGGTGCAGGGCCACCACCAGCGCCAGGAGCGCGGCCGCCTGGGCGTCAAAGAGGCCGCCCGTGGGGCGCTGCCAGGCGGTGAGGGAGACGAGGGCCGCCTTCAGGTCGGTGAGGGCGATGGGGCGGAGGGCCATCACGGACAGGGCGGTGAGCTGGAAGCAGAGGAGCCGCTCGAAGACGCCGACGGCGCCGGCGCCGGGGACGGGGCGGAGGAGGCGCCAGGTGGCGGCCAGCACGCCGTTGTAGAGGCCCATGAGCACGTAAGAGGCGCCCACGCCGTGCCAGACGCCGGAGACGAAGAAGACGAGGAAGAGGTTCCGCCAGATGAGGAGGGGGCCGCCGCGCGAGCCGCCGAGGGGGAAGTAGAGGTAGTCGCGCAGCCAGCGGCCGAGGGTCATGTGCCAGCGGCGCCAGTGCTCCACGGGGCTGGGGGCGAAGGCGGGGCGGTCGAAATTCTGGGGGAGGGTGATGCCGAAGAGCAGGGCGGAGCCGATGGCGATGTCGGTGTATCCGGAGAAGTCACAATAGAGAGAAAAATAAGCCGCCCAGTCGGCGAGGAGGGCCTCGGGGCCGTTGTAGTGGCTGGGGTTGGCGAAGAAGGGATCGACGAGGGCGCGGCCGATGCCGTCCCCGAGCACCATCTTCTTCACCATGCCGATGCAGATGAGCAGCAGGCCCTCGCCGATGGCGCCGGCCTCCGGGCGGGCCGGCCGGTCGATCTGCGGGAGCAGCTCCGTCGCCCGTACGATCGGGCCGGCGATGAGCTGGGGGAAGAAGGCGGTGAAGAAGCTGAAGTCGAGCAGGCTGGCGGTGGGCTTCGACTGACGCCGATAGATGTCGATCGAGTAGCCGAGGGTCTGGAAAGAGTAGAAAGAGATGCCGATCGGCAGGCCGAGGCCGAGGCGGGGGAGGCTCCACTCGGCCCCGAGCAGGCGCCCCAAGCCCTCGACGCCGCCGAGCAGGAAGTCCCCGTACTTGAAGACCCCGAGCATGCCGAGGTTGCCGACGACGCTCACGAGCAGGAGCCGGGTGCGGGCCCGGGTGTCGTCCGTGGCGGCGATGCGGGCCCCGACCACGAAGTCGAGCAGGGTGGCTGCAGCGAGCAGCGGCAGGTAGCCGACGTTCCGGTGGCCATAGAAGACGAGGCTGATCCCGGTGAGCCAGGCGACGTTCGCGAGGCGGGAGCCGCGGAGGAGCCGAGAGACCACCCAGGCCAGCGCCAACAGCAGCACATAGTGGAGGTCAGTGAAGCGCATCGACCAGCGCCTCACAGAGGGCGGTGGAGGCGCGGCGGGCGCCGATGGAGTTGAGGTGGTCGGGGTCGATGTAGAGGGCGCGCGCGGTCCAGTCGCCGCCGTTCCAGTCAGTGCTGTTCCAGTCGAGGTAGCGGGCCCCGTGCGCGGCGGTGGTGGCGCGGACATACCGGTCGAAGGTGGCGTAGTCCTCGGGGGGGATCTCTGCCTGATAGGTCGCGCTCACCGGCAGGTTGACGATGAAGAGCGGCAGCCCCTCGGCCTCGGCGCGGCGGAGCAGGGCCTCGAAGTGGCTCGCCGGCAGCCCGCCCTCGATACGATAATCGGCGAAGCGCTCGGCGCGCACGTGCGGGAGCACCCGCTCGATGCGGGTCTGCCAGCGGCCAGCGTGTCGGCGGTCATAGTCAGCGTTCCGCGCCTCACAGCTCGGGTGGCTGGCGCAGTACTGCCCGCCGCCCTCGTAGAGCGCCATCCAGGTGATGTGGGCGTGGTCTGTCCAGGGCCGGTGCAGCAGGAAGGCGAGGCTCTCGACGCCGCGGAAGAGGGGGCGGGCGCAGGCCGCGACGTCGGGCGGCCCCTGGGCGGCGGCGAGGAGGCACTCGGGGACATCGCCCGGGTCGGCGCTCGTGCCCACGTTGTGGTTGAGCTCGAAGTGGGCGGCGTTGAGCGAGTCGGGGGCGACCTCGGCGACGAGGACGCGGGGGCGCCGTTCTCCGGAGAAGAGGTCGCGGGCCAGGAGGTCGGTGGCGTAGGTCGAGGCGGCGAGGCGGCTCGCGGACTCGGTGCGGGTGGGGCGGCCGAGGCGGTCGCTCAGACAGGCGTCGATGAGCCGGGGGGCGAAGGCGTAGTGGGATCGGCTGCTGCCGGCGATGCCGACATCGGCGGGCGCGGGGTGGCGGGTGTGGGAGAGGGCGAAGAGGTCGGTCGGCCACTCCACCTCCCCCACATACTTGATTCCGAGGGCCCCCTGGAGGAGCCCCGCGGCGACGAGGAGGAGGACGACCCAGCCGAGCACGGCGAAGCCCCGCCGGTCCGCCTCGCTCGGCCGCACGGCTACCAGCGCTCCTGGGCGGTGAGGGTGCCGCCCGAGACCGCTGCTGGGGGCGTGGGCGCCGGGGCGCCGGCGAGGACGGCGTCGAGGGCGCGCTGGTTCGCGTCGACGTCGCCCTGCCAGATGAGGAGCGCGGCGCCCACCAGGAGGGCGAGCGTCAGGGCGGCGAGGGGCAGCTCAGCGGAGCGCAAGGGGAGACCCTGGGCGGAGCCCGGACCCTACCACGCCGCCGCCCCGGTCAAGGGCGGGCGGGGCCCCCCGCCGCGGCGGCCTCCAGCGCCGCGCGCAGCCGCGGCGGCAGGCGGTGGGAGAGGCGGCCCCAGGCCCGCTCGGCGAGGTCGGGGTCGAGGAGCACCGGATAGACAGAGAGGGCCATGTTGCCGAGCGAGCCCACGTCCATCAGCGAGGCGATGCCGAGGTGCATCAACGCCCCGGCCACGAGCACCAGGGGGTTCGTCACCCGCAGCCCGATGAGGAACACGAAGCCGAGCTCGAAGGCGAGCGTGAAGATGGACATCGCCGCGCAGAGGGCGGGCTGGCCCGAGAGCCAGACGGCGAGCGGCCCGCCGGCGTGCCAGCGGTCGAGCAGGTCATAGGACAGGGCGGTGCCGTCCCACCAGCGGGGCTCCTCGAGGCCCTTGAGGAAGCCGGTCGACAGGTAGAGCGAGCCCATGATCACGAGCAGGACGAGGCGCGGAGAGGGCGAGACCCGCGCCCGCAGCAGGTCTGTCCGGCCTATCGGGGCGAGCAGCAGCACGCCGACCGCCCAGGTGGCGAAGCGCTCCGGCACGCGCACGTTGAGGCCCACGCCGGCGATCAGGCCCGCGGTGGCTGCGAACCACAGGAGGAGGCCGGGCTTGGCCCAGGCGCCGCCGCGGAGGAGGCCGAGCAGGCCGAGCAGGCCCGCCGCCCACAGGCCGTACGCGAGGGGCGCTGGGAGGAGGGGGACCTGGGCGAGGTAGAGGGGGCCTGCGTTGAAGCGGAGGTCCCCGATGGCGAGCGCGTCGCCGAGGAGGGGGAGGCGCTCGAGGTGGGCCCACAGCGCCGCCAGCCCAAAGAGCAGGCGGGTGAGGGCCCAGCCGCCGCCCCAGCGGGGGCGGAAGAGGGCGTCGAGGACGGGCGAGCTCAGGGGCAAGGCCAGCTCCCGAGGGCCTCGACGTTGGGGTCCCGCTCGGGCTGCTCGCGGGAGCCGAGCGTCTTCTTCCAGCGCACCAGGGTGAAGCGGACCACGCGCGTGCCCTCGTCGGCACAGAGGTCGCGGGCGAGGTCGGCGAGGCGGGCGGGGTCGCGGTAGAAGTCGTCGCGCTCGTAGCCGGGGCCCTCGTCCCACCGCATCGGGTAGCGGGCCCCGAGGTCGAGCTCGGTCCAGCCCCCGGGCCCCTCGACCTCGCAGCGGAGGCGGGTGTGGTGGTCGCGGAGCTCGGTGAACATACGCCAGCGGCCGAGCCAGGTGAGGCCGGACAGGCCGGGGAGCCCTGCGGGGGCGGCGGCCACGCCGAGGTTGGTGAGCGAGACCCGGTAGCCCACGAGGAAGTAGAGGCCGAGCAGCAGGAGCCCGACCACCTTCCATTCGGCGTGGGCCTCTCTCGACATCACCTGTGACCTCCTGTGGCCCTCGCAGGGCCCCCCGCATGGGCGATCAGCGCACCGTCAGCGCGTAGACCTCGATCTCGTAGCCGGAATTGTCGCCCACATAGAGGCGGTCGCCCTGCACCCAGATCGCGCCGAAGCCGGCGTACTGGCCGTAGCTGTCGTATCCGGCCTTTCCGAAGGTGCGGATGGGGGTGCCGTCCTGCTCGAAGATGGCGATCCGGCTGTTCCCCGTGTCGGCGACGAAGACGGTGCCCTTCGGGCCGACCGCGACGTGGCTGAAGCCCCCCACCTTGAGCTGTCCCTCGCCGGAGCCAGTGCTGCCGAAGGTTGAGATGAAGTTGCCGTCGAGATCGAGCTTCTGCACTCGGTCGTTGTTGGCATCGACGACGTAGAGCCAGCCGTTGTCGCGGTCGAGGGCGAGACCGGCCGGGAAGTTGAACTCGCCGGGGTCAGCCCCGAAGCGGCCGGAGCGCCAGAGCTCGGTGCCGTCCCAGGAGAATTTCATGATGTAATGGTCGTCGGAGTTCGCGACGTAGACCGTCTGCTCGACCGAGTCTACCGCGATGCCGCGGATCTGGGCGCTGCTCGGGAAGTCCTCGCTGCCGACCGCGCGCACGAATTTTCCGTGTCGGTCAAAGCAGCGCAGGCGCCAGTCCGACTGGCGGCGGGGGTCGGTGGTGTAGGCCTGTCCGCCGAGGATGGTCCAGACGTTGCCGTCGGAGTCGGTGGCGATCGCGTTCGGGAAGCTCTGGTCTTCCTTGATCACCCACATGCCGGTGGTGGGGTCGGTCTCGAAGCCGTGATCGTAGGGGTCGCCCTCGAAGGAGAATTGGTAGGGCGAGACGGGCGGCCACTGCTCGAGGAACTGACCGTTTCGATTGAAACGTTTGATCCGATGGTCGAGCCAGTCGGAGACGAAGATCTCGCCCGAGCGAGGGTCACTCGAGACGCCGGTGATCAAGTTGAACACGGCCCCCTCGCGGCTGCGCTGGCCGAAGGAGCCGAGGTACTGGCCCGAGGGGCTGAAGCGGTCGATGCGGTGGGCGTAGGCCGCCGCGACGTAGACCTCCCCCGTGTTCAGGTTGACGTCGACGGCGCGGGGGTGGAATTCGCCGGACTGGAGGTCATTCGGGCCTTGGAAGAACTGGAGGAAGTTGCCGTCCTGGTCCCACTTCTGCACCCGCTCGTTGTCGGTGTCGGCGATGTAGATGTTGCCGTCGTTGTCGATGGTGACGTCGCGGTCCCAGCGCAGCTCCCGGCGCATGCTGCCGTAGTCGCGCCAGCGGGCGAGCAGGGTGCCGTCGAGCGAGAATTTGAGAACCTGGCCCTTGGCAGTGTTGGCCACCACCACGAAGTCCCCCTTGGGGTGGATCGCGATGCCGTAGGGCTCGTCGAGCTGACTGTCGGTGAACTGGCGGAGGTAGGCGCCGCTCCGGTCAAAGACCTGCACGCGCAGGTTGCCGGTGTCGAGCACGTAGAGGTCTCCGTTCTGGCGGTTGACCGCGACGTCCTGCGGGTTGTCGAATTGTCCGGCCCCGCTGCCGCTGCTGCCGAGCTCGGCCTCGAGCACCCCGGCGCTGCTGAAGCGCTGGAGCTTGTCCTCCTCGCGCACCGCCACCCAGAGGTCGCCGGTGTCGGGCTCGACGGCGAGGCCGAGCGAGTCGTCGCGGGTCCACATCGTGAGGAAGCGGCCGGTGGCGTCGAACTTTTGGATTCGGTTGAAGAACTGGTCGAGGACGTAGACCTCGCCGGTGCTCGAGTTCACGGCGAGCTGCGAGGGGTAATTCGTGCGCCCTGGTCCGTTGTCTACCCGGTGCCCAAAGGCCTGCTCGAAGCGGATGTCTACGGAGGTGGCGAGGGCGGACGCGGCCGTCAGGAGGAGGAGCGGGGACACAAGGCGACTCCGAGCGAGGTGTCGGATGTTAGCCTGCCGGGCGACGCGGAGGGACGGGAACATGAAGGGTGTGCGCTGCGGTTGGTGGCTTGGCGTCGTCGGGCTGATGGCCTGTCGGAGTGAGGGGCCAAATTCCGGTCCGTCCGAGGCGGAGTCCTGCGAGGGTGGGGCCCCGGCCCAGGTCTTCTTCGCCGACGCCGATCAGGACGGCTTCGGCACCGCCACCTCCACGGCGGTCGCCTGTGACCGGCCGGCCGGCTTCGTCGCCGAGGCCTCGGACTGCGACGACGGCGCCGCGGGTGTCCACCCCGGGCAGGTCGAGCTCTGCGACGGCGTGGATCAGGACTGCGACGGCCTCATCGACGACGAGGCCGAAGACGCGACCGCCTGGTATGGCGACCTCGACGGCGACGGCTTCGGCAACCCGAACGACATCGTCCTCTCCTGCACCCAGCCCCCCGGCCGCCTCGCCGACGCGCTCGACTGCGATGACGCCGACGACGGGGTGAACCCCGCCGTGGCCGACGTCTGCGACGAGCTCGACCGCAACTGTGACGGCCGGATCGACGCCTGCTCCACGGTGCTGCGCGGCGAGGTCTCGCGCACCAGCGCCACCGCCGCCTGGCAGGGTGAGCAGGAGTGGTCGCGGGCGGGGGAGGCCCTCGCCCCAGCCGGTGACGTGGACGGGGACGGCTTCAACGATCTGCTGGTCGCCGCGCCCCTCACCGACGTCACCACCGACGGCAATGAAGGCGCCGCCTACCTCATCTATGGGCGCGCGGACCTCGCCGCCGAGGCGCCCCGCTCCCTCGCCGACGAGGTGGGCTGGGTGGGCGCCCTCGGGGATGAGCTGGGCCTCGGCCTCGCCGGGGCGGGAGACCTCAACGGCGACGGGCTCGCTGACCTCGTGCTCGGCGCGGCGGGCGCCGACACGCCGGACAGCGAGGCCGGGGCCGCCTGGATCTTCTACGGGCCCGCCGCGGGGGAGGCCCCTGACGCGGTCTGGACCGGCGAGCTCAGCGAAGACCGGGCCGGCGCGTCCCTGGCCGGCCCGGGCGACGTCGATGGTGACGGCCAGGACGACCTCCTCGTCGGCGCCTGGGGGGTGGACAGCGGGGGCGACCTGCGGGGCGCCGTCTACCTCGTCTACGGCCCGGCCGACGCGGGGGGCTCCTTGTCCGCCGCCCCCCGCTGGACCGGGAAGAGCGACCTCGACTACCTCGGCCAGCGGCGGAGCCTGTCGGGCGCCGACTTCGACGGCGACGGCCTCGCCGACCTCGCGATGGGGGCCTTCGGCTACTCCGTGTCCCGCGACCGCCAGGGGGTGGTCTACGTGCTCTCGGGGGAGGCCGACCGGCTCACCGGCGGCGTCAGCGCCGAGTCGGAGGCCACGAGCGTGCTCGTCGGCACCGAGGCGGGCACCGAGACCCAATTCGGCATGGCGGTCTCGGCCGTGGGTGACCTCAACGCCGACGGCTTCGCCGACCTCGCCGTGGGCGGGCCCTACTACGAGACTGGCACCGGCGAGGGCGGCGCCGCCTGGGTCTTCTTCGGCCCCCTGCCCGCGGGACGGGTCACCGCCGACGAGGCGGAGCTCGTCTTCCTCGGCGCCAACCAGTGGGACTACACGGGCTCAGACCTCGCGGGGGCGGGCGACATTGACGGCGACGGGCACGACGAGCTGGTCGTCGGCGCCCCGGGCTACGACCTCTCGGTCACCACCACCGCCGCGGGCGCGGCCTGCGTGATCTACGGGGCCGCTGACCTGTCGGGCACGCGCAGCGCCTTTGACGGCGACCACGACCTGCGCGTGAGCGGCGGGGCCCGCGACGACGAGCTGGGAGCGGCGGTCGCCGGGGCCGACCTCGACGGCGACGGCCAGAGCGACCTCCTCCTCGGCGCGCCGGGCACCGCCGAGTACCTCGGCGGCGTCTACCTGTTCCGCGGCGGCCTCGAGTGAGCCCCGCCGCGGTGGTCGCCTACCCGTAGACTACTCGTAGACGACGGCCCAGGAGCGCATTTCGATGTTGCCGGAGCCGTCGGCGGGCGTGCGGCCGTCCTGGGTGGCGCTGTAGGTGAAGGAGGCCGTGCTGCCGGCGGGGGCCTCGGCCGTCACGTCGACGACGTAGGGATCGACCTGCCGGCCCGGGCACCAGCCGCCGCGGCCGTACCACCAGGTGCCGGGCTGGTTGGGCGTGGTGCCGCTGCTCACCGTGCGCTCGCAGCCACGCGAGGTGCCCGCCACGTCAAAGTCGAGGGTGTTCGTGGTGCCGCCGACCGTGAAGCTGTGCTCCTGGCCGCAGAACTCGGCACAATTGTTGGTCTCCATCCCGTGGCCGGTGATGATCGCGACGACATCGACCTTCTTGGCGTCCGGCGAGACCTCGACCTCCACGGCCGCTCGGTCATTGTAGGTCGAGCCGAAGGCCCCGCCCTGAAACAGCGGCCAGGCGGCGACGGGGCGCATCCCCTTGCCCTGGTTCGAGAGGCGGAGATCGACGGTGATGCCCGTGGGCTGCGTGTTCCAGGAGGGGGCCCAGGAGTAGCGGACGGTTCGCGTTCCGCCCTCCTGGAGCCAGGCCAGCGCGTGGGTGGCGTCGACCACCCACTCCGTCTCCCGGTGATAGGACGTGATGAAGCGGCCGAACTCGAGCCAGGTCTCTGTCGCCTCGTCCCAGAGCCAGAGCTCGGCGATGTAGTCCCAGGCACCGCAGTTGCCGGGCTCGGCCTTGTCGCGGTCGGGGCACTCCATCAGGACGTCGATCTCCAGCGTGTCGAAGCTGGCCATCGTGGCGCCGTCGGGGAGGGTCAGGGTGCCGTCGACGTACTCGGCGTAGACCTCGCCCCCGAAGATCGGCACCACGGTGGCGCCGTCGCCCGCGAGGCGCGCGGCCCGCTCGTGCTGGTAGTTGAAGTAGGTGGCCTCGTGGGCCACCGGATAGAGGTGCGTCTCGTAGGGCCACTCGCCCTCGGCGGAGAGGTCGGCGTCATAGTCGATGACCGACGCCATGTGACCCACCCCGCGCAGCTTCTGACCGCGGTCAATCCCGAAGCCATAGACCCCGACGTCGCTCGAGAGCATGTCGGAGACGAGCCCGTCGAATTCACCGGGCGCCCCCCGGACCACGTGCAGGCGGCTCGACCACCAGTCCCGATCGGCCTCGTCCATGTCGAGCAGCAGCTCGTCGATCGAGCTGTCCATCAGGGCCTCCTGCTCCCCCATGTCTCCCCAGTAGTCGGTGCCGATCACGAAGAAGTAGTGGACGTTGAGCGGTGACTCGTCAATCAGCTTGTCGAGACGGGTGTCGAACCAGCTCCGGGTGTCGAGCGAGGAGACGGGGAACCAGTTGGGGACGAAGAGGTAGCTGTCGCAGCCCGACCACTGCTCGGAGAGGGTCCAGGTGGTGCCGTCGGTCAGGGGGACGCTGAGGTCGCCTGCGGGCTGGCGGCGCTGCATCGCGCTCGGGGCGGTGGGATCAAAGGGGAGGGAGTCGAGGCCGAGGGTGGTGCAGGCCTCGGTGGGGTCGGGATCGGGCTCGGGCTCTCCGGTGTCGCCGCCGCCATCGCTGCCGTCGCTGCCGTCGCTGCCATCGCTGCCATCGCTGCCCCCGCTGTCATCGGTGGGGTCTGCGCCGTCGCCGCCGCCGCCGTCGCCCTTGTCGGACCCGCCTTCTCCCGAGCAGGCGAGGAGCAGGGCGAGCAGGGGAGACAGTCGCATCGAGCGGAGCGCGGCGGGGTGGTTCACGGGGTCACCTGGAGTGGGGGGCCCGCAATATACCCGGACCGCGGTGCGGCGCCGCGCTACGCTGTCAGATGCGCGTTCATCATCTCGACTGTGGGACCCTCTGTCCGCGGGCGGCCCGCTGGGTCACCGCGCCCTCCGACCACATGGTGGCGCACGTCCTGCTCGTCGAGACCGACCGCGGGCTGGTCCTCATTGACGCCGGCTTCAGCCTCGCCGACGTCGCGCGCCCCGGGCGGGTGATGCCCTGGCTCTTCCGCGCGGCGGCGCGGCCGCGGCTTGACCCCGAGCAGGCCGCGGTCCACCAGGTGCGCCGCCTCGGCTTCCGCCCCGAGGACGTGCGCCACATCGTGCTCACCCACATGGACTACGACCACCTCGGGGGCATCGGTGACTTCCCGTGGGCGAAGGTGCATGTCTTCGCGGGGGAGCACACGGCCGCGCTCGCCCCCCAGACCTTGCTCGATCGGACGCGCTACCGCCCGATCCAGTGGGCGCACGGGCCGGACTGGGCCCTCCACGGCATCGGCGGCGCGCCCTGGGAGGGCTTCTCCTGCGTGCGCGACCTCCCGGGCCTCCCGCCCGAGATCTTGATGGTGCCGCTGCCCGGGCACACGCTCGGCCACTGCGCTGTCGCCGTCGCGTGGGGCGAGGGCTGGCTCGTGCACGCCGGAGACGCGTACTTCCACCAGGCCCAGCTCGGGCCGAGCCCCTCGAGCACCCCCGTCGGCGCGCAGGTCTTTGAGTGGGGCGTGGCCACCGATCGAGAGAAGCAGCAGGCGAACCTCTCGCGCCTGCGGGCCTTCGCGCTCGGCAACAAGGGCCGCATCCGGGTCTTCTGCGCTCACGACGCCGCTGAGTTCGAGGCCCTCCGGAGCTGATAGTCGAGCTCCACACAGGCGATCCCGAAGAGGGAGAGCGTGTGGGTCGCCACGAGCTCCGCCCCCCCGGTCGTTCCCGAAGCCGAGCGCGGCCCCGGCCCGATCTCGAGCCGCTCCGAGACCGGCAGGCGGAAGGGTCCGAGGGGCGTGTCGAGGAAGATGCCCTCGGCGAGTGCGTCTTCGGGGTGGGAGCGCAGCGTCATCGCCCCGCCCGGGGCCCCCTCGGGGCGGAGCAGGGC
Organism: Myxococcota bacterium; assembly: GCA_044344255.1. GTDB lineage: Bacteria > Myxococcota_A > UBA796 > UBA796 > UBA2385 > JBIJDH01. Next base: position 35,811 of record JBIJDH010000023.1, read on the forward strand.
CACCATCGCCGCGCCGGGGAGGGGCAGCACGACGACCATCAAGGGGCGCCCCCCCGCGGCGGTGGTGGCGTAGAGGGCGATGAACATCGGCCGGCCGTCGGCGTGGCCGCGCTCATAGATGCGGGCGTCGAGGAGCGCGCCGGTCGAGCCCGGGCGGGCGGCGGCGATGCGGAGGGTCACGGGCTGCCAGGCGCCGCCCTGGTCGGTGGGCAAGGACAGGTTCCCGATAGAGCCCATCCCGCGGGCATAGGCCCTCCCGGCGAGGCCGAGGCCCCGGCGCCACCGAGGCCGCACCGACAGGGCCCACTCGCTCGTGCGCTCGTAGAACTCCCGCACTGGCGGACAGACCTCGGCGGCGGAGAAGCCCGGCTGGTCGAGGTCGGAGAGGCGGTCGAGCTGGCCCGGGGGAGGGGGCCGCTGGGGGTCGGCCACGCCGGCCCGCTCAAACCAGCCCCAGCCGACCCGCCGGGCCCAGGGGAGCCCGGTCGCGGGGAGCCCGAGCGGCGGCCGGGAGACGGGCGGGGGATCGAGGGCCCGGCCGAGCAGGCCGAGGAGCACGAAGCCGAGCGCGTTGACGGCCCCGTGGGCGTGCAGCATGTCGACCATGTGGGGGCGGGCGAGGCCGAGGCCGCGCGCGGCCCCCCAGGCGGCGGCGAGGCCCATGCCCCAGAGCAGGCAGAGCGCCGACAGGGCGAGGAGGGGGCGGGACAGGGGGCGGGACAGGGGGCGGCCGCCGCGGACGGCCTCCCGGAGCTGGCCGAGGGCGGCGAGGCTGGCCGCCAGCGCCATGAAGGTGGCGGCGGCCCACTCGGCGGCGCGGTGGTCGGTGAGCTGAGAGGCGACGAGGCCGGCGGCGACGACGCCCATGCCGGCGAGCAGCGCGATGGCCAGCGGGCGGGAGCCGCCGCTGCGGCGGGCGGCGAGGCCAGCGAGCAGGGGGAGGCCGAAGCCCGCATAGTGAAAGTGGACGGCGGTGAGCCTCACCAGCAGGGGATCGTAGCCGAGGGGGCGGAGCCCCGCGCGGTCGGCCAGGGTCCAGGCGCCGCCGACCAGGAGGAAGGCGCAGCCCCCTGACTCGAGCAGCGTGGCGGGGTCGCGCAGGCCGTGGAAGGCGAGCTGACGGAGGCCCCACAGGCTGAGCGCGACCGTCACCGCCGCCCAAGGCAGGGCGAGGGCGAGGGCCAGGGGACCGCGCTCCAGCAGGAGCGCGAGGCCGAGGAGGAGGGCCGCAGGGTCGAGGGCGCGCCGGGCCTGTCGGTGGAGGGGGTGCGGGGCCCCGTCCGCCTCCGGCCCGTGCAGCAGCGGGACGCCGAGCGGGAGGACGACGAGGGCGGCGAGCAGGAGCAGGGCGGCGGGGAGGTCGAGCCCGCCCAGGCGCACGAAGGCGAGCGTCAGCAGGGCCCCGAGGAGGAGCCCTGCGAGGGAGGGCGGCGCGGGCGGGCGCGCGCTCACAGGCCGGGGAGCGGCCCCTCGGGCATGTCGTCGGCGACGGTGCCGAAGCTCGTGTCGGCCTCCCCCAGGAGCTGGAGCACGCTCGTGAAGAGCTGGTTGGTGGTGGCGGTGGCGTCGAGGTAGCCGCCCATCGCCTCGACGTCTTCGACGGTGCCCGACATGAAGTCGAGCCAGCGCCCGCCGCGGTCCCCGACCCCGCCGGCGAGCACCGCCGGCAGGTTGCGCGTCCAGTGCCGGCCGGAGCTGAACTCGGGCATCCAGAGGACGAGGCTGGTGTCGAGGAGGTTGTCGCCGTCCTCGTCCTGGGCGGCGTCCATGCGGGTGAGCAGGTCAGCGAACATCGAGAGGTACCAGCGATAGACCCACTCCATCCCAGACTGGTAGTCGGCGTGCACCATCGCGTGCCAGTTGTCCCATTCGCCCGGCACCACGATCGGGCCGCCGTTGGCGCCCCAGAGCCACTCGAAGCTGTGATCGTGGCTGTTGGCGAAGGAGACGGTGGCCACGCGCGTGAGCCCACAGGACAGGGCCGTGCAAAGAATGTCATTGAGGATGGGCGCCGAGACGTCGTCGTCCCAGGAGAAGTCGTAGCCGGTGGGGGTGCTGAAGGTGGGGGCGTTACACTCGCCGAGGCCGGCGGTGATACGCGCCTCGAGCTCGCTCACCTTCTGGAGGTGGGCCTGGAGGCGGTCCCGGCCGGCGCCGTCGAGGTGTCGGTTCATCTCCTTGAACTGGCCCATCACGGCGTCGAGCACGCTGCTGCGGCGGGCGCGCAGGGCCCAGGCGTCGGCCGGCGACAGGCTGGCGTCGCCGAAGATCCGCGCCACGGCGACGAAGGGGTCGTTGTAACCCTGGACGGGGTCATAGGGGCCGTAGAAGAAGCGCTCGGAGGTGGAGAAGCCCTCGCCGGCGCTGCCGCCCACCACGAAGTCGAGGCGGTTGTAAGGAGAGAGGCCGGCGAAGCGCTCGGCCACCACCTGCTCGAGGGTGGGGCCCGCCGCGGTGAGGAGCGCGGAGTCCTGCACGTAGAAGGGCCGCCCCGTGAAGAGCGTGAGGTTGGCGCCGTCGTGGGCGTTGCCGACGGTGTTGAAGTTCGGCGCCCGGTTGTCGAGGCCGGTGATGACGGTCATCCGGTCGCGGAAGGGCTCCAGCGGCTCGAGGATGAAGGGCAGGGAGAAGCTCGTCTCGGAGCCGGTGGGCACGGTCTCGGAGAGGACGGTACCCTGCGCGGTGTTCACGATGACGAGGCGCTTGATGCCCGGGCCGAGCCCGGTGTCGGCGCGGGCCACCGCGCTGCGAAAGAGGGGGAGGAGCCCCGCGGCGACCCCGCCGCCGAGCAGGGCGCGCCGCGAGGGGGCGCCCCGAGGGGGGCGGCCGGCGTGGGAGAGGGGCGGGCGGCGGGCGCTCACGGTGTCACCTCGTGGGGGGCGCGGGCTCGGAAGGCGTCGGTGAGGGTGATGTCGACCATCAGGCCGCGGAGGTCGCCGCCGCTCGCCTGGAAGCGGCTCGAGAGCTCACGCAGGGTGCAGGCGTCCTCGGCCTCGGCCGCCCTCCCGACCGCGTACTCGAACCAGCGCTGGGCGTAACAGGCGCGGGCGCGGTCGCTGTCGGCGAGGAGGGCGAGGAGCTCGGCGGCGCCGTCGAATTCGCCCGCAGGGTCGTCGAAGGTGCCGGTGGCGTCGATGGGGATGCCGTCCTCCCAGGTGTCGCGCCACTCGCCGAGGGCCCCATAGTGCTCGAAGGCGAAGCCGACGGGGTCGATCCGCAGGTGGCAGCCCGAGCAGGCCTCGTCGGTCCAGTGGGCCTCGAGCTGGTCGCGCACGGTGACGATCTCGGTGTCGGTCTCGGGGAGGGTCGTGCTGACCCCCGGCGGCGGGTCGAGGGACTCGCAGAGGAGCTGCTCGAGCACGAAGGCGCCGCGGCGGACGGGCGCGCTCGCGCTCGAATAGGCGTGGGCGCTCAGCCAGCCGGCGCGGGTCAGGAGCCCGGGGCGGAGGGCGGGGTCGAGCTCAACCCGGACCCACTCGGCGCCGGGGTCGGGCAGGCCGTAGAGGGGCGCCAGATCGCTGTTCACCCAGGTGGAGCCCGAGGAGAAGAGCGCGTCGTAGGTGCCGTCGCCGAGCCAGACCACCTCGGTGGTGAAGAGGTCGGTCTCCGTCTTGAGGCTGGCCACGAGGGCGTCGTCGAAGGCCGGATAACGCGTGCTGTCCTTGGTGGCCGTGTCGAGGGCGTCGAGGTGCAGCCAGTCCTGGTGGAAACGCGCCACGACCCCGGTCATCGCCGCCCCATTGACGAGGCGGGCGGCCTCGGCGGACACCCCCTCCGGCGTGGAGAGGGCGCCCGAGGCGGCGGCGGCGCGGAGGGCCTCGTCGGGGAGGTCGTCGGTCATGAAGAAGGCGAGGCGGGCGGCGAGGGTGTCGGGATCGACGGGCACAGGCTCGGCGGCCAGGCTGGCCTCGGCGGCGCGGGGGTCGATGTAGAGGAGCTGCGGGGACTGGAGCAGCACCTCCACCCCCATTCGCACGGCGGTCTCGGGCTCGAGCCCGGCGTCGAGGAAGCGGGTGAGCAGGGCCGCCTCGGCCTCGGAGAGGGGCCGCCGGAAGCCCCGGGCCCCGCGGTCGAGCAGGAAGCGCCGGGCGCAGTCGGCCTCCGCCTCCCCGTCGGCGCAGGCGAGGGCGCTCGGATAGGCGAGGGCGGCGGCGGCGGCCTCCGCGGCGAGCTCGATCGACTCCGCCCCCGAGCCGGACACGGAATTGGAGGTGGCCCAGGTGCGAAATCCATCGCCCCGCTCGCTCTCCGGATAGAGCCCATCGGGCAGGCTGACCCCGAGCAGGGTCAACACGACCTTTTGGAACTGGGTGTCCGTGAGGAGGCGGAGCGGGGCGGTGCCCGGGCGGACGGTGCCGTCGCAGGTGACCGGCAGCGCCACCGGCGAGGCGCAGCCGCCCGGCACCTGGAGCCGGCCGACGAGCTCGGTCATCACGGCCATCTCGGGGTCGAGGGTGTCGAAGCGCTCCCCGCCTGCGTGGCTGACCTGGCCGGTGGGCTTCAAGGTGAGGAGCCCGGCGGCGTCTTCATTCTCGGTGACGAAGGCCTGGAGGCGATCCCAATTGGTGGCCTCGGCGCTGGCCTCCCCCGCGGGGGCGAGCACCATCCGGGTGCCGGCGGCCATTCCCCCCTCGACGTGGCAGGTGAGGCAGTCCGAGAAGAGCGGGTTCGCCTGGGCGGAGAAGAACTCGGCGTCGGTGACGCAGCTCGGATCGGGATCGCCGCCCCCGTCTGCCTCCGCCCCGTCGTCGCCGTCGGAGGCGCCGTCCGTCGAGGCGGCGCCCCCCTCCTCTCTCTTCCCGCCGTCGCAGGCGATGAGCAGGGAGAGGGACAGGGAGAGGGACAGGGAGAGGGACAGGGAGAGGAGCGGGCGGGTGTCGGTCATGGGGCCACGCTGGGGGCCGCGTCTTGGAAGCCGGGGCCGTCGTTGTCGGGGAGGATCTCGGTCCAGGTGAAGCCGCCGTCGGTGGAGCGGTGGAGGGAATTGCCGGAGCGCCCGAAGGCGAGCCGACCCACGGCCGCGATCGGGGTGACGGTGGAGGCGTTCTCGAGGTCCCAGGTGGCGCCGTCCGCCGAGCTCCAGACCTCCGCGCCGTCGCCGATGAGGAAGCGGTCTCCCGCCCAGATGACGGCGGCCCATTCGGTGTCGCCGAGGGTGGTGGCGCTCCAGCTCCGCCCGCCGTCCAGGCTCTGCTCGATGCGGCCCCCGGCCCCGACGGCGACGAAGACCCCGTCCCCGAAGGCGATGTGGTCGAGGTCGGTGTCGGCGACGGTGAGGTCGACCGTCCAGGTGAGGCCGTCTTCGGTCATCGCGCGGCGGTCGGCGCCGACGGCGACGAAGACACCGTCTCCGTAGGCGACGCCGTGCAGCGTGCTGCCGCCGAGGCTCCCGCCGGACAGCCAGGCGGCGCCGTCGGTGCTGCTGCGGAGCAGGGCGTCGCTGCCCACGACCACGTAGAGTCCGTCTCCCCAGGCGCAGTCGGCCACCCAGCCCCCGCCGTCCGTGGTCTCGGTCCAGGTGAGGGCGTCGGCGCTCTGCCAGAGGCGCCGCTCGTCGCTCCCGCCCACGCTCAACCAGCCCGCCGAGCCCGCGCAGGCGCCGCGCTGCAGCGCGTTGGTGTGGGCGACGAGCGTCTCCCAGCCGTCCACGGCCCAGGTCTCACCGTAGTCTGGGGTCATCGTCACCCGCCGCCCCTCGCCGAAGAAGGCGATGGGCAGGGGGGCGGTGACCTCGGCCGTGAGGGTGAGCGTGTAGGGGGAGCCGGGCTGGTCGTAGGGCAGGACGAAGCTGCCGCTCACGAGGCCCTCGTCGCCGGGGACAAAGGTGAGGCCGAGCTCGGCGCTCTCCCCGGGCGCGAGGTAGACCGGCGGCAGGGCGTCGAGGCTGAAGCCCTCGCCGCTGAGCCAGTCGTCGGGGTGGCCGAGGAAGCGCAGCTCGTCGTGCGTGCAGGGGTTGGTGAGCTGGAGGCGGGCGGTGAGCGGGTCAGCCTGCGCCGGCGTGCGGCCGAGGTCGAAGGAGGCGCCGCTCAAGAGGGGCTCGCCGAGCACGCTCACGGCGAGGGGCTCGGCGCAGGGGGGCGCCGTGTCGTCGGGGGGCCCGCTGTCCTCGGGGGCGTCGGAGTCGTCGGCGGGGCCGCTGTCCTCGAGATCGGCCACGCCGCTGTCGTAGGCCTCGCCGGTCTCGCCGGCCCCGTCGGTCGCGCCGCCTGCTTTTGGCCCACCCGCGGCGCCGCCCCCGCAGGCGACGGCGAACGTGAGGGTGAGAGTGAGGAGGGACCCGCCCTTCATCGCCCCTCCAGCGCCATTGCGCGGATGGTCATCTCGGTGTGGACGGCGGTGTAGACCGTCTCCCAGTCGGCGCCGTCGCGGGAGCGCACGAGCTCGTCGAGCTCGCTCCAGGGGTGGAGGGCCCCGATGAACCACCCGTTCACAAAGCCGAGGAGCTGCACCGAGTCGTCGTGCACGGCGGTCCAGGTGAGCCCGTCGGTCGAGGCCCACACGCCGTCGCAGCTGTTCGAGACGCCGCCCGCCAGCCAGAGGCCGTCCCCCCAGGCGACAGACTCCATCCGGGTGTATTGGGAGTCACACCAGGACTGGTCGGTCCAAGTCAGTCCGTCGTCTGCGGAGCGACTGACGGTGTATCGCTCACCGCCCCAGCCGCCCACTGCCACGAGCGTGCCGTCGTCGGAGCGGGCGAGGTCGCTGAGATAGTCTCCATCGGCGAAGTTGTCTTCGGTGGCCCAGGAGCTGCCGTCCGTGGAGGTCACGCGGCGGCCGTTGCGGCCGGTGGCCACGAAGCGCTCGCCCGTGTAGAGCACCGACAGGAGCATGTCGTCCCATTGGGTAGACTCGTGGAGCACGGTCTCGCCGGAGTCTGACCAGGAGATGGTGTCGGAGCGCACGCAGAAGAACTGGCCCATCCCGTAGGCGCAGTCGCTCACCCAGAAGTCGTCGGAGGCGGCGGAGGCGGTCCAGGTGGTGCCGTCCTCGCTCCACTGGTAGTGGCCGGCCACAGACCAGGAGAAGCCCTCTTGGGAGGCGAGGAAGAAGCGCCCCTCTCCCCAGGTGACCGTGTGGACGGCGTCCTGGATCTCGGTGGGCTCCACCGTGGCCGACCAGGTGGCGCCGTAATCTTCGCTCAGGAGCACGGTGGGCCCATCACCGGCGACGACGAGGCGGAGGGGGCGGGGCACGCTCGCCCGGAGCGAGACCGCGAGCGGGGGCTCGGTGGGGACGGAGAGCGTGCCCGCCCGCGACTCGGCGGCGGTGGCGTCGACGGGGTTGACCGCGATCTCGAAGGGGGCGCTCTCGTCGGGCTCGAGGTGCTCGGGGAGGGGCCCGCTGGCCGTGAAGCCCTCGCCGGACAGCCAGAGGGAGGGGTCCGCCGGCAGGGTCAGGGCCTCGCCGCTGCGGTTGGTGAGCGTGAAGCGGAGGACGCTCGCCTCGTCGATGCCGGCGGGCGCGGTCTCAATGGAGACGGCCGCCCCGTCGGAGAGCACCGCGCCCTCGTAGACGAGGGTGACCCCGGGGCTCCAGTCGACCTCGGTCTCGGGCCAGACTGAGGCGGTGTCGTCCCCGTCGTCGGGCTCTCCGGTGTCCCCGGCGGTGTCCCCGCCCGATGGGGCGGGACCCGAGCCCGCCGCGCCTCCGTTTGGCTTCGATGAAGCGGCACAGGCCGCGAGCAGGAGGGGAAGGGTCCAGCGCAAGGCGGCTCCGTCAGGGTCAGAGGGGGATGCCCACCCGACGATAGATGAATTGGAGCAGCCAGGCGGGCCCGACGAGCAGGAATTGAAGGTCTTGGAAGAAGGACGGCTTCTTCCCCTCGATCTTGTGGCCGATGAACTGCGCCACCCAGGCGGTGAAGAAGACTCCCGCCGAGACCCAGCCGATCGGCAACACGCTGGCGATGAGCGTGTTGATCGAGAGCATGATGACGGCGCCCAGCGCCATCCCGAGGGCGAGGGTCCAGGACAGCGAGGCGTAGAAGATCATCGTGAGGCCCGCGCCCACGACCCCCCAGTGCAGGCCGCTCTCACCGAAGGGATGGGGGATGGCGGCGCAGAGACCGAGCGTGGACAAGGCGATCGGGGGGATGAATACCCAGTGGATGAGCTTGTTCGTGGGGTTCCGGTGAGACTCCCCGTAGAGGCTGAACCACTCCTCGGCGCTGCGCATGCCTACACCTCCCCCCGTGACCGTCCTGCGAACCGGAGACTACCCCGCGCTGGGCGGCCGGCGCGGGTCACCGCTGGAGGGCCCGATCGAGGTCTTGCAGGCCCGCGTGCAGAGAGGCGCGGATCTTTACCTTGGCGAAGGGATTGTCGTCGATCTCCCGGAGGACCGGGTCTCCCTCGAGGGCCGTGCGGTAGCCTCTGATCAAGGCCATGCAGCGCTCGAGGGCCGCCGTCTGGGCGCTCGGCTCGCTGGCGCCCGCGAGCGCGTCGAGGGCGCCGATCAGGCGGTCGTCGAAGGCGCCCATCTTCCAGCCGACCTTCTTGATCTCCCCGGCGGCCGCTCGCATCTCGGGGTCCGCCCGCACCTCGGGGTCGGAGTAGATGGCCTTCAAGAGCTTGTCGAATTCGCTGCTCGCGGTGGTCCGGGCCGAGGTCCAGACCATCTTCGAGCGGTTGATCGCCACCGGGGTGGGGAGGGCCGGATTCGAGGTGTCCGGATGTTGGTCTTCGGAGGACCCCCCGGTAGAGGGAGCCTCCTCGGGCCCGGCCTCCTCGCTCTCCTCCTCGCTCTCCTCCTCGGTGAAGAGGGCCTTGTCGATGAGCTGGGCGGCGTAGTCGAGGCCGATGGCCTTCGCACCGAGCTTCCAGGCCTTGACGAAGGCGGCCTGGAGGAGCTTGGGGCCGATGCAGCGCTTGAGGTCGGCCACGACGCGGAGCGTAGCCCCTTCGAGGCTCACCTGACCCACCACGACCGCAGTGCCCTGGAAACCCTCCACCGACTTCTTGAGGCCGGCTAAAACCTTCGCGGCGTTCGGAGCGTCTTGCCGCTTCTTGTAAAACCAGATCAAGGGATCTGGAGCCGCCACGAGCGCGAACTGGATCGGCGCTTGTTTGGCGAGCGGCCAGATGGCGAGCAGGGCTTTCTTTTGGTCTACCGTGACCTTGATGGGCATCGATCTTCTCCGGGGGCGGACGATACATCAGCGGCCGCCGACGAACAAGGCCCGCTGCTGGCCGGTGAGCGGCCTTGAGCAACGCGCTTGACAGAGCGGGTGGAATTGCCGAACCTGCGGTCGCCCATCCCTGGCGAGGACACACGATTGGACTCGGAAACGACGAGATCGAAGAAGAAGACTTCCCCGAAACTTGCCTTTCTCCGCCTCCTCACGCGAGGCGGCGGGGGAGGCGGTGGGGGAGACAAGGAGCCGACCTCGTCGGAGAGCTCCGGCAGCGAGGCCATCGACCTCGGGCCGGGCCTGGCGGCGGCGCGGGAGAAGCTCGGCGAGCTCGACATCACCCTCCTCGCGTGGGAGCAGGGCGGCTTCGGCGAGGGCTGGAAGGCCCTCCGCCTGCGTCACGGGCAGTTCGCCAAGGCCCTCGAGCAGGTGGCGGACGCCAAGGATCGGGTCGCCGCCCAGAAGGCGCTGCTCCAGGTCACGCGGGGCATCTCGGAGGCTGCGGGGAGCGCCGCCGACACGCTGGACCGCTGGAAGCGCTGGGATCGCTCGTCCAAGCAGCTCGAGCCGCTGGTCACCGCCGCGCTCAAGCGGGGGGCCGGCGAGGTCCAGAAGATCCGCTCCACCTGGGCCCTCGCCGGCGAGAAGGCGGAGGCGGGCGATCCGGTGGAGGCGCTGTCGCTGTTGTCTCCTCTCATCCTGCTCATCCGGGAGGCGGACAAGGCGGAGAAGACGCAGGTTCAGGAGGAGACCGCCGGCATGGTCGACATGGACCAGACCAAGGTCCAGCTTCTGACGGCGAAGTGGAATTCCCTTTGGGGGAAGATGGCCCCCCTCGTCCAGAGCACCCTCGAGAAGGGCATCGCCGAGCGGACCCGCCTTGAGGCCACCTGGGCTTTCGCCCACGAGAAGGCCGAGCTCGGACAGCAGACCGGCAGCGTGGCCGACCTCACCCTCGCGCTGCAGACCCTGGTCGAGGTCAAGAAGATCATCGACAACGCCGTGGTGGACGAGACGGTCCCCAAGGGCACCGTCGTCAAGGCGAAGCAGCTCCTCGAGGGCGAGTCCGAAGGCAAGCGGGTCCACGCGCTCCTCCTGTCCACCCGGTCCACCGCCACCAAGGTGAGCACGCGGTTGACTAAGGCCTTCGAGCCGAAGACCCCCGAGGCCATCGAGAAGCAGATCGAGAAGATCGACAAGCTGCTGTACACGGGCAGCGAGGCCGATCTCGAGAAGCTGGAGAAGGCCGCTACAGATGCCGCCGAGGAGATCGTCAAGCTCGAAGAGCTTGCACGGCAGCCCCTCATCGACAAGGGGCGCTGGGAGAAGGATGTCGCGCTCTTCAAGGCCCGCCTGGTTTCGCTCACCAATCACAAAGCAGCGAATGGGAAGATGGTCAAGCCCCTCGTCAAAGGGGTCACCGACGGTCTCGATGCCGCCGAGCTGAAGGCGACCGCGCTCACCTGGGCGCTGGCGAGCCAGGATCTGCCGGCGCTGTACCTCCGCTGTGACGAGGTCGAAAAGCAGGCCGACAGCATCGCGGAGCTCATCGCCGTCCAGGCGGATCGGAAGGAGCGCCTGGCCAGCCTGCCCGATGTCGGGACGATCGCGCACGATGTCCCGAAGGAGGCCGTAAAGGCGGCACTGAAGCTCATGAAGGACGGAGGTGTAGAGGCCCAGGCTGGCCGCTACGACGCCGCCAAGGTGCTCTACAACAAGATCCCCGAGGCGGTGGCGCTCGCCCAGGACCTCGTCGGATTGGCGGCAATGTATGCGGTGGATTACCCTGTCGCCGTCCAGGATGTGATCAACATCGCGGCCTGGGATCAGGCGGTGAAGGACGAGATCGTGGCCGAGCAGGCCAGCCACAAGAAGCTCGTGGAAGACGCCGACTTCGACAAGACGAAGAGCTTCGCCCTCTCGACGCGGAAGCTGCGGGACGCCAATGGTTTTGTCTCCCTCCTGGTCGGCCGTCGGAAGCAGATCACCGCCTGGCTGAGCCGGCTCAAGGAATTCGACCTCCGCCTCAAGGCGGTCAAGGAGCACAAAGGGCGGATCGCGATCGAGGAGCACTTCGCGCGTCTGACCTCGGACCGGGTCTTCGCCTTGAAGAAGGTCACCGAGAAGGACTTCTACGCCGCCGAGAAGGTCCTCGCCGCCTCCGAGGGTGAACAGACCGCGAAGCTGGCGCTGGCCGATATCGGCGAGGATTATATCGGCAAGAAGAAGAAGCTCGACGAGGATATCGACAAGGTCCTGAAGGCCAAGAACGGCAGCCTGGCCGCGACCTTCATCACCGACGCCCGGGCGCATATCTCCGCGGGGGAGGCCATGAAGACCGCCGGCCAGTGGCCCGAAGCGGTCAAGTGCCTGGAGCAGGCCGCCGCCCGGGTGACGCTGGCCGAGAAGGTCCTCGGCGAAGACAAAGGCCTCAAGGACCTCAAGGACGATGGCAAGCTCGACAATATCGCGACAGACTTCCCCGCCGCCTATGATGTCTATGAGAAGATGCTGTCCCATGTCCAGGGAAAGGACGACGGCACCTTCGCCACCCCCCTCAAAGCCGCGACCGCGGCGGGTAAAAGGGCCGAGGAAGCCGCGAAGAAGGAGACCCCGGATTATGGAGCGGCGCGGATCGCGCTCGACCAGGCGATGAAGGTCTGCGAAGACGTGCTCGTGCTGATCACAAGAAAACCTGCCTATGATTCGAACCGGTCCGCCGTCGTCACCGCCCATGGGACCACGCTCCCGCCCCTCAATGACGAAAACTGTATCGACCAGTTGATCCAGGACATCGGGGCCGCCCTCGACCTCGCCGCCGAGCTCGCAAAGTCGCCCGTCTTCAACTATGCCGAGGCAGAAGGCAAGCTGTCCGAGGCCCAGAACCTGGTCGCGAAGGCGAAGGTGAACGCGGAGGCCTGGAAGACGGCGAAGCCCGATGTCAAGACCATCCAGGAGACCCACAAGTATATCAGCACGCCCATTCGGAAAAAGGGAATGGGAGCAGAGGTCGCCCGTCTTGAGAAGATCGGGGAAAAGATGGAAGAGCTGGTCAAGAAGGGGGATATGCCCGCCCTCGTCAAGGAGGCCGCGATCGGCGTCGCGCTTTGCGCCCCCTTCCGTCTCGCGGCGGATGCCTATGTAAAGGCGATGGCCGATGTAAAGACATTCATCACCGATCGACGGGCGAGCATCGAGGGCAATCCGATCAGCGATCCCGAGCTCACAGAGCTGAAGGCGGTGGACAAACAGATAGAGGAGGCCTTCAAGGCCCATGCCTTCGCCGTCGCCGCAGCGCTGGCCGCCTCTGGATTCTGGGTGATCGACGCGGGCGAGCAGGCCATCGCGGAGCACAAGCTCTACGAAGTGGAGCGGGTGAAGGCGGAGGACAAGGTCAAGGAGGTGGAGCTCATCTCCAACCTGGGCGTGCTCGACCAGGTGCAGGCGCTGCGCTCCCGGTACAAGGCGGTCCTCGACATGGCGGGGGCCCGCAACTTCCCCCGCGCCAAGAAGATGGCGGAGTCGATCCCCGGGGACGCCGATCTCATCCCTCCCCTCGCGACAGCCTACAAAGAGTGTAAAGCCGCGCGCGACACCGCCGGCAAGGCGCTGGAGAAGGCCGAAGGGCACAAGAACGCCCTCGCCATCGCGCCGCTGGTCACCAAACTGAAGGCACGCTTCGAGGTCGCAAACAAGCTGGAGCTCGGCGGCGACCGTGTCGCGGCGAAAAAGATCTTTGAGGAGCTGGCCACAGAGTGCGCCGACGCCCTCCTCGTCGCCGGCGACCATGATCAGACCCTCGATCTCGCTCGAACAGCCAAGGAGAACGGCTCTCCCTCCAATGAGCAGGTGGTGGAGGCCCGCGAGAAGGCCGAGCTGATTCGAAACAAACACCTCGAGGAGCCCGAGGCGCTCTATGTCATCGGGCCCATGACACGGGCCCATACGCTGCTCAAGGAGTCCGACGAGCTGCACAAAGGGGGCAAGTCAGCCGAGGCGCTCCAGAAGATCGGGGCCGCCCTCGAAGAGCTTGCCGCCGCACGAATCGGGATGGGACATTATAAACAGATGGAGGCGGAGGCCAAGAGCGTTCGAAAGGCGATTGACGATCTGCTCGGGAGCCACGCACAGGCCGACTTCATTCGCCCCGACTGCGAGCGGCTGCAGGAGGGTGTGGACAAGGCCATTCAGAAGGCCCGCACCGATGGTGCCCACGAGGTCGCCTCGAAGTCCCTGGCCGACATCGACCAGTCCGTGCATCGCCTCAAGGGGGTGGCGACCGCCCATGTCGCCTATCTGAAGGAGCGGGATGAGCTCTCCCCGGGTGTGGCGCTGTTGGAGAAACACGCGCACCGATATGCCGCCGCCACCGAGCTCAAGGATCTCCGTAAGCACCTCGCCACCGCCTCCCAGAAGGCGGATGCCCACGATCACAAAGACGCCATGGTGCTGCTCAGCGGCGCGGGACGCGCCTACGAGGCCGCCCAGCTCAAGGTGAAGATGGCCGGCAACGAGGCGCCGGGTGTGGACGATGTCCAGGCGATCCTCAAACGACCGGGGGGGGAGAAACACCTCGATAAAATCGTCGCGGGCCTCGAGCCCAGCGCCCAGCGAAAGGTGCTTCGGGCGGCGATGGAGGCCCGTTTCGGCTGCAAGCTCAATGTCTTCCCAAACAAGGTGATGGAGGACGAATACCGAGAGTGGATCCAGGACAATCCGGACGCCAGCGAAATCGAAAAGAAGAACAAGCTCGCCGCTTGCACAGAGTCGGATGGGAACCTGAAAGGCCCCAACCTCCGCCGTTTCTACGATGTCATGTCTGACCTCCCCGACACCCACACCAAGGAGAATGACAGCATGCAGGTCTTCTCTGAGGTGAGCGGACCGGCGAAGGGCTCCGCCTACAACACAGGGCGGAAGGAGGTCATGATGCGGGAGGGCGCTTTCCAGAAGAGCGGCGACTATCTCATCGCTCAGGAGCACGAGATCGAGGCTCCCGATCCCGAGTGTACGCCCGTCCCAGGCAGGGATCTGAGCTACTTCGACTGGAACACGCTGCATGAGGTCGGCCACGCGGTGGACGACAAGCACAACTTCATGAAACGGAACGGAAAGACCCTCGCAGGCTGGGAGGATTACGGAAACAACGTGCTCCCCATCGCGACGGCCATCGCGAAGAAACACAAATACGACGCGGGCTATATCACCGCCTACATGGGTGGAGAGGCAAAACCCGCGATCCCCGAGCCGGTGGACTGCGACGCCGATGAGTGGGAGCGGCGGCGGGTGATCTGCCGGTTGTGGGTGGATAACGCCCGGTTCGGCAAGGACCCCTGGTCAAGCGCCGCATCCGCCAAGGCGCTCGAGATCGAAGGGGTCGTCTACCACGAGAGCTACGAGAACAGCTGGTCGAGCTACCCCCTGGCCGAACGCGCAAAGGGGGTGAGCGGCTACCAGTTCCGGGCCCCCGGCGAGTGGTTTGCCGAGCTCTACGCCGCCTACCACAGCGGCAAGATGAACCCCTCCCACCCCGCCCGTTCCTGGCTGGCCGACCTGTAGTCCGCCTGGAGGCTCCAATATGTCTCTCTTCCGTCCCATGAATGTCCAGTGCCCGAAGTGCGACGCCATCGTCAACATGAGCGCCGTGGGCAGCGTAAACGCGGATCGGCGCGCCGATCTGCGGGCCGCCATCCTCGCCGACACCTTCCAGGACACCACCTGCGAGGCCTGCGGCAACGTCTGTCGCCTCCCGCCCGAATTCAACTACCTCGACGTCGGCCGGGGTCAGTGGCTCGCCAGCCTGTCGGCCGACCGTCTCCCTGACTTCCTGGAGGCCGAAGACGAGGCGCAGGCGGCCTTTGACGCCTCCTACGGCAAGAACGCATCGCCTGCGGCCCGCGAGATCGGGGAGGGCCTCGCCGCCCGGGTGACCTTCGGCTGGCCAGCCCTCCGGGAGAAGCTCCTGATCCGCGAGCAGGGCCTCGACGACGTCGTCGTGGAGATGGTCAAGCTCGAGCTCTTCCGGCGGCTCCCCGACGCCAGCCTCTCCCCGGGGGTCGAGCTCCGCCTCCTCGATGGGGCAGGCGACCTCCTCGTCTTCGGCTGGGTCGAGTCGGACTCCGAGGAGGTGCGGCAGGAGCTGCGGGTGCGGCGCGACCTCTACGACACCATCGCCGCTGACGCCGAGGGCTGGAAGGGGGTCCGCGCCAGGCTGACGGACGGCCCCTTCGTCGACATACAGAAGCTCGTCTTTGGCGAGGGTCGCCCGAGCGCCTGAGGCACCCTGTCGGAGCGCAGGCAGAAGAGCGGGCCCATCCTGTAGGCGCAGTCGTCCAGGCGATCGGGGGGATGAACACCCCGTGGATGAGCCTGTTCGTGGGGTCCTGATGAGCCTCCCCGGCGAGGCTGGCACGGCGCGTGCGGTGTCCTGCGCCGCCCCCTCTCTTTTTGGCTCTCTTGGGCGAGCGGGCCCATCCCCCGGGGAACCCCATCCCCCAAGGAACGAGGAACGATGTCTGTCCCCCCCGCACCCGCGCCCATAGACCCCGACGAGACGCTCGGCCTCGTCGCGCGGATCCTCGACACCCACCACGCCCTCCTGCGGCAAGAGCTCCCGCGACTGGGGGAGGCCCTCCGCGGTCGAGATCGCGGGCTGGTGGGCCCCTTCGTCGAGCTGCGCGCGCTCCTCGAGGCCCACCTTTGGAAGGAGGAGGTCATCCTCTTCCCAGCGATCCAAGCGCTCGCGCGGGGAGAGGCCGGAGGCGGCTGCGGCGTGGAGGCGCCCATTCGACAGATGAGCTTCGAGCACGAGAAGATCCGAGAGCTGGAAGAGGTGTTGCGGGGAGCGGCCTCGCTCGCCGGCGCCGAGGCGGGTGCGCTCGTCGCCCTGCTCGACGATCTGGCCGTCCACGCCCGCACCGAAGATGAAGCGCTCTTCCCCGCCGCGCTCTCCTTGGCCGCGAGCGGCGTGGAGGTGAGCCCCCCCGAGGCGCCGGCCGAGCCCCCGTCGGCGCCCAGAACGAAGACCCTGCCTCCCCCCATCGCCGTGCCGGACAGCCCCTTCTCGCTCCGCCACCTCGGCTGGAGCGGGCTCGAGCTCCGCCACGGGGGGCTCCGCCTCTCGGTCGATCCCCCGGAGCCGGTCGAGGGGCCGATCGCCCTCTCCTGGTCCGAGCAGGAGCGCGTCCGGGGCGCTCGGGCCAGCCGTGGGCCCTTCGCGGCGGCCCAGCCCATCCTGTCCTGGCTGGCGCTCCACGGCATGCCCCTCGAGGAGGGACGCGCCGTGCCCTTCGGCGGCTGGATGGTGTCGGTGAAGGCGTACCGGCCGATCCCGTACGCCACAGCCCCCGAGGCCGCGCGAAAGGTGCTCTCCGGGCTCCGCTCCCCTGCGGTCGCGGCCGGCCGCCTCGCCTTCACGCTCCGCCGTCCGAGCGCCCTGCCCCTCGCGCTCCGCCTCGATGTCCACGGGCGCCGGGCCGTCCTCCTCGGTCAAGCGCTCCACCGCTTCCTCACCCCCGAGGAGCACAGGGCCCTCGTCACCTGGGCGGGGCGGGCCGACCTCGTCGTCGCGGGCACCGACTACGACGACGAGGCTGCGACCGGCTCGCTCCTCGCGGCCTTTGATGCGGGCGAGCGCGTCATCGCCGACCTCACCGGGCAGGTGCGACGCGCCCTCCATTTGCCCGTCCGGACCCTCGATCATGCCCTCGCGGCCGCTCCAACGGGCACGCATGGCCTCTCCGCTGGGAGCGGGGTCGGCGGCCCCTTAGCCGGCTGACGAGGGCCCCGGCATGGGGCGGGGGCTCCGGCATTTGACGGAGGGCGCGGTCGCTCAGGCCCCCGTGCGCAGGTCCACGGTGATGACCACCTCGTCTCGGATGAGGTCGTCGGGCTTGCCGGGGAAGGCGATGCCGAAGTCCTGGCGGTTGATGACGAACTCGGTCTTCACGGTGGCCGCGCCGGCACCCGCGGTGATCTTCGCGGGCACCTCGAGGCGCTTGGTGACGCCGTGGAGCGTCAGATCGCCGATGATCGTGCTGTTGGCGCCCTCGAGCTTGGAGTCGGCGGGGGCGCCGGCCTTGATCTCGGTCGAGACGAAGGTGGCCGAGGGGAAGGCGGCGACGTTGAAGAAGTCGGGGCTCTGGAGGTGGCCGTCGAGCTTGGCCGAGTCGGTCTTCACGGTGGAGACGTTCACCTCGACGCGGCCGCCGGTCAGCTTGTCGCCGTCTACGGAGAGGCTCCCTGTCCAGCCGCCGAAGGTGCCGGTGTGAGACTTGGTGATCTTCGCCCCGACGAAGCCCACGGAGCCGACGGCCGCGAGGGCCGTGCCCGGGAAGGAGGGCGTCGCGGCGGCCGGCGCCGCGGCGGAGGGAGCGGCCGGAGTGGCCGGAGCGGCGGGCGCGGCGGCCGGCGGGGCCTCGCTCACCTTGGCGGCGGACTTGTCCTCGGCGGGGTTGGCGCAGGCGAGAGCGAGACAAGACAGGAGGGCGATACGGTACAAGGGGGCTCCAGGTGACGGTGACCCGGGTTGCTAGCCCAAGAACGGGCCGAGCGCACGCCGGTCGAGCGCAGGCCGGTCGAGCGCAGGCTGGCCGAGGGCCGGCGCGGGCGATCACCGGGGGACGTGATAAGGTGGCCTCGGCGAAATTCCGAGAGGCCCCCCATGCCCGACGTCACCCAGCGTTCCACCACGACGACCACCGCGCGCACCACCTCCGGTGGCAGCAGCACCGCCTCGGGGGGCCGCACCGGCGCCGGGGAGCGGGGCAACGCCGCGGCGCAGGACGACCTGCGCGCCGGTGCCAAGCCGCGGGTGGTGGCCTATCTCACGCAGAACAGCACCACGCACCAGAACGACGAGATCCCCGAGACGCTCGCCGCCCTCCAGAAGGCCGATCAGAGCGGCCTCGGAAAGAAGAGCCTGATCCCGATCTCGGATCCCTACGCCGACGGCCACGAGACCGACGGCTACACCTTCGGGTCGGCCAACAAGGACAAGCTCGGCTGGTGGCAGGGGGACCCCTCCCTTCAGCCCGGCCAGGCCAAGCTCGGCGCCGAGACGCTGACCCTCGGCGTCGACGACCCCACCGGCAGCTCCGAGGAGGCCGTGAAGATCGGCGCTGACTGGTCGAAGGCCCTCCTCGCCCTCGGCATGGACGCCGCCACCACCGGTCGTGTCGTGGCCGCCCTCTTCAAAGACTCCGACGGCAACCCGAAGCTCTACGCTTCGGGCGGTCGGGCCTGTAACGAGCTCATGCAGATGGTCTATGTGCTCTATCGGGCCGAACAGGGTGAGTTTGAGCTCAGCGGCATCGTGCTCTCGGGGCACCACTACTCCGGCACGGACTACCTGTTCGGGGAGAGCGCGCCGCACGAGTACGACACGAAGGACAGCTTCAATTTTCATGACCTCGAGGCCCTGAAGCCGGTCTTCCCGAAGGCCTTCGCTGATGTTGACAGCGTACAGTTCTCGGCCTGCAACACCCACGACATCGCGATGAACGACGCGCAAGGTAACGAGCAGTCCACCGGCGACTGGGTGAAGAACACCTTCCCCAACTCGGAGAGCTCGGCCTGGTGGTCGGGCATCGCGCCTGGCTCGGACATGGCCTCCTTCTTCTCGGGTGAGTTCGCCCTCGACCAGGCCAAGAAGGAGAAGGGGGACAGCGCCGCGTTTGGCGACGCCCTCTTCCGACAGACCAGCAAGGGGGAGTTCCATCGCGGTCAGACGGGCGCCGACGGCAAGATGGCCGAGACCCCCCTCCAGAAGAACGGGAGCTCCTACAGCTACAACGACTACAAGGGGCTGCGGAACTCGAACGGGCAGGCCTTCCACAAGCGCCCTGACCTGATGAAGTACGTCCACCAGAAGTAGTCGGGCGTGATGAGCTGGCTGCTGCTGCTGACCCTCAGCGCACAGGGACAGGATCTCGGAGACGCGCTCGTGGCCCCGCCGCCTCCGCGGGGCGCCGGTGGGGTCGATGTGGCGCTCCGGAGCCGGCGCTTCGAGCTCGACGGTGTCCCCTGGTACGGGCTGCGATGGGCCACGGTCACCTGGACGACCACCCTCGGGGATGGCACGGAGATCTCGACCACGACTCGCTTCTGGGGCACGAAGCGCTGTGAGCTGCGCCTCCCCCTCGGCGAGGCGGGCCCGGTCACGCTCCACATCGCCCAGCGTGGCCCGCTGCCGGCACCCCTCGAGCCCCGCCTGCCGGAGGGCTGGACCGCCGAGGGCGCCGGCTGGAAGGGCGGCGGGCCCGGGGAGATCGTGCTCCGCCTGCCCGGCTGTTGACGGAGCCGGGCGCAGAGGGAGATCTGCGGGCCGGACAGCGCCTGTCCGCCCTCCCTGGACCCGACCGGCTAGGAGACAGGGGCTCACCCGTTGAGCGTCGTCCCCCGCGCGGGGTGGAGAGGCGGAATGTTGCGGATCTTGCACACCGGTGATTGGCACCTCGGTCACCAGCTCCACGGCTTCGATCGAGTCCGGGAGCACCAGATCTTCCTCGATTGGCTGCTCGTGGAGCTCGGGGAGCAGGCGGTCGACACGCTGCTCATCGCGGGCGACGTCTTTGACACCGCCAACCCGCCCGCCTCGGCGCTCGCCACCTGGTACCAGTTCCTCGCCGAGGCTCGGCGCCGCCACCCCAACCTCAACGTGGTGGTGATCGGCGGGAACCACGACTCTGCGGCCCGCCTCGACGCGCCGCAGCCCGTGCTGGGGGCGCTCGGGGTCACCGTGATCGGGGGCCTGCCACGGGGGGAAGGCGGGCTCCTCGACGCCGAGCGGGTCGTGCTGCCGCTCCGACGGAGGGATGGGGAGGTGGGGGCCTGGCTCTGCGCGGTGCCCTTCCTCCGCCCGGCTGACCTCCCGCCTCCTGCCGCCCTCCCGCTCACCGGCGACGTGCCCGAGGGCGACCGCCTGATCGAGGGGGTGCGCGCCGTCTACGCCGCCGCCGTGGCGGAGGCCCGCGCGAGGCGCTCGCCCGGTCAGGCGCTGCTGGCGGCGGGCCACTGCTACATGACGGGCACGGAGCTGTCGATGATGAGCGAGCGGCGGGTGCTGGGCGGCAACCAGCACGCGCTGCCCGTCGAGGTCTTCGACGCCGACCTCGCGTATGTGGCGCTCGGCCACCTCCACCGGGCCCAGCGGGTCGGCGGGCGGGAGGGGGTCCGCTACGCGGGCTCACCCCTGCCGCTCTCGATGACCGAGGCCGACTACCCGCACCAGGTGATGATCGTCGACATCGAGGGGGAGCAGGTGTCGGCGCTCCGCCCCCGGCTCACCCCGCGGCCCGTCGCCCTGCTCCGGCTCCCGGTCGGCGAGGCCCAGCCCCTGGCGGCGGTCCTCGTGGCGCTGGGGGCGCTGCCGAACCGCGTGACCGGCGAAGAGGAAGCCCTGCTGCCCTTCCTCGAGGTGGCCGTCCGCCTCGAGCGGCCGGCGCCGGGGCTCCGCCAGGAGGTGGAGGCCGCCGTGGGGGCCAAGGCGGTGCGCCTCGTGAAGATCAGCACCACCACGACGGGGACGGGGGCCGCCCTCGGCGACCTCCAACGCGGCGAGGTGCTTCGCGACCTCCACCCCGAGGAGGTCTTTCGGCGGCGCTGGTCGAGGGACCACGAAGAGGAGCCTGGGGTCGCCCTGATCGAGGCCTTTCACGCCCTGCTGGAGCGGGTGGAGGGGGGCCCGCCGCCGAGCCCCACCGCCCCGCCGCCCGCGAGCCCGCCCCCGGACCCCTCGAAGAACCCCAGCTCCGGCGTGGTGCCCGCATGAAGATCCTCGGCATTCGCGGCGCCAACCTCGCCAGCCTCGACAAGTTCGACCTCCGCCTCGACCGCGCCCCGCTGTCGAGCGCAGGCCTCTTCGCCATCACCGGCCCCACCGGCGCCGGCAAGAGCACGCTGCTCGACGCCCTCTGCCTCGCCCTCTACGACACCACGCCGCGCGTCGAGGTCCGCGGTCGGGGCGTGCTCTTCGGCCGCGCCGACGAGCCCGAGGAGAGCCGGGTGAGCAGCACCGACCCCCGCACCCTCCTCCGGCGGGGGACGGGCATGGCCATGGCCGAGGTCGAGTTCCTGGGCCGCGGCGGCAAGCGCTACCTCGCCCACTGGGAGGTGCGGCGGGCCCGGGAGAAGGCCGATGGGCGCTTCCAGAACCAGGAGATGTGGCTGCACGATCTCGACCTTGACCGCCGGGTGGCGGGGGGCAAGCGCACCGAGGTCAAGGCGGCCATCGTCGAGAAGCTGGGCCTCGACTTCGACCAGTTCCGCAGGTCGGCCCTGCTCGCCCAGGGGGAGTTCGCCGCCTTCCTCAAGGCCAACGAGGACGAGCGCAGCCAGCTCCTCGCCGCGATGACCGGCACCTGGATCTACGAGCAGCTCGGCCGCGGGGCCTTCGAGTCGGCTCGCGAGCTCCGGCGACTGCTGGACGGCTTGGAACAGCAGGAGCGGGCCTTGGCGCTGCTGTCTGAAGAGCGGCGGGGGACGGCGCAGCAGGAGATCGGGGCCCTGGAGGCGGCGCTGCTGGCCCTGGCCGCGCGGCTCGAGGGGGCGACCGGCGCGGTGGCCTGGTTCGAGAAGGCCGATCAGCAGAGGGCCGCCGTCCAGCGGGCCGTCGAGCACCGGGCGGCCGCCGAGCTCACGGTCGCCGCGGCCGCTACCCGTCGGTTGACGCTGGCCGCGGTCGAGGGCGCCGAGGCCCTGCGGTCGGTGGTCGAGGGGGCCGATCGGGCGCTCGTCGGGGCCCTGGAGCGGCGTCGGGCGGCGACGGAGCAAGAGGCCGAGGTGGAGCGGGCCGCCCAGGCGGAGCTCCGGGCGCTTCAGGGGCGCACGCTCGCGGCCGTGGCTCGAGACGAGGCCCGGCGGCGCCGGCAGGAGCTGGAGCCGGAGCTCGCCGCTGCCGCCCTGCTCGACGCCCAGCTGCGCGGCCTCGAAGAGCGCGAGCAGCTGGGGGTGCAGCGCGGTCGGGCCGCGCAGGCGGCGGTGGAGGTGGCGCGGGAGAGGGCGGCCGGCCTCGCCCAGGCGGTGTCCCAGCACGAGACCCTGGCGCTGGAGGCCGAGCGCTGGTTCAAGCAGAACGCGCAGCTTCAGGCCCTCGTGGACGGCTGGAGCCGCTGGGAGAAGGACCTCTCCCGCACCGACGACCTCATCCGGCAGCTCCGCTCGAATGAGGCGGCCGCCGGGGCCATCCGCGCGCGGGCCGAGGTCGCCGGCGAGGCCCTCCGCGCCGCACAGGGCCGCTGGACGGAGGCCGCGCGCGGGCTCGAGTCGGCGGAGGGCGCCTGCCACCTCGCGGCCGAGGCTGCGCGGGAGCGGCCCGCCGCGCCCCAACGGGCGGAGCGTGACCGGCTCCAGGAGGACCGCGCGCGCCTCGAGCGGGCCGCTGACCTCCTCAACACCGTGGATCGGCTGGAGCGAGACCTCAAGCAGAGCCGCGCCGCCGCCGCCGCGGCGAAGGCCCAGGGGGAGGCCCACGCCGCCGCCGCCGAGCTCTCCCGAGCGGAGGCCGAGCGCCTCAAGGGGCGCGCCGAAGAGGCCGAGATCGCCGTCCAGACGCTCACCCTCGCGCTGAGCCTCGCCGACCACCGGCGGTCGCTGCGGCGGGGCGAGCCCTGCCCCCTCTGCGGCGCCGCCGAGCACCCTTGGGCCGAGGGCGCCGGGCCCGCCGACGAGGCCCTGCTCAGCCAGCGGGAGCGCCTGAAGGGCCTCCAGCGGGCGGGGCGCGAGGCCCTCTCGACCGCCACCGCCGAGGCCGCCCACGCCCTGGCCTCCGCCGCGGCCGCGTCCCGAGAGGAGCAGCGGGGGACGGAGCTCGACCAGCAGCGCCTCGCCGAGGGGCTGAGGCTCGGGCCCCTCCTCGCCGGCCTCGCGGTGGCGACCGTGGCGACCACCCCGATCGACCTCCACGATCCCTCCGTCCTCCGGCGCCTCATCGAGGCCCAGCTCCGCTCAGCCCGCGAGGGCGTCTCGCTCCTCGAACAGGGCATTCGTGCCGCCGAGGCCCTGGAGCGACAGGCGGAGGGGAGCCGCGCGGCCTTCGAGGCCGCCCGCCGCCGCCGCGACCTCGAGGCGGTCTCGGTCGAGGCCGCAGCCCAGGAGGCCCGGCATGCCGAGGAGGCCGCCCGCGGCTCCGCGGCCGACCGTGGCCGCCTCGAGGGTGAAGTGGAGCTGCTCATCGAGGGCCTCGGCCCCGCCTTCGAGCTCCGGCAGGTGGACTGGCGGCGGGCCCTGAGGGCCGATCCCCAGGGCGCCCGCGCCGCCGCGCACCGAGATCAACGCCTCTGGACGAGCTGGAGGCAGAAGCAAGAGTCGAGCGCGAAGGAGCTCGGTCAGCTGCGGCCCCTGGCGGCGACGGCGCGGTCCGAGGCGGAGGGCGCGCAGGCCGCCCGCCTGCAGGCCGAAGACGACGCCCGGAAGGTCAGCGAGGAGCGGGAGGCCGCCAGCCGAGGGCGGGCGGGCATGCTCGACGGTCAGCCCACGGCCGTCGTCCGCGGGGCCTTGGACGCGGCCATCACCCAGGCCGAGGCCGCCGCCGCCGCCGCTGTCACCGCCGCTGAGGCCGCCCTGCGGTCTGCCAACGAGGCCCGCGGCCGGGTCGAGGCCGCCTTGGAGGCCGCCCAGCGGGCCGAGGGCGAGGCCGGCGCCGCGGAGCGCGCCCGCGACGCGGCCCTCGGCGAAGGGGGGGTCGCGCTGGCCACCGCCCGCGCCCGCCTCGCGCCGGACTCCGCCTGGCGCCAGCGGGAGCGCGCCGAGCTCGCGCGCCTCGACGAGGCCCTGGCCGCGGCCCGCTCCGCCGAGGCGGTCCACGTCGAGCAGCAGGCCGCGCACCAGGCCGCCCCGCCTCCCCTCGGGGACGCGCTCGCCGCGCAGACGGAGGTCGAGGCCAGCCGCGCCGCCCTCGCCGCCGCCGCCGAGCGTCGGGCGGAGCTCCGCGCCGAGCTGCAGCGGGACGACCGCGGTCGGGACGCCGCCCAGGCCCTGCGCGAGGCGCTGACCCTCCGCCGCGCCGAGGCTCGGCCCTGGCTCGAGATGGACTCCCTCATTGGCTCATCCGACGGGAAGAAGTTTCGGGTCTTCGCCCAGAGCCTCACGCTCGACGCGCTGCTCGCCGAGGCCAACCACCACCTCGATGAGCTCGCCCCGCGCTACCGCCTGATGCGGGTGCCCCGCTACGACCTCGACCTGCAGGTGATCGACCGCGACATGGGCGACGAGGTGCGCGCCACCACCAGCCTCTCGGGCGGCGAGAGCTTCCTCGTCTCGCTGGCCCTGGCCCTGGCCCTGGCCTCCCTCTCCGCCGAGAACACACGCGTGGAGACCCTCTTCATCGACGAGGGCTTTGGCACGTTGGATCCCGCCACCCTCGAGGTCGCCCTCCACACCCTCGATCAGCTCCAATCCACCGGGCGACAGGTGGGCCTCATCTCCCATGTGCCCGGCCTCGCCGAGCGCATCGGCGCCCAGGTGCGGGTGGAGCCTCGCGGCGGCGGCCGGAGCGTCGTGCGGGTCGTCGGCTGAGGCGCTCAGCCCTCTTCGATCTCGACGATGGGATCGAGCCCGTAGGGCTCCCGGCTGATCGAGCGCCAGGCGGCGTCGGCCCACGCGAAGTCGGCCTCGTCGGCGAAGGTGGCCGTCATCACGACGGCAGAGGGCACCTCGGTGGAGAACATCTGCCCGCCGAAGACGACGACGGAGCGGTCGTCCGGGTCGCGGCCCATCTGGCAGAGCCCGGCGAGCCCGGGGGCCTCGAAGGCCCAGGCGCGGCCGCCGTGGCGGAGCTCGGGGCGGCGGGCCCCGCTCATCACGGTGACCCAGAGGGTGTGCGGCCCGTCGAAGGCGCAGAGGGTGCCGTCGTCCTCGAGGCGCTCGCCGAAGGAGCCCGGCAGCGTGATCCACCAGCCGGCCGGCAGACGGACGCGCACCGGGCGGCGCCGGTAGCCGAGGGGGGGGGCCTTCGGGGCGGCCTCGCGGGCCCGGTCTGCGCGCTGGGCGACCTCTCGGACGAGGTGGCCCTCGGAGCCGATGAGGGTGTGGAGCTCGGCCCAGGCGACCCAGGGCAGGTCGAGGTTCGGCTCGAGCTCGTGGGCGCGCGCGAGGAGGCCGTCGATCTCGACGAGGGTGGCGGTCTCCTCGCGGGACTGCGGGGGCCGCCAACGAACGTCAGTCCAGAGCGCCGACAGGGCGCGGCCGCGCAGGTAGCGGGCGCCGAGGCCCGGCTCGGGCCAGGGGAAGGCGTCGACCAGCCGGAGTGAGCCCACCGCGGCCCCGGCGAGCCAGGCCATCCCTTGTGGGCCGAGCGGGCTCGCGGTGACGCCGTCGTGTTGGAACAGCACGTCGTCCGGGAGGAGCAGGGGCGGGCAGATCCCGGTCTCGGTCAGGTCGTCCAGGGCCGCCCGCGCCGCGGCGATCAGGCGGGCGCTCGCCGCCTCGCTCGACCAGCTCGGGCTCCGCTGCAGCGGCGGCTCGAAGGCGAGGTCGAGGTGGAGGGCGAGGTCTTGGAGCTCGCGGGTGAGGAGGTCGAGGTAGCCGGGCCCGACGAGGAGGGGGTCAGCCTCGACCCGCAGCTGGTCGCCCGACTCAGCGGTGACGCGCACGCCGCGGTCGAGGGGGTGGAGGCGGAGGTGGAGGGCCGGCGGCTCTCCCACCGCGATCACGCGCTGACAGGAGACGAGCAGCGCGCTGCACCGTCGCCGGAAGTGCTGCTCCACGGCGGAGAGCAGGTTCATCGGCGAGCCGGTCCGGAACTCGCCGACACAGCGCCCGACGCTCGCGATGGCGCCTTCGAGGAGCGGGGCCGCGGGCACGGGCAGCGGCTCAGTCATCCCCGTCCTCGGCCTCCGGTCGGAGGGGCTGCTCGGGAGCGCGGCCCTGGGGGAGGCGGATGGCGACGATGATCAGGCTCACCAGCACCATCGCGGCGGCGACGGTCTGCGAGGTGGAGAGGGTGACCGGCCCGAAGGTGTGGAGCCCGCGCACGTCGTCGCCGCGGAAGTGCTCGATGGTGGCGCGCAGGCCGGCGTAGAGCAGCAGCATCGCCGACATCACGACGCCGTCGAAGCGGCGGTGGTGCTTCCAGATCCACGAGAGCACCAGGAAGAGCAAAAAGGCCCCGCCCGACTCCATGAGCTGCGTGGGGTAGACCGGGATGTCGGTGAGCGCGGCCACGCCCGCGCCGGGCCCGCTCTCGAAGACGAGGCCGAGGTAAGGGGCGCCGTCGAGCGTGGCGATGTGACCATGCGGGAAGGGGAGCAGGGTGCCCGTCTCCTTCGCCGCGATGGCAAGGCCATGGCAGCAGCCCGCCGAGAAGCAGCCGAGGCGGCCGATGGCGAGGCCGAGCATGATCGAGGGGGCGCCGATGTCAAACAGCTTCCAGGGCGAGATCTGGCGCGCCATCGCGTAGACGCCCCCGGCGACGATCCCGCCGATGGCCCCGCCGTAGAAGGCGAAGCCGCCCTTCGCAGGGTCAAAGAAGGCGAGGAGCCCCTCCTCGCGGAGGACGTCAACGTCGGTGGACATCGCGAAGTGCAGCACCCGAGCCCCGACGAGGCCGGCGCCCATCGCGATCAGGTACATCGGGACGAGCTTGTCGGGGTCAATGCCCACCCGCGGCGCTCGGAGGCTCGTCACCGCGGCCGCGCCGAGGAAGGCCAGCATGACGAGCAGGCCCCAGGTGTGGAGCTCGATGCCGTTCAGGCTGAACAAGGTTGGGAACATGGATTAAGAGCGCCGCCCGGCAGGAGGGGGCTCCCCCTATCACCCTGCCCGCCCCGCTACCCGCCCCGGAGCCTCTGTGAAGGACGCCTTCATCGTCAGCGCCCTCTCTCTCGTGCCGAAGAACGCCGCGACGCGGATGCTCGGGCACGTCAACCGCCTGTCCTTGCCGCGCTTCCTGCACCGAATGCTGCTGCGCTGGTACATCGGGCACTATGGGGTCGATCTGTCCGAGTGTGTCGGCGGCGCCGACGACTACGCGAGCCTCGCCGACTTCTTCGTGCGCCCCCTCAAGCCCGGGATGCGCACGATCGATCCGCGCCCCGAGGTCCTGGTGAGCCCGGTCGACGCGAAGGTCCACACCTTCGGCAAGATCGAGGCCGGCTCTTTCTTGCAGTACGACGGCAAGCGCTCGAGCGTGGCGCTGCTGCTCGGCGCGGGTGACCCTCGCCTCCCCGGCGTCCAGGCAGACCTCGCCGCCCGCTACGAGGGGGGCCAGTTCGCCGTGCTCTACCTCTCGCCCAAGGACTACCACCGCGTCCACACGCCCGAGGCGGGGGTGGTGCGCCGCCTGCGTTACCTTCCGGGCAAGCTCTGGCCTGTGTTTCCGGCGGCGACCCGCAAGGTGGACGACGTCTTCTCGCGGAACGAGCGGCTCGTCTTCGAGCTCGAGACGGAGCGCTTCGGCCTCGTCACCGAGGTGATGGTGGGGGCCTTCGGGGTGGGGCGGATGACCACCGTGGTCGACCCGCTCATCACCAACCAGGGCCTCCCCGCCGTCGAGAAGGCGCTCTCTCCCGCGCCGGCCCTCGGTCGGGCGGCTGAGCTTGGCCGCTTCGAGATGGGCAGCACCGTCATCCTGTTGCTCGAGCCCGGGAAGGGAGAGTGGACCCTTCAGATTGGCGCCCCCGTGCGCCTCGGGCAGCCGATCGCAAGACGGGTGTGACGGCGCTGTAGTCAGGGTATGGAAGGGGACTCGGACGGAGTTCCCATCATGCGTATCCTGGCCCCCCTCTCGCTCTTCCTCTTCCTCGCCGCCTGCTCGGACAAGGGCTCGGGAGGCTCTGACGGCACCGACGGCACTGACGGCACCGATGGCACCGACGGCACCGACGGCACCGACGGCACCGACGGCTCGGATGGGGGCGGCGACACGAGCGGCCTCACCGACGCCGACGGCGACGGCTACTACCTCGAAGAGGACGACTGCGACGACTCCGACGCCGCGGTGAACCCCGCCGCCGCCGAGGTCTGTGACGGCCTCGACAACAACTGTGTGGATGGCGCGGATGAGGGGCTCGAGACCAGCCTCTGGTACCCTGACGCCGACGCCGACGGCTTCGGGCAGTTCGACGCCACCGGCACCGAGGCCTGCGCCCAGCCCCCGGGCTTCGTCGGCGAGAACACCGACTGCGACGACACCGACGTCGAGCTCTACCCGGGAGCGGAGGAGGTCTGTGACGGCCTCGACAACGACTGCGACGGCGAGCTCGACGAGGCGGGGGCGACCGGCGAGGTCACCTGGTACGTCGACATGGACGGGGACGGGCACGGCACCACCGACATGACCGTCGTGTCCTGCGAGGCCCCCGTCGACTATGCCGCGGAGAGTGACGACTGCGACGACACCCGCAACGACATCTTTCCCGGCGCCGACGAGTCCAACTGCGCCGATCCCACCGACTACAACTGTGATGGATCGGTGGAGTACACCGACGCCGACTCCGACGGCTATGCCGCCTGCGTGGACTGCGACGACACCGCCGCTGACCTCAACCCCGGCGCCACCGAGGTCTGCGACGGGCTCGACAACGACTGCGACACGCTCACCGATGACCTCGACGACTCGATTGACCTCACCACCGGCCTCTCCTTCTACGGTGACACCGACGGGGACACGTTTGGCGAGGCGCTCGACTCCCTGCTCGCTTGTGAGGCGCCCACCGGCTTCGTGAGCGACGACACCGACTGCGACGATGACGACAGCAGCAGCTACCCCGGCGCGCCGGAGTCCTGTGACACCACCGACCACGACTGCAACGGCGTGGCCGACGACAGCTACTCCACCGACGCGCTCACCTGGTACGCCGACACCGACGGTGACACCTACGGTGACCTCGCCAACACCACCCCCGCCTGTACGCTGCCCGCCGGCTACGTCGCGGACTCCGCCGACTGCGACGATGGCGACGTCGGAATCAACCCCGGTGCGCTGGAGGTCTGCGGCGGCGCCGACGAGAACTGCGACACCGTCGTAGACGAGTCCACCGCCGCCGACGCGCTGACCTGGTACGCCGACACCGACGGCGACACCTACGGTGACCCCGCCGTCACCACCCCGGCCTGCACCCTCCCCGCCGACTATGTGGCCGACGCCGAGGACTGTGACGACAGCGACCCGGACACCAACCCCGGGGCGCTCGAGTACTGCGGCGGCGCCGATGAGAACTGCGACGGCGCGACCGATGAGGACAGCGCGGCCGACGCCTCCACCTGGTACGAAGACGCCGACAGCGACGGCTTCGGCGCGCCGGACAGCACCCGGGTGCAGTGCACCCAGCCCACGGGCTACCTCGCCGACGCCACCGACTGCCTCGACACCGACCTCAGCGTCAACCCCGACGGCACCGAGGTCTGTGACGATCAGCTCGACAATGACTGCGACGGCACCCAGAACGGCTGCGTGTTCAGCTCGCCCGTCCTCTCCTCGAGCGCCGACGCCATCTTCACCGGTGAGGCGGCCAACAACAACGCGGGGAGCGCGGTGGCTGCCGCAGGCGACGTCAACGGTGACGGCATCGACGACGTGCTCGTCGGCGCCGAGTTCAGCCGCGGCGGCAGCTCGGGCTTCAAGCGGGGCCGCGCTTACCTCGTCCACGGCTCGGTCTCCGGGACCCGCGCCCTCTCCACCGCCGACGCGATCTTCTCGGGCGCGGTCAATTCCAACTACACCGGCAACGCGCTCACCGGCGCCGGCGACGTGGATGGGGACGGCTACGACGACATGCTGATCGGCGCCTATGGGCGCGCCAACTCCTCCGGGGCCTCGAACGCCGGCGCCGCACACCTCCTCTTCGGACCCCAGAGCGGCTCGGTCACGCTCACCGGCGTCGGCACGACCTTCGAGGGGGTCGCGGCGACGGACTACGCAGGCTACTCGGTGGGCCGGACTGACCTCGACGCCGACGGCCTCTCTGACCTCCTCATCGGCGCCAACCGCGCCGACACCGGCGGCACCGACGGCGGCGCCGTCTACGTCTTCTACGGGGGCGCGCAGTCCGACTTCTCCACGACCGTCTCCCTCTCCGGGGCGGCCGCCACCCTGGTCGGCGCCGCGGGCGACCAGACCGGTCGGTACCTCTCAGGCTCGGGCGACGTCGATGGTGATGGGTTTGGCGACATCCTCGCCGGCGCCCACGCCAATGACTCGGACGGGACCGACGCTGGGCTCGCCTACCTCGCCCTCGGCCCGCTGAGCGGCCTCGTGACCCTGAGCACGAGCGCCACCGCCACCTGGACGGGCGTGAGCGCCAGCGACTACGCCGGCTGGTCCGTCGCCATCGTCGGCGACACCAACGCCGACGGCTACGACGACGCCCTCATCGGCGCCAACCAGGCCGACTCCGTCGCCTCCAACTCGGGCGCCGCCTACCTCGTGCTCGGCAGCGCCACGCCGGCCTCCGGCTCGCTGTCCGGCGCCGCCGCGCGCCTCGACGGCCTGCTGGTCGGCGACAAGGTTGGGCAGTCGGTGGCGGGCGCCGGTGACGTCAACGGGGACGGCATGGCGGACCTCCTCGTCGGCTCCGACCTCGTCAACGCGAGCGGCCTCCGGGACAACGGCGCGACCTACCTCGTCCACGGGCCGGTCAGCGGCATCGTCCTGCTGTCGGCCGCCTCGGCGACCTTCCAGGGCAGCGCCATCGACCAGTCCTTCGCCACCTCGATCAACGGGGCCGGCGACGTGAACAATGACGGTCAGGCCGACATCCTCGTCGGCGCCACCGGCTATGGCACGGGCGGCGGGGCCTTCCTGTTCAACGGCATCGGCTACTGAGGCGCCGTCGGGGCGCGGCCGTCACTTCGGCGGCGGCGGCGCCTCGGTCTTCGCGGGCTCGGTCGGCTTGGCGGCCTCCGGGGGCTTGACGGCCTCCGGGGGCTTGACGGCCTCCGGGGGCTTGACGGCCTCCGGGGGCTTGACGGCCTCGGCGGGGGGCGCCTCGGGCGGGGCGGCGGGCTCCGTGGTCTCGACCGTCGGCGGCGGGTTGAGGAAGGCGCGCAGGGCCTCTCGCACCTTCACCGGCGCCTCCTCCTGGGGGAAGTGGCCGACCCCGGCGAGGGGCAGCGAGGTGGCGCTCGGGAAGGCGGTCTGCCAGCGGGCGAGGTCGGCCGGGGAGACGGTGGGGTCGTCCATCCCCCAGATGAACAGCGCCGGCTTCTGGGCGATGCGGTCGCGCTTGTCCCAGAGGCCCTGGTAGAACGACGCGCCGTTGTCGAGCTGAGCGCCGAGGCGCCAGGGGCCCTGGCGGTGCTCGGGCGTCGGGAAGGGGCCGGTGTAGGCCTCGAGGACCTCGGGGCTCAGGCTGTGGCCGTCGCCCAGCACCTTCGGGATGAGCTTGCGGGGGGAGATGTCCCGCTGCAGGTAGAGGTAGCGGCCGAGGGGGCGCTCGACGAAGTTGCTGATGCGCGCCACCTGCGGATCGTCGGAGAGCGACCACATCCAGGAGTTGAGCACGACGATGCGCTTGACGTTCTCGGGGTGCTCGATGGCGTAGGAGAGGCCGATCGGCCCGCCGAAGTCATGCACGACGAGCGTGATGTCGTGCAGATCGAGCTTGTTGATCAGGGTCTCGAGGTTCTTGGCGTGGGCGGCGGGCGTGTAGAGCCAGCTCTCGGGCTTGTCGGAGAGCCCGAAGCCGATGTGGTCCACCGCCACCACCCGGTGGTCCTTGCGGGTGTCGCGCATCGTGTCCCGCCAGAGGTAAGAC
This sequence comes from Myxococcota bacterium, assembly GCA_044344255.1. Lineage (GTDB taxonomy): Bacteria > Myxococcota_A > UBA796 > UBA796 > UBA2385 > JBIJDH01. Next base: position 67,632 of record JBIJDH010000023.1, read on the forward strand.
CAGGTGGGCGTGCCGTGCACGAAGACGACCGCCTCGCCTTCGCCTTCATCGATGTAGTGCATGTTCCCGCCGTCGACGGGCAGGAAGCGGGAGGCGAAGGGGTAGGCGCGGAGATCGACCCAGTCGATGCTCGTGGTCGGGCTGCCCGGCTTGAAGACCACGGGCTCGCGGATGGCGCAGCCGAGGCCGAGGGCGGCGAGGAGCCAGGTCGAACGGTGAGACATGTGGGTTTCTCCTGCGGCCCTTCGGGGCGGCCCCTACAGCGCGGCCGGGGGCCGATGGTCAAGCGCACCTTACGATATCCTGCGGTCGCGGAGCAGGGTAGCACGGTCCCCGGCCATCCTCGGCTACACTGGCGCCTCTCCTTGGCGGCGCGCTCGGCGGCGCCGCACCCGCGGAGCTCGGAATGGTCCTGGTCGCGCTGATCTCCCTCCTGGCCTGCTCCGGCAAAGACTCGGAGTCGACTGGCCCTGGCTCTGGCGGGGACACCGGCGAGGCCCTCGATCCGCTCGCCTGGCTCAACGAGCCCGGGCCCTACCGCGCCGGCTACCGCACGGTCGAGGTCCGCTACACCGAGCCGCTCAGCGGGGAGGTGCGGGCGCTGCGCACCGCGGTCTGGTACCCGACGCTCGACACCACCGGCTCCTCGCCCACCTACTTCGGCGGCCTCGACCCCGACGCCCTCGAGGCGGCCACCCCCGCCACGGGCCCCTTCCCGCTCCTCGTCTACTCGCACGGTCACCAGGGTTACGCCGAGGCCTCGAGCTTCCTGATGACCCACCTCGCCTCGCATGGCTGGGTGGTGGCCGCGCCGGACCACACGGGCAACACCACCCTCGACGGCGGCGAGCGAGAGACCGCCATCTACTACGAGCGCCCGCTCGACATCTCCGCCGTGATCGACCACTTCGCCGCCCTCCCCGACGGCGAGCCCTGGAGCGACACGCCGACCGACTCCGTGGGGGTGATCGGCCACAGCTTCGGCGGCTACACGAGCTTCGCCCTTGGCGGCGCCCAATACGACTTGGACACCCTCGCGCCGGCCTGCGCGGATGGGACGTACACCGGTGACTTCTGCGTGGGCATGACCAGCGAGGCCGAGGCGCTCCTCCGCGCCGGCCTCACAGACCCCCGCGTCTCCGGCCTCCTGGCGATGGCCCCCGGCGACTTCGACCTCTTCGCCGAGGCCGGGGTGGGCGCGGTGAGCGTGCCCACGATGCTGATGACCGGCACGCTCGACCCCTCCACCGAGGGCGGCGGCGCGCGCTACGAGGCGGCCCTGCAGGTGGAGCCGCGCTGGTCGCTCTCCATCGAGGGGGGCGGCCACATGACCTTCACCGACTTCTCCGAGATCCTCGAGCCCATCGAGGGGATCATCCCGAAGGAGGATGGCTGGCAGATCGTGCGTGTCTACGGCGCCGCCTTCGCCTACGGCCTCCTCGGAGACGAGCGCGTGGCCTCGATCCTCGACGGGAGCCTCTCCGTCGGCCCGGCCGCGCTCCTCACCCCTACGCCCTGAGCGGGCCCCCGGTCTGCCGCGGCCCCGCAGGGCGCGCTCGGAAGGACCACCGGAAAGACCACAGGAAGGACCATGAGCCCAGACCTCGGCCCCGCCGCCCTCCGAATCGACGAGGCGCGCCTCGCCGCCGCCCTCGCGGCCCTGGGCGAGCTGGGCGGCTACGACGACGCCCGCCTCGGCCTGCGGGGCGTGAACCGCCTCGCGCTCACCCCCGCCGACGGCCTCGGGCGCGCGCACGTCGTCGCCCGGATGCGGGCCCTCGGCCTCGCGGTCACCGTCGATCGCATCGGCAACGCCTATGGGCGCTGGGAGGGGGAGGACCCCGCCCTCCCGCCCCTGATGATCGGCTCCCACATCGACTCCGTGCCCACCGCGGGCCGCTTTGACGGCTGCCTCGGCGTGCTGGGCGGCCTCGAGGTGGTGGCCACCCTCGCGGGGGCGGGCCTGCGGCCGCGGCGGTCGATCGTCGTCGCCTTCTTCACCGACGAGGAGGGCTGCCGCTTCGGCACCGACATGCTCGGGAGCGCCGTCGCCACCGGGCGCCTCGCCCTCGAGGCCGCCTACGCGCTCACCGACCGCGAGGGCAAGCGCCTCCGCGATGAGCTCGAGGCCATCGGCTTCCTCGGCGAGGCCCCCGAGCGCGTGGAGCCCCCCTTCGCCTACCTCGAGTGTCACATCGAGCAGGGCCCGGTGCTGGCCGCCGAGGGCCTCGAGGTGGGCGTGGTCACGGGCGTCCAAGGGATCTCCTGGTGGGAGCTGCACATCGAGGGGGAGTCGGCCCACGCGGGCACCACCCCGATGGAGCTCCGCCACGACGCCGGCGTGGCCGCGGCGCGCATCAACCTCTCCCTGCGCGAGCTCATCGCCAGCGGTCGCCTCGGCGAGCTGCGGGCGACCATGGGGGCGATCGAGCCGCAGCCCGGCCTCGTCAACATCGTCCCCGGTCGCCTGCGCTGCACCGTCGACCTCCGCAACCCCGACGAGGCCCGCCTCGTGGCCGCCGAGGAGGCCCTCCACGCCCTCATCGCCGAGGTCGAGCGCCTCGAGGGGGTGACCATCACCGCCCGACAGACCGCCCGCACCCCGCCGGTGGCCTTTGACCCCGCGCTCCAAGATGCGGTCGAGGCCGCCGCGGCGGGGCTCGGGCTGCGCCACCGCCGCATCATCTCGGGGGCCGGCCACGACGCCCAGGAGTTCTCGCGGATCTGCCCCACGGCGATGATCTTCGTCCCCGGCCAGAACCGCGGCATCAGCCACAACCCGGCCGAGTCCTCGAGCCCGCGCCAGTGCGCCGACGGCGTGGACGTGCTCCTCCAGGTGGTGCGGCGGCTCTGCGAGGTCTGATCCGGCGAGGTCTGATCCGGCGAGGTCTGATCCGGCGAGGCCTCTTCCTGCGAGGTGAGCGAGCGAGGCGGTGGCCTCGCTCCGGCCAGGTCCAAGAAACGCGAACGCTCCTCCCCCACCGATCCCACCGGGTCGCCCCCTCCGCCCGCCTCCCCTGGCCCCAGAAGCCCATGCCCGACGCTTCCTACCTCGCGCCCAACCGCTTCGTAGACTGCGACCACCCCGCTGTGGTCGAGTTCGCCTTGGCGGCCGCGGGGGGCCTCCCCCGGCGCGAGGGCATCGTCGCCCTCTACGAGGCCATCCGCGATGGCTGGCGCTACAACCCCTGGCAGGTGGGCCTCCAACCCGAGGACTACGCCGCGAGCCGCGTGCTGCTGCGCGAGCGGTCCCGGGGCGGGCACTGTATCGACAAGGCCAACCTGCTCGCCGCCTGCGCCCGCGCCCTCGGCGTCCCGTCGCGCCTGCACTTCGCCAACGTGCGCAACCACATCGGCACGGCCCGGCTGGAGGCGCTGCTCGGCACCGATCTGCTCGTCTACCACGGTTACACCGAGCTCTGGCTGGAGGGGCGCTGGGTCGCCGCCACGCCGGCCTTCAACCGGTCGCTCTGCCAGCACCTCGGCGTGGCGCCCCTGGAGTTCGATGGGGTCCACGACAGCGTCTTCCAGGAGTTCGACCGCCAGGGGGGCCGCTTCATGGAGTACGTGGAGGACCACGGCAGCCACGCGGGCATCCCCTTCGACGACATGATCGCGGCCTGGCAGCTCCACTACCCGATGATCAAGTCCGGCCGGTGGCCCGAGCTGGAGCGATCGGCCGAGTGAGGCGGGCGGGCGGTCCCATCCCCCCGGACCGGCGCTTGTGGTCGTGGGAGGCGCCCGGCGTCCTCAGAGCGGATCGTCGGTGAGCAGCCAGCGGATCGAGGTGTCGTCGCAGTCACCCGTGCGGTCGCCGCCGCCGCAGAAGCGCTGCTCTACCCAGGCGAAGTCGCCGGGGAAGCCGAGGCTGTCGAGCCGGTCGAAGAGCCGCGCCTCCTCCTCGCCCATGTTGTGGACCTCCGGGAGGCGCTCGTAGGGGGAGCGGTCGGCCACCTCGTCGGGATCGCAGTCATCATCGACGCAGACGAGCCACCACCAGGCGCCCTCGCAGGCGGCCGTGGTGCCGTAGAGGGAGTGGACGCCGGTCGAGGCGTGGACCACCCAGCGGGGCTCCCCCGTGCTGGCGTCGGCGACGGTGGCGAGCTCGGCGAGGCTGGCGCCGGCGAAGGTGGCGCTGCTGTCGTAGTCGACGCCCTCGCGGGCGCCCGTGAAGACCTGGGAGATCTGCACGCCGGTGGCCGTCGGGGCGAGCTCGAGCACCACCCGCTCGCTGTCCCCGGCGTGGGCGCCATAGTCGCAGCTCCCGTAGTCGGCGGACCAGGCGAGGGCGAAGGAGACGCGGGTCTGAGCGGGGTCGAGGGGGCTCGGGCTCACCCGACCGAGGGCGACGAGCAGCGCCGCGCTGTCGGCGGCGAAGGGCTCGGACTCGTCGAGCCAGACGACGGGCAGCAGGCGGTCGAGGAGCACGGCCTCCCAGGCGTCGACGAGGCCGTCCTCGTCGTCGTCGGCGCAGGGGGTGTCGGCGAAGGGGAGCGCGAGGCAGTCGGCCGGGGCGCGGGGCAGGTTGAGGCTGAGCTCGAGCAGGTTCGTGGGGCTGGCGACGACCCCCACGTCGAGCTCGAAGGGGGGGAGCGGGGGTTCGCCGGTGTCGGGGGGGCCGGAGTCTCCGCCGCTGTCGGTGGAGCCCCCGTCGGCGCCGCCGCTGTCCGGGCCGATCGGAGCGTCGCTGTCCCCGGAGGCGCCGTCCCCGCCGGTCTCGTCGGGCCGCCCGCTGTCCGTGACGCCCACCGCGCCCTCCCCGAGCGGGAGCGCGGGGAAGCAGGCGGCGAAGAGGAGGAGGGGCCACATGGGGGGAGGATAGCCGCGGGCGCCGCGCGGGGGAAGCGGCCGCGGCGGGATAGCCCCTCGCGATGCGACACCGCCCTGACCCCACTCACCCCGATCCCGATCCCGCCCACCGTGACGCCCTGGCCTCCGCCGTGCACGTGATGCCGCTCCAGATCTACTACGAGGACACCGACATCTCCGGCCTCGTCTATCACGCGAATTATCTTCGCTATTTTGAGAGAGCGCGGGAGCACCTCCTCGGGCCGGCCGAGCTCGTGCGCCTGTGGCGGGACGAGGGGGTGGGCTTCGTCGTCTACAAGTGTGAGCTCACCTTCAAGGAGGGCGCCACCCTCGGCGACACGCTGGAGGTGCGGACCGCCCCGCGGATGGAGAGCGAGTACCGGGCGGTCTTCCAGCAGTCCGTCTGGCGGCCGGGCGGACGGGGGCCGATGGTGGAGGGGGTCGTGCAGCTCGTCTGTGTCGACAAGAAGAACAAGCTCGTGCCGCTCCCCGAGGGCGTGCGCGCGCGGATGAAGGCGGGCTGAGGGCGGCTCTCGCCTTCGGGTGCGCCCCCGGGGTCGAACACGATAGGATGGGCGCTGCACAGGAGCCGACCATGCCGCTGCCCGAGCCCGCCTGCCGAGCGACCCTCCCCCGTGGCGCCCGCGGCCTCGCCCTGCTCCCGCTCCTCCTCGGGGCCCTCCCCGGCTGCAGCCGCTCGGTCGATGAGGCCGGCGCCCAGGCGGTCTTCGAGGCCCTGGTGCTGGTCAACGCAGACCTCTACACCGGCGTCGAGGCGATGGAGGAGACCGAGGGCGCCGAGGCCGCCGGCCGCGCCGCGCCGCGGGGCCGCACCGCCGCCGCCAAGGGCTCCGATGACGCGCGCGCGGGGGCCATCGAGGGCGGCCTCCTCTGGACCGGCGTGATCGAGGTCGAGGGATCGAGCTCGCAGAGCGAGGGAGATGGCTCGACGCTCTCCACCTACGACCTCGCCGTGACCTACATCGACGTCGCGCCCTTCGAGCCGGAGGTCGTGCTCAACGGCGATCTGCAGACCCACGCCGAGCTCGAGCGCGCCGACGACGGCTCCTCCTTCGCCCTCTCCACCCGCCTCGACGGCGACCTCGTGGTCGAGGGAGAGGCCGAGGGGGAGGCCGAGGTGCACACCACCCTCGCGGTGGCCTGGGACGCGGAGACCGGCGGCTTCACCGCGGCCGCGACCGGTGACATCGGCGGCTACGAGGTCTCCGACTTCGTGGTCGAGCTCGAGGCCAGCGCCTTCGGCGAGTGAGCGCATCGCTGCTGCTCGTGCTCGTGCTCGTGCTCGCGCTCGCGCTCGCCTGTGGCCCGGCCTCGGCGCAGGAGGCCGTCGGAGGGCCGCGGCTGCCGACCTTCCTGGAGGGGCCGTCGGCCGCTTATCCCCCCGCGGCGCAGGCCGCAGGGGCGACCGCGGTGGTCACCCTTCACCTCGACCTCGACCCTGCCGGGGCGGTCGTCGGCGCCCGCGCGCTCCCGCCCCCGCCGGGGGCCGTGGAGGGCCCCTTCGCCGGTGCCTTCGCCGAGTCGGCCCTGAGCGCGGCGCGCGGCCTCCGGTTTACGCCGGCCCTGAATGAGCGCGGCGAGGCGGTGCCGTGCACGATTGAATATCAGATCACCTTTCGACTGGACGCGGTCCCTGCGCCGCCGGCGGAGGAGGGGGCCCTCTCGACCATGGAGGGGTCGGCCGCCTCCGAGGGGGCCCTCGGGCGCGAGGGGCAGTCCATCGACGCCGAGCTCGTGGTGGAGGGGGAGCGCCGGCCCCCCGAGGTCACGGAGCGGGCGCTCGGCGCCGGTGACATCCGCCTGATGCCGGGCACGGGCGGCGACGTCGTGCGGGCCATCCAGGCCCTCCCCGGCGTGGCCCGCTCCCCCTTTGGGGCCGGGCAGCTCCTCGTGCGCGGCACCGGCGCGACCAACTCCTCCTTCAACCTCGATGGGCAGCCGCTCCCCGACGTCTTTCACTTCGGGGGCCTCGTCACGGTGGTCGCGCCCGAGGTCCTCGACGAGGCCGTGTTTCTGCCCGGGAATTTCGGCGTGCGGTATGGCCGGGTGCTCGGCGGCGTGGTCGACCTCCGCACGGACGTCACCCTCCCCGCGCAGAGCCAGGGCTCGGCCTCTGTCGACCTGCTGCAGGCCGCCTTCTTCGAGGAGAAGCGCGTCAACGACCGCTGGGCCCTCTCCCTGTCGGCGCGCCGCAGCTATATCGACTCTGTCCTGGACCCCATCCTCGCGCGGGTGGGCGAGAGTAACACCCGCGTGCCCCGCTTCGGCGACGTGGTCGCCCGCGCGCTCCGGGTCGGCGAGGGCGGCGAGGTGCTCGACCTCGTCTTCCTCACCAGCTTTGACCGCAGCTCCTGGGACCTGCCCGACGAGGAGGACCCCGGCGCCTATCGCCACTCCAATTACGAGAGCCGCTTCACCCGCCTCTCGGCGCGCCACCTCCGGAGCCTGTCCGGGGGGTGGCAGCTCGAGGTCGCCGCGATGGGCGGCCCGGAGTCGAAGGAGGCGCAGTTCTTGGAGATCCAAGAGGCCTGGGACCGGGGCGCCCGCTATTCCTTGCGGACCGAGGTGGTGAAGGAGGTGCCGCCGGGCCGACAGCTCGGCTGGCGAGTCGGCGTAGAGGCCCTCGCGTACACCGAGGCGCTCTTCTACGGCATCCACGGGGTGAGCGGCTTCTACGCCTTCAAGGGGGGAGAGGCCGCCGAGGAGACCGTGCTCGCGCCCTCTGTCTATGTGGAGCAGACCGAGCGGCTCGGCCCGCTTGACCTCAAGGCCGGCCTCCGCCTCGACCACACGCTGATGGTCGACACCTGGAGCGCCACCACCCTCGACCCGCGCCTGTCGGCCGAGCTCCACCTCGGGCCCTCCACCCGCGTGCACGCCAGCGGCGGTCGCTACTCTCAGCCCCCCACCGTGCGGCAGGTGGTCCCCCTCGCGCAGGGCAACCGCCACCTCGCCCCCGAGGAGGCGCTCAACCTGAGCCTCGGCCTCGAGCAGGACTGGGCGGACCAGGTCCACCTCGAGCTCACCGGCTACGCGGGCTGGCTCGATCAGCTCATCGTCGGCAAGGAGGACCACTTCAGCTTCATCCCGGCGCCGCCGCCCAACGGCGAGCTCGACACCGGGGACTACGCCAATGAGGGGAGTGGCCGGGTGCGCGGCCTCGAGGCCCTCGGGCGATACACCGGGGAGCGCACCACCGCCTGGCTGTCCTTGACCCTCTCCCGGTCGAGCCGAACCGGTCGAGAGGGGCAGGAGGAGCTCTTCACCTACGATCAGCCCTTCGTCGGCACCCTCGCCGGGAGCCGCGCCCTGCCGCGCCGGGTGACGGTGGGCCTCCGCGGGCGCTATGGCTCGGGCAACCCCTACTCGCTCGTCGCCAATCGGATCTATGACTTTGACCGACAGGGTTATGCCCCGCTCTACGGCGAGGCGGACACCGCCCGGATGCCCGCCTGGTGGTCCTTTGACGCGCGGATCGACAAGTCCTGGCCGCTCCGCCGCTGCGTGCTCTCCGCCTATGTGGACATCATGAACACGACCAACCGGAAGAACGTCGAGCTCGTCACCTGGAGCGCCGACTACACGTCGCAGACGCCCATCTACGGCCTGCCCATCCTGCCCATCTTTGGGCTGCGGGGCGAGTGGTGACGGGGCGGGTGGTGACGGGGCGAGTGGCCGCGGTCTTGCCGCTGCTCGCCCTCTCGGCCGGGGCCTGCTCCGCCCGCGGCGAGGACCGCAGCCTCATCGAGAGCCTGCGGGTGGTCGCCACCACCGCGGCCCCCTACACCGGCCCGCCGGGCGCCCCGGTGGAGCTCGTGGTCTACACCGCCGACCCCGCCCGTGAGGACTTCGAGCTCCTCGTCTGGACCTGCACCCCCTCGGTGAGCCCCTGCGCCGAGGCCGCGCTCCCCGCCTTCTCGGACTGGGTTCGGGTGGTGCCGCCGGAGGAGACCCGTCGAGAGACCCCCCTCTCCTGGACCCTCCCCGACGTCGGCGCGGCGGGCACTGACCCCCTCACCGGTGAGCAGGGTGTCCCCCTCTGGGTCCTCGCCTGCTCACCGGGGCGCTGCCCGATCGTGGCCGAGGCCCAGCGCCAGCTCGAGGCCGGCGAGGGGCCGAGCCTCTCCCTCCTCCAGGCGCTGTCGGCGCCCGACCTCTGGCTGGCCGAGCTCCCCCTCGAGGGCACCAGCCTCGGCGCCCGGGTGCTGCCCCTGTCCCTCGAGGGGGAGGCGGTGGCCAGCCTCTCGGTGACGCCGCACTTCGAGGCCGCGAGCACAGACCCGATGGCGCTCGAGGGCGGACAGACCCTCAAGATGAGCCTCATCACCGAGGGCACCGGCCACGGCCGGCCGCTCTACAGCCGGGTCTTCACCACCCTCGGCTCGGCCTATCCGAGCTTCCTGCACACCGACGGGGGGCCGCTCCAGTCCGGGCTCACGATCCCCGAGGAGGGCGGTGAGGGCGAGGTCTTCGTCGTCTCGATGGTGGGCGACGCCCTCTACGGGCCGATCGGCGCCTGGTCGAGCGCGGTCACCGTCGACTGAGCCTCGACTGGGTCAGTCCACGCTCTCTTCGACCGCGCCGGGCGGCCACCCGTAAAAGACCGACGCGCCGCCTGGCTCCTCACTGCGGTCGTCGCCGAGGGTGAACAGCAGGTCGGGCGACCCGTCGGCGTTGAGGTCACCCGGCGCGGTGGCGGAGAGGCCGGTGACGCTGCCGGTGAATTCGCCGCCGAAGGAGCCCTGGAAGAGCGCATCGACCGACAGGTTGCCGACGAGGTCGCCCGGCCAGACGTACGCGAGGCCCGCCGGGCTGGCGGCGGTCACCGGCCCGCGCGGCGCCGCGGCCACGGCGTCGTTTACGCCGTCGCGGTCAAAGTCGCCGGGGCAGAGCACGGCGCTCCCGAGCCGGTCCCCGTCGGTGGTGCCCTCGGCGCGCAGCTCGGCCGCGGCGACCGACAGGCTTCCCGTGATCCCGGCCAGCGAGCCGGCCCCCCAGAGGGCCCAGACCGCGCCGCGGCTCGTGGTGGACCCGGTGGGGCCGGGGCCGCCGATGAGGATGTCGAGGAGGCCGTCACCATCGAGCTCTCCGGCGGCGATGGCGGCGCCCGCTCGCGCGCCGGGCTCGTCTCCCACGATGACCACCCGCGCGTCCTCCAGGCGGGTGTCTGGGTCGAGGGGCCCCGCGAAGACATAGACCGAGCCCGGGAGCGTGCCGTCCCCTTCGCCGGGCGCGCCGACGATCAGCTCGGGGAGGCCGTCGCCGTCGAGGTCGCCGACGGTGAGCGCCGCGCCGAGCTCCGTCGCCGCGCCCTCGGCCACGAGGGAGAGGCGGGGGCCGGTCGCGCTGAGCAGGGGCCCCGCGAAGAGGGCCACACGGTCGGCCCCGCGGCCGCTGGTGACGACGTCATCGACTCCATCGGCGGTGAGATCGACCCCGGCGCGGAGCCGCTCGCCCAGGCCCTCGCCGGCCGCTCCCGGGAGCGCCACCTCGGCGTCGTCGCTGGTCATTGCGCCGGAGAAGGGGCCGGCGAAGAGCAGCAGCGCCCCCTCGCCGCCTGCGCCGTGCCCCGGCGCGCCGAGGAGGAGGTCGCCCTGGCCGTCCCCGTCGAGGTCAGCCGCCCCGATGGCCGCGCCCAGCCGCTCCGGCGCCTCGGCCACCTCGCGGAGCTGCGCCAAGGCGGCTTCGGTCACCGCGAGCAGGTCCACCCCCCGCTTGGGGGCGAGGGGGACGACGAAGAAGCTGCGCGGCCCGTCCTCGGCGAGCGGATCGTCTCCGAGCCGGAGCGAGAGGCCGAGCTCCGCGGCGCCGTCCCCGTCGAGGTCACCGACCGGCTCGACCACCGCGCCATAGGCGCCGACCGCCTCGGCGTGGAGCCAGGTGCCGAATTGCCACTTGGCGTCGAAGTGGCCCGACCAGGCGCAGGTCCGGGCGAGGCCGTCGCAGCTCCGATCGAAGCCGGCGTTACAGGCCTCGCGCTGGGCGGGGCTGACCTGATCGTCCTCATCGTCACAGTCGCCGCTCACCGCCAGATGGGCCTCAGGCGCGTCGCAGACCTGCACCGCGCCCTCCGCTGCGCCATAGTGGTCCCCGTCGGTGTCGGGGTACCAGATGGGGACGAGGCCGTCGGCCTCATCGACCTCCCCGTCGCAGTCGTTGTCGAAGCCGTCGCAGTCTTCGGGCTCCGACGGGCTGGCGAGCGGCTGCTCGTCGTCGCAGTCCTCTTCGTCGAGCCAGCCGTCTTCGTCTCGGTCGACGAAGGTGGGCAAGGTAGGTTGGGGGCAGCCGAGGGCCCAGCGCGCGCAGGCGGTGTCGCCGCAGCCGGTGAGGGCCGAGAGCAGGGCGACCGGGAGCGTGAGGGATTTGAGGGAGAGGGCTCGGGCCGTCCGCATCGATTCGACCCTCAGTAGCGGCGTTGGAGGCGGAGGCTGGCGCCCGTCGTGGGGCCCTCGTCTTGGAGGCCCCCCGAGAGGTCGAGGGCGGTGAGCCAGTCGCCGAAGCGAGCCTCGGCCCCCGCCGAGAGGGCGGCCCCGAGCGAGACCGGCACGAAGGCCTCGACCGCCCCGCCGAGCACCGGCCGGAGATCGGCCTCGACCCACGACCAGCGGGCGCCGAGGGACAGGTGATAGAGCTGGCGGTCCGACCAGTCCGGATAGAGGTTGTAGGGGAGGTCAGCCCGGACGAGGCCGAGCTTGCCCTCGAGCGTGATCGGGCCCGCTGGCCCGCCGATCACGAGGTCAAGGGCGCCGTGACGGCGATCGACCATGCCGGTGTAGCCGACCGACAGGCCGGCGGAGAGGCGATCGCTCGGGGCGAGGGCGGCCATCGGCTCGGCGGCGGGCGACTCGGTGAAACGGCGGAGCGCGGGGTCAAAGGTGACGAGCCGGACCCGCTGGCCCCTCGGCGGCAGGGTCGCCTCCCGCTTCGCCTCATGCTCGGCGAGGATCACGGCCTCGGCGGTGGCGGGCAGGAGGTCGCCGGTGTCGAGCAGGGCCCCTGCGGCGGCGGCGGGCCGGGTGGCGGGGGCGGGCCCGATGGTCAGGGCCGGCAGCGGGCGGAGGCCGTCGCGCGGCTCCACCCGGAGCAGGCGGAGGGACTGGAGCCCGCGCCGCTCGCACCAGTCGACCAGGAGGTCGAGGATGGGGTCGGGGGCGGCGTGGCTGTCGAAGGCGCCCACGAGCGCCCGCCAGGCCCCCTCGGCGGTGGGGAGCCCGTCGAGGTCGAGCAGGACGCGGCTCTGTCGCTCGGCGAGCACCGGCACCTCCGCCGCCCAGGTCCGGAGGCCTCCCGGGAGCCGCGCGGTGAGGCGGTGGGCGCCGGGCAGGAGCGCGACCTCCACCGACCCCGGTGGCAGCCGCCGCCCATCGACGGAGACCAAGGCGCCATCGGGCACCTGGGCGAGGACGAGCGTCCCCCGCCCGCCCGCGGCGAGGCTCCGGAGCGCGCTCGACCAGGCCGCCTCCAGCGCAGGGTCGGGCAGGGGCAGCGGCGGGGCCCGGCCGTCGACCACCGCCGCCGCCTGCTGGAGGGACAGGGTCGCCGCCCCCTCGGCCCCGCGGTGGAGCTCGGCCGCGCCGCGGAGGACGAGGAGCGAGAAGAGCGTGGCCTCGTCGACGGCGCCCGGCCAGCGGCGGAGCGCGTCCTCCGCCGCCGTGGTGGCCTGAGCGACCGCGCGCCACTCGCCGGCCCGCGCCGCCACCCCGGCCTCCGCGAGGGCGAGGGCGAGGCGGTCATCCTGGTCGGAGCCGTCGGCCCAGCCGTCGCTGTCCTGCACGAGCAGGCTGTCGAGGGTGGACAGCGCGCGCCCGCCCGCCGCGCCGACAGACTCGACATAGGCCAGATCGGCCTCACAGGCCTCTGGGCTGTCACAGACCAGGAGGGCGGCCTCGCCGGCGCGGGCCAGGGAGAGGCTCAGGAGGAGGAGCATGGGCCTCGGCCCGGGGCGCGGCGCCGCCGCCGCAGGAGGGCAGCGGCGAGCAGGAGGGCGCTCGTCGCGGCGGGCGCGGCGGGCGCGGTGGCGCAGCTCCAGCCGAGGTAGTCCTCGGGGCGGCCGTCGCAGTCGTTGTCCACCGCGTCGTTGAGCTCGGGGGCGCCGGGGAAGATGCGCCCGTCGCGGTCGTCACAGTCGCCCTCGTCCTCCGACCAGCCGTCGAGGTCGTCGTCGAAGCCCTCCGTGCCCTCGTCCACCACGCCGTCACAGTCGTTGTCGAGGTCATCCCACCGCTCGGGGGCGCCCGCGGAGACCGTGGGGTCCTCGTCAGAGCAGTCGCCCTCCGCCTCGCTCTGGCCGTCGCCGTCGTCGTCGGAGACCGCCGTGTCCTCGTCGATCTCCGCGTCGCAGTCCTGGTCCTGTCCGTCGGCCACCTCGGGGGCGCCGGGGTAGGTCGCGCGGTCGGCGTCGTCGCAGTCGCCCTCCTCCTCGGACCAGCCGTCGCCGTCGTCGTCGTGGACGAGCGTGCCCTCGTCGACCAGCCCGTCGCAGTCGTTGTCGAGCCCGTCCCCGTCCTCGGCGGCGTCGGGGCTCCGGGCGGCGTTTGTATCGTCGCAGTCGCCCTCGTCCTCGGCGTAGCCGTCGTGGTCGTCGTCGGAGCCGTCGGTGTCCTCGTCTGTGGCGCCGTCGCAGTCATTGTCGAGTCCGTCCTCGAGCTCGGCGGCCCCGGGCCAGATCCAGGCGTTGCCGTCGTCGCAGTCGCCCTCCCCTTCGGTCCAGCCGTCGCCGTCGTCGTCGAAGGCCTCCGTCTCCTCGTCGGTCAGGCCGTCGCAGTCCTGGTCGAAGCCGTCCACCGCCTCGGCGGCGCCGGGGTGGGTGGCCGCCGCGCCGTCGTCGCAGTCGCCCTCCGCCTCGGTCCAGCCGTCGCCGTCGTCGTCGTAGGCGGCGGTGTGATCGTCGATGAGCCCGTCGCAGCTGTTGTCGAGGCCGTCCTCCCACTCATAAGCGCCGGGGTACGACAGGGGGTTCGTGTCGTCGCAGTCGCCCAGGTCCTCCGACCAGCCGTCGCTGTCGTCGTCGTAGACGCGGGTGCCCTCGTCCACCATGAAGTCGCAGTCGTTGTCGATGCCATCGGCGACCTCGACGGCGCTCGGGGAGATGTCGGGGGCGGTGTCGTCGCAGTCGCCGGCCTCGTCGGGCCAGCCGTCGCCGTCGAGGTCTGCGGCGGCGGCGGGGCGCGCGGTGAGGAGCGAGAGGAGTCCGAGGAGGAGCCCGAGCCGGAGCCCGAGGAGGAGCCCGCTCCGCGGCAGGAGGGCCGGCGGGGCCCTCATCGACGTCGCCGTCCGGCGGAGAGGAGACGTCGCCGCCCGGCGGAGAGGAGGAGCCCGATGAGCAGGAGGCCGCCGCCCGCCCCGCCCGCCCCGCCCGCCCGCGGCGCGGCGCTGCACGATGCGGCGAACCAGCCCTCCGGCCCGTCCACGTGGCCGTCACAGTTCCGGTCCCCATCGCCCGGGGCCTCGGCGGCGCCCGGGTGGGTGAGCGGGTCGCCGTCGTCGCAGTCGCCCGCCTCCTCGGTGAGGCCGTCGGCGTCGTCGTCCCAGATCGGGGTCTCGTCGTCGATGAGGCCGTCGCAGTCGTTGTCCTGGCCGTCCACCCGCTCGGGGAAGCCGGGGCCGACCTCGGGGCGGCCGTCGTCGCAGTCGTGCTCCCACTCGCTCAGGCCGTCGCCGTCGTCGTCGTAGGCGAGGGTGCCCTCGTCGGTGGCGCCGTCGCAGTCGTCGTCCTGGCCGTTCGGCGCCTCCTCCGCGTCGGGCCAGACGGCGGCGCTGCGATCCTCACAGTCGCCGGCGTCTTCGGTCCACCCGTCGTGGTCGTCGTCGAACCGGTCGGTGCGGTTGTCGACGATGAAGTCGCAGTCGTCGTCCTCGTCGTTCGGCAGCTCCTCGGCGAGCGGATAGGCGACGGCGCGGTCGTCGTCGCAGTCCCCGTCGTCTTCACTCCAGCCGTCACCGTCGTCGTCGAAGGCGCGGGTGCCGTCGTCGGCGAGCCCGTTGCAGTCGTTGTCCTCGCCGTCGGGCTGCTCGGGGGCGCCGGGGAAGGCGAGGCGGCTCTGGTCGTCGCAGTCGCCCTGGTCTTCACTCCAGCCGTCGCCGTCGTCGTCCCAGTGGGCGGTGCCTTCGTCGATGAGGCCGTCACAGTCTTCGTCGCCGGGGAGCCCAGACTCCTCACCGGCGGTCTCGTCACCGGTCGGGTGGGCGGCGGGGTCGCGGTCGTCACAGTCGCCCTGGTCTTCACTCCAGCCGTCGCCGTCGTCGTCGACGGCGCGGGTCCCCTCGTCGATGAGCGCGTCGCAGTCGTCGTCCTCACCGTCCGCCATCTCGGGGGCCTCGGGGTAGGTGAAGCCGTCTTGGTCGTCGCAGTCGCCCTGGTCCTCCGACCAGCCGTCGTGGTCATCGTCGTAAGCGGCGGTGCCTTCGTCTACCCGGCCGTCGCAGTCGTTGTCGATGCCGTCGAGCACCTCGAGCGCGCCGGGGTGAATGTCCTCGTTCAGGTCTTCGCAGTCGCCGTCGCAGGTGCGGTAGCCGTCGAGGTCGAGCTCGTAGCCCTCGTCGATGTCTCCCGCACAGTCATTGTCCTCGCCGTCACACAGCTCGGGCGCGCCGGGGTAGCTGTGGTCATTGGTGTCGTTGCAGTCGTCGTCGTTCTCGACCCAGCCAGCCGGGGTGGTGCAGGCACGATCGGGCACGGCGGGGTCTCCGTAGCTGTCCCCGTCGGCGTCGATCCAGACGTCGTGCGCGTCGATGGCGTCGCGACCGTCGGTGGAGCCGTCGCAATTGTCGTCCTTGCCGTTACACCACTCGTCGGCGCCGGGGTGAACGGCGCTGTCCGCGTCATTACAGTCGTCGGTGGCGGTGTAACCGTCGCCGTCCGCGTCGACGGCGCCGCAGGTGAGGTCGGGGATCGATCGATAGGCCCCCTGGTTGTTCCAGCGGGTGGAGGAGGCGCCGCAAGGGCCGGCGAAGGGCTCGACCGAGGTGGAGGAGCTCGACCCGCTGCGGGGCTCGAAGTGGAGGTGGGGGCCGGTGCTGTTGCCCGAGGAGCCCACCTCGCCGAGCTTCTGTCCACAGGAGACGGTCTGGCCGCTGCTCACGGCCACCGTCCAGATCTTCATGTGGCAGTACATCGTGCGCATGCCGTCAGCGTGCTGAAGGATGGCGTAGTTGCCACAGCCGCCCCCACCGCCGCAGGCGCCGGTGGTGCAGGCGTCGAACTCCCCGTCGTGGGCGGTGGTGACGGTGCCGTCTGCCGCCGCGGTGATGTCGCGGCCGACGGCCATGCTCGACCAGCCGCCGATGGCGAAGTCTGTCCCCTTGTGGCCGGAGTAGTAGACCGAGCCGCAATTCCAGTCCTGCCCGCCCTCGTCCCGATAGGCGGAGGGATAGAAGGCGCCGGCGTCGGCGGTCGTGCTGGGGAAGGAGTAGGACTGGGCCTGCGCGGCCCCCGAAGCCAAGCCCGAAGCCAAGATGGACAGGAGGGGCAGGCCCAAAGACAGGGCGAGGCGGAGGCGCGTCATGGTGGGCTCACCGTCCAGTCCTTCCCGCCGGCGGTCCAGCGGAGCCCGTCGGCCCCCCAGGTGAGGCCCCCGGCGCTGGGGACGGGGATGAAGCCCTCGGGGGGCTGGCCGGGCGGGTGGGGGACCCGCTCGACGCCGACGTTCGTGAGCTGGACCGCCGAGCCGGCGCCGGCCGCGACCTCGACCGCCCACAGGGAGGCGACGCCCGTGCAGCCCGAGACGAAGGCGAGCCGCCGCCCGTCGGGGGAGAAGGCCGGCCGATCGGAGGAGCAGGGCCAAGCGATCAGCGCGGCGGCGGGCGCCTCTCCCGTGAGGTCGAGGACCATGAGCTCGGTCTCGGCGCCGTCGCGGAGGCGGGGGTAAGCGAGGAGCCGGCTGTCGGGCGACCAGGCGAGCTCGGGGAGGACGTCGCGGTCGTCGTGGCGGGGCGCGTGCCCCTCCGACCCGCTCTCGACGCGGAGCGCGCCGCCTGCGGTCACCGCCGCGGTCCAGCGCCCATCCGGCGAGGCCGCCTCCCCCGCGGGGATGCCGTCCAGGGCGACGCCGGTGGGCGCAGGGTGGTCTGCGCAGGCGGGCAGGAGCGGGGCCCCGGCGAGGGCCAGGAGGAGCGGAGCGGAGCGGTACATCGGTAGACCATAACCGGCGGCGACGGCCGAACCGCGAGGAGGGACCCTCAAGAGCGGCGGGCGAGGTGGAGGGAGCCCCCGAGCAGGGGGCCGTGATCGCTCCAGCCCCCTTGCGCCTCGAGGCCGATCCGCCACCAGGGGGTGGGCGCGAAGTCCCAGCCCGCCCGCCCGAGGCCGCCGGTCGCGTAGGGGACCACCGCCAGCAGCGCCAGCCCCGCCCAGGGCCCCCCCTCGGCGCTCCCGGCGCGGAGGCCCAGGCTGGCCGGATAGACATGGGTGTCTACCCAGCCGGGATAGAGATAATAGGGCTGGCCGGTGCGCATCGCGCCCAGGCGGAGCTCAACCGAGAGCGGGGGCCGCAGCCGATAGAGCGCCTGAACCTCGAAGACGACGTGGTGACGGGGCTCGAGATAGAGGTAGCCGAGGCCGGCTCCCAGTCGGAAGCGCTGGGGGCCAGGGGCCTCGGACAGGATCGCCACCCCAGGGCCGGGGTGGACGAAACGACGCCGCTCGACGTCGAGCCAGAGGGGCGACAGGGCCCAGGCGCTCCCGTCCGGGGCCTCGAGGCGCTCGCCGGGGGTGGCCTCGGCGGCGCTGGAAGGCAGCGGGCGGAGGTGGACGAAGCGGACCCAGCGGAGGCCGTTCGCCGCGCCCCAGTCGGCGAGGGTCTCGGCCACCGCCGCTGGGGGCTCCTGCCCGCGGAGGGCCCCGAGCACGGCGGCCTCGAGGGCGGCGGCGCCGTCATCCCCGTGGAGCTCGGCGGTGACGGAGAGGCGGGCGCCGGCGGGGGCCTGGAGCTCGGCGGTCCAGGCGGTGCGGCGGCCGGGGCGCTCCGCGCTCAGGCGGTGCCAGCCGGGGCGGAGCTCGATGGGGCCTGCCTCCACGCGGTGACCGTCGACGAAGAGCCTTGCGTCTTCGACGTCGGCGCCGAGCTCGACGACGGCCGGCGCCCCACCCTCGGCCGCGAGCTCGAGGTAGCGGGAGAGGGTGGCGGGGGAGAGGGGCGGCAGGTCGGTCGCGCGACCGCCGGTGGAGGCGGCCGCGGCCCGGAGATCGGCGTCGGCGCCGACGAGGTCTCCGGCGGCCCGACGTCGGTCGGCGAGCAGGAGGAGGATGCGGGCGGGCTCCTCGTCATCGGTGGTGAAGGGCAGCGCGCGGAGGGCCTCCCGGGCCTCAAACAAGGCCCCGATCGCAGGCGCGCGGTCGAGGCCCTCGAGGCCCTCGAGGCCATCGAGGACCTGGAGGGCCGCGGCATACCGTGCGCTCGCCGCCGCGCCCGCCGGCCCGGCCGCCGCGACCGTGTCGAAGTCGAGCAGGGGCGCCCCCCCCTCCGCGCTGGCCGCCGCGATCGCCGACCGGGCGGCGGGGCAGCCTCCTGGCTCATCGCAGAGGAGGACCGACACCGCCCGCGCCCCCAAGGGCACCTCCTCCATCGGCTGCGCGGAGGCCGGCGCAGCCCCGAGGCCGAGGGCGGCGAGGAGCAGCGCGGCCGAGGGCCGGCGGGGGGTGAGAGAGGGAGAGAGCGGGGGGGAGAGGTGGGCCATTCCCCCGCCGGTAACACCCTCGACTATACTCCTGCTGTGCTGAACACCCTCCTCCCGCTGCTCTTGGCCTCCGCCCCGCTCCGGGCCGAGGTGCTCTCGGCCCCCGAGCCGGGTCGGCCGGAGCTGACGCTGCTGGTCTGTCCGAGCCCGATCACCTGCCCGGAGGCGCTGATGTGGGTCGACAACCAGGGCGGCCTCGGCGGGGAGGGGCTGCTGCTGCTCGACGCTGTCCTC
Source organism: Myxococcota bacterium (assembly GCA_044344255.1). Taxonomy (GTDB): domain Bacteria; phylum Myxococcota_A; class UBA796; order UBA796; family UBA2385; genus JBIJDH01. Next base: position 86,370 of record JBIJDH010000023.1, read on the forward strand.
GAGCTCGACACCGGCGAGTGGGAGGACGGAGAGGACAAGGCCCTTCGCTTCCGGGAGTCGCTGGCGGCCGCGCGCGCCGAGCTCCAGGCGGGGCGCCCCGCGCTCGCCGAGGGGGCGCTGAGCGAGGCCGAGTCGACGCTCTCACGCTGGTCGGGCACCGCGACCTCCGCCGAGCTCACCGAGGTCGCCTGGCTGCGGGGGGCGCTCGAGCTCGTCTGGGAGCAGGACCCCGGCCCCGCCTTTCGACAGGCGGCGGTGTGGGCCTGGAACCAGCCCTTCGAGCCCCCGCTCTCCGAGCCCACCGCGCTCCGTCGCTGGGGAGAGGCCGAGCGCGCCCTCGCCGTGGAGCCCCCCGGCCGCCTCCGCCTCCGCGCCGGCCTCCCGGGCACCGTCTATGCCCTCGACGGCGTCACCCTCGGCCCCGGCCCGGTCGAGGTCAGCCTGCCCGCGGGCCTCCACCGGGTCACGGCCTGGCAGGAGCACACGGCCATCCGCTGGGCCGCCTCGCTGGCGGTCGAGCCCGGCGCGCTCACCGAGTCCGCCGCCCGCTTCTCCCGGGTGGCCGATCCCCAGTGGGTCTCCGACCAGATCGAGGCCGCCATCCGCGGCCAACCCCTCCCGGACCCCGTCTCCGAGCTGCTCGCCGAGTGGTGTACCCGCCACGGCGTGCGCCGCCTCCGCCTCGCGGTGGCCGATCCGGTGCGCCCCGACGAGCTCGAGGGGCGGGACCCGAGCCTCGGGATGAGCCCCTATCGCCTGCGACAGGTCTCCTTCGATCCCCGCCAGCGCAGCCTCTCTCCCTGAGCCCACCCTGTCGGTCCCGCGGAGCCCCCCATGCTGCGTCGCCCCACCTCGTCCCTCGTGTCCCCTGTGCCGCTGTCTGTCCCGCTGTCTGTCCTGTTGTCAGTCGGGGCGCCGCTCGTCGGAGGCGCGCTCGGCTGCTCGGACTATGAGCTGCAGGGCAAGTCCGAGGCCGAGCCCGGCGCCAGCCTCGAGGACTGCCGCACAGACCCCCCCGAGGCGGCGGCCGTGCTGATCGACGAGGCCTGCGTCCGGGTCGAGGCGCCCGTCGGCGGGACGCCCACGGTCGAGTGGCAGTGGGCCACCTCGGTCGGAAACCCCGGCTACGACGACGTGATGATGATGCCGGCCGTCGGCGATGTCGATGGGGACGGCACACCCGAGGTGGTGGTCACGAGCTACGCTGGCGCCGCCTATGGCTCGGCGGGCCTGCTCACCGTGCTGCGCGGAGACGGCTCGGGGGAGCTCCTGAGCGCCCTCTCGATCGGCGGCTACGCGCCCTTCGCCTCGAGCGGCGTCGCCCTCGGCGACATCGACGCCGACGGCGTGGTCGAGATCGTGCTCTACAGCGCCGACGGGCGCGTCCTGGCAGCGCACGCCGACGGCACCCTCCTCTGGGCCTCGGAGGCGCGCTCGGGCGACTGGCTGTCGTATGGTTACCCCTCCCTCGCAGACCTCGACGGCGACGGCCTCGCCGAGGTGGTGGCCGGCCGGGTGATCCTCGATCACACTGGCGTGGTCGTGGGGGTGGGGGCCTATGGATACGGAGGCTCCTATTCGATCCCGGTCGTGGCCGACCTCGACCTCGACGGCCAGCAGGAGGTGATCGTCGGCAACGCCGCCTATCGGCGCGACGGGAGCGCGATCTGGTCCAATTCCCTCCCCGACGGCTGGCCCGCCGTGGGTGACTTCGACCACGACGGGCGCGGGGAGGTGGTCACCGTCTATGGGGGCTCGGTCTATCTCAGCGACGATGACGGCACGCTGCTCTGGGGCCCGATGGTGGTGCCCGGGGGCGGCGGCGGTCCGCCCACGGTGGCCGACTTCGACGGCGACGGCGAGCCCGAGGTGGGGGTGGCCGGGCTCAGCGGCTACGCGGTCTATGACACCGACGGCAGCACGCTCTGGACCGCCGTCACCACCGACGCCTCCTCCGCCCAGACCGGCTCCGCCGTCTTTGACTTCGAGGGCGACGGCGCGGCTGAGGTGGTCTATGCCGATGAGCTCGTGCTCTGGGTCTATGACGGGGCCACCGGCGCTCCGCTGGTGGCGGACGACCGCCACAGCTCCTGGACCCTCTTCGAGTACCCGGTGATCGCTGACGTCGACGCCGACGGCGACGCCGAGATCGTGCTCGCCAGCAATGACTCAATCGGCGAGGGCTGGCAGGGTGTCACCGTGCTCGGCGCCGGAGAGGGCGGGGCCTGGGCGCCCACCACCCCCACCTGGAATGAGCACGGCTACTCGATCAGCAACATCGAGGACGACCTCTCGATCCCCGCCCACCCCACCATGAACTGGCTGAGCGGCCACAATTCCTTTCGGGCCGGCGGCCTCCGTGACGGCGTGGGCATCCCGGCGATCGACCTCCTCGCCACCCTCGCCGACGCCTGCTGGGTCTGTGAGGACGAAGCGGGCAACAGCGAGGTCGAGCTCGCCGTGCGGGTGGGCAACCAGGGCACCGGCCCGGCCGGCGAGAGCGCGCTGTCCGTCTATCTCCACGAGGAGAACGGCGACGTCACCCTGCTCGGCGTCGAGACGATGCCCGCGGTGGAGGCCGGCGCCGAGAGCCCGGCCCTCACCCTGCGCTACACGCTCCCCCCGGCGGCGGCGGTGCGCGAGGTCTCGGTGCGGGTCGATGATCCCGGCACCGTGGCGGCGGGGCCGACCACCGGCCTCCTCGAAGAGTGTGATGAGGAGAACAACCGTGTGAGCACGGCGCCCACCGACTGCCGCTGAGGGGCCCTTCGCCCGGGGAGCGGTCCTGCGTTATCGCCCGCGCCATGAACGAGCTCACCGCCCGCCTCGCCCCGCTGACCGTCCTCGACCTCGACGGCGCGGCCGTGCCCTTGGGCTCGCTCTGGGCCGAGCGGGGCGTCGTCTTCGTCTGGCTGCGTCACTACGGCTGAACGTTCTGTCGCGAGCAGGCTGCTCGTTTCGGCTCCCGCGCCTCGGAGATCCGGGCCCAGGGCGCGGAGCTCGTCTTCATCGGCAACGGCACACCCCTGATGGCGCGCGACTTCCAGGAGACCACCGGGGTCCAGGGCCGGCTGTTCACCGACCCCTCCCGCGCCACCTACGCGGCGATGGGCGCGAAGAGCGGCGCCCTCCGCCTGCTGGACCCTCGGGTGCTCCTCGCCGGTGCCCGCTCCTTCCGCGAGGGCCACGGCCAGACCGCGGTGAAGGGCGACCCCTTCCAGCTCGGCGGCGAGCTCGTCGTGCGGGCAGGGGGCGCCGTCGCCTTCGTGCATCACTCGGCCTTCGCGGGCGACCACGCGGACGTCGAGCCGGTGCTCCGCGCGCTGGTGGGCGGCGCCGCGGCCGGGTAGGCAGGCTCCATCGGCCCCGCCGGGCCAAGGAGCCTCATGCGCACGCTCTCGATCGACATCTGGTCCGACGTCGTCTGCCCCTGGTGCTACATCGGTAAGCGCCGCATCGAGGGCGCCCTCGCCAGCTTCCCGCATAAGGACGCGGTGCAGGTGCGCTGGCACGCCTTCGAGCTCGACCCCTCCGCCCCGAAGAACAGCGGCACGCCGGTGCGGGAGATGCTGGCCCGGAAGTACCGGATGGGCCCCACCCAGGTCCAAGCCATGCAGGACCGCGTGGAGGGTGTGGCGGCCGAGGTGGGCGTCCAGATGCACATCGAGCGCACCGCCGTCGAGAACACCTTCGACGCCCACCGCCTCATCGCCCACGCAGGCGAGCAGGGCCTCGGGGGCGTGATGAAGGAGCGCCTGCTCGCGGCCTACTTCACCGAGGGGCGTCGTATCGGTGATCACGCCGTGCTGGCCGCGCTCGCCGCCGAGGTGGGGGTGACCGGCGCCGCTGAGGCCTTGGGAGACCCCGCCGCCTTCTCCGCCGCCGTGCGCAAGGACGAGGCGGAGGCCCGCGAGCTCGGCATCACCGGGGTGCCCTTCTTCGTGATCGACGGCCGCTTCGGCATCTCCGGCGGGCAGCCCGAGGCGGTCTTCCGCGGCGCCCTCGACCGCGCCTGGGCCGAGGGCGCACAGGAGGAGACGGCCGCTGGCCCCGCCTGTGACGCCGACGGCTGCGCCCTCCCCAAGTGAGGGCTGGGCCCCACGTCACGCGCCGTCACGCCTGCGAGGTCCGCGTGACACCTTGGCCGGAGGGCCCCGCCTCGGGCAGGCGGTGGCAGCCCCGGAGGCCGCCGACGGCGTAGCGGTGGTGCGCCCCGACCTGCACGCGGTCGGCGGAGCGGGCGTCAGTGGCGAGGGTCATCCAGGCGCCGCCGCGCACCACGCGGCGCACGGAGAGGACGTGGTCGGGAGAGGGATCGGGCTCGCCCACCCGCTCCTCGCGGACGCAGGTGAGGGGCTGATCGTAGGCGTTCTCGATCCAGTCCCGCGCGTTTCCGGCCATCCCGCGCACGCCGAAGGGGCTCCAGTCGACCGGGAAGGTGTCCACCTGGGCGGGCAGGGGCCTGCCCTGAGAGGACTCGCCGGTGCAGCACCAGGAGGGGTCGAAGTGATTGCCCCAGGGATACCAGCGCCCGTCGACGCCGCGGGCGGCCTTCTCCCACTCGAGCTCGCCGGGGAGCCGCCAGGGCCGCCCGCTCCGCGCGGCCCGCCAGGCCATGTAGGCGCGCGCCCCGGCCCAGTTCACGTAGAGGACGGGCCAGTCGGGGTGCCACTCGTCACCGTCGGCGTCGGGGCGGAGGGAGAAGCGCCCTTCCTGATAGCCGTAGATCAGCGCGCCGGTGTCCTCCCCTTCGCTGCTCGCCCGCTCCCTCGGCGCGTGGCGGAGCGCCTCGGCCTCTCGACCGTGCGCGACGAGGTCGTCGAGGAAGGGGATGAATTCGCGGTTCGTGACCGGGAAGCGGTCGATGATGAAGGCGTCGCACCACAGGCGCAGTGCGGGGAGGCAGTCGATGGCGTGCGGATCTCCGCCGACCCTGAACCACCCGCTCGGGACATAGACCTGGCGGGGTCCGAGCCAGCCCTGTGGGGGGAGCCAGATCGGGTGAGGCGATCGCTCGCCTGGCGCGACGCCATTCCAGTGCCCCTGCCGGGTGACCTCCACCGGATAGGCCACCTCCTCACAGGCGGGGTGACGGATACGGCAGAGGTAGCTCCCCATCGGGAGCTCCACGGCGTGCAGGGGCGTCTCTCCGAGCGGGCGCACGAGGACCTCCACCATCCGCCGGTTGTGTTCGACGTATCGATAGAGGTGGACGGTGGCCCCGGGCGGGTCGGTGACGAGGGTGAGGGCGCCGTCTCCTCGGAGGTAGGCGGTGAGCGCCCGCCGGACCGGGTGGGCCTCGGGCAGTGCGGCGGTGTGGGTCTCGAGGAGAGACTGCGCCTCGGCGGAGGCCCGCCGGTCGCGGCGGCCCTCGGCCTCGGCGTGGCGGTCGCGGTAGCGCTGGGCCAGCGCGGCGTGGGCGAGCGCGAGGTCGGGGGCGATGCGCAAGGCGCCCTGCAGGCCCTGGTCGACCGCGAGCTGGCGGAGGTGGGCGGAGAGCTCGGCGGCCTCGGCCTCGCTGCTGCGGGCCCAGGCGGGGGCCTTCCGTTCTTCGGGCTCCCAGGGGGCCACGTCGCGGAGGAGGGCGGCGGCCTCCGCGCGCAGGTCGACGGCGCGGCGCACCATGCGCTCGGCTTCGGCGATCGACTGGAGGGCGGCCTCGGCGAGCCGAGTGGCCTGCTCCTCGCGGTGGGCCCCGTCGAGCCAGGACTGGAGGGCCTCGGCGAAGACATCGACCCTCGGTGGGCGATCGGCGGGTTCGCGGGCCATCGCCCGCTCGCACAGGTCCACGAGCTCTGCCGGCGGCGGCGGGGCGCCCTGCGCGGAGATGAGCGGCGGCGGGGGGCCCTGGCGGACGGCGGCGAGGGCCGTGGCGCCGTCTCCGCCGTAGGGCGGGCCGCCGGAGAGGATCTCGTAGAGGATGGCCCCGAGGGAGTAGAGGTCGCTCCGGTGGTCTATCCAGTCATTTTCGCCGCGTGCCTGCTCGGGCGACATGTAGGCCGGCGTGCCCACCACCTGTCCGACGTGGGTGCCGCCCTGCGCGAGCCGTGAAGCGCGCAGGGGCGGTCGGTCGACCGGCTCGGGCTCGGGCTCGACCTCGCCTCCGCCGTGGAGCTTGGCGAGCCCCCAGTCGAGGACGTAGACCTCGCCGTGCGCCCCCACCATCGCGTTCGCAGGCTTGAGGTCTCGGTGGAGGACGCCGCGCTCGTGGGCGTAGGCGACCGCGTGACAGGTGAGCTGAAAGGCGGCGATCAGGCGGCGGAAGGTCCAGCCGGAGGGGCCCGCTCCCCACTCTCCGGCGGAGGCCTCGTGCACCTCGCGGATGACCTCCCCGAAGGTGCGGCCGCGCACCTCCTTCATCGTGAACCACACGCGACCGTCCGGTAGGCGACCGATGTCGTGGACGGGGACGATGCCGGGGTGCTGGAGCTGGGCGGTGGCCCGCGCCTCCTCGACGAAGCGCTCGAGCGCCGTTGTGCGCTGGGCCAGGGGGGCGCGGATGATCTTCATGGCGAGGACCCGGTCCAGGGCCACGTCTCGCACGCGGCGCACCTCACCCATCCCCCCCGCGCCGAGCGGGCCGAGGTCTTCGTAGCGGCCGGCGATCGGCACGACCGGGGACGCGGTGGGCGCCGCCGCGGGAGCGTGCGGGCCGATCCAGGTCTCGGCCCCCTCCTGGTCTCGGCCGAGGGCCCACCGCCGGTCGACGTCGAAGGGGCCGTCGGGATCGACGCGCTCGGAGGGCGAGGCGGGGCGGCTTTCGGGGTCGGTCGGGGTCGAGTTCACGCGCGCTCCGGAGCTGGCGATTGTAACCGCCGGTCCAGGGACAGCGCCTCGCGATGCCACCGCGGACGGGGCATCCTCCTCGGCGTGCACCTGCGCGGCGCCTCAGCCAGACAGGCCGACGAGCCCGACCTCGGCGCGCGGGCGCATGGGGTAGTGCTCCCCGCCCTCCGCGCCGGCGTAGCGCGGCTTGGATTGTACGAGCCGCTCCAGATCGTAGGCGAAGGCGGGGCGAAGGGGGGCAGGGGCCTGGCTGCGACCCCAGGCGTGCATGCGGCGCTGCGCGGCGAGCGATCCGTCGTGGTACTGGCGCAGCACGTCGGGCAGGTTCAGCGGCGCGGGCGAGACCGGGGAGGCCGCGAAGGTGTCCGAGATGGCGCCCACGGCGGCCAGGGCCTCCATCTGGCCCGCCTCGACGCGGTCGGCGATGCCGGTGAGCTGGTCGAAGAGGGGGTCGAACTCGGGGAGGTCGGGGGCGAAGGAGCCGGGGACCGCGCAGGTGTCGAGCGCGGCGAGGTGGGTCTTGTCTCCGGTCTCGAGGTAGCGGAACAGCGCCCCCGAGATGCGGCTGCCCGAGAGGTGCCAGGAGAGGAACCAGACCTTCGACCAGGCCCGCCAGAGGTCGAAGTGGCGGAAGGAGACGTAGGAGCCGTGGATGAGCCGGTCGTTGTAGTCGAGGATCCCCTGGTTGAGGCGGTCGATGTGGGCGAAACGAGCGGCGGACAGGTCATTCTCATCGAGCGCCGAGAGGAGCGTGGCCGCCACCTGGTTTACCACCTGCAGCGAGTTGGCCATCCCGCGGGAGAAGAGGGCGTCGATCGCGCCAGCGGCGTGGCTCATCAGGCACCAGCGGTCACCCACGGTGCGCTTCGAGGAGAACTGGGTGCGGGGGGTCGAGACCCAGTTCCAGACAGGCCGGGCGTCGGCGAACTGGCGCTGGACCGCCGGAAAGCGGGTGAGGAAGGCGTCCCACTCCTGCTGCGGGGTGATGTCTGTCGGCCGGGGGGAGCGCCGGCTGTCGAAGCTGAGCCCGACGCTGCAGAGGGGGTTGGTGCTCTTGTCGTGGTTGTCGAAGGGGATCACCCACATCCAGCCGCCGTCGAAGATGTGGTGGAGCGTGCCCTGGTGCCAGGCCGTGGGCTGGCCGCCGTGGTCCACACACTCGTCGAAGGGGCGCACGCCGACCATGTGGGTGAAGAGCGTGCGGGAGTGGGTCTTGAAGCGGGCGGGCTGCTCGCGGAGATCGAACTGCTGCGCGAGCACTGAGTTTTGTCCGCTGGCGTCGCAGAGGTAGCGGGCGCGGACGGTCTCTCCGCTGGCCGTCGAGAGGGTGACCCCGTCGGCCCCGATCTCCACGCCGCTCACGCTCGTGCGTTGCATCGCCTTCGCGCCGTATCGGATAGCGGCGTAGAAGAGGTGGGCGTCGATGTCCTGGCGGTGCAGGTGCATCTCGGGACCGAAGGGGAAGGCGGAGACGTTACACTGTGTGTTCTGCTCCGGCCGGTGCTCCACCCCCTCGCGGTGATAGGCGAAGCCGAAGTTTTTCTTTACGCCGCAGTTCCCGCTCACGTTGGCGCGGAGCTCGTCGATGGAGCTGCACTGCCAGATCTCCGGCACGTCGTATCGACAGGCCATGAGGCGCATGAGGTAGCTCGTCTCCCCGATGGTCGACTCTCCGAGCGCGAAGCGGGGGTGCATGCCGTTGTCGATGAGGACGACGGAGAGCCCCTTGCGGGCGAGGATGCAGGCCAACATCGACCCTGCGATGCCGCTGCCGAGGATCGCGACGTCGGCCTGGGGCCCGCGGGAGGTGGAGGGGGTGAGCGTGGGAGAGGGCGCGGTCTCGGCGGACATTCGGTGCTCCGGAACGGGGGTGCGCCGTGTCATTCCAAGAACTGTGCCAGCGCCTCCGTCGCCCCCGCCTCGTCGGCCCTGCCTCCGCTCGGCCCCGAGCGGTGGTGGGGAGAGGCTGGAGCAAGCAGGGGATCTGCGCAGGGTGGGGCCGTGCGCGCGACCGGATCCCCCCGTGCGGGCGGATGAGCGGGCCCGTGGGGGCCCAGTGCGCCCGCGCATCGGCCGCGCATCGGCCGCGCATCGGCCGCGCATCGAGGGCCCCGGTCGAGGCGCACCCACTCCACCCCGTGGCTGGGCAGGTGGGAGAGGTTGCGGTTCACTCTGCCACTTGCCAGATCTGGACCTCGCCGCGGCTCTGGGTGGGGTCGGGGTCCCACGTGCCCGCGCCCACCACGACGCGTCGGCCGTCGGGGCTGAAGGCCGCTGCGGTGATCGCTTGTCCCGCATAAAAGCCAGAGATCTCCGACCCGAAGGTGGCCGACTGCGAATCGGCGTTCCACAGGCGGACGCTCCCGTCATCCGCTGCCGTGAGCATCCACCGGCCGTCGGGCGAGAACGATGCGGCTCGCACCCAGCCAGTGTGTCCTGTCAGCGTGCAAAGCAGAGTGCCGTACCTCGGCGAGTGTGGGTCGGCATCCCAGAGGCGGGCGGTGTTGTCACCGGGCCCCGTCAGCAGCCGTCGGCCATCGGGCGAAAACGAAGCGGCAAGGACGGGCCCCCTCTCCCCGACGTCAAGGCCAGGGAGCTCCTGCCCGAACGTGGCCGACTGCGGGTCGGCATTCCAGAGGCGGGCGGTGTTGTCATTGCTGCCCGTGAGCACCCGCCAGCCATCCGGGGAGAACGATGCGACGCTCACCGATCCAGTGTGCGCCACGAGCGTGCGGAGCAGCTTTCCGTACGTTTGGGAGCTTGGGTCGGCGTCCCACAAGCGGGCGGACTGGTCGTCGCTGCCCGTCAGCACGCGCTGGCCGTCGGGCGAAAACAGAGCGGCAGATGGATAGCTGGTTTGCCCTTCCAGCGTGCGGAGCGCGCGGGGCTGGGCGAGGAGCTTCAGGGGTGGCACATCCGCCCGGTGCGTGGGCTCGACTTCGGCCCCAGCGATGGGCAACTCGGTCACCGGGGCTTGTGGTTCGCGGGTGCACTGAGGAAGCACGGCAACCAGGAGGACGCCGATCAGGAGCAATGCCAATCGTCTCAACATGGTCTCAATGCGGTCTTCGAAGCCAGCTCACCCGCTCAGGGCTGGCGGTCAAACACGAAGGTGACGTAGTAATTCTCGTCCGGGTCGAGCCCGGACGGGAAGGTCGCGGCGGCCATGGCGTCGTTCACGCACTTCACGATCACCTCGTCGTCGAGCACCTCCTCTGCCAGGCAGGACTCGACGAGCTTCCCATCGTGGTCGATGGAGAAGTGGAGGCCGACCTCGCCGGAGAGCGCGGGCCGCTCGGTGAGGCGGCCAGCGTAACAGTGCGCCACCGCGGGCAATTGGCGCCGCAGCTCGGCCGAGAGCTGCTCCGGGTCGGCCTGTTGGCCCTCCAGGCTGGTGGTCAGGGCGAAGGGAGGGCGGAGCTCGTTCCTGGGCCCGACACGGACGTCCACGCCCTCTCCGGCGAGGCTCACGCGGCCGCGGGGGGCGGCGGAGTCACCGGGGCCGGAGTCGGCGGCGCTGACGCAGGCGATGGCCGTGGTGAGGCTGAGGGCGACGCAGGCGGCGAAGCTACGGGAGCGCGCGCTCCAGGGCTCGCGGGGGAGGCCGACCGCGAGCACGCGGAGGATGCGGGCCTCGGTCGAGCCCGGCTCGACCATACAGACCGCGCCGGCCCGGACGAGGGGGTGGCCGGTCAGGCTGCGGGCGACAGCCAGCAGCTCGGCGGCGTATCGAGACGCGGGGACGCCGACCTGGAGCACGAGGTCGTCGGCTGCGTGCTCGCGCTCGACGCGCAGCGCGGCCGCCGCCCGCCAGGCCAGCGGGTTCCACCAATAGAGGGCGGTGAGGAGCTGTGCCGCGAGCTGGATCCGGTTGTCGTGCCGGGCGACATGGCCGAGCTCGTGGAGGAGGACCGTCCGGAGGCGCTCGGGATCCCAGGCGTCTGCCGCGGCGGGGAGCAGGACGACGGGGCGAAGGAGCCCGAGGGTGAGCGGCACGCCGGCCTCGGCGCTGCGCAGCACGGGGACCGAGCCGCGGAGGCCGAGGATCTCAGCGGCCGCGAGGGCGGCGTCTGTCCAAGCGGTGGGCACCCGTGGATCGGCGCCCTCACGGAGCCGGCGCGCGGCGCGGTGGCCCCGGATGACCCGGGCCGAGACGAGCACGGTCCCGGCTGCCCACGGGAGCGCCAGCCAGGAGAGCCACGGGAGGCCGGGCGGGAGGGCCGGCGACCGGACCGGAGAGGCCGACGCTGCGGTCCAGCCGCTGGCCGAGGTCAGCGACGCCGATGGGGGTGGCGACGCGGAGGTCTTTGCCCAGTCGGCCGCGCCGGTCACCGCGGGGATCGGCAGCGTCGGGAGCCCGAGGGACAGCACGGGCACGAGGAGGGCAGAGGCCACGCCGAGGGCCCAGACCCGGTGGCGGGCCCCCGCTGAGCCTCTCCGCAGGAGCGCAGCGGCGCAGGCCGCCGTCGCGAGGACGAAGGTCGCCTTGAGGGCGACAGAGCAGAGGGTGATCATCGCAGGCTCCGAGGGGAGGAGGTGGTTGAGCGAGGCGTCCATCATCGGCCTTCCTTCCGGGCCTGCTCGATGAGCCCGGCGATCCGCTCGAGCTCCGCGGCGTCGAGGCGGTCGCGAGAGACATCGAGCAGGGCCGCGACGGCATCTTCTGTCGAGCCGCCGAAGAAGGTGTCGAGCATGGAGGTGAGCGCAGAGCGGCTGGCCTTCACCCGAGAGACCACCGGGGAGAAGACGAAGCGCGGGCCGCGCTCCTCGTGGCGGACATGGCCCTTCTCCTCGAGGATGCGCAGCAGGGCGCGCACGGCGGAGTTGGAGGGAGGGTCAGCCAGCCGCTCGCGCACCTCGGCGGCCGTGAGCCCCTCGGCTCCATACAGGATGTCCAGGATCTCTCTCTCACGGCGGCTGAGGGGCGGTGTGCTCATGCTGGTTTTCTAGCATGGTGCTAAAAATTTAGCAAGCACTTCTCCTCCGGGACCTCATCCCCCCTCCGCCGCGGCCTCCGGGGGCCCGCCGGGCGTGCCATCGGCGCGCGGGGTGTAGACGGTGCCCATCCAGGGCTCGCTCGGGAGGCCCAGCGCGTCGAGCACCTGGACGCCCACGTCGTAGGCGGTGTCATAGGGGAGGGGGAAGGAGCCGCTCATCCCCACCCAGGCGAGGCCGTCGGCGGTGGTGGTCTTCGTGCAGCGCTCGCCGTCGAAGAGGACGTCGACGTCCGTGAGGAGGTCGGGGTCGATGAGGCCGTCGTCGGCCGGCTCCATCCAGAAGCGCAGGGTGCGGGTGTGGAGGTCGCCGTCGGGGTCGGAGGCCAGGATGGGGAGCGTGAAGGTCAGCACCTCGACGATGGGCTCCAGGGTGCCGTCTTCGCCGATCTCGCCCCCGCTGAGGATGTAGTCGGTGTCGGGTACGACGGGGGCGAGGGTGGGGCGCGTGCCCGAGCAGGGCGGGGCGTCAGTGTCGCCGCTGTCGTCGCCGCTGCCTTCGCCGCTGTCTTCGTCCCCGCCGCCTTCGCCGCCGCCCTCTCCCGCGCCGTCGCCCGCCTCCGAGAGGGCGCTGTCGATGGGCGCGTCCGGCTCGCCGTCTCGTTTGGCGGGGCGGCAGGCCAGCGCGCAGAGGAGCGCTCCGAGCCAGAGGCCGCTCGCCTCGCCGCGTGGACGCGCCTTCGCCGGCCTCCCGCTCATCGTGTCGCCTCCGGTCCACTCATCGGAGTGTCACCTTCGAGGCGGGGGTTAACGCGACCGGCGCTCCAGAGTTCTGGAGCGCCGCGTCGCCCGAGACGGGGCCTACTTTCGGCTGTCTTCCTTCCCGCTCTTGACGTCGGACTCCCCGCGACCGGCGATGATGCCCGTGCGGACGACGAGCTCGACCTTGGCGGCGCCGCGGGCGAAGAAGGGGCGGACGGTCGGGGTGGTGCTGGACATGGGCATCTCCGGAGCGTGGGTGGGGGGCGGCTGCAGGGTCAGCGCAGGGTCGCTGTCCTGCAGGAGTCTTTTGCAAGGGGCGTGCCAGGTCGGTCGGAGGGCGCAGGCGCGGGGAGGCGCTCGGTGGTCGCGTGCTTTCGGGGCGCAGGTCTCCTGCCGCGGGGGCGGCCCGGCGCGGCGCGCGCACGCCGGCGCGAACGGGGGGTGAACGGCCCGGCGCGGTTCAGGCGCACGTCGCGACGCCCCTCGTCCGGTTTGGGCAACAAAAAGCACGGGTGACGGTGACGGGACGGCGCGGCCTCTGGGGGCCGACACCCGTGTCAGGGCACAGGCGGCGGGTTAGGTCGCCCCATGAGCCTGCTGACCGAGATTCGCCGCTGCCTGGCTGACACGCCCCACTTCGGCTCGCTCGGGGTGGAGTCGGCGCACTGGCGGCGAGTCGCCTTGGAGGCGCTGCAGCGTCGGGCGGCCGGTGGGGTCCCTCCCGCTTCGGAGGAGGTTGCCCGCTGGCTCAGCACGGTCGAACCGGCCTGGACCTTCGCGGCCCTCGCAGCGGCGGACTTGCGGGAGCTGCTCGACGCGCCGACCCTGGTAAAGTCTATTGAAGAGGCGATTCGTATTGCCCTGCGCCTTGATCCAGTCGGGCTCGATCCAGTCCTCGATCCGCTTCTTCGAGGTCACCTCTCTGGCTGGCAGCAGGCCCACCTCCGTCAACATACGTCCGAAGGCGCGGTAGGGGTGTGGGTGGCGCGGGACACGCCCCAGTACCTGCGGGAGGTGGGACTGGTCGTTGATTCGCCGGCCCAAATCACCGCAGCGGGGGCGCACCTCCTCCGCCTTCGAGACTCAGACGCGGTGGCCTTTCTCCTCGCGTTGGAGCTCGTACAGGCGGAAGACTCCGAGGACCCCTGGCGAATGCATGTGCGGGATGCCCTCGATCTCTGTCAGCACCCTGTCCAGCGCTGGAGGATGGATGGCCCGGACGATCTTCCCTCGATGCCGCTGGCGGTGCTCTATCGACTGAAGGCGCTGGAACTGGGATACACAGGGTTGGATTTTTCCGACGAAGAATACGGCTGGGCCGAGGGCATCGTGCTGACCGATCGTGGTCGCCGCATCCTCTCCACCTTGGTGGGCACTCCCGAGCCGGCGGTCATGAGCCTCGCCCGCGCCATGGTCGCCGATGCTTCTGCGACGAGGCCCACCCTCGCCGCCGGCTCCACCGTCGCGGTGGATGCGACCGTCCGTCACGCCGCCATGGTCGCCCACGAGCTTCACAACCTCCTCCTGCCCATGCGGAAGTCCCTCGAGCGCATTCACCTCGGCCTCGAGGGCTCACCGGAGCGTCCCGTGCTCGGACGGGACCTCGACAAGCTTGGCCAGATCGCGGACCGGCTCGAACGTTTCGCCTCCGAAAATCGAGAGCTCGCCGCGCAAGCCTCCGCCGCCCCGGGTCGATTCGACCTCGCATCCGCGCTCCGCGACGCCATTGCGCAGGAGAGCCTCGACACCCCTTTCGACGAGGCGAGCGCCGCCGGGCACCCGCTCGACGGGCCGCGCCAGCGCTTCGTCCTGTCCATCGCCAACCTGCTGCGCAACGCCGTACAGAGCCGCGCCGGGGAGCCCGTCTCCATCGCGCTCGCGGTGCAGGTTCGCGGCAGTGCCGTGGTCTTGCACATCGACGACGACGGCCCCGGCGTGCCCGAAGCGCTGCGGCGTCGCATCTTCGACAATGGGATTCACCTCCGCCCGGATGGGACGGGCCACGGTCTCTCGGTGGTGCGCCAGGTGGTGGAGCGGGAGATGAAGGGCTCCATCACCTGCCTGCCCCGGCCCGGCGGCGGCTCCCGCTTCGAGCTGCGCCTGCCCCGCGCGGAGGACTGACCATGATCCCTCGTGTACTCGTGATCGATGATGATGCGCTCTTCGCTGACGAGCTGCTCCTGATCCTCGCGCAGGAGGGCTACGAGGCCGAGATCGCGACCTCGACCGAGAGGGCTCGGGAACACCTTCGCGGTGCCCATTGGGATGTGGTCCTCCTGGACCAGCGTCTCCGAGGCCCCCACGGGCCCGACGACGGACTCGACCTCCTCCCCGAGGTGAGTCGCCTCTGCCCCGGCGCCCGGACCTTCATCGTGACCGGCTTCGCCCACCCGGGGCTCGTCGTGGAGGCGTTCCGCCTCGGGGCGGTGGACTACATCGAAAAGAACGACATCCTCGAGCCCATCTTGCGGGCCCGCCTGCGAAACCTGACCGAGGGGCAGGCGGAGCGCCGACTCGGGCAGGAGGCCGATCCCCAGGCCGCCCTCCTCGCCTGCTGGGCTTCGACCCAGGGAGAGGCCGATCCGCACCGCCGCGGACGCCTGCTGGAGGAGCTGATGAAGCGTCTCTTCCAAGGGATCCCCGGCTTCGCGCGTGTGGAAGCGCGAGTTCGAAGTCGTACCGGGGAGATAGACCTCGTGTTGGAGAACCACAGCCCTGACCCCTTCTGGTTTCACTTTGGGCCCTTCCTCATCGTCGAGTGCAAGAGCTGGACAGCAAAGGTCGGCTCGCCCGAGGTCCATGCGCTACGGGGCAAGATGGTCGCCTACGGCGGTCGTGCGGGGGTCGCCCTTCTCGTGGCCCCCGGCGGCTTCACCAGCGCCGCGGAGCCCGCCACGCGGGAGGGGCGGGTCCACACGCTGATCGGGCTCATCGGGCGAGAAGAGCTCGTTGCATTGGTTGAGGCCGGGCCTGTGCGCCGGCTGGAGCTCTTGGGTGAGGCCCTTCGGCGGGCCAGCCTCGGGGCTTGACCAGCACCACGCAGGTGGCGGACCTCGGTGGGCTTCCGGGCGGTGTCTGTCCGCTCACCGCACGAGCTCCAGGGCCCCCGCGATGCGCTCCAGGCGCGCCGCCACGGCCCCCACGCTCGTGTCGGGGCCGCCGAGCTCGGCGATGGAGTGGAGCGTGCCTCGGATGTCGCCCTTGCTGGCGGCGGCCACCCCCTCGGCGATGGTGCGCACCTTGGTGTCCTTCGGCGCGAGGCCGGCGAGGCCGTCGAGGGTGCGGGGCAGGTCTCCGGTGGCCACGCCGCGGGCGACGTTGACGGCGGCGCCGACGACGCCGAGCTGCTCCTCGATGGCCTCCTGGACCTTCTTGGGGTCGGGCACCTGATAGACCACGCCGAAGTCGGCGGGCGTCGGCTGGCGGTGGGTGGAGAGCCACTCGGCGGCGGCGGCGCCGGCGGCGGCGATCTCCCCGTCGAGGGCCTCGGGGAGGCCGGGCCGCTCGGCGTGGTTGGCGAGGGCCAGCAGCGCGAGGATCGCGGCCTGCTCGGCGCGGACGCGGCGGATGTCGCCGTCGATCAGGGAGAGGGCGTGGTTCGTGTCGGCGAGGGTCTCTTCGGCGGGGCGGGTGGGGTCAAACCAGTCGGCCGCTTGGCCCGCCTGGACCTGCTGCTGGAGGACCGTGAGCGCGAAGGCGTGCTTCGTGAGGGTGGCCGCCTCGGCGTCGAGGCCGGTGAGCACGCGGGTGAGCCCGTACCAGGCCCCCTGCCCCGCCTCCACCTCGGCGGCGGGGACGCCGGTGGCCGCGGAGACGGCGGCGGCGGCCCCGTGCCAGGCGGCCTCGGAGGTGCCCTGCTTGCCCGGGACGCGAATGGCCTTGCCCTTCTTGGGGGTGACCACGAGGTCAATGGCATAGGCCTGAATGCCCTGGCCGCCTGGATAGGTGGAGGGCGCGAGGCGGGGGAGGGCGCCGGCGGTGACGAGGCGCTTCAGGAGGGGCACGCCGTCGCGGCGGAGGCGCTCCGCGGCCCGCACGAGCTCGGTCGCGTTGCCCATCGCGAAGGCGTAGACGAAGGACCAGCTCTGGAAGGCGTGGACGTGCGAGCCCGCGGAGTAGCCCACCCGCAGCGACTCCTTCAAGGCGGAGGTGTCGGGGAGGAGCGGGCAGCCGGCGAGCAGGGTGGCGCTCGAGAGGGCGGCGGTGGCGGTCAGGCTGTCCAAGAGGAAGGAGCGGCGGTTTCGCATGCGCCCGCCTAACCGCCGCGCACGGCGCCGGGTTTCCGGGCGCAGCGATCAGCCCGGGGGGCGGTGCGAGGACCGCTCTTCGAGGCTGAGGACCCGGGCGGTGACCCGGGGCTGGCCGGTGGAGGGGTCGAAGAAGGGGGAGGGCTGGTGGCGGCCGCCGAAGAGCCCGCGCAGCATCAGGCCGCCGGTCTGCCAGAGGGTGGAGAGGGGGACGGTGTCGTGCGCGCCGGGGGGCTTGCCGCCGATGGCGAAGCGGCCTTGGATGCCGACGGCCGGGCCGACGGCCTCTCGCAGCGCCTCCGGGGAGAGGGCGATGAAGGCGGTCACGACGCCGGCGAAGGGCATGCGCGGATTTCCGAGGGTGTTGGCCACCGGCGTTTGGCAGCAGGCGGAGTGCCAGCGAAAGAGGCCCTTGGGGCTCAGGCGCATCAGCCCGAGCTGCTCGGCCCCCGCCTCGAGGCGGATGGCGGCGGGGCTGGTCTGGAAGATGTCGGTGCCGCCGTGGGCGTCGAGCAGCCCGGCTGGACCGAGGGCCCGCGCGTAGGTCTGGCAGTCGTCGCAGTAGCAGACGACGTGGATGCCAGCGGGGGGGTGCTGGAGGCTGCCGCGGAGGGCGCCGCAGCGACACGAGAGGGGGAGGGTGGGTTGGGACATGCCGGCAGCCTATCCCGCCTCCGGCTCACCCCGCCGTCCTGTCCCCGGCCGGTCTGTCGCGAGGTCTGCGGGGGTCAGCGCACCCTCGGGGTCGAGGCGCCAGGTGCGGTGGAGCGGGGCGCGGGTGCGCACGGCGGCGTGAACAGACTGCAGAGCGGTGGCCGCGGCGGCGCGGGCGGCGGCGTTGTCGGCCTCCACCTGGGCGGCGAGGCGGGAGAGGGCCTCGGCGCGGTTGTCGCGCTGGCTGCGCTGGCCGGCGGCGCGGACGGCGCGCCCGGAGTCGGGATCGACGGCGCGCACGGCGGTGGAGCGCTTGTTCACGTTCTGGCCGCCCGGGCCGCCCGCGCGGGTGGCGGTGATCTGCACCGCCTCTGGCCGCAGCCGGTGCTCTGCGGGGGGCTCGACCCGGGTGACCGACACGAACCACCGCTTTCGTTGGCCGCGGCCCCGAAGGGGCGCCACCAGGGCGTGGGTGCCGAGCCAGTCGCTCGCCTCCGCGCCCGGGGGCAGGGGCAGGCGCACGGAGGTGGGGGCCGGGTCGGCGAGGTCGAGGGCGAGGCCGAGCGCGGCGGCGACGTGTCGGGCGAGGAGGGCCACGAAGCGGCGGACCTCGATCGGGCCGCGGCCGGCGCTGAAGAGGAGAGAAGGGCCGCTGTTCATCGGAGCGTCCGGGGGCTTCATCGTTTCACCGTGAGGACGGGCCGCAGGGCGGCCACGCGGGCGGCGGCGCCGAAGGAGACCAGGGCATCGACGACGGGCTCGACGTCCTTGTAGGCGTCGGGGTGCTCTTCGTAGAGGAGGGCAGGGTCGTCACAGATCACCCGGCCGCCGAGGGCGGTGCGCTGCAGCGAGGCGCGGGTGTGGCGGGCCTTGACCTTGGCGCTGGCCTCGGTGCGGGTCATCTTTCGGCCAGCGCCGTGGGCCACCGAGGAGAGGGCGCCCGGATGGCCGAGGCCGCGCATCACCCAGGAGTGGGCGCCGCGGCTGCCGAGGACGACGGTGAGCTGGTCGGCCTCGGCGGGGGCGCAGCCCTTCCGGTGAAGGTAGGCGGGCTGTCCATCGAGCGTGATCGGCACCACGGTGTTGTGGACGAGGTCGAAGCCGCCCCCGATCTTGCTGCTGCGGGCCGCCCCCAAGGCCGTGAGCATCTGCCAGGCGAGGAGGAGGCGGTTCGCGCGGGCGTATCGAACGGCGCCGCGCAGCTCGGCCCTCCAGGCGTCGATGGCCGGGCCCTGGAGCTCATCGTCGCTCCAGCGCGCGGCCAGCGCCGCGCCGAGGCCGCGGGAGCCCGAGTGGGCGAGGACCGCCATCCCGCCAGCGACGAGGCCGGCCCGGGCTGCGGCGGCCTTGTCGAGCACCC
Organism: Myxococcota bacterium; assembly: GCA_044344255.1. Classification (GTDB taxonomy): domain Bacteria; phylum Myxococcota_A; class UBA796; order UBA796; family UBA2385; genus JBIJDH01. The sequence goes on from JBIJDH010000023.1 coordinate 105,113, forward strand.
GCTCGACGAGGCTCGCCTCCAGGAAGTGGTTGCCTCCGCCGGTGGTGCCGAGCGCGCGGCCGAAGGCCTCCGCGTCGAAGGTCGCCGGGAAGGGGGCGCTCGGGGGCTCGTCGTCGTCGGGCTCGGCGGCGCAGCGCTCGGCCAGGGCCTCGGGCAGGCCCTCGAGCGTGAGGAGGCCGCGGGGGCCGGCTTCCCAGGCGGCCTGGCAGAGCGCGGCCGGGGAGAGGTCGGGCAGGACGGGGCCCAGGGTGGCCTCGCGGGCCCGGCGCTCGAGGGCGTCTCCGCTCATCGAGACCTTGGGCAGGCCGATCAGGCGGGCGCCGCAGCCGGCGTCGCCGCCGATCAGCCGCGGCCGGACGCGGTCGGCGAAGGCGACGGCGACGCCGATGGGGGCGTGCAGTCCGGCGTGCAGGTCGGGCATCCCGACCGCGCAGAGGCAGCCGGGGAGGGTGGTGAGGCGATCGAGCTGACGGAGGGCCTCGCCCTCCATCCAGACCGCGGGGCCGCTGATCAGGGTGGCGTGTGTTTCCATGCCGAACCTTGTTGCAGGCTCCATGCCAGCCCTGTTCATGGGCGCTCTCGACGAGCGGTGGTGCGGTGCGCACCAGGGATCGGCGGTGCGTATTACACCAGCCCGATGCACGACGCACCAGCGCCCCGCCTGCTGCTGAGCTGGACCGACCGCGGTCCGGTCCGCTCCCACCACAGCCCCCGCGGGGCGGGCGACCGCGGGCCCCTGCTCCGCCTCGTGGAAGCGGCGGAGGCAACCTATGACCGGGCCCTGATCCTCTTCACCGCCGAGACCCGCGACAGCACGGCCCCGCTGGTCGAGGCCCTCGGCGCCCGCATCGCGGCGGTGGAGGGGCGCGAGGTCGAGGTGGCCGATCCCTCCGACTATCGGCTCCTCTTCGAGGCCACCCGCGGCCTGCTGGCGACGCTGCCGAAGGGGCCGATCGACGTGGTGCTCTCGGCGGGCACCCCCCAGGCCCAGGCCGTCTGGGTGCTGCTGGTCCAGGCCGAGCTGCTCCCGGCCCGGATGCTGCAGGTGATCCCGCCGGCCTTCGTGCCGGTGCCCCACCCCCACCCCGTGCGCGTGGTGCGGCTCGACTTCGCGGGCTTCCCCGAGATCCGCGCCCTCCGCGAGGAGGTGGTGCGCCTGCGCGGCCAGGCGGGGCCGGCCGACGGGCTCATCGGCCTCAGCGCGCCGATGGCCCTGCTTCGGGCCCGGATGGCGGCGGTGGCGAAGAGCGAGGTGCCGGTGCTGATCCTCGGCGAGACCGGCACCGGCAAGGAGCTCGTGGCCCGGGCCCTCCACGCGGCGGGCCCGCGCCGGGCGGGGCCCTTCGTGGCCGAGAACTGCGGGGCCTTCGCCGAGGGGGTGTTGCAGAGCGAGCTCTTCGGCCACGAGCGCGGCGCCTTCACCGGGGCGGCGGGCCGGCGCCGGGGGCTCTTCGAGCAGGCCGACGGCGGCACGCTGCTGCTCGACGAGGTGGGCGAGCTGTCGCTCATGACCCAGGCCAGCCTGCTGCGGGTGCTGCAGGAGGGCACGCTCCGCCGGGTGGGCGGCGAGCGGCCCGTGCGGGTCGACGTTCGGCTCTTGGCAGCCACCCACCGCGACCTGCCGGCGCTGGTGCGCGAGGGGCGCTTTCGCGAGGACCTCTACTACCGGCTGCGCGGCGCCAGCCTGGAGCTGCCCCCCTTGCGGGCCCGCGGCGCTGACCTCGAGGCCCTGGTGGCCCACTTCCTCGGCGCCTCCCGCTTGCGGCTGACCCCGGCGGCCTGGGCGGCCCTGCGCGCCTGGCGATGGCCGGGCAACGTGCGCGAGCTGCGGGCCGAGGTGCAACGCTGGACCGTCTTCTGCGTCGATCGGGTGGGCCTCGAAGACCTCTCCCCCGAGCTGCGCGGCCCCACCCCGGAGCTGCGGTCGCCGGTGGCGACCCTGGCTCCGTCGGCCTCGTCTTCTCTGGCGGCGGCGGTCGCGGCGGCCGAGCAGGCGGCCATCGCGGCGGCGATGGCCGAGACCGGCGGCAACCTCTCCCAGGCGGCCCGCCTCTTGGAGATCGATCGCAACACGCTCAAGCGAAAGCTACCGGGCGGGAGGCCCGGGGCGGCGGGCGCCGGGAGATCCACCTCATGATGCTCCGCCACGACCACCCGGCGTCAGACTACAAACCATGGCCATAAAAAACGAAGGTGGCCCCGGCGCCTGTCCCCGCGGTTGAGTCCCCCGGGGCCCCCAGCAGCACGTCGGCATACCCGTTCCCATCAAAGTCGGCTCCCCGACCGATAAAGTCGGCACAGTCGTCCGTCGCGCTGTCGGGCTCGAATCGGGCATCGGCCCCGCTGGCGGTCACGGTTCCCGACAGGGGCATTCGATAGAGATAGATGGCGCCTGAATTCAGGGCCCCGCCCCCGGCGGCGCCGATCAGGAGGTCCTCCACACCGTCCCCATCTACATCTCCGGCGGACTCCACATCCGAGCCGAAACGGTCCCCCGAAGAGGTGCCGGTGATGCGGATATCCGCCGTGCTGGAGGGGGTACCGGTGGAGGTGGGCAGGCTCGTCCAGATATAGACCACCCCCGTATCGGCGACGCTACCATTATTGTACCCACGCACACCGATGGCGAGGTCGTCCCGACCGTCTCCGTCGAGGTCGCCGGGGATACGGATGCCCGAGGCGAAGTGGTCGGCGGAGGCGCCGCCCGTGACGAGGGCGGTGGCGGCAGCGTCCACGACAAAGGAGCCGCTGAGCCCGGCCGGTACGATGTAAGCGAGGCCGAGGCCCGTGGTGGTCGCGCCATCTCCCCCCACGACCAGCTCCGAGAGGCCGTCCCCATCGAGGTCCCCGGCGGCGACCTCCTCCCCGAGCTCATCGCCCGTGGTCACCCCTTGCAGGATGAGGGCGGCGGTGCCGAGGTCTTGCACCCCGTAGATGGGCCCCTCGACGAGGTAGGCCGCCCCTTTGCTGGTGCCGCCAATATAGGTGCCCGAGGCCCCGACGAGCACGTCGGGCAGGCCGTCTCCGGTGTAATCTTCCACCCACTGAGTGGCCGAGCCGGCCTCAGCGGAGCCGGTTTGCCCGAGGAGGATGGCGTCGGCAGCGCCCGCGTCTACGTCGCCCGAGATGCCGGTCCCGCCATAAAAGAGGTAGGTGGCGCTCCAGTTCGTGCCACCGCGGTCGTTGTAACGGGCGGCGATCCAGAGGTCACCGTATAGGTCACCGTCGAGGTCGCCTGCAGAATCGACGGTCCAGCCGAGCTCGTCGTTGGCGCTCTCGCCCAGAAAGCGGACATCGGCGCTCGACAGGGAGCTGAGACCAACAGGGCCCCCATCGACCAGCCAGGCCGCCCCTGCCGAGGTCCCGGCGATATCGGAGCCTCTGCCCCCTACAAGCACCTCGCCGAAGCCGTCACCGTCAAAGTCGTCGATGCCGGCGAGGAAGAGGCCGGACTCGTCGGCGGCCGACTCTCCCATGAGCTTAGCGCCGTCGGACTGGAGCCCGCTATAGACCCCAGAGAGGGCGCAGCTGTTCTCGCTCCCATCACAGTCATTGTCGAGGAGATCGTCGCAGACCTCCACCTCGCTCGGGCTGGCGAGGTCGGTGCTGTCATCGCAGTCCCGGTCATTTGACACATACCCGCTCGGCTGTACACAGTCGACCTCGCTCACCGCAGGGTCGCCGTAGCCATCAAGGTCTACGTCCACATACCAGGTGGTGACATCGACCGCGCTGTCCTCGTCGATGCTCCCGTCGCAGTCATCGTCGATGAGGTTACAGCGCTCATCGGCCCCGGGGAAGACGGCGACGGCGTTGTCATCACAGTCATCGCTGGTGGCGGCATAACCGGAGGGCAGCGTACACTGCGTGGCGGTGGGGCTGGTGGAGCCGAAGCTGTCGCTGTCCACGTCGCGGTACCAGGTGGGGGCGTCAATGGCGTCGGCCTCGTCGATGTCTCCGAGGCAGTCGTCGTCGATTCCATTACAGAGCTCATCGGCCAGCGGATGCACGCTGAGGAGGCTGTCATCGCAGTCGCCGCTGTCGGGGGCGTAGCCCGGGGGCTCCTCACAGGCGACGCGGGTGTCCGCGTCGAGACCATACCGGTCACCATCCCCATCGGCATACCACGTAGGGGCGTCGATGGCCTCGTCCTCGTCTACGTCGCCGTCGCAGTCGTCGTCGTATCCGTTACAGTATTCAGACGCTCCCGGTTTGACGTTCTCGTCGCTGTCATCGCAGTCTTCGTGGTCGGTGACATAACCCTCGGGCTGCTCGCAGGCGAGGGTCTCGCCGCCGAGGTCGCCGAAGAGGTCGCCGTCCTCGTCGGGGTAATAGAGGTCGGCGTCGGTGGCCCCGTCATCGATGCTACCGTTACAGTCATCGTCTGTGTCATTACAGACCTCGGTGCCCCCCGGATGGACCGCGGCGTTCCCGTCGTCGCAGTCATCTCCACCGACCAGCTCGTTTACGAAGCCGTCTCCGTCTACGTCAGACTCCGTGACCTCGAAGTGCAGGAGGGCCTCGGCCGTGCCCCCGGCGAGGTCGGTGGCCTCCAGCTCGATAGACCAGCTGCCGATGACCGGCTCCTCCCAGGAGAAGGCCAGCTCGCCGTCGGGCTCGAAGCGGTCCGGCGGCACGAGGCCGTCCGGGAGGCCAGACCAGGACAGCAGCAGCTCATCGGCGCTGTCTTCGGCGTCCTGCCCCTCCAGGCTGAACAGGAGGGGCTCGTGATTGCCCACCACCGCCCCCTCTTCGGGGCTCAACCAGGAGAGGACAGGCGCCTCATTCGGTAACACCTCGATCTCCAGCTCATCCTGCCCGGACGCGGCCTCGGGATCGACCACCTCCACGCTCAGCGTGATGAGCCCCGCGGCGAGGCCGTCTTCCACATCGTAGATGACGTGGTCATCCTCGATGAACATCTCCCCATCGAGGTTCCCACCGGGGTTCACCCGCCAGTAGAAGTCGAGGAGGTTGATGTCGGTCTCGTCCTCCACCGACACCCAGAGGCTCAGGCTCTGCCCCTCCACCAGGACATCTCCCTCGGAGGGCGAGGTGATCACCACGCCGGGAGGGTCGTTTCGTTTTCCCAAGGTCGCGTCGCTGCAAGCGGCCAGCAGCGGGAGGGAGACGGACATCCAGAGGAGGGACCGCCGGAGGCGAGACCCCCGGAGGCGGGACCCCCGGAGGCGGGACCCCCGGAGGCGGGACCCCCGAGAAGGCGAGGCGGCGCTCGGGGAGGTGAAGCGGGGCATGGGCGGGCTCCAGGGGGAGCCTGTACTCCTCAGGACGACCTGGGGAGGCTACACGGCGGCCACCGACTTGTGCAAGTGCTTGGCACCGGCTTGCAGGCCCTGCGAGGCCTCGAGCTGGGTTGAAACTGGGGAAGAGGCGAGGTTCTACTCTCCGGCCTCGCGTGCATCTTGGGCGACACGATCCGGGAGGCCTGGCGGCCGCCTTGCCATGGCGGGGCCCGCGGAGGGGCGGATAGTCAGGCCTTGTCATGGCGCGCGTGTCACGCGGCGGGCCTTCGAAGGAGCGACGGGCATGGTGGAGATCGTGATCGCTGACCTGACCGATCCGCGGGTGCTCGCCTTGCTCGGCGAGCACCTCGCCGAGATGCGCGCCAGCTCCCCGCCCGAGGCGGTCTTTGCCCTCGATCTGGACGGCCTTCGTCGGCCGGAGCTCCGGCTGTGGACAGCCTGGGAGGGCGAGCAGGTGGTGGCCTGCGGCGCCCTTCGCGAGATCGGCCCCCAGACGGGCGAGATCAAGTCGATGCGCACGGCGCGGGCCCACCAGGGGCGGGGCCTGGGCAAGGCCATGCTGGCGCACCTGCTCACTGAGGCGCGGCGCCGCGGCTACGACAAGGTCCTCTTGGAGACCGGCTCGGGGCCGGTCTTTGCGGCGGCCCTTGGGCTCTATACCTCGGCGGGCTTTGTGTCGTGTGGGCCCTTTCCTCCCTATGCGCCCAGCTCGTTCAACCGTTTCTTCAGCCTGACCCTGCGCCCCGCCTATCCCGCTCCTGGGCAGGGCTATGATGGCGGCGATGCGCGCCCTCCTGCTCAGCCTCCTCTCCACCGCCGCCTGCGCCGATCCAGAGGTCTGCCGCCTGCCCGCGGGCGAGGCGCTCTCCGGTGACAGCGCTGCGGGCGGCGACAGCGGGGAGGGCGCGGCGTGCCCGCTGCCCGACATGACGCTCGTGGGCTCCTGGGAGCAGGCGGAGCTCCCGGCCCGGGCCGACACCAAGCACACCATGCAGGGCGTGGCCCTCGGAGACCTCGACGGCGACGGCTGGCTCGACGCCCTCGTCGCCTGGGGCGGCGGCAGCTTCGGCCTGCGGAACGACGGCGCGGGGGCCCTCGTGATCGACGAGGCGATCACCGGCGCCGAGGGCCCCCTGTCCCCCGCGATCGCCGTCGCCCTCGCGGACCTCGACGGGGACGGCGATCTCGACGGCATGCTCGGCGGCTGGACCGACCTGGTCGAGGTGCTGTGGAACGACGGCGCAGGGCGCTTCACCGTCGAGCCGGTGGCCGACACCCTGGTCGACACCTTCTCTATCGGCTTCGGGGACGCCGATGGGGACGGTGACCTCGACGCCTTCGTCTCCGCGGCGAGCGACCACATGAACTTCGAGGAGATCTCGACCGGCCTCCTCGTGGGGGACCCGAACCTCCTCCTCCTCCAGGACGCGGCCCACCACTTCGCCGTCGCCGCCGGGGCGCTCCCGGAGGACACGCTCGACGGCATGACCCTGCACACCGCCTGGCTCGACGCCGAGGGGGACGGCGACCTCGACCTCTACGTCGGCAATGACGCCGGCCCCTACATCGATCCCAACCTCCTGCTCGAGAATGACGGCGCCGGCCACTTCAGCCGCCGGAGCGACTGCGGCTGTGAGGTCGCGATGTTCACGATGGGGGTGGGTGTCGGCGACGCGAACCAGGACGGCCTGCCCGACCTCTTCGCCACTGACGTCGGCCCGCCGGCGCTGCTCCAGAACCTGGGCGGGATGGCCTTCGCCGACGTCACCCTCGCGAGCGGCGCCAACATCCCGGCCAGCCCCGAGAGCATGGTGAGCTGGGGCACCGCCTTCGTCGACCTCGACCAGGACATGGATCAGGACATCGTCGTCACCTTCGGACAGAGCGGCCAGAACTTTGACGCCGCCAGCGCCGAGGGGGAGGACGGGCCCACCCAGCCCGATCAGATCCTCCTCTCTGATGGGGTCGGCGGCTACAGCCGGGCCCCGGCCCCGGGCTTCCAGGACGGCGCCCGCACGCGCGCCATGGCCGTGGGAGACCTCGATCGGGACGGCGTGCCCGACCTCGTCACTACGGGAAAGTACTTCCTCCGCCAGTGGCGGGGCGTCGGGAGCTGCGCCCCCGGCGTCACCCTCCGCCTGTCGGGGTCGAACCTCGTCGGCGCCAAAGCGGAGGTGACCGTGGGAGGGGTGACCCGCTCCACCTGGCACCTGCCCTCGACCGCCGCCTCCTCGAACGCCGATGAGCTCTATCTCGGCTTCGGGGGGGCCCCGACGGCGGAGTCTATCCGCCTCACCTGGCCCGGCGGCGCCGTGACCGAGCTCTTCGACGTCGCCGCGGGCGGGCTCATCGACCTCGCGCAGCCGAGCGGCGCCCGCTGAGGAGGGGGCTGAGGGGCGGGGCGCTCAAGGGTCTCCGAGCAGCCGATCGACGGCGTCGACGAGGCGGTCGGCCATCTCGACGGTGAAGCAGAGCGGCGGCCGCACCTTGAGCACACACTGGTGGGGCCCGCTCACGCTGATGAGGATGTGATCCTCGTCGCGGAGGCGGTTGACGAGGCGGGTGGCGCGGGGGCCGGCGGGGGCGCGGGTCTCGCGGTCTTCGACGAGCTCGACGCCGAAGGCGAAGCCCGCGCCCCGCACGTCGCCGATGCAGGCGTGGCGGGCCTGGAGGGCCAGGAAGCGCTCTCGGAGGTGGTCGCCCACGACGCGGGCGTTCTCCTGGAGGCCCTCGTCGCGCAGCACGTCGAGGACGGCGGTGGCGGCGGCGATAGAGACAGGGTTGCCGCCGAAGGTGTTGAAGTAGCGGCCCTGCTCGGCGAAGGCGGCGACGAGGGCCGGCCGGGCGGCCACGGCGGCGATGGGGTGGCCGTTGCCCATCGGCTTGCCCATCGTGACGAGATCAGGGACGAGGCCGTGCCGGGCGAAGCCCCAGAAGGCCTCTCCGGTGCGGCCGAAGCCGGGCTGGACCTCGTCGGCGATGAAGAGGCCGCCCGCCGCGCGGATGGCCGCCGCCGCCGGGGCGAGGAAGCCCGCGGGCGACACGAAATTGCCGTCGCTCGTGAACGCCGTGTCGACCAGCAGGGCGGCGGGCGCGACCCCGGCGGCGCGGAGCTCGGCCACCCCCCGCTCCACCTCGCGGGCGAAGGCGGCGCCGACGTCTCCCTTGCCCCGATAGGCGTCGGGCGGGGACAGGAAGCGGACGGTGTCGGTCTCTTGAATGGCGGGGCCGAGGGAGGGGGACAGGCCGCTGATGAGGGCGGTGGTGCCGTGATAGGCCGCGCGGGTGACGAGCAGGCCGCGCCCGCCGGTGGCGGCGAAGGCGACGCGGCAGGCGAGGTCATTCGCCTCGCTGCCGGTGCAGGTGAAGAGCAGGTTGCCGATGGCCTCGGGCATCGTCGAGAGCAGGCGCTCGGCGTAGTCGAGGATGCCCTCGTGGAGGTAGCGGGTGTGCGTGTTGAGGCGCGCCGCCTGGGCGGCGATGGCGGCCACCACCGCGGGGTGGCTGTGGCCGACGCTCGGCACGTTGTTGTAAGCGTCGAGGTAGCGCACGCCGTCTGCGGTCACGAGGGTGCAGCCCTCGCCGGCGACGAAGTGCAGCGGCCGCTCGTAGAAGAGCCGATAGGCTGGCCCGAGCAGGCGCTGGCGGCGCGCGATGAGGGCGGCCTCCGCAGGGGGGATGCCCTCGCCGAGGACGTAGGCGGCGCCCATGAAGTCACGCATGTTCGGGGGCCCTCTCGGCGATGGCGAGGCGCTCGAGCGCCTTCGACTCGACAGCGAGGCGCTCGAGCGCCTTCGACTCGACAGCGAGGCGCTCGAGCGCCTCGCCCATGATCGCGATGCTGCGGGTGAGGTAGGGGGCGTTGTCGGGGAAGAGGCCGGCCCGCCAGGCGCCGATGCAGCAGGACATCGCGCAGCGGGCGGCGATGAGGGCGGGGAGCAGCTCAAGCTCGGCCGCCTCGAGGGGGAGGCCCGCCTGATAGGCGGCCGACAGACAGGCGACGTCTCCGGCCGGGTCTTCGCTCCGCGAATAGACGTAGCTCGCCGCCACCGCCAGCTCTTGGACGCGGGGGGCGAAGGTGAGGTCACCGAAGTCAAAGACGCCGCCGATCTCGTCCGGCACCTCGGCGCGGGCGAGCACGTTGGCCGGGTTGGCGTCGTTGTGGATGACCTGGTGGGGCAGGGCGGCGAGGCCGGGCTCCACCTCGGCGGCGAAGCGGTCGAGGGCGTGGGCGGCGAGGGCCCGCACCCGAGGGTCAGCGATGCCGGGGAGGAGGGGCCGGAGGCGCGCGGCGCGCTGCAGGTCCCAGAGGAGGTCGGGCTCGGTGGGGGGGCCCGCGTAGGTGGCGAGGCCGCGGTCGAGGCGGGCGAGGGCGGCGCCGAAAGAGCGGAGCAGGGGCCGGGAGAAGGGGCGGAGCTCGGCCAAGGGGACGCCGGGCACCCAGGTGAGCAGGCGGAGGGACTGGGGCCCGGCGCCGAGCTCGACCCGCACGACACCGTCGCCCTGCGGGGGGTAGGGCAGGAGGGGGCGACAGACCCGCGGCACCGGGAAGGAGGGGTCGACCGCGGCGAGGTGGTCGAGGGCCGCGTTCTGGGCCAGCAGGTCGGCCAGGGGGTCAGCCGGGTGCTGCACCTTGAGCACGAAGTCGCCCGCGGCGCCGGTGGCGATGCGGAAATTGAGGTCACTCTCGCCGTCCTGGGCCCGGGCTTGCCCGGTGATGCCCCAGTGGCGGAGGGCGAGGGCGGCGGCCTCCGCCTCGGAGACGGGGGGCGGCGCTTCGGTGAAGGTGCGGCTCTCGAGCATCCCGACCGCTACCACGGGCCCCGGCGCCGCGCCCTTCCCAGAGGGGCCGAAGGCCGGTACAAGGGGCCGGAGGTCTACCATGCGCGCGCTCTCCCTCCTCTTGCCCCTTGTTGCCCTCGCCTGCTCCGCCGACAAAGGGGGGAGCGGTGACGATGGCGCGGACGGCGCCGCCGACTCGGGAGGGACCGACGGCACCGACGGCACCGATGGGACGGATGGCGCTGACGGGACCGACGGCACCGACGGCACCGACGGCACCGACGGCGCCGACGGCGCCGACGGCGGCGCCCCGATGACGCTCAGCGCCCCCGGATTCCTGTCCTCGGAGGGCCATGAGCTCGCCGATCGCTGCGCCTTCAAGCTCCCCCCCGAGAGCGCCTGTGAGGGGCCGAGCCCGGAGCTCGTCTGGACTGACATCCCCGCCGGCGCCGTCGAGCTGGTGCTGCTGCTCGACGATCCGGACGCTGGGGACTGGCCGCACTGGGCGGTCGTGCACCTCCCCGCTGACGGGGCGGGCCTCGCGGCGGCGGTCAGCCAGTCCGGGGCGACGAGCAGCCTCCCCGCCGGCGCGGTCGAGCTCGAGAACGGCGCGGGCTACGCGGGCTACTACGGCTCCTGCCCCGGGCGGGCTCATGTCTATCGGTGGCGTCTGTGGGCCGTCTCCGAGCCGGTCGAGGACCCGGGCCTGCCGAACGCGAAGAACAACTTCTCGGCCCTGGCCACCGCGGCAGAGGGTGTCTCCCTCGGCAGCGCCGAGCTCTGCCACATCTACGATCCCAACGAATAGGTCCGATCCAAACCAGCTGGAGCGATCCGAGCCGGGCGGCCAGGGCCTCCTTCGGGGATATCGGCGGCGGAGGTCGTTGCGGTCGCCGATCTCGAGCGGTACAAACATCGGGTGCAGCGGTCGCCCCCACCCACCCCCGCCTCTCCGTCCGCGATGGGGCGCGCGCTTGTCTGGCTGCGCCTGCAGAGCGGCTCGCTCGTGGCCCTGGGGCACGGTGACTTCATCGGCCGGGTCTGGACGGCGGCGCTGATCCTCGATGACCCCCGCGTCTCCGAAGGGCACGCGATGGTCAGCCTCCGCGGCGGGGAGCTCTGGATCCTCGCCCTGCGGCGCCGAGTGGCGGTGGACGGGCGGAGCGTGGGGGAGGCGAGGCTCGAGGCCGGGCAGACCATCGAGCTCGCCGACCGCCTCTCCTTCCTGGTCGAGCGCGTGGAGCTGCCCGATCGGGTGCTCGCCGTCGAGGCCGAGGGCCTCCCCGCGGTGGCCCTGCCGGCGGTGGCCTCCCTCCGCGGCCGGCCGCGCCCGAGCGTGATCGGGCGCCACGATCCGGAGGCCCCCTGCCTCATCTGGACCACCGGCGAGGGCTGGCGGCGGATGAGCGACGGGCTCACCGTGGCGGTCGAGGTCGGGGACGCCTGGGAGGTCGAGGGGCTGCGCTTCCGGGCCGTCTGGCTCGCCCTGTCCGGGGGCGGCGCGACCCGCATCACCGGCGGGGTGGACCCCCCGCTGCGCATCACCGTCTCCTTTGACACCGCCCAGGTGCAGCGCGGGGGAGATCCGCCGGTGCTCCTGTCGGGGCAGCCGGCGCGGGTGCTCTCCGAGCTCGTGGCCTTCGGCGGGCCGGCGGCCTGGGAGGTGGTGGCGGCGGAGATCTGGCCCGACGAGACCGAGGACCACCTGCTCCGCAAGAAGTGGGACGTCGTGCTCGGCCGGCTGCGCGCGCGGCTCCGCGAGGGGCGCGTGCGGCCCGACCTCGTCCGCGCCGCCGGCACCGGCCAGGTCGAGCTCTTGCTCCGCCCCGGTGACGTGGTCGAAGACAAGACCTGAGGGCCGAGACCGGAGGCCCCCTCCCTCGCCGATCACACAGGGCGGGCCAAGGGCGGTCCCGGCGAGGGGGCGTCAGGATACCCTGGGCGCCCATGAGCCGAGACCGAGACACCTGGGACCCCGCCGCCAGCGGCCCGCCGATCAGCGGCCCGATGGGCAGCGACGGGCCGGTCGAGTCGGGCGCGGCCGTCGAGAGCGGCCCCGGCCTCACCTCCGGCCCCGACCTCGTGCGACCGGCGGCCTCGGAGGTCGCCGACGACGCGCGCTACGCCCGCGACGGCACGCTCGGCCGGGGAGGGATGGGGGTCGTCTACCTCGCGCACGATCGCCGCCTCGGCCGCGCCATCGCCCTCAAGGAGGCGGCCCGCGGCGGGGAGGTCGCGCGGCGCCTCCAGCGCGAGGCCAAGGTGACGGCCTCCCTCGAGCACCCCGGCATCGTGACCGTGCACGACAGCGGGCTCACCGCCGCGGGGCGGCCCTTCTACACGATGCGCCTGCTGCGTGGCCGCCCCTTCTCGGCGGCCATCGCCGAGCAGGTCAGCCTCGAGGGGCGGTTGGGGCTGCTCCGGCGGTACCTCGACGCCTGCAACGCGGTCGCCTACGCCCACGCCGAGGGGGTGGTCCACCGCGACCTCAAGCCGGCGAACATCATGGTCGGCGGCTTCGGCGAGACACAGGTGGTGGACTGGGGGCTGGCCGCCCGGGTGGGCGGCGCGGCCAGGGTCGAGCCCGCGGGCGGGGAGGTCGACGGCGACCCCACCGCCACCCGCAGCGGCGCGGTGCTCGGCACCCCCGCGTACATGAGCCCCGAGCAGGCCCGCGGAGAGCCGGTGGGCCCTGCCGCCGACGTGTGGAGCCTCGGCGCCATCCTCTATGAGCTCCTGTCGGGGCGCCTCCCCCGCGAGCGCGGCTCGAGCGACGAGGTGCTGGCGCGGGCGCGCGAGGGGGAGGTGCCCTCACCGCGCGGCCTCGAGGCCCCGCCGGAGCTGGTGGCCATCGCGGAGAGGGCCCTCGCCCTGGACGTCGCCGACCGCTACCCCGACGCCGCCGCGCTCGCCGCCGACGTCGCCGCCTACCTCGACGGGCGGCGGGTGGGGGCGCACGAGTACAGCCCCCTCGAGCTGCTCCGCCGGCTCGTCCGCGCCTGGCGGGCGCCGCTGCTCGTGGGGGCCCTCGCGGCGCTCGCCCTCCTGGCCTCGATCGCCTGGAGCGGCCTCCGCCTCCAGCGGGAGAGCGAGCGGGTCGCCGCGGCGGAGCGAGAGACCCGGAGCGCCCTCGAGGTGTCCGACGAGAACCTGTCGGCGGCGCTGGTGGCCGAGTCGCGGACCGCGCTCCGGGGCGGCTCGACGGCGGTGGCGGCGGTGCTCGCCAGCCACGCCATCACGCTGACCGACGCGCCGGAGGCCTGGGGGGTGCTGGCCGGCGTCGCGGTCGAGTCGCGGTCGGAGCGCCTCTCTCAGGAGCCCCTGCCCGCGTGCAATTTCCACGCGCTCCTCGGGGAGGCGGAGCTGCTCTGCATCCGCTCGGACAGCCTCTCGTTGCTGCACGCTGGTGAGGTGCGGTGGTCGGTCCCGGGCGCCTTCGCCTGGGTCCGCGCGGAGGGCCAGCAGGTGGTGGCCGGCCAGGGCCCCACGCAGGTGAACATTTATGACCTCGGCAGCGGGCGCGCCCTCGACGAGGGCCTGATCGCCTTCGGGCTCTGGGGCCGGCGGACGCTGGCGGTCGACCCGGCGCAGTGGGGGATCTTCGGCGACACGCCCGCCCCGCTGGTCATGGCCCCGAAGATGTGCGGGGGCGCGGGCTTCGAGGCCTTCTCGCCGATGCCCCGCCAGGGCGCGTATGCGGTGGTCTGCGACGACGGGCGCATCGGGGCCGCGACGATGGGGCAGTACCCGACCCGCTACTTGGAGCCGATCGCGACTTACGCTGAGTTCTCGGGTGTGCTCGGGATCGAGCCGACCCCCGATGGGCGCGGCGTCGTGTTCGGCGGCGCCAAGGGAGACCTCGCGGTGGTCGACCTCGAGCGCGGCCTGCTCGCTCGCGACCGGACCGCGGGCGGGGAGGGGGTCCTGGTGATCGCGATCTCGGCGGACGGCTCCCGGGTGGCGTTGGCGGGTGACCGGGGAGACGTGGAGGTGCACGAGATCCCCGGCCTCGGGCTCCTGGCGCGGCTGCCCGCCTCGCTCGTGCGCGACCTGCTCTTCCTGCCCGACGGCACGCTGCTCGTCGCGGATGGGACCACCTTGTCGCGCTGGCGCCTGCCGAAGCAGCGGACGCCCGGCGTCTTCCGCGCCCGGAACGGCGTGACGGCGGCGATATTCTCGCCCGACGGCTCCAGCCTCGCCACCGCACATGGTCGAGAGCAGGCGCGGATCCTCGAGCTGCCCTCGGGCCGGCTCGGCGCGGCGCTCGACATCGGCACGGCGACGGCGAAGGGCGTGGCCTTCTCCCCAGACGGGAGCACGGCGTGGTTCAGCCTGGTGGGGGCGGAGGTCGGGGGGACCTGGCGGCCGGAGCCGCTGCGGCTGGACGGCGGGCCGGTGGAGCGCCTGTCGGACGCCCTGGTCGCCAGGCTCGTGCGAGAGGCGGGGTTCCCGCCCAGCGGCGCGTATACGACCCGTCGGATCGGGGTGCTCAAGGATGGCACGCTGATCGGGCTCTCCTACGTGCCCGGGGTGATCCTCACGATCGACACGCTCACCCACACAGGCCTGTCTTTGGAGGGATGCCCCGCCGTGGAGTGGTTCGACCTCGGGCAGGCCCCCGGGGGAGAGGCGGCGGCGCTGGTCGGTGAGGGCGGCGTGGTCACCGTGATCCGGCCCGAGCAGCCCCTCCGCTGCCGGCCGACCTTCACCGTGGACGACGCCTCGGCGGTCGATGTGGACGCCAGCGGCGACCGCCTCATCGTCGCCACCTCCGAGGTCTTGAGCCTGTACGACGCCGCAGGGGTCGAGCGCTGGCGGGTGGCGCACCCGACCCGCATCTACGACGTGTCCATCTCGGCGGATGGGCGCTGGGTGGCCACCGGCGGGGGGGATCACAACGCGCGGCTCTATGACGGGGCCACCGGCGCGCTCCGGGCCATCTTCCCGGGCCACACCGAGCGGGTGAGCTCGGTCGACCTCCGCGCCGACGGCCGGCTGCTCGCCACCGGGAGCTGGGATGGCACGGCCCGCCTCTGGGGCCTCGACGTGCTCGATGTCCCCGCCGAGGTCCTCGACCAGCGGGCCGAGGCCGACTGGGGGCTCAGCCTCGCCGAGGCCCTGGCGGCCGCGGGGCGGTAGGGGCGCGCCGGCCCGCGGGAGGTCGGCGCCCCCTGGCGTGCCCGCCAGCGCGCGCTTAGACGCCGCGCTCCGGAGGCGCCTTGCACGAGCTCCCCCTGTGGCGGCGCGCGCTCCGCCTGCTCTACTACCAGCACATCTACTCCGCGGTGCTCACGGCCGCGCTGATCTTCGGGGTCAAGACCGCGTCGGGGACTGCGTTGGTCATCGGCTTCATCGTGGGTGCCATCGCGTATGCGCGTCTGCAACGCCCGGCCTTCTCGCCCACCGTGGACCGGCGTGAGCTCCTCCTGGTGGTCGGCGCCGCGACGGTCGCGTTCTATGTCGTCCTCACCGTGTTCATGCTGGTGACGCAGCCCGAGGCCCTGACCAACGTGGCGAATTCGCCGGCGGCGCTACGGATGATGGCACGGGTGTACGCGGGCTATCCGGCGATGACGCTCGTGGGGCTCGGCCTCGGGCTCAACGGCGTGCGCCGCGGCTGACCTGGCCGGGCACACGTTCGGGCACCGTGGGCGATGGCTGTTCGATTCTGGCTGACAAGCCCGCCGTGTCTTGCGCCCTATCCCCGCAGCGCGCCTGACCCGCGACCGATGGGGGATACGCCGCGATCTGCGCGTCGCCCGCGCGCTGGTTGTGGGATAGGAAGGGCCGCCCGGAGGGACACATGTTCGACGACGCCACGTGGCATGGGGACGCTACACACCTCACCCGGTACCTCCGGTGGGCAAGCGACCGAGGGCTCCTGGCCGAGGCGCGCCCGGGGCTGTCGGACGTTGACCTCCTCGAGTCGTGTGACGGGAAGCTGACCAACGAGGATTTCACCGAGGAGGGGGGAGGTTTCACCGCCGACTATTACGAGCGCGGGCACATCGCGGAATTCCAACGGTCCGAGCCCGAAGCAGCCACCTTCCGCAGGCTCGACGCCCGCCTCTCGGAGTGGCGTCGCCGTGACCGTTCGTCCTGGCCGATCGTAAAGCGTCCGTCGCAGATGGACGAATGGCGCGCCGAGTGGGCTTCGCGGTGGCGCACCGGGTGGGCAATCGCAGGGGTCGGTTTGGCGATCATCCTGCTCAGCTTCATCTTCGAGAGCGTGCTGATGATGATCGGTGGACTGTTCGTCATCGGCGGGGTCATGATCGCCGGCGTGATTCTGCCGCACCTCCGGGGTCGCGGGGCCGGGTCAGAGCAGGATGGTTGACACCTCGCCTCGGTCGTTGTGTGGTGCCTAACGCCGCGGGCACCAGCCCCCGCGAGGCCTCGACCCAGAGCTCGACGCGGGGGTCCTCGGAGGCCCGGCGCAATCACGCCCTGACCCCATTCCGACCTCATTCCCCCTCGGCTAGTGTGCCAGGGAGCGCCGCAGGATGTGCTCCTCAGGTCGCGCGACTCCGTTTCATCCAGACTCTCCCAGCCGGGCCAGCAGCTCCGCGATGCGGCGCTCGGCCTCCTCTGCGCGGACCTCCGCGGCCCGGCGAGCGAGGGCTTCTTCCTGCAGGCGCGCGTCCAGGCCCTCCAACGCCTTCACAGTCTCCTCCTCGACCCGGGCAGCCTCCGACTCGGCGCGCTGACTGAGCTCATCCACGATGGCGTTCAGCCGCTCAATGATCTCGACGGAGGTCGGGATTGGAGTCCCGCCATAGAAGAAGCAAAGGCTGCCCTCCACTACCGAAAGCTCGAGTCCGAGCACGGTCGACCGAAAGGCGCCTCCAAGAGGGCGAATGGGCTCATAGGTGGAGGTGGTGGCCGATTGAAGCCGCCAGCCATGGAGGCGCTGTTTCAATCGGTCATAGACAAAGTACTCGGAGATTCCGTGGCCGGCGTAGGTGGCGAGGTTGTCGAAGAGGTCCTTTTGCCGATTGCCCGCGTAGAGCACCTCCAGCACAAAATCGAGACCCCTTCCCTCATCGGCCACGACCCAGGCCATTCGGGTGTCGGCGATGCCTGGATCGTCGACGCCCTGCACCAGCAACAGATCGGGGGCGAAGACCGAGGCGCCGGGGTAATGGACCGCAAGCCCGGGCTTGATATAGATCTGCCTGCCGATACGTTTGAAGTGGTCTCTCAGGACCTGAAAGGCCGCGAACTTGCTCTCGATATGGGGGCTGCCCTCCGAGAGGCGCATCGTCTCCGCCTCCAAGGCCATATTGGCCTCATCGAGGAAGGCTTCCCGGGCCCGGGGGCTCATGGCCTGCCACTCTTCGGCTGTGGGGGCGATGGGCAGGGAGTCGGGGCCGAGGCGGTGTGCTGCGCGGGTCATGAGGAGCCCTATCACGCCGCTCGCTGCAGGCGGATGTGCCGTGCTATCGGCCTCCTCCGGGACGGGCGGGGGAGACCCCGACGGGACGTCTGTCTCCCCCGAGACGGGCGGGGGAGGCCACGACGCGGCATCTGCCTCCCCTTCGACGGGCGGGGGAGGCCCCGACGGGGCGTCTGCCTCTTCCTGGACGGGCGGAGGAGGCTCCGACGGGGCGTCTGCTTCTCCCTGGACGGGCGGGGGAGGGCCCGACGCGGCATCGGCCTCCCCCGGGACGGGCGGGGACGAACCCGACGGGGCATCGGCCTCCTCCGGGACGGGCGGGGCCATCTTCCCCGGCCACACCGCGCGGGTGAGCCCTGTCGACCGCCGGGCCGCGTCCGAATCAGGGGGCGCCGGCGGGGAGCTCCTCGGCCGCGGCGAGGCGGGCCCGCCCGGGGGCCGCGGCGGTGGGCGGCGCCTGGATGAGCAGCCAGACGCGGGACTGACCTGCATCGACGAGCGCGCTGCCGGACACCTGGAGCGCGGCGGACACCGCCTCCCCGCCGGGGGGCGCCACCGTGAGGCTGACCTCGACGGGCGGGGAGAGGGAGAAGAGCGCGGCCTCGGCGAGCGGGGCGGGGAGGCGGAGGCTGATGAAGTCGCCGGCCCCGGGCGCCTGGCGGAGCTTCGCGGAGGTCGGCAGGGCTCCCCACCTCGGAGCGGCGACACCAAGGTGATAGACCGCCTCTCCGGACTGGGACCACGCGGGCGGCCCGAGGCGCGTGGAGAGGGCCTCGGACAGGCCAGGGGCGCTCGGGTGCACCCACAGCCAGGACAGCCCCATCGCCTCGCTGTACCGGAGCGCCTTCCCGAGGGGGTCGGTGAGCCAGGCGGTGCGGAGCTGGAAGTAGGCGGTCGGGAAATATCCTGAATATCCATTCGCCACCGGGTGCCCGTGCTGGAGCGCGCGCCGGAGGGCCGCCACCTCTCCTTCGTAGTCGATCGGCGCGTCGCCGGTGCTCATCGGGAGCTCGGCGCCGGCCGCGCCTGCAGGCAGCGAGCGGAGGTGCACCATCGCCGCCTCGGTGGCGGGCGTCTCCGGGGCGGGCACCGCGACCCGCGCGGGCAGGCTCCACATCTCGGCCAGCACCAGCGCGCCCACGAGCGGGAGCCAGGGCCCGCGCGGCCAGCGCTCTCTCAGCCGCGAGAGGCCGACGGCGCCGAAGAGGGCGACGCCGAGGGCGGGGAAGGGGGCGACGTGGGCCGGCGAGCGCAGCCCGTCGAGCCCGGGGACGGTGGCGTGCAGCCAGGCATAGGGCGAGAGGGTGAGGCCGCCGAGCTCGAGAGAGGCGGCGGGTCCGAAGCCGACGAGGAGGCCCGTGAGGCTGAGCAGGGTGAAGGCGAGCCCCGCGCGTCCCGGCCGCCGCCGCCGCGCCAGCTGCCCGAGGAGGCCCACCAGCAGGAAGACCACGCCCATGTCCCAGGAGTACCAACCCTGGGCGTAGGAGCGCCCGAGAAGCCCGGAGCCCAGCCAGTGCCCGTCGGCCGGCGTGATGAGCTCGATGAGGTGAAAGACCCCCACCACTTCGGTGAGCTCGCGGTGGTGACCCATCTGCCGCAGGCGCTCGAGCTGCGGGAGGAGGGTGAGCGCGAAGATCGCGGCCCCGCCGAGCAAGGCGGCGAGGGCGTGCGGCGCGAGGCGCCGGGCGGCGGCGAGGGCCCCGGGGTTTGGGTGTCGGAGGGGGGCGAGCGGCAGGAGGAAGGCGGGGAGGAGCAGCAGCAGGAAGACGAGGTTCTGTGACCCGGAGAGCCCGGTGAGCAGCAGCCCCGTCGCGGCCAGCCAGAGGTGCCGGGGCGCGGGCTCCTGGGACAGGCGGAGGGCGCCGAGCAAGCAGAGGTAGGGGAAGCCCTGGGCGACGAGGTGGGGGGCGCCGAGCTGCTGGCTCACCAGGGGCCCTGCGGCCAGCCAGACCCCGACGAGCCGGGCGAGGGGGCGGTCGAGGCCGAGGGCCTGAGCCAGGGCGGCGCCCGACCCGCCGAGCACGAGCAGATAGCCGAGCAGCAGGAGGTTGTAGGCGGGGACAGGGTCCAGCAGCGGCGCGGTGAGCCGCGACCAGGCCGCCATCAGCGGCTGGGGCTCCGACCAGGCGTTCACCCCGAGGAAGGGGGAGAAGAAGGGAGGGTCCCAGCCGCTCACCCCGCGCTCGGCCGAGACCCGCGCCCACTCGAGCAGCCCGAGGTGGAAGTGGGTGAGCGTGGCGGGCTCGGAGCCCGCGGGGGTGCCGTCGAGGAGGTGGGGCGCCCAGGGCCAGGTGAAGAGGAGGATGGCCCCCAGGATCAGGGCGAGGGTGCCGAGGGCGGAGGGCAGGCGGCGCATCGACCGCCCCCTATCCCCGGCCCGGAGGCGCCGGCCCGCAGGTTAGCTTGGCGCGATCGCCCGCTCCTGGAGGGCTCGGCCTCGAGCGGGGACAAGGCCTGGAACGAGCTGCACTACGTGCTGCGCCGGACCAAGGCCGCGGTGCTCGACGACCTCCCGCCCCGCACGGAGGTGCAGCTCGACGTCGAGCTCTCTCCCGCCGAGCGCTCCCTCTACGAGGCCCTGCGCCAGCGCGCCCTCGAAGACCTCTCCGGCGTCGGACAGAAGGCGACGCCGCTCCAGGTGCTGGCCTGGCTCACTCGCCTCCGGCTGGCCTGCTGCCACCCCCGCCTCGCCGTGGCGGAGGCGGCCAACCTCGAGGGCAGCAAGCTCCACGCCTTCCAGCGCCTCAAAGACAAGCGGGACCTCGCCGATCAGCTCCTCGACGGCACGGGTGGCAGCGCCGCCCTCTCGACGAGCGAGCTCATCGAGGTGCTGCGGGGCGGGTGAGCGGGCTCGGCGACAGGCCCGCGGGCCCCTCCTCGTCGCGCTTCAGCTCGTCGAGCTCCAGCCACAGCTCCGCGTAGAGCTGCTGGCGGAGGCGCTCGGACTGCTCCCGATCGACACCGATCGAAGAGAGGAGCGCTTCGTCGGGCCCGAGCAAGTGGACAGGGCAGACGCCGGCGGCCCCTTGGAGGCCGGCTTCGGTGTACTGGAGGGGGTACAGGCGGCAGATGAGCGGCCGGACCTCGGCGGGTGCCGTGCAGCCCTGGGGGCCGAGGAGGACGCAGTCCCCGTCTGCGCCTTGGGCCAGGAGGCGGCGGCTCCCGTCGGGGCGGAAGACGAGGTAGGCCCAGGTCGGGTCGCCCTCGACGTCGATGTACTCGGGGGTGGCCACCTTCCAGCGCAGCAGGTCGTCGCGGCCGGACCAGGCGATCAGCCGGTCACGGTCGGCCGGGCTTAGGTAGACCTCGGTGTCCTGGCAGCAGGTGCGCTGGTGGCGGGCGCAGCGGGCGCAGAGCGGCTCGGTGGACAGGGGCATGGGGTTGTCTCTCCCGGTCCCTCTTACTCGCCCCGGGCCGCGCAGGCCCCGACCCCGCGGCGAGGGCCTCGCGACGGGGTGGGATCGGCACCTTGACGGTCTCGGGATCGCCAGATAGTTCACTCATGAATGAACCATCTCTGGAGCGCCCCCGTGAACCCGACCCCGACTGGCTGGCCCCGTGTCTCCTCTTCGGCCTTCTATGATGACGCTGCGGCGGCCATTGACTTCGTGGAGCGCGCGTTTGGCTTCTCCACCCGCCTCCGGGTGGAGGGCCCCGACGGCAGCATCGAGCACTCCGAGCTCACCTACGGTGAGGCGGTGGTGATGATCGGCAGCGCGGGGCGCCTGCCCTGGGCGGTCTCGCCGCGGTCCTGTGGGGGGCAGAACACCCAGGCTCTCTTTCTTTACGTTGATGATGTAGACGCCCACTGCGCCCGCGCCCGCGCAGCCGGCGCCCGCATCGACAGCGAGCCCGAGGACAAGGACTACGGCGAGGACTACTGGGCCGATCGCGGCTACCTCTGCACAGATTCCGAGGGGCACCGCTGGTGGTTCGCCCAGCGCCTCCGGAGCGCCGATTGAGCGTCGAGGCCACCCTCAGCGCGCTCGCCGAGCCCACGCGCTTCGGCGTGGTGTCGCTCCTGCGGGAGGGCCCGCGCCGCGCCGGTGAGCTCGCCCTGGCCCTCGACTGCGCGCCGCCGGCGATGACCCGCCACCTCCGCGCGCTCCGGGAGGCCGGGCTGGTCCGCGAGGAGCCCCTGCCGGGCGACCGTCGGGTGCACGTCTACGCGCTTCAGCCGGCCCCCTTCGTCGAGCTGTCCACCTGGGCCGACGAGGCCGCCGCCCTCTGGACAGACCAGCTCGAGGGCTTCGCCGCCCATGTGCGAGGTCGATCATGAGCCACGACGTGCGGGTGATCACTACCGTGGCGGCCGATCCCGCCCTCGCCTTCCGCATCTTTACCGAGGAGACCGACCTCTGGTGGCGGCGGGGCCCGCGCTGGCGCTTCACCCGCTCCCCGCGGAGCGTGCTGCGCTTCGAGCCCGGCGTGGGCGGCCGCCTCGTCGAGATCGACCCCGACGAGGAGGGCGCGGGCTGGATCGTCGGCGCGGTCGAGGTCTGGGATCCGGGCGCGCGGCTCCGCTTCTCCTGGCGCCTGCCCAATTTCGCCCCCGAGGAGTCCACCGCGGTGGAGGTGCGCTTTGAGGCGGTGGGCGAGCAGACCCGCGTCACCCTCGAGCACTTCGGCCTGCGCGCGCTGCCGCCCGGGCACCCGGCCCGCCACGGCGAGGCGGAGCGCGACTACCTCGGGCGGGTCGGCCGCTGGTGGGGCGCGCTGCTGCTCTCCGCCGGACAGGTCGCCCTTCAGCGCTCCGGTCGCTGAGGGTGCGCTAAGCTGGCCCTCACCATGACAGACCACCGCCACTCGGCCCGGCTGACCCGCGCGCATCGATCAGCTCGCCACTGCGTCGGCCTCTCGCGACCGTGGGTGTGGATCCTCGCCCTGGCGGGCTGCTCCGCGACGACTGGATGGGAGGCGGGGCGCGAGCCCGGGGTCGAGCCTGGGCCGCAGGGCGCGGTGGACGGGGCGGATGACGGGGGAGGCTCGGGTGGCGCGCGCGACTCCGCGGGCGGAGACAGCGCTGCCGCGGCCCCCTGTACGACGACGCTGCAGTACGGCGACGCCTGGATTCATGACGGCACCGCCCACCCGAGCGACACCGACGTCGCGGAGGGTCTGGTCACCTGGGACGGGGTCTGCACCCCGGACGCCGACGGGAACTCCTCCGCCTCCCTGTCGAACGGGTGGGTCCCCTACTTCTCGGGCCCGTCGGCCTGCGTGATCGGCCTCGACTCACCTTCCTCCTGTGGGGAGGTCGTCAGCGCCTGTCAGACCCTGGTCTCCTACGGCGCGAGCTGGGCGGCGCCCGCCGATCACCCTGCCCGCTGGGACCTCGTGGACGGGCGGGTGTTCCCGATCTCGGACTGTTTGTCTGACGGCTCGCTCTCCCACCAGACCCTGTCGAATGGCTGGGAACCTCACTTCTCCGGGGAGTGCGCGCTCTCCTTTCGTTACGAAGGCTGCGGCGGACTCTATCAAAATCCGGTGGTGCCCCGGGACTGTCCGGACCCGGGTGTGGTGCGCGATGGGGAGCGCTTCGTCATGACCTGCACGGGCGCGGGCTCGGACGGCGGGGTCTTCCCATTGCTGGTCTCGACCGACCTCCGCGACTGGGAGGACTCCGGCAGCCTGCTCACAGCCCCGCCGGCCTGGTCGACGGGCGACCACTGGGCGCCCGAGCTCCGGCGCGTGGGCGAGGTCTGGCGGGCCGTCTACACGGCGCGGGCCTCGGACGGGCAGCTCTCGATCGGCACCGCCACCGCGCCCGACCCGCTCGGCCCCTGGACGGACAGCGGCGCGCCCCTCCTGCACGACGCCGGGGTGGGCCTCATCGATCCCTCGATCTTCGTCGATGACGACGGATCCCCCTGGCTGCTCTGGAAAGAGGACGGCAACGCGGTGGGCAGGCCGACGCCGATCTTCATCGCGCCCCTCGCGGCCGACGGCGGCGCCCTCGCCGGGGCCCCCACGGTCCTCCTCACCAATGACCAGCCCTGGGAGGGGTCCGTGGTGGAGGGGCCCTGGATGCTCCGCCACGAGGGGCAGGTCTATCTGTTCTACAGCGGCAACGGGTACGCGAGCAGCGCCTATGCGATGGGCGTGGCGAGGGCGGCCTCTCCGCTTGGCCCCTTCGAGAAGGCGGCCTCTCCGATCCTGTCCTCGACAGCGACCTGGGCCGGCCCCGGGCACGGATCGGTGCTCGAGGGGCCCGGTGGAGACACGGTCGTCGTCTATCACGCCTGGGAGGGCGCCCATGTCGGGGGCGCGCCGGGGCGCGTCGTGCTGCTCGACAGCCTGCAGTGGGTGGACGGCTGGCCGGTGGCGGGCGGGGCGCCCTCGGCCTCCTCTCGACCGGCGCCCTGAACCTACGGCGGGCTCGCGCCGAGCACGGACGGCGGGATGACCACCGCCCCGAGCTCTCGCGGCTCCAGCTTGAAGAGGCCGCCGCCATAGACCCTCCCCTCGCGGGTGAGCGCGGCGGCGTCGAGCCCGTTGAGGTAGCGCCAGATCCGCTCGAGGGTCGTCGGGTCTGTCTCCAGGGCCCGCTGGAGGGGCGGCTTCGGCTGGAGCATCAGATAGACATTGCCCGCGATCGCCCTCGACCGGTTGAGGATGAACCGGAAGGGCCGCCCGCTTCGGCCCCGCCCCATGTAGGTGCAGAGCAGCGGCGCGGGGTCTCGACGCTCCTGGGCGTACCAGGGCCGGCGCTTGCTGCACAGGTAGGCGGTGGAGACCGCCGGGATGCCCGCCTCCAGGTGCTGCCAGAGGGTGGGGTACCGCGAGCGCAGCTCGGCTTCGGGCAGCGCGCAGCTCAGCAGCCACGCGGGACGAGCAAGCGCGGGGCTCCCGTCCGGCAGCGCGTCTACGCGGTCGGAGGGCAGGCGGCGCGGCGGGGGCAGGATGGGCCGGAGCACCTCGGCGGGCAGGCCGAGCGCGGCCACGCGGGCGGAGTCGAGGATGAAGAGCGCGTTGCAGCCGGTGGCGATGCCTCGTTGGACGCTGAACAGCTCGCCGAGCGGGGTGCCCTCCGCCACGGGGCGGGCGTCGGGCTCCACCGGGTAGCGGGACCACTTTGGCTGGGCGGACAGGGTCGGGAGGTCTATCCAGCGGTCCACCCGCGGCGCCTCGAGCGAGCCGCCGAAGGTGAATCGGACCTGGTGGTCAGAGGCGGGCGGTCTGTTCTCGAGGACCACGACGGCGGAGGAGACGAGCGCGTCGCCAAACTGGACCTCGGTCGGGTCAGCCCGGTGGACACGGTGGAGCGTGACCTGCTGGAGGAGGAAGCGCCGCACGGCCTCCCCGTATTTCACGTCCATGAACTCGCTGGGGATCAGCCACACGGCGATGCCGCCGTCGGCCATCCAGGGGCGGGAGAGGAGGAGGAAGTAGCAGTAGAGCCCCGCCAGCCCCGACAGGCGGAGGCCCGTGGCGGCCGACAGGCGCGTGTGGAGGCTGGCCTTGGCCTCGCGATCGAGGTGATGGTGCCGAACATAGGGCGGGTTCGCGAGCAGCAGGTTCGCCCCACCCCCGGGGGGCGGCGCGCGCTGCGTGAAGTCGGCCTCATGGACGGTGAGCCCTTCGGCGCCCCAGAGGGCCCGGGCGTGGCCCGCGACGACAGGGTCGAGCTCGATCCCCTCCGCCCCGTCTATCGGCCGCTCCCCCCGCAGGGCGAGCAGCGCCGAGTAGAAGGCGCCGGTACCCACGGCGGGGTCCAAGAACCGCAGGGCCGCTCCGGCGGGGAGGTGGGAGAGCCCGAGGCGCACCACCGCCTGCGCGAGGGCCGGCGGGGTGGCGTACTGACCGAGGCGGTTGCGCGCCGCGAGCGGCCGAGAGGCGTCGAAGGCGCGCTGCGCCTCCAGGCGGGCGGCCTCGAGGGAGGGCTGGTCACGGCCTGTCCGTGGGGTATGTAATGGCCCAGCGTGAATCGGACTCTCCGCGGGTCGGGTAACGAATTCGCGGGTGGCGGTCGAGCGGCTCGAGGGCCGATGGGGGGTCAGCGCCTCGGGCCCCGCAGGCCGAGCACCCCCATCCATCCGGCGACGAGCCCGAGGCCGAGGCCCTCCCGCAGCTCCTCGCTCCCGCCGGCGTGCATCTGCCAGTCGGTGAGGGCCTGGCCGACGGGCGCGTCGAGGTGGAGGGAGAGGGCCACGGAGAGGGCCCAGGCGAGGGCCAGGCCGCCGATCAGCGCCGCCACCCCCCGCGGTAGGGACAGGCGGTCCCAGGCGACGCAGGCGGCTGTGGCGGCGCCGTAGATCGCCATCCAGCGGAGGGGATCGGGATCGTTGGCCTGCACCACCACCGAGAAGGCGAACAGCAGGGCGAAGAGGAGGTTGCTGATGCGCAGGGCCATGGCTCAGTCCAAGACCTCGACGGTCCCCTCGGCCCCGTCCACCCGGATGCGCTGCCCGTCCTGGATGCGAAGCGTCGCACCCTCCACGCCGACGACGGCCGGCAGGCCGTACTCCCGCGCGATGACGGAGCCGTGGCTCGTGAGCCCGCCCACCTCGGTGACGAGGCCCGCGACGGTGACGAAGAGCGGGGTCCAGCTCGGGTCGGTGAAGGGGGTGACGAGGATGTCGCCGGGCTCGAGGTCGGCCGTGGCCATGTCGAGCGCGACGCGCGCCCGCCCCACGGCGACCCCCGCGGAGACGCCGAGGCCGACGAGGGTGCCCGCGGGCAGGCCTTCGCGGCGATAACGACCGAAGAGGGCCTCACCCTCCGAGGTGAGCACGCGGGGCGGGCGGAGGCCCTGGTGCAGGCGGTAGGCCTCCCTCCGAGCGGTGACCAGAGAGGCATCCAGCCGCTCGCCGCGGCTGAGCGCGTGCAGCTCGGGGAAGCTGAGGTACCAGCCGTCCTCCTCGTCCGAGAGCGCGCCCGCCTCGACCAGCCGGCGGAGCTCGGCCCAGATCGCCTGCTTGTAGACGAACAGGCGGCTGATCATCGCGTACTTCGGGTACTCGCGGTAGCCGGTGAAGGTGCGCAGCCGGCGGATCATCCGGCGCACCTCCTGCACCTTCTGTTCGCCATCGGGCAGGGCCTGGAGCCGGCGGAGCAGCTCACCCTCTGTCTGCGCGGACTGTTCGAGCCCCTGTTCGAAGCGCCGACGGCCGGCCCCGGCCTCGAAGGTGCGCACGTAGCTCAGGAGCAGCGGGATGAGCTGGCTCGGGCGCTCGGCCCAGCGAGGGCGGGTGATGTCGATCTCGCCGGGGCAGCGCATGCCGTAGCGGAGGAGCCAGCCTTGGATGGCGGCGAGGGCGGCCTCCCCGCCGGGCAGGGCGGGGAGCGCGTCGAGGGTGTCGTCCCCCTCGGCCTGCTGGAGGGCGGCCAGGACCGCGGGGTGCGGGCGGAGGGCGTCGGCCACGTCGAGCAGGGCGAGGCCCATCTCCGAGGTAATGTTGTGCGGAGCCGACTGAGCGAGGGCGTCGGCCGGGCTCTTCTCACCGAGCCACGCGCCGAGCTGGTCATTGAGCCACCAGGTGGCCTCGATGCCGGCCATCAGGGCCCGAAAGCCCTCCGGGTCGGCCATCTGGCGCTTCAGCGTCGGGATGTCCTCGAGGAGGAAGTCGAAGAGGGCGGGGCCCCGGTGGGCGCCGATCTCCTGACGCAGGGCGGCGAGCGAGGCCTGGTCCCGGGCCATCAGGCCCTCCACGACCGCGATGTCGGCCTCGAGTGGAGCCGCCTGCGCAGCCAGACCAGCGGGGCCCGACGGCGGGGCCCTGGGGGGTGGGTCCGGCAGGGTGGGGACGAGATCGCGGGTGAGCACGGTCTCGAGGGCGTCGCGGACGAGCGGGTCCGAGCGCCCCGCCATGGCAAAGAGGTCCGCCCGGCTCGAAGGCGCGCCGAGCTCGCGGGTGACGTCGACGAAGAGGCGGCCGCCCGCCGTGATCATCGGACGCAGGGCCAGGAGCTGAAAGAGGGAGAGCCCGAAGGGCCGCATCGCGTCGGTCATCATCTGCTGGTGACCGACCGAGAGCCAGACATGGGGCTGCCCGTCGTCCAGCGGCAGCGGGAAGAGGGTGCTGATGGGGCGGCTCTGCACGAGCTGGAAGGCACCCCGAGCGAGGCACCACTCGATGTCCTGCGGCTGGCCGAAGGCGGCCTCGACGCGGCGGCCAAGGGCGACGAGGTCGATGAGCTCGGCGTCGGACAGGACCGGCTCCGGCCCGGCCGGCCGGCGCGTGACCTGACCGTCGCGAAGCGTATGGGTGTCGGGGTGGGCCCGGCCGGAGACGAGGGCCTCGCCGAGACCCCGCACCGCCTCCACGGTCGCCACCCGTCGGTTGCCGCTCCGGGGATCGGCCGTGAAGAGCACCCCCGCGGCCTCCGCCGGCGCCATACGCTGCACCACCACGGCCATCTCGACCGCGCGCGGATCGAAGCCCTGGCGGAGCCGATAGGTGACGGCCCGCTCGGTGTAGAGCGAGGCCCAACAGCGGCGCAGCGCCTGGAGGACCGCGGCCGCGCCGACGACATCGAGGGAGCTGTCGTGTTGGCCGGCGAAGGAGGCGCCGGGCAGGTCCTCCGCGGTGGCGCTCGAGCGGACGGCGAAGGCCACCCCCTCCCCGAAGCCCGCGACGGCGTCGGTGATCGCGGCGGCGAGCTCGCCGGAGAGGGCGGTCTCCTCGATGCGCCCCCGCAGGGCTGCGCTGGCCGCGGAGATGCCCTCCCGGTCGGCGGGCCCGAGGCGGGACAGGCCGTCGAGCGCGTCGCTCAGCCCGTGCTCGCCCGTGAGGTGGCGCCGAAAGGCCGCCGTCGTCACCACGAAGCCGGGGGGGACGGTGACCCCCTCGATGCGCGCGAGCTCCCCGAGCTGCGCCCCCTTGCCGCCCGCCTCGGCGACGCGGCTCCGGTCGAGCTCCTGCAGGTCCAAGAGGTCGCCCATCCACCCCTCCTTCACGCGTCCTTCACGCGCTGCCCCTGATGGCCCGCCGATGGGGGCGGCTAACGCAGAGACAGCGAGCTGGTCGTTTTGCGAGGGTTGGGCGGGCAGGGGTCGGCTGGTTATCCAGCCGCATGAATCGGCGTTGGGAGCCCATGCAAGGAGAGCCGCCGCCGACCACCGCGGCGGCCGGGGCTCCCGCACACGAGGCCACCGCGCACGAAGCCACCGCGCA
This sequence comes from Myxococcota bacterium, assembly GCA_044344255.1. Taxonomy (GTDB): domain Bacteria; phylum Myxococcota_A; class UBA796; order UBA796; family UBA2385; genus JBIJDH01. The sequence goes on from JBIJDH010000023.1 coordinate 133,672, forward strand.
CGAAGCCACCGTGCGCGAGGCCGCTCCACCCCAGGGTCCAAGGCCCGTCGCCCCGCCGCGCAGGGCCTTTCCAGCGGCCCCCGTCGCACCGGGCCTCACCGTCCAGGCCCCGCTCGGCGCGGGCGCGATGGGCGAGGTCTGGCGGGTGTGGGACCCTGGCCTCGCCCGCTCGTTGGCCCTGAAGGTGATGCGGGTCGAGCTCGCCGGCGTCCCCGAGCTCGCCGCGCGGTTCATTCGGGAGGCGCAGGTCACCGGCAGCCTTGAGCACGACGGCGTGCCCCCCGTGCACACCCTGGGGCACCTCAGTGACGGGCGGCCCTACTACACGATGAAGGAGCTGCAGGGCCGCAGCCTGGGCGACCGTGTGTCCAGCAGGCGAGAGAGCAAGGACGACATCGTCGCCTGGCTCGCCGAGGTGGCGGCCACCCTGGTCTACGCCCACTCCCAGGAGGTGACACACCGCGACATCAAGCCCGACAATGTGCTGATCGGCCCTTTCGGTGAGGTCACCCTCCTCGACTGGGGTCTCGCCCGCCGGGGCAATGAGCCCCTCGCCGACTCCCTCCCGGTCTCGGTCCCGGTCCCTCCCCTGTCTCCGGCCCGCCTCGTCTCGCCGCTTCACAATGCCCCGCTCGTCGAGGACGAGGGCCTCGATGGCGGAGAGGGCCTCGGCCAGGGCGAAGGCGGTGGCAGCGGCTTCGGCTCGATGGCGATGGACTGGAGCGGGTCGAGCTCCGACTCGGCGGCGACGAGGGTGGGAGCGGTGCTCGGTACGCCGGGCTTCATGGCCCCGGAACAGGAGGCAGGGGAAGCGGTCGGCCCCCCGACCGACATCTACGCGCTCGGGGTGACCTTGCTCGCGGCCCTGTCGGGGCGGCGCGGGCCGGTGAAGGTCCCGCCGCCCGGCCTCGACCCCGGGCTCGCCGCGATCGGGGTCGCGGCCCTCGCCCGAGAGCCGGGAGAGCGCCCGACGGCGGCCCAGATGGAGAGGGAGCTGCGCGGTTGGCTCGAAGCGGCTCGGGCCAAAGCCCGGAGCGAGGCGCGGGCCCAGCGGGGCGAGGCGCTCCTCGGCGCGGCGTCGGCCAAAGGCCAGGCTGAGCTGATCGAGCTCCTCGTTCGACTCGCCGATCGGGACGGCCGGAGCCGCGCCCGCCCTCGCGCCTCCCTCGTGTCGCTGTCGAGCGAGGCCGCCGGGCATGTCGAGGCCCTGCTCGCGGCCGGGCTGCTGAGCGCGGAGGAGGACCAGCTCGCTTGGTCGAGCGCCTCCCTCCCGCAGGAGTGGGGGCGGTTGGGCGCCGCCTTGGCCGCGGAGGGGCCGGGGCTCTCCCTTCGAGAGCGGCTCGCCGACGCCTTGCCGGGGGCCGACGGTCCGCCCTCCCGCGCCGAGCCCCCCTGGCAGGGCGCCCTGCTCGCCGAGGCGCTGGCCTGGCGGGCGCGCGCTCGCCCCCTCCTGGACGCAGCCGAGGCGGCCTTCCTCGACCGCTCCGCGTTGGCCGAGCGCCGCGCGGACCGACGCCGAATGCTCGCGCTGGTGCTCGCCGTCGCGCTGCTCTCCGGCCTGGGCCTTGGCTTCGGGGCGCTCTGGCTCGACACCCGCAGGGCCTGGGATCAGGAGGGCCAGGCGCGGCAGGCCGCAGAGGGCCGCGGGCTCTTCGCCCTCGGTCGAGAGGCGGAGGGCCTGAGGCGCCCGCACGAGGCCCTCGCCTATTACCTCGCGGCGGCCGATCTCGGCGCGGAGGGGGCCCGGGAGGCCGCCTGGCAGGTGGGCGCCGCGGGCGTGGCCTCCTGGGTGGTGCCCGTCGCTCGGGGTGGGGTCTGGGATGTGGCGGTCGATCCGGAGCTGGGGAGCCTCTTCGTCACCGCGGCGGATGGGAAGGTCCGTGAGATCGACCCCGCCACGGGCGCGCTTCAGCGGAGCTTTGGTCCCCCCGACGTCGAGCTCCTCGACGTCATCGTGCGCGCCGACCGACTCTACGCCTACGGTTGGCCTCGGGGCGTCCGCGTCTGGAGCCGAGCGGGGGGCGAAGAGCTCCCCCGCCTCGATGCAGGTATCCGCGCCAAGGGTGGGATGCGCCAGACCCCCCTCGGCCCCCTGCTCACCGCCGCGCGAGACGGGCGCCTCCGCACCTGGGATCCGGAGACCGGCGCCTTGCTCGGGGAGGCCCACCGCGGCGCGCGCGCCTTTCGCACCGCCCTCCGAGGCGACCTCTGCGCAGTGGTGGATGCAAAGAAGGACGGGGGACTCTATCGCCTCCCCGATCTGCGCTCGATCTGGGAGGGGGCCCGTGTCGGCTCGGCCGGGGTCGCGTTCGCGGGCGATGAGGCGCTGTACTTCGACTCGCGCGGGCGCGTCACCCGGGTGAACGCGGAGGGCGAAGCCCGCGAGAGCCGCCTCCTCGGCGTTCCGGAGCTCGATGGGGTCTGGTCGGCGGAGGAGGGCGTGGTCCTGAGCTCAGGGAATGGGTGGGTGGGGGTGCTCGACCCGACCGCCCAGGCGCTCGACCGCGTCCTGCCCGGGGGGCGCGGCACCTTCACCGACTTCGCCTTCGCCGGCGATGAGCTGGTCGGCGTCGGCGACGAGGGTGGCCTCGTCTGGGGCTTCTCCGACGGCCGCCTCCACGCCCGCCTCGACGGACACACCGGACCGGTCAAGGCGGGAGCCTGGCTGCCAGGGGCCAGGCGGCTGGCGACGGTCTCGCTCGACGGCACGGCGAGGCTGTGGGACCTCGGCGACGCCGCGGATGGCGCCCGCTGGCTCGAGCGCGGCGGCCCGGTGCGCACCGCCTGGAGCGCGGGTCGCCTCAATCCCGTCACGGCCTGGTGCACCGTCGGGGGGAGCTGCGCGGCCCGCGACTCCCAGGGCCATCGGTGGACGCTCCCCGCCGAGGCGGAGATCATCGGGACCGGGGAGGGCTGGGTCGCGTCTTACGATCCGGCCCAACGGCGGGTCGAGCTCTTCGGCGAGCGTGGCGCCCTCGCGCAGCTCCCGGTGGAGACCGCGCCGACCGGGGCTGAATACCAGCCAGATGTACACCGCCTCGCGATCACCTACCCGGACGGCCGGTTGGACCTCTGGGATCAAGAGCCCTTTCTCGCCTCGGGGCGCCGCCGAATGTCCTCCATCGGGGAGCCTTCGGGCTGGCACATCGACCTCGCCCGGGACCGCCTGTTGGTCCTCCGCCACGATCACACGGCCGCGCTCTATCGGTTGAGCGACGGCGCGAAGCTGGCTGACTTGGATCCCGGCTCTGCGTCGCTCTACTCGGCCTCGCAGTGGGCAGCCACGAGCACGCTGGGGCAGGTGCTGGTTGCCTCGTCCGAGGGGGGAGCGCTCCGCTTCAACGTCGAGGATGGCCGGGCGCTTGCCCCCCTCCCGGACAGCCGTCGGCTGGTCAGCATCCAGGTCTCGCCCGACGGCGAGGTGGCCGCCACCACCACTTATGACCGCAAAGTCCGCCTCTGGTCACTCCGCGGCGGTGACCTCCTCTTCGAGGCCGGGCCCTTCGATCACCTCCTGGACACCGCCCTCTTCTCCCCGAGCGGCCGCCGTCTCGCGGTCCTCGACGGCGGGGGAGACCTCCGCGTGTGGGATCTGCCCACCCGCCACCTCCTCCGTCACCTGTACGTCGGTGAGGGGCGGGATCGCGCCCTCGCCTTCCTCAGCGAAGACGACCTCGCCGCCGGCGTCGCGGGCGACTGGAGCCGCTATCACCTCGATAACGCGCCGGCTGACCCCGCCACCCTCACCAACTTCCGCGTCTGCCGCAGCACCCAGCGGGTCGTGGCGGTGGTGCCCTTCCCGGGGGCGGGATCGCCCTGGGCCCCGAGCCCGGACTGCGCCGGCAGGCGGGAGGTCGGAGCGGACGGAGCCGCTGGGAGCGCGGAGACGGCTGAATGAACACGGAGCCGTGGAGGCGGCGAATCAGCCCCCGCCCGCCCAGACCTTCAGCACCGAGCTGCCGAGCATCCAGAAGATGAGGCCGTAGCAGGGAAAGGTCACGAAGGCGACGCGCCGGGGTTGCACCCGCTCGATGCGGGAGCCGAGCAGGAACGGGTAGATGGCTCGCAGCACGACATAGGCGGCGCCGAGGGCGGAGGCGGCGTCTGGTGACACGACGAGCGCGTGCATCCACATCGCTATGAGGAAGGGCACCATCTGCTCGTGCGTGTTCTGCACGGCGCGGTCGGCCTTGAGCATCTCGGGGTCGGCCGATCGGTAGCGGTCAAAGACCTCGCCGCGGGCGGCGTATTCGCGGAGGAGCCGGTACTTCGTACGGGTCTGCAAGCCGAACAGCAGCGCGTACCAGAGCGCGAAGTAGAGGGCGGTCACGCTGATGGGGCCGCGCAGCGCAGAGAGCTCGACAGGTGGGATGGGGGCCTCCTCGGCGCGGCGGTTAGCACCCCGACGATAATACAGGACCGAAGTGCGGGAAGATCGTGCCCACCTCGTAGACCGGCAGGATGCCCGGAAGCTGAAGCTGGGCGGCGACCTCTGCCTCGAGGAGAAAGCTGCGATCGGCCCGGCCAGCTCCGCCACGCTCAGGATGGTGCCCCCGACGGTGCCCTCGGCCTGCGGATCGGCGGCGACAGCGTTCAGCTTCAGCAACAGATCCCTGGGACAGAGGTGGCCGCGGCGGCACCATCGTGCCTTGTCTCAGGGGGCCTTTCAGTTGAAATCTGGTTCCGTCCACCGCTCCCGCTGGGTGACGGGGCAGCGGGCAGCGGGCTCGAACCCGACCGCGGTCACATAGGCCGGTCTGTGAAAGTCAGGACCAACGAGCGCTTCGGGTACCAAACAAGCTCCCTCCTCCAGGTCAACCAGATCCGATCCGCGCGTTCAACGAGTGGTTCCGGGGGCGCTTCCGCCGGTCGCCGCCCGACCCGTCCCACACCTCGTCCGGCCGTCAGCACGCGCAGACGTGGTGCGCGAGCTTGAAGGTCGACGGCGTCCAGCTCCTGGGTGCTGGCTGTTACAAGCGGGAGGCGATCCGGGACCTCTACGACAAGATCCTTACCGCGCTGTCCACCGCAGGCTGAACGTGGACCGTATGCTCCGTAGCTGGCGGGAGTGAGCATGGCGGGCATGTCGTGGGCTGACGAGCACTTTGACTTCGATGACGTCCTAAACGGCGACATCTGGAGGGAGTCGCCCGCGCGGGGAGCAGGCTTGGCGGCGGCGACTGGGAGTGCCTCGGCCGGCGGCTGGCAGGACCGCTGGGCGTCGCCCCCGCTCCCTTGGGTGCCCGATCTCGTCGGCCGACGGTGGCAGGAGCGAGGTGGCGTCGTCGTGATCGGCTCGGCCTATGCGCCGTTTGTCGGTGCGAGCGCCAGCCGCCGCGCCGCCATGCCTCAGTCGAGCTACGCGTCCGCGCGCTCGGCGGCCGAATTCGGGCCGCGGTTCCTGGACTCCGTCGTGCGCCCGGACGTCTCGTTCTACGGTGGCCTCGGCGAGATGCTCGAAGGGATCGCGGATCCGGAGCGCGTCGTGCTTACGGACCTGTGCCGGGCGAGCTTTGTTGAACAACGCCCGGACGGCTTCTTCGGCGGAGACGAGGTCGTGCGACGCCACTCGACCGTGTACGACCGGTGGGTCAACTCGGGAGCCGACTGGACGATCCGAAGGATCAGAGAGAGCGGCGCCAAGGTGATTGTGGTGCTCGGCGACCTCGCCTGGACGACGTTTCAGCGGGTCGCGCGTGACGCTGGCACGCCGGTCTCGGATCG